>CAUPQG010000018.1:0-105445 GCA_963513355.1 uncultured Rhodoferax sp. | reverse complement strand
CAGGCAACAGTCAATGAGCTGGGCCTGCTCACCGTGGGCAACACCAGCGAGACCACCACAGGCTCCATCACTGTCACAGCTCCCAACGGTCTGGCCAGCGTCGTCGTCGGTGGCACCACCGTCACGGCTGCCCAGTTGGCCGCCTTGGGAGTCACGCCGGTGGTGATCAATACCGGCGAAGGTACTCTGACACTGAACGGCTTCAATGCGGTCACCGGTGCGCTGTCCTACAGCTACACATTGAACGCCGCGCAGAACCAGCCTGGCGCAACCCAGAGCATCGACACCATCACCTTAACGGTCAACGACCTTGGGGGGGCTTCCAACACCGGCAATCTGGTCGTGCAGATCATTGACCATACCCCTACGGCGACCGCTGACAGTATTGCTATTTCGGAAGATGCTGCGCCCAATACGGTCAGTGGAACAGTCTTGACTAACGACTCGGTTGGCGCAGATGCCAACGCAACACCGGTCACTGCCACCGCCGGGACTATCAATTTGACCTATGGCACGCTGAATCTGCAGTCCAACGGCACCTACACCTACACGCTGAACAACGCTAATCCTTCAGTGAATGCATTGAAAGATGGCCAGTCACTTGTTGATAGTTACACCTACACCCTCACCGATGGTGACGGCGACACCGCCACAGCTCTACTCACCATCACAATTAATGGGCGCACTGACGGCCCCCCGAGCATCATTCCGGTTGACGGAAATGGCGGTGCTACGGGTCAAGCAACTGTAAATGAAGCAGGCCTCGCCTCAGGCACCTTAAATGATGGATCGAATGTTACCACTGGCACTATCACAGTAAGCGCCCCGGATGGTCTGGCCAGTATTGTTGTGGGTGGCACGACAGTTACAGCCACCCAACTCAATGCACTTGGTACTACGCCAATAGTCATCGATACCGGCGAAGGCACCCTAACCTTGACCAGTTTTGTGGCTGGTACCGGCGCACTGAGCTATACCTACGCCCTCAAAACTCAGTTGGGTCACCCCGCTGCGTCGGAAAGCTCCGACACGATCTCCCTCTTGGTGACAGACTTAGGAGGAGACACCAGCGCGGGTACTCTCACCGTACGCATCACCGATGACACCCCAGTGGCCGTGGCCGACGCCGCCTCCATCACCGAGGATGCAGCACCCAACACCGTCAGCGGCACCGTGCTGACCAACGACACCGTGGGCGCTGATGCCAACGCCACGCCCGTCACGCCCGCCACCGTGGCGCTGACCTATGGCTCTTTGGTCTTGAACAGCAACGGCACCTACACCTACACGCTGAACAACGCCAACGCCGCAGTCAACGCATTAACCGCGGACCAAGTGCTTTTCGACAGCTACACCTACACCATCACCGATGGTGACGGCGACACCACCACCGCGACCTTGACGATCACTATCAATGGTTCAAACGATCGTCCCGTTGCAGTAGCCGATGTCGGTGCCGTGAACGAGGATGCAACACTCACAACAACTGCACTGACCGGTGTGATCCAGGGTCTGGGAACTGACACTGATGTGGACAACGCTTCGAGTTCTTTAGTCGTAAGCGGAGTGGTTGTTGGCGCTGGGGCCGTAACACAAGGAAACGGCATTGGCACATCGCTGACTGGCACATATGGCCATCTTGTCCTCAATGCCAACGGTAGCTACACCTACATTGCCGACATGCCTGCTGCGGATGCATTGGCGGTGGGAACGACAGCCAACGATGTATTTACCTACACCGTAAGGGACCCAGACGGTCTGGTTTCCAACACGACCACGCTGACCATTACCGTCACCGGCTCGAACGATGCGCCGGTAGCGGTGGCAAACATTGGCTCCGTCAATGAGGATGCCACCCTGACAGTTACAGCAGCAAACGGGGTTATCCGCGGCATCCCTGGGACTGACACAGACGAAGACAACACAACTGCGTCGCTGCTGGTCAGCGGTGCAGTTGCAGGCACAGGAGCCGTCACCCAAGGCGCTGGCGTTGCGACATCTTTGACGGGTATTTACGGCCATCTAACCTTGAACGCTGATGGCAGTTACACCTATGTGGCAGATCAGCCTGCCGCAGACACACTTGCTACCGGCGCCACCGCAAATGATGTCTTTACCTACACTGTGAAAGACCCTAGCGGACTGGTCTCCAACACTACTACCCTGACCATTACAGTCACAGGCACCAATGATGCCCCCGTGGCGGTAGCAAATGTGGGTGCAGTAAACGAAGATGCCACGCTCACTACAAGCGCTCTTACAGGTGTGATCAGAGGCACGCCTGGAACAGATACCGACGTAGACAACACCACCGCGTCGCTGCTAGTCAGTGGTGCCGTGGCAGGAACAGGTGCCGTAACCCAAGGTTCTGGCGTCGCAACATCTTTGACAGGTACTTACGGCCACCTGACCTTGAATGCCGATGGCAGTTACACCTATGTAGCAGATCAGCCTGCCGCAGACACTCTTGCTACTGGCGCCACTGCCAATGATGTCTTTACCTATACGGTGAAAGACCCCGGCGGACTGGTCTCCAACACCACTACACTCACCATTACCGTCACGGGCACCAATGATGCGCCTGTTGCGGTTGCGAACGTAGGCGCGGTGAACGAAGATGCAACGCTGACTACAACCGCCCTGACGGGTGTGATCCAGGGAACACCTGGCACAGACACCGATGCAGACAACACCACAGCATCCCTGCTAGTTAGTGGCGCCGTAGCAGGTACTGGAGCCGTCACACAAGGCTCCGGCGTTGCGACCTCACTGACAGGGACCTACGGTCACCTGACGTTGAATGCCGATGGTAGCTACACCTATGTCGCTGATCAGCCAGCAGCAGACACCCTTGCCACCGGCGCTACCGCCAATGATGTGTTCACCTATACCGTGAAAGATCCGAGCGGCCTGGTCTCCAACACCACCACGCTCACCATTACTGTTACAGGAACCAATGACGTACCAACTATCAGCGCCGGCCAAACCAGTACGGTTTCGGAAGAAGGCTTAACCGGCGGAATCGCCGACACGGTTGGCTCGCCGTCCGACAACACCAACGCTACCACCAGCACGGGCCAGTTCACCGTATCCGACCCGGACAACACAGTCACGGTCACGCTAGGGGCACCTGCAGTCAGCCTCACTTCGAACGGCAACGCTGTCACATGGGCACTGACCAACGCCAATCAGACTCTGACGGGCAGCGCGGCAGGACAGACGGTGATGACGGTCACCATTGACAACACAGGGGCCTACACCTCAACTTTGCTCAAATCCATTGACCATCCCACCGGTGGCGGCGAAAACCTGCAATCCATTCCGGTCACCGTAACTGTGTCTGACGGCACCGTCAGCAGCACATCCACTTTGACCATTAGCATCGAAGACGACGCACCGTCTGCAACACAAACGACAGCCTCTGTGACGCTGCCCAACGTCAACACCAACATCCTGCTGACACTGGACGTTTCCGGCTCCATGACCACCACCGATGGCGGTGGCGGCAAGACCCGACTTCAGCTGATGAAAGAGTCAGTTATCGGGTTGCTGGATGGTTACGACAATCTGGGTGACGTGCGTGTGCGCATCGTCACGTTCTCGACATCGGCTGCGGAGCAGGGAACCAGTTGGGTGGATGTAACTACAGCCAAGACCATCGTCAACGGTCTTTCCGCCAGCGGTAGCACCAATTACGACGCTAGCATTTCCACCGCGCAAAGCGCATTCAGTGACAGCGGAAAACTGGCCGGTGCCCAGAATGTTTCCTATTTCCTGTCTGACGGACAGCCCAATCCAGCAACCAGCCAGATTGATCCAGCCGCCGAAACGACCTGGACTAACTTCCTGAACACCAACGACGTCAAGAGCTTCTCGTTCGGCATGGGCACAGGAGCCACACAGGCCGCACTGGACCCGATTGCCTACGACGGGCTCAACAGCACCAACACCAACGGCATTGTGGTGACGGACATCACCCAACTGCCACCCATCCTGCGCGACAGTGTGGTCGCACCAACCGCAGGCAACGTCATTGGAGGCGGACTGGGCGCCTCGGTCGGCTTTGGTGCGGACGGAGGCTTCCTGCAAACGCTGAGCGTTGATGGCAGCGTCTATACCTTTGATCCAACGGCCAACAGCGGAACCGGCGGCGTATCCGTGACGGGGACAAACCGTGGCGTCTTTGACACCGCAGGCAATACCTTGACCGTCACCACCCTCAAGGGTGGCAAGTTTGTGGTCGACCTTGATACAGGTGATTACACCTACACGGCAGCACCAACCATTACTGTGGCCCAGCAGGAGAACATTTCCTACACGGTGCTGGATGCCGACGGCGACAGCGCCAGTTCAACACTGAGGATCGATGTCAATCCACCATTGGCTGTCGCCGCCATACCGCCGAATGTCTCCACCATCAGCAGCCCGACGGTACTTGAGTCCACGGCGGCCACCCCAACCAGCTTGGTATACACCGTGAACCTGGACATCATGACCGGCGCACCTACGACGTTTACCTACAACTTGGGTGATACCGGTGGTGCCGGGAGGGCGTCCGCGTCTGACCATGGTACGGTCGTATTCAGCAACGGCGTCACTCTGAGCGGAACAACCCTGACAGTACCGGCAGGCGTCATCAGCTTTACAGTCACCATTCCCACGACCACTACAGGAGGCGTGGAGGGACCAGAGACCTTGCCGCTGACCATTGGTGGTGTTACGGGGACCGGGACGATTGCCGAAACCGGTAGTTTTGCGCCGAACATTACGATCGACGACGTCACGGTCAACGAGAGCCAGGGCAATGCGACCTTTACCGTGTCACTCTCGCAGGCTTCGGCCAATACTGTTACCGTGAACTACAGCACCAGCAACGGCACCGCGACGTCTGGCTCGGACTACACCACCAAGTCTGGCACCGTAACCTTTGCACCGGGCCAAACCACGCAAACGATAACGGTCAACGTCACTGAAGACGCCACGGTGGAGCCGAACGAGACCTTCAATGTGACCCTGGCCGGTGCGACGAACGCCAATATTCTGGATAACAAAGGTGTCGCCACCATTGTGGACAACGAGCCCAAGATCTCCATCAACGACGTGACAGTCAATGAAGCAGCGGGCACTGCGACCTTCACCGTGTCGCTGTCCGACTCCGCGACCTCAAACGTCACCGTTCAGTACAGCACCAGCAATGGCACTGCGATTGCCGGCTCTGATTACACGGCACGGGCGCTCACCACTCTCACCTTCGCACCAGGCGAGACGACCAAGACCGTCACCGTCAATATTGCCAACGACACCACGGTGGAATCCAACGAGACTTTCAACGTCAATCTGAGCAATGCATCCACCAATGCCACCATCGTGGACGCAGTTGGTGTGGCCACCATAGTGGACAACGAGCCACGGATATCCATCAACGATGTCACGGTCAACGAAGGCGCAGGCACCGCAACATTTACAGTATCACTGTCCCAGGCAGCCACCGGCAATGTGACGGTGCAATACGCCACCGCCAACGGCACGGCAACCGCCGGAACGGACTACACGGCAGCCGCGCTCACGACGCTGACGTTCGCCCCTGGGGAAATCAGCAAGACTGTTACTGTTGCGATCGTGAATGATCCGGCGGTAGAGGGCAACGAGAACTTCACTGTCAACCTGTCCAATGCATCCGGCAATGCCACCATCCTGGATGGCACAGGCATCGCTACCATCGTGGACAACGCACCGCTTGCAGCCCCGCTGGCGGCCCCGATGATGGTCATGACCTCCAGCAGCACCGTATCGACTCCGGCTACTGGATTCAGCGACCTCAACGAAGTGGTTAAAGTCAACGAGGACACAACACTGAAAGGCAGTGTATTGACAGGTACGTCCAGCAGCAGTGGAACGGTAACTGTCTCCTCCTTCCAGATCGACGGCAATAGCTTTGTATTCAAGGCCGGGGAAACGGCCACGCTTGCCGGTGTGGGTTCATTGTTGATCAATGTGGACGGTAGCTATACCTTTACACCCCTGCCCGATTACAACGGCACGGTTCCAGTGGTTACTTACACCATGACCGACGGATCCAATAACGACACCTCGACACTTAGCATCTCGGTCACACCAGTCAATGATGCTCCCACGGCAGTTGCGGACACTGCTACTACCGCCACCGACACTCCGGTCACGATCAATGCATCCACGCTAATGATCAATGACAGCGATTCAGACGGCGATCCGCTGACACTGTTCTCAGTCCAAGACGCAACGCACGGAACTGTCTCATTGAATGGATCCGACGTTGTGTTCACTCCCACTGCGGGGTACTTCGGTGCTGCTTCGTTCAACTACACCATTAGTGATGGACATGGCGGCATGGCCACGACAAAGGTTGATTTGACAGTCAACGCAGCGCCTATCGCGGTTGCAGACACGGTTGCTGGAACCTCCAATACTCCGCTGACCATCGCATCGGCGAGCCTCCTCAGTAACGATTCAGACCCCAATGGCGATCCACTCACCATCAGTTCGGTGCTGGATGCAACCAACGGTACCGTTTCCCTGGTTGGTGGCAATGTGGTGTTCACGCCCAACAAGGACTACGTCGGCGAGGCATCATTCACCTACACCGTGAGCGATGGACATGGAGGAACTGCATCGGCGTCGGTCAGTCTGACTATTGCAGCTGACTTGCTGAAGGCGGGAACTCCATAACGGTCTTCAGAAAGCGGGGGAGGCAGAAAGGCTACCCCCGCCAGGCCTCAGCCTCTCTCTATGATCACGCGGTAGGCTCATTGACCGCTGGTCCGGTGGCGCCATCGAACCCGACCGGCCCCAACGCACGCAAATCAGACTCATTGGTAACGCCTTCCGCGATAACCAATAAACCGATGCTGTGTGCGATAGTGGAAAGGCCTTTTAGGAAGGCCTGGTTACCTGCATTGCCATCAAGTCCGCGCACAAAACTGCCGTCCACCTTGATGTAGTCCAGCCCCAAGTCGTGCAAACGGCCGATTTCACTGAACTGCCGTCCAAAGTGCTCCAACCCCAGCTTGCAGCCCATTCCGCGCAGGTCGCCGCACAGCGCCTTAAAAGCATCGAAGTGCGACAGGGCGCCAGACTCGGCCACTTCCAGCCATAGGCGCTGGGTCCCAACGCGGCGTTTCAACAGCCGCTGCAAGTCAGCCCGGAACTCGGGCAAGTGAATGGAGCTAGCGGACAAGTTGATGGCCAGTCCCGCGAGCTGCGGTTTGGCCTCCAGCTCGTCGAGTCCCAGAGAAACAGCAGCCAAGTCCAGCAGCGGGGTCAGCTTCAGCCGCTCCGCCACCGGTAGGAACTTACCTGCCGGCTGCCACTCCCCTTGTTCATCGAACATCAACCGCAGGGGGCACTCTCTATGCACCAGATTGCCATTCAAGGCCATCACCGGAAAAGACACCAATCGAACCCACTTCTGGTCCAGCGCGCGGTGTATCAGCTTAGACCACTCTTCAGAGCTCTTGGGTGCATCGTCACCCAAGCGCAGGTCCACGACTTTCAGACCACTGGCCCCATCTGCTTCCACAGCTGCTAACGCCATATCCACTTGGGCCAGGATCGTCTCCATTTCCAAGCCCGGCGGGAAATTTCCACAACCCAGCCAAGTGCTGGGACTGTTGGGCAGATAAGCTTGCGCCTCATTGGTCAACGCAGCAAATAGCTCATCGGCAACGCCCTGCGGAGCACTCAGCGCAGGGACCAGCATGGCAAAGTCAGCTCCGTTCAGTCGGGCTGCCAAAGCTTCCGGATAACGCGCGGACACGGATAGCAAACCTCTTCCAAAGGCCCGCAACAATTCATCCGTATCCTTGCGGCCCAAGGATTGGTTAACGCTCGCCAGATTGGCAACCCTAGCAATGAATACCGACCCACCAGCTGAATGCTCGGATTGGACCGTATCCCTTAACCGGGCCATGAAATTGCTGCGATTGGCCAAGCCTGTCAGGGTGTCACAGTTGGCTTCGCGCCTGACCACGTCGAGCCGCTTGGCCTCGTCATCAAACATGGTCTTGAGCCGTGCAACGGTCACGTTCATGGCCTGAGCCAACTTCTTCAGCTCCGGCACGGCAGGCTCGTCCATCGTTACAAAGCGCCGTTCCGTAATCGCCTGCGCCTGGTCAATCACTGCATTCAAGGGTTTGCGCAAACGGCGCAAAACCAAGGTCGCCATATAACCGCCCGCGAGCCCGGCCAAGGTCAGCGCCACAACCATCTCCTTGGCACTTTTCCATAGGGCTGCATAAGCAAACCGGCTCTGACTGACCAGTGTTACGGTGCCAAACTGCTTCCAACCACTCGAAATTTGCGCTTGTCCGGCCTGGGCACGGATAGGCAAAAGGTGTGCAAACCAGGATGGCGCGCCCAAATCAGCGTCCGACCCAATGCGCTCGGCCATCGTGCCACCTTGGGGATTTGTAACCCTCACCAGCTCGTAATGCCCACCATCAAACAGAGATGCAACGACCAGTTCAACCGTCACTTCATCCGGATTGCTCTGGCTTAGAGACAAGGCCAGCGCCGTTGCGTTATCGGTGTTCTTGATCGACAGCTGGGATTCCAGGTAGGCGCGTGCGCTCAACATCGATACGAGCAAACTACCTGCCAGGGCCATGAGGGTACTCGCAATGATGGCAAGCCATAGTTGGCGAAACATTGACATTTTTAACTTCCTTTTGTGTGCTCCGAGTTCACTCGAAGCCTTCTGCGCGTGCACGTTTCAGCAAATCTTCCCATCGCGACAACCGACCGGTTCCTGCCGCGGGCGTTGCATCCTTGCCGGAGACTCCGGTAAAAATACCTTCACTATTGAAACTGAAGACCGGCACCAGGTCGGGACGACGTGAAGCCGGACGTATATCGGCAATCAAGTTATCCAGGACCAGGGGTTCTGCCTCGGGTCTGGCGTAGTAAGCCAAAACCATATGCGCCTGCAAGGCCGTGCTCTCGGTGGATCCAGTCTTGGCCCTTACATAGATCAACCGCAGTTTGCCGGAGTCGACGCCCATTTCTTTCAGCGTGAAATATTTGGCAATCACAAAATCCTCGCAATCGCCAGAGCCTTTGCCCAGGGACTCCAAAGGGGTAGCCCAATAGTCCTCTTGGGTCCACACGGCAGCGTCGTCGCCAAATGTGATGTTGCGATTGAAAAAGTCATTGGTGCGCTTCAATCGGTCTAAATCTGATGCCGACTTGTTGTTCAGCACCACGCTCTGCCAGGCGTTGAATCTGCTCGCTGAGGCCACTCCCCAGCGTTGCGTAAGTGACGCCAACAAGCGCTCGAATTCCACGCCACCAAAGGCTGATCCGCCAAGCCAAATCGCGCTGATACACAGCCCTGCAAAAAAGGCTCTGATCTTGAAATTGGGTCTGTGCACCATGTGCACCATCAGGAAGGGGAATCCATTACTTGCGTGGTGTACTCATGGTTGCATCTACAGTCAGGCCACCACCAGCTCGCTGAACCACAAGTTGACATCGCCCTGTGACCAGTCCTGCCACAGCAGCCCCTGTTGCAAAGATGTCGAACGAATGTTGTAACATTTTGTGTATTTTTTCACATCCAGCCGTTTTTTAAAACTGTGGCGCTAACCCTAGCCCCATTGCTCGCAATTTACTAGCAAAATGCAACGCTATCTATACTTCGTGAACACTAGCACAGTCCTTCGCCTGGGCGGGTCCTAGCCGACAGTCCAATATTGCAGGAAGAACTCCGGAACCATGACCAAGCTCACCGCCATCAGCACGGCAATCCTAATTGCCACAGCCAGCTTCAGTCCACTGGCCAGCGCACAACAGTCCCCCACTACGCTAAAAGATGCGGTTGAGCGCGCCATTTTGCAGAACCCCGAAGTCAAGCTGCGCTTCCACAACCTCGAAGCTGCAAAGGCAGAGCGGGGAGTGGCACAGGGCGGCTGGTTGCCGCGGATCGATCTGGAAGTAGCAGGCGGGGCCTACGAGACAAAAACACCAGCACTCGCTTCCACACTGGGCTACAACGGCAACCGTGCCTCCCTGCAATTGCGCCAGACCCTTTTTGATGGATTCGCGACACTGCACGAAACCCGACGCCTGAGTTACGCACAACAAGCTGCCTACTACGACTTGCTGGCCAGCAGTAACCAGACCGCGCTGGAAGCGGCTCGCGCATACACCGACGTCCTGCGCTTCCGCGAACTGGTCCAACTCGCAGCGGACAACTTTACGACCCACCAAGAAGTGCACGATCGCTTGAGCCAGAAAGTGACGGCTGGCGTGGGCCGCAAGGTTGACCTTGAGCAAGCGGCGGGTCGCATGGCCCTGGCTGAATCCAATTGGCTCACTGAGTCCAGCAACCTGCATGATGTGTCCGCTCGGTACCAGCGGCTGGTAGGGCAGCTTCCTGCCGCCAATCTCAGCGCTCCCGAATCGATGGGACAGTTCTTGAAGGCAGGTATGGGGTTCCCTGCTGACGCCATACGCAGCAATCCGGAGTTTTTGTCGGCAGTGGCCACCGTTCGTGGCTACCGATCAGACGCCAACGTACGCCGCGCAGCCTACAGCCCAACCGTTGAACTGCGTGCGCGCCAGAGCATGGAAACCAACCAGGGTGGCGTCAGTGGTGATTACCGCGATACCGCACTCGAAGTGGTGCTGAGCTACAACCTGTACCGTGGCGGGTCCGACAAGGCCCGGGTGAACCAGTACGCCGCCAAACTCAACAGCGCCTACGACCTGCGCGACAAGGCTTGCCGCGATGTTTGGCAAACCGGCGAGATCGCCTTCAACGATTCCCAGCGTCTGGCGGCACAAATCAAGTTGCTGAGCCAACACGAGCTGTCCACCTCCAAGGCTCGCCAAGCTTACCAACAACAATTTGACATAGGCCAGCGATCGCTGCTGGACTTGCTGGATACCGAAAACGAGCTGTATCAGGCACGCCGAGCCCTGGCCAATGCGGAATACGACCTGCAGCTGTCGGCCGTTCGGGTGCTTGCCACGTCCGGCACACTACTGAGCACCTTGAAATTGCAAACGCTGTCCCCTGAAGCGCCTAGCGCCTCGGGAAATGCCCAGGACGACGACGCGCTGATGCAGTGCGACATCCAGGTTCCTACCGTCCCCGCGCTGGACCGTAGCTTCAACTCCCGCCCAGCAACATTGCCTGCAGATCCAGGCAAACCTGTCACTGGGGCAACTACCGCTGCCGCGATCGCGCTGCCACCCACAACCCCACCCGCAGACTTTTGCAGCCAGGTGCCCAAGGCTGTCCAAACCTGGCTGGACGCCTGGAACAAAAAAGATGTGAGTGCCTACCTTGGCGCCTACTCCGGCAGTTTTGTACCGGAAAAGTCCATGACCCGCAATCAATGGGAAACCATGCGCACCAGCCGCATCAACAAGCAGGGCGACATCCAGATCACCATTGGTAAAGTGACAACCGTACGTTGTGACAACAAAACGGCAGAAGTGGCGTTTTCACAGGAGTACGGATCGGTCAATTACAAGGACTCTGTCAACAAGACCCTGAATCTGGAAAACCTAAAAGGCGCCTGGAAAATCACCCGTGAAGCGGTGACCAAGGGCCGCAGCTACTGATTCGCTTTCCCACAAGGGCCGCACTGAAAGTGCTGGCCTGGTTAGCGCAACAACCCCACCAGCGTGAGCAAGCCGATGAGCACCGGCTGGTGGGCCATGTACCAGGTCAGGCTCCAGCGACCCAGCCAAGTTAGCGGTGCCAGCGGTAGCGCGTGGGCAGCCCGATCCCATCGCGCCATCCAGCCCCGCGCCAGTATCCACTGGCCTGCGGCCATACCCCACCACATGACGCCCAGCCAGGGCAGCACAGGAACATAGTCTTCGGTAATGGGTTTGCGGCTGATCAGCCCAATCCAGTTCAATGCCTTGCTATCCAGGGCTTCGGCAAACGGCAACACGGCATGCAGCTGGGGCGCATAGACACCCAACAAGACCACCACACCACCAGCAGGCCACAACCAATGACCCCAGGACGCTGTGGCCCTGCACACCAACAGCATCACAGCCATGCCATGCAGAACACCAAAGTAAATCCAGCTGTTGGGAAACATCAGCGCCGACCCCAGGCTGACCGCCAACGCACACGCTGCAATCTGCAGCCACCGCCGCCAGAAACGGCTCCAGCTCTGCCCCGCATGGACCGCAAACGCCTGACCGCAACCCGCGCACAACAGGAACAGGCTCAAGATGCAAGTGCGCTGCACCGTCCACAGGGGATCACGGTAGAAATCCGCACGGATCCAGCCGAAATGGTTGAGGTCAAATGCAAAATGAAAGAGTGTCATCCACAGCACGGCCATCCCGCGCAGTGCGTCCAGAGCGACCGCCCGTTCAGGCATGGCCTGTGCCCGCAAGCGGGGCATCACTTGCTTAGGGGGGGCAGTTCCAGTGTCATTTGCACCGGCCCATCCACACCAGCGGCCAGCACCGCACGACGCCCTGCAACCGACTGCAGGACCAGGCCGCCGTCCACCGCAGCGCCCACACGGTAGGGCTTGGCGGCCTTGCCATCCACCGATATCAGCGCAGCGCCGCCATGCTGGCGATCTGCCAACACGCCCACCAAGACATAGGCCGTGCTGGGGGCCGCCTGCACACTTGCATTGGCCACAGCACCACCACCGCCCAATGCTCTGGCCAGGGCCTGTGGGTCCATTCCGGTGAAACTTGCTGCAGGAACCGCTGTCGATACACTGTTGGCATGCGTACTCTTAAGTGCCCAATAGGTACCACTGAGCGCCGCCAACGCAGCCAGCACCAAGGTTGCAAGCCGAGTCCCCCACACCTGAAAAGCGTTTGTATGCATTGCGCGATTATGATTGACCCGACCATGAACCACCAAGCACACCCATCCCTATCGGTGCCACCTGTGCACCCGCGCAAGCGCCCTGCAACTGGCTTCACCCTCATTGAATTGATGGTGGTGCTCGTCATCATCGGTGTGCTGGCAGCGCTGATCGTGCCCAACGTGCTGGATCGCGCCGACGACGCCCGCGCCACCGCGGCCAAAACCGACGTCAACAACCTGATGGGCGCGCTCAAACTCTACAAGCTGGACAACCAGCGTTTCCCGACCGCAGCCCAGGGCCTGCAAGCCCTGCGTGCAAAACCCACCGAAGGCCCTGTTCCCACCAACTGGAAGAGCTACCTGGACAAGTTGCCCAATGACCCCTGGGGCCGCCCCTACCAGTATCTGAACCCCGGCGTGCGGGGTGAAGTGGATGTGCTCTCCTTCGGCGCAGACGGTCAACCCGGCGGCGAGGGCAAGAATGCGGACATCGGCAGCTGGGAATAACACAGGTTTTACGCTGCTGGAGCTGATGGTCGTTGTTGCCATCATGGCCATGGCGACTGCGGGAGTCAGCCTGGCCATGCGCGACTCTTCCCAGACGCAACTGGAGCGTGATGCCCAGCGTCTGGCAGCCCTGCTGGAGACTGCTCGCGCCCATTCGCGCATGAGCGCCAACACGGTGATCTGGCGGGCCACCCCCCAAGGTTTTGTGTTTGAAGGCATGCCCAACAACGCACTTCCCACCAACTGGCTGGGCACGGATGTTGCAGCCAGAAGCACAACTGCTGTGGTACTGGGGCCAGAGCCCATCATCGGTCCGCAGCAGATTCGACTGGAAACCCTGTCCCAACCCACACGCAGCCTGCGCATTGCCACCGACGGTGTGCGGCCCTTCAGGGTCACGGGTGATGGCGACCTGGCCGCAACTGCCCCATGAATCTACGTGCCGGCCGGCAAGGTGTGAACAGGGGCTTCACCCTGATCGAGGTCCTGGTTGCCTTGGGCATTGTGGCCATTGCGCTGGCCGCGGGCGTGCGCTCGACCGGCGCTCTGACCCGCAATGCGGAGCGCCAATCCGATCTGTTGCTGGCGCAACTCTGTGCCGAAAACGCGCTGGTGGCGGTGCGCTTGTCCAAACAAATGCCCGCCGTGGGGGACAACACCACCAACTGCGAACAGGCGGGACGCAACCTGGGTGTCACCCTATCGGTGCGACCCACACCCAACCCCAATTTTTTACGGGTCGAAGCCCAGGTTGCGGAGCGTGATGCGACGCTGCTAACGTTGTCCACGGTCGTGGGACGCTATTGAAGACTATGGCCCCCACGCGTTCACGAGGTTTTACGCTGATTGAGCTGCTGGTCGCCATCGGCATCCTGGCGCTGATGGCGGGATTGAGCTGGCGCGGACTGGACGGCATGTCCAAGGCACAAACCCAGCTCCAGCAGCGCGCGGACACGGTGCTCACGCTGCAGGCCGGCCTGTCGCAATGGGCGGCCGATCTGGACGCCCTGGTGCAGCTGCCCAACACACCGGCCCTGGACTGGGATGGCCGCGCACTGCGTATCACCCGGCGCAGCACCGCCGCGCCTGGCGACGGCTTGCTAGTGGTGGCCTGGGCCCGGCGCGAGATAGACGGTACCGGTCAGTGGCTGCGCTGGCAGTCACCCTCCGTGCAAACCCGGGGCGATCTGCAGACCATGTGGGCCCGTGCCGCTCAGTGGGCACAAAACGCCAGCGAAGCGGACAAGAAACTCGAAGTGCGTGTGGCCGCGCTGGAGCAGTGGAAGGTGTTTTACTTTCGAGCCGATGCCTGGACCAACCCGCTGTCCAGCGATGGGGCCCCGCCACCTCCACCGCCCGCACCCACCCCCATAGGCACCCCGGTTGCTGCGCCAACCGAACAGGTCCTGCCCGATGGGGTGCGACTGGTGCTGACCCTACCACCGAACGACGCCTTTGCCGGCACGCTCACCCGCGATTGGGGTCGCATCACCCTGGGGGGCGGCAAACCATGACGGCACGCCAACGCGGTGCCGCCCTGCTGGCCGCCATGCTGACCGTGGCCCTGGTGGCCACAATGGCCGCCGCCGCACTGTGGCAGCAGTGGCGCAGTGTGGAAGTGGAGACTGCCGAACGCGCCCGCGTGCAGTCACTGTGGGTGCTGACCGGTGCGCTGGACTGGGCCCGCCTGATCCTGCGCGAGGACGCCCGCTCGGGCGGCGCCGACCACCTGGGCGAACCCTGGGCCGTGCCCCTGGAAGAAGCCCGGCTGTCCACCTTTTTGGCCGCCGAAAAGGGCGTCGCCACCAATACTACCGACGCTGCCACCCAGGCCTTTTTGTCCGGTTACATCACCGACCTGCAGGGGCGCATGAACGTGCTTAACCTGGTAGAAAACGGCAAACCATCCGACCCCACCGTGCGCGCCTTCGCCAAGCTGTTTGAAAAACTGGGCCTGCCCCGCTCCGAGCTGGGTGCGCTGATTGAGAACCTTCGGTTTGCGCAGGACACCAGCCCCAACAACGGCTCTGCCCGCATGGCCCCACTGATGCCGCAGCGGGTGGGACAACTGGTCTGGCTGGGCCTGTCCCCGCGCAGCCTGGCGATTCTGCGGCCTTTCATCATACTGTTGCCCCTGCGCACGCCGGTCAATATCAACACAGCCAGTGCTGCGGTGCTGTTTGCCACCATACCCGGGCTGGACATGGCCCAGGCCGAGCGACTGGTCTCCACCCGCCAGTTTGCCCACTTCCGCACACTGGCGGATGCTGGCAAGGTGGTGCCCGATGCGGCCGGGGACCTGAACGAAAACCTGCACAGCGTGAACTCGCGCTTTTTTGAAATCCACGGCCGACTGCGGCTGGATCAGACGGTGGTGGACGAGCGATCCGTCGTACAGCGCGATGGCATCAATGTGAAGACCCTTTGGCGCGACCGGGGCGCTGGGGGCATGCAATCTGCCCCCATACAATGACGCAGCTTCAAAAACCTGCATGTCCTCACTGATCGTTACCCTACCGCCCACGCTGCCCACGGCCAACACGCCGTGCAGCACCGTATGGACCGAGGACGGCAGCACCGCCAAGCGCCACCTCGACGCGCCGCTGAACCTGCTGCCGCTAACCCCGGATGCCGAAGTGGTGGTAGTCGTACCGGCAAACCAACTCTCCTGGCACCGGGTGGACTTTCCCAAGGGCACGCTGGAGCGCGGATTTTTTCAAGAGGGCAATGCTCCCCGCCTGCGTGCCGTGGTGGATGGCCTGCTGGAAGACCGCCTGCTCGACGAGCCGGCCCAGTTGCACTTTGCCATCCAGCCCCTAGCCCGCACCGACGCGCCCAACTGGGTGGCCGCCTGTGACCGGGCGTGGCTGCATGCGTGGCTGGCGGCACTGGAGCAGACCGGCCGCCCGGTCGGGCGCATCGTGCCCGAGCTGGCCCCACTGCCCGACACAAGCCCCGACTCCATCAGCCTGACCGCCATGGGCACAACCGAGCAACCCCAACTGGTGTGCTGCGGCCCCCAGGGCGTGGTGGTGCTGCCACTGGGCCACACCGGTGTCGCGCTGCTGCCCAACGGTGCAGACGCTGCAACCGTGCTGGCCGAACCGGCCGTTGCCGCCATCGCCGAACAGTGTTTCAGCGGCCGTGTCAGCCTGCAAACCGCCGCACAACGCGCCATTGCTGCCGCCCAATCGCCATGGGACCTGGCCCAGTTTGACCTGCTGCGCACCCGTGGCACCCGCACCCGCAAGCAGTTGGCCCAGATGACCGGCGACCTGCTGCAATCTCCGCGCTGGCGACCCGCACGCTGGGCCCTGGTGGCCATCGTGTTGGCCAATCTAGCGGGCCTGCAGGTCTGGGCCTGGAAAGAACAGGCCGCTCTTGCCGCCAAACGCACCGCGTTGCGCGAGATTTTGACCATCACCTTCCCCGATGTGCGTGTGGTGGTCGACCCACCGCTGCAAATGGCCCGATCGCTGGCCGACCTGCAGCGCCAAAGTGGCGCGGCGGCCAGCGGCGATCTGGAGAGTTTGTTGGGGCAATTTCAGGCTCTAGCCCCCGAAATTGCTACGCCATCAGCTATTGAATTTATAGCAGGCGAGCTGCGCCTCAAGCTGGCCGACCCGGCCGCACCCACCATGGTCAGTGCCATTACGCGCCTGCAGGCCAATGGCTATACCGTCTCGCTGGATGCCGACACCCTGGTACTGAAACAACAAGCGGAGCGCCGACCATGAACAGGCCAACGCAAACTGGTTTGACCGCCTTGCTGGCTCCCTTGCAGACCCGTTGGAGCCAGTTGGCGGCCCGCGAGAAAAATTTTCTGGCTGCGGCCCTGGTATTGGTGGTGTTGGCAGTGGTGTGGAAGCTGGTGCTATCGCCTTCTCTACACACGCTGCGCACGTCTAACGCCCAGGCCACCGCACTGGACGCCCAGATCCAGCACATGCTGTCGCTCCAAAACCAGGCCAGCGCCCTGCAACGACAGGCGCCACTGACCTATGACGAGGCCCTGCGTGCGCTGAACCTGGCCACCCGCCAAACCTTGGCCGCCACGGCCCAGGTGAATGTGGTGGCTGACCGCGCCAACGTCACACTGCAGGCCGCCAGCGCCGATGCGCTGGCCCAATGGTTGGCGCAGGCGCGGCTCAACGCCCGCTCGGTCCCGCTGGAGGCACGTCTGACCCGCGGCACCAACCCCACCGGCGCCACCTGGAGTGGCACCCTGGTGATGAGTCTGCCGCCCCGCTAACCCATGGCCACCCAGCGCACACCCGGTACGCCGCACCAACCTGCGCCCTGGCGCTGGGCCATTGCCGGTGTGCTGCTGGGTGGCGCCATGGCCACCACGGTCTTTGCGCCCGCACGCTGGCTTGCTGCCGCGCTGGGCCAAGCCAGCGGCCAGCAGTTACAGCTGGTCAGCGCCCAGGGCAGCATCTGGGGCGGTACATCGCAGCTGGTGTTGTCCGGCGGACAAGGCAGCGTCAACGCCGTAGCCCTGCCCGGCCAGGTCTCCTGGCGCATACGCCCGGTGTGGGCCGGTCTGAGCATCCAGATCAGCGCCGACTGCTGCACGCCCCAGCCCCTGCAATTGCACGCCACGGCGGTGGGCTGGAAGGGTGCACGCCTGGTCTTGCAAGACAGCCAAACACAATTGCCCGCCAGCCTGCTGGCTGGGCTTGGTACGCCGTGGAATACCGTGCAGGCCCAGGGCCAGCTTAGCGCCGCCACGCAAGACCTTGCCATCGACATCGGGCCCACCGGCCTCCAACTGGCTGGCCGGGTGCAGCTGGACGCGCTGAACATCTCGTCGCGCCTGTCCACACTGTCACCCATGGGTAGCTACCGTTTCCTATTGCAAGGCGGCCCTTCGCCCAGCCTGGCACTGAGCACCTTGGAAGGCAGCCTACAGCTCAGCGGCCAGGGCCAATGGGTGGGCCAACGCCTGCGCTTTTCGGGCGTGGCCAGCGCGGCACCCGAGCGGGTCGAGGCACTGTCCAATCTTCTGAACATTCTGGGGCGCCGCGATGGCGCCCGATCCATCATCACCGTGGGCTAAAGTGAGACCGCAGCACATGAACACCGTCATCTTCAAACGCAAACCAAACGCTATCATTTCAATAGCTATATGCTCATTATTTGCGGGGGCTAGTGGCCAATTTTCTATAAATGCATTGGCCCAACCGGCACCTGCAGCAGCACAAGCCAGCCCGGCCAAGCGCGGCGACCCCATCACGCTGAATTTCACCAACGCCGAGATCGACGCCGTGGCCCGCACCATGGCCACACTGACCGGACGCAATGTGGTGGTGGACCCCCGCGTCAAGGGCACGATCACCCTGACCACCGACAAACCGGTGACGCCCGCGGTCGCCTACGCCCAGTTTTTGGCCATGCTGCGCCTGCAGGGCTTCACCGTAGTGGATGCCGCGGGCCTGGACAAGATCGTGCCCGAAGCCGATGCCAAGCTGCAAGGCGGGGCGGTGTTTGACAGCACCATGGTGGCGGGCAACCAGATCAGCACCCAGATCTTCAAACTCAACTTCGAGAACGCCAACAACCTGCTGCCCATCCTGCGTCCGCTGATCAGCCCCAACAACACCATCAACGTCAACCCCGGCAACAACTCGCTGGTGATTACCGACTACGGCGACAACCTGCGCCGACTGGCCCAGATCATTGCCGCCATGGATGTGTCCAACGCCACGGATGTTGAAGTCATCAGCCTGAAACACGCCATCGCCGTGGACCTGGCACCGCTGGTACTGCGGCTGCTGGAGTCCGGTGGCGGTGTAGCCGCCGCACCGGGTGGCGCGGCTGATGGAAGTTTCAAGACCACGCTGATGGCCGAACCCCGCTCCAACACGCTGATACTGCGCGCCGCCAACCCGGCCCGCATGGCGCTGGCCAAGTCTCTGATCGACAAGCTGGACCAGCCCGGCACCCAAAGCGCCACCGGCAACATCTACGTGGTGTATCTAAAAAATGCCGAGGCCACCAAGCTCGCGGCCACGTTGCGCGCAGCCATGTCGGGTGAGGCGCGTAGTGCCAGCAGTACTGGCAGCAGCGCCCCGGTGGTTGCGGCTGGCGGTGCGGCCGGTGCAACGGGTGGCAGCGGTTCCACAGCGACCAGCCAGTCCACCACCGGTGGCCAGATCCAAGCCGATGCCGCCACCAATTCACTGATCATCACCGCGCCAGAGCCGCAGTATCGCCAGTTGCGTGCGGTCATCGACAAGCTGGATGCACGCCGCGCCCAGGTCTATGTGGAGAGCCTGATCGCCGAGGTGAATGCCGACAAGGCCGCCGAATTCGGCATCCAGTGGCAAGGCCCCATGGGCAAGGCCGGTGACGGCACGGTGGGTATTCTGGGCACCAACTTCAGCGTGGGCGGCACGAACATCATCAGCCTGGCCACCAAGGCGGTCAGCGGCGGGGCCACGCTGGCCACCGGCGGCAATCTGGCAGTGGCCAACCAGGTCAACGGCGTCTACATACTAGGTTTTCTGGCGCGCTACCTGCAGGCCAATGGAGACGGCAATATTTTGTCCACTCCCAATCTGCTGACGCTGGACAACGAAGAGGCCAAGATCGTCATCGCGCAAAACGTGCCGTTTTTGACGGGCCAGTTCACCAACACCGGCGCTGGTGGCAGCTCAGGCTCCGTCAATCCTTTCCAGACCATTGAGCGCAAGGACATCGGTATCACGCTCAAGGTCAAACCCCAGATCAGCGAAAACGGCACCGTCAAGCTCACCATCTACCAGGAGGTGTCCACCATACAGGCCAGCACCCTGAAGGACGCCAATGGTCCCATCACCAACAAGCGCTCCATCGAGTCCAATGTGCTGGTAGGCGACGGCTCCATCGTGGTGTTGGGCGGCCTGTTGCAAGATGAATACTCTGGCAACCAGGAGAAAGTGCCAGGCCTGGGTGACGTGCCCCTGTTTGGTAACCTGTTCAAGAGCGAGGCCCGCAGCCGCAAGAAAACCAACCTGATGGTGTTTTTGCGCCCCGTGGTGATGCGCGATGCCGCTGCCACCGACGATTTTTCACTGGGTCGCTACGAGCTGATGCGCAACCAACAGCAGCAAACCCAGCCCGTCCAAAGCAGTGGCCTGCCCGTCAACGAAGCCGCCGTGTTGCCTCCCGCTCCCAAACCTGCAGTTGCACCCGCACCTGTGGCGCCAGTGGCCAAGCCCTGACCATGGCGGGCGCTGTGCAATACCCACTGCCCTACGCGTTTGCGCGCAGCCACCAGCTGCTGCTGGAAGAGCAGGATGGCAGCCTGACGCTATGGCTGCACGACCTGGCTGGTGACGCCGCACAAAGCGCCGTGGCTGAAGTCATGCGCAAGTTTGGCGCAGCCCAGGTCGAAACCGAGGCCGCCGAGCTACTGCGCCAGCGCATCAGTGCGGCCTATGCACAAAGCGAATCCAGCGCCGCCACCGTCATCAGCGAGGTGGAGGCCGATGTGGACCTGTCGCGCATGATGCAGGCCCTGCCGGCGATTGAAGACTTGCTGGAAACCTCGGACGACGCGCCCATCATCCGCATGCTCAATGCGCTGCTGACGCAGGCCGCACGTGATGGTGCCAGTGATATCCACATCGAACCCTATGAGCGCCATTCCAGCGTGCGCTTCCGTGTTGACGGCACCCTGCGCGACGTGGTGCAGCCCAACCGCGCCCTGCACGCGGCACTGATCTCCCGCCTGAAGATCATGGCGGATCTGGACATTGCCGAAAAGCGCCTGCCACAGGACGGCCGCATCTCCCTGCGCATCGGTACACGGGGTGTGGATGTGCGGGTCAGCACCTTACCCAGTGCCCATGGCGAGCGCGCCGTGTTGCGCCTGCTGGACAAGAGCGGTGGCAAGCTGAGCCTGGAATCGGTGGGCATGCAGGGTGATGTGCTGCAACGCTTTGAGCACCTGGTGACCCAGCCCCACGGCATCATCCTGGTAACTGGCCCCACAGGTTCGGGCAAAACCACCACGCTGTATGCGGCGCTGCAGAAGCTGGACAGCCGGCGCCAGAACATCATGACGGTGGAAGACCCCATTGAATATGAGCTGGCCGGCGTGGGCCAGACCCAGGTCAATGCCAAGATCGACCTGGACTTTGCCAAGGCCCTGCGCGCCATCCTGCGCCAGGACCCAGACGTCATCATGATCGGTGAAATCCGCGATTTCGAGACCGCGCAGATCGCTATCCAGGCGTCACTGACCGGCCACCTGGTGCTGGCCACGCTGCACACCAATGACGCGGCCAGTGCAGTGACCCGGTTGACCGACATGGGCATTGAGCCCTTCCTGCTGAGTTCATCCTTGTTAGGCGTGTTGGCCCAGCGGCTGCTGCGCAAGTTGTGCACCACCTGCCAGGGCAAGGGCTGCACCGAATGCGGCCACACTGGCTACCAGGGGCGTACCGGCGTGTTTGAACTGCTGGTGACCGACGATGCAATCCGTGCCCAAATCCACCACCAGGCTTCCGAGGCCGACATCCGCGCCGCCGCGCAAGCCGCGGGCATGACGCTGATGCGTGAAGACGGTGAACGGCTGGTGGCCAAAGGCATCACCTCGCGCGAAGAGCTGGTGCGCGTCACGAGAGATTAGGCCGTTTTTCCAACCCTTCTTTTCCTTTAGTTCCACGACCCGCGAACCACAATAGGTCTCAGAGGAATCCGCGCATGTCATCACTTCAATACCAGCTCAAACAAGGCAACTACCATTTGTATGACCTGAGCACGCCACCCAGCAAGGCCACCGGCGAGCACAAGCTGCGCCTGATGACCGACACAGTTGCCATTGCGTTTGATGTACGAACCGGCAAGCTGCATGAGCACGGTCACCCATCACGCATCCACTCCTGGGCCAACAACACGCGCAGGCGCCTGCGCGCCGCAGGTGACCATGACCGGGCCAATGACATCGTGGTGGTATCCGGTCCGCTGCCGGTGGATGAGATCAACAAGTGCCTGCGCGTCACCGGTTACTGCCGCCACATGTTTGATCGGCTGGCCAGCCTGCCACACGGCAAGCGCCTCGCTGCACACTAAAAGCATTGCTCCCAGCCCCCAGAAGGGTCGTGCTTACTCGTAGGCTACTAAGCGTGGTCGCTCGGTTTCGCTGAACCTGCTCTGTTGCAGTTGGGCCAAACTGGATTCGCGCTCGGAAGCACTGGCGTTGGATTGGGCCTGCAATAGCTTGTTGCGCTCTTCCAGGTAGCGTGCAATGCGGCCCTTCCAGGCAGCCTCTTCGCGGTCCACTTCGGCCAGGCGGGCTGCTGCTTGCGGGTCCAGCTCCTTGGCGCGCATGCGGTAAACATCGTCCTCGCTTCCGCCCTTGGCGCGCAACTCCTGGGCCTGCTGCTCCAGGCGCACCACCATGCTGGTGGCCTCGCGCTCGTTACGCAATTGCTCAGGCATGGCGGCATCCAGCGCGGCCAGCTGCTGCTTCTTTTGTTGCGCATTTAGCGCCGGGTTCTGGTCCACCTCCAGGCGAGCAATTGCATCCATGTCATAGGCGTCTTCAAAGCCGAACATGCCCTGTGTTTCCTCGGCGCTGAAATACTTGGCGCGCACATCCTGCATGGCATTGAAGCGGCCGCGGATAGCCTGCAGGCCATTGCCCACCAGTTGCGGCTGGCTCTCCACCCGGACCAATTCACGTTTGAATTCGATATACAAGCCGAGCAGGCGCTGCGCTTTTTGGGCCTGCGCGGGAGGCAGCCTGCGGTCCAGCTCGCCACGGATCTGCAGCGTGATGGCCTCAATGCTTTGCTCCCCCACGGCGCTCAGGTAGTAGTCAAACAAGCGCTTGAGTTCGCCATAGGCCAGGGTGCCAGTGGCGCCTGGCGCGACGCCCTTGGCAAGGGTCTGCAGATTGCCGTCGGGCAGTGTGTCCTGCATGGAGCGAACAAACGGGGCGGCTCGGCTGACCGGGCCAATCACCGCTACCGGTGGGGCTGCGGGTTCATCTGCTGGCCACCAGGCAAGCAAGCCCCCGCCCAGCAGAGCCAGGCTGAGCAGCCCCAAGCCGATCCGGGTTTGGCGGCTGACTCCCATGGTCGCTGTTCTCTTTACAGACCCATGCCCTGCAGGCGGTTGGCGTGCTGGCGGAAGATGGTCACAGGGTTGGTCTCGAACAAATTGGTCAGGCCAATGGTCTGGTTCACTTCATCCAGGTGATTCATCGCATAGTCGTCGCGGATGACACGGCCCAGGTGGCTGGAGCAGCTGGCCACCAGACCGTCATTCTTGGCGCCACCGAAGGCCAGCGAGGTCAAGGCCAGAGCAGGATCGATAGGATCAAACACGTTGGTGTAGGGCTTGGCACCGCTCCACGAGAAGTAGGCCACGCCACGCGCCGAGTAGGCACCTTCGCCGCAGGACGAAGTCGGCACGCCCCAGGGGTGGGCCTGGTTGAATTTGGTCGCGCCAGCGGTGCTGAGCGATTGGGCCGCAGCCAGCGCATTTTGGCTCAGCCCCGAACCGCCGGACAGGAAGTTGATGATGGTCGCCAGGCCATTGGTAATGGAGACGATGACCGAGTTGGACAAGGATCCGGGGGGGGCCACCTTCAGCAGCACGTCGGCCACAGCCGAGCCCTTGTTGACGCCACCAATGGAGGTGGCGGAGGCAATCAGATCAGGGCGCACCGAAGCCACATACCGAATGGTGGGGCCGCCATGGCTGTGGCCAATCAGGTTGACCTTGGCCGCGCCGGTAGCCGCCAGAATCTGTTTTACCTGGGTCAGCAGCTGCTCGCCACGGGCCTCGGTGCTGTTGGCGGCGGACACCTGGGTCACATAAACCTTCGCACCATCAGCGCGCAATGCAGAAGGAATGCCGTACCAGTATTCCACCGGTCCGATATTGTCAAAGCCAAACAGACCGTGCACCAACACGATGGGGTATTTGGTCTGGGTGTAGCCCGCAGCCAAGGTGGAAGCGGGGAGGAGGGACAGGGCCAGCAAGCAGGCACCCAACCAAGTCATCAAGGTCTTTTTCAAAATAGTCTCCAGCAGGGCCGCGGCCCAAGGGGTTGAAAGGAATCCGTCTCTGAAAAGGCAGTGCGACCTCTTTGGTGGGGGCGCTGTCGCTGGCTGACCCGGTACCCGCTGCTTGTGTTAACGGGCCTGGATCAAAAAGCACGATCGTGCGATTCATGAATCGTAGTTCACGGTCTTTTGGCTGTCATGCTGGTATTCCCGGATGACGTGGCAAACCGAGCCAGGGGTTTACACCAATCTCCCCACCGGGGGACAAAGCGGGAGCATGGTTCTGATCAGAAGCTAACATCCACCCATGCCCGCCTATTCCTTTGAAGCCCTCGATGCCAACGGCAGTGCCCGCAAGGGCACGATAGAAGCCGACACCGCCAAGGCCGCCCGCGGCCTGCTGCGCGCCCAATTGCTGGTGCCCATGGTGGTGGAGCCGGTAGGGCCCGGCGCTGCGGGAGCCGGCACCGCTGGCGGCGGCACACAGGGCACCACGCTATGGACCTCGCGCGTATTCAATGCCACGGCGCTGGCCATCTGGACACGCCAGATCGCCGGGCTGGTGGCCTCCGGTCTGCCGCTGGAGCGGGCCCTGACCGCTCTGGCTGAAGAGGCTGACGACGAGCGGCAGCGCCATCTGGTGGCAGCCATTCGGGCCGAGGTGAACGGCGGCACGCCATTTGCCACCGCGCTGGCACAGCACCCGCGTGAGTTTGCCCCCACCTACTGCGCCGTGGTCGGCGCCGGTGAACACAGCGGCAACCTGGGCCTGGTACTGGAGCGCCTGGCTGACGACCTGGAGCAAAGCCAGGCGCTGAAGTCGCAACTGATTGGCGCGGCACTGTACCCGGCCATCGTGACCCTGGCCGCCATCACCATCGTGATGTTTTTGCTAGGCTATGTGGTACCCCAGGTGGCCGAGGTATTTGCCGGCAGCAAACGGGCCCTTCCCATGCTGACGGTGATCATGCTGGGCATTGGTAACTTTGTGCGCAACCAGGGATGGCTGATGCTGATAGCTCTTGTTTTTATAGCGGGATGCTCAAGATTGGCGTGGGCCAGCGCCGCATTTCGTGAAAAGTTTGATGCCATGTGGCTCACCTTGCCGATTCTGGGCAAGCTCTCGCGCGGCTATAACGCAGCGCGATTTGCCGGCACTTTGTCCATGCTGGCGGCCGCAGGTGTGCCCATTTTGAAAGCCCTGCAGGCCGCGGCCGACACCCTGTCCAACCGGGCCATGCGCACCGACGCGCTAGACGCGCTGGTGCTGGTGCGCGAAGGGGCACCACTGGCCTCTGCCATGGCGCAGAAGAAACGCTTCCCCGGCCTCTTGAGCATGTTTGCCCGCTTGGGCGAACAAACCGGCCAACTGCCGGTGATGTTGGAGCGCGCGGCCAAACAGCTCAGCACCGAGGTGCAGCGCCGCGCCATGCAACTGGCCACGCTGCTGGAACCGCTGCTGATCGTGGCGATGGGACTGGTCGTCATGCTCATCGTGTTGGCTGTGTTGCTGCCCATCATCCAGCTCAACCAACTTGTGCGCTAAGAAAAGGAAGCACCATGTCTGACTGGAACGAAGGCTACATCACCGACATCGGCTACACCTACGGCTACTACACCGAGCTCAACCCCTTGCGCACGCGCCTTGCCCTGCTCAGTGCCGGTTGGGCGGCCACTCCTGCCCTGTCCGACGGCCCGGCTTGTGAATTGGGCATGGGACAGGGTGTCAGCGTAAACGTACATGCCGCAGCATCGGGCAATGCCTGGTTAGCCACCGACTTCAACCCCTCCCAAGTGGCATTTGCGCAGGAACTTGCCAGTGTCAGCGGTGTGGATGCACAAGGCACCCGGCTCTTTGAGGAGGCCTTTGCCGACTTTTGCCAGCGCACGGACCTGCCCGACTTCAGCTTCATTGGCGTACACGGAATCTGGAGCTGGATATCGGACGCCAACCGCGCGGTGATTGTGGATTTTGTGCGACGCAAATTGCGCGTGGGCGGTGTGCTCTACATCAGCTACAACACCCAGCCCGGCTGGGCCGCGATGGCACCCATGCGGGACCTGTTGACCGAACATGCCCAGGTGATGGGCGTGCCCGGCAAGGGAATGCCGGGGCGAATAGACGCCGCGCTGGCCTTTGCAGAACGCCTGGTAGACAGCAATTGCCACTACGCCCAGGCCAACCCGCAAATTGCCACCCGCCTCAAACGCCTGCAAAGCGCCAACCGCAGCTACCTGGCCCATGAATACTTCAACCACGACTGGGAGCCCATGTCGTTCACCCGAATGGCGCGCTGGCTGTCGGGTGCCAAGCTCGGCTATGCCTGCTCTGCCCACTACCTGGATCACCTGACAGCGCTCAATTTCACGCCCGTGCAACATGCCTTGCTGCAGGAGCAGCCCGATGCGATGTTCCGCGAAACGGTGCGCGACTTCTTGGTTAACCAGCAGTTCCGGCGCGACTACTGGGTCAAGGGCCCGCGCAGGCTGGCCCCCGGCGACCAGGCCGACGCCTTGCGCGCGCAGCAAGTGCTGCTGGCCACCTCCGCTACCGACGTTTCGATGAAGGTCAAGGCCCCAGTTGGGGAGGCCACGCTGACCCCGGCGATTTACGAACCGGTGGTGACCGCCATGGCCGACCACCAGGTGCACAGCATTGGCGAGCTATGGCAACAGCTGCAAGCGGGCACCAGCAAATCCAGCATCAGTTTTGCCCAGTTGACCGAGGCCATCATGCTGCTGGCGGGTACGGGTGATGTGGTTGCCGTGCAAGAGTCAGAAGTGGTGCAACGAGCCCAACCGCAGACCGACAAACTGAACCGGCATCTGCTGGGCATGGCGCGCAACCACGCCGACATCGGCGCTGTGGCCAGCCCGGTCAGCGGTGGCGGCGTCACCTTGAGCCGCTTTCAGCAACTCTTTCTGCTGGCCATGCTCGAAGGCAAAACACCAAAAGAAGCCCCCGAGCCTGCAGTCCTTGCGGGCTTTGCCTGGACGGCCCTGATGGCACAGGGGCAGCGGCTACTCAAAGACGGGAAACCGATGGATGTCGCCCAGGACAATATTGACGAACTAACCCTGCAGGCCACTGAGTTTGTGACCAAGCGTTTGCCAGTGCTGCGCCGCTTGGGTGTGGTACCCGTCTAGCCTTCGCAATCTATGCGGTGCGCGAAAGCAAGCGCCACCGAGGGCGACACATTGAGCAGTTTGGCGATGTCGTCGATATCGTCCGGCACACCCGGGTTGTTCCAGCTCTGCGTGGTGTGGCGGGCCAGGCGCACGGCCAATACGACATTGCGTACGATGGCTGTGTCGGCATGCCGGTCGTCGCTGATGCGCACCAGCAGCTCGGGCAGGTGCCACATTTTCATCAGGGCCTGACGCAAATCGTCCAACTCGATATTCAGCATTACCCTCTGGACGGTGGCGCTGCGCAGTGTGGGGTCAGCGCGTTGGGCTTGGGCAATGCGCAGCTGCAGGGTGGGGGCATGGCACCACATCAGCATCTCGGCAAAGTCGTGCAGAAATGCGGCCAGCCGTATCACCCCCACGTCGGTGTCCCCCCGGTGTACGGCAAATCCAGTAGCAAACTGTGCCGCACGGTCGGCACGGAGCAGCAATGCGTACAGGCCCTCAAGCGCCAGAGGCTGGTCATGCAAATGGTCTTCCACCGTGGGTTGCAGGCCAAAGCTTCTGAAAAACGGTGAGATGCCGGTCATGACCAGTGAGGTGGTCACACTTTCGGTCTCAGTCGCGGTGTCGACCCGGCGCTTCGCTGCAACATGGGCCAGCAACTTGAGCGACATCAGCGGGTCACTTTCGATCGTGGCCCCCAGCATGCTGGCGTCCACATTGTCTTCATCGGCGCGCAGGGCTTCAATGGCTGCCGATGTTTTGGCCAAAACCGGAATTTGCGCATCCCGGAAATAGCGGGTCCATGCCTCCAAGTCCCGTAGAGGGGCGGTCAGATAACTGGATGGTGTGGCTGCCATACTGAGCAGTATGGGCGAGCGCCCTGCTATGGTCAAGGCGCTATAAAACAGACCCTCAATGCGTTTGTTGGGCTGCGCGCCCGTGTTGGGCCTGGCGCAACGCCAGCTGCTTGGCCTGTTTGCCGTGTTGGGGCGCAACCGGCCTGGGCAACACATGCTGCAGACAGCGCGGGCGGGCATGGGCGCCGCTGCGCTGGTAATCGGCCAGCAGCATCTGGCGCGTGGGCTCCGCCGGCAAACCGCGTGCCGTGGTCAGGTAATCAAACAAGGCGTCCACCAGATGCTCGGGTGTCAGTCCATGGGTCTTGCGCGTGGTCTGCCACAGCCAGTCACTCCAATCAGCAAATGCAGCAAACGCCGAGTTACCTTGCAGCAGTACGCCCAGCGCCTGCTGGAAGCGCCCGGAGTTGGCAACCAGATCCCAGTAGCGCGCCAGGCGCATGAAGCGCTGCACCGCTGCCGCTTCCACCACCCCGGTTTGCTGTACTGCATAGGGTGGCTGCGCGGCGTAGACCATGCCATGCTCTTGGGTGTGCCGCGCAATGGGCGTGCCGCGCAGGCGCTTAAGCAGACCGAGCTGGATCTCGTGCGGGCGCAGTGCATGGAGGCGATCGAATCCTTCGGCAAAACTCTGCCATGTCTCGCCCGGCAAACCAAAGATGAGGTCAGTGTGCAGGTGGGCCGGCGAGTACTCCACCAGCCACTGCAAATTGGCCTCGGTTTTGGCATTGTCTTGCCGGCGGGAGATGCGCTTTTGCACCTCAGGGTTGAAGCTTTGTATGCCCACCTCCAACTGCAATACGCCGGGCGGGAACTGGACCATCAGCATCTTGAGGCGGTCGGGCAAATGGTCGGGGATGACCTCGAAGTGCACAAACAATTCCTCGCACATGCGGTCCAGAAAAAACTGAAGGATGCGGGCCGAGGTTTCGATTTTCAGATTGAAGGTGCGGTCTACAAACTTGAAGTTGCGCGCGCCGCGCCGAAACAGCGTGTCCATCTCGGCCAGGAAAGCTTCCAGGTCAAAGGCGATGGCGGTCTTGTCCAGCGCGCTCAGACAAAACTCACACTTGAAGGGGCAACCACGCGAAGCCTCGACATACAGCAGGCGGTGGGCCAGGTCATCGTCGGTGTAGTGTGTGTATGGCAGGGCAATGCTGTCTAACTCGGGCTGCTCACCGGATATCACTTTCATCAATGGCTGTGGGCCACGCAGGAGTGCACGGCACAGTTTGGGAAAACTGATGTCACCCCAGCCAGTGATGAGATGGTCGGATAGCTGCACGATCTCCTGCTCGGCCCACTCGTGGCTGACCTCCGGGCCACCCAGCACAATTTTGATATCCGGCTGTGCGGCCTTCAGCAAACGCACAAGGGCCGTGGTCTCCACCACGTTCCAGATGTACACACCAAAGCCGATAACGCGGGGTTGCAGGGC
The DNA here is from genome assembly GCA_963513355.1 of uncultured Rhodoferax sp. GTDB lineage: Bacteria > Pseudomonadota > Gammaproteobacteria > Burkholderiales > Burkholderiaceae_C > Allorhodoferax. Next base: position 75,673 of record CAUPQG010000018.1, on the reverse strand, counting down.
CAGCAGTTCTTCAGCCAGCTCCTCGGGTTTTCGGGCGATGGTGAATTCGCGCAACACCGACTGTTCGGCCAGGTCCCCCATGTTCGCCAACAAATACCGTAACCCCAGGGAGGCGTGGATGTATTTGGCATTGAGGGTGCAAAGAACGATGGCGGGGCCGACAGTGTGCATGCCCCGATTATTCAACGGCCTGGCGCCCATGGGCGAAAATCGGATATGCATTCCATTGTCCTGTCATCGCTGCTGCCGGTCATCCTGCTGATTGCTATCGGTTTTATAGCATGTCGCGCAGATTGGATGAGGGCTGAAGCCACAAAAGACCTGGGGCGCCTGGTTTTCATGGTGCTCACGCCGGCCCTCTTGTTTCGCACCATGAGCACGGTGCATGTGGAGCAGCTGGATTTCAAACCCGTAGCGGCCTACTTTGCGGCTGCGGTTGCGCTCTTTACACTGATGCTGGTGTGGGGCCGCGCCACACCACGGGCCACGGTGCTCGCGCTGGCAGCGACCTTCAGCAACACGGTGGCCATCGGCATTCCGCTGATCGGTCTTGCCTACGGCGAGGCCGGTATGCTGACGCTGTTCACCATCATCTCGCTGCATGCCCTGGTGCTGCTGACCCTGGCCACCATTGCGTTGGAACTGGGCGTCGCGCGCCAGGCGGCGCGCGACAGCACGTCGCCAGCAACCAGGGCTGCCTGGCGGCGGCCGGTACTGGACGCGCTGCGCAACGGCATCCTGCACCCGGTTCCTCTGCCCATCATGTTGGGCCTGCTGTTCGCACAAACCGGCTGGGTCATGCCTGCGGTGCTGGACCGCCCCTTGCAGTTGCTGGGTATTGCCATGGGCCCCATGTCACTGCTGCTGGTGGGCGCCACGCTGGCCAGCGCCCGCATAGGCCATGAACTCAAAGGTGCGCTGGGCCTGGCCCTGCTGAAAAACCTGTTGCTGCCCGCTTTGGTAGCGCTGGTGGGGATGGCCATGGGCCTGCACGGCCTGCCACTGACCGTGATGGTGGTCACCGCATCGCTGCCGATTGGGGCCAACGTGTTCATGTTCTCGCAGCGCTACAACGTGGCCGAAGAACTGGTTACCGCCGGTGTTGCGGTGTCTGCCGTGCTGGCCATGCTCAGCGTATCGCTGGTCATGGCCTTGGTGCAGTATTTGTAGTTACTCCAGCAGCGTGGTTTCCAGGAACCGAACGGTGGCGTAAAACTCGAAATCGGCATTGGCTTTGCGCCTGAACCCATGGCCCTCGTTGTCGGCCAGCAGGTACCAAACCGGCACACCGTTCTTGCGCACCGCAGCCACAATCTGCTGCGCTTCGGTATAGGGAACACGCGGGTCGTTTTTGCCCTGCACCACAAACAGCGGCACCTTGATGGCAGCTGCGTTGTTGAGAGGTGCTATTTGCTCGTGGAAGGCACGCATGGCGGGGTCACGCTCGTCACCGTACTCAACCCGACGCAGGTCCCGGCGGTAGCTTTCGGTGTTGTTGAGAAAGGTGGTGAAGTGGCTGATACCCACCACATCAATGGCGCTGCGGATCAGCGGGCTGTAATCCACCGCCGTGGCCAGGCTCATGTACCCTCCGTAGCTTCCACCGGTTATGGCAATGCGTTTGGCATCGAGCCGGGGGTGCTGTCCAGCCCAGGCCAGGAAGGCTCCACCGTCTTTGACGGAATCCTTGCGTTTGAAGCCATTGTCCAGGTCCAGGTAGGTTTTTCCATACCCCCGGGAGCCGCGCACATTGGGCAATAACACGGCGATGCCCATCTCATTCAGGTAGTAGTTGTAGCGACCCATGAACCGCACGGTGGACTGCCCCTCGGGCCCTCCATGGAAGTTCACCAACACCGGGCGCTTTCCGGGAAACTTGGCCGCGTCGGGCAGGAACAACCAGCCACTGACGGTCAAGCCGTCAAAACTCTTGATCTGCACCAGCTCGGGGCTGACAAACGTATCCAACTGGACACCGGGTGCCGTACCGGCAACCGTCCAGCGTTCGGTCTTGCCGGTGTCGGTATCCAGGGTGTAGACATCGCCAGGGCTTTGTGGGGAATTCAGGGAGTAGGCCAGCGTGTTGCGCTGTGCGGCATGCCAGTCACCACCGCCAATTGCACCCGCGCCCACTGCGGGGCGCGCGAGCTCTTTACCAGTGGTGGCATCAAACAGGCGCATTTCGTCGCGCCCGTTATTGTTGGCCACGGCCATCAGGCGCTTGCCGTCGGCCGACAACGTGAAGTTCTCTATGTCCCACGGAATGTGCCGGGACAGCACCGTCAGGGACTTGTCACGCAGGTCATACACCGCCAGTTCGTAAAACTCACCGCCTTGGTTGGTGGTGAGGAACAGACGCTGCTTATCCAGACTCCACTCGAAGCCGGAGTACCCCGCGGGCGCCGCACCCTCTTTGGGAAGAATCTTTTCACGCGCGCCCGTCTTGGTGTCGATCAAGAACACATCCGAATCATTGGGTGTACGGTACTGCTGGACTGCAAGGGCTCGGTCGTCCGGACTGAAGCTGAAACTGCCCCAGCCCCCGCCGGGCAGTTCGGCCAGTACGGTCTTGGTGTCGGGCTTCTGCGGATCCAGCAGGGTCAAGGTCGTCACGACTTGTGCACGCTTGCCTCCCTGCGCGGTCCTGTCCAGTGGAACCGACTCCATCAACAAACGGTCGCCAGCGCGATTCCAGGTGTAGCTACTGCGTTCATCCGGGTTGGACAACAGGGTGGACTGGCGGGTGACCAGATCCATGCGGAAGACCTGGGTTGCCTCGTTGCCTCCGGCATCGCGCGCGTACACCAGGTACTTGCCCTCCCGGGGCTCAAATGCGGCCGCAGCCACGCTGTCGGGAAAATCGGTGAGCTTCTCCAGCTTGCCGCCCGGCGATTTCAACCAGTAGATCTGTGCAATATTGGCGCCAGATTCGCGGTGGCGCACCAGCATCGACCGGTCTACTGGGTGCCAGCCCATAAAGGAATAGCCCCGGAACTCGGTGTAATTCGCGACTTTGTCAGCAATGGCTTGGGGGATGGCAGGAATGCCTTCTGCCAACAGGTTAGGGTTGGGCACTACAACGGGTTGTGCGCAGGCACCGGCCATGCCGAGCGCACAGATGGCGCCCAGAAAAAACTGTCTCATTGTTTGGATCCTCAGTGGTACTTTGGGGACGACCACGCCCGGCAGCCACCAGTCCTTTGTGGGGAAACCGCTGGCCAGGGCCATCGCCTGTAGCGCTCCATTAAACCAAATCCTGCGGAACCTGGTCAGCCGCCCATACCGCAATTTCGGCAGATCATCATTGCCGGGAGGCCATTGGTCGCAAAGCATTCGCGCAGCGCAGCGAGCCTCTTTACAGTTCACTCCAACGCAACAAGGAGCCCACCATGACCACACGCATCACAACCAAAATCATCGGCCTGATACTGGGCGCTACCCTGTCAATGACCTGGCTAAGCACTCTGGTGGTGGGCATGCACACTGCGTCGGCACCGGCACCAGCGCCGTCCGTTCCCACCATAGAACTGCCCACGGTCGTCGTCGTGGGGCAAAAGTCTGCCGCCCTGAATGCCACCGCACAGGCCGCCACCAGCCGTCTGCGCAAAGCCTGAGCATCCACTTTGTGGAGCGGGGCGCACGCCGCCCTGCAAAGACGCTTGCTTTGATCCTTGCAGCCATAATCTGGCCACATGCAAATGGATACCCATCCACTGCCACACCAACCCACCCCTCTGGCTTTCCCACTCGGAGATTTCTCTATGCTGCGTCCCCTCGTCATCGTTGTCGCTCTGGCCACAAGCCTCGCGGCATGCGGAAAATTCCCAGGCAAAGACGAAAAGAAAGACGCCGCCGCACCGCCGCCCAAACTGGTGATTGCACCAGAAGACTTTTTGACCATTCGTGCCAATACGCTGGCCTCTGGGCCCGTGATCACCGGATCCATACAACCCGAGCGCAAGGCCGATTTGCGGGCCGAGGTGTCCGCCGTCGTGCTGCAGGTGCTCAAGGAAAACGGCGATGCGGTGCGCAAAGGTGACGTGCTGATCCGCATGGACCAGACCACCATTCAGGACAACCTGCGCTCCGCAGAAGACAGCGCGCGCAACGCAGCACAGGCCCTGGACCAGGCAGAGCGCAATGTGCAGCGCCTCAAGACCCTTCGCGCGTCGGGCATGACCTCGCTGCAGGCACTGGACGACGCCGAAGTGCGCCGCAATGCCGCACAAAGCGAGTTGTCAGCCTCCAAAGCGCGCACCGCACAGGCGCGCCAGCAGTTGGAGCGTACCGTGGTGCGTGCACCGTTTGACGGTGTGGTCAGCGACCGCAAGGCATCCGCCGGAGACACCGCATCCATCGGCAAAGAGCTGCTCAAGGTGATTGATCCGACCAGCATGCGCTTTGCCGGTCGCGTATCGGCCGACAAGATCAGCCAGGTCAGCGTCGGTCAGACCGTAGGTTTTCGCATCAACGGGTATGCCGGACAGGAATTCCGTGGCAAGGTCACGCGGGTGGACCCCAGCGCCAACGATGTCACACGGCAGGTGGAAGTCTTGGTGAGTTTTAGTGGTGCCACCCAGCCCCGTGTGTCGGGCTTGTATGCCGAGGGGACCATTGAGTCCAGCAATGTGCAGGCGCTCACACTGCCCGAGTCGGTGCTGGTCAAGGTAGGAGACAAATCTTCGGTGTGGCGGGTCAAGAACAACACCCTGAACCAGATTGACCTGGCGGTAGGTAACCGCGACCCCCGCACCGGCAACTACGAAGTGCGCAGTGGCTTGAGCGAAGGCGACATCATTCTGCGCAATCCCAGCTCCAGCTTCAAGGAAGGCCAGGTCGCCGAGCTGGTAGCCGCCAAACCACCCACGGCCGCAGCCTCTGCCGCATCGAACGCGAAAGGGACATAAATGTTTCTCTCCGACTTCAGCATCAAGCGCCCGACCGCCACCATCGTATTGATCATCGCGCTGATGGCCATGGGCCTGCTGGCCCTGAGCAAACTGCGGGTCAACCAGAACCCCGACGTCGAAGTGCCCGGCCTGTTTGTGAACATCGCCTACCCTGGCGCGTCACCGGATACCGTTGAACGCGAAATCGTCAACCGACTGGAAAAGTCGCTGATGAGCATTTCGGGCGTGACCGAGGTCTACTCCAACTCAACCGAAGGCAATGCGCGTTTCGACGTGCTGTTCTCGTTCAACAAGAACATGATCGAGGCCTCGGACGAGGTGCGCAACGTCATATCCAGTGTGCGCTACAAGCTGCCCACCGAAATGCGCGAGCCGGTGTTGCGCCGCTACGACCCGTCGGCCCAGCCCATCATGAACATGGCCCTGTCCTCCAGCACGCAGACCCATGCGGAGATTTCGCGCCTGGCCGAAGACGTGTTGGCTGACAAGCTGCGCGGCATTGCCGGCGTGGCCAATGTCAACATCAACGGCTCGCTGAAACGTGAACTGTCGGTACTGGTGCGGGCCGAAAAGCTGCGGGAACACAATGTGTCGATTGGTGAAGTGGTGGCGGCTGTGCGGGCGCAAAACACCAACGCGCCGGTGGGAAAGGTACAAGGCACGCTGGACGAAGAAAGCATTCGCCTGGTGGGTCGTATCGAGTCGCCGGCCGAATTCCAGAGCATTGTGGTCAAACGCTTTGGTGGCCAGGTGGTGCGCCTGGCGGATGTGGCCACCATCAACGATAGCTTTGCGGACATTGCCAGTTTCAGTATCCGCAGCGGCAAGCCCAATATCGGCATCTTTGTGACCCGCTCGCGCGACGCCAGCACGGTCAGCGTGGCCGACGACATCCGCAAGCTGGTGAAGGACATCAACAAGGAGTTTGAGAAAGACAAGCCCGGAACCAAGCTGGAGATCACACGCGACGGTGGTGTGGATGCCCAGCGCAGCCTGAACAACGTGATCGAGTCCCTGGTACTGGGCGCGGTGCTGACCATTTTTGTGGTCTACGCTTTCCTGAATTCGTGGCGCTCGACGTTGATCACGGCACTGAGCCTGCCCACATCCGTCATTGCCGCCTTCATTGCAGTCTGGCTGTGCGGCTTTACGCTGAACTTCATGACGCTGCTGGGTCTGTCGCTTGCCATTGGCGTGCTGATTGACGATGCCATTGTGGTGCGCGAAAACATCGTGCGCCACATGCAAATGGGCTCGGACCGGCGCACCGCGTCGCTGGAGGGCACGGCCGAAATTGGCCTGGCGGTAGCTGCTACCACCTTCTCCATCATTGCGGTGTTTATCCCCGTGGCCTTTATGCCCGGTGTTTCAGGTGAATGGTTCCGCCCCTTTGCGCTGACCGTGACCTGCTCGGTGCTGGTGAGTTTGGCCATCTCCTTCACACTTGACCCAATGTTATCTGCCTATTGGGGCGACCCGCCAGACCACCATACGGCCCCCAAGAAGGGGCTGAGCGCGGTGCTGGCGCGTTTCAATGACTGGTTTGATCACCAGGCCGATAGGTACGGCCACGTGATTGCCTGGGCCCTGCACCACCGTCGGTGGATGTGGGCCATAGCATTGGGCAGTTTAATAGGGGCCGTTGTCTTGCAAGTAAAAGTGGGAGGCTCCAGCTTTTTGCCCGCCACGGATTCTGGCAACCTGATGATCGAGGTGCGTACACCGGCCTCTTCATCGGTGGAGTATGCGCGCCTGAAAATGGAGCGCGCCGCCGAGCTGGCCCGCACCATCGCCGAGACCAAGGAAACCAATAGCAACATCACCGCCAGCGGTGGCCGCATTTATGTGGACATTGGCAAGCGCAATACCCGCAAGCGCAGCGCCAAGGAAATTGCAACCGAACTGCGCGAAAAAGTGCGCACCCTGGTCGGTGCCGAATACACCGTATTGGATGACCTGAACAACGGTGCGCGCAAGCCCATCCAGATCGACTTCACCGGTCCTGATTCTCGCAAGCTGCTGGAGATTACCAGCGCCTACATGGACAAGCTGCGCCAGATCCCTGGTGCGGTCGATGTGGGCCTTTCGCAGCAGGACCCCAAGAAAGAGCTCAAGATTGAGCTCAACCGCGGTCTGGCCAACTCCATGGGCATCTCCACCAATGACGCGGCACAGGCGCTGCGTGTGGCCTTTGCCGGCATCGAAGTGGGTGACTGGGTAGACCCCACGGGAGAGAGCCGCGACGTGGCCGTGCGCCTGCACCCCAATGACCGGGTCAGCAAGGAAAGCATTGAGCGCCTGCCCATTGCGGTGGCAGGCACCAATCTGATGGTTCCGCTGGACCAGATTGCCACCATCACCATGGGCAAGGGACCTTCTGGCATCGAACATGCCAATGGCAAACGCAATATCACCGTATCAGCCAACGCACAGGGACGCTCACCGGGTGAAGTGACCGATGACGCCATGAAGCTGGCAAAGTCTTTTGACTACCCACCGGGTTATGGCCTGTCCTTGGGTGGAGCCGGCCAGGACCAAAAGGAACTGTTCACCCAGATGCTCATTGCCCTGCTGTCTGGCATTGGCCTGATGTACCTGATCCTGGTAATGCAGTTCGGTTCCTTCACGGCGCCACTGGCGGTGATGTTGTCGCTGCCTCTGTCCTTGATTGGTGTGGTGCTGGCCCTGCTCATCACCCGCGGCACGTTGAACCTGATGAGTTTCATCGGCATCATCATGCTGATGGGCCTGGTCGCCAAGAACGCGATTTTGCTGCTGGACGCCGCCCGCAAGCGCGAGGCTGAAGGCATAGACCGGGAAGAGGCCCTGATGGATGCTGGGCGCGTGCGATTGCGCCCCATTCTGATGACAACCTTTGCGCTGATCGCCGGCATGCTTCCGGTGGCCCTGGGTCTGGGCGAGGGTGGCGAGTTTTACCAACCGCTGGCGGTTGCCATCATTGGAGGCACTATCACCTCGACGCTGCTAACGCTGCTGGTGGTACCCACTTTCTACGACAGTATTGAGATTGCGCGGGACCGCATGGTGGCCAAGTTCCAATTGCGGGCACAAAATCAAAATGGTCTGTTTGCCTTTGTACTGACGTTCCTGGAGGCGCTGGCTACGCTGCTACTGCTGCGTTTTGCCTACCGCATGGTGCGCATGGCCATCGCCCGTATCGGTGGTGGCAAGCGTGGCGGAATGGAATCACTACAAACTTGATAGCAACAAATCTAGCCCCTGCGGGGGCTAGCGGGCAATTCAAGCCCGAGCGTCACTCCAGCGCAGCTTGCAGTTGTCATCGCCACGGTACACGGTGCCGCCGCGGTTATCGACGCAGTAATCGGGCGACACAATCATTTCGGCAAATGCCATGTCCTGGCCAATGCGGGTGTAGTCAAACAGCACACACCGCGTGACGCTTGCACCCGAGCGGATGTGGCTGCCATGGCCAATCCAGGCCGGGCCCACAATGCGCGCGCCTGGCTCGATCTTGACGCTGGAACCAATATAGACCGGCCCTTCAATGGAAACTTGGTCACAGTCAATGCGGGTGTTGAGCCCCACCCACACACCGGGGCGCACTTCACGTCCCGGCATGTTCATGTGGGCAATCTCGCCGCGCAAGACCCGCTGCAACACGGACCAATAGTCGCTGACCCGGCCAATGTCGATCCAGTTGAAAAACCGGTTTTGCACATAGAAGGGCAGCTTTTGTTCCACCAGCATGGGGAAGAGCTGGGAACCGATGTCAAAGTTTTGCCCGGGTGGGATCAGGTCCACCACGCTGGGTTCCATCAGGTAAATGCCGGTACTGGCCAGTGTGGACTTGGCTTCTTCGGGGCGTGGCTTTTCCTGGAAAGACTCCACATGCCCATTCTTGTCAGATAGCACCATGCCGTAATACGGCGCTTGGTCCAGCGGCACATCCAGTGCCACTACGCTGGCCACAGCACCTTTTGCCTTGTGCTCGCGCACAGCCGCACCGATGTCCAGATCAATCAGCGCGTCACCACACAACACCAGTGTGGTTTCGTCAAAAAAGCCCGAGAAATCCTGGATATGGCGCATGCCGCCAGCTGAACCGCGGGGCCGCGGAAGGATGTCGCCGTGGTCCAGTACACCTTCATACGAGTAGCCAATTTCCACACCCCAGCGACTGCCGTCGCCAAAATAGTGTTCGATCTTGCGGTGGTGGTAGGCCACATTGACCATGATCTCGCGCACACCATGGCGTGCCATGTGTTCGATCAGGTATTCCATCACCGGTTTACCCAAAATGGGCACCATGGGCTTAGGTAAATCTTTGGTGAGCGGGCGTACACGGGTGCCTTGCCCGGCGGCCAGAATCATGCCTTTTGTCATTTTTTCAATCCCTGCAAATGCGAGAGTGGTCCACTCCACCCCGAGCCAAGGAGTTTATCCGCTCAAGATGACGGCTTGTGTGCCCTAGCCAACGTAACCTGACGGGTTGTTGCTTTGCCAGCGCCAGGTATCGGCACACATGGTTTGCAGGTCGCGCGTGACCTGCCAGCCCAGCACGGCGCGGGCACTGTCGGCATTGGCGTGGTAGCTGGGCAGGTCGCCCGCACGGCGGGCCTGAACGCGATAAGGCACGGCTTTGCCACTGGCCAACTCAAAGGCACGCACCATCTCCAGAACACTGTGGCCCACACCGGCCCCCAGGTTAAACGCACGGCAAACACCATTTGCGGCGTTGGAGCCACCAGACTGCGCCGCCATCCACTGCAAGGCGCTCAGGTGGCCTTGTGCAAGATCGGTTACGTGGATGTAGTCGCGTACACCGGTGCCATCGGGTGTAGCGTAGTCATCGCCAAACACGCTCAAAAACTCGCGCTTGCCCACCGCCACCTGGGCCACAAAGGGCATTAGGTTGTTGGGCACACCCTGGGGGTCTTCGCCAATCAAACCACTGGCGTGGGCCCCCACCGGGTTGAAGTAACGCAGTATGGAAAAGCGCCAACTGGTGTCACTGGCATAAGCGTCACGCAATATGTCTTCCACCATCAACTTGGTGCGGCCATAGGGATTGGTGGGAGCGAAGGGGTGGTCTTCGGTATAGGGCAGAAACTGCGGTGTTCCATACACCGTGGCTGAGGAACTGAACACCAGGGTCTTGACACCACAGGCCTGCATAGCCTCTAGCAGACGCAGAGTGCCCACCACGTTGTTGTCGTAGTAGTGGAGCGGTTTTTCGCCCGATTCACCCACTGCTTTCAAGCCAGCAAAGTGGATCACTGCGGATGCGCCGCTGGATCGCAATGCGGCCTCTAGCGCGGCACGGTCACGCACATCACCTTGAATGCGGGTGATCACCTTGCCGGTAATGCGCTCAACGCGGTTCAACGCTTCGGGCTTGCTGTTGCAAAAATTGTCAAAAACTGTAACGGTATAGCCCGCGTTGAGGAGCTCCACACAGGTGTGGCTGCCGATATAGCCGGCTCCGCCGGTGACGAGGATGTGTTGGGTCATAGATTTATGCGTTACGAGTCACTTACTCCACAACAACATCCCGCACAAAGATGTCAGCCGATCCCTTGGGGGCATCCAAACGCAACACAGAAAGACCGGCGGGTAAGTTAACAGTGAGTCTTGAGCTAAGGGTAGAAGTGCCGTCGTTATTGACAACGAAGGTGATGATGCCGCTATTTGCACCGTTGGCGTGCACAGTGATGGATCCAGTCACCTTGCCTACAACATTGAGCGAAATTTGATGGGTGGCTGCCGAAGGGGCTCTCAATGGCAGCAAAACGTAGTCGCTGCTCTCCGGCCGCAAGCGGTAAACGGTACCATTCGATATGCCAGCAACCGCACTTGCGCCAATGGCTTGTGATACCGGATCTTTAAGATAGATTGTTGCCGGCACCAACTTGCCCAACGTGACCGCAGGCTTCGTCTTTGCATTAATGGTATCTATGGCTTGCATTTTGACCGAGTTGGTATCAGACACGGCCTGCTGCGCCAAATCGTTGCTAAAGCTCCAAGGCGCGGGGCCGCTATACACATAAAAAACTATTTCGTCACCGCCAGACTGATCCCAAATGTCCTGGGCCAGCACCATACGGTCTTTCATGCGTGGATCGTTGTTGAAGATAGGCGCAATCCCTCCGGCCGTCGTTGCTCCAAGTGAGCTTCCTCCAGGGCTCGGCCCGCCCTCGTAGGCAACATACTTTAGACCATAACCGTGAGTCCAGACCGAATCGATGGCAGAGACACTGGCGAAATTCATCGACGGCAGGCTAGAAAAATAGGCATCCAGAGTGATGGCGGACGCATCTGCCGGGTTGATGGCTGAGTCGTAATATGCTGCGCCCCCGCCGCCGTACCAAATATCGCTTGTCTTGCGCACAACGGCGTTCAAGGACCCGGTGGTTCGAACTTGCCCGTAGTAAGCCTGCGCCCAGGCCAAACCGGTCGACAAGTAGCTGTTGGCGTTGCCGGACTGACTAGCTAGGATCGGGCGCACCGTGTCCATCATTGCGTCATCACCAAATACGTCGCGGAATACCGCACTGATGAACGATGAACGATAGGCGATCCATCGGCGCAATGCCACATATTGATCGGTTTGAATGCCGTCAAATGCGATAGGGTGCGCCAGATCGCCCCTGTTGGCGTTGGCCAGTGCTAGAGCCCATCCGAAGCCTTTGAATCCAGGACCAGAATTCCACACCTCGTTGCCGTATTCCACATAAACACGCAGACCAGGCTTCAACGGTGCATAGGCCGGATTGGCCTGCGCAGTCGTGTACGGAAGTGTGCCGTCGCTACCGTACCTGACCAGTTGCGCCAGTTTGCGGATGTAGTCATCGTCCGCACGCACTGGAATATTCAGCCATACATCGCGGTCAGCGGCATTTGCCAACGCTACCAACAGTTCCCAGCTTTGCCCGTTGTCGCCGGTGTATCCAAAGTAACTGGGCTTAGTTCTCTCAGTCCAGCTTTGCTGGGGGTTGGTGTTGGCGCTGACAAAGTCCATGCCACGAATCAGCTTGAACTTGCGCATGGCGGTCAAAAATTCGTTGGTGAACAGTGCAGACCCATCAGTCGCATAGCCCGGGCGCCACAGACGGATTCCACTCAAACCATCACCTTTTGCCGATGTTGCGGTACGAAAGGTATCCTTAAACACCAACCAAACGTTGCCAGTAGCGTCGCTGCTCAGCACAACGTCCGCCTTGCTGGTATTGCTCACGGCATCATAGGTGGCACTTTGCACGCGGCCAGCCCCGCCCGCGGTCACCGTTGCGCGCCCGTTAAACATCAGTTTGTAGGTTCCGGCGGCGATTTTGGTGGAGGAGTAGATTAACTGGAAGTCTTTGCCCGGATTGCCATTCAAATCCGCCCCGACCTCATATGACCAATCTAGGCCACGCAGCTGCGACTGTCGCCCAACGTCAGCCATCGCAAAACTGCGGTCGTAATAGCTCAGACCGCCAATACCCATTCCAACCCGCTGGACAGTTGTTGCGACTTGAGATGGTTGATTAGTCTGCGCAGGCACGCTCGTCAGTGCGGCCCCAGTCCCGCCCCCCCCTCCTCCTCCACAGGCTGCAGTCCAAACGCTCAGCAGCGCGGCAGCACACAACACCGCGAAACGGTATGTATTCATGGGCTTCCTCCTTGCTGTTGTGATCATTGCATTCTTTTGCATTTATCGCGTCCCTTGAAGGAACAACCAATTCGTTTGTAACGATTTGTCCAGCGGAATAGTGTAGATGCCATCACGGTAGGTCATGGCTACTTCCTTGAACTGTTGCTGCATATCGCGCTTACTCAATCTAAGCCCCTTGGGCGCGCGGATGCTGAGTTCACCTGTCAGAGGCTCCACAGTAAAAGGTATTTGATTTTTGCCTCGTGGAACTGCACGTGTACCCAGAGAAATCAGGAGATTTTGGGACTCTGCTATGCCTGCACCATCCAGACTCTGGACGGCTATCGTGGCGTTGGGCGTGCGTGTCTTGATGGTGACGTCCTTGAGGGTGATGATCTCACCACCCAACCACCCCATCGCGGCCTGGGTGCGCGGCGTATTGATCACGTACGTGCCCCTGCTCCAGTTGTGGGTCAGTTCACCGGTATCGGTGGTTGCTTCAGCGGCGCCAGGCCGCAGTACCGATGCATTGGGATCGCGCAGCACAGTGGCACCGGGGACGGGGACGGCTCTGTCCAACCAAGGCAGTGCTGGGCTTGCAGGCATGGCTACTTGCAATTTTCCGACCTCGACAACTGTTCGCAACACCGAGGCATTGGCCGGTGACAGGGCCTGGTTGAACAGCAACTCGGCGCCGGGGTCGAATACATAGGTGGTGGTCGCCTCGCGCACGTGGCCCTGGCGATACATCAGTGCAGCCGCAGGTAGCGTGGCCAGCAAGGCTGGATCGTTGTGAGCATGCCAGTTGGACGCACTACCCGGACCCGTAGATGCCTCCTGGGTATAAGCGTATTGCAGCATCGCGTCCCATCCCTGGTGGCTGGCAGCGCCGGCCACAAACAGTGGCAGGGTATGCCGGTCAGGCGTGGGGAACGGTTCCGCATTCCACTCGCTGACTGTCATGGGTTTGCCCGCCACGTGGCCCGCTGCCATCCAGTGCACCATGTTGGGCGTGGTCAGCGGGTTCTTCTCCAGCTGCCCCTGTCCGCCATATGCATGCACATCGATCACATCGCCCACGGTCAGCGCCGGCAGTGAGCTGAGGGGGTTGCCGCCCCAGGTGCTGGTGCTGGCGACGGGCACTTGCACGCCCACACTGCGCAGGTGTGCAATTGCCTCTGCATTCACACTGCGTTCCAAGTTGTTCAAGAACAGTTTGGATGGCCCGTATTCCCACGAGCGCCAGACCTTGTCCTTCGGTAGATTGTGGTTGCGGGCGAAGCTGTCTGCCTCTGCCGTATAGAGGCGGTTGTGTCCAGGGACTTGCTTGTCGGGCAGCAGCGCATTGCCAAAATGGCTGGTGATGTCGTTTTCATTCGTGATCAACATCGCGGCGATGGCAGGCTCGTCCTTGTGGGCTTTGCCCGTGTAGGGATTGACATGCGTGACGTAGGCTTCATTGAAGCGCTGCATGGCACTCTGGATGCTCGGGTTCACGTAACTGTAGCCCTTCAGGTCCGCCACCTCCTTGCCCCTGCGTATTTCGTCGAACCCGAAGATGTTGTCGGCGGGTTTGAACACCCGCTGCACGTGCAGATCCATCCATATGTAGATGCCCTCGTCCTTCAGGCATTTGATCCACCAGTCCAAACGGTCCAGTGCCTCGGCGCTGAGACGCTGTGTGGTGGACGGCGATTTAGCGTCACCGAAGATATTGGGGCTGACCCAGGGCGAGTCGTGGTGGTGCAGGCGCACCATGTTGAAGCCCAGTGCCGACAAACGCTTAGCCTGCAGACGCACGGCGTCTTTTGGTGTGGTGAAGAGCGCGTAGGCCGATATGTTGGTACCCCAAAAGCGCGCGGTGGTGCCGTCGGCGAACTGGAGCCGGTCACCTGAGGCTTTCACAAACCCGCGCTTGCCAGCGGGCGCCTCTGGTGTATTCAGGAAGGCGAGGTCAACCGGCGCCGTCTTCCAGTCCACGGTGTCCACCGGCCATGACAATGGGTCTGCCAGGCCGAAACGCTCACCGGTCGTGCCGCCCAGGCCGATATCGCCGGAGACGGTGAGCGTCGCGGTGTGGCGGAGTTTTCCGGACGCAATGGCATCCTTGTAGAAGAAGGCGCGCAGCTCGGTCTTCTTACCCTGCTCAAAGTAGACCCTGGCCAATGGAGGCTCAAAGCGAAACTCCATCCGCGCCTTGCCGTCGCGGCCCCAGCTCCAGCCCCGGTTATCCGGCAGTAGCGCAGGCTCGCCCATTTCGGCGCCAAAGTTGGCCAGATCAAACTTGAACACCATGCCGCCGCCGACGACGTCCGTCCTGTCCGTGCGGGCGTCAAGGTTCAGCGTCCAGACCAGCTTGCGTTCAGACGTTTTTTGAATGTCTGCGCTCAGGTCAACATCGAGCGCCTTGCTTCTTCCCGCCAGCGCGTAGTGGAATGGCGCTGCAGTCTGCAGGCCAGCCCCTGTTTCCAGATCAGCCCACGACCATTTCGCGCCCCAGAACGCGAAGGAGGGCGCCATTGCAATCGCCCCGCCCTTGACCAGTTGGGGCAAACCTGTTTTCTCGTCTACGCTGGCTGTAAACAGAGGTGCGGTTTGTGCCCGTCCCTGGACCGCTGCAAGCAACAAGAGCAGCGCAAGCACTGCCGTGATCGGGCTGCCGATTGGCAGGCATTTTTGAAGTTTCATGTATAGCTTGTGGTGGGTGACTGTGTTTAGGGCAGGCTCAGGCCATTGAGAAATGGCCTATGCGGCCGCATAGGAACCATTAAATTAGCAACTTACACAACCCATACTGTTAACAACTTTCATCTGGTGCGGATCATTGCGGCACTTGGAGTGCTGGTGACGCACAGCTTTGCGCTGGCCATCGGCAGTGGGAACGCTGAACCGTTCCGCAACAGCCTGGGCATGACGCTGGGGTCGGTGGCCGTCGATATTTTCTTCATCGTTAGTGGATTCCTGGTGACAGGTAGCCTGCTGAAAACACAAAGCGCCATCGCTTTCTCCTGGACGCGCGTACTGCGCATATCTCCGGCACTTTTTGTCATGTTGGCGCTGCTGGTCTTCGTGTTTGGCAGTTTCTTTACGTCACTTCCGTTGCTTTCCTATCTGACGGCGCCCAAGACGTACGAATATTTTTTGAAGTGCGCGAGCTTGGTCTTCGGTATGGGTGGACTCTACCCGGCGTCTTTGACTCCAATCCCGTAAAAAGCGCCGCAAACGGCTCGCTTTGGACAATGCCCTATGAAATCTACATGTACGGAATTCTTCTGGTGGCCTGGACGCTTTTGCGCGTTCGCCAAGTTGAACGCACCAAATTGCTCAAACTTGACATCTTGACGGCGGCAGGGGTATCCAGGGTTTTGCTGTCGATAGGTCACCTGGTGTTTGACATCGAAATTGAAGCCTGGTCTATCAAACTGTTCTTTATGTTCTTTTGTGACGCCTTTTTTTGTGTTGAAAGAGGGGGTTGTAATCTCTCGTTCTGCTTTCTAGATATGCCTTGCGGCACTGTTCGTCTCTGCTCTGATCAACAAACAGTTGTTCTTTGCTGTGGACTCGCGTACATCGTGTTTTGTATGGTCTACGTTCCGACTGGCGCCATCAGGCGGTACAACCGGCTCGGAGACTATTCCTACGGAACATACATTTGCGCGTTTCCTATTCAGCAGACCGTCGCCGCCTTGATACCCGGCGTTAGCGTGCCAACCATGGTGATTCTTTCAACGATGGCCACGCTTTTGATGGCCGTGCTGCCTTGGCATCTTCTGGAGAAGGCGCCCTCACACTGAGAAAAGACTTCACCCACAGAACCTGGGAGATTGTGGCATCTCTTCAGTCTGGTAAGTAACAGACAAGTGCAACACAAGTAACGATATGCACTAGATGCCGCTAGTGGTTGCGCATCCAGAGGCCATAGCAAAGGCCCATCGCCACCATGGCGTAGGCACTTGCCGTCACAGTTTGGCCACGTTGTGGCGTGAACCAGCTGCCACGTTGGCTTAACAGGCGCCTGTCAATCCACCAGTACAAAGCCATGGCTATCAAAATGTTCGCAACTGCCGAAAGCGCCTGCCGGACGGGCGCGTCCCGCATGCCTGGCATCAGGAAGTTGAACGCGAACGCACCCATCCAGTGGTTCAGGTACAGGGGTAAGACATGCCTCCGAACAGTGCACCCATGGGGTGTTGGTGCGCAGGGATTGCCAGCAAGAGAACAATCGCCAGACCAGCAAACGGTGCGATCGCAACGTAGTTCATGCCCAGCACAAAGCCGGCAACGCACAGCAGGAGGACGATACCGATCATCAATCGCGCCAACTTCGAAAGGTGCAGATCGCCGTGCCGGTAAACAACTACGGCAGCCAGAACGCCAAACACGATAGCCGCGTAGGTATTGGTCAGCCAAGCCAGCACGGCCAGCGCCATCCACAGCACCGCGCCACGACCGAAGTACCTTGCTCCAAACACCAGCAGCAGCGGTGCCACAAGATAGAACTGCTCTTCCGCATTGACGCTCCAGAAATGGCTCAGCGTACCTTTTTGTGGCATGGCCTCTCGAAATTGTGCAAGCTGCGGTGTACCAAAGAGGTTGTACACAAATGTCAGTTTGTAGACCACGATCTCGACCCATTTTGCAGTGATGGGTTCGCGAAGCACACTCAGGCCGAGCAGCATGGCTGCGGCAAGATAGTAGGGAACCCATATACGAACGGCACGGTTGAAGAAGAAACGCGGCAAATCGCTGCGTTCTAGTTTCAACAGCATGCCCCCAATGAGCCAGCCACTCAGGGCAAAGAACACCTGCACCGCAAAATCGCCGGCGTGCTCCCAATGCAGCACGCGGTCGTGGTGCAGCATTACGGTACATGCGCAAGCGGCACGCAACCAGTCAAACCACGGGTAATAGAGCGCCGCTTTCGATCCATGGGCGTTCAGTCCGCCCTGAGGGGTCACGTGATCTTTCAAGACAGCAGCTTTGCAGGAATGCCCACCGCGGTACAACCTTCAGGTACGTTGCACAACACCACCGCGTTGGCACCAATAGCCGCATGGTCCCCGATGCTGATGCGCCCCAGGAGTTTTGCGCCTGCGCCAATGTCAACATGACCGCCAACCGTCGGTACGCCGTCGCCCCTGTGGCCAATCGTCACCTGCTGGAATATCAGGCAATTGGGGCCAATCACCGCGGCCGGATGGATAACGATGCCATTGGGGTGGGGCATCAGCAGGCCACCACCGATGGTGCAGTTCAAAGGTACATCGGCTCCTGTCACAACACTCCAAAAGCGATGCCGGAGCACGGCAAGCATCTTCATCACCATGCGCAAAGGGTTGCGCGATCTGCGGTGCCGCTGGTAGCTGCGCAAGCTGGCCAGCAAAGAACGCCCAGGGTCCCACGCAAACCAGCGCTTGAACTCGCGGGAGAGATCAGGAACGGATGACGATACACCGCCCTGGTCGTCAGGCATTGCGCATCCACAGCACACGGAACCGGCGCGCAATAGCGGACAACTCCTTGAAACCAGCCACTTTGTCAAACCAGCGGAAGCCGGCGATGTCACTGGGCGAAGGCCGCTGGAACCCCAGGTTGGGCATTGCGATTTGGGTGACGACATCCGGGTTTTGTGCGCGGAACGTGGAATAGGCGCCGTCAACGTGCATGGGGCCACCGTCGGGGTGCCCTGCAGGCCGCCGCAGCATGGCTTCAAAAGATGCCACGAGGCGTGCAATGGCCCCCCCCCGGAACGCAATGAAGTGTGATTGCATCAGGGCTTGGTCGTATTTCTCGAACAGCATGGTGCCAGTGTTGCGGGATTCGACCATATGCCCCAGATAGGCGATGTCATAGCCCTCCCCCGCCATGTGCTGCTCGACCGCCTGTTGGTACTTTTTCAAGGCGTTGTTGAACATCAGGTCATCTTCGAGGATCAAAATCCGCTGCATACCCTGGTCACGGGCCAGGCGAAGTATTTCGAGGTGGCTCATGAAACAACCCCGTGCACCAATGCTGGGGAAGCCTGCGGGCTCCGTTGGCTTGACTGCGGGAAAGATCTCGATCTTGCTTCGGTCGGATGCACCTATCCAATCCAGCTCACTCTGGATCGCCTTGCGCCTGTCCGTACGCTCCGGCAAATTGATTACAAAGATTCTGTCGAAGCTGTCGAGAAACGTGTGGGCGTGTGTCATGCGGCTTGTCCCGTGTGCATAGTCAGTTTTTCGAATCTGTCCTTCAATGAGAAGTTGTAGATGGACATGTTCTTTCCATACGAGTTGTCATAGAAATGCACCTCCTTGCCCAACAACAGGGAAGCTATGCACACGTGAAGTCGGTTGGTCTTGACCACGTCGTGCCGCTGGATGAATGCAAAAAACGCACTCGCGGTCTCACGCGCATGGAAGGGGGACATGTCCAGACCGCACAGCGTTTGCGACAGATCGACGTTGGAAAACGGGATGGCGACGGCCGTTCTCTCCACATCCTCGCGAAAAACATGGAGCGTTTTGGGATGCGAGGCATTGCGTACGCAGTGGAAAACGCTGCGCAGGAGCCGCTTGGCGCGGCGGGAGAGCAACACCTGGTCGCGGTACTCCTGCTCATGGGCTGAGCGGTACTGAAGCGTCAGGTCTACGTTGGTGTGCAAAGCCACATCGTCCGACAGGTAGACCCTGGCCTGCGTCATGACACCCGACATGAATTCGAAGGATGGCAGATCGCGGCAAAACAGATCGACATTACTGGACATTTTTTCGAACAGCTCGGGGTAAGAGCGGATCGTATGTGGCAACACGACAAACCTGGACGCGCCCTGGTGGTGCCGTGCAATAAAGTCGCGCGCGTTCGGATAGGGATGCACGAGATTGCCACCACCGCCATACACGACCACCCTGCCGGCGGTCAGTTTCGGGTCCACATCCGTAGGAACATATTCGTACTGGATGTTCAGTTTGTCGAAGAGCTGGTAGGTCGCGTTCGCGATGATGCCGTCTCCGGCATTGCCGGGGTTAGGACAGTAGACGATCGTCTGCCCTGAGAACTGGGCAAGGTACGTTTCCAAATCTTGTATGGTGTGCATGGATTACAGGTCGGAAGTTTGATCAGCGGTCGACGCCAGCCCCAGCCTGTGCCAGACCCAACTCGCGGCAAATGTGCAGACGGTGCTGGTTGGCACTCTGGGTGGAAATAAATTGAATGGGCCGGTTTGCCTGTTGGCCATGGGCCTGCAGCATCAAAAGCGTGGCCAGGAACGCATGGTCGACGTAAGCAACATTGCTGACATCTACGGTGCATGTCTGCCCTGCAGCAAGCCATTGCTCGCACGCAGACCGGAATGCAGGGAGGTTTTCCTGCGTACAACGGCCGAACAGTTGAATGTGCGTGCCGTGAGCCGACTCTACCCATTTGAAAGCTTGCTCTTGGTATTTGCCCACTCGGATTTTGTGCCTCCATTGGTAAGCAAGGCCTTGGGGGATTTTGGTCAGGAAAAGCTTGAGCAAGGCTTTGCCATCGTTGAAATAACGCCGCCACAACTCAGGCTCTTCCTTCACCCGCCACAACCACTCCAGCCCGGTTTTTTGCATCCAGCGGGGTGCTCGCTGTACATTCCCCACGACAAAGTTGACGACGGCACCCAGGTGGCTGACAACAGGAACGTTCAAGACGGCCTGGTTGTGCTGTATCCAGGCCTGCCCTTTGGCAGCGCCCAAAGACACGACGAGAAAATCTGCCCCCGACTGGTTGATTTTGTCCAGGGCATCGGCTTCACTCATGTCCTGGACCGATCCATAGCCAGGTGACGCAAAGCCCACACACTCCATACCCTTGCCTTCCGCGTTGATCTGTTGCGCCGCCCGCTCCGCGATGCCTGGGGGGCCGCCAAAAAAGTAGACCTTGATGGGTCTGCCGTTGCGGTTGCCATTGCGCAGTGCTTCAAAGACATCCGACCCGGCCACACGTTCGGGTATGGGTATCCCCATCAGCCTGGCGAGCCAGACGACAGGCATGCCATCGGCGAGACTCAAGTCGCTGTGGATGACAGAGTCACGGAAGGCTGCATTCTTCTGCGCAGCCATCAGAAAGTTCAGATTGGGCGTAGAGACAAAATAGGGGCTGCGCGTATCAACGGCCGCACGTATCTTGGCGACCGCTTCTTCCAGGGTGACCGCGTCGAACGGCAGGCCCAGCAGACAGTGGATGTTTCGATGGAAATCGGGTACGGCGCTCTTCATAGTTCACCATCGCGCTTGCTGCGCACCCACGCGCTCTGCCGTTTGACCAGAAAGTAGAAATACAAAGGCAGCTTGGCAGCGACATAGAAGGGCACGTGGCACAATTGTTTGAGGCTGATGACACTACGTCCAAAGCGCCACCAGGCAAGCATAACTGCCAGGATAAGCATGCATGTGGCCAAGCCTGACAATAGCGCAGGCCATACGCTGACGCCACCCACCGCCAGCAAGACACCCGCCGCAAAGCTACCCACCATCAACATTGTGAGCAAAGCAAGAGGGGGCACGCAGAGGTCCAAGGCCATCGCGAACAAGGCACCGTTGGCGCGGGTCAGCGCTTGCCAGAAGAGCCGGGGGACCTGCGTCACGATGATGCCCAGGTGGCCGTGCTCCCAACGCGTGCGCTGGGTTTGCAGCCCATCGGCCGCGCTGGGAAACACGCTGGTCACCAGCGCTTGAGGACAAAACAGCGGTGGCGTACCGCTGCGAGCCAAATCTATGCCCAACTGCATATCCTCGACGATTTGGCCAGTGTTGAGTTGGGCCTTGCTTATGTGCAGCCAGGTAAACGCCATGCCGGTACCCATCAACTGGCACGGCAGTCCCAGCTGAAAATACCCCATGGCGCGCACCTGATTCTTCACCAGCCACGCGAACTCTGCGAGACGCGTTTTGATGGATCCGCCGACCGGAGCCTGCATCAAATCCAGCGCCTGGACCGGTCGCCCAGTGGTCATGCACAGCATGGCCAAGGTATCGATGGAACCAGGTTTGAGCGTGCAATCGGCATCCAGGATCAGAACAACAGCAGGCGGGTGCACCTCAAGATGCCGCACGCCATGGTCAAGCGCAAAGCCCTTGCCTCGGAGTTCGGGATTGTGTCGCTCTATCACCTCGACAAAGGGCGAGTCGTCCACAGCTCTACGCGCAATCTCCGCAGTGGCATCGGTGCAATTGTCCGCAACCACCAACAAACGCTTATGGGCACCCAATTGCGACAACAGTGCACGCACAATTTCTGCAATACCAGCGGCCTCGTTGTGGGCTGGCATCAACACGCACACCTCGGGAGAGGGCGATATGGACAGTTGCACGCCTTGAGCCGCATTGCCCCGGCGGAGTGCTGGCAGCGCGGCCAACACCTGTACCAACAACACGGTGCAAGGCACCAGCAGTATCGCCCCCAACAACAGCAACAGACCAACCAGAACGCTCATGCCATGGCCTTGCGGAAAAGAGCGGCCAGTTTGGCCGCCTCGGTATCAATCGAATGCCTTTGCAATACGCGTTGGTGTGCAGCAATGCCCATGGTCGCCAGCTGGGAGGCTGGGGTGGCAAGGCACTGTGCCATGGCGTCGGCCAGTTCGTCGACGGCCCCTGCTGAAAACAACCAACCTGCCTCGCCTTGGATCACCAATTCAGGGATACCTGCCACCGCTGTGGTCAGCACAGGTCGGCGCAAGGCCATGGCTTCCATGATGACCACAGGCAGGCCTTCGGCAAAGCTGGGCAACACCATGGCTCGTGCAGCGAGCAATTCTTCACGCACTTGCGCGCCACCAATCCAGCCGGTGATGCGCACTTGCAGTTCCAGCTCGTGCAGAGCGATGAATGCTTCCACTTCGGACCGCATCTCACCGTCTCCGGCCAAGACCAGTTCGCAGGCAACCCCCCGCTGTCGCAAAGTCACAAGCGCCTGCAATAACAGCAATTGACCCTTCTGTTCACACAGGCGCCCCACACACACCAGGCGCGGCACATCCGGCGGGTACATGACTTCCCCGCTGTGAAATGCTGGCTCCAGACCGCAATGGACGACCTGAACCTTCGGCCAGTGGGTGTGCTCGACCCATCGGTACAGTTGGCTGCGGCAAAAGGAGCTGATGGCCACCACAAATCGGGACCGGCGTATCTTTTCACCTAGATGGATGAACTGAGGCTTGTCGAATTCTTCCGGGCCGTGCACGGTAAAGCTGTACCCCGGGCCGCCGAGTGCGTTGACCAGCATCACGACTTCTGCACTGTTGGTACCAAAGTGCGCATGGACGTGGCGCGCGCCGTGCGATTGCAGCCACGGCAGCATGCGACAGGCCTCTGCCAGATAAACCAGATGGTACGGTAAAGACCGGTCCGCATGGCGGGACATTTTCGAAGCCAATACCAGAGCCGACCAAAACCGCAAGGGCGTTCGTAGCATCGTGCGTAGTACTGACAACACCAGCTGCAACATACCGCCCTGCAACACGTACTGCGTGCGGCTCTTTTCTGCCTGGTCTTCCGCGTCGGCCACTGCTTCGCTCCAACCACGCAACGCAATCCTTTGCACGTCAAAGCCCTGGCGCTCCAGTGCCAAGATCTCACGCCGAATGAAGCTATGGCTGACTTTGGGGTATTGGTTGATGAAGTAGGCGATTGGAGTGTTCATAGCGTGCGGCGGCGGACTATTTGTATTCGATCAAAGCGGCGCGCTTGTCCATCATACGGTTCAACAAAAACCTGACTTGGCCCCATGCTTCCGGCAGCTTGCCAACGACTAGTAGCGTGGCATACCAACCAGCAGCAGGCAGTGTGTGGCGCACACGCAGGTAAATGCGAAGCACCTGTAGCGGATACACCAGCAGCAGCAGCAAGGCCCATGGGCTCAGCGCAACGGCCAAAGCCGCAACAGCTGCTGGTATGGCCGCACCCCACAATCTTGCACTCCGGGATTCCCGCACCCAATGCCGTTCTGGCGGTTGACCGTGCATGGAGGCGCCCTCTGCAAAAGCGTAGCCAGCGCGCTGGGACCTTTTCCACCACTGGCGGAAGCGCAGAATGGCTGCGTCGTGCAAGGCCATGTCTTCATCGATGCGCAAAATCTTCCAGCCGGAGGCTCGCAAACGTACACACAGCTCAGGCTCTTCTCCGGCGATCAGTGTCTCCAAGAATCCTTCGCTGGCAGCAAAGGCGCTTGCGCGAAACAGGGCTATGCCGCCGCAGGCCTTCACCTCGCCGACAGCGGTGTTCCATTCGATGTCACACAACTGGTTGTAGATGCTCTTCTCGGGAAAGCGCTCGCGCAGACGCCCGCAAACGACTGCAAGCTTTGGGTTATCTTGCAGGACAGCAGTTGCAGCGGGCAGCCATCCAGGAAGAAGCTCGCAGTCGCCATCAATAAACTGGACGCAGGCTAGATCTGGCCATCGCGCCATCGCTCGGCCGAAACCGGCATTGCGTGCGCGGCCTGCTGTGAAAGGGGTGGACATGTCCAATTCCACGACCTCACAGCCCAGGCTATGGGCATAGTCTGGAGAACCATCACTAGAGCCGGAATCTACGTACACCAAGGTCTGGGCCAAGCCAGCGTTTATGGCGGAAGCAAGACAAGTCTTGAGTCGCGCACCCTCGTTTCGGCCGATAACAACGACGGCGACCCGGCAATGGCTATACGCAACATTCATTAACGTGTTGCTCTCGTAGCCCAGCGAGTGCGGAAAAATGTAGTACACACCAACGCCATATGCCGGCACGTGCCGACTATGTCTGGCGCTACGCCAGGCTTGAAGACTCGCTTGAGAAAGTTAATGCTATCTGCCAAGAGAGTAAGGGCGACACTCGCCACCGCCGCCCCACGTCCGAGATTCTTTCTGAAGAACAGGAACTCACTCTCGATCTGCAGCGCTTCCAGTTGTCGACCCCCTTGTGTAATATTTCCATCTGATTTGGCACTTTCGCCACCGATGTGAAGTACCGTTGTGTGCGGATAGAACACAACATCCCAACCTGCACGTTTTGCAGCAAAACAATGATCTACCTCTTCACAATACAAAAAGTACAGAGGATCGAAGAGCCCAATTTGGTCAATTACCTCTTTACGGATGAGGTAGTAGCAGCCAACCACCCAATCACAAGAACGAACAGTGTCATGTGCCCAGTCCATCTCGTCTACCATTTGGACGCTCTTTATGCGATGGTTGAGTCCTGTTCGATGTAGAAATGTATTCCATGGTGTTGGGAAATAGCGGCAGCAGGGTTGTAACTTTCCATCACGCCCCTCTAAACGTACCCCCAAGATCCCGCACTGAGGATGGTCGTCCATGTAGGACACTGTTTTTACCAGTGTTTCCGGCGCCACAAATGCATCAGTGTTCAATAACAATACGTATCGACCGCGAATCAAACCAAGTGCTTGATTGTTTGCGCGCCCAAATCCAACATTTTGCGTGTTCACAATCAGAGGACAATCGGGAAACTCGCGTCGAATTAGCTCAACCGATTGATCTTTGGAAGCGTTGTCTACAAAAGTAATTTCAATCTGCAAGTTATGTGCGGCTGCGCGCAGTTTTCCAACGCACTCTTGAAGAAGGTTCGCTGTGTTGTAACTGACAATGATGGTGGAGACGTCGATCATGCCCGGTAAAGTTTGCTTGGGTAGCTGCGTGTGACTAAGAATTATCATCGACCCCGCTATGCAAACGTTGGGGCGCACCTTCAAACAGCAGCATATTTTCATTTCGATACAAGTTTGAGGCATTGCTACCCATGATCCAACGCTTACCCTCTCTAAAGCGCGCTGTCCTTGCAGGGTCGTCCTGGACCTTGCTAAGCGTAGGTGCAGGGCAATTGATTCGACTTGGCAAGAGCTTGATTTTGACCCGCATGCTGTTCCCTGAAGCTTATGGCGTGATGGCGATCGTTTGGTCGGTTCTATACACCTTGGGAATGCTGTCCGACGCTGGGCTTGCCGCCGCAGCAATTCGTCACGAAAGAGCCCATGAAGCCGGCTTCATGAACACACTATGGACCGCAAAGGTTTTGCGTGGTTTTGCAATTTTCGTCGTGACCTGTTTGATCGCTTACCCACTGGCAGCCGCCTATAAGATGCCAGACTTGGCATGGTTGATTCCATTGGCAGGCTTGACGATGGTGATCAATGGTTTCAACTCTACGAACGTATACAGTCAACAGCGCCAAATGGTTTATGGGAGGCTGACCTTCATAGAGTTGAGCAACGAGGTTCTCGGATTGTTTGTTATGGTGATTTGGGCCTATTTTCGGCCAGGTGTCGAGGCAATGATTGGAGCCTCCATTGTGAGCGCGCTTTATTTCTTGATCTGCTCTCATCGGGTGTTGCCCGGAATCAAAAACAGCTTTGCATGGGACGCGGCCGCGGTACGGGACATCTTCCACTTCGGAAAGTGGGTTTTTCTCAGTAGCGCGATATTCCTGGTTTACACGCAGGGCGATCGAATGCTTCTGGGTCAATACTTGGATGTGAAGCTGTTAGGGGTTTACAGCATAGCGATCATGATTAGTGAAATTGTCAGCGGCGTAATCAGTAAGCTGAATAATGCGGTCCTGTACCCAGCATTGAGCAGGGTCATCAGCCAAGATCGCCATCGTTTGCAAGAGGTTTTTTACAAAACCAGGTTGGGGTTCGACCTTATCCTCGTTTTTCCTATCGCGGTTTTTTCCATGGTCGCCAGCGATGCGATTGCCTTGATGTACGACTCCCGTTACCACGCGGCCGGCTGGATGCTCCAAATCTTATGTGTCAGATTGTTCATGGTGGCGATTTTGAGCACGAGCGAAGCGTGCCTGTTCGCCTTGGGAAAACCTAAGTACTCTGTAATGCAGAACGTTTGTCGTGCCGCATGGATCTTGATCGGCATACCCGTTGCATGGCATTCATACGGCATAGTTGGTGTTGTGTGGGTTGTGGCAACCACCGAATTGCCAGTTTTTGCTGTGCTTTGGTATGGAATGGCGAAAGAGAAGCTGCTCTCGCCCCTACTCGAGTCAAGGTCCGCTCTTGCCCTTCTTGTTGGCGCGGTGGTTGGCCTCGGGCTAAAAGAGTTATTTCATTAATCCTCGATTGTTCCGCACCAAATGCGCCAGCCCAAACCTACACTTCATGTAACTTGCTCCTCCGAGACAGACTCTGCGATTTCGGTACTTGTGGGGGACGAGAAAGTTGTTTTTACCGTTTCCGGGGCATCCATTACCCTAAACGGAGAAGCTGAAGCTTCAGCAGTCGCTGTTTTGGCAATGAAGATTAACGCTTCTATCGTCTTGGATCGCCCTGCCTCCACGACGTACCTTCACGGACTGCAACATATAGGTTCAATTTTTCACCAATGGTTTGGTTTTCCGCCAGTATCTATAGCGTCTAAATCATCGACGTTACTGACAATAGAAAAGACATCTGGCACTCGAGTCGGCTCGTTCTTTTCGGGTGGGGCAGATTCTCTCTACACGCTTTTGATGCACTTGGACGAGATTACAGATTTGATTCTAGTGATCGGTATGGATATTCCAATGGCTGATACAAAGCAAGCTGAAGTAACTGAGCATGCAGCGCGCAAGGTTGCCGAACAGTTTGGAAAGAACTTGGTCGTAGTTCGCACAAACTTGCGCGCGTCCATCGAACGAGCAAGTATCGATTGGGGTACCCAAGCACATGGCTCGGTTATGGCCACTGTCGGCCATCTTCTTTCGAACGAATTTTGTAAGATTTACATTGCGTCCTCGCACACCTATCAAGGCCTATTCGCGTGGGGTAGTCATCCGGTTCTGGACCACCATTGGGGTAGTGATCGACTTGCTTTTGTGCACGACGGCTGTGATGCAACACGTGTGCAAAAGATCAAACGAATTTCCGAGAACGCCACGGCCTTGTCGGCCTTGCGTGTTTGCTGGATGTCTAGTGGCGGAGTCTACAACTGCGGTGTTTGCAGCAAGTGTGTTCGCACAATGATTAGCTTGATTGCCGTCGGGGCTTTAACCCGTGCAACGTCCTTCCCCAGCACACTCGCACCGAAGACTGTAGCTTCTTTGAAACTGCACAAAGCAAATGACACGCTATTTGCAATCGAAAACATTGCCGCGCTGGAAGACTCAGGTGCCGCACCCGAGATTGCGGCTGCGTTAAGATATGCACTCAACAGGTCACGTCTCCGTGCGGGAATTACAGCGTTGATAGCACTTTTCCCGAAACTTGAAAAGCACCTAAAGTCCCTGCATGCTTTGACTAAGCCCCCACTACGCCCACCGGAAGAGGTCGGCGCGGCCTTTGACGTGGTGCCATCAAGCCATCTTTGAAGTGCAGGCGGGTGTTCTCCAATCGGTTTCTGCAAAGGACGACTTTGCATATGCGACGCACATGGCTGCGAGCGCCCACAGCAGAAGTGGCACATGATAGATGGGGCTAACAGTTGCAATAATGGCGAGCGATCCTATGAGTGCGGCGATCAATACCTGACCCAAAATGCGGCCTTCGGTGCTAACAGGCATCAACATCATCCGTCGAAAGGCAGTCTTCAAGATAACAGTGAAGAACAATAGGTACAAACCGAGCCCAACGAATCCCGTGTTGAGCCCAACAATGAGGTAAGTATTCACTAGGTCGATAATGCCTTGCCCTTGACGCAATTCCTCCATGTGCAACAAGTAGTCTGTCGAGCCAAAGTATGGATTGTCAAGAATGATCTGTAGTGAAGTGTCGAATAGGTTTTGCCGGTATGTCACGTTTTCTTTATCAACTGAGCCAACGAATGGCAAGTATTCAATTGCCTTTTGCCCAAATTCGGTAAACATCAATCCGACGCCGATTGGGAAAATAGCGAATCCAACTTTGAAAACCGTTTGCAGTGGTTTGTCGCCGGTGAGTACATAGACCATCAACATCAGAACAAGCCCGACCCAAGGTCCCCGTGATAGTGGCGCAATGATGCCTGCGGTTAACAATAACATTCCGCAAGCGAAAACAAACCTTTTTACTATTATTGCCCGCAGCGCTAAGAAGAAACCCATAGCAATAGCCACCACGTAGCCCAACACGATTGCCTGACCACTAGTGGCTGAAGCACGCAAGAAATCGCCTCTTGCAAGGTATCCCGGTTGCCACTCGACCCCCAATGCGATGCCAGCCGACGAATAAAGTATCCAATGGCGCAAGAATTCAAAGGCTCCAACCATGGAGGTAACCATAGCTGCGATTGCGAAACTCAT
This sequence comes from uncultured Rhodoferax sp., assembly GCA_963513355.1. GTDB lineage: Bacteria > Pseudomonadota > Gammaproteobacteria > Burkholderiales > Burkholderiaceae_C > Allorhodoferax. The sequence goes on along the minus strand of CAUPQG010000018.1, from coordinate 46,928 downwards.
CAAGATGTCGCGAAAACTCTTCAGATCTCTAACCGAACGACTAATGGCGTAATAGGGAACTACAACATCTATTCCCCAAGAAATTGCTGAGCGTGCGACGTTCGTCCCTGTGTCATACTGAGCCTGCAATACCAAACTCAATACGACATAGAGACCCAGAGCTTTGTCGGGTAACTGCGCTTTAGTACCTCTTACCTGAGCAAGTTTGCGGGCCTGAATGCAAACAGGAACTAGTACTATGGCGCTAAGAATACGAACATAGTCAACAGCATAGAAGTAGCGGATACCCGCAAAGCCAGGTATTTCTACTCTTATCTGGGGCAGCGCCAAAACTAAAAAGAAGAACAGCGCGATTGGATTGAGGTCTCTCTTCGCTGTTTGGTATATCAGCAAACCCGCAATTACAGCGAATATCCAATAATTCTGTGACAAAAACCCTGCCAGGGTTATGCCAAACCAAGCGTTGCGTCGACGCACAAAATCATCTGGTGCGATCGCCACCTCAGTTGCTGGCGCTTTTGCGAAGAAAAAGACGACTGTCGCCAGCACCAAAATAACAATGAGCGCCCGTATGTATTCAGGCATACCGCCCCCCTACTTCGGTATCAGGCTTACTTTCAGGACGCAACATCAATCAATGGCGGTGCATTCAACACAGACCCCACCACATTGATGCTTGAGCGCTTTAACTCTGCAATCATGTTTTTGAAGGCGACGGTTTTTGTTTCATTCGCACGGGCAACGGCCAAGGCAGTCCCCGCCTTGCTGGCGACCATCAAGGCATCTGCGCCATAGCTCAATGAAGATGTATCTATCAACACGATGTCGTACGTCTTGCCAGCCCATTCAAATAGTTCGGTCATATTCGGCCGGTTTAACAGCTCCTGCGGGTTGGGCGGTATAGGACCAGCCGGCAATACGTCCAGGTTGTTGATGTAGTGGATGTGGTGGATAGTACTGGCCACATCGGCCCGGCTAGCTAGCAGGCTAGAGAAGCCGATCTGATTGTTGAGCTGAAACAAGCTGTGCTGTCGCGGCGCCCGCATGTCGGCATCGATCAACAGAGTGCGCTCGCCCATTTGGGCGAACACGATTGCCAAATTCGCAGCCAGATAACTCCCCCCTTCGGCACGGCCTGCGCCCACAATGGCCAGCATGGCATGGCCTTTGTGTTGCTCAAACCAACGTAGCATGAGTTGGGAACGGATAGTACGCAACTGGTCCACTTCATGGCTGAACGGCTGGTAGGCCGCCACCAGCTCGGGGTCTGTGTGTTGACCGCTGGTGCGGGGCAGGTAGCTGTATTCGTATTGGTGCGACAACGCATAGTCAATGTCTGCGGCGCTGATCAGGCCCAGCTCTACCGCCGCTTCACCAAAGCGAATCTTTTTCTCGCGCTGCAGTTCGATAATGCGCAGAGCATTCTCTGGCGTAAGCACCTGGGCATCCAGCAAAATCTGGCCCAGCGAACGCTTGGAGCCTGTCTTGGGGCCTATGCCATCGAGCTCAATGTCCACATCGGTAGGGAACAATGAGGATGCGTTGAATTGCGGTTCGCTCATTGCAACCCCGCCAGGCGGCTGGCCGCATATACCGTTTTGCGCTGTTTGCGCCGGGTGAAAAACTTAACAAACAGTGCCATGCGCTGACCCCATGAGTAATTGGCGTCACGCCGTTCTATGGTGCCCAAGACTGGCACATCGTCCACCATAATGTCGCTCAATACGCGCACCTTGGGGTTCAAAAATTCAATGGCCAGCGCTGCGGCGAATGCTGCGGCCAACGCACCCAGAAATGTCATGGCAAGATACTTGGGACGGTTGGGCTTGGACGGCGTGTTGGGCTCAATGGCTGGGCTCAACACCGACACATTGGCTTGGTCAGATTGTTTTTCCAAATTGAGCTGGTTGGTGCGCTTGAGCACAGAGTCGTACATGGCTTTGGCAGCTTCTACGTCTTGGGCCAGCACAGATATTTGGTCACGCTCTTGGCGCAAGGCCAACACACGCGCCTTTTGCGCGGCTACCATGCCTCGTAACTCTGCTTCACGCATGCTGGCTGCACTGCGGGCAACCGATGTTCCGCCAGAGACGCGGCGCATCTCTTGGTTCAGTTGGTCTTTCAACTCTGTTATTTGGCCTTCGAGCTGCACTCGCATAGGGTGGTTGGGGCCCAAGCTAATGCGCATTTCGCTTAGCTTGGCCTCGGCCAAGCTCAACTGGCCCTTGATGCTGGCCACTGAGTTGCTGGCTAAAATGTCTGGCGATAGTTCGCCGCCAGAGTTTCGTTCTCTGCTACCAATCGCCAGGTTTTCACCCTGCACGGCCACCAGTTGTGCGGTGAGCGCATCCAGGCGCTGGGTCTCCTGGTCGGTTCGCTGGTCTATGCCTATGATGCCTTTTTCATTCTGGTAGGCCGATAGTTTGGCCTGGGCGGTCTCAACATTGGCGCGCAGGCTTTTGAGGCGCTCGTCAAACCAGTCGGCATACTGGCGCACAGGCTCCACACGCAGGTCGACTGTCAAGTCCAGATAGGCTTGTGCAAATGTGTTGACGGCTGCGGTAGCAAACTTTGGATCAGTTCCTTCAAAGCTCAGGCGAATCACATTGCTGGCGCGCAGGGGTTCGGCCAACAAACCTTTACGCAGCAGGCTGGCGTAGTAGTTTTCCAGTGGAACTTTCTCTTGGGTAGCGGCCTTCCACTGCTCAATCAGGGCTGGGGTCTCGGCCACGCGTAACCGCTTGACCACACCTATAGCGACACGCTCGCTCTGGATGATCGCAACCTGGGTAGCCAGATAGTTGGTGCCTCCGGTTACAGCGCCAGCTATGGGGTCGGCCCTGCTATCCACCAATAAATCGGTAGTGGCCACATAGGTCTTTGGCGTAAGCAGGGTTACGACAACACCGCCGACGGCCACCAACACAAAAACAATGACCGCTACATAGCGGTGGGCAAACAAAATGAGTAAAAGCTGCTTGGGCGTCATGCGGACAATTCTTTAAAACAGGCTTTCGCGCACAAAAATCACGTCGTCGGGCTGCACCAAGTCAGTCAACTCTGGACGGGACTCTTTGACACTTCCATCTGGGGAGCGACGGTTAAGACGCAGGTTGCGCTCTGTACCTCGCTGGGTGGGCCCCCCTGCGGTAACCAGTGCCTGCATGACCGTCATGTTCCGCTCCAATCGGTAAGGACCGGGCTTGCCTGCTTCACCATACACATAGAACGATGGAGCGCGGTGTACGTAAATGGTGTCGCCTGGGGACAGCACCACATCGTTGGCGAGCTTGTCGTCCAGGTAGGTTGCCGCAACATCAATCTCTTGACGCATGGGCTTGCCGTCGCGCTTGCCGGCCAGAATGACAGTATCAGAACCGCCCTGCGCAATACCGCCTGCCGCCGCCAGTATGCTGGAGAGGTTGGTGTTGATGTTGTCCAATGGGTAAAGGCCAGGGCGCCCAACTGCACCCAATACGGTCACTGTTTTACGGCGAATTTGCAGTTGCGCAATGGTGACCTGCGGCTGCTGGATAAAGCCGCCTGCCTTCAGCGCTTTGGCGATAACGGCCTCGGCTTCGGGAATGGTCAGTCCAGCCACCTTGGTGGCACCAATCAAGGGGTAGCTGATGAAGCCGGTCTCCAGAATGCGGGTTTCCTGCGACAGGTCGGGGCTTTGGTATACCTGCACCCGGATGACATCGCCCGCACCCAAGCGGTCTTCGAATAGACGGTCCTGAGCGATGGCAGAGATCGAAGTGAAGGCTGTGAACAGCGCAGCCAATGCCACGCTGGCCACACGTTGGAGTATTGTGTTCATTTGAGTCCCTTGATACCTTTTTCGAGGTTGATGCTTTCAGGCGCAGACGCTGGTGAATTGGTGGCGCTAGCGCGAGCTTCTGCACGGGCCTTGGAACGCGCCTCAGCTTCTGCTTGTGCCTTGGCCTGGTCTTCGGCTTTTTGTTTGGCGACGGTTTCCGCCACCGCTTTGGCCTGTGCTTCAGCAGCGGCCTTGGCTTCTGCCACAGCCTTGGCTTTTGCCTCAGCCTCGGCTTTGAAAGCGGCTTCGCCGCCGGCAAACTCACCCAGGTATTGGACCTTGGCTTTGGCCTTCATCGCTTCTTTCTCTCGCTTGATGGCCTCACTACCGCGTTGATTCGCCAAGAACACCTTGATTCGGGGTATGGCTTGTGCTTCGGAAATCGGCAGGGTTTTGGATGCCGCTACACGCTCGATGAAGTGGGCGTCGTTACCCTCAATCAATCCAATCTGTCCGTCCTTGAACTTGTGCAGTACGGGCAATACCTCCAGAGGAATCTGTTCAGCCGGACGGGTGCCGGCATTGGGCTTGAAGCCAATACCTTTTTGCGTCAACCATTCAGCAACTTCCTCCATGCTTTTGGCTGAGGCGACCATGCCACGCACTTCCGCCAGATTGGGCGTCGCCTTGTCGATGGCGATTTCCTGCAAATTGAAAACTCGTCGCTGGCTGAAGAGTTCGGGGTGCGCATCAAAATAGGCTTTTGCTTCTTCGTCGGTAGGCTTGGGCAAGGCATTGCGAATTTGCTCCAAAGCTGCACGCGCAATGATTTCGCGTTTGGCGTTTTCAATGGCAGTAACGACTTCGGGGCTGCGATCCAGCTTGCTGCTGGTTGCCAAGTTGATGGCAAGCTGCTGCTCTATCAAGCCATCCAAAATCTCCCGTTTGACTTTTGGCAGTGTATCGGGTGTAACGCCGTTAACCTTGGACAGCACCGTATTGATTTGGTGCACCGAGATTTCCTGACCATCCACAACTGCGACAGCCTGGGTCGCGACGTTGTCTTTTTTGCTGCAACCCATGACCAGCATGGGAACCAAAGCGGCCAACACAGTGGCGCGGACAATTTTGGAGTGAATTGGTAGATTTTGCATGGTGTACTTTTGTGGATGCATAGTGGTCAGTAAATGAATTGCGCGCCAAGTGTTAGCACTTGGGCCTTGAAGTCCTGGTCAATGACGTTGGAGATCCGACTGGCATTGGAAAGGGCTGCACGCAGAGCAAAGTATTTTCGCGGTTGCCAATTGATATCCCAAATGCTCTCTTCCGTTCGGTCCTGGCGGGTGCTTGCCTTGCCATTGGGACTACCCAGGCCATTGCGCACTGCCCGCTTGTAAGTCCACCCGACGGATACAGTGGGGCGCATTTGCCATTTGGGGGCTACGCTGAGCGTGTCAGTTTGTGCGTGGGTTGAATCCAAAGTTTGAAAGCTGACGATATCGCGCAACCAACTGGCACTGATGCTGGTTTTGGGTGTCACCCGCCAGTTGGCATCCAGCCCCCCTGTTACACCGCTAAAGTCAAATTTGGAATCGATGGAGAACCGTTGTTCAATATAGGCAAGCCGGCCCTTCAGGGTTGTACTGGTTGTTGGCGCATAGGTGGCAACAACTGCATGTCCAAGGTAACTGTAGTCACTGGTGGTACTGTTGCCTTTGTCGCTACGAAGCGCATAGTTCAAGGTGTTGCCAACACTGGGGGCGTAGCTGATACCCGCGGTATACGACTGGTAGCTAACATCCGTCACACCGAGCAGAGCCCGCTCGTTAGCAGAATTGCCTTTGGAGTAGTCGGCAAACAATTGCCAAGGGCCACCTAACAAATAACCTGCGTTGAAGTTGTCGATCCGGGTGACGTTGGTGTTGCGCAAACCTGGGTCAATACTGTCGGCTGCGGAATTGAGTGTTTCAGTGCGTTTACTGCTTAACGCCCCCACCAAAGTCGGCGTCAGGCTCCAGCGCCATACCGCGTTGTAGTTGTGGCCCGTGTAATCGAATTGCGTAAACGTTTGGTGTTTGTTGTTGGCCAGATTGGCCTCCAGCTCTAAACGTTGCTGTCCGTAGGGAAGCGCCACGATCACATCCACTGCTTGGGTATTGACCTGGTCCGACATGGCCTTGGAATCAATCGCACGCTGATAGTTGTTGTCCTGGATCTGCGTCAAAGTGGCACGCAGCTTTAGCTTTTCAGGGGTCGCATCTTGCGCACAGGCCTCGCCAGCGACTGCGCCACAGACGAGCAGGGCGACAACGGCATGGCATCGGCTTGCAGATGAGTTCATATGCACGCGGTCACTGCGCTGCCCAAGGAATCGCCGGTATGCAGGGCATTGCGTAGACGGGCCGCGGACAAATCCAACAGCATCAACAAAAACTTGTTGCCCAAACGCGGATGGTCCGCCAGCATGTCATTGAGTTTTTGTCGGGTTAGCACTGCAAAGTCACTGGGCTCCGTGGTAACACAACTGGCATAGCGCTGCAAACCATCGACCATGGACATTTCCGCAAACAACTCGCCCGGTTTGATAAGACCGACCACATCTTCCTCAGCGTTTTGCAGCTTGACGATCTGGGCTTCGCCAGTCACCAGGATGGCCAAAAAATCACCGACGTCCCCCTCATGGATGACCGTAGACTTGCGTGGCACCCCAAAACAGTCCATGTACTCCGCAAGCAGTGTTAATTCCTGGCTGCTGAAGTGATGCATAACGGGCTGCTTCTTGAGCACGTCAATGAACTCGTCCACGAAATCACGCGCCGTACCAAGCGGCTGGACATCTGGCTGCAGATCTGCAAAATTCGAACCCATGTGTGCTAGCTCCAAACCAATAAAAATTTCAACATGTGCTGCCGTCGATTCATCAATACGCTTTTTGATCACCCATCACGACACGAACGGTCTTGTAGATGATCAAGAGGTCGAGTCGCAATGACCAATTCCGCAGGTAGTCCAAGTCGTAGTCAATGCGGCCCTGCATTTTGTCGAGAGTTTCAGTCTCACCGCGGTATCCGTTGACCTGCGCCCATCCGGTAATGCCCGGCTTCACCTTATGCCGGACCATGTAACCCTTGATGAGCTTGCGGTACATCTCGTTGTGCGCAACGGCATGCGGACGCGGGCCTACGATACTCATGCGACCCTGCAATACATTGATAAATTGCGGCAGCTCGTCCAACGATGTTTTTCGCAGAAATGCGCCTAGAGGCGTAATACGGCTATCGCCCTTTTGGGCCTGGGTCACCACTGCCCCGTCTTCGGTGACTGTCATAGATCGAAACTTGTAGACAAGGATTTCCTCGCCATCCAGCCCATAGCGGCGTTGACGAAAAATGACAGGTCCGGAAGAGCTCAACTTCACAGCGACTGCAATGGCCAACAATATGGGCGACACCAATAACAAAATGAGAATGGACAAGGCAATGTCACTGGCTCGTTTCACTGTGCCGTTTGCGCCGCGAAACGGTGTCTCACACACGGATATGACGGGCATGCCGCACACTGATCCTGTACGCCCCTGAATCAGGTCCGTGATAAACATATCAGGTACAAAAAAGATGGAGGCAGTCGTGTCTTTCAGTTCGTCAAGTACTTGCAAGATACGTGGTTGCGAGGCCATGGGCAGTGACAAATAGATGAGCTTCACGCCGTTGTCTCGTACATACTTCGGCACGTCTGCTAGACCACCCAGCACGCGAAAGTCGTCGGTAGCATCCAGCCGCCCGGGCTCGCGGTCGTCAAAAAACCCAACAAACTCAATGCGTGAGTACGGGGTTACGCCAACACGGCGGGCCAATGCGACACCTTGGTCATTCATGCCCACAATGATGGCGCGTTGAGCTGGGCCTTGTAGCTGCACGAGGTAAGGCGCCAGCCCTCTCAATGCAAGCTGTGCCGCGACCTGGGCAAAAGGCGCCGAAACCAGCCAGACCAGAATGGCTTGGCGGTTGAACTCCCGGTGATAACCAGTCGCAAATCCAACAAATACGAGCAAGGCCCCCGTCCACACCCAGTTGGTGAAGACATCTGCAACCATGTGCCAGCCTGGAGCGTTTAACCTTGGCGTCCCCGGGAATGCCAATGAGAAAACAATGACCGACAAGATGAGGTAGGCGCCTGAAAGCCCTCCCTCAAAATACATGGCGACAAACCACAGCGCAAAGACCAGCACCATCGGCTCTAGACCAGCTTCAACACCGCTTAGCAGGTTATCCTTGCCCAAAGGGCCGGGGTTATTGCGCGCGGCCAATGTTGCTGCATTGTCGTTGGGCACTTCAGGCATCCTGCTTGGAGTTGCTGAAGGCTGATACGGCCTGAGCGCGATTAAGTACATCCAGCTTTTTGAAGATGCGCTGCATGTGGTTTTTGACTGTGAAGGTACTCACGTCAAGAATGCTCCCGATTTCACCATTGGTCTTACCCATGGCAACCCATTTCATGATGCCGGCCTCGCGCTCGCTCAATACAGTCACTTCGTTTTCTGACGCGGCATCCACAGTCTCAACGGGCTGTGGACTCTTCGCTGCATACTGATTGGGCAAAAGTTCAACCTGGCGCAAAGCGTTGTCGATATAAGGCAGCATGAACTTGAGTGCGATCCGTTCGTTTCGATGACGCTGCGTCTGTGCGCTGAACAAAACATAAAGGCAGTCGTGACGCCCACGCTGGTCATTGATTCCATGAATCAATGAAGAACGCATGGTGCGCATGGCGTCACCAATGGGACCCGGTGTAGCGTCGTTATTCCAGGTGAACCCTCTCTCGCAAACCTTCAGGGTAAAGGGTCGGCGATCCTGAGCAATCCAGCGGTCAAACAAACCGGTTAAAAGCGGCGTAAGAGCCTCTGACATGGCGTTTTCAGATCGAACGCCTGGCATGGACGACACGATGTCGTAATGCACCAGTCCCAAATGGAAATCACCCCATGCGGCCACCAGAATATCGTGCGGCAAATAGTGTTGCACATCCCCCTGCAACCATCGCATCAGATCAATGTGGCGGCGCACACCAAAAACCTGGGAGATGAGCGCGTAATAACGCGCAAGATCTTCCTTTTTTGGAATACTCGAAACCTGTGTTGCCATTACTTAAACCCTGTGACAGCAAATAAATTGACGCTAACGCAAATCCGTGTCGATTTTATTGATGTAGCTATCAACGAAAATAGCTTGCACGAGGCAAGCTATTTCCAAGGAGCGGTGAAAGAAATTAGGCAGCTTTATTCTTGCGACGGCGAGCAATTGTAGCCATCAGACCCAGTCCAGCCAACATCAGGGCATAGGACTCTGGCTCTGGAACAGCAGAGACCAAGCCATCCTGGTTGCTGAAAGAAACAAAATTGTTGCTGCCGGCAGCCTTGAACTGTGCCTGCTGATTTCCAGAGCAGCACCACTCCAGGCCATAGATTGTCAGCGTGTAATTACCTACTGCCAGCACGCTGGAGAAGCTCAGATATTGACTTGGGTTGCTGTAATTGCCGTTCCACCACATATCGGTGGTCTTGAAGGTTTTCGAAACACCATTCAAAAACATGGCGCCGCCCAAGCCAAAATCCACACCCGAACGGAACTCCCACAGGCCCGCAGTGCTGACACCGAACGTAACAGTGGCCTTGTAGGCATCGTTACCAGCAGAGGACAAACCGGGGTTGACGCTGTTGTAGCTGGCGATAGTTGTCACGGGGGACAAGGCCACAGCCGACTCCACAGCAGCCTGGTAGTCACTACCACTGGCGAACGTGGGGCTGCCGGTGAAGTTACCGGTCTGGTATTGGATTTGACTGGCTTGTGCACCCAATGCAAGCAGCGAGAGTGACAGCGTATAAAGAATCTTTTTCATGGTTTGCTCTTAGATCAAGTGAGGCCAGGTTGGATACAAATGCCTGCATGGCCATAGCAAGCTTCCCTGATTCGATTAGACATTTCCCAGCCCAACAAAACAATAGTCCATTCGGACTAACGCCTATTACGCACGGACAGTCTTGCTGTTTTTCTGAGCACGCCATCGCACCCGCCAGCACCCTTTTCACCAGTTGCAGCGCAGGTTACCGGCATAAAAAAAGCTTGCCGAAGCAAGCTTTCATTGAGCGGGTACGAAGCGACGATCAGGCCGACTTGTTCTTGCGGCGGCGAGCAATGGAGCCCATCAGTGCCAAGCCGGCCAACATCATGGCGTAAGACTCTGGCTCGGGAACAGCGGTTGTCACGGACACATTGTCCAAAGAACCACCCAGGCTGTCTGAGCGTCCTGTGGCGTTGAAGGAGAGTGTTGTCGCGCCATTCAGATACACCAGACCGGTGTACTGCTGCCATACATTGCCGGAAGGTGCTCCAGCCACGTTGGCCAGTACTTGACCAGACAAGTTGCCAAACGTGAAGCTCAGGCCGTTGGAGCCAGCAGCCACGCCCTGACGTGCCGAGTACCAGAAACTCAACTCGTACCAGCCTGTGCCAGTAACGGTCTGGAACATGCCGCTGTTGCCACCGGTATCCAGCTCGACGTAGTTGGAACCTTGTTGGGCGTTACCAGCGACAGAATCACGCACTTCGATGTTGGGTGTACCGGTCCAACCCAAGATGCCGCTATAGGTTCCCCAAGAACCTGGGCCCTGCATATTGCTACCGCTAACTTGCTCGAAGCTGCCATTCACAACAATGTTTTGGGCTTGTGCAGCAAAGGAGCACGCTGCAAGGGCGGCACACGCCAAAGTAGTTTTAATAGACATTTTCAATCCCTGAAAGAAGGTGACAAACCTGACAGGGTTAAAAGTACCTGCCTTGAACACATTGTTACAACCATGCTGCGCTGCCGCAATAGTCCATTCGGACTAACGGGCAGTCGCCAAATTGCCAAAAACCCTGTCTCGGGCATCTTCAGCAAAGGCGGAGGCCATATCGGCCAAGAATTCCGCCTGAATCTGGTGGCCGCGATCCATGTCTGTATCAATGCTGGACACCCGCACCAACAGACCATCGGGGATCAAGCCCTTTAGCCCCAGACGGAACTGTGTAAGCTTCTGGTCCGTCCTTGACAGGGTGACACGGTCGCCAACCACCAGCCAGTAAGTGATGGGCTCATGGCGCTGACCCAGTTTGGACATCAACAGCCGGGTACTGACGGTACGACCGGCCAGCTCAAGCTGGCTTGTGCTGTTGGCGGTGATCTGGAAACCCTGTGCGGGGTAACACACCTCTGGCAAGTGCGCGCGCGTCGCGTCGGACTGGTCGCCCCCATAGGCTACGGAAAGCATGATGCGGTTACCAGCGGCATTGATGTAGGTACGTGTCAACGTCTGGTTATAGATGCTGTCCAGAATGGCCTGGGTTTGCGGTGAGGGCAACACCATGGCTGCGCGAACGTCGACCCGCCAACCGGCAAACTCCTGAGGGAAAATTTTCTCCAGATCGGGCTTGCCCAAGACGTCGCTGAGGTGGGTGGTGGGCGTCGCCCAATGGGCCAATGCAGCGGTGGCGACCATGGCCACGCTGACGAGCAGGGCGCGGATACGGGTGGCGTTCATGTTTGTGCTCCTGCACGCGCAGGCTCTTTGAAAAACCATCCCAACAGGTAGTCCGTGAATAGCACCAGCACCAGCCCCACCAGGAACAGCACCATACCAGCGAAGCCGTGCACAAAGCCCTGGCCTGCAGCGTCACCAAAATGGTAAGTCACCAGCACCAGAACAATCACGCGCACCACGTTGGCAAAAAAAGCAATCGGAATGACCAGAATGCTGAGCGTCACATTGCGTGCGACCGATGTGTATTGCATCAGGTTCATGTACAGCAGACCCAACGCCTCCAGGGTGAACATGGAGTTCAAGCCCGCGCAGGCGTCAGCCACCAGCAACTGGTATTGGCCCACGTTCAAGATGACACCAGCCCTGCTGACCGGGTAACCCAGCGCATACAACAGGTTGGCCGACACAGTGGAAACGGCCGATTTGAGCGGCGCAGTCACGCTGGCCACCAGCACCTCGGGCAGGGGTGTCATGAACGCCAGAAAAAACAAGGGAAACCAGATCAGACGCAGGGCCCGTTTACCCAGAAAACCCAAGGTCAAGGCACACAGCAAGATGATTTGAGAGCCAACCTCAATCCCCAAAAAGGTCTGCGACCGGCCCAAAGCATACAAAACCAGTCCTACAACCAGCAGTGGCAAACCCAGGCCCCAGGCAGGTTGCGGTGGCAATTCGGCAAGCGCGTGGCGCTGGTTGTACAGCAGCCACAGGCTGACCGCCAAGATGATGGGACCATGTCCCTGTTCATCAGTCGTCCAGACGGTGCGCGCCACATCCAAATAGCTGGGCACATACAGAATGAAAAAACCCAGCAACAGCAGGCTCAGAACGATGCGATCAATGCCAGGCGGAAAGATGGCGTCCCGACCGGTAACGGTCTGTGGTGATTGCGACATGGATTTTTTGTGACAGCAAGTAATTTGTTGCGCAGATTATCAGCGCTTCGCAATAGGCAATCGCAATCGACCCCACGCTGCAACCACAATGATGGCTATGCCGCTCAGCTCCAGCACCACATTCAAACGTATGTTTTCGATGGTAAAGCCCAGCAGCGCATCTACGTGATGGAAGGATGTGGCTCGCACCAATACGAAGATACCCAGAACCACCAACCCTGAGGCGGCGCGGCGGGCGTAGACATCCAGGGCCTTGATCCGGTGCAGCAGCCACGACCGTGCCACCAAGCCCGCAATCAACAACGCGCCAATGAAGACAGCCTGTACCGTGCGCCGGCGCGCATACCATCCGTATTGAAGGGAGAGATCACGCCCCACTTCGGTAAACCAGGTCTGAAGGTCTAGCTGTTTATTGAGCCCCAGGGCCGCCATGGTGAGCGCCATGGCCCACCAGAATTGGCGGGCTGGTCCAGCTGGCGTTTTGCGCTGACAAAGGTAACACAGCAGCGCGGCACAGGCATAGGCGGCCACTGTTATCCAGCCCGTTGCATTGGGGTCGCCTATGCCGGCATGCCAGCGACCGTCATGTGAGGTTGTCATGGCTACGGACTCTAGCGGAATTGATCTGCGTGTTACCGCGCAAATGGTGCAGCCAAGGGCTCGCCAATCAAAACACCCTGTGCAGGCCATGCCACGCTGCTCCAATACGCCTCCAGCGCGCTGGCACCTTGCAGGTAGCGGGCAAGCAGCACCTGCGGATGGGGGAATTTCTGCACATGGTTGCAGGGCTCGCTGACCGTGCCATAACTGGCCGTAGCGCCGGCGTCCAGCCAGTCCATGGCGCTCATCTGCTCGCCGCTGCCACGCAACACTCCGCCATAGGAAGTCAGGTGGTCGGCCAATGCACCAGGCAGCCATGGAATGGCGTCAGGGGCTTCCATCCGCACCGTGCCGATTTGGAACAAAAACACACGCTGCAGGGGCGTGCTATCCGCCATCTCGCGGCGCACGGTCTGAAAACCCAAACCTGGCACCGCACGGGCCGGCGGATACAGGCGTGTGCGTACATTGCGGGCAACATCGTTGGTGCTCACAAACACGGCATCCGCCATCGGCACCCCTACCTTGCCGAGTTGCTGGTCCGATGCAATGCCTCGGTCGATGAGCGCCTTGGCCTGCTGCACACTGCCAGACGCCAGCAACATGGAGGGCCTCACGCCCAGGTCCGTCCACGGCCGTGGACTCTTGTTGTTGAACAATCGGGACGGTGCGCTGGGCGCACAGGTGTTGCCGCACACCGCAGCCTGGAATCCCAGAGTTAGCGCCGACGTTATGGAATTGCACTCCACCGCATAGGGCTCCACCCAGGCCAGCGCGAGCGCCTGTACCTGCGGCCCCATGTGCTCGCGCACCATCTGGGCCAGCGCTTCAAACTCGACAACACTCAGATTGGCCTTGACTGGCAAAGCCAAGCGCAAAACATGCTCGGCCGCAATACCACGGCGCTGCGCGTAGTAATCCCCTACTGCCACGGAATAGGGGTCGGCTGTATTGATGACCAACCCCAGAGCCTTGGCGGTGAGCCGGTTTGGCGCGACCTGCGCGTGGGCACTGCCCAAGATACCTGCAACAAGCATGGCCATGAGCACTATAAACTTAATAGCAATATGTCTATGTTTCACGGGGGCTATGGCCTGTTTTGTTGGGATGCGTTAGAAGCGCGACCACGTGCCGACAGCAGCCTGCACCACGCGAGCTTATCCCAAGCCGATTGCTCGGCTAGACTCTGCTTGGGTGCAGCGTGACGTTTACGCGCTGCAGGTTTATGCGATGGTCGGGCCGCCACGCGGTTTCTTTATGCCTGAGGTCCTGATGCCAAACCTATCCATGGAAGTTATTGCGGCGGCCCTGTTTGCCGTTGCCCTGCTCCACACCTTTGCCGCCAAGCTTTTCGAGCGCCTGTCCCACCGCTACCCTAGCCACTCAGGCATGTTCCATTTGTTGGGCGAAGTCGAGGTCGTGTTCGGCTTCTGGGCCATCGTTCTCGTCTTGGTCATGGCGCTGGTCAGCGGCGGCGACAAGGCGCTGGCTTATGCGGAATCCCGACAGTACACCGAACCCTTGTTTGTGTTTGTGGTGATGGTGATCGCAGCGTCCAAGCCCATCCTACAGGTCGTGGCTACCGCGGTGAATGGCGTCGCCAGGCTGGTACCGATCCGCACCTCTCTGGCAACCGCCTGGTTGGGATTGGCCGCCGTACCGTTGATAGGCTCGGCCATCACCGAGCCTGCCGCCATGACGATTGCTGCGCTTATGCTGGCGCCTCAGGTGTTCCGCCCCGACGTACCTGAACGGATCAAAGGGCTGGCGCTGGGCGTTTTGTTTGTCAACATCTCCATCGGAGGGACTTTGACCTCATTTGCTGCGCCCCCCGTACTGATGGTGGCATCCACCTGGAACTGGGACTCCGCATTCATGCTTGCTACATTTGGCTGGAAGGCGGCGATTGCTGTGGTGATCAACGCAACCATCGCTGTGTACTGCTTGCGCCATCATCTGGGCCAGCAAACTTTGCCAGCGCAGCCTTCCGTGACCGACGCTGTGCCCAAAACCCTAGTGCTTGTTCACTTGGGTTTTCTGGTGGCCGTGGTAGTCCTGGCACACCATCCAGTGGCTTTTCTGGGCCTGTTTCTGATGTTTATGGGCGTCACCCAAGCCTATGCGCGTTTTCAGAACCCGCCGATCCTCAAAGAAGCGCTGCTGGTGGCCTTTTTCCTGGCGGGTCTGGTGGTGCTCGGTGGTATGCAGCAATGGTGGTTGCAACCCATCGTGTCCGGCATGTCGCCCCAGGTACTCTTTCTGGGGGCGACTGTACTGACTGGCTTTACCGACAACGCGGCCCTGACCTATCTGGGCTCTCTCATCGTCGGCATTTCTGAGGAGGCCAAATACAGTCTGGTGGCAGGAGCGGTGGCCGGCGGGGGCCTGACGGTGATTGCCAACGCACCCAACCCAGCCGGCGTGGCATTGCTACGACGTGGATTTGCCGACCAGTCGATTGGCGCAGGGTTACTTCTGTTGGGCGCTTTACTGCCCACCCTGATTGCAATGGCAGCCTTTTGGCTGCTGTAAGCGTCCATCCATAAAAATGCCCGCACCTCCTAAGAGGTGCGGGCTTCTACCCACAAAAAAGGCACTTTTTCGTATTTAGAACGGGATGTCGTCATCCATATCGTCAAAGCCACTGGCCGGACGGGGTGGCGGAGCCTGACGTGGCGCGGGGGCAGCAGCCGCGCGGGGTGCAGGGGCGCTAGGTGCCATACGGCGTGGCGCGGGTGCGCCACCACCGCCTTCGTCACCGTCGCCACCGGGGCCGCCCATGCCTTCACGGCCGCCCAGCAGTTGCAGTTCGGTAGCGATGATGTCCACCGTGCTCTTTTCCACACCGGCCTGGTCCGTGTATTTGCCGTACTTGAGGCGGCCTTCCACGTAAATGGGGCGGCCTTTGCGCACGTATTCACCGGCGATCTCTGCCAGGCGGTCATAAAAGGTGACGCGGTGCCACTCGGTGGACTCAATGCTTTCACCGGTGTTTTTGTCCTTGCGGCGTGTGCTGGTGGCCACGCTGACGTTGGCCACTGCTTGGCCCGACGGCAGGTAGCGGATTTCGGGGTCGCGGCCGCAATTGCCGACCAGAATGACTTTGTTTACGGATGCCATGGTGTTCCTAAAGGGGTTGGGGCCTAAGGCGGGAGTTTATCCGGCCTTAGCGGCGGTGGGGTGCCAGAGTGTCCAATAGTCATTATCATGGTGGGTTTCCCCAAAGCCGTTCACCTCTTCTCTCTTTCGCGGGCCACGACCTTGAACTCTCCTTCCGACGGCACCTATCTTGCCCGGGCATTGCAGCAGCAAACCATCAGCATCCGGGGTGCGCGCACCCACAATCTGAAAAACATCGACCTGGACATCCCGCGCAACCAGTTAGTGGTCATCACCGGTTTGAGCGGTTCCGGCAAGTCCAGCCTGGCCTTTGACACGCTGTACGCCGAGGGCCAGCGCCGGTATGTGGAGAGCCTGTCCACCTACGCCCGCCAGTTTTTGCAGCTGATGGACAAGCCCGATGTGGACGTGATCGAGGGCCTGTCGCCCGCCATCTCGATTGAGCAAAAGGCCACCAGCCACAACCCGCGCTCCACAGTCGGCACGGTAACCGAGATCCATGACTACCTGCGCCTGCTGTTTGCCCGCGCCGGTACGCCCTATTGCCCCGACCACGGCCTGCCATTGCAAAGCCAGACGGTCAGCCAGATGGTGGACGCGGTGCTGGCCCTGCCGGTAGATACCCGCCTGATGATTTTGGCCCCCTTGGCGCGCGAGAAGAAGGGTGAATTCCTGGATGTGTTTGCAGAGATGCAGGCCCAGGGTTATGTGCGCTTTCGGGTCAATGGCAAAACCTATGAATTTGACGACCTGCCCTCGCTGAAGAAAACCGAGAAACACGACATCGATGTCGTCATCGACCGCATCAAGGTGCGCCCGGAACTGCAACAGCGCCTGGCCGAAAGTTTTGAGGCCGCATTGCGCCTGGCCAATGGCCGAGCCATTGCGCTGGAGATGGATGAACCCGGCAAGGCCGAAGACATCAAAAGTGATAGCACAACATCAAACATTGACGGGGGCTACAGGCCAAAAGAGCATTTGTTCAATGCCAAGTTTGCCTGTCCGGTGTGCAGCTACTCGATCAGCGAGCTGGAGCCGCGACTGTTCTCCTTCAACTCCCCCGTAGGCGCCTGCCCAAGCTGTGACGGCCTGGGCCAGACCGATTTTTTTGACCCGGCGCGGGTCGTTGCATTTCCCTCTTTGAGCCTGGCCAGCGGCGCCATCAAGGGCTGGGATAGGCGCAACGGTTACTACTTCTCCATGCTGGAGAGCCTGGCCAAGCATTACAAGTTTGATATCGACGCGGCGTTTGAATCCCTGCCAGAAGCGGTGCAGCAGGCGATATTGCACGGCTCGGGCGAGGAAGAAATCAAGTTCAGCTATGTGATGGACTCCGGTGCCTCCCAGGGCAAGAAGCTGACCAAGAAACACCCGTTCGAGGGCATCGTTCCCAACATGGCGCGGCGCTACCGCGAGACCGATTCGGCTCTGGTTCGCGAAGACCTGTCGCGCTACCGCAGCACCCAGCACTGCCCGGCGTGTGAAGGCACCCGCCTGCGCCGCGAAGCCCGCCACGTGAAGATCGGCGAAGGCGACCAGGCCCGCGCCATCTTCGAGATCAGCCGTGCCACGCTGCGCGAAAGTTATGCCTATTTCCAGACGCTGACCATGCACGGCGCCAAGGGCGATATCGCAGCCAAGGTGGTGCGAGAGATCGGCCTGCGCCTCAAGTTTCTC
The DNA here is from genome assembly GCA_963513355.1 of uncultured Rhodoferax sp. Classification (GTDB taxonomy): domain Bacteria; phylum Pseudomonadota; class Gammaproteobacteria; order Burkholderiales; family Burkholderiaceae_C; genus Allorhodoferax. The sequence continues at coordinate 29,299 of CAUPQG010000018.1, read as the reverse complement.
AACGATGTGGGCCTGAACTATCTGAGCCTGGACCGCAGTGCTGAAACGCTGTCCGGTGGGGAGAGTCAGCGCATACGCCTGGCCAGCCAGATCGGCTCGGCCCTGACCGGTGTGATGTATGTGCTGGACGAGCCCAGCATCGGTCTGCACCAGCGCGACAACGACCGCCTGATCGAGACACTCAAACACCTGCGCGACATCGGCAACAGCGTACTGGTGGTCGAGCATGACGAAGACATGATGCGTGCCGCTGACCACATCATCGACATGGGGCTGGGCGCCGGTATACATGGCGGGCGCGTCATCGCCCAGGGAGACTTTGATGCCATCCAGTCCAACACCGAATCACTGACCGGCCAGTACCTGGCCCAGACCCTGAAGATTGCCGTGCCCCAGCGCCGTACGCCCTGGCTGCCCACCGTCGCACCCAAGCCCGGTGACGATGAAAGGTACAAATCCCGCTTTGCGCCCAGCCCCGCTGCCATGCGCCGTGCCGAGCGCGAAGCACACCACCGCGCCACACAGGGCGATCTGCAAGCGTTACGCGTGATAGGTGCAACGGGTCACAACCTGAAAGACGTGACGGTGGACTTTCCGGTGGGCTTGTTCACCTGCGTGACCGGTGTATCCGGCTCCGGCAAATCCACACTGGTCAACGATACCTTGTACGCCGCCGTGGCCCGCACCATCTACCGCGCCCATGACGAGCCAGCGCCCCACACGGCCATAGAAGGCATCGAACACTTCGACAAAGTCATCAACGTAGACCAGTCGCCCATTGGCCGCACACCGCGCTCCAACCCAGCCACCTACACCGGCCTGTTCACCCCGATACGCGAGCTCATGGCAGAAGTGCCCACCGCACGCGAACGCGGTTATGGCCCGGGGCGCTTCAGCTTCAACGTGGCCGGTGGCAGATGCGAGGCCTGCCAGGGCGATGGCATGGTCAAGGTGGAGATGCACTTTTTGCCCGACGTGTACGTGCCCTGCGACGTTTGCGCAGGCATGCGCTACAACCGCGAGACACTGGAGGTCTTGTACAAGGGCAAGAACATTGCGCAGATCCTGGAGCTGACGGTGGAAGCCGCTTACGAGTTCCTGCACGCTGTGCCCACCATTGCCCGCAAGCTGCAGACCCTGCTGGATGTAGGCCTCTCCTACATCAAGCTGGGCCAAGCAGCCACCACGCTTTCGGGCGGCGAGGCACAACGCGTCAAGCTGGCACTGGAACTCAGCAAACGCGACACCGGTCGCACGCTGTACATATTGGACGAGCCCACGACTGGCCTGCACTTTGCGGACATTGACCTGCTGCTCAAGGTGCTGCACCAGTTGCGCGACGCAGGCAACACCATCGTAGTTATTGAGCATAATCTGGACGTGATCAAGACGGCGGACTGGTTGATCGACATGGGGCCCGAAGGTGGATCTGGTGGCGGCACGGTGCTGGGCGTGGGAACGCCCGAAGACATCGCCGCCAATCCGGCCAGCCATACCGGGCGTTATCTGCAACGGCTGCTTTAGCACTTCCATGCTTCTGTTTGAACATACTGCCGAAGTCAACCGCCTAAGTGCGCTGGTGGACAACGCAGGTCCAACAGAAGACACTCTGGATACCCTGGTCATGCTGGCCTGGTATCTGCGTCAAAAAGACAATGTGCGTGCCTGCAAGCTGGCGGACCAAGCCAGGGACCTGTTGGCGGCACAAACCACTTTGCCGGAACGAACCAAACAACAGCTGCAGGCCCGCCTGCAGTTGGTGCAAGCAGAAACCCATTGGTTATTGTCCGAGTTTGACCAGGCCAAAGCTGCTGCTGATGTTGCCATAGCGGCATTCACCGACTGTGTGGACCCTATTGGTTGCGCCGATGCACACGGGATCCTGGCCTCTGTGCACTCCGCCACAGGCAACCTTTTGCAGCGCGACCAGTGTCTCGCTAGCGCTGCGGCGTACGCATCGACCGGAGGCGACAGCCTGCGTGTGGACTACTTTGAAGCCAATCGCGCGCGTTACGCCGTGCTGCGTGATGTGCACCAGAGCAACCTGGTCTGGGGTCAGCGGTTTTCAGATGACCTGACTGGAAAACACCCGGGTGTTGCGGCCAGTATTCACACCTACTTTGCAACACGCGACTACAGCTCAGGCAACTTCGCTCGTGCGGTGGTGCAGTTCGACCATGCCTTTGTGGCAGCCAGCCAGTCCGGCCAATTGCTGGTCTCTGTGGTGGCCGCCATCAATGCGGGCAATACCTACGAAGCGTTGAACGACCATGATGCGGCGCTGGAGTGCCTGCAGCGCGGGCTGGATTTGGCGCGCACCACGGGCTGGGCCATTGCCCTGGGGCCGTGCCTGCACCAGATGGCGGAAATCATGGGCGCCATGGGGCGGCTGGACGCAGCGCAGGCTATGCTCGACGAGGCCATGCAGATCTATGCGCCGCTGCGCAACTCGCGCAACTACGGCGCCGTATTGACCTCGCAGGGCCAGTTGGCACAGAAGCGGGGTGACCATTCGCGCGCACTGGCTTTGTTCCGCCAACAGGTTGCCCGCGCGCAGCATCTGGGCCAGGCCGATCAGGTGATTGAAGCCCAAACTGGTGTAGCCAACGCGTTGTTGCAATTGGGCGATGCAACACAAGCAGAGGCTGAGGTTGGCGCTGCACTGCAAATGGCACAACACCAGGGCGCAACCATACTGGAGGTTGGCGCACAGCGGCTGCTGGCACGCATCCATACGTCTCGGGGCAACCGCAGCGCGGCCATGGCGTGCCTGGAACAGGCTTTGACCACCGCGCGCAAAGTAGACGGCTATCTGATACCCAGCGAGCTGCTGCTTGCGTTGGCGGAAGAATATGCCCAGGCCGGTCGGTTTGCAGAGGCCTATCAGCACGCGGTGCTGGCGGGTGAAGCGCGTGAGCGTGTGATGAACCAGGAAGCGTCGAACCGAGCCACTGCCATGCAGGTACGCATGGACACCGAACGTGCCAGCGCAGAAAGCGAATTCCACCGTCGCCAGGCCGAAGCCGAAGCCCGTCGGGCGGCTGTGTTGCAGCAGAGCAGCGACATTCTGAAACTGCTCGGAGCCATAGGCCAGGAGATCACTTCCCAGCTGGACAAGGATCACGTGTTTGGTGTCATTGAACGTCATATGCATGGCTTGCTGGATGCATCGAGTTTTTCCATCTACCTCATGGACCCCGACGGCCAGGGCCTGACCTCGGTCTACGATATCGAAGAGGGCCGGCGACTGCCTCCTGACCACCAGCGGCTGGATAACCCCGAGTCGTTTTGCGTGCAGTGCGCGCGTGAGCGTAGGGAGTTATTGGTCGACTTCACCAGCCCCCATCAATTGCCCCACTATGTGCCTGGCACCTTGGCCACCTTGAGCGCGCTATTCGCGCCATTGATGATTGCCGATCGGGTTCTGGGGGTCATGACCATACAGTCCACGCGCGCTGGAGCCTACGCCGAGAACGAACGCCTGATTTTTCGTACCCTGTGCGCCTACACGGCAATCGGTCTGGACAACGCCATGGCCTACACCCACCTGCGGGACGCCAAAGACCAATTGGTGGTGCACGAGAAACTGGCGGCGCTGGGCTCGCTGGTGGCCGGAGTGGCGCATGAACTCAACACCCCGCTGGGCAACAGCCTGCTAACCGCTACCACCCTGCAAGAGAACACGGCAGCACTGGAAATGGCTGCAGCCAGTGGCAGCATGCGCCGCAGCACACTGACAGACTACATCGCCTCAACCCGTGAAGGGCTGGAGCTGGTCACGCGCGGCCTGCGCTCTGCGGGTGAACTGGTGCAAAGTTTCAAGCAGGTGGCGGTGGACCGCGCCACCGAACAACGCCGCAGCTTCGCGCTGTTGCGCACCAGCCAGGAGGTGGTGGCAACACTGCAACGCAGCATCCAGATCGCCGGCCATCGGCTGGAAGTAGACATTCCTGAGGATCTCGTGCTGGACGGTTACCCCGGCCCTTATGGTCAGGTACTGACCAACCTGATCAACAATGCCATCCTCCATGCCTTTGGAACCCGCCGCGGCGGAGTCATGCAGTTGCGTGCGCAGCTGGTGCGCAACGCCGTGGCAGAGATTGAATTCAGTGACGATGGGGTTGGCATAGCGCCAGACAATCTAAAGCGGATTTTTGATCCTTTCTTCACCACCAAGTTGGGCCAAGGCGGCAGTGGTCTTGGCATGTCCATCAGTTACAACATCGTCACTTCGCTATTTGGGGGCGAACTGGAGGTGCGCAGCAACCCGGGCCAGGGCTGCAGCTTTGTATTGCGCCTACCCCTGGTCGCCCCGCACCAGACTGAACACACCTGAGACGGCGCGTAGCTTTACTTGGCAGCAGCGCTAGGGCGCTCTGCCACGCGGTCACGCCAGGCCTGCAGGGCTGGCATGCCTTCGCGGCCGGGGTGAAACTTCATCAACCGCGCAAACTCGATGGCGCAAAAAGCAGTGATATCCGCAATCGTGAAACGGTCACCCGCCATCCACGGCTGGCGCTCCAGTACCGTGTCAAACCACGCTGCAACTTCACGCACTTTCTGTGCTTGTGATTGACCAAACTCCGGAAACTGGGGCTGCTCCAGCGGTGCCAGACCGGGGTGGGTGTGGCGCACGGTATTGGCAATGCCGGCCAACAAATACAGCTCGGCCCTGCGGTCTGCCATCTCGATGAATGCCCGCTCTTCGGCATTCACGCCCATCAAATTGGGCTCGGGATACAGGCCTTCCAGATAGGTACAAATCGCGCGGGTTTCGGTCAGCACCCTGCCGTCATCCAGCTCCAGCGCTGGCACTTTGGCCAAGGGGCTCTTGGCGCGGTAGGCCTCGCCCTTGTGCTCCTGAGCGTTGAGATCCACCGTCACCAGCGCAATACCGCTGATGGCTTTTTCCACCATGAACATCATGACGCGGCGCGGGCTGGGCGCTCCGGGCGAGTAATACAGTTTCATAGTCAGACACCTGCCTTGCGGGACTGGCCCATTTCTACCATGGTGCGTGCGGCCTCGGAAAACTGGCGCGCCTTCTCTTCATTGTCTCGAACGGGTGATGGCGGGCTTTCGATGCCCTTTTGCACCGCAGGGCGTGCACGAATGGCAGCCAGCCAGCGCTGCAGGTGAGGCAGGTCATCCACGTCTACACCCGACCAGCGGTGGGTGCGTACCCAAGCCCAATTGGCAATGTCGGCAATGGAGTAGTCACCCGCCAAATACTCGTGGTCTTTCAGGTGGCCATCCAGAACCCGGAACAGCCGTTTGGACTCACCCTGGTAGCGGTCGATGGCGGCCGGTATTTTTTCGGGGAAGTAGCGGAAGAACACGTTGGCCTGCCCCATCATGGGACCAATACCGCCCATCTGGAACATCAGCCATTGCAGCACCCGGGAGCGGCCCTTGGGGTCGGCGGGCATGAGTTGCCCGGTCTTTTCCGCCAGATAAATCAGGCAGGCACCGGACTCGAAAACAGCAAAATCGTCGGCACCGTGGTCGACGATGGCCGGTATGCGCCCATTGGGGCAAATGGCCAAAAACTGCGGCAACTTCTGCTCGCCCTTACTCAGATCCAGCACCTTCAATGTGTAAGGAAGCGCAAGCTCCTCCAGCGCAATGGAAACTTTGTGCCCGTTGGGGGTGGCGGCGGTGTAGAGATCAATCATGCAATCCATTATGGCCGCGCCGCACAGCTGCGCTCAGCCGCCGGGCCGCCCCAAGGCTGAGCAGCCCCCTCGGGGGGCAGCGCAGTACGCGAAGCGACAAGCGTGGGGGCTGGATATTTTCAGGCCATGAAGCCAAGATTCCGTGGGTAGTCAGGGCGGCCAGCCTCAGTACCAAAGCGCCGCAGGTTGGGCAAAATACCGGCCATTTCGCTGTCAGCCACACCAAACCAGCTGGCCAGCGTGGCAGCATACTGGTCCACCGAGGTACTGGGAAGCAGTCGCCCCTGGCCTACGTGCCATTGGTCCTGCGGCGCTGCCGTGTTGGTGACACTCACGGGAGGCGCGCTGCCGTAAAACGCCGCACCCCGCACCGCACCACCGACCATCAACTGGTGGCTACCCCAGCCATGGTCAGAGCCGTCGCCGTTGGAGGTCAACGTGCGACCAAAGTCCGAAGCCGTGAAGGCCGTGACCTTGTTGGCGACGCCTAACTCCACGGTGGCGTTGTAAAAGGCGGTCATGGCATCGCTGACCCTGCCCATCAACACCGGTTGCTGGGAGATCAGGTTGTCATGCAGATCAAAGCCACCCAAAGACACCAAGAACACTTGGCGTTTGGCCCCCAGGTTATTGCGTGCGCCAATCAGTCGGGCCACCAGCTTCATCTGATCGGCCAGTGAGTTGCCAGTAGGAAACGCGGTGCCCACCGTCGAAGAAGCCAAGCTCGATGCGACTAACGCTTCCCCGCCTATGGCCCTGGCGGTTATTCGGTTGTATTCGTTCTCCAGTACGTGGGTGCGCGATTGCTGAACCAGACTGGCCAGCGCATTCTTGACTGCGCTGGAACCATAGACATTGTTCTTGACCGCGTTGATGGGGACCGCGCCGTTGGTGCTGACCTGGTAGGACAAAGCGCTGTCACCAGACAGAAACACTGCGTTGCCGGTCACATTGATACAAGTGAACAGCGAATTGCCATTGCCTGACAGTGCCAAGTCACCGATATTGCCGCCCCAGCCTTTGGTGGATCCTTCGGACGATGACGATTGCCACACTGAGACCTGGTCGTTGTGGGAAAACAGCTTCGGCGGCAACGGAAAATTGACACGGTCTGAGCCCTGGTATTGCGCCTTGGTCAGCGGTGTGACCAGCGGTCCAACATTCAATTGCACGGCCGCCCTGCCGCTGTTGAACAAATTGGCCAGCCCCCCCATGGCCGGGTGCAGAGCGTACTGGCGTCCACCGGGCAGTGGAGTGGTCGGATTGAGCAAAGTGGCACCCAAGGCCGACTTGGCCAGTGCAATGCCTCCGGCTGTCTGACCCGCACCGCCACCGCGAATTGCGCTGTACTGGTTGTAGCTGGCATCGTCATAGGTGACCACGGTATTCGCATAGTCATTGCCACCATAGAGAAAAACGCAAACCAGGGCCTTGTAATCGGTGGCATCAAACGCCGCCGCTTCCCCCATGGCCGCCAGGTTGAGCGCAAAGGGCAGGGCTGTGCCTGTCAGGGCCAGCTGGCCACTGCGGCGCAGGAAGGCACGGCGCGTGTGTTTTTCGGAATCAAGCAGGTGCATGGCGCTTCCTATTTTTGGATGAGGTATTCGCTGGAGGCCATGACCATGAGTACAGCGGCGGCGATACGGTTGAGTTTGACGGCGTCTGTACTGGCGGCAGTGACCGGTGTGGCATCGAGGGCGGCCACAATGACGCCCCGCGTGGCCGCTGACAGTTGGCCTGCGCACAGCAGCAAATTCAGGCGCCGGACCAGTGCCGTTGTGTCCAGAACCAGCGCCAACTCCGCCGTATAGGCTGCAGTGATGTCAAAGCCATTGTTTGCATTGCTGGCGCTTTGCGGAAGATCGGGCGCATTCACAAAAATGCCACTGCGAATGATGTTCTGCATGGCGTTCAGATAACCACCCACACTGCTCTCATTGACGATCTGGAACTCTGGTGCCGGCGTCTGACTTGCACTCAGCGCAGTGTTGGGCGGCACATAGCCCGGGCGGAAAAAGTTAAACACGCTGGGTGAGCGCAAGGGGCTTTGGCCGATCTGGTTGGCCGGGTTGCTCTGGTCTCCGATCTTCCAGCTGCCGCGGGCGGAACGGATACCAAAGGTCCGCCCCCATTGCACAAGACGCACGATAGGTTCACGCAGCTTGCCAAAGCCTGCTTGCGTCAGGCCGGATGGGCTACGGGCCTCGTCATCCAACAGGACGGCGGCAAACACCGCCTTCAGGTCGCCGCGAACCCCCGTGCCGTTGTTGTTAAAGGCATTGGCAACCCGGGCCACATAGGCCGGACTGGGATTGCTGGTGACCAGCCTCTGGATCATCTGTTTACCAAAAAACGGTCCTACATTGGGATGGTTGAACAGCGTGTCCAGGGCGATCTTGAGCGCCGCCAAACCGTCCGTGTTCGCCGGCACCGTAGCACCCAGGAAACTGGACGCCAACGTGGAGTGGTTGTTGGCATTCAGTCGCATCGGAATGCGGGTGTAAACGGTATTGGGGATGTTGCGGTTGTTCACAGGCTCCAGCGTGTTGACATTTTGCGTCTGGTCAAAATCCCATCCGGTGAACACGCGAGCAAGGTTGGTGATGTCGTTCTGCGTGTAGGTTTCCAGCTTGTTGCCATTGGCATCGCGCTTTTCGGTACCGTCGTTGTTCAGCTGATGCACCCCCACGGTAAACAGCTGCATGACCTCGCGCGCATAGTTTTCGTCGGGTGCCCGGCCGGTGGCCAGGTTTTCTTTCAGATTACCCTTGGTATTGAGGTAATAGCCCATGGCGGGGTGCAGCGTCACATCCTGCAACAGATTGCGGAAATTGCCAGTGACCTGGGCATTCAACATGTCCCACCACGATGCAATGGCATGGCTGCGCCATGCAAAGTCAAGCCCTGACAACGACACCACAAAAAACTCGGACAGAGCCAGGGCCATGCGTTTGCGCACCGCGTCGCTGGACGTCATCAGCTGGTTCCACAGCATATAGTCGCCGGGGTAGCTGTTGTCGTAGTAATTGGTGCTGCTATTGATGGTGCCGTAACCGCGCTGATTTAACCAGTCAAAACCAGAGGTGCTGGGTGGCGCGTCAAATTGCGCGGCCAACCAACTGGCATAGGACTGGCTGCGTACGGCTGCAATATCGGAATCAGAAGCCGAGAACTGGGCCTGCAACAGGAATCGGGCCGCATCTTCATCGGTCGTGGCTGCTGTAAAGCTGGCGCCAAGCGGGGTAGACGGTGATGCCGAAGCCGGGCCGGGCGCTGTAGCCGCGGTGGTGCCCCCACCCCCCCCTCCACCGCACGCAGTCAGAAGAGCTGAGGCGGCCAACGCCGTGGCCAATTTTTCGGGGTTTGTGTAGACGCTGTCGGCAGCCAGATCCGGCTCGCTATCCACAAGTTCTGAGACACGCATAATTTCGCACCTGTTACATCCAAGCAAATAGCTTAGCGAGAATATCTGCAGGCAATCGTGACAAATGCACAGCACCCTGCAGCTTAGTGTTACTGCGTGTAACTACGTCGCACCACCCCGGCGCAGCGTGTTCTTCCCCGATGCAAATCCTATCGGGAAGCGTTGAGCAGTTCGCGGGTGCGCAGGGCTTCGGCACGGGCTGCGGCGGCAAAATCGGAGCCCGAAGACGCATACAAAATGGCGCGCGAAGAGTTCACGGCAATGGGTGCCACGGTCTCCCCGTTTGCGCCGCGCCAGCCGGCCTTGACCGTAGCCGCCGCATCACCCCCCTGGGCACCGACGCCGGGAATCAAGAGGGGTACGGTGGGGGCCAAGGCGCGCACTCTTTCAATCTCTGCGGGATAAGTAGCGCCTACCACCAGACCGAGTTGGCCATTCAGGTTCCACGGACCTTGCACCAGGCGTGCAATGTGTTCGTACAGCAGGGGTTGGCCGTCCACCGACGCCAGGCGCTGCGACTGCAGATCATCGCCACCGGGGTTGGAGGTGCGGCATAGCAGGAACGCGCCCTTACCGTGGTACTTGAGATAGGGCGCCACGGAGTCAAAACCCATGAAGGGTGACAAGGTGACGGCATCTGCACCATAACGCTCGAACGCTTCGATGGCGTATTGCTCGGCCGTACTGCCGATGTCGCCGCGCTTGGCGTCCAGGATCACCGGCACCTGTGGCGCGGCTTTGCGCATGTGGGCCACCAGTTGCTCCAGCTGGGCCTCCGCGCGGTGGGCAGCAAAGTAGGCGATCTGCGGCTTGAAGGCCATGGCCACATCGGCCGTGGCATCCACAATGGCCGCGCAGAAGTCATAAATGCGGCTGGCGTCTCCGCGGTATTGTTCGGGAAACTTGGCGGGGTCCGGGTCCAGACCCACACACAACAGGGAACCGTTTTGGCGCTCGGCGGTGCGCAGCTGGTCGAGAAAAGTCATGACCCCTATTGTAGGGAAGCAGGCGGCTCCAAAGTGTCCATGGCAAGACATAGATCTGCCCAAGCCTTGGCTTTGTTGGCGCTGGTGCGCAGCAATGCGGCGGGGTGGTAGGTGACCACCACAGGAATGCCGCGGTAGCGGTACACCCGGCCACGCTGCTTGTCCAGTGGCAGTGCGGCGTCCTGGGGATGTTCCTGAAGCGCCCATTGCGTGGCAGAACGCCCCATAGCCAGAATGACTTTGGGTTGCACCAGTTCCATTTCGCGCAACAGAAACGGCGCGCATTGCGCCAAATCGGCCGCCTGGGGAAGACGTCCGACAGGCGGACGGCACTTGACCACATTGCTGAGGTGCGCCCCTTGGCGGCCGTGGCCTGTGCGGCTGATACCTGCGGCTTTGAGCATGTTGTCCAGCAATACACCGGTCTGCTCCACAAAGGGCTGACCCAGGCGGTCCTCGTCGGCATCGGGTGGGTCGCCCAACACCAGCCAGTCCGTCTGCACCGGTGCATCGGGCAGGTGCAGTGTGCTGTGCTTGCGCCCGGCACACAAACCACAGGCCGAGCAACTGGCAGCAGCTGCGCGCAAAGCCGGCGCATCTTCACCCTGCAATACCGATGCATTCACGGCCACCGGGACCGCCACCGTGGGGTTGCGCACGCCGCCGTTCGGGTAGCCACCCACACTGACAGGCGGGGCAACAACCACCGCTGCTGGCCCTGCGCGTGGTGACGCGGTCGGTGGTGGGCTTGGCGGAATTGACGGTGCCACCACTTGCTCAGGCTCTGTCGACGGCAACCAGACGCGCACCCCCATCTCTTGCAGCATGGCACGTTGGCGGTCGTCTAGGTCTAGGCTCATGGTTGGATTATGGATTTACGACAGACGCAGGCCCATAACCACAGCGTCTTCACGTTTGCCATGGCCCGCAGGGTAGTAGTCTTTGCGGGCGCCCACACGGGTATAGCCCTGAGCCTCATAGACATGCATGGCGCGGGTATTGCCCACGCGCACCTCCAGCCACAGCCACTGGGCGGCACGACCGCGCGCCCACAGTGTCAGCGCGTCCAGCATCACACGGGACCAGCCCTGGCGCTGAAAATCCGGCGCCACCGTGATGTTGAGCAAGTGCACCTCTTCAACACCTTCCATCGCAACAAAATAACCCAGCAGGGTGCTGCCAGCCCAGAGCAGTTGCGCCTGGTAGCCCGACTGCAACGCGTCCAAAAAGTTGGTGCGATTCCATGGGTGTGCGTAGGCACGCTGCTCGATTTGCAGCACGGTATCGATGTCCTCTGCCTGCATGGGCTCGAACCGTACCTCAACCGCAGTGGGGCTAGTGCTGCGCATGTTCACGGTGCGACAGCCGTGTCGCTGCCCAACGCAGCGGCGGCCTTTTCCGCCATGCGTTCAGCCGTCGTTTTGGCAACCTTGTCGCGGATATAGCTCGGCATGGCCTGTTCAGCGGTTACCGCCTGGCCCGCGGCCAACAGGGCGGGCGCGAGGCGCAGCATGGCCAACGCGGTAGGCAGGGCCGCAATGCGCTGGGCCGTTGCGCCACTGGGGTCTTCAGCGGCCACACGGTCGCCGTAGACCGCAAACACATTGCCCGCAAGCAACCAGGGCGCTTGCGGCGCAGCGGGGTCCATCGGGATACGCTGCAGCTTCTCCGGTTGCACCAAGGTGCTGCCGCTCAGCTCGGTCCACCGGCTGCCTGCAAATGCAAAGGTGGCGCAGTACATCTCGTCCATGCGGGCATCGAGCAGGGCGGTAACCACTGCGGTGGGCTGAGCGGCCAGTGCCGCAAACCGGGCCTCTTCGGCCACAGCTAGCAAGGAGTCCACCGCCAGCACAGGTACGCCCGCCCCAAAGGCCAACCCCTGGGCAACCGAACAGGCCGTGCGCAGGCCGGTGAACGAGCCGGGGCCACTGCCAAAACAAATAGCGTCGAGGGCCTGTAGCGTCAGGCCGGCCTGCTGCATCAAGTTCAGGATGGCAGGAATCAAATCGGTAGACGCCTTGGCACCGCCGCCCGCTGTGTGGTGCCACTGCTGCACCTGGCCGTCTTGGGTGGAGCAGACGGCAATCGACGTGAACTCGGTACCGGTATCAAACGCCAGCAAATTCATGGTTTCACCAAGTCATTCATAGTCAAATCAGCCTCTAGCCCCCGAAGATGCTATCTCTATAGCTCCTGATTTAGTAGCAACTGTGGCAGCCTTGCGCACACCAAAAACAATGCCAGATGTCACCAAGGCAAGCCCCAGCAACACGTTCCAGCCCAAAGGCTCACCCAGAACCAGCGCAGCGGCAAGGGCAGACAGGCCTGGCACCAGCGCCGTGATCATGGTGGAGCGCACCGGCCCGAAGTATTGAATCATCTTGGTAAAGGCAATGCCCGAGATGACCACCGAGCCCACCCCCTGGAAGAACATCTGGAAGGCCACATCGGTCCAAGGCGCCACCAGCACCCGGCCCGGCACCCACTGCAAAAGCAACAGCGCGGTATAGACCGGCACATAGACCACAAAGGCCAGCGCAGTGATGGCGATGGTGGCGCGCACGGCGTCCAGCGCAAAACGGCGCACCAGCACGCTGTAGAAGGACCATACGAGGGCCGCCGACATGAACAATACGTCCCCGCGCCAGACGCCGCTGCCATCCAGCGCATGCAGCAGGCTGCTGCCACCCACCAGCAGCCCGCCGACCACAATCAGGCCCAATCCCAGCGCCCGGGCCGACGTGATGCGGTCGCCCAGGATCAGCAGCGCCAGCAATGTCGTCCACAAGGGCAAACTGCCCGGCATCAACACCGAGGCATGGGCCGCAGGCGCAAACACAAAACCACTGTAAGCCAGCGGGGCATACAGCAGACCGCCGAACGAACCCACCAGCAGCGTCTGCCTGAGCGGTAACGGTGAAAGGCCCAGCAGCGAGCCTGCACCGGGTTGGCTGCGGCGGTCGCGGCGCACCAGCCACCAGCCCCAGGGCAGCAGAATGAGGGCAGCACCCCATAGTCGGGCGTATGCGATGTCAAACGGGTTGAGCAGGCCGCCCCGGGCCGGATCGGCCGAGGCGCGGGCAATGACGATGAAGGAAGTCCATATCAGCACCGTAACCACCGCAGCCACTACGCCAATGGTTCTGGGTGTGAAGGCTGGCAGCGAGATCGTGTTGGGGCGGGGCATCGTCTGGATTATCGGGTAAGCCTACAGGCCATGCCCCGCACCGGATAATCCGCTGTATGCCCCTTTGCACCCGTCATTCACTTTTTTCAACCGCCCTCAAGACCCGCCGAGCCGGCCCACAGCGTTTGTCCCGCTGGTGTGCTGCAGCAAGCCTGGTCTGGGGACTTTGGGCTTCGGCGCAGGCCCAAGGCCTGCCACCTGAGGTGGACGCTGCACTGGCGCGCGCCAAAATCCCGCGCGAGGCCATGGCGGTACTGCTGGTGGATGCACAGGGCCAGGGTAGCCCGCGTGTCAGCCACCGTGCCAATGTAGCCATGAATCCGGCATCCACCATCAAACTGGTCACGACCTTTGCCGCACTGGAACTGCTGGGGCCTGGCTACACCTGGGCCACACCCGTCTACATGGATGGTGCGGTCCGCGATGGCACCTTGTATGGCAACCTGATCATCCAGGGCCAGGGCGATCCGCGCCTGGTGCTGGAGCGCCTGTGGCTTTTGCTGCGCCGCGTACAAGGCATGGGCATACACACCATAGCGGGCGACATCATTCTGGACAACACGGCCTTTGCAGTGCCAGCCATCGACCCATCGGCATTTGATGGCGAACCCCTGCGCCCCTACAACGCCACGCCCGACGCGTTGTTGATCAACTTCAAGTCCGTGGTCATGACCTTCACGCCCGAGCCCAGCACCAATCTGGCCCGCGTGCAGTTTGACCCGCCCCTGGCCGGTGTGCAAATGCAGACCACCGTGCCACTGCTGGCGGGTGACTGCCCGGACTACCGCAGCGCACTCAAAGCCGACTTCAGCGATCCCAGAGCCATCCGTTTTGCGGGTGGATACGCCCAAAGCTGTGGTGAAAAGGTCTGGGCCGTGGCCTACGCCGAGCCCAAGACTTACGCCACTCGCGCCGTACAGGGTACCTGGCAGGCCATGGGCGGCAAACTGAATGGCACGGTGCGCATGGGCAGCCTGGCCGGCACTGCGGCGGCCGCCAAACCGGTGTTTGAGGTGCGCTCGGCGCCGCTGGCCGAAGTGATTCGCGACATCAACAAATTCAGCAACAACGTCATGGCCCAACAGGTCTACCTGACGCTGGGTCGCGTAGTGACGCCAGCAGGCCAAGCCAGCGGCGGACCAGAAACCGTGGCAGCACCTGGCACATTCGAGTCGTCCCACAAGGTGGTGCAGCGCTGGTGGACCGAGCGCCTGGGCACCGACGATATGCCGCTGCTGGAAAACGGCTCGGGTCTGTCCCGCACCGAACGCATCAGCGCCAACGCCCTGGGCCGCCTGTTGCAGGCGGCCTATGTCTCACCGCTGATGCCCGATCTGATGAGCTCCCTGCCCATTACCGGTGTGGACGGCACGCTGCGCCGCGCCAAGACCCGGGCCAACGGATTTGCCCACCTGAAGACCGGTAGCCTGAACGAAGTTGTGGCGGTAGCCGGCTATGTGCATGCAGCCGGTGGCAAACGTCTTGTACTCGTCGCTATCGTCAACCACCCCAATGCCAGAGCCGCCCGACCCGCCATCGATGCGATGATCGACTGGGCCTCGAAATAAACATGCAACTCTCTGAACTCATAGGTTACGCAGCCGCCTTTCTCACCACCTCCAGTTTTGTGCCGCAGGCCCTGCACACCTTCAAAACCAAGGACGTGCGAGGAATCTCGCTCACCATGTACAGCTTCTTTGTAGTGGGCATCACCTTGTGGCTGGCCTACGGCCTGATGCTGGACGCTTGGCCTATCGTGATTGCCAATCTGGTGACGCTGAGCCTGGCAGCTGCCATCTTGGTGATGAAACTGAAGTACCGGTAGCGCAATCCCGTGTCGCTAAGGGGCTACACCCAATTAAAGTCGGTGTTTACCCCATGGTCCGTGAAGCCCTTACGTTCCATAATTTGCTGTTCAAAACGAACGGTCGTTCTATTTTTTGGAGAGCACAATGAAGCAATGGAAATGGGCAGCAGTCGCAGCAAGCTGCGCGGTGGTATTGGCAGGATGCGGCGGAGCCAGTGACGGCTCTGACACAACACCCAAGACCGTCGCGACCTCGGTCAAAGTCTTCGGTGACAGCATCATGGACAGTGGCACTTTTGGCTACAAGTTCACGATCCAGAGCGCCGACAAGGCCAATCCTTTCCTGATCTTCCCCGAAGTGGTTGCCGCCAATTTTGGTGTGTCCAAGCTGTGCTCCTTCTTCAACTTCAATGGCACAACCTTCGTTCCCAATACCGCCTGCACCAGCTACGCAGTGGGTGGCGGTCGCGTTAACAACCTGACCAACGCGTCTGCTCCTGGCAACAACAATCCGTTCTCCATCACATATCAAATGGCTGTGGGTTCTGCGACGCTGGCCCCCACCGACGTCGTCATCATTGACGGCGGCGGTAACGACCTGGCCGACCTGACCGGTGCCTATTTGGGAGCGACTACACCTGCTGGTGTTGCCGCCTATATGAGTCTGCTGGGTACGCTGTTGCCACCCGCAACGGTGTCGGCCATCATCGGCGCATCGCCTACCCCCACCAGCATGGGCACTGCGGCGGGCGCTTACGCCCAAGCCGTTGGCCAGGCGCTGGCCGCATCGGTGAAGGCCAATGTAGTGGCCAAGGGAGTTGGCAAGGTGGTTGTGGTGAACGCGCCCGATATCACCGTTACACCGCGTTTCCTGGCCGTGCTGTCTGCTGTGGCAGCCGCCGGTGGCACTGCACAACGTGATGCGGTTCAAGCTGCAGCACGCGCCTGGACCAACGCCTTCAACACGGCTTTGGCACAAGGCTTGGCCGGCACCAACGTGCAGGTTTATGACCTGAACACTGAAGGCGCAAAAATCGCCGCAACGCCAGCACAATTCGCCTTGACCAACGTCACTACACCGGCATGCCCCAAGGTTGCCGGCGGCTTGGACACCGCCACCGGCCAGGCTAGCCTGTCAATGCCAGCCACCGTTGTGGCTTGCAACTCGGCCAGCATGTCTGCCAATATCCCCGTGGGCGAAACCTCGGCGAACTGGTGGAAGGCTTATGCCTACTCTGACAACTTCCACCCCACACCTGCCTTGCACCAGTTGATCGGCCAGTCCATCAATCTGCAACTCGCCCGAGCAGGCTGGCTGTAATTCAAGGAGCAAACACATCATGAAAAATACAGCAAAACTTCTGTTGGTCCCCGCCTTGTTGGCATGTGCAGCAGCTGCCCAGGCACAAACTGCGGGTACCTGGATGGTGCGCGGTGGTGCAACCACCATCACCCCCAATGTCTCCAGCGGCGACCTCACGGCGCCCAGCCTGGCAGGCACCAAGTCCAGTGTGGGCAACTCCACCCGGGTTTCGGGCGGCATCACCTACATGTGGGATAACAACATCTCCATCGACGTGCCGGTTGCCGTTCCCTTCCAGCACGATATTTCCGGTGACGGCGCAATCGCCGGTGCGGGCAAGATCGCCCATGTGAAGGCGCTGCCCGCTACTGTGTTGGCACAGTGGCGATTCATGGAGCCCACATCTGCGTTCCGACCCTATGTGGGCGTTGGCATCACCTATGCAGCCTTCTTTGGCGCACGGTCCACATCCACACTGACCGCCATCTCGGGCGGCACACCGTCCAACCCAACCACTTTGTCGATTGACTCCAAGTGGGCGGCCACGGCCCAGCTGGGTGCCGCCTTTGCCATCGACAAGAACTGGTTTGTCGATGCAAGCTACACCTACACCCCGCTGAGCACCCGCAACACGCTGTCCACCGGACAGACTCTGGACATCAAGCTGGACCCCAGCTCGTTCAGCCTGGCGATTGGCTACAAGTTTTAAGGCTGTTGCCCATTTGACCAAAAAAGCAGCCTTCGGGCTGCTTTTCTTTTTGTGGGATGCTTGGGGGCTATGTATTCGCAACATTTCGGACTGACGCAGGATCCGTTTTCCATCGCACCCGACCCGCGCTACCTCTTCATGAGCGAGCGGCACCGGGAGGCGCTGGCGCATCTGCTGTTTGGCGTATCGGGCCCGCACAGTACGGCTGGTGGTTCAGGCGGCGGCTTTGTGCTGCTGACCGGCGACATCGGCACCGGCAAGACCACCATCTGCCGCTGCTTTCTGGAGCAAATTCCGCCGGGCTGCCATGTGGCCTATATCTTCAACCCCAAGCTCACGGTGGTAGAGCTGCTGCAGTCCATCTGCGAAGAGTTCCACATCACCCTGTCGGCCTCAGCATCCAACCCTGCCACGCTGAAGGACTACATCGACACGTTGAACGCTTTCTTGCTGCAAAGCCATGCGGCAGGCCAGAGCAGCGTGCTCATCATCGACGAGGCGCAAAACCTGCAGGCCGATGTGCTGGAACAACTGCGCCTGTTGACCAACCTGGAAACCAATGCACGCAAGCTGTTGCAAATTGTGCTGATTGGCCAGCCCGAGCTGCGCACCATGCTGGCCCGACCCGAGCTGGAGCAACTGGCCCAGCGCGTGAGTGCGCGCTTCCACCTGGACGCGCTGTCCGAGGCCGAAAGCACACAGTACATACAGCACCGCCTGGCCGTGGCCGGCCACACCGGAGCCCTGCCGTTTGACCGCAAGGCGCTACAGGCCATCCACCAGCTGGCGCGGGGCGTGCCGCGGCGCATCAACCTGCTGTGTGGGCGGGCACTGCTGGGCGCCTGGGCCACGGGTCTGCACCGCGTGGACCGCAGCGTGGTACGCAAGGCGGCGGGTGAGGTGTTTGGTAGCGAACCCAATGCGTCGCACACCCGCCTTGGGAGGAGCACCAACACCTGGCTACTGGCGGGCGCGGGTGTGCTGCTGGGCGCGGCCGCCACGGCGGTATTCACGCATTCCAATCGCTATCCTGCAGTACAGGGACCAACCCAAAGGGTTGCGGTGACACCGCCAGCAAGCGCCAGTTCGGCCGCTGCACCCGCTCCGGCTCTGGTGGCCATGGACGCACTGTTGCCCCAGATGACGGGCGACATCACCCTGGCATGGACGGCATTGGCGCAGGCCTGGCCATTGCCCGCCAACAGTAGTAGTAGTGACCCGTGCGCCGCAGGCACTGACAGCCCGCTGCAGTGTTACCGCACCACCAAACTGAACCTGCCTTTGCTGCGCCAACTGGCGCGCCCCGGCATTCTGACGCTGCAGATGGACGACGGTAGCGCCCGCTACGCCGTGCTGGTGGGCCTGACAGACCAGACAGCCACCGTGCGGGTGGGCGAACGGCTGCACACCGTAGGACTCAGCGCACTGGCGCTACGCTGGCGCGGTGAGTTTGCAACCCTGTGGCAACCCCCGCCTGGCTACAACCCCGCAGCCCGCGGCGGCGCTACCGGCCCCGCCATCTCCCACCTGGCGAACCTGCTGGACCGCCTCGACGGCAAGCCAGCACCCGATCCCGCTGCCGCACCCCAGCACCTGGATGCTGCGTTAAAGGACCGTCTGCGCGACTTCCAGCGCAGCCACGGCCTGCAGATCGATGGCCAACCCGGCCCCATGACCTATATGCAGTTGGAAAGTGCGCTGGGCAGCAATACGCCCCAGCTGCCGGGCGTTGCGCGGTAACAGCAATAAGACGACGAAACCATGTCCTACATACTCGACGCACTGCAACGGGCCGATGCCGAGCGCACCCGCGGCAACGTGCCCACGCTGAACGCACGGCCCCTCGCCAGCCCGGCCGCATCGCCCAGCCTGACTACAGCCCAACGCGCGGGCCTGGCCGTTGCCGGATTGGTGGTGCTGCTGCTTGTCGCGGCATGGGCCTGGTGGATCTGGGGCTCGGCTGCGCCACAACCGGCTGCAGCTACTGTGACACCAACCGTCCCGGCGCCACCCGCCTCAGCGCCAGCTGAGGTAGTTTTTGCGGCGCCCGCCGCAAGGCTACCTGCCGTGCCCGCCGCAGTGCCCGCGGCTGCGCCTGCGACCCTGCCCAAAATCCCTGTGGCTGAAAACGCGGCGGTAGCACAGCCAGCCCAGGCCAAGCCATCCGCGATAAGCACCACTCCAAAGGTGGAAGTACACGCGCCCGCCCAGGCGCTGGCCCCTCTGCTGTCTGAACTGCCTGAAGCCACCCGCCGGGACATACCGCCGCTGGCAATCAGCGGCGCGGTCTATTCCGAGAACCCGGCACAGCGCTTACTGTTGGTCAATGGCCAGGTACTGAACCAGGGCAGTGAAGTAGCGCCCGACCTGAAGGTGATAGAGATACGCTCCAACGTCACGGAATTCAGCTTCCGCGGAACCCGATTCAGGTTGGCGCACTAAGTGCCACTGGGACGCCCCAAGGCATAAACGCCTACGGGGGTGGTGTTTCCAAGGGCATGTGGACCCATTTAAACGATAGGTGCATGCCCTTCAAATAGCGCCACCATGGGCCGCATGCCGTCATACACCCGGTCGAACAATTGTTTGATACGGGGCACCTGGCGCAGCTCCACACGGGTGAGCATCCATAAATCGCTACGCCACATCTTGGGTGGCGCCTGCACCACGCGGCAGATCGTCGGCTCGAGGTCACCCAGGTAACACGGCAGCACGGCCAAGCCCGCTCCCGCCTTGACCAGGTTCAAGATGTTCACATGGCTGTTGGTGCGCAACACGGCCTGCGCATCCAGCCCTTGCTGCAACAGCCATTTGGAGGAATCCAGGTGCGCAAAGGTCTCGTCACCAGCGATCCAGGGGTAGTCGGCCAAGTTGGTCAGCGTTACGCCGCCGATTTTGCGGGAGCGGTAAATGGTGGACTCGATGCGACACAGTCGGCGCGCCACCAGAGGGTCGGCCGGGCGGCCACCGGCGCGAATCGCCACATCGGCCTCGCCCTTCAGGATGTCTTGCTGCACGGTGGATGTATTGATCAGCAACTGCACGTTGGCGGCGCGCTGGTAGGCGCTGAGCACGGGCGCCAACGCTGCGTGCATCAGGGTGTCTGTGGTGGTCAGCCGAACGACGCCCCCAGGCCAGGCGGCGCGGCTGCCCAGGCGGCGTGTGGCCGATGCCACTTCCATTTCCATGTCGGCGGCGACCCGCAGCAAGTCGTGCCCGGCAACGGTCAAGGTGTAGCCGGATCGGCTGCGCTCAAACAGGCGCACGCCCAGCTGTGCTTCGAGCTGCTGCAAACGGCGAAACACCGTGGCATGGCTGACCCCGAGGCTGGTAGCCGCCGCGGTTAGTGTGCCGGCGCGACCGATGTGCAAGAACAGGCGCAAATCGTCCCAGGAGCTAGGGGTATTGGTCATGGGTGCTCGGCGGGTGACTTGAGTTTGCAATTTTGCCATACCAGCTTGCATAAATGGAGGAACGAGATCACACACCGGCCCCTACACTGCGGCCATTGCCAACACCTTCTACCAACACCCCATGCCAACCCTCGACTCCACACCACCCCCCGATGGCACCGCCGCAGACTTTGACTTTTTTATCGGCACCTGGCGGATTCACCACCGCCGCCTGAAGGAGCGCCTGGTCGGCTGCCAGCAGTGGGAAGCATTTGAGGGTCGGTCAAGCGTACAAAAAATGCTCGGTGGCAACGTGAATGTGGACGACAACCTGCTGCATCTGCCCGCCGGTGACTACCGGGCGCTGACCATGCGCAGCTTCGATGCGGCCAGCGGGAAATGGTCGATTTGGTGGCTGGATGGTCGCCACCCCGGTCGGCTCGATGCGCCCGTGGTCGGAGGCTTCAGCAACGGTGTGGGCTGCTTCTTGTGCGATGACACTCTGAATGGGCAAGCCATACGGGTACGGTTTTTGTGGAACAAACGTTCGGAGCTGGGCCAGCCGCGCTGGGAGCAGGCTTTTTCGACGGACGGTGGCGCGACTTGGGAGGTGAATTGGGTGATGGACTTCACACCCCTTGCAGAAGACTGCGCTGCGCTTCCATGCGTGTAGTCGAAATCAGGAGCTACCGGCTCACGCCGGGCAGTGCAGAGCGCTTCCACCAATTGGTGCGCCAGCACAGTCTGCCGCTGATGCAGGACTGGGGCATCGACGTGTTGGCCTTCGGCCCCTCGCTGGATGACGGTTGCGGCTACTTCCTGATTCGCGCCTTTACCAACCTGGCCGAGCTGCAGGCGCAGCAGGCCGCCTTTTATGCCAGCCCCGGTTGGCGCAACGGGCCACGGGAGGCAATCATGGCGTTGATTGAATCTGACCGCAATGTGGTCATGGCATTGGGTGAGGTGGCAATAGATGCGCTGCGCAGTCACTCATACCGTGTGCAAAACATTTCTCGCTAGGCACGAAACCATGGCGGAACCCGATTCAGGTTGGCGCACTAGCCCTTTGCAAGCGGTCCCGCACGCCTTCCCACTCCAGCGTGTCGGGCGGCGTCTCGACCCAGATCAGCTTGACACCCTTGTCGTCAAAACCGCGTAGCGCGGCAAACAGCTGGTGGGCTGTGGCGGCGGCATCGTCCGGCATGCGGCGCAGCAGAATGGACAAGGGCACCTTCTTCAGCGGTGTGCGCGCGTAGACGGCGATGGTGGGCTGGGTATTGGAGCCCGCCGCGTACATGACGTCACCCAGCATGTTGACCGCAGCCTGCAAGGCTTTGGCATCCATCAGACGTACCTTGGCGTTGGGTGCGTAGTGCGATTCCAGCGTGCCGGAGGCCTTTGGAGCGATCTCAGCCTCCAGCCCCGGTATTTGCTGCACAACATGCTCTTCATTTGATAGCACTTTTTGCCCGCAGGCCTGCTCGATCTGCAAGCGGCTGATGGAGCCGGGGCGCAGCAGCACCGGTGCGCCACGGGTGCAGTCGATGATGGTGGACTCTATGCCCAGGTTGCAGGGGCCGCCGTCCAGAATCAGCAGGTCCGGTCCCAATTCGCTGTCCACATGGGCAGCCGTAGTGGGGCTGACCCGGCCAAAACGGTTGGCACTGGGTGCAGCAATGCCCCACACCGGCTCCTGGCCCGCTGGTGCATCGTGCAATACACGCAACACGGCCTGGGCCGCAGGGTGGGCGGGGCAGCGCAGGCCAATGGAGTTTTGCCCACCGGCCGCCGCTGTGCCCACGCCGGGGCGGCGCGGAAGTATCAGGGTCAGCGCGCCGGGCCAGAAGGCCGACATCAGCTGCTGTGCAAACGGCGGCACCTGGGCCGCGAAATGCTTCACCGCTGGCAAACCACCGCCCTGTGCCGACACATGCACGATCAGCGGGTGGTCCGCCGGGCGGCCCTTGGCGGCAAAAATCTGCGCCACCGCCGCATCGCTGCTGGCGTCTGCACCCAGGCCATATACGGTCTCGGTGGGCAGGCCCACCAAGCTGCCGGCGCGGATGGCGTCGGCGCAGGCGGTGATAGACGCCGGGTCGGATGCGGGAAGGATCATGGGTGGGTCAAAACGCCGCTATGCCCAAGATGGCAGCGGCTTGCAAGGCAGTAGCGCGCACCTGGTCGATGCTAGCGCCGGTGATGGTCAGGTGCCCCATCTTGCGGCCCTTGGCAGCGCGCGCTTTGCCGTACAAATGCAAATGGGTGCCGGGTAAAGCCAGCACCTCGGCCCACGCCGGCGTGCCGCCACCTTCAGGCCAGATGTCACCCAGCAAGTTCAGCATGATGGACGGGCTGTGCTGGCGCGGCTGCGTCAGCGGCAGGCCGGCCAGTGTGCGCACCTGCAGCGCAAACTGCGACACGTCGCACGCGTCCATGCTGTAGTGGCCGCTGTTGTGCGGGCGCGGTGCCATCTCGTTGACCACCAGGCCGCCCAGGGCCTGCGCGGCAGGCGTTGCCGGGTCCAACACAAAAAACTCCACGCACAGCACACCCACATAGCCCAACCCACTTGCTATGGATTTTGCAGCAACAACCGCACGTTCGCCGAGGGCTTCAGGCAGATTTCCCTCATACACCTCGGTCACGGCCAGAATGCCGTCGCGGTGCAGGTTGCGCTGCACCGGCAGGTTCACACACGCGCCATCGGCACCCCGCGCCACAATGACAGAACACTCCAGCTGCAGCGGCAGCATCTTCTCCAGCACGCAGGGCACGCCGTTGAGTGCGGCCCAGGCAGCGGCCAGCGCGGCGCGGTCGGCCACACGGGCCTGGCCCTTGCCGTCGTAACCCATGCGGGATGTTTTCAGAATGCCGGGCAGCAAGTCATCGGATACAGCAGCCAATTGCTCCGCCGTTTCAATGACTGCATAGGGTGCCACGGGCACACCGCAGTTTGCAAAATACGACTTCTCGCGCGCACGGTCCTGGGAGATGGCTACGCAGTCAGCAGCGGGCGACACGGTGACGGTTTGCGCCAAGGCCGCCAGCGACTGGGCCGGCACGTTTTCGAATTCGGTGGTGACCGCCACGCAGCGCTGCGCCAGTTGTGCCAAACCATCGGCATCGGTGTAGGCGGTCTGGATGTGGTGGTGGCTGACACGGCCTGCCGGGCTCAGCGGGTCTGCGTCCAGCACGGCGGTGAAGAAGCCCATCTGCTGGGCCGCCTGCACAAACATGCGGCCCAACTGGCCACCGCCCATGACGCCTAGCGTTATTTCACCGCTGCCGCCCAGTGTGGTTTCGGCGCTTGAGCCGAGTTTGATTTCGCTCATAACACTGGCGGGACTGTCATTCCTCGGGCCACCTCGGTCTGGTGGGCACGGAAGGCTTCCAGCTGCTTGCGCAGCGAAGGGTGGTCACCCGCCAGCATGGCCACGGCAAACAGTGCCGCATTAGCCGCGCCCGCCGCGCCAATGGCGAATGTGGCTACCGGTATGCCCTTGGGCATTTGCACAATGCTGTGCAGTGAATCCACACCCGAGAGGTGCTTGCTGGCCACCGGCACACCCAGAACCGGCACCGTGGTCTTGGCCGCCAGCATGCCCGGCAGGTGGGCCGCGCCGCCCGCCCCGGCAATGATGGCGCGCATACCGCGCCCGGCAGCCGCCTCGGCGTAGGCAAACATGTCGTCCGGCATGCGGTGGGCAGAGACGACGCGCGCCTCGTGCGAAATGCCAAACTGTTGGAGAATCTGCACTGCATGCTGCATGGTGTCCCAGTCGGAGCTGGAACCCATGACGACGCCGATTTGAATGTTCATAAATCTTTAAAATGCGACGGACAAGGGCTGCACTGTGGCCCCGACCTGTTGAAACTCCCCCGATTTTACTTTTTCGCCTTGAGCGCGCTCCCAAATGATCAACGTCACCATAGAAAACTTCGAAACTGAAGTGGTAGCCGCCTCGGCACAAGTCCCCGTCCTCGTCGATTTTTGGGCCCCCTGGTGCGGCCCCTGCAAGGTCATTGGGCCCATTCTGGAGAAGGTCGAGCTGGAATACGAAGGGCGCTTCAAGCTGGTCAAGATCGACTCCGATGAGCAGCAGGAACTGGCTCAGGCCTTTGGCATTCGCTCTATTCCCACCTGCGTGCTGATGATGGGCGGCAAGCCGGTGGACGGCTTCATGGGCGCCAAGCCCGAGAGTGAAGTAAAGGCCTTTCTGAACAAACACGTGCCCTCCGCCGAAGCGCTGGAAGCCGAATCCGAGGCGCAAGACGCACACGCCCTCATCGACGCGGGTGACCCCCAGGCCGCGCTGCACAAGCTGCACTCGGCGCTTACCGTCAACCCCGGCAACGACGACGCCCGGTATGACTATGTGAAGCTGCTGATTGAAAACGACATGCTGGACGACGCCGAGGCCGCGTTGGCCCCGGCCCTGGCCGAGATCCCCCGCCAACTGCGCTTTGAAGCCCTGCACCAGTTTCTGAGCTCCATCCAGTTTGTGATGAAAGACGATCGCGGCACCTGGACCCTGGAACAGTTTGATGCGCTGATCGCCGCCAATAAACGCGATTTCGACACCCGCTTTGCCAAGGCCCGCGTGCTGATGGTGGGCGGCAACTGGACGGAGTCCATGGACGAGCTGCTGGAAATCATCATGCGGGACAAGGCCTGGAACGACGCGCTACCCCGCAAGACATTTGTGGCGATTCTGGAGCTGCTCACACCCCCCAAACCCAAGGTTGACCCGCTGGCCAGCGGCAAAACGGCGGGCGGTATTGAGATTGCTGGCAAAGCGGTGGCGGAGCTGGACCCGCAGGCGCAGTTGGTGGCTAGCTATCGGCGCAAGCTGAGCATGGCGTTGAATTGATACCGGACGTCGACAACACCAGTCGACTTACATCTGGAGGATATTCGAGCCCAATTGGAATGCCAGCCATCCGTCACTCGTAAATCACAGCTCTGCCGCGGGAGTTGTCGGCCTAACTCTTCAGCGCGAACTCCAAGGCGCCATCGTCAATAGGTTCATCCAGCAGCAGAGTTTTATCCACTTCGTAGGCATGCGTCACGCGCCAAGGACCGCTGCGTCCCTGGCGCGGCAGTTCGTTGACGTCCCGCAGCACATAACCCGAAGTGAGTGAGCTCATGACATTCCCCTCGGCCAGTTGTCCGGCGGGCGCGCGCGGGGTTGTGCGGGAGATGCCCTTGGCGTCCATGTAGTTGAGCAGCCGGCATACATAGCGCGAAGCGATGTCCGCCTTGAGCGTCCAAGAGGCATTGGTGTAGCCAAAAATGAACGCCATATTGGGCAGGTCCTGCATCAAAACCGCGCGGTAGCTCAGCAGTTCATGCGTTGCCACCGGCGCGCCGTCGCGCGTAATTTCCATACCGCCAAAGGTCTTGAGGCGTATGCCGGTGGCGGTTACCACGATGTCGGCGTTCAGCGTCTCGCCCGACTTCAGCAAGATGCCGTGCTCGGTGAAGGTGTCAATTTCATCGGTGACGATCGACGCTTTGCCCGACTTGATGGCTTTGAACAGGTCACCATCAGGCACCACACACATACGCTGGTCCCATGGCTTGTAGTTGGGCGTGAAGTGGCGCATGTCCACCGTGTCGCCCAGGGTTTTCTGGATCGGGCGCAACATAAACTTTCGCATGGCATCGGGCCAGCGTTTGGCGCCCTTGTAGAGTGCACGCTGCAAGGCGATGTAGGCGCGGCGCAAGGTGCCATAGATCCAGCGTGCGGGCAGAACCGGCCCCAGCCGCGCAATCACGCGCTCCAAATTGGGTGCGATGAAGTAGTAGGTAGGGGTGCGCTGCAACATGGTGACATGCGCCGCATGGGCCACCATGGCCGGAACAATCGTGACGGCCGTGGCGCCACTGCCGATCACAACCACACGCTTGCCCCGGTAGTCCAGGTCTTCAGGCCAGAACTGCGGATGAATGGTCTGCCCCTTGAAGCGAACCACACCGGGGAACACCGGGAGGTGACCCTGGTCGTAATCGTAGTAACCGGTGCAGCTCACAAAAAAACAGCAGGTGAAGGCGCGGGTTTCGCCAGTGGATTCCTGCAAGGCGGTGATCGTCCACAGGTTCTGATCACTGGACCAAGAGGCCTTGAGGATTTTCAAACCATAACGAATGTGGCGGTCCACGCCATATTCCTGCGCGGTCTCCTTGACGTATTCCCGAACCAACCGGCCTTCGGATAGCACCTTGGGTGACATCCATGGCCGAAAGGCGTAGGCGAACGAAAACATGTCAGAGTCGGACCGCACGCCGGGGTAGCGAAACAAGTCCCAAGTGCCACCGATGGCGCTGCGCCGCTCCAGGATGGCATACCGCTTGCCCGGCGACTCCTTTTGCAAATGGCACGCCATGCCGATGCCCGAAATACCTGCGCCGACAATCAGTACATCAAAATGTTCGCTCATAGACCTCCCAGCCGAATACCAGGCGCAATGCGCCCTCAAGGGTGATTGTCAGGCTCTTGCTCCCGTGCGGCTCAAGCCAGTAGTATCGAAGTAGTGCATGGTCGCCTATTCGGACATAGGCGTCCCAACTTTTCCAACCCTTTTTCAGAATACACAGCATGGAAACAAAAATTGCGCTCGAATCCGCTCTGCCAGACGCAGCGCATTCTGACCCCCTGCTGATGGGCTGGATGGTGGGCTCGCCACCGCCCAAAGAGAAGCTCGTTCGCTTTTCAGATGGAAGCATGCTCAAGTTTCCGCAAAACCGATGGGCCAACAGCAACTATCGATCACTGGTTCCCACTAAAGATATATCGCGCGGTTCAGGCGCCGTGGCACCCCTTCGCCGAGCCGACCGATCGGATTTGGATGCTGTTTCGTTTATGCCCATTGGCAGTAACGAAGACATGACCTGGGCCAAATCCCTTTCAGCAAACTATACCGACGGCATAGTGGTGCTGCACAAAGGAGATATCGTTTACGAACGCTATATGGGTGCGCTCGACGCGCATACGCCGCATATTGCCTTCTCTGTCACCAAATCTTTCATTGGAACGATCGCAGCCTGTCTGGTTCACGAGGGGCTACTCGATGAAACTGCATGTGTTGCGCACTATGTTCCGGAACTTGAAAAGAGTGCCTTTGGCGATGCCACCGTTCGGCAGGTTATGGACATGACAACTGCGTTGCAGTACAGCGAGGTCTACACCGACCCCAACGCTGAGATTTGGGCTCATGCTCGCGCAGGTGGATTGCTGCCTAGACCTAACGATTACCAGGGGGCGCAGAGTTTCTATGAGTTTCTGCAAAGCGTAAAGAAGCTTGGCAGCCACGGCGAAAGTTTTTCTTACAAGACCATTAACACCGATACCCTGGGCTGGATTGTTCGTCGCGTTACTGGACAGTCGTTGGCGCAACTCTTGTCGCAAAGGATATGGAGCCGTCTCGGCGCCGAACACAATGCCTACATCACGGTTGACACTGAAGGCACAGAATTTGCCGGCGGGGGCTTGAACACCTGCCTGCGAGATCTCGCTCGATTCGGTGAATTGATGCGCAATGATGGATGGGCCATGGGACAGCAAGTGATTCCCAAAGCCGTCATTGATGACATACGCAAAGGTGCGGATCCGCTCAAGTTTGCCCCAGCCGGTTACCACACCCTACCGGGCTGGAGCTACCGCAGCATGTGGTGGGTATCGCATAACAGCCATGGTGCCTATATGGCCCGTGGTATCCATGGACAGGCAATTTACGTTGATCCGACGGCGCAGATGGTCATTGCCCGATACGCATCCCACCATATTGCTGGCAACTTGGGAATCGACCCACATTCGTTACCTGCATATCACGCCATGGCGCTGCATTTAATGCAAGACAGTGGGCACTGATCTATTGCCCGCTAAAGACGCTGATTTAGGCGGTCGCTTGTGTTGTGCTGCCTGCACAATTGGCAGGTTCGGGTCAGTTGCCGACATTCTCGGGTGACCGCTACCGAGGGCCCAATCGATCGATAGCGCTGGACGCAGTCAGAATGATCGCTGCATACATTTTTTGAACGGAGATACCCGAAGATGAACGTGATCGACTCAAGAGTAGCCAACATCCATGAATTGAAGCTTGAGCACTTTACAAAAGGTGAAAAGTTTGAATCCAACTCAGTGCGCATCGGACCGCTACTAGCTGCAAAGGACCTTGGCTACTCCTACGATGTTGTCCCCCCTGGTAAGTCTTCCTGTCCGTTCCATAGTCATCGCGCAGAAGAGGAAATGTTCTTTATCATTCAAGGTGAGGGAACACTGCGATACGGCAACGAAACACGCAGAATCCGAGCGGGCGACGTGATCTGCTGCCCGACGGGTGGCCCGGAATCGGCGCACCAGATCATCAACGACTCCGACGCAGCACTCGCCTATTTGTCAGTCAGCACCATGATGCCAGCGGAGGTCTGCGAGTATCCCGACTCCAAGAAGATTGGCGCTTTCGGAGGTGGCCTCAGGCACATGACACACACAAGCCACGACCTTGAGTATTGGACTGACGAATTGTGAGTTCTGTGCCGAAACTCGTTGCTCTTTCCAGCGAGTTCGGCACCGCCGAGTTGCCGCCAGCTATGCGCGGGAAGCGAAGTCGCCCAACCGCAGTGAGGCGGAAGCAGCAATAGGACTACACGCTCTGGGAGACCGTTCGGACTGTTTGTGGTGGTCAAGTTTTTTCGGACACATCAATAGATTGTTGTTTTGCCGATTCCCGCTCGAAAGCGTTGGGTGACAAATTCCCCAGTGTTGAATGCAATCGCATGCAGTTGTAGAAGCCCACGATGTAGTCAGCCACAT
>CAUPQG010000017.1:0-105877 GCA_963513355.1 uncultured Rhodoferax sp. | reverse complement strand
TGGGATTGACGAGTACCGTTGGCGGAACGATGGGCCTATCGGGATAGCGCGGGTTTTTGTCGCGGCTGCCGAAGATCACCACCTGCAAATCCACACCAATCTGCGGCGCAGCCAGCCCTGCACCGTTGGCGGCCTTCATGGTGTCCAGCAGGTCGCTGACCAGGAGGTGCAGGGTATCGGAATCGAAATCGCTTTCGGGCACGGTCTGCGCCACGCGCAGCAGGCGCGGGTCGCCCATTTTGAGAATGTCACGGACTGCCATCTTGCTCTCCCTGAATCAAGGCCAGCATCGCCGCCTCGTCGATTACCGCCAAACCCAAGGTCTGCGCCTTTTCGAGCTTGCTGCCTGCCTCGGCGCCGGCCACCACGTAGTCCGTCTTCTTGCTAACCGAGCCAGAAACCTTGGCGCCTGCGGCTTCCAGCAAGTCTTTGGCTTCGTCTCGGCTAAGCGTGGGAAAGGTGCCAGTCAGTACAAATGTCTTGCCAGCCAGCGGCTTGGGCGCTTGGACGGCGGGCTCGCCCTCCTCCCAGGTCAGGCCACAGGCACGCAATTGCGCCACCACCTCGCGGTTGTGAGCCTGCGCAAAGAAAGTATGGATGCTTTCGGCAACGATGGGCCCCACATCGGCCACTTCCAGCAACTGCTCCACCGTGGCGTCCATGATGGCGTCGAGTTTGCCGAAATGCCGGGCCAGCGCCTTGGCCGTGGACTCCCCCACGTGGCGAATGCCCAGACCGAACAGGAAGCGTGGCAACGTGGTCTTTTTGGATTTCTCCAGTGCATCCACAATATTCTGCGCAGATTTCTCGGCCATGCGGTCCAAGGCGGCCAACGCAGTAAAGCCCAGGCGGTAGAGATCGGGCAGCGCCTTGACAATGCCGGCATCCACCATTTGCTCGACCAGTTTGTCGCCCAGACCTTCCACCTCCACCGCGCGGCGGTGTGCGAAATGCAGAATAGCCTGCTTGCGCTGGGCGCTGCAAAACAGCCCGCCAGTGCAGCGGTAATCGGCCTCGCCCTCTTCGCGCACGGCAGCAGAACCACAGACCGGGCAGATGCGGGGCATCGTGAACACTGCGCCCCTCTCCACCGTCTCAGCGGGCAACACCACACTGACCACTTCAGGAATAACATCACCAGCGCGGCGCACCACAACGGTATCGCCAATCCGTACGTCCTTGCGGCGGGCCTCGTCTTCGTTGTGCAGGGTGGCATTGGTGACGGTGACACCCCCTACAAACACTGGCGCCAGCTTGGCCACGGGCGTCAGTTTGCCGGTGCGCCCCACCTGTACATCGATGCCCAGCACGGTGGTCATCTGTTCTTGCGCAGGATACTTGTGGGCCACGGCCCAGCGGGGCTCGCGGCTGACAAAACCCAGGCGCTGCTGCAAAGCCAGGCTATTGACCTTGTACACCACGCCATCAATGTCGAAGGGAAGCTGGTCGCGGGTTTGGCCGATGCGTTGGTGGTACGCTATCAATTCAGAAGCACCACGGGCAGTTTCCACGAGGGCTGCGACCGGAAAACCCCAATGCTTCAGAGTCTGCAGCATGTCGTAGTGCGTACCAAAAGCCGGGCCGCCCTGCTCTACCGGGGTTACTTCGCCAAGGCCATAGGCAAAAAAGCTCAAGGGGCGCTGCGCTGCGATGCCAGGATCCAGCTGGCGCACGGCACCCGCAGCGGCGTTGCGCGGGTTGACGAAGGTTTTTTCGCCTTTGTCGCGCTGCTTTTGATTCAGAGCCTCAAAGTCATCGCGGCGCATATAGACCTCGCCACGCACCTCCAGGACCGGTGGAACGACCTGGGGAAGCTTCAAGGGTATCTGTCCGATCGTGCGTATGTTTTGCGTAACGTCTTCGCCGGTTTCGCCATCACCCCGGGTGGCAGCTTGTACCAGCACGCCGTGCTCATAGCGCAGGTTCATGGCCAGGCCATCGAACTTGAGTTCTGCCACGTACTCCACGGCCGCATCGGTATCCAGCAGGCCCAACTCCTTACGCACGCGGGCGTCGAAATTCTGTGCCCCACTGGCCTCGGTATCGGTCTCCGTGCGAATGCTGAGCATAGGCACCGCATGGCGCACCGATGCAAACTGGTCCAGCGGTTTACCGCCCACCCGTTGGGTCGGGGAATCGGGTGTTATCCATTCGGGGTGCGCGGTTTCGAGCGCCTGCAGCTCCTGGAACAGGCGGTCGTACTCCGCATCAGGTACTTCAGGGGCATCTAGCACGTAGTACTGGTGGGCATAACGGTGCAGGATGGCGTGCAGTGCCTGCACCCGCGCATGCTCAGGTTGAGGTGCCGACCCAGTACCAGCAAACAACTCCAGGTTGGCCATAGCCCTTAAACCCCTGTCTATCAGGCAAACAAACGGCGTGCCAACAAGGAACCCGCTGCCAGATCACGCTGCTCCAGCGTATCGTAAAGGCTTTGCAATTCGGCACCAATCACGTCCATGGTAGCTGCCGTCAAGAGCTGACCGTTGTCGTCCGTCACCACACCATCCATGGTTTGGGCCAGTGCGGCCGCCACTTCACGCATGCGGTCAAAGGGTTGTTCAGAGCGATCCACCTGCGCGACATCCAGGTGCAATGCAATATCCCGGATGGCAGACTGCGCGGGGTCCTCTGCCAAGGCGGCCTGTGGGTCAAAACTCAGCACCAAGACCGGTGCCAGCCCTTCAGTGCTGGCAGGTAGCACCATACGCCCGGGTATTACACCGGCCACAAAGCCCAGGTGGGCGGCATTTTGCTGCACATAGCCGGGGCTCCAGGATGCGTCACGCGCACGAATGGTAAAGCCCAATTGCGCGTCATGTGCGCTGGCAAACTGGTCCAACTCCCGAGCACGGGCCACCTCTTCCAGCATCTCCGGAAACTCCGGCGTGGCATTGATGGCGTCAGCAAAGGCCTGGGTCTTGACCACAAATTCTGAGTATTCAATTTCGTTCAGTGCGCCTGAACGGTTCGCCAACTGCACCCCGGCCTGGAAGCCACCATACCGCTGGCCCGCCGAGGGCACTTCCCAGTTCAAGGTGTTCAAGTTGTAGCCTTCTATTGCGAAAGGCTTGGTTCCGGCACGCCGTGTACTGGGCATGGCTGCAATGGCGGCCTCCCCGGACACCACCGGGTTGGGTCCATCCAGCGCAATGGTCGCAATCACGTCTATCAACGAATCCATAGCCGAGCGGCGTGCCACGGATGGCAGTGACATGGGTTGGGTGACTTGTGCAATATCGCCATCCAACACGGGTTCGCGCAGCGGGGTCTGTGCCGTGTTGCCTGTGGGTTCGGGCTTGGCCTGGCGCGGGGCATTGCGGCGGGAACTCCAGGCGCCGTGGGCTACCACGGCGGCCAGCACCACACCACCTGCAATTGCCAAACCAATCTGTAAGTTGCTCATAGTCAGTTACGCAAGCTCTGCCAAGGTGAGTGCGGATTCCATGTCGACCGCAACAATGCGCGAAACGCCTTGTTCCTGCATGGTCACCCCTATCAATTGCTCGGCCATTTCCATTGCAATCTTGTTGTGGCTGATGAAAAGGAATTGGGTTTCTTTGCTCATGCTGCGCACGAGTTTGGCATACCGCTCGGTATTGGCATCGTCCAGCGGCGCATCGACCTCGTCCAGCAAACAGAATGGCGCGGGGTTGAGCTGGAAGATCGCAAACACCAGGGCAATGGCAGTCAAGGCCTTCTCTCCACCCGACAGCAGGTGGATAGTCTGGTTTTTCTTGCCCGGCGGTTGTGCAATCACTTGCACGCCGGAGTCCAGTATTTCGTCACCCGTAATCACCAAGCGTGCATTACCACCACCGAACAATTCAGGGAACATGCGCCCAAAGTGTTGATTGACCTTTTCAAACGTGCCGGACAACATGTCACGTGTTTCGGAGTCGATCTTGCGAATGGCGTCTTCCAGCGTCTGCATGGCCTGGGCCAGATCAGCGTTTTGGGAGTCCAGAAACTGTTTGCGTTCGCGCGCAATGGCCAATTCATCCAGCGCAGCCAAATTGACAGCTCCCAAAGCGGCGATTTCGCGGTGCAGACGGTCAATTTCGCTTTGCATACCGGTCAGGCGCACATTGCCTTCTTTGATCGATAACTCCACCGCTTCCAGATCGGCCTGGGCATCCAATAACTGCTGCTCATACTGCTCAAAGCCCAGGCGGGCGGCCTGCTCCTTGAGCTGAAATTCCGTGATGCGCTGGCGCAGCGGGTCCAGCTCGCGCTCCAGTTGCAGGCGGCGTTCGTCGCTGGCACGCAGCTTGGCGGTCAGGTCGTCGTATTCGCTGCGCTTGGCACCCAGGGCCTGCTCACGCTCCAACTTGAGCGCCAGCGCGCTTTGCAGACCGGCCTGGGCTGCCGCATCGCTAAGACGGGCCAGCTCTTCGCGGGCACGCGAAGCCTCAGCATGTACCGATTCGGTCTGCTGGTTGGCGGTGTCAATGGCACGGGCCAGCTCGGCATTGCGCGCCTGAAGACTGCGCTGCGCAAACTGCGCCTCTTGCGCTTGGCGCTCAAGGCTGCGTTGTTGCTCGCGACACTGGGTCAGCTTGCGCTGCACTTCAATCACGCGCTCGTCCAATTGCGCGTGGCGCTCCTGGCTGTCCGCCAGTTGCATGTCAAGGGACTCAAAGCGTCCCTCGGCGGTGGCGCGGCGCTCCTGCAAGTCGTCGAGTTGGGCTTGGACTTCGGCAATGTCGGCGTCGATTTGCGCACTGCGCGTGCGGGCTTGCTCGGCCAATTGGGACAAACGCAGGGTCTCCACCTGCAGGCCATGGGCCTGGGTCTGTGCCTCGGTAGCCACACGGCGCACACTGACAAGGCGCTGAGATGCTTCGGCGTAGGCCGCTTCCGCGCGAACCAGCGCGGCTCTGGCCTCTTCGGCAATCATGGCCTGCGCGCGCAACTCTTTTTCCAGGTTCTCAATTTCCTGGGCGCGGGCCAGTAGACCAGCCTGCTCGGAATCCTGCGCATAAAAACTGACACTGTGCGCGGTGACCACATGCCCCGACTTAAGGTAAATGCTTTCACCGGGCTGCAGCTTCTCGCGCTGGGCCAGCGCGTCTTCGAAACTGCTGGCCGTATAGCAGCCATGCAGCCACTCGTTAAACACCGCCTTCTGGCCAGCGTCGTTGATACGCAGCAGGTCCGCCAGACGCGGCAGATTGGACGCAGACTCCGGAACTGCCGCCATGGGCGGGCTAAAAAAAGCCAACTTGGCCGGTGGCGCATCATTGGCAAAGGCCCGCACCAGCTCCAGACGCGAAACTTCCAGCGCGGCGAGCCGTTCACGCAGCGCGCCTTCCAGCGCGTTTTCCCATCCCTGTTCAATGTGGATACGGGTCCACAGGCCCTGCAAGTGGTCCAACCCATGCTTGGCCAACCAAGGCTGTAACTTACCGTCGGTCTTGACCTTTTCCTGCAGCGTCTTCAGTGCCTCCAGCCGAGCCGACAGGTCGGCCTGGCGGGCGGATTCGTCATTGACAGTTTGTTGCTGGGTGCGTCGTGCTTCGTCACGCTGGGGCAGCATGTCCTGCAGCTCCTGCAAACGGGCATCGGCAATTGCTGCGGCTTCCTGGGCCTCGTCCAACTGGGCTTGCAACTCATGCAGGCGGGCCTCATCGGGCGGGGCCAACGCGTTGCGGTCAACCGCCAGGCGTTCACGACGGGTGGTCACTTGTCGGAATTGTTCTTCAATACCGCGCTGCTCTGCTGCCAACACCTGGATCTGCTGCTGCACCTGCATGACGCTGCCACGCTGATCGTTCGCAGCAGATTGGGCGACGGACAAGGCGTCTTCCAATTCCGGCAGTTGCTGTGCCTGTTCTTCCACCTGTGCAGAGAGCAATTCGGTCTGTTCGTCGCCCAAAAGGGCCAGTTCAGCCAGACGTTCAATCTCCGCCACGGCGTCTTCCTTGCGTGCCGCCCACTGGCCGATTTGTTCTTGCAAGGTGGCTAGGCGTTGCTCGGCGCGCTGGCGACCTTCGACCACGAAGCGGATTTCGGCTTCCAGCCGGCCCACATCGGTGCTAGCCTCGTACAACAAACCCTGTGCCTGGTTAACCTGGTCCCCTGCCGCGTAATGGGCCTGGCGCACCGTTTCCAGATCGGACTCGATGCGGCGCAAGTCGGCCATGCGGCTCTCCAGCGCATTGACCGCGCCTTCGGCGTCCATCTTGACCTTGCTCTGGTCGGCCAGTGCCTCGGCACGTTTCAAAAACCACTGCTGGTGCTGCTTCAAATTGACGTCTGATTGCAGCGCGTTGTACTTTTGCGCGACCTCGGCCTGTTTTTCCAGCTTTTCCAGGTTGGAGTTGAGCTCGCGCAGGATGTCCTCGACTCGGGTCAGGTTCTCGCGCGTGTCGGAGAGGCGATTCTCGGTCTCCCGGCGACGCTCTTTGTATTTGGAGACACCGGCGGCTTCTTCGAGGAACAGTCGCAGTTCTTCAGGCTTGGATTCAATGATGCGGCTGATCGTGCCCTGGCCAATGATGGCGTAGGCGCGCGGCCCCAGGCCGGTACCCAGGAACACGTCCTGCACGTCTCGGCGACGCACAGGCTGGTTGTTGATGAAATAGCTGCTGGTGCCATCGCGGGTCAGCACACGTTTGACCGCAATTTCGGCAAACTGGCCCCACTGCCCCCCGGCGCGGTGGTCTGCGTTGTCAAAAATCAGCTCGACGCTGGAACGGCTGGCCGGCTTGCGATTGGTGGTGCCGTTGAAAATGACGTCCTGCATGGATTCGCCACGCAATTCACTGGCTTTGCTCTCACCCAGCACCCAGCGCACCGCGTCCATGATGTTGGATTTGCCACAGCCATTGGGCCCGACAACGCCTACCAATTGACCCGGCAACAGGAAGTTGGTGGGTTCGGCAAAGGACTTGAACCCGGAAAGCTTGATGGAATTGAGACGCACAGATTGGGAAAACTAGAGCCAAGCGGTTGATTTCGTGGGCCTTGCTTTGGATCGGCAATGACCAATGGACTGCAATGATACCGTGTGGGTAGCCCCGGCAAACTGGATTGCCACAAGCAACAATCAAGCCGGGTCTTTGCTAACGCAACGCCGCCTCAATTTTGCTGGTTAAGGCGCTCAATGATGGCGGCTTCACCAAATACCCGGCCACACCCAGAGGAAGCGCTTCGCCTACTGTTGCCGGACTGGAGTCGGCACTGAGAAAAATAACCTTGGTTTGACTCACCCTTGCGTCAGGCAGGGACCTCAATTGCCGTACAAACTCGATCCCCCCCACTGGCTCCATGTGGACATCGGTCAAAATCAGATCTGGTTTGAGTTTGGTGACTTCGCGCAATGCAGCGGCGCCGTCGGTAAAGGAATACAGATCCAGTATGCCTAGTCGACGCAGATTGTTGAGAATATAGGTGCTCATCACACTTTCATCCTCAACCACAATGATTCGCGCTCTCTTGATATCCACGTCAGCTCTCCATCCCAATGTGCGAAGACTCTAAGTCCATGTGCCTATTAATGCTGGCACCCAGGCATCCAAGTCAAGCTTGAGCGGTTAAAAACTGAGAAACCTCAAGCTTGAGCTGATCGAGTTTCGGCCCCAGAACTGAAAAAGCGGGCCCCACTTCGGCGATTCCGGCGGTTTTACTCATGTGTTCGACATGTGCCAGCTCTTCACAGAAATCTGCAGCACAGAATATGGGCATACAACCCTTCAATGAGTGCAGGAGTGGATTGGCACTCTTAACATCTTGCGCAGCGAGAAACTGTGCGATCTGGGGTACGTCTCGATCAAGCAACTCCTGCAACATAGGCAGCATACTGAGTAAAGCCTGCAGGTCGCCCAGTTGTTCGACGGCGCGAGCCGGGTCCAAATACAGCCATGGTTGTCCAACCTGAGCAGAAACCGTCATTCAGCTATTCCTTCAAAATCCATAAAAAGATGAACACCCAGATGGCCGTCCCGTCTCAATGTCAGCCCCTCAGTGCTGATTCGATTTTTGACTTGAGATCACTGAGGCGCGGGGGTTTCACAATATAGGCGTGTACGCCAAGCGGCAGCGCCTCGCTGAGCGTCTCCCGACTACTGTCAGCACTCATCAGGATGACCTTGAACTGGTCTCCCCCGGTTTTGCTCAGTTGCCCCAGTTTCTTGACAAACTCAAGCCCCCCCATGGGTTTCATATGGATATCGGTAACGATCACATCGGGTTGAAACTTGGGCACCTCTCGCAGAGCCGCCGTACCATCCACACATTCCTTCAAATGACTAATGCCGAGGCGCGTCAGCATATTTGCCGTGAAAGTGCGCATCAAAGGATCATCTTCGACTACCAGTATTTTTGCATCAGACAAAAGCATTGTTGCACCTTACTTTCTTGACGACGCCCAACGTAATAAATTCATTGTAGTCAATGGAATCCATGTTGCACGACCCAATTCCTTCAGGAATTGCATCAAGCGCGGGAGTCAAACTGCAGGATGGCCCGCGCAACATGCTCCAACGGCAAAATGTCATCTACGGCCTGTAGCTTGATGGCTTCTTTGGGCATGCCAAAAACGACGCATGTCTCCTCGTTCTGCGCAATGCACCGCGCACCGCCGTCATGCAGCACCTTCATGCCACGCGCACCATCATCCCCCATTCCCGTCAATATGATTCCCAACACGTCTCTGCCACCGCATTCCGCGGCAGACTTGAACAAAACGTCTACCGACGGTTTGTGCCGATTCACAGGCGGCCCATCAACCACATGAACAAAGTATTGCCCTGAAGTCTTGCGCAACTGCATGTGCAGTCCACCCGGAGCAATCAACGCAACTCCACGCTCCAGCCGGTCTCCGTCTTTGGCCTCACGGACGTTCATGGCACAAATACCGTCCAACCGTTTGGCGTACATGGCAGTGAATTTTTCCGGCATATGTTGGGTGATAGCAATACCTGGAGCATCCGCTGGCAAGCTGGTCAATACCAGCTCAAGCGCCTGGGTTCCGCCTGTCGAGCTACCAATCACCACCGGCTTGTTCATTGCAAACGCATGCACAGCACTCAACACCGGGGCGCGCGCAGGGGTTGGCCCCTTTCCGATAGGGCCTTCTGGCATCGCAGTTCGCACACGGGGTTTTGACTTGGCTGCTGTTTTGAGCGTCTGGATCATTTCGCGACGGGAATCCTCCAGATGCTGTTTGAGTCCAAGCTTCGGTTTTGCCAAGACAGCTACGGCTCCTGCGCTCAATGCCTCCAAGGCTATCTTGCTTCCCTCGTTAGACAGAGTCGAGCAAATCACCGTTGGTATCGGCGTTCCCGACATGATCTGGCGTAAAAACGTCAGGCCATCCATGCCAGGCATTTCAATGTCCAACAGCAATACGTCGGGTGGATTCTTTCGAATCATTTCCATCGCCAGCAATGGATTGGGAGCGCTACCAATCAATTCAACATCGGGGTTGCCAGCAAGCATGTGCGCGAGGGCCTGGCGCACCACCGCAGAATCATCCACCACAAAAACTTTAACGGTCATCTTAGTGCCCCTGTTCAGGAAATACGGTTTCCACAACGGGCTCCGACGGTCCAATAGTCCACGAAATCTTGCGATAACCCGCCCCGGCGAGGCAGTGGTCCACTATGGCAATGCCCTGAGTATGCAGGTAATCCAACACCCACTGCACGTTACTGTCGCCCACGTGGTGTTTCGCAAACAATGCAGGAAACATGTTGCCACCACCGAACACATACGCCTCGCAGCGCGTGGGAATCACACCAATAGCTGTCAAGCACATAAACATCTCATCCATGGCAACGCTGGCATAGGCGGTGTTGCCTCTGTTGGCCGCGTTAGGAAGACCTGCGTGGACGATGTGACACATGGCAGCAACCGTACGCCGAGGATCCGTCAAAATGACGCTCACGCACGAGCCCAACAGGGTTTTGAGGTGGTCACCGGCGAAACCGATGGCGACGTCACCGGGCATCAGCTCAAACACAGAGGGTTGGGTACCCGCAAACTTGCCTGCGGAGAGAGCCTGTTTTTTCATCGGTCGCTCACCTTGCGAAACGCACCCGGGATCACGGTGGTTATCGGGGTGTTGCAAGGCACACGTCCCTCGGCTGTACCTAGGAATAACAAGCCGCCCGGCTTCAGCGCAGTCAACACCCTGTCGACCACTTCGATTTTGGTTTGTGGATCAAAGTAAATGAGCACATTGCGCAAAAATATGACGTCAAAAGGGCCTAGACCGTCGAATGGTTTGCAAAGGTTCAGTTGACCAAATTGCACACGGGCACGCAGCTTGTCCTGCATCTGAACTTGGCCTTCAGCCTCACCTTCACCACGCAAACAGTATCTGCGCAGTCGCTCTGGGGTAACTGCGCGCAAACGGTCCGAGGGGTATACCGCCTCCTTCGCGCTAAGCAATACGCGGTGACTGATGTCAGTCGCCAAAATCGACCAGTCAGGTCCAATGCGTCCCATGACCTGCAAATCAGACATCAACATGGCGGTGCTGAACGCTTCGTCCCCAAATGACGCGGCAGCACTCCAAACCGAGATTGGGACCCGGTTACCAAGCTTGGGCAATTCAGTTTGAAGCAGATCGTAGTGCTTTGGCTCCCGGAAAAAATACGTCTCATTGGTTGTCAGCAGATCCACCGCCATCTGAAACTCTACTGCTTCTGACTCATCTTGCAAGATGGCGATGTACTCTGCAAAACCACCCAACCCAAGCTTCTGAATCCTGGAAGACAGGCGCGAAACAATGAGCGATTTCTTGGACTCGTTGTACGACAAACCAACACTCTCGTACATGAGGTCACTGATGGCCTTGAACTCAGCATCGGAAAAAGTAAGCGAAGCCATACCTATTGCGCCTGCAGCACGCGGCGAATGGTCGCAGCCAGCTCGCGCGGAGCGAACTTTGCCACGTAGGCATCGGCGCCTACACTCTTGACGTGGTTCTCGTTGGTGGTTCCCGTAAGTGACGAATGAATCACCACAGGTATGGACTTGAAGCGGGCATCCTGCTTGATCAGACGGGTCAAAGTAAAACCGTCCATCTCCGGCATTTCCAGGTCCGTCAGCACAACCGCAACTTTGTCTTTGGCCGAACCGCCTTGCCCCAAGTCCTCATCTGAAAATGCCTGCAGACGCGCCCAAGCCTCTTTGCCAGTCTTGGTCATCACGTAAGGCACACCCATGGCCTTGAGTCCGAGCTCAATGACAGAACGCGCTACAGCAGAATCGTCGACAGCCAAAATGAGTGAGCCATCTGGCAAGACCAGTTCAGGGCCGACAACCTCACGATTGATCTCTTCGACGGTAACGGGCATCACAGACTTCAAGATCTGCTCAACATCCAGCACCTGCGCCAAGCGAGTGTCTGCAGTTGCGCCATCCAGCCGTGCAATGCCCGAAATGGCCGCCCCGGCGTGACTGGATTCCGCAGGAAGCACTTGGTCCCAATCCAAGCGCACGATCTCGCGAACGTCTTCCACCGCAAAAGCCTGGACCGTGCGTCCGAACTCTGTAACCATCAGTATGTTGAGGCCCTTTTTGGCAGAGCAGCCAGCGACAGCAGGCAGATTGATCACCGGGATGATCTGACCGCGAATATTTGCCACACCCATCAAGTGTTCGTGGGAATTGGCCAACTCGGTAATGGCTGGCATAACAAGGACCTCGCGGACCTTGAACACGTTGATACCAAAAAGCTCGCGTTGGCCACTGGCGGGAGCCTCGCCCAGGTGAAACAGCAACAGCTCAAACTTGTTGTTGCCAGCCAATCGGGTTCGCTCGTCAATTTCCTTTTGTGCAGTTTGCATAAGTTTCTAAAACGGTAAGAAATTGAAAGAAGCCACCCACGCCTTGATAGTTCAATTTATCGCACTCATAGGCAATCATCGCTAAACCGCTTCAGCGCTACCAGCAATTTGGGCCATGTCGTCAATGTTGAGGGCACGCACCAGGTCCAGGATAACAATGAACTCGCCTTCCACTTTGCCTATTCCTTTGATGTAGTCGCGCTCAATCGATGTACCAAACTGGGGTGCGGCTTCGATATGGCCCGGGTTAATCTGTATGACTTCGCTGACCGCATCCACCATGAGCCCGAGTTCGACTTTTTCACCGTCAGTGCTGGCATCGAAAATGACGATGCACGTCTTCTTTCCCACTACGCTGTTCGCACGACCAAAACGCGATTGGAGATCGATTACCGGGACTACTGCCCCCCGCAAATTGATGACGCCCCGGACAAACTTGGGCATGAGGGGAACCACGGTCATTGACGCATGCTGGATGATTTCACGCACCGTCCGAATGTCAGTGGCAAACACTTCGTCGCCCAAAGAAAAGGTCAAGTACTGCTCAGCGGTGCCATCTGTGCTCATGCTGTATACGTCCGTCTCAATAAGGTTTGAAATTGCCGCTACCACCGCGCACTGCCGCAGGCTTCAATGGCGCTCCCAACCGCGGGGCCAAACCACCGCGGCGTTCAATAACTGCTGGTTCGTGGCGGCTACGGACATTCGGCAC
This sequence comes from uncultured Rhodoferax sp., assembly GCA_963513355.1. Lineage (GTDB taxonomy): Bacteria > Pseudomonadota > Gammaproteobacteria > Burkholderiales > Burkholderiaceae_C > Allorhodoferax. The sequence continues at coordinate 93,364 of CAUPQG010000017.1, read as the reverse complement.
CTCATTGCCCAAATTAAAGAACGCCACTGATTGCTGCAGTTGCTCGGCCTGTCCCGACAACTCCTCACTGGTGGCCGCCAACTCCTCGGAAGCAGAGGCATTTTGCTGGGTTGCCTTGCTCAGCTGACCCATGGCCCCACCAATTTGCACTACGGACTCGCTTTGCTCAGAGCTGGCTGCTGCAATTTCCTGTACCAGTTCGCTGGTCTTCTGGATACTCGGCACGATTTCATCCAACAGTTTGCCTGCGCGCTCAGCAGTGGTCACGCTGTTGCCGGCCAATTCACCAATTTCCTTTGCCGCTTCCTGGCTGCGCTCAGCCAATTTGCGCACCTCTGCAGCGACCACCGCAAAGCCTTTGCCATGCTCGCCAGCACGTGCCGCTTCAATGGCGGCGTTTAGGGCCAGCAAGTTAGTCTGGTACGCAATGTCGTCTACGATGCCTATCTTGGCTGCAATCTGCTTCATAGCAGCCACAGTCTGGCTAACCGCCCCACCACCGTCAATGGCCTCTTTGCTGGTCTTGGTAGCCATACCGTCGGTGACTTTGGCGTTATCGCTGTTTTGACTGATCGAGGCCGACATCACATCAATCTGGGAGCTGGTTTCTTCCACGCTAGCGGCCTGCTCGCTAGCAGCTTGCGAAAGACTCTGCGCCGTGGCGGACACCTGATTCGCAGCACCAGTTAAGGCGTCGGCGGCACCGCGCACTTCGCCCAAAACGCGCGTAAGATTTTCGGCAGTGGCATTCGCGCTATTCTTGACTTGACCATATAGACCAGAGTAATCGCGTTCAATGCGGGCAGTGAGATCGCCTTCCGAAAAACTTTGCAGCAGGCGGGCAATATCGTTCAAGCCATCTTCGCTCGTCTCCATGAGCTGGTTCATTCCCGTAGAAAGTCCCGCAAAGAAACCGACCTTTCCATCCGGGTTCAGTCGACCACTGAAATCGCCCTCCGCAGCAGCTTTGACCACCGCGGCCACTTCCTTCTCAATGCCTACTTCTGCGGTGCGATCGATCCATTCAACGACTGTACCCAGCCGCTCGCCACTATCGCTAATGATCGGGCTTGCAACGAGGCCAAAGGTTAGGCTTCCCACGGTAATTTGCGTACGGTGTGTACTGCTGAGGCTGGCCAGCATGCTGCGTTGGTGCGCCGGATTCTTGTGAAATACATCAATACTGCGCCCGATGAGTGTGCGAGCATCAAACTGCGGCAGCACTTTGCGCAATTCGGCCTCGTTTCTTTGCATCATGCTGGTAACAGTCTCGTTCATGAACAGGATGTCATTCTTGGCATCTGCAATCATGATATTGCTGCTCGTCTTGTTCAACGCTTGCACAATGCGCGCGTTGTATACGGCCGCTTCAGCAGCCTTGGACATCGTCTCCCTCGCTCCATTGACCGCATCGGTGACCTTGCGCTTTTCTCCAGGCAAATCTGGCATAGCTTGGTCAAACTTGCCATTCACATAGTCGCTTACCAAACCCAGCGCCTCAAACGTAACTTCAACGTGCGACTTGACCATGGCATTGGTCCCGGCTGCTAGTTCGCCATAGGCGCCTGGCAGATCAGTGGCATCCATAAAGTGTGAGATCACCCCACCTTGGTGCTTGGCTGCCATCTCTGCTTGGGCACCCTGAAAGCCTGTCAGTGTGCGCTGCACGCTTTGAACGGAACGCAGCACTGCTGCCGTCTCATCTTTGCCAAAGGGCTCAACCATCGGTGCGCGGAGATCTCCTTGGGCTAGTTCACTCAATCGTTCGGCGACAGTACCCAGCCCGGTTTTGGTAACCCGGAAAAATCCAATGACAAGGTAAATACCAAACAGCAAGACCACCAGTACAATGCCGCTTGATGTGTAAAGCTTGTTTTGCAGACCTTTGATGCGCGCTGCCAGTAGGTTGTCCAGGGTGGGCCACGCCTTGTCGTTGAAGCTTTGTAACTTGACAAGTGTCGCCTCGCCTTTGGCATAGTAGGCCGCAGCATCCAGGTTGCCAGACTTAATGAGGTTGTCAGTGTCTTTCGCAAATTCCACGAATGCACGTGCTTCAGCCAGACTGTTCAGATCCAATTGTTCCTTGCTCCCTGGGGTAGCATCAAAAGACTTCTTTAGAAAACCATCGATGACATCCAGCCCCGTCACGCTGTTGGCAGACCAGACTGCGTACCGTTTAAGGTCTGTCAGTGCCATTTCCTTCTTTGCGGCGTGCTGAGCCAGCGCGTAACTTCCCCAACCCCAAAGCTGCCCCATGTCTTCGGCAACCTGTGGCAGCAGCGCGGCGGCTGAATAAAGGTAGTAAGAATCAATATCCGGATCCAGCACTAGACCAGACTCATCGCCAATATGGGCGTTCAGCTCCACCAGTGCAGCAGATACTGGCCCGAACACCGTTTTGCCTTGGCTATCCACCCCACCGGGCACTTGGCTAGCGGCAGCCCAGGCGGTTTTGAGTTTGTCCACATGCTCACGGATGGCCATGGTATCGCCTGAGTCAGATGTAAATTTATCTAGCGCTGCTAACGCTATGTTCACCTCACTCTTGCTTTTCTCAAATTGTGCCCGGGTATCGAGACCCCCCATTTGTGCGCGCGTCGCATTGCGAATCTTTAGCACTGCAGTGAGCGTTGGAACGACCTGACGATAGGCCTCCACACCCTGTCGCTCTTTAGCAGCTGTCGCAATCTGCGCCAACTGTGAGGAAACAAAAAAGTAGCCCAACAACAGAATAGGCAGCAAAAACATGACCGCAATAACGGATGCCTTCCCGACGAACTGGAGGTTGCCCATGAGCCTTGTACTAGGGCCCCAAAACCCTTTTCCGAGCGTGTTGCTGTTAGCCATTACTGATTTTTCCTTTCACTACTACTATTTCCGCGCTTTTTACCTTGTCGATGGGCGCACAAACGGGTTGCCCTTGCACACCAAACGACCATCGAACAGCACCGTTGCCATGGATGCAAGGTGCATGTCTTCGAACGTCTGGCTTATCCACGCCCATTGATGGACTCCACTCAAAAGGGTTTAAAGTTGCCAACAGGCCCGCGTACAGCCGCCGACCTAACAGCACCGGCAAGCCGCGGGGCAATAGAACCCCGGCGCTCACGCGTATTGACAGGACTGGCCCCAACGTGCCCCAGCGCATGCAGGCTGCGCGAGGGCGGTGTATCGTCACCCGTCTTGAAGAATGACACGCTTTCCTGCAGCTGCTCAGCCTGTCCACTAAGTTCTTCGCTGGTGGCAGCAAGCTCTTCGCTGGCACTGGCGTTTTGTTGGGTAGCTTTGGTGAGTTGCCCCATGGCCCCTCCAATTTGAACAACCGACTCACTTTGCTCTGAACTTGCCGCCGCAATCTCCTGCACTAGCTCACTGGTTCTTTGGATGCTGGGCACAATCTCGTCGAGCAGTCGTCCTGCGCGCTCCGCCGTGTTAACGCTGTTGGCGGCCAGTTCGCCGATCTCCTTGGCAGCTTCCTGACTACGCTCAGCCAGCTTGCGTACCTCCGCGGCCACCACGGCAAAACCTTTGCCGTGCTCCCCAGCACGCGCCGCTTCGATTGCGGCATTGAGTGCAAGCAGATTGGTCTGGTAGGCGATGTCATCCACAATGCCAATCTTTGCAGCGATCTGCTTCATGGCGATCACGGTCTGGCTTACGGCCCCACCTCCGTCAATGGCTTCTTTGCTGGTCTTGGTGGCCATGCCTTCTGTAACTTTTGCGTTGTCGCTGTTTTGACCAATGGAAGAAGACATCACGTCTATCTGGGAGCTTGTTTCTTCGACACTGGCTGCTTGCTCACTCGCTGCCTGACTCAGGGACTGGGCCGTCAAAGAAACTTGATTGGCAGCACCAGACAACGCATCGGCCGCCGCGCGCACTTCGCCAAGGACGCGGGTGAGGTTTTCTGCTGTTGCGTTGGCGCTGTCTTTGACCTGACCAAAGAGACCCTCGTAATCGCGCTGGATGCGGTGCGTCAAATCTCCCTCGGCAAAGCTTCGCAACATCTCGGCCACATCAGTTAGTCCTCTTTCACTGGTTTCCAGCAACTGGTTCATTCCAGCGGTCAGGCCAACGAAGAAACCCGTCTTTCCTTCAGGATTGAGTCGCTGACTAAAGTCTCCGGCCCCGGCAGCCTGCACTACTGCGGCCACTTCTTTTTCGGCCAATAGCTGCTCGGTTACGTCTGTCCATTGACCAACCGAGCCAAGCCGCTCGCCATCAGCACCAATCACCGCCGAGGTATTCAGTGCATATGTGCGCCCACCTAGGTCCAGCTGAGATTCAGCAGTGCCCGTCAGGGCGCGCAGGCGTGCCAAGGCAGCTTGTGGTTCTTTGTAAAACACACCAATACTGCCGCCAACAATCTTTTCTGGATCGAAGCCAGGAATCTGCTTGGAAAACGCGTCACTGTCACGGCGCAAAACATTCCGCAGCGCATTGTTGATGTAAAGGACCGTCCCGTCGTTATCTGCGATGCGCACCGGCAAACTCACGTTGTCCAATGCCATCTTGATGCGCACATTGGTTTGTGCCGCTTTACCCGCCGCGGCCATGGATTCGCGTGCCGCATTCACCGCATGAGTCACCCGGCGCTTTTCACCCGGCAGTTCGGGCATGGATTCCTCAAATTTGCCGTTCACGTAGTCGCTGACCAACCCAAGAGACTTGAAAGTGATGTCTACATGGGACTTGACCATTGCATTGGTACCTGCCGCCAACTCACCATAGGCCCCAGGTAGTTCACGGCTGTCCATCATGTGCGAGATCACGCCAGCTTCATGCTGCACCGCCATTTCTGCCTGAACATGCTGAAATCTGCGCAAGACTGCTTGCATTTCCTGCATGGAGCTTACCAGTTGTCCGACCTCGTCCAGGCGTTTGGTCTTGACATCGACACTCAGGTCGCCAACTGCAATTCTGGCCGCCATAACGCGGGTTTCTTCCATCGGGCGACTGACAAGTTTGTGGATCAGTAGAAACCACATGCCTGTCATCGCCAAGACAACGGCCAGTCCGCCAATCCAAAAATAGTTTCGCAGGGTTCTCAGCTCGGTTGTGTACTCGTCGACGTAGGTGCCGCCGGCAACTACCCAATTCCAGTTCTTAACGAACGTGAATGCAGCCACTTTCTCGCGCGCCGAAGTCTCTCCCAGACTTGTATTGATCCAAGGATATCTGATAGTGCCTTGCTTGCGCTCCAGGATTTCGCGGATGAACTCGCGGCCATCTGAATCTTTGGATGCCGCAATGTTTTTACCTTCACTAGCGGGGTGAACGATCAGATTGCCGTAGCCCTCCCCGGGCTGGGCATCCAGAACATAGAAATAACCCGTTTGCCCGATTTTCAAGCTGCGTATAGTGTCTTTCAGCGACATGAGATAGTCCGAGAAATCCAGTCCGACAAAACGCACACCAATGATCTGACCTTGCGCATCCCGAATAGGGTCGTACTGCGTCATGTATTGCCTACCGAAGAGGAGGGCCAATCCAACGTAACTCTTTCCATCCAACAGCGCTTGATATCCCGGGTGTGCGCGGTCTAGCACTGTGCCTGTAGCGCGCTGGCCTTTGCTGTTTTTTAGGGACGTCGTGACGCGAAAGAAATCCTGATCCTTCTTGACATAAACAGTTGCTATTGCACCTGTACTAGCCGTAAATTCGTCGGGCAAAGCAAAATCTAGGTTCAATGTTTTTGCATCCCGCTGCAACACTGGCAGAGCTTGCCCGTTGACATCGATAAGTGACGACTTCAACGCAATCTGCGTTCCAAGCTTTGCTTCAAATGCTTTGGCCAAGGCCGCAGTGCGTGTACGCAGATCCTTGTCAGCGCCCTCAACCATGCTTGCCAGAATCGCCGTCTTGGCAGTCAACTCTTCAGCGGCTCTGGACTGCACCACCTGGGTCAACACTTTCAACACAATAAGAACGCACAATATTAGTACGGTGGATACCAGCACAAAGTTGGTGAAAGAAAGTTTCGCGCCGAGGCTGCAGCGGCGAACTGTTTGGGGCAGGTTCATGAATTTTTTGCTGGTAACTGTTTGCTTTACAGGATCAATAGGACTTGAAATTGGACTTGGTGCCGCTTCCGCGCACTGACGCGGGCCTCAGGTTCGTAGTGAGCCTGAGTGATGCCGTACTGCGCTCAGACAGTGCATGTCGGTCTCTTATTTGGGGCATTTCTTCTCCAGTTTTGAAGAATGACACGCTTTGCTGCAATTGCTCTGCTTGACCACTGAGCTCTTCACTAGTCGCTGCCAGCTCTTCGCTGGCACTGGCGTTTTGTTGGGTAGCTTTGGTGAGTTGCCCCATGGCCCCTCCAATTTGAACAACTGACTCACTTTGCTCTGAACTTGCTGCCGCAATCTCCTGCACGAGCTCACTGGTTTTTTGGATACTGGGAACAATTTCATCCAGCAGTTTTCCTGCCCGCTCGGCGGTACTCACGCTGCTGCCGGCCAGCTCGCCGATTTCTTTGGCGGCTTGCTGGCTGCGCTCGGCAAGTTTTCGCACTTCTGCAGCTACTACCGCGAAACCTTTCCCGTGTTCACCTGCGCGGGCGGCTTCTATTGCAGCATTGAGCGCCAATAAATTGGTCTGGTAAGCGATATCGTCCACGATACCAATCTTGGAGGCAATCTGCTTCATGGCAACCACTGTCTGGTCCACTGCGGTTCCGCCTTCGGTGGCTTCCTTGCTAGCTTTGGTAGCCATACCGTCGGTGACTCTGGCGTTGTCGCTGGTCTGGCTGATACTGGCGGACATGACGTCAATGGACGCTGTAGTCTGCTCAACACTCGCGGCTTGCTCACTGGCGGCTTGCGAGAGCGATTGGGCAGTAGCGCTGACTTGGTTGGCTGCACCCGTGAGAGCATCAGCCGCGGCGCGCACTTCCTCAATGATGCTTGCCAACTTCTCGGCACTGGTGTTGGCATCCTCTTTCACCTGGTTGAAGACGCCCTCCGCATTGCGGCTAATCCGCTGCGTCAAATCACCCGCTGCAAGACCCGAGAAAACGCGACCCACATCTTCAATGATGTTCGCAATGCTTTCACTGGTGTCATTGGCGTCGCTCTTGAGCTTTCCGAACGTTCCAGCATAGTCCCTGGTAACGCGCTGAGACAGGTCACCTGCAGCCAAACCGCCAAAGACACGCGCCACATCGGCAAACATGACCGCAGTCGTCTCCATCAGACTGTTGACGCCCATACATAGCTGCTCGATTGGACCACTCTTGCCTTCCATGGGGATGCGTTGCGACAAGTCGCCTTGCACGGCGGCCGATGTCACAACCTGGGCCTGGTCTACCGCTTGGCGCAGCATGTCGCTGGCTTTCACGGCGGTGCTGACATCGGTGGCTATTTTTACTATCTTGAAAACCCGCCCCATCTCGTCAGTAACCGGAGCGTAGACCGCCTGAAGCGAGACTTGCTGACCTAACTTGGTTACGCGCTTGAATAGATCGCTTTGCGGCTTTCCATCGTTCAGATCTCGCCAAAACTGTTGGTACTCCAGTGCGTTGGATACAGAGGGTTCGCAAAACATACGATGGTGCTTGCCTACGATCTCACTGCTTTGGTAGCCCATCACATCGAGAAAATTCTTGTTGGCCTTTATCACGTTGCCACCCAAGTCAAATTCGATGTAGGCATAGGTGGCATCGATGGCGTTCAGAATGCCACGGGCGTTCTGGCGCTCAATTTCACTATCGGTGATGTCATACCGCACACCCAGATACTTCATGGGTTTACCGTTGTCACCCAGAATGGGAGCAACCACAGCATCCACGTAGTAGGGTGTTCCATCCTTCGCACGGTTCTTGATTACGCCACGAAACATTTCGCCGCGGCCAATCGTTGACCACATCTGCTTGAACGTCTCTTTGGGCATGTCTGGGTGGCGGGTGGTATTGTGCGGCTGCCCAATCAGTTCCGTCCGGCTGTATTTGGAGACCTGCATAAACTTTTCGTTGATGCTGATAATGTCGCCCTTTTTGTCGGCCTCAGACACAATGCTTGTCATGTTCATAATGTCGGTGCGCACTTTGAGCTCGGCTTCTAGTTCAGCAATTCGGCGCGCCATGTCACCGACACTGAAAAGCCGCGATAACAAAGATGTTGGGGTTTTTGACATCTTGAGTCTCCTGTCGTTTTTATGTTCGTCAATACAGATCGCTGTGATACCTGCGACCACTGTCTCAATGAACTGAAGGTGCCGTCTCGCCCCCCGTCACCAGCTCAGCCAGAGAATTCACATCCAGAATCAGCGCCACCTCGCCGCTGCCCAGAATGCTGGAGCCAGAAATACCCCGCAAGGTCTTGAATAGCCGCCCCAGCGGCTTGATCACCGTTTGCTGCTGACCCAACAACACCTCCACCTCAATGCCATATTGGCCCCGGGTTGAGTGCACCACCACCACGCTGACACGGTCGTTGTGGTTGGACTCCACGCCGTACAGCGTGCGCAGGCGCACCACCGGCAACACGGCACCGCGCAGTTCCAGGCAATGCCGGCCCGTTTTGTCCACCTTGACCTTGTCGCCGCCCGATTCAATGACCTCTACGACGGCTTCCAAAGGCAATACAAACTTGGATTTGCCCACGCCGACCAGGAACCCGTCGATGATGGCCAGTGTGAGTGGCAGTCGGATGTCGACCTGCAGGCCTTTGCCAGGGTTGCTTGTCAGCCGCAGGGAGCCGCGCAGGGCTTCAATGTTGCGGCGCACCACGTCCATGCCCACCCCGCGGCCGGAGAGGTTGGTCACCTGTTCGGCGGTGGAGAACCCCGGCTCAAAGATGAGCATGTTGATGGCGTCGTCGCTGGGTACAACACCCTGCTCGACCAGTCCGCGGTTCCAGGCGCGCTGCAATACCCGTTCACGGTTGATGCCGCGGCCATCGTCTTCGATGCGGATCAGAATGGCGCCGGTTTCGTGTTGTGCACTCAAAACGAGTTTGCCGGAGGCGGGTTTGCCGGCGGCAATGCGTTCTTGCGGTGGCTCAAGCCCGTGGTCCAGCGAGTTGCGTACCAGGTGCATGAGGGGGTCTGCAATCTTTTCGACCATGGATTTGTCCAGCTCCGCATCGCCCCCGATGATTTCGAAGTTGACCTCTTTGCCCAGGCTGGATGCTGTGTCTCGCACGACGCGGCGAAAGCGGCTGAAGGTTTCGCCCACTGGCACCATGCGCAAGCCCAGGGTGCCGTTGCGAATTTCTTCGATCAGGCTGTTCATGTGCAGGTTGGCTTCAATCAGCGCTACGTCTTGTGTCTCGCGGGCCAGCAGCGTGGCACCTGCACCGGCAATGACCAGTTCACCCAGGAGGTTGATCACCGCGTCCAGCCGATCGGCTTGCACACGGATGTAGCGTTCTTCGCTGGGGGCGTTTTCCCGGATCTTTTGTTGCTTGCCCAGCGCCGCTTCCACCACTTCTGGCGCAACACCGGCCTGAGATTCCAGCAGGTCACCAATCTTGGGTTTGGCCACGGCCGGCATGCCCCGGCTTTGCTGTTGGGTGGACAGTACCTGGTCAAGCTTGTCCTGGGACACCGCGCCAACCTGGACCAGCATGTCACCCAGGCGGGGGGTCTCGGGCATTTCTTCAATTGCGCGGGCCAGTTTTTGGCTTTCGGTTTCGGGAGCGATGACGTCAAGCTCGCAGTCATCGGCTGCAAAGCTAAAGGCTCCTTCGATATCGTCTCGCGCAGCGGCTGTCTCCAGTTCCATCACAAAGCTCAGGTAGCAGCTTTCTGGATTGAGATTGACCAGCGGTGGCACGGTTTCGGCTGCGCAGCGCATCGAAACCACACGCCCCAGGGTTCCCAGGTAGCGTGCGATGGATAGGGGGTCCATTCCATTGCGAAAGGTATCAACCCCAAACCGTGCGGATATGGTCCAGATGCGCAGGCCGCCAACGGGTGTCTGCGCGGCGGTCTGAGCCGTGGGGGCGGCAAGCGTTTGGGCCTGGGGTTGGGCTCCATGGGTAAGCGCGGTCAGTTGGCTGACCAGGTCTGCACGCAGGTCCTGTTGTTCTGGGGTTCCGTCATCGTCGTTTGCCGCAGTTTCGACCAGCAACTTGATCTGATCGTTGCACTGGAGCAGAAGCGTACTGATTGCAGGGGTGAGGGCTATGTCGCCGTCGCGCATCTTGTCCAGCAGGGTTTCGACATGGTGGGTAAAGTCCACTACGCGGTTCAAGCCAAAGATGCCTGCTGAGCCTTTGACGGTGTGGGCGCAACGAAACAGGGAGTCCAGCAGTTCCCTGTCATCGGGCTGCTCTTCAAGTTCCAGAAGCAGGGTTTCGATGGATTCGATCTGTTCCGCCGCCTCGCTGATGAAGGCTGGCATGGCTTGGGCAATGAAGTCCCTATCAGCGTCGCTGCTGTAGCTCATGTGCTGGACTCCCTACTTGCAGGCTTCAGGTAGCGTTCATCCAACCAATGACCGAATCCAATAGTGCGACAAGCCTCGGAAAAACACTCGCTAGACTCCACCAAGTGCCACGACTGCTCCATATTGGACAGAGCCGCCAAGAGTTGCAGACCTGCACCATCAACCTCTGCTACATCGCGGGCCGAAACCTCCAGGGGACCTTTGGCACGGGTCATCTGGTCAGTGGCCCACGCCAGCAAAGCATCGCGCGATTCCAGCGCACTATAGATATTCAACTCGGCGGGTAGCTCAAACCTATTGCTCATGGAAATCTCCAGGCTGGGTCAATCAATCTCTTCTTTTTTTGGGGGCCACCTTGCCGCCCGGCACAACAAGACCTACGGACAAAGTTTGCTTACAGCGTTTACCAGCTGCGTGGGCGAAAATGGCTTCACCATCCACGCCTTGGCACCGGCCGCTTTGCCCTCTTCTTTCTTGGCATCCTGACTTTCCGTAGTGAGCATCAGAATGGGCATGAACTTGTAATTGGGTAACTGTTTTGCCGCTTTGACAAACTCAATGCCGTTCATGACAGGCATGTTGATGTCGCACACGGCCATGTTGACCTGCCGCCCATCCAACAAGGCCAAAGCTGCCTTACCATCGCCCGCCTCGATAACGTCGTAACCCGCGCCAGTCAAGGCCATACGCACCACTTGGCGCAGGCTTGCAGAATCATCGATCACCAATATCGTCTTTGCCATACATCCTCTTAGAAAAAAGTAGTTTCATTGTTTCGTTCGGGTGGCGACCCGCCCGGCTGCAATCCCACGTGATCTTCATGTTGCTCAGCCATCGCGTATTGCGAAGCCAGCTTCTCCATCCACGCCGCAAGGCTGGGTACAGGACCAGATGTCGCTGACAACGCGCTTTGCAGATCCGCGATGTCTCGCTCCAAAAGGGACATCATCTGACTGATGCGATCCTGGTACTGCAAACCCACATACATCCGCTCCACCTGCTGGGCAACCATTTGCGTTTCGTGCTGAAAAGGCCTTGCGATTTGCTCCAGAGCACCCACGGTGGTGCGAACCATTGTCAACACCATATGTAGAGCTTCAAGGCTGGAGGCTGATTGGGTAGTGTCTTGAAGCAAGGGAGCCAAAGTGGCCTCGCAGGCCTCAACAAGACCGATAACCCCTCCCATCGGGTGGGCAAGCGCATCATTGATTTGTTGAGACTGGCGCTCCGCCATATTGATATGAGGACCAATGTCGGCAAAAGCCTTGAGCATTTCGGCAACTGCGACCTCGGACTGCGCACGTGAGGTTGCCAAATGCCGTGCCCAAACCGGTAGCAAGCCTGCACACAATGCCAACAGCTCGCGCGGATCAGCAGTATTGTTCTGCGCTTCACCAAGGGCGGGTGGGGTTCCGTTTTGCATGGCTACTGTGTTGCGATATGGAAAAACTATCCTAACGACATTCTCACGGCACGCTACAACTTGTAGCAAATTACCCACGCACGATTAATCAAATCTTGGTGGGCGCAGCATCAATTAACGTAACAACCGCAGCCCACCAGCAGTCGGTCGTCAATGGGTACCACGTACGACAACTTGGTTTGCACTTCCTGGGTCAAAGGGTTTGTGATGGAGTACTTCACCCATCCCCCTCCGTCCGTGTCACAGGCAGTCCACGCGTCAGCAATCAGCTTTTCACCAACTTCACCCAGCAGGTCATTTAACTTGACGCCAACCCGTTTGGCGTCAGTTCCGCAACAAACGTAGGCGCCTTCGCGATCAATGATGAATATGTAAAGGTCTTTCCAGGTAAACCGGCTCCGCGGATCATGAAAGACATCAATGGCCTCACGCAAGCCGCGTTTGCCCACCTCCAGCATGGCATCAAACACCATCTGGCGGGCTTCGTCTGCCGACCCCTGGCGTAACTCAACGTGGCTGACCGATATCTCCAAATCGGAGGCCTGTATCGTCAGCGCGTCAGAGTTGGCGCTGGCGCGCAACACCAGGGCTGCGTTTTCTTGGGTCAACACATCCAGGTCGCCCACCGCATTGACAACATCGTGCAGCGCCGAACTTTGGCCAGAACTGCCTTCTGCCATCACATTGACGTTGGTCGCAATCTCGCCTATGCCAGTGACCAGGCTCTCCATCACGACGTTAATCTGTTCTATCTGTGCAACGGTATTGCCTATGCGGTCTGAAGACTCCCGGATCAATGCCCGAACCTCTGCCGCTGCCGCTTGACTGCTCTTGGCAAGACGGCGCACTTCTGCCGCCACAACCGCAAAACCGCGCCCCTGTTCGCCAGCGCGTGCCGCTTCGACCGCCGCATTCAGGGCAAGCAAGTTGGTCTGAAAAGCGATGGCGTCGATCGTCCCGACGATTTCGTTCATGCGCCCGGAGGTAGCCTGCAATGGTCCGAGACTCTCGACGGTCAGCTTCATCTGCTCGCCAGCAGTCGAGGCTTCCTTATGGAGCAGATCCGTCATAACGCTGATTTCTTGCGACGCGTCCGCATTGCGGGCCACGGTCCCACTAACCCGGCGTACGTGTTCAGCGGTTTGGGTTAGGTTTTCCCCTTGGGCCTGCGCCCGATCCGCCAAAGCACGCGTGTCCTCCACCAGCTTCTTTCCGGTGTCTCCAAGCTGGACAGCAGCGCTGCGGATATTGGCAACCATTTCAGACATGCGTTTGGTCACCAATTCGAACTGCTTGCCAAAACTGCCCAAGCTATCCGACCCCAGCGAGCCAACCGACCCCGTGAGATCACCAATAGTGGCTTTGTGCATGATCTGTTCAATATGGGCTCGCTCAATCTTGCTGCTTTCGAAAAAGCTCATGAGGGCATAGGCCCACAGACCCAGACCAAGGGCAGAAACAACCAGTGAGGTCCAAACCGCCAGGTTGTTTTGCTCTTGGTAGAGGCTCAGGGCAGCAGACGTTGCTTCTGCGGGTGGTTGGCGCCCCAGGGTGCTCAGATGCAGTGCGGTCAGCACCACCACTGTCAGCAGAAGTGGCAGGGTTACGAACCAAAACTTGCCGCGCGCACTCGACCTTGCCATCATCCGCACGCCTGGTTTCAAGAGTCCGCTTATCGATGTCTCCATAGCCTAGTCTCCACCTCGTGCTCAATCTCGACACAAAACGGACCAACCGTCAGGAAAGATAGAGCCATACATGGTTCTTGTATCGTGGCCCTTATTTTTGAGGGCGCAATTTACTGTAGCAGAGTTCATTGTGGCGCTATCAAGTTATTTAACGTCCTGCTTGGGTGCCGCGCCACTGACCGATAATCAGAGTGAACCAAACGCTACAACCCCGAACCTCGCCGCTGCCACTCCATGAACCGGAATTTATCCCGCCTGCAGGCCTACCCCTTTGAGCGCCTGCGGCAACTGTTTGCATCTGTCACGCCCAACACTACCTACCCGCCCATCAGCCTGGGCATTGGCGAGCCACGCCACGCAACACCGCAATTGATCAAACAGGCTTATTGCGACGCCATCATGGACCCGCAAGGTGGCCTGGCGGTATACCCCGCGACCGGCGGTGTGGCTGGTTTGCGCCAGTCTATTGGCCGCTGGCTGCAGCGCCGTTACGGGCTGGATCTGAATGTTGACGCGCAAATATTGCCCGTCAACGGTTCACGCGAGGCTCTGTTTGCCTTTGCGCAAACCGTTATCAACCCCAGCGCATCCGATTCGGATGGTCAGCCGGTCTTGGTGGTCTGCCCCAATCCGTTCTACCAAATCTACGAAGGGGCGGCCTTTTTGTCGGGCGCGCAACCCTATTACGTTCCATCCGACCCGGCGCGTAATTTTGCGCAGGACTGGGACAGCGTGCCCGAATCGGTATGGGCTCGCACGCAGCTGCTATTTGTATGTTCCCCTGGCAACCCCACCGGTGCGGTGATGCCACTGTCCGAATGGAAGAAACTCTTCGCTTTGAGCGATCGCCACGGTTTTGTGATTGCCTCGGACGAGTGTTACAGCGAAATTTACTTTCGCGACGAGCCACCACTGGGTGGCCTGGAAGCAGCTGCCAAGCTGGGTCGTAACGATTTCAAGAACCTGGTGGCCTTTACCAGCCTGTCCAAGCGCAGCAATGTACCGGGCATGCGCAGCGGCTTTGTGGCGGGTGATGCGGCGTTGATCAAGCAGTTTTTGCTGTACCGCACCTACCACGGTAGCGCCATGAGCACCGTGGTGCAGGCCGCCAGCATCGCTGCCTGGGATGACGAGGACCATGTGCGGGACAACCGGGAGCAATACCGGTCCAAATTTGCCCAGGTGACACCCATTCTGTCGCAGGTGCTGGATGTGGCTTTGCCCGATGCCGGCTTCTACCTCTGGGCCAAGGTTGAGGGTAGCGACACCGACTTCGCCCGCGATCTGCTCGCTCTTTACAATGTAACGGTCTTGCCGGGCAGCTATCTGGCCCGCGAGGCCCAGGGCTTTAACCCAGGTGCCAGCCACATCCGGATGGCACTGGTGGCCGAAACCGCAGAATGCGTCGAAGCTGCCCAACGTATCGTGCAATTTGTGAAATCCCGTAGCTAAGGCCTTGCGGGACCTACCTCTTCAGTTATTGATCCATTAGAAAGACTTCCATGAGCCAACAACTCCAGCAAACCATCGACGCCGCGTGGGAAGACCGCGCCAATATCTCGGTCAACTCGTCGACTGCAGAAGTGCGCGACGCTGTTGAACATGTGATCCATGAGTTGGACCATGGCCGCCTGCGCGTGGCCAGCCGCGAGGCTGTTGGGCAATGGACCGTCCACCAGTGGATCAAGAAAGCCGTGCTGCTGAGCTTTCGCCTGCGCGACAACGAAATCATCCAGGCTGGTCAGCTCGGCTTTTATGACAAGGTGCAGACCAAGTTTGCCGGTCTGTCGGCGGAAGAAATGCGCGCCAGTGGTACCCGGGTGGTGCCTCCAGCAGTTGCCCGCCGCGGCAGCTATGTTGGCAAAGGCACAATCTTGATGCCCAGCTTTGTGAACATCGGCGCGTATGTGGACGACGGCACCATGGTCGACACGTGGGCCGCTGTTGGTTCTTGCGCACAAATCGGCAAAAACGTGCACTTGTCTGGCGGCGTAGGCATTGGAGGGGTGCTGGAACCGATGCAGGCCAACCCCACCATCATTGAAGACAAC
Source organism: uncultured Rhodoferax sp. (assembly GCA_963513355.1). Classification (GTDB taxonomy): domain Bacteria; phylum Pseudomonadota; class Gammaproteobacteria; order Burkholderiales; family Burkholderiaceae_C; genus Allorhodoferax. The sequence continues at coordinate 77,809 of CAUPQG010000017.1, read as the reverse complement.
TGCTTCATCGGCGCACGATCCGAGGTGGTGGAAGGCGTGATTGTCGAAGAAAACTCCGTGCTGTCCATGGGTGTGTACATCGGCCAAAGCACTCCGATCTACGACCGCGCCACCGGCGAAGTGAGTTATGGCCGCATTCCCAGCGGTTCCGTCGTTATCAGTGGCACCTTGCCGAAAGACGGCGGAAAATACAACCTCTATGCAGCCATCATCGTCAAACGTGTGGATGCCCAGACCCGGGCCAAGACATCACTGAACGATCTGCTGCGCGACTGAACCTGCTTATTTGATAGTTAGTTGATCACCAACCGAGGCTGAACTATGGCAACGACGACACCCCCCGCTTCCGGAACCATGGAGCGCATCCTGCGCCTGATGAGCGAAAAGAAAGCGTCGGACGTTTACCTGTCGGCCAACTCACCGGCCTTAATCAAGATCAACGGCCAGTGTGTGCCCATCAACAACCAGTCGCTGCCCAACGAGGCCACACGCAACCTGCTGGCCGAGATATTGCCAGCCGACCGTATGGCCGAGCTGGATGCCGAGGGTGAACTGAACATGGGCTTCCCTATTGCGGGCGTGGGACGCTTCCGGGTTAGCGCCATGCGGCAGCGCGGCAGCATTGCTGCTGTCATCCGCTACATCTCGGTGGACGTGCCCCCGTTGGCAGACCTGCTGTTGCCGCCCATCTTGGGTGATCTGATCATGGAAAAGCGTGGTCTGATACTGATGGTGGGTGCCACTGGCGCTGGCAAGAGCACCACGCTGGCCTCCATGATCGACTACCGCAACTCCATGGTCTCGGGTCACATCCTGACCATTGAAGACCCGGTGGAGTTTTTGTTCAAAAACAAGAAGTCGGTCATCAACCAACGTGAAATCGGCTCGGACACCAAATCACTGCAAGTGGCCCTGAAAAACGCGTTGCGCCAGGCGCCTGATGTCATTCTGATTGGTGAGATCCGCGACCGGGAAACCATGTCGGCAGCCATTGCCTACGCCCAGTCCGGCCACCTGTGTTTGGCCACCATGCACGCCAATAACAGCTACCAGGCTCTGAACCGCATTTTGAGCTTCTACCCTGTGGAAGTGCGCCCCACCATGTTGGGCGATCTGGCCGCCGCGCTGAAGTCTGTCGTGTCCCAGCGTCTGCTGCGCAACACAGCCGGCACCCGTGTACCGGCCATCGAAGTGCTGCTGAACACCAAACTCGTTTCCGAGTTGATTGAAAAAGGCGATTTTTCGGGCGTCAAGGACGCCATGGAACAGTCCATGGCCGATGGATCCCAGTCTTTCGAGCACGATATTGCGCGCCTGATTGTGGAAGGTGTCGTTGACCGCAAGGAAGGCTTGGCCAATGCCGATTCACCCACCAACTTGATGTGGCGCCTGCAAAACGACTTTACCAAGACCCAGGCCCCCACCGCCGCGGCCGAGGAACACGAAGAAGCCTCGTTTACCGAAATTACCCTGGACGTCAAGCATTGATGCACACCGCTACGAGTAATGCAACCCTGCATTTGGCCGAGCAATTGATAGCGCGGCCCTCAGTCACTCCCGCAGATGGCGGATGCCAGGAACTGATCGCCGAACGCTTGAGTGCCCTGGGTTTCCACTGCGAGACCATCACCAGCGGTCCAACAGACTTTTCGGTGACCAATCTATGGGCAAAAAGGACTGCAGCCCCGGTAAATAATGAACGCACCGCTACAAATTTTATAGCAAGTTCATCGCCCATCAAAACCCTGGTGTTTGCAGGCCACACCGATGTAGTGCCCACCGGGCCCCTTACCGAGTGGCATAGCGCGCCTTTCACGCCGACGCACCGCGATGGCAAGCTGTTCGGGCGCGGTGCCAGTGACATGAAGGTGTCCTTGGCGGCGTTTGTGGTGGCGATTGAAGAATTCCTGGCCTCCATCCCTAGTCCCCAGCTCAACATTGCACTGCTTTTGACCAGCGACGAAGAAGGCCCCGCCAATGACGGCACGGTAATCGTCTGCAAAACCCTCACCGAGCGTGGCGAATCCATTGACTACTGCATTGTGGGTGAACCCACGTCGGTAGAACGCACTGGTGACATGATCAAAAACGGCCGCCGTGGCACCATGAGTGGCAAGCTCACCGTCAAAGGCATACAGGGCCATATCGCCTATCCCCATTTGGCCAAGAACCCCATCCACCTGGTCGCGCCGGCGCTGGCCGAACTGGTCGGTGTGCAGTGGGACAACGGCAATGCATTCTTTCCACCTACCACCTGGCAAGTCAGCAATATCCATGGTGGAACTGGCGCCAGCAATGTGATACCGGGCGCTGTCGTCATCGACTTCAACTTCCGCTTCTCCACCGAGTCCACGCCCGAGTCCCTGCAGTCGCGCCTGACCCGTGTATTGGAAAAACACGAGCTCGAATACGACTTGAGTTGGACGGTTGGTGGCCTGCCCTTTTTGACCACGCCCGGCACCTTGGTGAATGCGGTGCAAGAGGCCATACTGGCTGAAACCGGCATTCGCACCGAACTGTCCACCACGGGTGGCACCAGTGATGGGCGTTTTATTGCCCAGATTTGCCCACAGGTCATCGAGATGGGTCCGCCCAATGCCACCATCCACAAGATCAACGAATATGTGAACGTGGCCGACATCGAGCCACTTAAAAACATCTACCGCCGGATACTGGAAAACCTGGACCGACTGGCCCACACATGACGCTGCTGGAACTGATCGAATCGAGTGCCCAGCGGCTAGAGGACGCCAAACTCTCGTTTGGTCACGGCACCACTAACGCCTTTGACGAAGCCGCCTGGCTGGTCCTGTGGCGACTGGGTTTGCCGCTGAACACCGCTCTGGACGGGAAAGACTCCAAGGGAAATGAGCCGGTAGCCCCCGAGAATGTTCAAGATGTTGCTATTCTTTTGGAAGCACGCATCACTAGCCGCAAACCTGCCGCCTACCAGACGCAAGAGGCATGGCTGCAGGGCGTTGCGTTCTATGTGGATGAACGCGCCATCGTGCCGCGCTCGCTGATTGCCGAGCTGATGGTGGATGGCAGCATCGACTACTGGTTGAAAGAGTCCACCCGCACCGTGTTGGACCTGTGCACAGGCAACGGCAGTTTGGCAGTGATAGCCGCACTGACCTACCCGGACGTGGTGGTCACGGGTTCCGATCTGTCAACCGACGCCCTGGACGTGGCCCGCATCAACATAGACAAACACGGCCTGCAGGAACGCATCACCCTGGTCGAGTCCGATGGCTTGACTGCATCCGCACTGGTTGCACGCGGTCCTTTCGATCTGATCCTGTGTAACCCGCCGTATGTGAACGCACAAAGCATGGCCAACCTGCCCGCAGAGTACAAAGCCGAGCCTGTGATGGCACTGAGCGGCAACCAGGCGGGCGGCAGTGATGGCATGGACTTCATTCGCGTTTTGTTGCGAGACGCGCCGCGTCACATGTCGGAAGACGGTGTGTTGGTGCTGGAGATTGGCAACGAACGACCCTACTTTGAAGCCGCGTTTCCTGAGATGGAAGTAGTGTGGCTGGAGACCAGTGCCGGGGAAGACCAGGTGTTGTTGGTTACCAAGGAGGCTTTGTTGCTGTAGCCTCTTGTTTGCTGGGCTCGCAGCGGGCCAGGAGTATGGGACTCCGTTCGTGTCCCCCGGCCGTTGTGGCCTCCTCCTTTACCTCACTGCGCCCCACACCCCTGCCCCACAGCTGCGACGAGACTTGTTTTGGTACCGTTGCACGCAGTTTCATCGCCCTGGGCTGGTGGATGGGGTGTCCGGGCGCAGGCTCTATTCGCGGTTGCCACAGATCCCGTGTGCCAACCAAATTGTAAATGACGTACACATGGCGAACCAAAACCGTTCGCCCGCGAGATGAGCCGGAGAACGGATACGCCGTCCACCAGCCCTCGCCGACCCGCAGGCCCGAAACGTCTGCCAGAATTTAATCAAAAACTGAGTCCTGAAAAATGATCACCTTAAAAAACGTCACCCTACGCCGTGGCGCCAAAGTCTTGCTTGACAGTACGTCCGTCACCCTGAACCCCGGCGAAAAGGTCGGCCTGGTCGGTCGCAACGGAGCCGGCAAATCCTCACTGTTTGCGCTGCTCAATGGATCGCTGCATGAAGACGCAGGCGAATACTACATCCCCACCCAATGGCGCATGGGTCAGGTTGCGCAGGACATGCCAGAGACAGACCAGTCTGCCACGGACTTCGTGATTGAAGGCGACACCGTACTGCTGGCAGCCCGAGAGGAAGTGGCAGCCGCGGAATCCACTGAAGACTATGACCGCATGGCACACGCCTACACCGGCCTGCACGATGCGGGCGAGTACGATGCCGCCGCACGCGCCCAGGCACTGATTCTCGGCCTGGGCTTCAAGACAACCGAACTGGAAAACCCGGTGAACAGCTTCTCCGGAGGCTGGCGCATGCGCCTGCAACTCGCCCGTGCCCTGATGTGCCCCAGCGACCTGCTGCTGCTGGACGAGCCTACCAACCACTTGGACTTGGACGCCCTGGTCTGGTTGGAAGCCTGGCTCAAGAAGTACGAAGGCACCATGGTCGTCATCAGCCATGACCGCGAGTTTCTGGACGCAGTGACCAATGTCACCCTGCACATCGATGCTGGCAAGTTGGTGCGCTACGGCGGCAATTACAGCAAGTTCGAAGACATGCGTGCCGAACAAATGGAACTGCAACAAAACGCATTTGCCAAACAACAGGACAAGATTGCCCACCTGCAAAAGTTCATTGCACGCTTCAAGGCCAAGGCCAGCAAGGCCAAGCAGGCGCAAAGCCGTGTCAAGGCACTGGACCGCATGGAGAAGATTGCGCCGCTGTTGTCCGAAGCCGATTTCACATTCGAATTCAAGGAGCCGGCCAACCTGCCCAACCCCATGCTGTCCATGAGCGGCATCAGTGTGGGTTACCCCGCACCCGAAGGTGCGCCTGAGGGCACGCCACCCACGACCATCGTGCGCAACATCAGCAAGTCGGTGCTGGCGGGTCAGCGCATAGGTATCCTCGGGGCCAACGGCCAAGGCAAATCCACATTGGTAAAAACCATCGCTCGCGACCTGACCATTCTGGACGGCGAGATCACCGAAGGAAAAGGCCTGAACATCGGCTATTTTGCCCAGCAAGAACTGGACGTTCTTCGGCCCGCCGACAACCCGCTGGAACACATGATCCGACTGGTCAAGGACATGACCGCAGCCGGCAAAATTGCAGGCCAGCAAACGCGCGAACAAGACCTTCGCAGCTTCCTGGGCACGTTCAACTTCGGCGGCGACATGGTCAAGCAGTCAGTGGGCAGCATGAGCGGCGGTGAAAAGGCCCGGCTGGTGCTCTGCATGCTGGTCTGGCAGCGGCCCAACCTCTTGCTGATGGACGAGCCCACCAACCACCTGGACCTGGCAACACGCGAAGCCCTGTCGATGGCGCTCAACGAGTTTGAAGGCACCGTGATGCTGGTAAGCCACGACCGCGCACTCCTGCGCTCGGTGTGTGACGAATTCTGGATGGTTTCACGCGGTGGCGTCGAGCCGTTTGACGGCGATCTGGACGACTACCAGCGCTACTTGCTGGACGAGGCCAAACGCCAGCGCGAGGAAGCCAAGGAAGCGGCAAAGGCCCCCGTGGTTGCGAAGGTCGTTGCAGCAACCGCATCGGCAGGCAAAACCAAGGGCAAAGGCGACACATCGCCCAAGGCAAAAAAAGAATTGCAGGAAGTAGAGGCTCGCATGGAGGTACTCAATGGCGAAGGCGCCGCACTGGAGAGCCGTCTGTCGACCAACCCACACCCCCAGGAAATCGCTGAGATTGGCCGCAGCCTCAAGCTGGTGAATGACGAGCTGGCTGTGCTGGAAGACAAGTGGCTGGAGTTGTCAAGCCGCGTGGAAGCTTGAAAGACCATAGTCTGCTATCTAGTTGATAGCAGACTGACTATATTCAACGGGGGGGCGGCAGAAATGAAAGCAATGCACCCAGAAAACAAAAATGGACTTTGCCTTGCGACAAAGTCCATTCATTTCAACTGGTGGGATCTGAGAGATTCGAACTCTCGACCTACGGATTAAGAGTCCGCTGCTCTACCAGCTGAGCTAAGATCCCTCAAAAAAATTGGTGGGACCTGCGGGGGTCGAACCCACGACAAACGGATTAAAAGTCCGCTGCTCTACCAACTGAGCTAAGGTCCCGACAGGAAATTACAAATTATTTGTTACTTCCCGCGAAGCTTTAAATTATAGCGTGTTTAGTTGCCCCGTTTTGCAGTTCTCTGAAATTTTATCGATTACCCAACCTGCAGCGCACATGCCGAAGGTAGCCGTTACTGAAACTGCTGAACCGTAGCCATGGCAGTTGAGTGAGTTGTCACCCTGCTCTATCTGGCAAGAAGCATCTGCAGCCTGGACGGCCTCGCGGCTAAAGACACAGGTGACTCCGATGCGTTTGCCCTCTTTGGGCGCGTTATGCAGCTTGCGCAGGCGATAACGCATCTGGGCCAACAAAGGGTCATGGGTGGTTTCGCTGAGATCGGCAATGTCGACCTTGTGGGCATGCCGTTTTCCACCAGCGGCACCGACTGCAATAAACACAGCCTTGCCGCGCCGCGCCCACTGTGCCATGGCAGTTTTGGCCTTGATCTGATCGCAGGCGTCCACCACCGCGTCCACACCTTCTGGCAATACGCCCGGCCAGTTATCGGGCTCTACAAACGCATCCACACAAACGACTCGGCATGACGGATTGATGAGCGCTATCCGCTCCTGCATGGCCACGACTTTGGCCATTCCGACGGTGGTGCTCAGCGCATGAACTTGCCGGTTGATATTGGACTCGGCCACATGGTCCAAATCTATCAGCGTCAAGCGACCTACGCCACTGCGAGCAAGTGCCTCGGCCACCCACGACCCGACTCCGCCAATGCCGACCACGGCTACATGGGATTCTCGTACAGCGCGTGCTGGCTCCATGCCATACAGTCGCTCCATGCCCGAGAAACGGCGAGCCAGGTCGGCATCGCCTTGCGCCGCAAGCGTCATACCTGCCCAAGCCTAACGCAGACGCGCCAGTCTTTCTTTGGCAGCCTGCGCCGCCTCAGATGATGGGTAATTGGCGACCAGATCATCCAGCGTCTTACGCGCGCCCTTGTTGTCCTTCAACTCCAACTGGCAATTGGCAATGGCCAAGATGGCTTCGGGTACGCGCATGTGGTCGGCACCCATGGCAACCAGTGCACGAAAGCTCGCTAGAGCGTCTTTGTAATCCCGGGTAGCGTACTGGGCGTTGCCAAGCCAGAAAAGTGCAGAGGGCCTGAACCCGGTCTTGGGGTAGCGGTTGAGGAAATCCACGAAAACCAATTGCGCCGATGCAAATTCACCCTTGCGGAAGATGGTCATCGCCGCGTCGTAATCGCGCTTCTCGGAAGGATCGGCAAGGAACTCCCGACCATCGACCGTCAGGCGTGAGGGCTCAAATTTGCGCAGTCGCTCGTCAACGTTCTGCACTGCGTCTTTCTGCTGACGCTGCAGTTCGGCAACATCACGGGCCATTTGTTCGTCCTGCCCACGCATCTTGGCCAGCTCAGTGCGGACAGCATCAAGCTGACTTTGCAGGTCGATCAGACTACGCTGAAGTTGGGCCGCCTCATCCGTCGCGCGTCGGGTTTCTTCACCCAGCTTCTGCTCGGTCTGTTGCAGCTTTTGTCGCAGATCTAGAATGGCTTTCCGCGCCTCTTCATCATCGAAAAGGCCCGCAGACGCCTGGCCCATGCATGCCACCATCAGAGCGGCAGCGGCCGCGACGCGACTCAACTTCACGAAAGAAGTGGACCAGGCTTGGGTTTTCATCGGTACGAGATTTCAGCGCGACGGTTCTTGGCCATCGCATCTTCTGTCGAACCCATCACAGCAGGCTTTTCCTTGCCAAAGCTCACAGCTTCCAGTTGGCTTTCCGCCACGCCCAACAAGCCCATCGCACGGCGAACGGCTTCGGCCCGCTTCTGACCCAACGCAAGGTTGTACTCGCGTCCACCACGCTCATCCGTGTGGCCTTCGACAACAATCTTTTTGGTCTTGTCGGCCTTGACCAGTTTGGCATTGGTTTCAATGAGTGCCTGGAATTCAGGACGTATGGCGTAGCTGTCGTAGTCAAAATAAACCACGCGGTTGGCAACATCGGGAACCTTGTTCTTGTCCAAGGCGACTGGCGTGACAGCACGCTCACCAACACCACCGGTACCTGCCCCTCCGGACTGTTGCCCGACATTGGTTCCAGACTTGTCCTCAACAGGAACCGTGTCCAACTTGGTCGAACTACAAGCGCTCAAAAATACAGCGACAGCAGTCGCCAACAACAGTTGTTTCATTCAATACTCCTTTTGATTTACCGTTATTACTTTTGCATAGGGCCCCAATCGGGTTCCCGAATGTCACCATTTTGCCCCGCCAGGCGGGCCTTGATCTTTCCGTCCACGGTGGTTGTCATCAACGCTTCGCGCCCTTGCTGCTGCGTGGCATAAATGATGAGTCGACCGTTGGGCGAAAAACTGGGATTCTCGTCGGCCGTTGTGTCGGTGATGGCATTGGTCGCACCAGTTGCCAAATCCATGACATGTAGTTTGAACACACCACCTACCCGAGAAATATAGGCCAACCATTTGCCGTCAGGACTCAAGGACGGTGAAATATTGTAAGTGCCCGTGAATGTGACGCGCTCAGCGTTGCCACCGGTAGAGGGCATGCGGTATATCTGTGGCGCACCACCGCGATCACTCACAAAGTAAATCAGTTTTCCATTGGCCGTGAACGTGGGTTCGGTGTCAATGGAGCTGTTTTGGGCCAGGCGCCTTGGCTCACCGCCGTTGGAATCCATCAAATAAAGCTGTGATCCACCGTCACGGGTGAGCGTTGCCGCAAGCGTTTTGCCGTCTGGCGACCAAGCTGGAGCGCTGTTGGACCCCTTGAAATTGGCCACCAACCGCCGTTTTCCTGTCGCAACATCGTGCACAAAGATGACAGGCTTACGGGACTCGAACGAGACATAGGCAAGTTGTTGCCCGTTGGGCGCCCAGGAAGGCGAAATGATGGGTTCCGCACTATTGAGGGCGCTCTGAGCGCTCTCACCATCGGCATCTGCCACCCACAGGTTGTAAGACTGGCCAGCCTTGGTTACATACGCGATACGGGTCGAAAAAATACCCTTGTCGCCCGTCAGCTTTTCGTACACAAAATCAGCAACACGATGGGCCACCAAACGCAAATCACCCGCGACCACAGCATAACTCTGGCCCCCCAGATCCTGCCCACGGACCACGTCCCACAAACGCATGCGTACGTCAAAACGGCCATCAGCTAGGCGGGTAATGCTGCCGGTCACCAGCGCATCCGCACCTTTCTGGCGCCAGGTAGAAACCTCTGGCCGGGAGCCTTCGTCCATGGCAGCACCACTGCTGTCGACCGCACGGAATTGTCCGCTGCGCTCCAGATCGGCCTGAACAATACTCGCTATCTTCTGCGGGGCGGATTCATCGCCACGGAAGGTTGCAATCGCAATGGGAACCTGGGTCAGTCCCACACCGGAGACCTCCACACGGAACTGCGCGAAGGCAGAGCCGCAAACCAGACTAGCTATCAAAATTAACAGGTGACGCTTCAACATCTTTCCATTATCCCAGTGTTGTGATGAGCACATCATCGTTGATCTGTTCTTTTGCGTAACCCAATGTTGGCTGGGTTACTGAAGTCATGGCACGGGCTTTCACGACCGCCGCATTCTGCGACTCCTGGTTGCGCGCTGCCTCTTGGTGCCACAGGTGGAAAACCTCCGTCGCGCAAAAGCCGTTCTTGCGCGCAACTCCACTGTTATGCAATCGCAGGACAAAGTCAGCGTCCTCATGCCCCCAACCCACAAACGATTCATCAAATCCCTTTACCCGCTCAAAGTCTGTGCGCCAACACCCCAGGTTGCAGCTGCGTATGCCTTTCCAGGAAAACGCCTGGTGGTTACGCCACGGCATATCAGGCAGCCGAAGCAAGCCCGTTAGCTTGCTAGCGTGCCCATGCACGCGCTGACCCAACCAGTACCAGATCGATCGCCCACTGATAAGTTCCGTACCTGCAAGAACTTCATGCGTGAAATCGACTGATAACAAAACACGACTACCGTTGACAAAAAAGCCCGGGCGCGCCAACCGCTTGTGCTGGGCGATGAAATCCACCTCGGGAACACAATCGCCATCCAGAAAGACAATGTACGCTCCACGCGAAGCGGACACGCCGAGGTTACGAACACGCGACGCGGTAAAGCCGACATCCGGGTGCCACACATGTGTCACCCGCAATGCTTGTGCCACGGGCGCCTGAAAAATGGCTGCCCGGTGCTCTGCGCGCGAGCCGTCGTCTGCCACGACCACCTCAAAATGCCTGTCCGTCTGGCGGGCCAAACCACCAAGAACCGTCAGCAAGGCATCGCTACGGTTGTAGGTCGTTATGACCACGGAAACTAATTGGGAGGGATTCATTTTGAACTAGACTACGCGGCTGGCAACCGCCTGCAGCGCGCCAAGTGGCCGAATACTACCACCCCCAATGAGCAAAATTTCCGTCTATATCATCGCCTTCAACGAAGCCGAAAAGGTTGCCGCCACCATAGAGAGTGTGCAATGGGCCGACGAAGTGGTGCTGGTGGACTCATGGAGCACCGACGGCACGCCCGAAATTGCTACTCGCATGGGTGCCAAGGTTGTGCAGGTTGATTTCAAAGGCTTTGGCGCACTGCGCAATAGTGCGTTGGCCGCCTGTACACATGAATGGATATTCAGTCTGGATGCGGACGAACGCTGCACACCACAAGCCGAGCAGGAAATTCGTGCGATCACCAACGACCCCAACGCTGCCGATGTCTACTGGATGCCGCGACGCAATTATTTTATGGGGCGCTGGATCAAACACTCGGGCTGGTATCCCAATTACCGCCAACCCCAACTGTTCCGCAACGGTGCCATGGAATACGACCTGAAACCGGTGCACGAAGGTTTTGTGCTGAAGACAAACAAGCCCATCGGGTTTTTACAGAACCCCATCTGGCAGTTTCCATTCAAGAACATGGCCGAGGTCATGCACAAATCCAACCGCTACTCGACGCTGGGCGCGGAGAAAATCAAACACAAACAAATCACTATGGGTAGCGCGCTGGGCCATGGCCTGTGGTCATTCGCCAAGCACTACGTTTTCAAACTCGGTTTCCTTGATGGTTGGGCCGGCTTTGTCATAGCACTGGGCAATTTCGAAGGCACTTTCTACCGCTATGTGAAAGCCATTGAACTTCAAAAAGGCGCCGCTTGGCAAGCGCCCAAACAGCCCGCCAGCAATGGTTGAAGCAACCACCAAATGGAATCTCCGCCTCTTCGTAGTGTGTCTGGCGGCCCTGTCTGTTAGCCTGCCCATAGCCTGGATCAGCCTCGCCAAGGTCTTGTTGTTCGTTCTGGGTTTGGTCTATTTGATATCCAGCTATTGGACACGGCGCGCGGATGCAACATTGCAACGGCTATGGACAAGTTACGCTGTTCTGGGCATCCTGACCCTGTTTGCATTAAGTCTATTTTGGACCGGAGCCGACATGGAGTCAGCCCTGTACAGCCTAGTAAAGCATGCCAAGCTGATGGGCATTCTGCTGGTGGTGTACTTCGTGCGAACCCGACATGAGGCGCGTATGGGCCTGCTGTTTTACGCAGGAGGTCAAGGCTTTCTGCTACTCAGTTCCTGGATGCTGTTTATTGGTGTCCCTATACCCTGGGTTGCGGACACCGCGACCGGCAATGTCGTCTTTTCAACCTACCTTGACCAATCCATCATGTTTGCAGCAGCTGCTGCCGTCTTCTGGCATTTGCGCCACGAGGGCCTTTGGCCCCAGTGGCTGGGTGCCGCCGCTGCGTTGTTGGCTTTGACCAATGCGTTATTGCTGTTGGAAGGAAGAACGGGCTATCTGGTCGCATTGACCTCATTGACGCTGGGTTTGATGTGGGCCATGCCCCGGCGCTTTCGCTTGGCAACCATGGTTGTAGCGCCGCTCGCGGTCCTGTTGGGTCTGTTTCTGGTGTCAGCGCAGGTGCAGGAGCGCGTCACCAAGATCGTCAGCGAGAGTGTGAATTACTCCAAGAGCCAGCAGGTTGCAGCCCAGGACTCGTCAGGTTGGCGCTTGAATGCCTGGCGCAGATCCCTTCAAGCCATAGAAGCCAAACCATTGAACGGCCACGGCGTCGGGGCCTGGACGCCAGCGGTCAAGCAGTTTGAAGAAAGCAAGCTTGCGATCGCGCTATTTGGAGAAGGTAACCATAGCAATCCCCACCAGGAGTATTTGTTATGGGGCGTTGAACTGGGGGTTGGTGGGTTGCTTCTCATCGTTGCATTGATGGTATGCCTGGCGCGCGATGCCCTTCGCTTCCCCGACAGCATCCAACGAGCCACTTTGTCTGTGCTAGCAGCGCTGGCCGTGGCCTGCCTCTTCAACTCCACGTTGTATGACGACTGGATTGGCGACTTTTTCTGCATTAGCCTGGGGCTCTTGCTGGCAATGGGCGCGCGAAGCACTCAAACGAACGCAGCTGCAGCCGCGCAAACCAGTATCCCCAGCAAGGCGTAGCCATGACGACAGAAACACCGAGCGCCGACGCGTCGAACAAAGCGTTGTCCCAACCCAGAGGACTCCTCCAACGGCTACGTCCACTTTGGCCCTACTTTGGACGGTCTCCAGGTATCTGGCTGGTCGTAGCACTCGGCACAATTGTCGGTTCCGCCACCGAGCCCTTGATCCCCATGGTCATCGACATATTGCTGGAACACGGCTTTGTAAAACGCGATCTTCCACTGTGGACGGTACCTGCGATGTTTCTGTCCATATTTGCGGTGAGGGGCCTGGCTGGATACATTGCGCAAGTAGGGTTGTCCCACATCACCAATAGCGGGCTCAGGCGCCTGCGAGGGGCGCTAATCAGCAAAGTCCTGCAGGCGGACCTGCGGTTGTTTACCGCACAAAGCTCAAGCTCTTTGTCCAATGCCATCGTGTATGAGACGCAGACCGGCGCCTTGATGCTGGTCAACTCTTTGCTAAGCCTGACACGCAATGCCCTGACATTAGTAGCATTGATGGGCTACCTGTTGTACCTCAACTGGCAACTGACACTTATCGTCATCGCGGTGTTTCCCGCTGTCGCCTGGGTTATGCGCAGACTAACTGCTCGACTGCACAAGCTCACCAAGGCCACACAAGAAGCAACCGACAACCTAGCCTATGTGGTTGAAGAGAATGTACTGGCCCATAAAGACATCCGGCTCTACTCGGCCCAAGCATCGCAGGCGACACGGTTTGATGCACTCAGCGAGTCGCTGCGCCGTCTGGCCCTGAAGTCAACCCTGGCAGGCGCTGCCATGACACCCATGACGCAGATGCTGGCCGCAATGGCTCTCTCCGCCGTGATTTCAGTGGCGCTGGCGCAAAGTTCCACCAGCGGTACCTCAGTCGGCGAGTTCATGGCTTTTGTTACCGCCATGTTGATGATCATTGCGCCCATACGGCAGTTGTCTGAAGTATCGAGCTCCATAACCCGGGGCCTGGTGGCTCTGGAACGCGGATTGGAACTGATCAACACCACCCCCAGCGAAACCGAAGGTGTGTTTTCCAAATCACGCGCTACCGGTGACATCCAATTCGGCCAAGTTAGTGTTCAGTACGCATCAGGCGCAACACCCGTCATCAGCCAGCTCGATCTGACCGTGGCGTCTGGTGAAACCATTGCCATCGTTGGCGCCTCCGGCGCGGGCAAGACCACGTTAGTAAACTTGCTGCCGCGATTCGTGGATACCAGCGCAGGCAGCATCAGTCTGGATGGTCACGATCTTCGGGACTGGAACCTGAAGTCCTTGCGCTCCCAGTTTGCCTTCGTCAGCCAACACGTCATCATGCTCAATGACAGCATTGCAGCGAACGTTGCCCTGGGCATGGACTTGAGCCGCAGCAAGGTGACCGAATGTCTGCGCGCTGCCAATTTGGGAAACCTGATCAGCGATCTACCGCATGGCATAGACACTATGGTGGGCCACAACGCCATGCAGCTTTCCGGCGGGCAACGCCAACGCTTGGCCATCGCACGCGCACTGTACAAGGATGCACCTCTATTGATTTTGGATGAAGCCACCTCGGCTTTGGACACCGAATCCGAACGCGCAGTACAAGAGGCCCTGCAGGCCCTGATGCGCAACCGAACCACGCTGGTGATCGCACACCGCCTGTCTACGGTCATGCACGCAGACAGGATCGTTGCCATGGAGGCAGGGCGTATTGTAGAAACGGGGAACCACCAGGAACTGATGGAAAAGAACGGCCACTATGCGCGGCTGTACCAGATGGGACTGGAGTCTTTTGTCGCCAAGGAAGCTCCCGCTTTAAGGGCCTGAAACCACTGATTCGTAGATGGATTCTTGCAAGCGCGCCTGCCTAGACCAGAGGTGCTGCAGGGAAAAACTCAGGCCGTTGCAGCTTAGCTTTTGCGCCAGCACAGTGTCCCCCAGCACACGTTGCAGCGCTCTTGCCAGCTCCGTGGCGTCACGCGGCTGGCGCACGATCAAGGCGTTCGTCTCATCCGTCAACAGGCCTGAGATACCGCAAAACTCCTGACTGCTGACAACCACGGGCAAGCCATGCGCCATGGCCTCCAACACCACCATTGCAAACGTGTCTTCCAGAGTGGGATGCGCCAGGCAATCGGCAGCGCGGTATGCCTCATCGACGCTGTGTAGTGCACCCAAGAAGTAGACACGCCCTCCCACGCTGCTGGCATCCACTTCAGTCCGGAATCCCGCTATTTGAGCGGCATTGCCCACCACCGCCAGAAAACAATCGGTTGGCAGCGCAGGCAAGGCAGCCAACAAGGCTTCCAGCCCTTTTTTTCGGTAATCGTTTCCCACAAACAGAATGCAGCGCCCCGCTAGTGGAAGCCCCAGTTTGATCCGCGCAGCATGCTTATCCTTCAGACCCGTCACCCCGGGCACGCCTGAAACGCCCGGCGTTACCACCCGCAAGGTCTGTGCGGCAGCGGGGTAGCGCTGCAGCATTACCGGCTTCAGACTATCGGACGCCAGCACCACGTAGCGGTTCGATTGCGGCTTGTAACGATAATGTTCAAGCCACCAATAGGCCAGCAGGCGCGGACTGGTCGCGATCTTGAGCCAGCGCAATGCCAACCGCCAACCCGAGCGCCCTTGCAGGAGACTGTGCTTGACTGGCACCACATGAACAGTTTGCACCTGGCCATGCCAAGTATTTTCATGCGAGTGCACTACATCGAATCCGAGTCGGGTCTGCCACCAGGTGGCCAACGCAAACCACAACTGGTTGATCCAGCGGGGTCTGTCAAAGGGCCTTGGAATCCGGTGATAGGTGACGCCAGGCCACTGGTGGTCTATCTGCTGGGCAAACACATGGATGTCGTGGCGTGCGGCGAGCTGCTCGACCAAGGCAATTGAATAACGCTCGGCACCACCTCCGGTTGGCTTAAAGATCCGGTTGAGGACAGCGATGCGAAGCCGTTTGGACGGAGCGGTCACCGTCACTCCCGCCGACGGTCTTCGTACTGCGAAACCAGCTTCCACCACAGCAACATACGGTGTGTTCTGCGCAAAACCGGCACTCGGGGCAACTCCAGCAAGCCGTCTCCCGCGTGGCAGCGCCCGCGCCGGGTGGTGGTAGCCGTCATGTAGTTGGCCTCGCGGACCATCTCCACATGTTCAGCCCGATATTCACCGTAGGGATAACAAAAGTGGCTGACTGCGGTGCCAGTGTGGTGTTCCAGCTCTACCTTGCACAAGGCAATCTCTGCATCACACGCCACGGCGTCCAATGCCAGCAGACGCACATGGTTGCGGGTATGGGCACCCACCTCCTGCCGACCTGCTACCCACTGCCGCAAATGCGCCGCAGACATCAGTTCGGACGGCGGCACACCCATCGCGGCGTCCCAGCTATTGGTCTGTCCCAACATGGCACTGACCACGTAACAGGTGGACGAAAAACCATACCATTGCAACACGGGCAAGGCATGGGTCAGGTTGTTCAGGTATCCGTCATCAAAGGTGATCCCAAATACCTTGCCGTGGCGTTCTCCGCGCAAGTAGGGTTGCAGGGCTGTCATCGACAGGCCGCGGTAACCCATGCCATGCAGAAACGCCATTTGCCGCTCGAAATCCTTGGGGGCGACACTTAGGCTACGAAAACCTGAGCCCTTGGGCGGCGTCTCTGCGATCTGGTGGTAGGTCAGTATGGGGACCGGGGAGTGGCTTTTAACTGTTGGGTGCACGATGGACAGCGGTATGCAAAAAAAGCGAATTTAAAGCAAAACAATATCGTATTGGTCCTGCCCCATGGCAGCCTCGCTTTGCAGCGATACAGGCTTGCCAATGAATTCACTCAGACCCGCCAGATGTTGGCTTTCTTCATCCAGAAACAATTCAATAACTTTGGGTGATGCCACCACGCGAAACTCGCGCGGATTGAACTGCCGCGCCTCGCGCAGTATTTCACGGAAGATGTCATACGCCACGCTGCGCGGCGTTTTGACAATACCTTTTCCCTGACAGGCTGCACAGGGTTCGCACAACATATGGGCCAATGATTCCCGCGTGCGCTTGCGAGTCATCTCCACCAAGCCCAGCTGCGAAAAGCCTCCGGCCATGGTCTTGACGCGGTCGCGCGATAACTGCTTGCGAAACTCGGCCAACACCGCCTCCCGGTGGTCTTCGCGCACCATATCAATGAAATCCACGATGATGATGCCGCCCAGGTTGCGTAGCCGCAGCTGGCGCGCAATGGCTTGCCCCGCCTCCAGATTGGTCTTGAAGATGGTGTCGTCAAAGTTACGTGCGCCAACAAAGCCACCGGTATTGACGTCGATCGTGGTCAGTGCTTCCGTCTGGTCCACGATGAGGTAACCACCCGACTTGAGATCCACCCGGCGCCCCAGCGCTTTTTCTATCTCTTCGTCTATTGAGAAAAGGTCAAAGATGGGCCGTTCACCCTTGTAGTGCTGCAGCTTGTCAGCCGCCATGGGCATGAATTCGGCCCCAAAGGCCTTCAGGGCCTCGAACTGCTCACGAGAATCCACACGTATAGTCTGGGTGGCCTCGCCCACCATATCACGCAGCACACGCTGCAGCAGACTCAAATCCTGGTGCAAGAGCGACTGGGGTGGCAACCGGGTGGAGGCATCCTTTACCCGAGCCCAAGCCTTGCGTAAATAGCCAATGTCTTCGGCCAGCTCAGCGTCGGAGGCGTCTTCCCCATTGGTCCGCAGAATAAACCCGCCGCCTTGGGTGCCGGCCAGTTGCTGCATGCGGTTGCGCAATTCGTCGCGCTGCTCCTTGGGGATTTTCTGAGACACGCCAATGTGGTCATCCTGCGGCAAAAACACCAGCAGGCGACCGGCGATGCTGATCTGGGTGGACAGCCGCGCGCCTTTGGTGCCAATGGGCTCTTTGATGACCTGCACCATCAGCGCCTGTCCTTCGAATATCTGCTTCTCGATCGGGATGACGGGAGCCGCCCCTTTGGCAATGAAAGGTGCCTCGCCGTCAGGCTGGCGGTGCCAGACATCGGCCACGTGCAGAAAGGCCGCGCGCTCCAGGCCAATGTCGATGAATGCCGATTGCATGCCAGGCAGTACGCGAGCCACCTTGCCCAGGTAGACATTGCCCACCAAGCCACGCTCCAGGGTGCGCTCCACGTGTAGCTCTTGCAGCGCACCGTTCTCCAGAATGGCGACGCGGGCCTCCTGGGGGGACCAATTGATCAAAATGTCGTTTTGCATCACAGGTATCCGGGTTGATCCATTCAGAGCCTAAACCCCAAGGACCGCAACGCCTGCGCGGTCTCGTAGAGCGGCAACCCCATGATGCCAGAGTAGGAGCCACTCATGTGGGCGATATGGGCAGCCGCCCTGCCCTGCACCGCATAGGCACCGGCCTTACCCATCGGCTCACCAGATGCCACATAGGCCTCGATGTCGGATTCGCTCAATTCCGCAAAAGTAACCCAGGATTCGCTGCAGGCGGCAGCATATTGATCCCCCATTCCGACGGCGATTGCCGTCAGCACCCGGTGCGGACGATTGGACAGCGCCCGCAACATGCGCTTGGCGTCTTCGGCGTCTTCGGGCTTGCCAAATATGGTTTGCCCCATGGCAACGGTGGTGTCAGCACACAAAATGGGGGCCGGCTGCAGGTTGCGGCGCACCAGACGCTGCTGGGCGGCCTGCAGCTTCAATGCTGTCACCCGCTGCACATAGGTTTTGGGCGCCTCGTTGCGATGCACGGCTTCCAATGCTTCAGAGTCCTCTTCAGCATCTGGCAACAACAGCGCATGGCGCACACCCAATTGCTCCAGCAACTGGCTGCGGCGTGGGCTTTGCGACGCAAGGTAGATGAACTCTGGCATCGGTTGAGACAAGTTATTCACGGTGGTACGGGTGGTTGGCATTGACCGACCATGCACGGTACAGCTGCTCGATCAGCAACACACGTACCATGGCATGCGGCAAGGTAAGGTCTGACAGTCGAACGCGCTCATGCGCAGCTTGGCGAAAGGCAGGATCCAACCCGTCCGGCCCGCCAATAATCAAAGCGACGTCGGTACCTCCCAACTGCCAATCCTTCAGCTTGGACGCCAGGGCGAGTGTGGTGAGGTTTGTACCCCGCTCGTCCAGCGCCACAATGCGTGCGCCCTTGGGAATAGCCGCCTCTATGCGCGCCCGCTCAGCGGCATAGAGAGTTTCCAGGGTTTTGGAGCCACGTGGCTCGGTCTTGACGGCCTTGAGTTCGACTTTGAGTTCATGCGGAAAACGTTTGGCGTAGTCATCCCACGCCGCTTGCGCCCAATCAGGAACCCGCTGTCCGACGGCAACGATGATGAGCCGCACGGACGGAATCAGGCTTTACGGGGGGCGGCCTTCTTGGCGGCAGGTTTTTTGGCGGCCGGTTTTCCCACTACGGTGCGCTTGGCCGACACCGGCACTTTCTTGGCAGCCACTTTCTTGGCTGGAGCGGCAGCATCAGCAGCGCCAACAGATTTAGCAGCAGGTTTCGCTGCAGTTGACTTGCGGGCTGGCGCTTTGGCCTTGGCCGCCTTGTCAGCGTCTTTCTTCAACTGCGCCTTGGATGGGAATGCCTCGGCAACGCCCTTCTTTGCTGCATTGGAGCGTTTCAAGGTGGGCTCAACCTTGGGAGCGGTCTTCGCTGCAGGCTTGGCACTCTCGGCCATTGCGGGTTTGGCTGCGCCCAGTTTCAGGCGAACAGGCTTTTCGCCCCACAACTCTTCGAGGTTGTAATACGTGCGAAACGTAGGTTGCATGATATGCACCACGGCCTGACCACAGTCAACAATGATCCACTCACCGTTGTCTTCACCTTCTATGCGTGGCTTGGCAAAGCCGGCTTCACGCACGGCATCCCGCACGCTTGCGGCCAGACCTTTGGTTTGCCGGTTGGAGGTACCCGATGCGACGATGACCCGTTCGAACAATGAGGACAAGTGCTCCGTGTCAAACACCTGGATATCCTGGGCTTTGACGTCTTCCAGACCATCGACGATGGTGCGCTGGAGCTTGGTAATGTCTTTTTTGGCAACGGTAGATGTATTCATCAGGCAGTTCGGTAAAGGTGGTGTTGGGCAATATAACGCGCAACGGGATCAAAAACCAGTGGGGCATCGGCTTGGCCGTGGGCCAAACGGGAGCGGATATCGGTGGAACTGACCTCCATGGGAGGCATTTCAAGGCGCCGCAAGCCTGGGATTTCAGGGGGTAATGGACTAAATATGCCCTCGGCCCTCGTGAAATCTGCGCGTTCAGCTACACATATTGTAGCGATTTCGGGAATCTCACTGATTCGGTGCCAGGAACCCAGCGCCTGGGCCTGGTCTTCACCCAGCACCAGAAAGAACTGGGCCCGCGGAAATTCGGTGCGCAATTCCAACAAAGTGTCCGCCGTATAGCTGGGGCCGCTGCGCAAAGTCTCGCGCGGGTCCACCACTACGCAGTCCAGTTCTGCAAAGGCAAGGTGTGCCATCTCCAGCCGATGCACTGCGGGGGTTAGTGGCCGGTTTTTGTGCCAGGCTTCGCCGGTGGGAATGACCAATAGCACGTCCAGCCGCAACTGTTCTATGGCCGCCTGAGCCAGCGCGACATGGGCGATGTGGGGCGGATCAAATGCACCGCCAAATATGCCGATGCGTCGCGGCAATGCTGCAGCCACGCCTAAGCCAACCAGTCTCGCCGGGGCAAGAAGTGTGTGTACAACGCGGCCTCGGGCGATCCAGCCTCTGGAACTGCCTGGTAGGCCCAGCTGGCCAGAGGTGGCATGGACAACAGAATGGATTCGGTGCGACCGCCCGACTGCAACCCGAAGTGGGTGCCCCGGTCCCAGACCAGATTGAATTCCACATACCGACCACGGCGGTAGAGCTGAAAATTACGCTCGCGCTCACCATAGGACGTTTCGTTGCGACGTTTGACAATGGGCATATACGCGTTCAAAAACGCATCACCCACGGCTTGCATCAGGGCAAAACCATTGTCAAAGCCACACTCGGCAAAGTCGTCATAAAAAATGCCACCAATGCCACGTTGTTCGTCACGGTGCTTGAGGTAAAAGTATTCATCGCACCACTTTTTAAAGTGCGGGTACTTGTCTTCGCCAAAAGGCAAAACTGCAGCGCGACACGTCGCGTGGAAGTGGCGTGCATCGTCCTCAAAGCCGTAAAACGGGGTCAGGTCCATGCCACCGCCAAACCAGCATACGGCTTCTTGCCCGGGATGGCCTGCAGAGATCATGCGTACGTTCATGTGTACGGTGGGCACATAGGGGTTGCGTGGGTGAAACACCAGCGACACACCCATAGCCTCAAACGGCGCACCCGCCAACTCAGGCCGGTGCTGGGTGGCCGACGGCGGCAGCTTGGGACCGCGCACGTGCGAAAAACCGCAACCCGCCCGCTCAAACACCGCGCCACCTTCCAGAATACGGGTAATGCCGTTGCCTTGCAGGGCTTCGCCGGGTGCTTTTTCCCAGGTATCGGACACGAAGGTTTTGTCACCACCGTCCATGGCGGCCACGGCATCGGTGATGCGCAGTTGCAGACCCTGCAGGTAGGTCCGTACCTGTGCCACGCGCATGTCGCTCATCGGCCAGCCTTGCCGTCTGCGCCTGGTTTCATGGCCCGGTGGCCAATGTCCTGGCGGTATTGCATGCCGTCAAAACGGATGCCCGGGATCATATCGTAGGCGACCTGGCGGGCCGCCTTCGCGTTCTCGGCCAAGGCCGTCACACACAACACGCGGCCACCACTGGTAACGGTTACACCTTCGCGTGCCTCGGTTCCGGCGTGAAACACCATACAGGTCTCTTGCGCAGCCGGCAAGCCAAGAATAGCATCACCCTTGCGCGGTGTACTGGGATAACCAAAGGCAGCCAGCACTACACCCAGTGCGGTACGGCGGTCCCAGTCCAACTCCATGTTTTCCAGACCACCGTGTTCGGTGGCGGCCATCAGCACATCCACAAAGTCGGTCTTCAGGCGCATCAGAATGGGTTGGGTTTCAGGGTCGCCCATGCGGCAATTGAATTCCAGCGGTTTGACCTGGCCCTGCGGGTCGATCATTAGACCGGCGTACAAAAAGCCGGTGTACGGAATTCCGTCCTGCTCCATCCCTTTGAGCGTAGGCAAGATGATCTCGCGCATCGCCCGGGCATGCACCTGGGGCGTAACCACCGGTGCGGGCGAATAAGCACCCATTCCGCCCGTATTGGGGCCCTGGTCGTCGTCCAGCAGGCGCTTGTGGTCCTGGCTGGTGGCCAGTGCCACCACGTCCTTGCCGTCACACAGCACCATGAAGCTGGCTTCTTCACCTTCCAGGAATTCTTCAATCACCACACGCGGCACGGCCTGGCCGCCCTCCCCCGCGTTGTGCACCACGCCCAGTTTGTTGTCCAGCAGCATGAAGTCGATGGCGGCGTGGGCCTCTTCCAAGGTCATCGCCACCACCACACCCTTGCCTGCTGCCAAACCATCGGCCTTGACGACGATCGGCGCGCCCATGCGGTCCACATAGGCGTGGGCGGCCTTCGGGTCAGTAAAGGCTTCATACGCTGCGGTGGGAATGTTGTGCCGCTGCATGAAGGCTTTGGAGAAAGCCTTGGAACTTTCCAACTGTGCTGCGGCCTTGGTCGGGCCGAAAATGCGCAGACCGTGGGCGCGGAATTCATCCACCACACCAGCTGCCAGCGGGCCTTCGGGGCCAACCACCGTCAGGCCGATCTTGTTCTCTTGCGCCCATTCACGCAGCGCCACCACATCGGTGATGGGAACGTTTTTCAGGCGGCTATCCAGTGCAGTACCGCCATTGCCAGGTGCTACGTACACCATTTGGACCTTGTCGGACTGTGCCAACTTCCAGGCCATGGCGTGCTCGCGGCCGCCTCCCCCGATTACCAGAACATTCATATGGGCTCCCTATCCGCCATCTGGCAGTTGCAGCAGTCGTTGTTTTTCATAACGCGGCGTTGTGGTAAATCTCTTGCGTGTCGTCCAGGTCTTCCAGGACGTCCAGCAGCTTTTGCATGCGCACGGCGTCATCGCCACTCAGTTCTATCGTGTTTTCCGCCCGCATGGTGACGCCTGAAATCTCGGGCACCAACCCAGCGGCTTCCAGTGCCTGCTTGACGGCCTCGTAATCGGCAAAGGCAGTCAGCACCTCGATGGCTCCATCATCATCGGTGATGACATCTTCGGCACCCGCCTCCAATGCGATTTCCATGATCTTGTCCTCGCTGGTGCCAGGGGCAAATATCAATTGGCCGCAATGTTTGAACTGAAATACTACTGAGCCTTCAGTGCCCATATTGCCGCCATGCTTGCTGAACGCGTGGCGCACTTCGGCCACGGTGCGCACCTTGTTGTCGGTCATGGTGTCCACAATGATGGCCGCGCCGCCAATGCCATAACCCTCGTAGCGGATTTCCTCGTAAACAATTCCCTCGAGCGTACCAGTGGCCTTGGCGATGCCGTACTTCACGTTTTCGGCCGGCATATTGGCCGCCTTGCCCTTTTCTACAGCCAGGCGCAGACGCGGGTTGCTACCCAGATCGCCCCCGCCCATACGTGCTGCGACCATGATTTCACGCATCACGCGGGTCCAGACGCGCTGTCGCTTCTCATCCTGGCGCCCCTTGCGATGCTGAATATTGGCCCATTTGCTGTGTCCTGCCACGTGAAATCCTTAGAAAAATCGTTACGCTACTGGCTCGATTGTACTTTTTGAGATTTCACCCATGGCAGCTCCAGACGACACCAGCATCCTGATCGCACAGCATGGCACCGGCAGCAGCACAATTCAGTGCAATCTGCTGCCAAACAAAGCCAACCGCCACGGTCTGATCACCGGCGCCACGGGCACCGGCAAGACCATCACGCTGCAGACCATGGCCGAGGGTTTTTCGCGAATCGGCGTGCCCGTGTTCATGGCCGACATCAAGGGAGACCTGACCGGCATCTCGCAGACCGGCACCCCCAATCCCAAGTTGGGCAAGATCATCCAGGAGCGCGGCCTGCCCGAGCCCGCTTACCAGTCCTTCCCCACCACGCTCTGGGACGTATTTGGCGAACAAGGCCACCCGGTGCGCGCCACCGTCAGCGACCTGGGCCCGCTGTTGTTGGCGCGGATGTTGAACCTCAACGAAACCCAAGCCGGCGTGCTGCAACTGGTGTTCAAGATAGCCGATGACGACGGCTTGCTGCTTCTGGACATGAAAGACCTGCGCGCCATGTGCCAGGACGTAGGTGACAACGCCAAGGAGTACACCACCGAATACGGCAACATCAGCGCCGCCAGCATAGGTGCCATCCAGCGCGGACTGATGCAGATTGAAAGCCAAGGCGGCGAGAAGTTTTTTGGCGAGCCAATGCTCAATATTGCCGACTTCATGCAGACGGACGACAAAGGCCAAGGCATGGTCAACATTCTGGCGGCCGACAAGCTGATGAACGCCCCGCGCCTCTACGCCACCTTTTTGCTGTGGATGCTGAGCGAACTGTTCGAAACCCTGCCCGAGGTGGGCGACCTGGACAAACCCAAAATGGTGTTCTTCTTCGACGAAGCGCATTTGCTGTTCAACGACGCACCCAAGGTGCTGCTGGAGCGCATTGAACTGGTCGTTCGTCTGGTGCGCAGCAAAGGCGTTGGCGTGTACTTTGTGACGCAAAACCCATTGGATATTCCAGACACCGTGCTCGCCCAGCTGGGCAACCGCGTGCAGCACGCATTGCGCGCCTTCACGCCGCGCGACCAGAAAGCGGTCAAGTCGGCCGCAGAGACCATGCGCGCCAAGCCGGGGCTGGACATCGGCACCGCCATCACCGAACTGGCGGTGGGCGAGGCACTGGTCAGTTTTCTGGATGACAAGGGCCGGCCCAGCGTGACCGAACGCGTCTATGTGTTGCCACCTTGCAGCCAGATTGGCCCCATCACCCCCGAGCAGCGCAAGACCCTGCTGGCCGAATCGCTGGTTGCTGGGGTCTATGAGAAAGAGATCGACCGGGATTCCGCGTTTGAGGCGATCAAAGGCCGCACCCAGGCGCGGCAACCGACCGGCTCGGTGGCGCCTGCCCCAATCTCCAACGCACCAGGTGCGACGCCCACGCCGCCCGCCGCGCCTGAAAAGGGCATCTTGGACTCCATCGGTGATATGTTAGGCGGCGGCACCCGCCGCACCCGCACCAGCGTGGGCGAGCAACTGGCCCGCAGCGCCGCCAGCTCCATTGGACGCGAGGTCGGGCGGCAGATCATTCGCGGGGTACTGGGCGGAATTTTTGGTGGGAAGCGATAGGCCCCAGAAGCGGAGACTTGTTACTAGTTTTGATAAGGAATTTGTTCAACAAACGCTCTGGACGGAGTCAAGGCTTCATTGCTTCCATGATGGCAAGAGCTTCGTCCAAGGCCAGGGCATTGACCGCGCTTTTAACTGCTATGAAATGCTCGCCAAGAGCAATGCGCAGCCCATCTTGGTGCTCCGTAAAGTAACGCTGAGCATTGGCATCATCATCGCGCAATAACGTCAATAGCTTATCAACGGAAATTCCGATGAGGGCTGGTTGCGACGCAGTGTTTGTGTCGGCATATCCGACACCGTGCTGCTCCAGTAGCGGCTTTATTGCAACCAGCAACGCTTCGAGCAAGTATTTCACTTCTCCCAAGTTCTTAGCGGAGTGGTCGAGTTGGAGGGACTCCTCCAGCATGTACGCAGCATCACACAGTGCGTGAGCACCGATGGTACCTGCCAGGCCCTTGAGCGTGTGGGCCAAGCGCTCTGCCTCGCCTGTCTTGTGTTCACGCAGCGCAGCATCGATGCGTTCAGGTGCATCACCCTGCTCATTGGCAAAATTGCGCAGAAGATCCAGATACCGGTCCTCACGTCCCATTACCCTTCTGAGCCCAGCAGCTATATCTAAGCCTGCAACTTGCGAGGGCAACCGGTTCTCGGTGTTTTTCCTAGTGTTTGACGCCGAATCAGCAGGCAGCGTAAATGGACTCAGTGCGTTTGCACCATCGCCCGACTGCCCCTTGCGCGTCCAACGCAAAAGAGTGTTGAACAATTGGTCTGGCTCAACTGGCTTGGCTACAAAATCGACCATACCCGCATCCATGCAACGTTTGCGGTCCGCGGTCATGGCGTTGGCTGTCATGGCAATAATTGGGCTTTTGCGCCAACCTGGCAAAGCTAGCAGCGCCCGCGTGGCATCCAGCCCATCCATTTCGGGCATTTGCATGTCCATCAGAATGGCCTCAAACTGCCCGTGGATTGCCATTTCCACAGCCTCACGCCCGTTGTTGGCAACACTGACATGGACCCCGGCATCCGAAAGCAGTTCGCAAGCCACCTGTTGATTCAGTTTATTGTCTTCCGCTAGCAGCACTCGCGTTCCTAGTAAGACCTGGCGCATTGAATCAACCGGCCCATCAAGCATTGCAGCTTGCCGATCAGACTGCGTCGTTTGTAGCGCCAGCCCAGAGAGTCGCGTAAGGACATCCAACAACATCGAAGGGCTTACAGGCTTTGCCAGTACTTCTGTAATTCCCAGACTGCTTAAACGGGGAAGCAGGTCTTCGCGCGAAGAGGTTGTCAGTATGGCAAGCTTGGGTTTACCAAGGCTTTTCCCATCACCATGGGCCAATAAACTGAAAATGGCCTGCGCAACTTGAAATCCGTCCATGCCTGGCATTTGCCAATCCAGCAACACAACATCAAACGGTGTCGTGCTCGCATGGAGAATTTCCAGTGCAGCCGGACCTGAATCCGCTTCAATCGCTTCCAACCCGATCTTCATCAGCATACCGAGCAGCACTCTTCGTGCACGCGGGTTGTCATCGACCACCAGCACACGCTTGCCACGAAGGGCTGGCGCAGGCATGCGCACCACCACACTCTCGTTACTCAATGCCAAGCGTGCAGTAAACCAAAACGTCGATCCCTTGCCAATCTCGCTCTGCACGCCAACCGTTCCGCCCATGAGTTCCGCCAATTGTTTGGAAATGGCCAGGCCCAGCCCCGTGCCTCCGTAATTGCGGGTGGTCGACGCATCAGCCTGCGAAAAACTCTGGAACAAGCGATCGATTTGCTCTTGGCTAAGGCCAATGCCCGTATCTTGCACCTCAAAACGCAGCAGCGCATCAACTTCAGTGCGCTCTACCAAGCGCACGTTTATGTCAATCGAACCCTGATGTGTGAACTTAACCGCATTGTTGGCGTAATTGATCAAAATTTGGCGCAGTCGCAGCGGGTCTCCAACCAAATTCATGGGCACATCAGGCGCCACATCAATCAACAATTCCAGCTGTTTGGCAGACGCCTTTTCCACCACCAAGGAGGCCACTTCATCCGTCAAGACCTGAAGCACAAACGGAACCGCTTCGATGTCCAGCATGCCCGCCTCAACCTTGGAAAAGTCCAGCACATCGTTAATGATCCCCAGCAAGTGCTTGCCACTTTGCTGAATCTTGGTCACGTAGTCGCGCTGCTGCACGGAGAGATCGGTCTTTTGAGCCAGAAAACTCATGCCAATAATGGCATTCATCGGGGTGCGTATTTCGTGACTCATGGTGGCCAGAAAGTCACTCTTGTGCTGGTTCGCGGTCTCGGCGCTGGCACGTGCGGCTTGAGCGTCTTTCAACAAAAGCGCATTGTCCAGCGCCATACCGACGTTGGCCGCTATCGTCTCCAGCAGGCGTTGGTCATCGGCGCTGTAGGCGTCTTTGCGCTGCGTGCTTTGAACACAGATCACACCTTCGCATCGGCCTTCAACGCGAATCGGTACACCCAGGTAAGAGAGCGATCGCTTGCCCGTATTTTGCGCACCAGGGTTCTGGATGTACCCATCGAGTTCCGAATTGAGCAACAACGTTTGCCCAGCACTCAGAATCTTGCCCGTCAAGCCTTTGTCCGCTGCCTGCGCACCAAACGTATCTCCGTATTGGTAAGGGAAGTGCACAACCTGTGTAGCCTGATCCAGAAGAGCCAAGTAGGCAATGTCGGCCTTGAAGACCTCTTGCACCTGTGCTCCTACCAGGGTCATCATCACTTGTACGTCGCGCTGGCTACTGAGCTGCTGAGACACGGTGTTGACCGTTGCCAACTCTGCGGCCCGCTCTTGCGCCTGTGCAAACAGGCGGGCGTTTTCAATAGCCACAGTGGCTTGCAAAGACAAGCTCACCAAAAACTGCAACTCATCGTCGTCAAAAGGCTGACTGGCATTGCGCCAGACAGCCATAGCGCCCTTCACTACCCTGCCGGCCAACAAGGGGGCCACCATCATTCGCTCTTCCGTCATGCGGTCGGTGCCCGCAATCTGCACCGCACGCGCATCGCTACTGGTGTCATTTACGTATTCAGCCTGCCCGCTTTCCAGCAGGCTGCCAATGATCCCCCTGCCAGGCACGATAGTGGTATTGAGAACTTCGACGGCAATCTTGCCCAGTGCAACAATAGCCCGAAAGGTTTGACCGTCTGCCTGCGGTACAAAAATTGCACTGGTGTCTGCGTTAAGCAACTCTTTGGCGTGGTGGGCAATTCGCTCCATCACCCGGTTCAGGTCCAGCGTTGCCGATATGTCGCGCCCGACCTCGGCCAGGGCAGCGGCCTGACGCGAACGGAGTTGGGTTTCTTTGAACAGCTTAGCGCTTTGCAACGCGCCGGCTATGCTGGCCGCTACCGTTTGCAGCAAGCCCAGCTCTGCTTCGCCATAGGCGTTCTCGCGTTCGTGGTCTTCTAACTGGATGAAGCCCAACACGCCGTCCTTGTCCAGTATCGGAACAAAGGCAACGCAGTGGGGCATATCGGTGCCCTCCAGCAGGTAGGTTCGGGCCAAAATGTCCGGCACATTACCCAGCACCAGCGGCAAGCGCGTGCTCTGCAAAGTGCGAAACGGACCACCCGCCGACGGCGTGTACGGCACATGCGGCGGCAGGCGCTTGCCATGCTCGTAGGTGTACAGATCGTGCAGCTCGTCTTTTACGGAGTCGTACCAGACAACGCTGAGGTCGCCTATAGCCAAAACTTCGCGCAACCGGTCACCCACCAGAGTCACAATCCCCTGAAAATCCAGCGATCCTGCAATGCCCTGTTGGATGCTGTTGATAAGCGCCAACTCTGCGCTTCGCCGCTCGGTCTCTTTCAGTAGTCGTTGTGTTTCATCAAAGCGCAGCGCGCTTTGCAGTGCCACCCCTGTGCTGGCGGCAACGGTCTCTAGCAGGCGCAACTCTCCATCGCCAAATGCAAACTCGCGTTCGTGGTTTTCCAGCTGCAAAAAACCCAGTATGCCGTCGCCACCCAACATCGGCATGTAGACACCGGACTTGGCTACATCTGTCCCGGCAAGTGGGGTGGTCAATGCAAGCTGCTCTTCCAGGGTGTTAAACACGACTGGCAGGCGCGTGTGCTGCATGGTGCGAAACGGCCGACCTGCAACAGGGGTAAAAGGCGCCATACATTCCAGCCGCTGCCCATGCTCATAAACGTACCGCTGATGCACCACATCCTTGGCGGCGTCATACCAAACAATGAGAATGTTTTGTGTGTTCAAGACCTCGCGCAACTTGTCGCCCACCAAGTCAACAATGCCTTGAAAATCCAACGATCCCGCTATGCCTTGTTGAATGCTGTTGATCACCGCCAGCTCGGCAGCGCGTTGTTCTGACCCGGCGTTGGAGGCCTGCAACTCTGCGGTGCGTTGAGCCACCTGAGCCTCCAACTCTTCGCCCCGGCGGGCGTTGGCCAGCGCCACGCCACCTTGCGCTGCAAGCATGCCTAAAAGATCGCGGTCGGCAGCCGTGAAGCGGCCGTAGTCACCCGCAAGGTCGGCATACAAATAGCCCAGCACCTGGTTTTGCGCCACCAGTGGCGCTACGAGGCAGCTGCGCTGGTCAATACTATCAACCCCCTCTGGACCATGGCGCAGGCTGAAGGTGCGCGTACTGCGGGCCTCCAGTAGCCAAGGCGTTATTGCCTGCAACAGTGCAGAGGTCTCTTCGCGGTGTGGTAGCAGGGCACCGGCAACCACCAATCCCTCGGGGGCTTCAAACACCAGCATCACACGCTGGGCGCCCAAGAGTTCGGTGATCTCGTCCACCAGAAACTCGGTTAACTCATCGGCGCTTCGCATCTCGTTCAAGCGCAAGCCGGTATCCACCATGCGCTGAAACAGATCGCGCGGATTGGCCACACCCACCAGATGCGCTTCGCGCTCAGCCTGGGGTAATTTGGCCCGTCGTGCGTGCGCCATCCATGCATGGATGATCTCGCGGTGCGCATCCCACTTGTTAAGGGCATTGCGGCGCAAGCCCTCATCGCTCAGGCCGGAAACGGTTTCACATAGAAAGCGGTATGCCTGCTCTAGCGCCGCCTGCGCATCAGGGTGGGCATTGCAGGCTTGCAACGCCTGACTGTGGCGCCACCAAAGAGTCGCCGGACTCATACCGGCGATTTTTGCCAGTTTTCTGGAGACTTGAAAGTCGGTGGCCTCGCGGGTGTTGGTCAGCGCTTTGGCTGGCTGACCTGCCTGCAGATGGGCATGGGCGGCGTCGGTCAGAAGCATCAAGTCGTAACCGTCTCCGCTGCCATATTCGCGATTAAGTTCAGCTGCGCTCTCAAACAAACTTGCTGCCTCTGCGGCCCGTCCTTCGCGCAACGCCACATGGCCCTCAGCCCAAGGTAGATGCGCAGGGAAACTCTGGACCGAGAGTGTTTTAGTCAGATCGGATGCCTCGGCGATGGTCTTTTCTATTGGAATATGCCGGATGTTCAGCTCCGTCTCGAATAGATTCCATAAGACAGCAAGGACATCCTTCGGACTACGTTGGACGCTGTCGAAACTGAGCGCTTCACGGTAATACCTGCGCGCACGGTGGAACAAGCCTAATTGGTGGTAACAAGCAGCGAGATTGCTGGTAATGACATTTACCCATTGCCTGTTGCCTGCAGCTATGAAGGCATCCAGTGCCTGCTGGTAATACCGAAGGTTCTTGGCGGGGTCTGGTTCATTGATGGTCAGCATGTTCAGGGCACTTCCCTCACCAGTCTTGTCGCCGCATTGGCGCGCAAGTTCCAGCGCCTTTGCAGCTACCGAGTCGGCTTGGGCTGTCCTCCCTAGAGCGCGAAGCAGGCCAAACAAAGTAGACCTTACACGTCCTGCCAGGTTGGGGTGACCTTGCGAAGCTAATAGATCCAAAGCCCTCTGGGAGGCGTCAAGACCCTCCGCCAAGTCGCCCCGCATCCGGCTTTGGGCGGTACCCAACCGCCAAAGTGCCCATGCTTCCCAATACGTGCTGCCGCTACGCCGGGCCGCCGCGACTGCAGAGCGTGCGGTGCCCACAGCGGCTGGTTCCAATTTGATCGCCTGAAGGTGGGAGTGGCGGCCCTGTGCAATGGCCTGCAAGGCGTGGCTGGCGTGCGTTTGCGCCAGGTCCAGAAGCGTTTGACCGTCAGAGGTACAGTGGCCCAAGTCACCAAGAGCCAGGTAATTTTCTGCGCGAAGATTCAATAGCTCAGCCTTCTGCAATGCGACCAGGTCACTTTGCGAGAGTGCATCCGTGGCCAGAGCGATTGCCTTGAGCGGCTGACCAGTCCAAGTCAAGTGGTTTACCTGCGCAAGGATGCTTGCACCTTGTGCCAACAAGCCGGCAGCACGCCCCATCTTCGATACGCGTGTCGTGGCAGGCGGGGGCCTACTGTTGGTCATTGCATTGAATCCATCCAAACGATGCACCACAATGATGGCTGTTTATCGAAACCGAACCAGCGCCTGGGCTACGCAAAGCCAGTAGGAAGACATCTTCCCACACGGTATCGGGGCCGTGTCCGCGATCTTGTTTCAGTCGATGTGAATAATGATCGGATCGAGATTCAACGGCTTCCCAGTGCTCTCGTTAACCAAATTCACATCGTATTTGTATTCTTTCTTGTCGGCGTGCTTAAGCTTCTTGCAAACAAACTCTGTTTTGCTCTTGTTCCTGCATTCACCGTACTCCCCGTCCGCACCCTTGATGACGATGCCGTTGGCTGGAAATGAAAATCCTGGAGTCGCAAGTTCCCAGGTAATCTTATTGCTGGTCTTTTTCATTTTCACAGGGTCTGGGTCAACACTGATCACTTCTTTTGCAACAGTTACCTTGACCGTTCTATCGTCAGCCGAACTCTGCTCCTTTGGATCGACCGGGTTCTTGCTGCACGAAGGCAAAGCAGCAAACAGCAAAGCCAAAGAAGCAATGATCGTTATTCGTTTCAACATGCCAATTTCCCCTGTGTAAAAACGACCGAAATGGTCAGAGCGCATGCTAACTTGATTTGAGAAAACTCAGTGAGAAAAGCTAGCGTTGGACCGAACGAGTTTTCAAAATGCATCACTCGCACTCGCACTCGCACTTGCAAGCAAGGCGGCCCCATGGCACAAAACCCGGGATACTCTGCATTTGCTACAAATTGGATAGCGTATGTTTTATATTTGACGGGGCTAGAGACCCATTTTGCTTAAAGGCCTTGCGCTGGTGGGCTCCCCCATGCGGCAGGACTGGTGAAATGGCACAAACATGGTGCAAGCGATGGGTTGACGTGCACAGGCCCCGCCAGTTCCAGGATGCGCCAACACACTGGGTTGCGAGGCAGGCTTTGCTCAGACCCAAATTGCGTTAGAGTTTGGACATCTGGAGACGCTTCAACCGCTCTCCCCATTCTTCGTACATTTGATTGACAGCCATGACACCCATCAACCCCGCGGCCCGCGCCAACGTCCACCTGATCGACCACCCCCTGGTGCAGCACAAGCTGACCCTGATGCGCAACAAAGAGGCCAGCACCAACAGCTTTCGCCGCCTGCTGAACGAACTCTCCAGCCTGATGGCCTACGAGGTGACGCGCGACATGGCCACGCAGGACATCGAGATCGACACCCCGCTGGAGAAGATGACCGCCAAGGTTATCGACGGCAAGAAGCTGGTGTTTGTGTCCATCCTGCGCGCTGGCAACGGCATCTTGGACGGCGTGTTGTCCGTGGTGCCCGGCGCCCGCGTAGGCCACATCGGCCTGTACCGCGACCCGGCCACACTGCAGCCGGTGGAGTATTACTTCAAGATGCCCAAGGCCATGGAAGAACGCGACATCATCGTGGTGGACCCCATGCTGGCAACCGGCAATTCGGCGGCAGCCTGTATCACCCGCCTGAAGGTCTGCAAACCCAAGTCCATCAAGTTTTTGTGCCTGCTGACCTGCCCTGAAGGCATCAACACGCTGTACAAAGAACACCCCGATGTCGAAATCTACACCGCCGCCATCGACCGGGAGCTGAACGACCACGGCTACATCCTGCCGGGGTTGGGTGATGCGGGTGACCGTATCTTTGGCACACATTAAGCATTCAAGAGAAATCTCACTCCAGCCCCGGTCCGTATTGATTTGGGTTTTACATATTTGATAGCAACCCGAACGTAGTACGCCCATGCTGGATTTGCTGGTCCACAACGCCACCCTGCCCGACGGACGCACCAATATGTCCGTGGCTGTGCAAGGCGGCCGCATCACCGATGTGGCGCCGGGCCTGCAAGCCCCTGCCTCGGAAACGGTGGACGCCCAGGGCCTGCTGCTGAGCCCACCCTTCGTGGATGCCCATTTCCACATTGACGCCACGCTGAGTTACGGCCTGCCGCGCGTCAACGCCAGCGGCACCTTGCTGGAAGGCATTGCGCTGTGGGGCGAGCTCAAACCCCAGCTAACCCAGGATGCGCTGATTGAGCGCGCCCTCGCCTACTGCGATTGGGCCGTTGCCCAGGGCCTGCTGGCCGTTCGCAGCCACGTGGACATCTGCGACCCGCGCTTGCTGGCGGTGGAGGCGCTGCTGGAGGTCAAACGCCGCGTCGCGCCCTACTTGGATTTGCAACTGGTCGCCTTCCCGCAAGACGGCGCGCTGCGCGACCCGCAGGCCATGGACAAGCTGCAGCGCGCGCTGGCCATGGGTGTGGACGTGGTCGGTGGCATTCCCCACTTTGAACGCACCATGGCGGACGGTGCACTTAGCGTCAAGCTGCTGTGCGAACTGGCTGCCGCCCAGGGCAAGTTGGTCGACATGCACTGCGACGAGTCGGACGACCCGCTGTCGCGCCATATCGAAACCCTGGCTTTTGAAACCCAGCGCCTGGGCCTGCAGGGCCGCGTCACTGGCTCCCACTGCACCTCCATGCACAGCATGGACAACTACTACGTAAGCAAGCTGCTGCCCCTGATCGCCGAGGCCGGCGTCAGCATCATCAGCAACCCACTGATCAACATCACGCTGCAAGGCCGCCACGACAGCTACCCCAAGCGCCGCGGCATGACCCGCGTGCCCGAGCTGCTGGCCCACGGCGTGACGGTCGCCTTCGGCCACGACTGCGTGATGGACCCCTGGTATTCGCTGGGCAGCGCCGACATGCTGGAAGTGGCCAGCATGGGCCTGCACGTAGCCCAGATGACCAGCCAGACCGCAATGCGCCAGTGTTTTGAGGCCGTGACCACCAGCCCAGCGAAGATCCTGCACCTGGAAGGCTATGGCATTGAGAAAGGCTGCAATGCGGACTTTGTGCTGCTGCAGGCACAAGACCCGATTGAGGCGATCCGGCTGCGGGCGACCCGGCTGCAGGTGTTCCGGCGTGGCAAGCGCGTGGCTCAGACGCCGGCAGCCACAGCGTCGCTGAGTTTGCCTGGACGGCCGCAAACGACGTCGTTGATGCTGCAGAAGTAATCCGTTGGCGAACCGCCAACACCATTTCGCGTAGCAAGGGGGTTGTTTCGTCTCACATGCATTGGCTTGTGGCCTGTGCACAGGCACAGTTCAGCCATCCAAGACAACGGAGCCAGACCATGCAACTCACCCCCACCATTGCCATCCACATGAGCGCCGCTTTGGGCGCATTGGCCTTAGGCCCCGTAGCGCTATGGGCACGCAAAGGCGCAAAACAGCGCCCTATGATCCACCGGGCCTTTGGTTATGCCTGGGTCACCCTGATGGTCATCACCGCCGTGTCAGCATTGTTCATCCGCGACTTTAAGCTGCCGAACATTGCGGGCTACACACCCATCCACCTGTTGGTGCCCTACACCCTGTATGGCTTGTTTGGTGCATTTGTGTACCTGGCCCGCAAGGACATTGCCTCCCACAAGAAGACCATGCAAGGCCTGTACTTTGGCGCCTGCCTGGGGGCCGGGGCCTTCACTTTGTTGCCAGGGCGTCTTTTGGGTAACCTGGTTTGGGGCCAGTGGTTCGGCTTGCTGTGAGCAGCCAAATTGCCCGCTAGCCCCCGTGGAATATACCGACACCACTATATATTTAATAGCAATCTACTTTTTCTGTGGCTTGCAGTCAAAACAATAGAAGAACAAAGAGTTCAGGTACCGCCGCAACACACCACGGCTTCTGAGCTTGTGTTTGCCACACTTGATGCAGCTAATGGTCTCACCGGTTCCACCTGCGCCTTGGTATGGGGAGCCGCCCTCTTTTGACACATAACGCAAACCAGTTTGGGAGATTTCGGTGGTTGCCGGAAGGGTCATTTGAATCTTTGATTGCTTGGAGGCAACCATCTTGCGCGGCTTTGGTTTCAGTGATGTGACCGCTAAGTTTCGAGCGGCGTATCATCGGTTGACTCAGACTATATTCGGTACTAAATTTAGACCTATAGTAATTTAAGGATCGCCATGTCGTCCGTCGCCAACATCAAGTCCATCTCTTACCTCAAGAGCCACGCTGCCCAGATAGCCGAAGACCTGGAGATCAACGGCCAACCATTTTTCATTACCCAGAATGGCGAAGCCAGCATGGTGGTCGAAAGCGTCAAAAAGTTTCAGGAAAAGGAATCGCTTATCGCCGCCTTGAAAGTCATGGCCTTGGGCGAGAAAGATCGTTTGCAAGGCAAAGGAATATCCGTTGCAGAGTCACGCGCACAACTGGCCGCAGCGCGCCAACGCCGCAAGTAATGGCCATATTCATCCTTCCCGACGCACAAGAAGACTTGCTTTCTCTGCAAGAGTACATGCTCGACAAATGGAGCGAGACCGACTGGCTCCGAGCAGAAGATGAAATCTTCGACAAGCTGGCGCTGGTTGACAAAGGACTATTGACGGGTGCGCCGGTGCAGGAGCTTGCCGCAGTGGGCATATTTGAGTACCAGCACATATTCACTTCACACCACAAGCTGGTCTATCGGCGCATCAATGGCGATGTGTATGTGTACACCGTGGCAGGGCATCGGCAAGACTACCCGACGATTTTGATGAAGCGGTTGTTGAAAATCTGATTGACATACCGTTCATCTAAAAATCTGCGAACTCATATTCTGAATCGACAATCTTGACCGTCCATCGGTGCCCGTCAGCAATCAGCTGTTGATTTAGCCAAGCTACATCGACCCTATCGCGGTCATACCAAACATCATTTAGGGGAAGCGACTTCTCCCTAAAGTAGTGCTCCTTGAGAGATTCGACTATGAGACGACGTGCTTTGTACTGAGGAGTATCGAGGGCGTCACCACCGCTTCCGTAGTCATTGTTGGGCTCTCCATACGGACGCTTCATATGAGGTCGTCTAACGCCATTGCCCAACCAAGATTCGAAATAAGGACTTGCAGGAGCACGCCCGCCGCGTCCTCCCCGACCGTCAGATTGAGAGGCCTCACCACCCTGACCGCCCATTCCTATAGCGTTGTCACCCTCAATGGAAACATCGCCCCCAGGCATACCAGGACCAATGCCGCCTCGCCCACCTTGCCCACCTATTGCTACGCTGTTGCTTCCCAGAACATTTGCGTCACCTCCACGCCCACCGTCTCCGATCACGCCATCGCCGGCGTCCCCCCCCTTCGCAAGACTACTATCGCCTACTACAGAAGCATCACCTCCCCGACCAGCTGAGTCGGCTATTCGTGTATCCTGCATTTTTTACTCATAGGTTGTTCTATGGATGACAAAGATCTCGTATTTGGGTTGTCGTTGAAACAATGGGAAGCCTCTTTTCGTCCCGGAATCACTGAGTTTGCTGCATCCAATTTCACGTTCACACCAGAACCCGATGGGAGCCTCCGTATTGCTTTCGGCAACCTAGGCCCTTTCATAAACTCAGCCGGGGAACGAGCCCCTGTATTCACCCACGCAGTCACGATTCAGTCACAACTTGCCGTTGAACTTGCACGTCTGATTCTGAGGAGCTTCGCGGAGCCCGCAACCAGCAGGACAAAATCGAGCGACCTACTCTAGCCTCTACCCCCGCTCCCGCCTCGCGCTAACGAGTTGTTTCCGTGCACGTTCGCCTTTCCACCCGCTCCGCCCATACCCTTTCCCGCAGCTCCACCATCCCCTCCCATTGCATCGCTATCGTTACCGACCACGCTAGCCTCACCACCGGCGCCGCCACCCACGACCGGACCCGGATGGGCGGCATGATCTCTGCGTGAAAGAATGTAAGCTAGAACTACAAGCAAAGCTGCAATCGCAAATGCGACGTTGGCGGACTGCGCAGGAACTTCAATCTTCATCGCTGGTATTGCCAAACCAAACAGCAGAAATGCTATTGAGAGCACCAATGGAATCCAGAACGTCGATATGCGATTTGCGGCCATCATGTCTCCAAAAGACTAAGAATAACGCGGTTTCGCCGAGTCGCACGCTGCAGGACTGCATAGCAAACGACTCAGAGAATTTCCATATGTCTTTGGCTCGTCACCATCTACGCCCCCAAGCGGGTGGCGTGGCTCGTGGGCGCAGGTCGTATTTGCGGTTGCCACAACGGCAGGCTTGCTGGACACGGTGTTTACGCAACACTGTAGGCCAGCCAAACCTGCCCGCCCGCGACACGAGCCGGAGAACGCGAGCCACACCGCTCGCCGTGCGCGAGCAAAAAATCAATGGTGGTGCCCATGCTCACCGTGCACATGCTGGTGCGCAATCTCTTCCGCCGACGCAGCACGCACATCCACCACCTTGATGCCAAATTTCAGCGTCTGGCCTGCCAGGGGGTGGTTGCCGTCCAGGTGTACGGTGTCACCCTTGATCTTGACGACGTTGAAGACATGCTCCTGGCCGTCTTCACCGCGGCCTTGCAGATGACCACCCACTTTGACGCCAGGGGGAAAGTCCTTCTTGGCGATGGTGGTGATCAGTTGCGGGTTGTGCTGGCCGAAGGAGTCTTCGGGCGCCAGGGTCAGCGTGACCTGGTAGCCGGGTTCCTGGCCGTGCAGGGCTTCTTCGACCTTGGGGAAGATGTTGTCATAACCACCGTGCAGGTAGACCATGGGCTCGTTGCCCTTGTCGATGACCTTGCCTGCGGCGTCGGTTACGGAGAAGCGCAGGGTAACGGCGGTGTCTTTGTCGATTTTCATAATGGGATTCAGCAAAAAGCGTGGAATTAAGGAATGGGGCTATTTTCGCCGCAGTTCAGTCTGCTCTATTCTCGATGGGGCGCAATGGACTCCGCGTAATCGTACAAGGCACCCAAAATAGCCTCACCGCGCTCGTCCACCGACTCGGACAACTGGTCAATTTGGTCAAACAGCTGCTCCACGGTGCGGGCACCATAAGCACCGTCAAACAGACGCTCCGCCCGGTGAGCTTCCCAGCGTTCAGACTCTTCGTCCGTCAACAACTCCGGGAAATTGCGTGCCCGGTATCGGAACAACAACTCGGGCAGCCGGGCATCATCAAACGCCGGATGCGCATTCGACAACTGCTGGGGCGACATGGCTCGCAGCTCGTTCAGGCGGCGCCTATCCGCATTGCCCACAAACCCGCCGTACAGGTCTTCATCCACATCAAGCCGGGCCGGGTCGGGCCGCTCAAACACCTCGGGCCAGATGGCGCTCATGTCGGGCAGGTCGCGGGCATGTCCAGCATGCTGCAGTTGGGCGTCTGCATCGATGCCCCAGTGCTGGGCCATGGCGGGCGAAAGCACCTTTAGATTGGACATCACCATCGGCGATTTGTTCAGGTGGATGGTCTTGACCGGCAGGCGCGCCACGCCCTCGGGCAAATCGGTGGTCTTGCTGAAGAGGCGCAGGCGTATATCGGCTGCGTTCAGTGACTCCAATGCGCGGGGGTCAAAAGCCAAATCCCAGGCGATCAGTTCATTCTTTTTCTTGGGGTGCATGGCCAGCGGCCACATCAGCGCCAGGCAGCCGCGGTCAGATGAGAACATGCCGGATACATGCCAAAAAGGCCGTGCGTTGCGGGGTGTCGTGGGCAAACCCAGCTCGGCCGCCACACGGTCCTTCTTGTGCAGCCCCAGGCAAAAATCGAATAACCGGGGCTGAGCGGTCTTGATCAAGCGGGCCAGCGCAATGGTGGCGCGCACATCGCTCAAGGCATCGTGCGCTGCCTTATGCACCAGGCCGTTGGCGGCGCTCAAGTCGGTGAGCTTGAAGCTGACGCCGCCTTCGGGTTTGCTGGGCCATTCAATACCCTCCGGCCGCAAGGCATAGGCGGTGCGCACCACGTCCAGCAGGTCCCAGCGGCCACACAGGTTCTGCCACTCGCGGGCATAAGGGTCAATCAGGTTGCGCCAGAACAAAAACCGCGTAACTTCATCGTCAAACCGTATGGTGTTGTAGCCCACGCCTATGGTGCCGGGCAGACTGAAGGCTTGCTCAATCGTGGCGGCAAACTGGTGCTCGGGCACACCCTGCTGCAGGCACTGCTGGGGCGTGATGCCGGTGATCAGACACGCCTCTGGATCCGGCAAAAAGTCAGGCGCTGGCTGGCAGAACAGCATGATGGGCTCGCCCAGCTCGTTCAGGTCCGCATCGGTGCGGATCGCCGCAAACTGCGCGGGCCGGTCACGCCGGGGCACCGCGCCAAAGGTTTCGTAGTCGTGCCAGAGGAAAGTGTGGCTATTGGTGCTGCTGTTGTCCATGGGCGGACGAGCGGGGGCTTAAAAGGTTTCCCAGTCTTCGTCCGCGCTGCTTGCGGCGGGTTTGGCTGCAGCGGTGGTCTGGGGCTTTTTGGGTGCAGCCAGTTTTTGCATGGGCTTGCTGGCGCCTTTTGCTGCTGGCCTGGCGAGGGTCTTGGGTGCTGGTGCCCGGTGATGCACGGCTGCAGGTCGAGCTGCGGCTGTGGACCCCTTGGGCCGGTGCACAGGCGCGGCGTGGGCACCCATACCTGCGACATTGCCTGGCAACTTGAACTCACCCACCAAGGCATGCAGCTTGGCGGCCTGTTGTTTCAGGCTTTCGGCAGCAGCGGTTTCCTCCTCTACCAGTGCAGCGTTTTGTTGCATGGCCACGTCCAGATGCTCCAGCGTGGTGGATATCTCGTGCAGGCCACGCGTCTGCTGTTGCGACTTGCCACTGGCCTCCACGATCAAACCCGAAACCTCTTCGATAGCCCGGACCACTTCGCCCATCTTCTCACCAGCGTCATTGACCAGGCTGGCACCCTTCTCTACCTGCTCGACCGAGGCTGTGATCAGGCTCTTGATCTCCTTGGCGGCCTCGGCAGAGCGACCGGCCAAAGAGCGCACCTCGCTGGCCACCACGGCAAAGCCACGGCCCTGCTCACCCGCGCGGGCTGCCTCCACGGCGGCATTCAGTGCCAAAATATTGGTCTGGAAGGCAATGCCGTCGATGACGGAAATGATGTCGGCAATCTTGCGCGACGAGTTGTTGATCTCCCCCATGGCCGCCACGGCCTGGTTCACCACGGCGCCACTGGTATGCACCAGAGCACTGGTACCCTGGCTCAGGCTGGTGGCCTTTTGCATGGCTTCTGAGCTTTGGGCGGCGGCGTCCGTCATCTCTTTCATGGCGCTGGAGGCGGCCTGCAGCTCGGAGCTGCCCTGTTCGGTTCGGCGGCTCAGATCCTGGTTGCCGGAGGCGATCTCGGCAGAGGCATTGCTCACCTGCCAGGCACCCTCGTTGAGCGCACCCAACATGGAGCGGATGCGGACCTGCAGCGCCTGCATGGTGCCCAGTCCTTCGCGCAACGTAGGGTTGCCAAAGCTGGAGGACACATCGCGCGTCAAGTCACCTTGCCCCATGCGATCGGCGCCAGAGATCAGCTCTTCCACAAAGTGCTTGCTGGCCATGGCGCTGTCCAGGTACAACCACAGCATGAACAGGCCTACACCCAGACTGCTGAGGATCAACGTCATCTTGCTCCAGTCCATCAATACACCGGTGACGATCACCACTTGCAGGGTGACATTGAGCAGCAACTGAATGGTTACACGTTGCTTAAGGGTGAGCTGATTGAACATGCGGCATGTCTCCTGGGTTATGGCGCTAATCTAGCAGACGCGGGGTGGCCTTGGCACAGTGCGAACCCGCGAAAAGGGGTACAAAGCCAGCGGGCGTGCTCAGGCCAGAGCAGTTAAGCGCTCCAGCTCCCGCAGATTGGCATCACACACCAAACGAAACCGCGCGCTGATCCGTGAGTCTGCCGCTGCCGATGCCCAAAAAACCTGCGCAGCACCGCTAGCAGCCAGCCAGGCATCACGGTCTCTTGGCGCGGGCAATCCAGGTGCGTACACCGTCTTGGGGACCTCTCCACCGGCCAGCGGGGCATAGGCCATAGGGAGCATGTCGTAAACCGGCGCAACCCCAAGGCTGGATGCCTCCGGCACAAAACTCACATTGCCCTTGTGCATGTCGGCATTGGCGATGAGTTTGCCAAAGGCCCAGATGGTGCGCAACTGCGCAGCCGCATCGTTACCAAGCCAGCCCTGGACTTGCATTTTGTCCCCCGCATCACCCCAATCTGTGCTGCTGGTGGGAAGAATGGCAGCCTCTATCGCATCCAGGCTGCAAAGGGCACTGCGACCAAACAGGCCATGCCGGTCAAACCGCTCCACCTCCAAAAAAGTGCGCCCACCATGCTGCAGCACCCTGCTGTTGGCGCTGTGGATCTGAGGAACGCTCCGAATCGCCTGCAGAGCCAAGTGCTCGCAGACCAGCAGGTCCGACCAGCGCTGGATGGTGTCGGACGTGTC
This sequence comes from uncultured Rhodoferax sp., assembly GCA_963513355.1. Taxonomy (GTDB): domain Bacteria; phylum Pseudomonadota; class Gammaproteobacteria; order Burkholderiales; family Burkholderiaceae_C; genus Allorhodoferax. The sequence continues at coordinate 36,213 of CAUPQG010000017.1, read as the reverse complement.
GTTTGCTGAAAACTTGACGATGACATGCGGCGTGAGTGCGCCCGCCAGCGCTCGCAATGCCGTGAACTTGGGAAACTCGCCACCCGCGCTAGAGCCCGCCACGCCCCTTGCGCTGGCCTGTTCGGCATAGCCCCGATAGCCTGCCAGCGTCTCGTCTTCTTGCAGCACGGCTTGTGGACTGGCCTTGTTCTGCAACCATAAGTCCAGAGCGGCGTCGCCCACGATGAGGTTGCCGCTGGTGTCTGTACCCCGGTTCAGCAGAATGATCAGGATGTCGTCATCGCTCCATTCCCGGGGATTGGGCGATACACCCAAGGTCTTTGATTCCAAATGCGCAAATTGGCGACCCAGAAAGCCCTGAGGCTTCATGTCCTGCAGCGGGTACGGCAGCCCATCGGGCCACACGCCTTGGGCAAACTCCTGCTCTACGGGCCAGCCCATGGCCGCCACATCCAGCACCGTGCCGCGCGGCGCAATCAACTCCAGTTGACCGACCTGTGACGGCACGCCCTCGCGGTCAATGGCATATACGGGTGCCGAAGTGGTCTGCCCCCGCAGGGTGCGGCGCAGAAAATAGCGCGTACCACGGGCCTTGCCCATGCGCAACACACTGTCACCCGCCTCATTGAGCATGCGCACCATGGTGGGCGCGCTGACCTGTGCCATGGCAGCCAGCGCGGTGCTTTTGGCACCGGGACTGCTTTGCAACAGCCGGGGCAGCTGCGCGCGGGGGATATCCAATACTTTTGGCGGCATGTGATTCGATTTCTGAATCGATATTTTGCCATGCGCACCCAGCAATACCAAAGAAAACTCGCGTTGTTTGTGTAGAACCTGTTGTTTTGTGATTCGATAATTTATCGATTAACCCTCACCGCCGGCGTGCCGCCCGCACCCCATTCAAGTCCGCCACAATCCCCAAAACCCGGTTCAGTCGCCCGGAATCACTGACCTCCACGGTGAAGGTCATCCACGCAATGCCGCGGATCGACTGGGTCTGCACGCCGATCACGTTCATCTTTTCCTTGGCAAACACCTCGGAGATATCGCGCAATAGGCCCTGGCGATCATTGGCCTCAACCGCAACATCCACCGGGTAGACCGAGCCATCGCCACCGGTCTTGCCGCCCCACTCCACTTCGATCACACGGTCGCCACTGCGGGTGACCATGTTGCGCAGGTTGGAGCAATCGGCACGGTGCACGCTGACACCCTTGCCGCGGGTCACAAAGCCGCAAATAGCGTCGGGCGGTGCCGGCTTGCAGCATTTGGCCAGCTGCGTCATCAGCGAATCGACACCCACCACCAACACGCCACCTTTGCCGCCCGTGGTGCGCGGCTTTTTGAGCGGCAGGTAGTCGTCTTGCGCGGCCACAGGCTCGGGTGGGCGCAACAGCAGTTCGATGTTGCGCAGCGAGAACTCGTCCTTGCCCACCACCTCAAACAGGTCGTCGGCGGAGTTAAACCCTAACTGAGATGCCAGGTCATCCAGCTTGATGGCGGTCTTGCCTTCGCGCTGCAACAGTTTTTCGACCGCCTCGCGGCCCTTGGCCACCGTCTCTCCCATGGCCAGCGCATTGAACCAGGCACGCACTTTGGCGCGCGCGCGGTGGCTGACCAGAAAGCCCAGTTCGGGGTTAAGCCAGTCGCGCGACGGGCCGCCCTCTTTGACCGTGGTCACCTCCACCGTCTGGCCGTTTTTGAGCGGCGTGTTCAGCGGCACCATGGCCCCGTCCACCCGCGCGCCCCGGCAGCGGTGGCCCAGGGTGGTGTGCACGCTGTAGGCAAAGTCAACCGCCGTGGCGCCCTGGGGAAGCTCCACAATGGCCGCATTGGGCGTCAGCACATAGATGCGGTCGTCAAAACTGACCGCGCCCTGCTGGCCACCCTCTTGCACACCCGACAGATCCCGCTCCCAGGCCAGCAACTGGCGCAGCACGGCAATCTTGGCATCGTATTCACCACTGGCGCTTACGCCCGCATAACCCTTGGCACCCGCCTCCTTGTAGGCCCAATGGGCGGCCACGCCGGTTTCGGCATGGTCGTGCATGGCCTGGGTGCGCACCTGAACCTCGATCGGCTGGCCAGTAGCATCCCGCACCACTGTGTGCAAGGACTGGTAGCCGTTGCCCTTGGGGCGGGCAATATAGTCGTCAAACTCGTCTGGCACCGGGGTGAAGTGGTCGTGCACCCAGCCCAGCGCGGCGTAGCAATCGGGCACGCTGGGCACCACGATGCGTAGCGCGCGGATGTCGTACACCTGGTCGAACCCCAGCGACTTGCCACGCATCTTTTTAACGATGCTGTAGATGTGCTTGGGGCGGCCCTGCACCGTGGCGTGGATACCCTGCTGGCTCAAATCGTCTGCCAGTTGCAGGCGCAGCTTTTCGACATGGGCCTCGCGCTCCACGCGCTTTTCATCCAGCAGCTTGGCAACCTGGCGGTAGGTGTCGGGCTCCAGGAAGCGGAACGACAGGTCTTCTATCTCCCACTTGATTTCCCAAATGCCCAGGCGGTTGGCCAGGGGGGCAAACACCTGCAGGGCTTCGCTGGCCAAGCCGGGCGGCACAGGCAGCTTGGTGGCTGCGTAGTGGCGCAGGGTCTGCAAACGGGACGCCAGGCGCAGCATGACCACGCGCAGATCACGCGAGAAGGCCAGCAGCATCTTGCGCACACTCTCGGTCTGCGCGGCGGCCGTTTGCGCCATAGGTATGGGCGTGGCGGCGTGGCTGGCAGACTGCTGGGCGATACGCGCCATGCGCTGCACACGCACGAGCTTGGTCGTCTCTATGGCCAGGTCTGCAAAGTTGCTGCCAAACGCCTTGCCAATGATCTCGTGCGGCTTGTTCAGGTAATCACAGGCGTACACCAGATAACTGGCGGCCTGCATGGCCTGAGAACCGCCAATGTTTTGCAGGATGCGCGCCACGGCATCTGCATGGGCCAACACGTTTTCACCGGTGTCCAGCTCGGCGCTGCTGAGCAGGGGCTCGGCAAATGCGCGGGCACGTGCCAACGCATCGGCCTGCTCCGGCAGACTGGCCGCTGTGGCGGCAATCACCGGGGCCGTGGGGCTGTGTTCGGTCGACAAACTCTTCATAGACGCACCAAAGGCATGGACTCAACCCAGCAGAAAGTGGGCCACGGCCTCCACCTGGTCCGGCGCAATGAGCGTGGGCGCATGGCCCACACCCGCAAACTCCACCAAACGGGCCTTGGGGCCGCGCTGGGTCATCAACTGCGCCGTCTGGGGCGACAACAAATCGGACTGGGCGCCGCGCAGCAGCAGGGTTTGCGCCTGCAGGCCGTCGTACAGGGCCCACAGCATGGCTTCGCCCTGCGCAGCGGCCTCCTGGGTGACGGCGGTAAACGGCACGGCAATGGCAGGGTCGTAATGCAGCGTGACCGCAGAGTCAGAGCCCGGCACGGGCTTGACCATGTGGCGCGAAAGCTCCATCCATTGTTCGGACGTGTGGGGCCCAAAGCTGGTGGATATAGACCACATGGCATCAGCCGCCTGCTGCAGCGAATCAAACTTGACCTCACGCCCCAGGTAGGCACCGATGCGGGCCAGCGCCTCCCACTGGATGCTGGGCCCCACATCGTTGAGCACCAGGCGGCGCACCTGCAGGGGCAGCGGAAACTGCTTTTGCCCAAACACGGCCATGCCGATCAGGCCGCCCATGCTGGTGCCTACCCAGTCCAGCGTCTGGGTGGTCGGCTTCAGGTGCGCCAACAGCGCCATCATGTCGCCAGCGTAAGAAGGAATTTGGTAGCCCTGCGGGTCTGCCAGCCAATCGCTCTTGCCGCGGCCCACCACGTCGGGGCAAATCACACGCAAGGCACCACCGGCCTTGGCCACCAGGGCCTGGGCCAGCACATCAAAGTCGCGCCCCTGGCGGGACAGGCCGTGCACACACACCACCACGTGGGTGGCTTGCGGGTCGCCCCACTCCCAAAACGCCATGCGATGGCCCGAGCCGGTGTCGGGGCACGGTAAGTAATTCAGCTTAGGGTCAGACATGGTGCAATGGGGGGTTTGATAATGAAGGCCAAGGCATTGGTCATGTGTGAGATGGGTTTCGCAAGTTCAATGCCATGGGTGAATCGTAATTGATTAAAAGGATGACCATGCTCAAAGGTAAAACAGCTCTTGTTACCGGTTCCACCAGCGGCATTGGCCTCGGCATCGCCAAGGCTTTGGCGGCCCAGGGCGCCAACATCGTTCTCAACGGCTTTGGTGATGTGGACGGCCCCAAGGCAGAAGTGGCCGCCCTCGGCGTGCAGGTGGCCTACCACGGCGCAGACATGAGCAAGCCCGCCGAGATCGAAGACATGATTGCCTTCGCCAGCAAGACCTTTGGCAGCCTGGACATCCTGGTCAACAACGCCGGCATCCAGCACGTGGCACGCATCGAGAACTTCCCGGTGGAAAAGTGGGACGCCATCATCGCCATCAACATGAGCAGCGCCTTCCACGCCACCCGCCTGGCACTGCCCGCCATGCGCGAGCGCAACTGGGGTCGCATCATCAACGTGGCCTCCATCCATGGCCTGGTGGCATCTGCCGAAAAGTCAGCCTATGTGGCGGCCAAACACGGTGTGGTGGGCCTGACCAAGGTGACCGCGCTGGAAAACGCCACCACCGGCGTCACCTGCAACGCCATCTGCCCCGGCTGGGTGCTCACACCGCTGGTGCAAAAACAGGTGGATGCCAAGGCTGCTGCCCTGAAGATCAGCAGCGAAGAAGCCACCAAGCTGCTGCTGGGCGAGAAAGAGCCCTCCATGCAATTCACCACACCCGAAGAGCTGGGTGCACTCGCCGTCTTCTTCTGCTCCCCTGCAGGTAACAACGTGCGTGGCGTGGCCTGGAACATGGATGGCGGTTGGACGGCCCAATAGGAGCCTTGAACGTTTTTGGGCCCTAGCCCCCGCAGAATCTACCTACGGCGCTATCAAATTTGAAGTAACAGCAGCTCTGGTAGATTCTGCAGCCTATGACAGACGACACCACTTCTGACGAAGACCACGACTCCGTACACTGCGCTACCCACGGCCAGGCCCACACTACCTATGTCTGTGGCCACCTGGCGGCCCAGCCAGTGCAGCAGTGGTATTGCGATGTGCCCTCGCCCGACAACCCCTGGCCCGATGCCTGGTGCAAGGCCTGCGATGCCGAATACCTGAAAGCCGGCGAGTGGAACGACAGCAACTCCGCCTGCCTGGACCTGCAAATCCTCTGCCACCACTGTTACGCTGCCAACAACGCCGCCAGCGCCGACTCCCTCACCGGGGCGGAACTTGAGGCCTGGGAAGACACCATCTGCACCTGCCACGGCGAACTGCATGACAAACAAGACGCGCTGGAAGCCCTATACACGCTGGGCAAGCACAAGCGTTTTGACTATGACCAGGAGACCGCCACCCTGGTGTTCTCCAACGATGGCGTGCCCGCCCTGGTTGCCGATGTGGAGTTCATAGGATCCGTTTCCACCAAGAGCAACACCTGGCTATGGTCTTGGGCCAACTTCAGCACCCTGCTCCCCGTGCGGTCCCGCATCAGCGCCGTGCGGGACTTTGGCGAAGACAAGGGCTACCCGCGCCTGACGGTGCCCCAGTGGCCTGCCGAAGAGGTGGACGGCTGGGAGATGGCGGGCGTTGCGGCCCATGTGCTGGGCGCCCAGGGCGTATACCGCGTGCCCAGCGCCAACGGCTTTTTGTTCATGGCGATCATGGGTGTCACGGTGCCGGCATAGTTTGCTAGCAATTTGATAGCTCCGCAATCAAACAGTACGGGGGCTAAGCCCCGATTTTCCTGAAACGTTTTCGGTTGAATGCGGATTCTGCGACCTAGCGCTCGGTATCGCCATACTCGCGGTGAAGAGCCAGCGCTACGCGGCCGATGAGTTCGATGGGTAGCGGCTAACTCGGCTTCAGGCGATGCAAGAGGCACGAACCTCTTCCTGCCTCGGGCTAGTAAGGACTGATGGCCGGCTGACCGGCTCCATCAGTCCAAATGTCGTCTGGTAGTGAACGGTCGCGCAGGCAGACCCGGTCATGATCTGGATAGGTGACTCGATCGACGGGCGCTCGGGTTCCCACAACAAGGCACCGCGTTGGAGAGTTGCTCCGGTTCTCCAAATAATGCCCCACCTGGACTTCAGCCCGAAAGGTGGCTGCATCACCAGCGCGCATGACGGTCTCGGCCGTACCCTCAACCACCGTGATCTCTCCGGCAAGGACATAGACAATCTCGTCCTCGGCGCTGTGCCAATGTTTCATGGATGACCGACAACCAGGCTGAAGGACTTCAACGAACGCCCCAAACTGCGTAAGCTGTCCTGCCTCACTGATCCAAAGTGTTTGATTCGGCTCAGAAGCGCCTTCCACAGGGCTGATCTCGGCGACGAACTGATCGGGTTTAAAGACAGGCATAGATTGGCTCCTGTTGACTATTGCGAATGGGTATGGGGCACGGCGTTCAATTGCTATGCCCGCCCGTCGAACAGGCTGGCGTGACTGTGCACCACCCCTCCAAGGTGCAAGCCGAGCCAGCAAGCAATCGCAGTTGCTGTGACGATGTGTGCGAACCGCGAAAGATGTGACGGGCTTTTCCTTCGGCCTAGAAAGGGTGCGGTGAAGGTCAAGACAAGACTCGACGTGGCAAAAAGATAGCCAAGCGTGATAACGTCGCCGCCGACCCGACCCACGCCACCATTCATCACACGCACGAAGAGCACGCCACAATACACGAGCATTGGAATTGCCAGCATTGCTTCGAGTGCTTGAATCACGCGATGCATCATGTGTCGAGTCATCGCTGGCCGTGACTGGGCAGCAACAGGGCAGTCGGCACTAAGAAATGGCAGCCAATATGATCGCCGTTGCTGGGCCATTTGCCGAACCCGTTATGCCTCATTGCTACGCCCCAAGCGATCGCGAACCAAAAATGCAATGGGTAGCGTAATTACAACGATGAACCAAGTGAACTCTTCACTGCGCGAAATCCAAGGCCCAAGCAGAGAAAAACATGTAGCCAACCCGCAGGTTGCCCCAAAAGCCATCTGCTTCAGACGCGAATTGAGAGGGGGGCGTTGAGCAACTATTGCAGCCGCTCCGACAAGAAACGCAACTACGATGGAAAAAACTATCCGATAGGGAATCGCGCCGAGGCGGTTTACTGGAGCAATGCCAGACCAATCATTTAGAACATGCCCTTGAACAAAGTCGAGGATCGAAATCATGACGCTCATAAGTGCACAGCCGCAGAGTACCCAGGCAGCAGCCACAATTTGCTTCCGAACCAGTGCAGCGAGTTCACTTTTCATGGGATACAGCTTTGGAGACACTCGGCCGGCAAAACGCTGGGGAAAGCCGCGTCCTTACGTTGGAAGTTCGAGTTGGCCGAACAGTTAAACATCATTTTTCAAGACCCACACACGGTCACACACCACGCCGTCCCATCCGGTAGTTGGTCTTAAACACAAGCCAACGTCGGATGGAAAGGATATTGTCCTTTATCGTTGGCGCAGGCAACTCGATGAGCGCCTCAGCCCCAGGCTCTTGAGAGATGATTAGGTCCTCACCGACAATTCGCCAGTAAAGAATAGGCCCCGTTACTGGTCCATTCTTGATGCCCAGTGTCGCAGTAACACTGCCATCTTTTGAAAACCTAAAGTCTTCTACTGCTGTTTCACTAACAAGCTCCAGTTTCAGACCTTCAACGCCGAGGGCCGCCCAGGAGACGCGGGTTCCGTTGTCCAGATAGAGAGCGGCTCCCAACGCCATCGCGGCAACTAACAGCACAATGCTCAGCGGGTATTTCATGTGTCTGCGCCTATCGCGTAGGGTTTGGCGTTGACCGTGAATGGGCCACAAGGCGCGCTAAGCATTGAAGAACAGCGACCAAGATGGCCGCCATATTGGGTCCAATCCATAAACCCTGGCGATGGAACTGGGACGTACAGCACATTGCGAAAGGGATTGTCATTTGAGTACCTACTACTTTTGGTCCTTAGGCATTTCGCAAATTTCGGCGCTATGGTTGAAACGCCCACCAGCGTCCAGACACCTGTCAATGACCACGTACCGAACGACATATGGTCCGAACAGACCCGCTAAGGCAGCTAGCACAGCAGGCACACCAACTGCCCACCACGCCATGATCTTGGCTTCGCGCTTGAAGTGAGTCGAAATTCTTGTAGCTTTCACCGGTGTTTCCATGGCCACCCTAACCTAGATGCAACTGGCGAAGCGCGGCGAGACGGAGCGCGGTGCCAAGTTGCCGCAGTGCTTCCGGGTTGACTGCCAGTTCAGGTCTGCGATTCATGCTTATGCATCCGCTTTATGAGGTAAGTTGCTGCTACTAACGCCAGCCCCGCAGCGACCGCGATACTCCATGCACCATAGAGGGCCGCGCCTATCGCAAGTATGACTGATATGCCCTGGGCGTATGCGACTATGGCAACCTTACGGTAGCACTTGTCACACCATGATAGCGTCGCAGCCATAGCCCCTGGCCCATGCCGCAAGTGCCCTGGCGCGCCACAGACATCGCACATGCCGCAATGGCCTGCTGGCACGCCCTGCTCTACCAGAATCGATGGAGCTGTATCCCAAAGACCGCAGTAGCAGTTTCTCACCTTGGCACGATCGGTAGCTTCGGGCACGAAGACCTACCTCTGACGGTGATAGCAGAAAAACGGCGCACTCATGGCCGAAGGATGGAGACCACTAAGGCCGCCGTTGGCAGACGAATCAATCAAGCGACTAAACGACACTTGCACCCCCCTTCCCAGCCCGTGATTCGAGATAGGGAATCCACCCACTTTTGCGGTCTTCAGGCAAGAGCCGCAGGAACACCAGCGTGTCTTTGATGTCCGCAATGTCTGCTCCGGTCTGATGCAATTCTGTCGAAAGCTCTTCCACCAAAACTGTGCAACATGCCAGGCAGGAGCCTTCAGGGCCTCCGGATCTGTTGATCACAGGCTGCCGAAGGATCGCAAGCGCCTCTTTGCCCGCAACCAGAGCTTCGCTCTTTCTCCCGGCATCTCTAAGTTTTACCGCGTCGCCGAACCGTGAAGTGGCTTTAAGACTCACGATGTAACTCTTAATTGCGCGAATCATAGGCCCCGCTGCGTTTGACGTGACATGCCGCAGTAACAGCGAAGGGAATCCGCAAGCGCAATTTCTGTGCGATTCAGGTCCCGCTCGACGGATCTGTTGGGCATCGGTTAAGGCTTTAGAAATCGATGTACTTGGCCCACGCCCAACCGAGCCAGCCTAGGGGGGCGCCGATGAGAAAACCGGCAAAAGGACCAATCGTGTTGAAAGAATGGGGAGGCCATGACTGAACCAATACTACGGCAATAGAGGCAAGAAACCCGCACAGCAAGGTACGCAAAACAGGGCGGTCTTGTGTTGTCATCTCTGACTTGTGATCAAGAGCTGCTATTGCCCCGTAGTAGCTGCCCAGAACCAAAAGCAGCAAGCCAATGTTTAGCGCCGCGCGCCAATTGCCCCAAGGCCAGTAAGGGAAGGCAACTAACGCTACGCCGACAACAAAAACGACAGCGAAGAACAGGATAGTGCAGATAACAGCAACAACCTTTGACTGAGTAAAGTCTCTTAGTCTCATGGTTACGCCAACCTATGCAGGCCACAGGCGCGCAGCATATGTCGCGCCGCGGCCATGTGCTGCAGTGTGCCCGGGTGGGCCGACTTGTTAAACGGATTCTTCATCGAAGACATGTATTCGTGGTTCTGTGCCAAGAATGGTTCTTAGCTGTTCAGTCACTAAGCGAAATTGATCCCCTCTGTTTGCTTGACCAAGCAGCTCCTTCCAAAAGAACAGCGTCCATACTGGAACATCAGTTCCTACGAGGCACGACCAGACGATCTCCCCACCATCAGGCGCAAAAGACTCTTTCTCTTCAGGCTTGACTTTGCTATAGAACTGCGACCTGTCGTTCCCACAACCAACCCAGAGCATGAACGGTTTGCGTCTGAGCATGACACACCATCCCCAATCTTCTGCAATAACCGGCTCAGGTTCGTACCCCAGTTCTTTAAACTGGTTACGAACCCATTTCGCCACTGAGCGCCCGTAGCAAAACGGATTGGTTTCCTCGTCTTCTCGCGGATCGATCTGAAAGAGATCGCTGCGAAACAGGAAGGTTGAAGATTCTGACGGCATCACGGTAGCCGCTTAACGAGAAGAAGACTCGACCAAAACAACTCGCGGCAATGCCGCAGCCTGCGTTGTGGAGCAAAATCGATTGGCAAGTCAACGAACACGGCGCACCACCGCGGCAGAGCGCTCATGCACCAACCTAAAGTAGTTGAAGTACCTCATAGCGTACGGATTCCCCTTCGGAACTTGCTCACTCAGTCGCGGCCACCATCTATCAAACCCAATCTTGCGGAGGAGCCTTGCGTACTCCCGGTACTCGCGCGGAACATTGCCTGCCACTAGCATCGCAACAATTCGGCGCCTAAGACGTTCGGCCAATGAGGAAGGGACCTCCGTTTGGCGCAAGGCACGCGCGGCGCGCGCCTTCAAATTGGCGCCGAAGGCGAACTTTCGATCTTCTTCCAGGAACTCAACCCCGATGACTGCACACGCAGCATCACCGGAATGAATCCCCATGATGATTTGATCCATCACCGGGTATATCCAATGCTCTTCGCCGCGCACCAACTCCACTGGCTTCAATTGAAGCGGTTTTTCAACCCCGAGTCTGGCGGCGTGATCTAGATAGCGCGACACAATCGCCTCACTAGCCCACTTCCCTGTCCCGTTGTAGTCGTGTACTTTCATCGGATGCGCGTTAACGTTGCAGGCCACCGACACGCTGCTTAAAGCGCGCAACGGCGGCAGCCTGTTGAGTGCAAATGTTGGCCGAAAAGACAAATGCTTAGCGTGCAATCGCGCATGCAGCGGCTCCCAGGCAAGGCTTGCAATCGGTTCCCTCGCGATACGTTAATGCCAGCTCGATGAGACTTAGTTTGGCCTTGTCGGCTTCTATGTTCGCAGGAAGCTGCGCAACGAAGTAGTTGACTGTCTCGCGCCCACGGAAGTACACAGCAAGCTCTTTGCCACCGTTCCGATAGCCAGAGTATTCCCATAGCTGACCAGTCGCGCCGGACTTCGCCTTTACCGGACCAGCGTTCTTGGCGATCACGGTCTCTGCAGCACTGCGATACATGGCAATGACATCGTCTACCTGGGCTTTGATTGCGTCGACTGCGGGTCGAGACTTCGCAGAGGGTCGTGTATACATGACGGTTTCGGCTGATTGCCATGTACTACCAGCTGGGTAGAACACCATTGGAACTCCTTCGGCAGCAGCCGCACGGTTGTCCATCTGCCAGCCTGCCGGTGTCTCGAAGTGATAGCAATGATCTTTACCGTGTGCGTAACCCGACTGTGCATTGGCAAGGCTGGGGGCAAGGCAGAGAAAAATTGCGGCTGCGAAGAGCATGAGGCGCATAGTCATGAGTATTGACATGAAGGCGACCGGACCACAACAACTTGCGGCGAATCCGGCCTTTGCTGTCGTGTGTGGGCGTAGATTGGGCTATGAAACATTCTCGGACTGTGATGGATACAGATGTTTGCAAAAACGCCACTCGTGGACGGGCTGGTCGTCAATGTAAACCGTGGGCTTGGGCAGGAAACCCTCGAAGCAATCGGTGATACCAAGCTCGGCCGCCGTGGTCCTGCAATACTCGGCACCGCCGGAACTCCACAGGTACAAAGTTGCCCCCTCTGCCTTGAGCCGTCGCACTTGCGCAATCACTGCAGGCATTGGGATGCGCTTGACGCCTACAGACCGAACCATCGTGTCGTCAATATCGACAAAAATCACCTGGTGCGTCATAGATGTTTACCGTGGGCGCAGTTCGGCACTCAGCTTGCGCGGCAAAGCTGTAACCTGCGGCTTAATGTCCCCGACGGGAAACCTGTTATGCGCTTCGATTCCTGATGAACAGTATGGCAAAAAGAACCCCAAGTACCGAAAGAACTAAAGACGAAAGTAAGCTTGTTGCGTATGAAATTATCTTGAAGACCTCACATGGGGTCCAACACCTCTCTTGATATTGTTTGCAGGTGTATTGTTTCGAATCGGTAGTGATGTCGTCACCGTCTCCAAACTCGTCAATTCCATTAGCCCCGCGAGAATACAACATATAGCCTTTTACGCCAGGACTAACGCGATATACAAAAGGGTTGCCCCAATCGTCCTCGCGCAGTCGTTTTAGGTACTCAGGCATCAAAGTGTTCAGGGTCGGCGGTAGCGCGTTTTTTTCAAGTTGGTACATCTCCAACGAACCTTCAATTTCCATGATTCGAAACTGAACCCAACCTATCTGTGAACCATCGACATAGGATGGGCACAGAGACGATTCCGCTGTCACCACACCGCCAATTGAAAACAACAAGGCAACCCCTGCAACAGCTGCGGCCCAACGCAGATGAACGTATCTACGCATAGCACCGGCCTTGGTTGGCGCGCAACTGCACAAATAGTTGTAAAAAATCGCGACCAATCTGACCGCAGTCGTGAGTCCAATCCACGAACCTGTCAAAGCGCATTGCCGCCTCGGTGAAAAAGGTTTCGGACAAACCGAATCAACCAGACCAAGCAACAAACGGCAAAAACCGAACCAAAGAACATAACAAGAATCAACTCGCGAAAGAAAAACGCGATGAAAACACCAAGGTTCATTGTCTGCCCGCTTGGTCCTCCGAAGTTCCAAGCGTAATACATCAAACCGACAAGACCAGCCAGCAAAAGGGAAAACTTGATGGCATCAACAACGACATCACTAGCGGGCTGCTTGCGGATAGGTACTAGCATGGGACCGCGGACGCCGCCGCGCCGACTGCATTGAGAGCTGAATTGACGATTTGTGTAGTTACCCTGGCTCTATTGAATGCCACATCGGACAGCAAAAGCGCCACTGCGGCGAGATAGAGCGAGTAGCCAAAGCCAATGTATTGACCAAAGATGATCGTATGCAACCAGTTCTGGTTGAAGAGATACATGCCACCAGTGATACTGACCGCGCCAACCAGTACGAAGGCAGGAAGTACTAGCTGAAGCTTTGCCCGCCTGCGGACAAGGGTGACGATGCCAAGCAGCCCGAAAGCGACTGCATTTGATGCAGAGAATATTCGAAACTCCCGCATGAGACTCTTTGTTGCCGAGGCATAAGCAGACTCGACGATGACCGACAAACTCTCGCGAACTTGTGTAAGCGAAGACAGGTGCTCTTCCTCTGAGCGGTGCAGGCGCTCAATTAGCCGCTGCCTGCATTCGCAATCGGCCCTCAACATGTCTGCGACGACGTTGGCTACTCTGCGCGGGACCTCTTCGCGAAGTGCGGCCTGGGCTCGTTGAATGTCCATTTCTGTGTTTTGCAGAGCCTTCTGGGCAAAACCCAAAATTCGGGAATTCGACAGAGTGTCAATCTTCTCACCGACCTTGCGTTCTACCTCGATTCGGACAACTTCGCGGGCTGCCCTCTCGACCAGGAGTGGATCAAGGAATGACACTAAAAAGCCGGCGCCGAAAAGCAGGGTGCCAACTAGGCTAATCGCAAGGATGAAGTTCCGCATGCGTGGTTTCTGCTGTCTAACGTCAAAGCGGCCGGGCACGCAGCGAGTGTCGCGAGGGGCAATTCGACGGCTGCGTGTCCGCGCCGAGTGGCATGTAAAACGCGCTAGTCCACGATGAGCGCCTATGTAAGGTCACGAATATCCTTGCGTCCGTCACGTGTCCAATGTTCAACAGTGTCATGGGCGAGATTTGTAAGCATACCTATCATGGATGTGTTCGGCCTCTTTCCGAACGATGGCACATCGTTCAAAACTGCGAGCCAATCACATAGAAACCTATAGTCATGTTTGAGATTCGATTTGTTTTCGGCCCATTGTCTTTCAAAATCTCTCGTGCTTTTGCGCAGAGATTCAAGTCTCAAGGTGCATGCCGCACACAATGTTTTCGATAGACCAAAGAATCGCTGTTTTACTTCATATTCTTCTTTTTGTTCCTCTGCTGTGAATATTGAGATCTGAGAGCACTTCTTACACCTATACGAAAAGTCCTCGTAATGCGTCATTGTCCAACCAGCATAAGCAAATGATCGTTGGCTGGAATCACTCCACTTCTCTTTGTGCATTTCCACTGGCAAAGTCGCATCTCCCATAAGCGCTTAACGTGAAAAATAGCGGACCACAATAACTTGGGGCGAAGCCGCCTTTTGCACTTGCAAGTCCGGGTCGATAGGCATGTTAAAGGGCAGTCTTGGCATGGCGCGCCCTCAATACATAGCCGACCACAGCCGCAGCGACAACAAGTAGCGGACTGCCCCAGGAAGCGATGACATAGGTTTTTCCCCCTTCAAGCGCCATTGCTGGACCGACGAAAGGGTCCACAAGTTCTGAGAGATGCAACCCAAAGAACATGCCAACGATAGGAAGCAGGCCAGCAAGTGCCAAGGGTTGCCGCCGCGCGACCCAAAAAACCACGATTGCCGCGACAACTGCGACGGCTAGCAACGTCGGAAGTGAAAACCCCTTGTCGAGGACTTCAGCCCGTGCCCATATTGGCAATAGAAGAGTTGCGAGGAAAAACGTGTGTCGCATGTTGCGCTTTAAAGTCAGTGATAAGTGGACGACAACGGCGCACCTAGCCATGAAGAAACATGAGCGCGCTGGCTGCCATTGTTGGACCAATCCATCAACCAATTCGGTCTCTCCATCTCAGTCATCCGAGGCATCCTCCAATTTGCTATAGGGCGCAACCCGCTCAAGCTCTTCGCCTGAGTATTCGATTACAACGAGCCATTCCTGCAGCGGATCGTCGACAGGGACAACCTTGCGAAGGACGGCTGCAACCTCGCGCCGAAAGTGCAGGAGCGTGAAGCCCGAGATCGGCTTTTTCAGATGTATTTGAACAAGGACGTCGTCACCCTTCCAGTCATAGCCCATGCGCTGAACATCGACCTCACCTGCGTCGGCAACAAGATCAACAAGTGCCAGGCGAATCAACTCCTCCGTTGGTTGTCGGCGCAGGTGACGCTTGCGTTGTAGGTGCATTCTGAAACTCAATGTTGTAGCCAAGTGAGGCGGCAGGCGTCGAGCTTGGGCGACCTACCAACACACATTAAGACTATTGGTGGAACGCTTCTTTTGGTTTGACGCATTGCTTCAGAGAGATTAGCTTCCGAGGTGCCCTGTCAGACCAAGCAATCTCTGCACCATCAGCGATTCTTTCATAGATTGGCAGAAGCTCAGTGACGCCAAGATACCAACCAACCGGAGACTTGTTCTTGTCGTATGCCATGTGCAACAACCTCGATTTCTCGCATTAACCTCTTCCCAGAATGAGCCGAAACGGCACACTCAGCATTGAACAATGGCAACCTCGCTCACGGGTATTGGTGGTCCGTTCGACGAACCCTTTAGGCCACTGGTGACTACAGACGTTTGAGTAGTTCACTAACACTCCCTTTCCAGCGTGCAAGGCCCTCAGCGTGAAGACTCCAGTTTTCGAGAAGCTCAGACTTGGCACCGAGCACGCCGCCAGTCAGGGCGGATCGAGCTATGGCCGCCAATGATTTGAACTGCGCCGCCGATTTGAGTACGACCGGCGCGAGCTCCTTCGGGAATTGAGGCGAAGGACGTCCGAGGCTGGCGGCCACGACTTCGGCCGCGGCAATGATGCATTCACCTGCGAAGTGTTCGATGTACTCGCCAGCAGTCCCCTGCACCAGCGTGCTGCGAAGGAACTCTAGGGTTGGAGTCTTTTGAAACTCGGCGACCCAATCAAGTGCACCATCATTGGCAAAGCTCTCGTGAGACCATGCACCAGCCCGCGCATAGTTTGGAATCGCAGCCACTGCGGCAATGAACAGAAGACTTTCGCGACGGGTACTCGCAATGACCGGCAGTTGGCGCTGTTCTGCGCGCAGCAAGCGCGGCGAAGCGGCAACCTTAGGCTGTGTGTCCCTGACGAGCAAGCATTTAGGCCGTTTCATGCAAAAGACGTCTAAGTCGAACAATTGCTGATTCATCAGCTCTCTTCCCATAAGTGCGAATTTCCTCCAGAGCATTCAACCAATCCTCTACGAACACACGATCTTTGCCAAGGACTTCTCGCCCCTCATTCCAAGACTTTTGAAAGCTTCGAGCACGCTTGCGCAAGTCTTCAAACGTAACGAAGCACTGCCTGCACAGAGTTCGCCTTTTCCATATTTAGTCCTTCTTCACTTCGTAGGCAATTTTTTGCTCTCGCGCTGTGAATACTGTTGGCGACGAACACTTGCTGCACACGTAACTGATGCCTTCGTACTCCGTGGCCGTAGAGTTGTATATCTCCGAGCGCCTGCTGGACTCGGACCAATGCGTTTTCTCAATCTTAATGCTCATGCCATCGTCACGTTGGTGATGGTCTAACGTCGGCCGTGAATGGGCCGCAACGGCGCACTCAGCATTGAAGAATGGCGGCCACAATTGCCGCCATTGTGGTTCCAATCCACAAACCTGATATGTCTGATCACTTTTGCTGCGCCTTGAGCCGCCGGAAGGTCTTTAGGGACTCTTGGATGTCCGTGTCGTCAATATGCCAAGTGTTGCAACTAGAAGCGACCATATCTGGGCCGAGCGTGAAGACGTACTCTGCACCGACTAGGAGTGCACGTGTGCACACTGGATTGCGAAAGTCAGACCCGCCGATGACCGTGTACTGGCCTGACACCTTCCCTTTGTAAATATCGGTGGGGGCGACCGTTGCTCGCACGATCTCGCGGCCGATGTCCTCACCAAGCCCCGGATTTGGAGAAAGCGAAGCCGCTACAACACGCCCCACAAAAACGAACGAAGCGTCTACATAGCGCTGTGGTCCCGTGGCACGCGAGCAACTACAGGCGAAGGCTTCACCGAAGAAAGCAAGGACAGCGACGAGCGCCAGGAACCTAGACATAACGTTTGAGGCAACCAGACGACAACCGATGCGGCGGAGCGGCCACCTTTTGTTGTGGGTCTGTGTTGGCTGACCAGTTAAATCCCATGCCGCCTCTGCAATTCCTCGATAGCTTCGCCGACCGCAACTGTGGTTTCGCCCTCGTATCCCGGCACCGAAAAGCCGAGGAACATCTCGATGTCGCAAGCAGCGTTGTTCGCGTGCTCTCTGACATTGGGATGTGAATCTAAAAGTGCTGCTGAAATTATCGGGGCTACCCGAACGAGGTCCAGCTCGCGGCGAGTGCGCGCAATATGGCCGAACCCAAGCATTGCATTGGCGCGCACATTGAAGTGTAGGTGCCATGCAAGCTTCACGCAGACATCTTGAACCCAGAGACTATCGAAGGCTGGCGCATTCATCCCGACCATGATAGGCACATAGAGGAGTTCGTTGGGGTCATCGCGAGCGATTGCCGCCTCGATAGTCGCCTCGTCCCAGTCTTTAGCAAATGGTCCCATGAAATCTAAGGTAGGCGATGATTGGATGACAACGGCGCGGCCGCGGTCGAAGAATGGCAACAGCGCTTACCGCCGTTAGCGGGCCAATCGATCAACCCGTTAGGCCACATACCCCTCTGGCGGTAAGCCAACACTATAGGACCTCCGACATAACGGCGATAGTGACGAAGACGATCACGCCGAGAAGCATCAAAACCCCGAAGAACCTACGCTCAAGGAGCGGCGATTCCCACCGCCATTTCAACACTCCGCCTGCAAGCAACGCCGGCCAGGAATAGAACGCCGCAATTGTCATCCCCATGAGGGCTTCGTGCCGAAGCGGATTGCCTGGACCCGAGAGCCACATCCAAGCAAAGTAGACGACGCCCCACACGGCAAGCGCCAGCCACGTCGTAGCTACCCACCATGAGATGCGCAGGAACATCACGTTTTTGGCCTAAAGTTGGCGTTGTCCGGCACGCAACAGGCGCCGCGCAGCGGAAAGCTGCTGCTGCGTGTCCGCGACGATTGATGGGATGAACTCCCCCGTTTTTCTGCGCAATATCTGCGTCCTGGTTTTCATTGGCGTGGAGATCAGGTTCTTAAAGAATGCAGTCCGGCATGAATGCTACTACCGTTGCCGTCTATCTTACAAAGCCTGTGGCTCAGCCCAACATTGGGGTCGTCTGCTGCCCGCCCAATACATCCGTGTTTAAGTCAAACGCAACAAGACCGATGCAGCCAGTGCGCATCAAATCGCAATAGCAGCATCAACGCGAACCAACCGCTCAGCCTTTCCGCATGCACAGATAGACAAGAATCTGCGCCTGCAATGGCAAACCCGGGTTTGTCATGGTGAGTACAGGTGGATAGCGGGTGGTCTCGTCTAGTGACAACAGCAAACCCGCGTCCTTATTGTTTTGCACAATGGTTGTCGATTTTCCCCACACAAAGCCCTGCTTAATGGTGAACACCACCTCATTGCTGTCGCCAAGGTAAATCGTATTGCGAAAAGTGCCGCTATCGCACGACAGCAGTACTTCTCTGGTAACGGCATCTCTCAGGACACTCCTGCCAGACAACACGCCGGCTTTGACGCATTGCAGTTCGCGGCCATCCAACGTGAAACTTTGCAAAACGCCATTGAGCGGTATGTGGAAATAGGTCACTTCGGTGACCAACGCCCCAGTTTCATCATGCAACAGTAAACGTAATTCGGTAGCAGAGAGCAGTTTCTGCCACACACCCCACATGAAACGCGGACCCAGGAGCTGACCGCCAAGGCGCTTGCGCACCTCGGCTGCGGTGAGCTCCAACCCCTCCTTTTCCAGCTCCGCACGCGAGCGAATGCCCCACACGGCCATCACTACTACCAGCACAGAGACAATTAGCAACGTGCTGTAAATAACCAAGTCTGCTTGTGTCAGATTCATGGTGAGACCTTACTTCTGTCCTGTAGGTTGCGAAGGCTCTGGCAAGGGTAAATCGCGCTACGGCAGCAACTGCGCCACCCGTTTCAAATCATCTAGCGTATCGATATCGGTCACGGCACCGGCATCGGTCACTACTAATTCAATAGCATGATTAGCAGAAAGTACGGGGGCTGCACCCTGATTTCCCTTAAGAGACTCAAGCCCTGCACGGCACTGGGCCGAGAACCCTACAGGGTGGCCACGCTGGCCTTTGAATGTGGGGAACACCGCCGCATGGTGGGCCAACGCCTGCGCCACCGCGCGCAAGGTGTCTGGCTGGATGAGCGGCAGATCACCGGGCAATATCAGCCACCCTGCCGCATCACACGTAGCACGCACTGCTGCTGCAATGGAATCCCCCATGCCAGGGTGCGGCCCGGCTTCGATGTGGAAAGGCAAGCCACTGGCACGCACCGCGTCAACCGTGTGTTGCAGCACGGTTTTGCCATGCAGCAAAGCCTGCAGCTTGGAGCCTGTGCCGCCAGATGCGATGAAACGCTGGCCCCGGCCGCTGGCCAGGATCAGGACGGTGGGTGGGTGGTGGCCAAGCAAGCGCCGGTCTCCGCCACAGGCTGCCCTTGGGGGGCCGCGTTTTTGACCTGCACGATCTGGGCAATGATGGACACTGCAATTTCGGCAGGTGTCTTGGCACCTATCGAAAGCCCCACCGGGCCATGCAGCCGCGCGAGCACGTCAGCGGTCAGGTCGAAGTGTTCGGCCATGCGCTGCTTGCGCGCCTGCTGGTTGCGCCGCGAGCCCAGTGCGCCCACGTAAAAAGCGTCAGAGCCCAGCGCCTCCAACAGCGCCATGTCGTCCAACTTGGGGTCGTGTGTGAGCGCCACGATGGCGGTGTGGGCATCTGGGGCAAGCGCGCGCACCGCGTCATCGGGCATGCCCATCACGCGGGTCACGCCGTCCATGCGCAGGGTGGTCACGTATTCGTCGCGCGGGTCGCAGACCAGCACTTCAAAATCCAGCATCTGCGCCATTTGGGCCACAGCCTGTGAGAGCTGGCCCGCGCCAATCAGCAGCAGACGCCACTTGGGGCCGAATACGGTGGTGAGCACACTGCCATCAAACACCATTGTCTGGCCGCGCGTGGCAGGCAGCAACTGCACAGCGCCGGTAGACAAGGTCAGTTGACGGGCCACAAGTTCGTGCCGGGCCGTGCGGTCCAACAGGTCTTGCACCCAGGTCGTGTCCACCAGCGGCTCGCGCACCAGGCGCAGCGTGCCGCCGCAGGGCAGGCCAAAACGTGCGGCCTCTTCCTTGCTGACGCCGTAGGCCAGCATGGACAGGCGCTCTTGGTCAGGGATTGCTGCGCGATCTTGCAGCGCGGCCTTGGTCTGGGCGATCAGGTCGTCTTCCACACAGCCGCCAGATACCGATCCGCTGACAGCGCCATCGTCCCGCACGGCCAGCAAGGCACCCGGCGGCCGGGGGGCGCTGCCCCAGGTTTCCACCACGGTGACCAGCGTGACGGCGTGGCCGCTTTGGCGCCACTGCAGCGCGTCGGTCAATACCCTCAGGTCCAGGCTTTCCATTGGTCTGATCAGGCCAGCTTGAACGGCAGGCTGCGGGGCGTCTTGCCGGTCAGCTTGGCAATGGCATTGCCAAAAGCTGGGGCCAAGGGTGGCAGGCCAGGCTCGCCCAAGCCAGTGGGCGGCTCGGCGCTAGGGACAATGTGCACAGCGATCTTGGGCATGTCGGTGATGCGGGGCACCACGTAGTCGCCAAAATTGCTTTGCTCCACCATGCCATCCTTGAAGGTGATGGCGGCACCGGGCAGGCAGGTGCCCAGGCCCATCAGCGCAGAGCCCTGTACCTGCGCCTCAATCGTCTTGGGGTTGACCGCCAGGTTGCAATGCACGGCAGCCGTCACCGCATGCAGCTTGGGCACACCTTTGGTGACGGATGCCTCGGCCACATAGGCCACTACCGTATCAAACGACTCATGCACGGCCACACCCCAGGCCTGGCCCTTGGGCAGCTTGCGTTTGCCGTAACCCGATTGCTCCACGGCCAGCATCAGCGCGGCTTTATGGCGCGGGTGCTTGTCACCCATCAGCTTCATGCGGTAAGCCACCGGGTCCTGGTTGGTAGCCCGGGCGATTTCATCAACCAGGGTTTCCATGACATAGGCTGTGTGTGTGGAGCCTACGCTGCGCCACCACAGCACCGGCACGTTGACCTTGGGGTGGTGCACCGACAGACGCATGGGCACGTCATACGGCTCGCGCATGCCTTCCACAATGGTGGTGTCTACACCATCCTTGATCATCATGGGTGCAAAGGGCGTGCCCTCCACAATCGATTGGCCCACGATGACATGGTCCCAGGCCAGCACCTTGCCCTTGGCGTCAAAACCGATCTCGGCACGGTGCACGTGCATGGGGCGGTAGTAGCCGCCTTTGATGTCATCCTCGCGGCTCCACAGCACACGAATCGGTGCATTCACACCGGCTGCCATGGCCACCTTGGCCACGGTACAGGCCTCAACCACGTAGTCGGCCGTGGGCACGGCACGGCGGCCAAAACCGCCACCGGCCATCTGCACATTCACCTTGACGTTTTGGGGTGGCACGCCCAGCACATTGGCGGCTGCCATGCCGTCAAAGCCGGGCATTTGTGTGCCCAGGTAGATGGCGGCCTTGGCGTCTGCACCACTGCCGGTGACATGCACGGTGCAGTTCAACGGCTCCATGGGCGCATGGGCCAGGTAAGGGAAGGTGAACTCGGCGCTGATCTTCTTGGGCGCCTTGGCCAGCGGCGCCATGTCGGCCTGGTATTTCAGCGCGCCGGTGTTCTTGGCCAGGGCTTTGTAGCTGGCCAGCTGGGCGGTGCTGTCAACCTTCTCCACGCCAGAGGTGTCCCACTCCAGCTTTAGGGCATCACGCGCCTGCTTGGCGGCCCAGTAGCCTTGGGCGATCACGGCCACGCCCTCCCCGCCCCGGTCGGTGGGCATGCGCAGCACGGCTTTGACACCGGGTACCGCCTTGGCGGCCGTGTCGTCTAGCGACTTGATCTTGGCGCCAAAGACTGCCGGGTGGGCCACCACGGCGGTCAGCATGCCGGGCAGTTGCACATCAATACCGAAGTTCTGTTTGCCGCTGGATTTGGCAAGGGCATCCAGCCGCGGTGTGGCTTTGCCGATGATGCGAAAGTTCTTGGAGTCCTTCAGGGCCACCTTGTCGGGCACGGGCATCTTCATGGCGGCATCGGACAGATCGCCGTAGCTGATGGACTTGCCCGCCGGGCCCAGGACCATGCCGTTTTCGGTGCGCAGTGCGCTGGCATCCACACCCCACTGCGCTGCTGCAGCGCCCACCAGCATGGCGCGGGCACGGGCACCCAATTCACGGTACTGCATGAAGGAGCGTTTGATGGAGCCCGAGCCGCCGGTCAGGTGCATGCCAAAGGCCGGGTCCACATAGGCGGCGTTGGCATCGCCGTGTTCAGCGGTGACCTTGCTCCAGTCGGCATCCAGCTCTTCGGCCAGGCACATGGGCAAGGCGGTCCACACACCCTGGCCAAACTCCAGGCGGTTGATGGCGACGGTGACCGTGCCATCCTTTGCAATCCGCACGAAGGCAGAGGGCTGCTCGAATGGTTTCAGGCCGGCTGGCGCGGCGGCTTGTGCGCCAGCCACCAAGGGAAAGGCACCCAAGGCAAAGCCAGAGGCCGCGCCCAATTTCAAGAAGCTGCGCCGGGCCAGCCCTTCAGTTGCTATTGATTTAGAAGCGGCTTGAGACCGTTCCACGCGGGCTCGAAGGCCCTTTGGCAATTGGTCCATCAGCTCGGGGGATGCGGAGTCGAAATGCATGGTGATTTCCTCGCTTAATGTTTTTCGGTTTAGGCCAGGGATGCGGCAGCGGCGTGGATGGCGCTGCGCACACGGGCGTAGGTGCCACAGCGGCAGATGTTGCCGGCCATGGCGGAGTCGATGTCAGCGTCGCTGGGCTTTTTATTGGTCTTGAGCAGCGCCGTGGCGCTCATGATCTGGCCGCTCTGGCAGTAACCGCACTGCACCACGTCATGCGCGACCCAGGCGTTTTGTACGGCCAGCCCAACCTTGTCCGTGGCAACGGCTTCAATGGTGGTAATTTTTTTGCCTGCCGCGGCAGAGATGGGCGTAACGCAGGAGCGTGTAGCCACGCCGTCCACGTGCACGGTGCAGGCACCACACAGTGCAGCACCGCAACCAAACTTGGTGCCGGTCATGCCCAGCGTGTCGCGCAATGCCCAAAGAATAGGGGTGGAGGAATCAGCATCGACCTGCGTGTCTTTGCCATTGATGTTGAGTGTCGGCATGGTGTCTCCTCGATCGCGGCCACTGTGGCCGGGTCGGCAGAATGTAAAGCAATTCCGCGAAACGTGCCGACCAGCCCCAAGACTCTCAAGAAGATTGCTTAAACGCCATCACCGCCTGGTTGCGCAAGGTGCGCAGCAGGGCCAGCTCTTTTTCGTCCAGCTCCAGGGATCCACGGTTCTTCTTGTCGGCATAGATCAGGCCGAAGGGAGCGCCCTTGATCATCAACGGCAACAACAAGAAGGTGTGGGCGTTCAGGCCTTTGCGGTACCACTCGGGCAAGCGCTGCGCCATCCGGGGCTCGGTGGCATCGCTGATCAGGGTGTCGGTACCCTTCTGGCACACCACGGCAAACAGGTCGGGTGTTGCCGCCTTCAAAGGCACCTTGAAACCCTTTGCAAAAGCCTCCACACCCTGCCCCAGCCCAAAGCGGCCCGTCATGGTTTCGGTCTTGGCGTCGCGCATGCAAAAAATGATGTTGTCGAACTGTAGGGCACGGATCATGGTCTCCAGGATCATGCGCAGCACGTCGGTAAGCTTGAAATCCTCCACCATGGCATTGGTGATGTCTTGAATGCCTGCGGTGAGCGTGTCGATCACCATCGAATCCTTGGGTACAGCCACGTTTTGGCTGTCTGGCAAAGCGGCACCGGTCGCATGTAAAGCAAAGGCGTCCAGGCCGCCATTGGTTTCCACCGCCTGGGCTTCATGGTCGGCCTTGCCACTGGGTGGTGTTGGCATAGACAGCAGCTTGGCAGCTGCAGACCCGGGCAATACCCGTATCTCCATAGCCCCCGCCAACTCGATCAACTTCTTGCGGGCTGCGGTGGTGGCGGCATGGATGGCCTTGGACCCAACCCCGAGCGCCACGACATACTTGTCCGTGACCCTCTGAATGCGGGACTCGACGTCTTCAGCAGCCGAATGCAACAGCACGTCTGCGATCTCATTGGACGCCAATGCGACCCAGCGCATGCGCTCGTCGGAATCGGTTGGCGGCCGGGCCGGCGGCGCGCCAGTCGGCTTGCGCATGGACCGTTGCATGCTCGTGGGCAGGCCCCAAGCCTTGGCGATGCCCAGTCCCAATTCCTCAAAAGTGAGGCCCAGCACGTTGGAGGAGGCTGTGGCCTCGCTGACCGGCTCGCGGGTGGACTGCACCAGCTTGCGCACCTGGCTGGCCTCTTCAGGAAAGTAAAACTGCACCAGCAGGCGACCCAAATTCTGAAACATTGCGCCGATGAAAGCCTCTTCACTCGCACTGGAACCCGCGCAGAGTTCGCCACCAATGGAACCCGCCATCAGGGAACGCAAGAACTCTTCCTTCAACTGCCCGGCGTGGGCCTTGTCCTGCATGTGCTCCAGCAACACCAGGCTCAGTGCCATGTTGCGTATGCCGTTAAAGCCCACCAGATTGACCGCACGGGATACTGTATTGATGCTGCCACGGTGCGCATGCTGTGCAGTGTTCACCATGCGCAGCAGCTTGTTGGTCAGCGCCACGTCCTTCAGGATTTCGTTGGTGACGCTGTTGACACTCTCGGTATCTGAGGTGGCAATGTTCTGTATCCGTAGGACCGAATCCGACAGCGCCGGGAAATCACTCTTGTGGCGCATACGCCGCAACAAGAAATCCAGCGTGCTGCTACTGCCAGTCCCTTCAGCCGCACCAGCGGGTTTGGCCCACTGCTCCAGCTCAGCCTGAAAGGCCATGGCCGAGGGAAAGCGCTGATGTGCGTCGCGGGCCAGGGCCCTCAAGACAATAGCGCGCAGTCGGTCGTCCACATCCGCGCCCATCTCTTTTGGCAATGCCAGCTGCTCATGCACCACCCGGTAAATGGCCCGGTAGGGATCCGGCTCATCAATGAGCGGCTTGCCGGTCAGCAGTTCGGCCAGCACCAGGCCTGCAGAAAATATGTCCATGGACGCCGACGGCGCGTCTCCGTTGGCGGCCTCGGGCGAAAGGTAACCCACCGTGCCACCGCCGGGCACACCCGCCCCATCGCTGTTGCGGTCTGGAATGCGGGCGGCTATGCCAAAGTCGAGCACGCGGGCGCGACCGGCTACATCCACCAGAACATTGGAGGGCTTCAAGTCCCGATGCACAACATTGGCGGTGTGCGCCACCACAATGGCATCCAACACATCCCGTATCAGCGCAACGGCTTCCTGCGGCGGGATGGCGCCCCGCTGCTTCAGTATCTGGTCCAGCGTCTTGCCGGCAATGTATTCAAACACCAGGTAGGGCATGTTGTCCTGGATGTCTGCCTCATATACCGGGACTATATTGGGGTGTTTGACGCGACCGACGCTGCGGGCCTCCTCCAGCCATTGAACCACGGCCTGCGGGTCGGACCCGCTGGCCGGGCGCATGACCTTGATGGCCACTTCGCGCTCCATCCGGGGATCAAAGGCTAACCAAACGGTGGACTGTGCGCCCTGCCCCAACATTTTGCGAAGCTCGAATCGCCCCAGAGTGTCTGATACGCGCAAGGAGCCGGTGGCCAAAGCGGAGCGGCCGTTTGTAAAAGTATTGGGCGTGGGCATGCTCAGGCTATTGGAGAGGGCGCGGTCGGTGATATTTGAACCACAGTATGACACCGCGATACCGCTCAGCCAAGCACAAACAATTGGGGGGTGAAATACCCCTTTTTAGCCGCTACTGGTGGCGCAACTGCTGCCGCAAATCCGCTCTCTTTTGGTCACTCATCATGCGTGAGGCCGCTGTAGCCGTTTCGCGCGCCAAGAGGTTCTCTGGCTGCGATCTCAGCGAAGCCCGCAACATGGCACGCCGCTGCTGCGAATCCGCATCACGCAGACTCAGATGGGCTACCTGCTGCGTCGAATCCCCGGGCACCTGGGCCGACTGGGCAAAGGCGACCGGTGCCAGCAAAGCGGTAAAGGTGCAAACGATGCGGGGTGAGAACATCATGGTTTGGGGTCTGGTAATGGGGGCACTGACACGGGAGAATTGTTGGGCGAACCGCTGCAACAGTCTGCCGATTTTTGTAACTTTGTGTCAATGCCTTGAAATTAAGCAGATGGGCGGCTCGGAAGCCGCGCAAAATTGCGGCTGTTACAAATTCAAAACCCCATATGCAGAACACGGCCACACGACCCAACAAAATCCTGGTAGTAGATGACGACACCCGCATTCGCGACTTGCTCAGACGGTATCTTTCGCAAGAGGGTTTTGATGTTCTTCTGGCGGAAGATGGCAAGTCCCTGACGCGCATCATGCTTCGGGAGACGGCCGATTTGATTGTGCTGGACCTGATGATGCCGGGCGAAGATGGCCTGTCCATTTGTCGGCGCCTGCGTGCAGCGGGTGACCTGACGCCGATCATCATGCTGACGGCCAAGGGGGAAGACATTGACCGCATCGTGGGTCTGGAAGTGGGTGCTGATGACTACCTGGGCAAACCCTTTAACCCACGTGAACTGCTGGCGCGCATCCATGCTGTCTTGCGGCGCAGGCCAACGCCGGAGGTTCCTGGCGCTCCATCCACCGAAAACGAAGTGGCGCACTTTGGCGTGTTTACCTTTGACCTGGCAGCACGCACCTTGCACAAAGAGGGCAAGGAGCTGACCCTGACCACAGGCGAGTTTGCAATGCTCAAGGCGCTGGTGCGGCATCCACGCATTCCGCTGTCGCGTGAAAAGCTGGCGCAGCTGTCGCGCGGACGCGAGTTTGAGCCGTTTGACCGTAGCCTGGATGTGCAGGTGTCACGCTTGCGCAAGCTGATTGAGAAAGATCCGGCCTCTCCGCACTTCATCCAGACCGTTTGGGGTGTGGGTTATGTCTTTGTGCCAGACGAAGCGGCTTGAACTTGGAATTTCCGCCGACGCAACAAACCCTGACGGTGTCCCAGGACGATTCCGAATACGAATCGCGTCCGGTTGGCCTGAACCTTTTCTGGCGCACATTTTTTCTGATCGCACTGCTGCTGCTAGGCAGCATGTTGGCCTGGCTGCAAACCCTGCATTCACTGGAGTTTGAAAGCCACGCAGTGGGCACCGCACAGGAGCTTGCATCGCAGGTCAATCTGAGCCGGGCGGCCCTGGTGTATTCGGATGCCATTGCTCGGGTAGCCCTGCTCAAGACCATGAGCGACCAAGAGGGTTTGCGTATCGTGCCGCGCGAGCCCAGCGACAAGTTCACCCGCTTTGATGGCGATGCCTTGAGCCGCCGTGTTGCAAGTGAACTGGCCAAGCGCCTGGGCGAAGGCACCGTGGTGGCCAACAGTGTCAACAACCAATCTGGTTTGTGGATCGGCTTCAAGATTGATGGCGACGATTATTGGCTGCTGACGGATGAGACACGGTTCCGTGCCGCCGAGGGAAAAACATGGGGCGTCTGGCTGGCGGTGGCGGCTGCGTTGTCTCTGGTGGGGGCCGCATTGATAGCCCGGTTGATCAACCGGCCTTTGAAACAACTCTCGTTCGCTGCCAGCAGGTTGCGCGAAGGAGACTTTGAAGCCAGCCGCCTGGATGAAAACGTTCAGACTGGGGAGATCCGCGAGGTCAACATCGGCTTTAACCGTATGGCACAGCGCCTGGCCAAGATCGAACAAGACCGCGCGGTGATGCTGGCCGGTATTTCACACGAC
The DNA here is from genome assembly GCA_963513355.1 of uncultured Rhodoferax sp. GTDB lineage: Bacteria > Pseudomonadota > Gammaproteobacteria > Burkholderiales > Burkholderiaceae_C > Allorhodoferax. The sequence goes on along the minus strand of CAUPQG010000017.1, from coordinate 8,355 downwards.
CTGCGCACACCGCTGGCCCGCTTGCGGCTGGAAACCGAAATGAGTGTGACGGACCTTGACGCCCGTGCCCACATGTCGGCGGACATCGCCCAACTGGACGCCATCATCGGCAAGTTTCTGGACTATGCGCGGCCCGAGCGCACCAAGCTGGCACCTGTGGTGCTGGCCGATGTGGTGGAGGCCTGTACCTATTCCTACAAGAAGCAAACCGACGTGAAGATCAAGGTGCAGCTGGAAGACAACCTGGTGGTGTTGGCCGATGAGGTGGAATTGGGGCGCATTCTGTCCAACTTGCTGGAGAACGCCCGTCGGTATGGCAAATCGGTGGATACGGGTATTGCCCGCATCCATCTGGCGGCCATTTCGCGGGACAAATGGGTCCTGATCAAGATCCGCGACCACGGTGTGGGCGTAGAGCCTGAGCAACTGACCAACCTGACCCAACCGTTTTACCGCGGAGAATCCGCACGCACGGCTGCCAACGGGGCCGGCCTGGGCCTGGCCATCGTCGACAAGACGGTTCAACGCATGGGCGGCGCTTTTTCGCTGGGCAACGCGCCATCCGGCGGGTTGTCCTGCAATATTCGACTGCAACGCGTCAGCAGCACCTGAAGGCGCTAGAGGCTGGCCGCCAGTGTTGCACCTTCGCGGATGGCACGTTTGGCGTCCAGCTCGCTGGCCAGCGCTGCCCCACCAATTTTGTGGAAGCGTGGCGCACCGGGTACCACCGGTGCATCGGCGGCAGGCATCAGCTCGGTCAACGACTCCTGGCCTGCACACAGCACCACATGGTCCACGGCCAACACTTGGGGCGCGCCATTGACCGTGATATGAAGCCCCGCGTCGTCTATACGCACATACTCCACCCCCGCCAGCATCTGCACCCCATTGCGCTGCAGTACCGCACGGTGCACCCAGCCAGATGTTTTGCCCAGCCCGGCCCCCACACGTGTGGTCTTGCGCTGCAGCAGATAGAGCTCGCGGTAGGGCTGTGCGGGTGTAGGCGGGACCAGGCCACCGTGGGCCTGGGCCTGCAAGTCCACGCCCCATTCCTGGCACCAATGTTCGATCGAGAGCGGCAGCGCTACCGCGGGGTCGTGCAGCAGGAATTCGCCCACATCAAACCCAATACCGCCCGCCCCTATGATGGCCACGCGCTTGCCAGGCACCACCTTGCGCTGCAACACATCCAGGTAGGACACCACATTGGCCCGCTCCACACCCGGAATGCGCGGTGTGCGCGGCACGATGCCCGTTGCCAGCACGATGTCATCAAAGCCCTGGGCCACGAGCTCCTCGCGGCTGACACGTTGGTTGAGTTTGAGGGTGACCCCGGTAATGTCCAGACGCCGCGCAAAGTAGCGCAGGGTTTGCGCAAACTCTTCCTTGCCCGGAACCTGCATGGCGATGTTGAACTGCCCGCCCACCCGGTCGCTGCTGTCAAACAGCGTCACATCATGGCCGCACTCGGCTGCCACCGTAGCCGCAGACAAGCCGGCAGGGCCTGCGCCCACCACGGCCACCTTTTTCTTGCGCGCGGCCTTGCGGTAGACCAGCTCGGTCTCGTGCGCGGCCCGCGGGTTGACCAGGCAGCTGGCGCGTTTGTTGGCAAAGGTGTGGTCCAGGCAGGCCTGGTTACAGCCAATGCAGGTATTGATTTCGTCCACGCGTCCAGCAGCCACCTTGTTGACCCAGTCCGAGTCCGCCAGGAATGGACGCGCCATGGAGACCATGTCCACACTGCCGCTGGCAATCAGCGCTTCGGCTTCATCCGGCATATTGATGCGGTTGCTGGCAATGACCGGTACCTTGACGGCTTGCTTCAGGCGGGCGGCCACGCTGGCAAACGCCGCACGGGGAACCGACGTCACGATGGTGGGCGTGCGTGCCTCGTGCCAGCCTATGCCGGTATTAAACAGGGTCACACCCGCTGCCTCCAGCGCCTGTGCCGTTTGCACCACCTCGGGCCAGCTGTTGCCGCCCTCCACCAGGTCCAGCAAGGAATGGCGGTACATCAGGATGAAATTGGGACCTACAGCGGCCCGGACCTGGCGCACGATCTCCAGCGGCAGTCGCATGCGGTTCTCGATGCTGCCACCCCAGCGGTCGGTGCGCTGGTTGGTGCGGGTGCACAAGAACTGGTTCAGCAAAGAACCTTCGCTGCCCATGATCTCCACGCCGTCGTAACCCGCCTTTTGCGCAAGCCGGGCGCAGCGCACATAGGCCTTGATGGTGGACTGAATGCCCCCCTCGGTCAAAGCCTTGGGCTTGAACATGGAAATGGGTGACTTGATGCTGGATGCCGAGACCACAAACGGCTGGTAGCCATACCGACCCGAGTGCAGAATCTGCATCAAAATCTTGCCGCCCTCTTCGTGCACTGCCTCGGTCACCTTGCGGTGGTTGCGCACATCAAAGACTGAATTCAGCGTGCCGCCAAACGGCAGCAACCAACCCTGCCGATTGGGCGAAATACCACCGGTGACGATGAGGCCTACGCCGCCCTTGGCGCGCTCCCGAAAGTAGGCTGCCAGCTTGGGATAGTTGTAGAAGCGGTCCTCCAGCCCCGTGTGCATGGAGCCCATCACCACGCGATTGCGCAAGGTGGTGAAGCCAAGGTTCAGCGGTTGGAGCAGATGGGGGTGTGCAGTGGTTGGCATATCAGACATGGCTCAGTAAAACAATGGCGCGGGCCTCCATAGCCAAGCCTTCGCCGACGGGGCCCATTTTCTCAGCGGTTTTCGCCTTCACGTTGACCTGGTCCACAGCCACGCCCAGAACCTGGGCAATGCGCGAACGCATGGCTGTAATGTGCGGCGCCAGCTTGGGTGCCTGGGCTATGACAGTGCTGTCCACATTGCCAATTTCAAAGCCTTTTTCGCGCACCCGGCGCGCCGCCTCGGCCAACAGTACGGACGAATCTGCTCCTTTGAAACGGGCATCGGTATCGGGGAAATGCGTACCAATATCGCCCATGGCCGCAGCACCCAACAGTGCGTCGGTAATGGCGTGTAAGAGCGCATCGGCGTCCGAATGACCCAACAAGCCCTTGGAGTGCGGTATTTCGATACCGCCCAGAATCAGTTTGCGCCCTTCCACCAGGGCGTGGATGTCCCAACCTTCGCCAATCCGTAATCGCATAGAGTTCCTGTTTACTTGTTCCAATCGAGAATAGCCCAAAACCACGGGAGTTACATTTACGCTTTAAGTACAAGCACCTAAATATTCACACATGAAAAAACTTGCTCTCCTGACCCTACTCACTTTAGCCAGCGTGGCCTACGCCCAATCCTCCCCCGCCAAGCGGGAGCTGATCGCCCGTATCCTGGTGGCCCAGCAGGGGGCTATAGAGCAAACTGCCCAGGCCATCGTGGAACGTCCGGCCATGCAAATGCAGCAGCAAGCAGGACTGGCTTTGCAGGCTCGGGTGGCACCGGAAAAGCGCGAAGCAGTCGCCAAAAGCATCCAGGCGGATCTTAAAAAGTACATCGATGACGTTGGCCCGGCCGTGCGGGCTCAAGCTGTCAAGCTGGCCCCCTCAACCGTTGGTGCTCTGCTGGACGAAAAGTTTACGGAGGACGAACTGAAACAACTGGTTGCCATCATCGAATCCCCCGTCAACAAAAAGTTTGCCCAAATGGGGGGTGAGTTTCAGAAGTCCCTGGGTGAAAAGCTGGTGGCACAGTCGCAGGCCAGCGTTGGGCCCAAGGTCAAGGCTCTGGAGCAATCCATAGCGGGGCATTTGGGGCTGCCGACTACTCCGGCATCGAAAGCTTCTGAACCTTCTGCCAAAGCACCGAAGAAATAGGCTAAGACCCGAACCGTGCCTGCAGCACCGCCTGGGCCAGCGCGAAGTCCTGTGGGTAGGTGACCTTGAAGTTTTGCGCACTACCCTCCACCAGCAATGGCGCCTTGCCGACGAACTCCAGGGCGCTGGCTTCGTCGGTTACCGCGTCACCCGCCGCCAGCAAGGCCTGCTGCAATTCGGTGATGCGAAACATCTGTGGGGTCTGGGCCAGCCACTTGTCGGAGCGCTCCACGGTTTGGGCTACCCGCCCATCCACTTCCCGCTTGAGCGTATCGGGCAACTTAAGTGCCAGCAGGCCGCCCACAGGGTCGTTCTGGCAGGCGTCGATCAGCGAGTTGATCTGCTCCGGAGTGATCAGGCAGCGCGCCGCGTCGTGTACCAGCACCCAGTCGACAGGTGCAGCACCCCGTTCCAGCAGCGCAGACAATCCATTAAAAACGGTGGCAGCCCTCGTGGAACCTCCGCGATCCGCTACCAAATGTGTAGCATTTTGGTCATCAAAGAAGGTATCTCCCTGTGACACGACCACCAATACCCCGCTCAAACGTGGCACGGCTGCAAAGGCTGCAAGCGTATGGAGCACCATGGGTTTGCCCGCCACTGGCTGGTATTGCTTAGGGCCTTCAGACCCCGCACGAGAGCCGGTACCCGCACAGGGGATCAGCGCCCACAGGCGGGCGGGATTGGCGTTATCTGCAGGGGTGACGGGAGCTGTCATGGGCGGGTATTTGTGCGGCGGGCGGCCTGGGTGGGGTGCGCCATTCTAAAATCCTCGGACTCCCTCGAAATTTTTCCAATCCCAACCCAGCGGTTCAAGCCTGCTCTACGGCCTGCTCCGCACCCGAACCCTCCATGGATTTACCCAAACTAACGGTTGGCAAACGCTTTACCCTGCCCCGCCCCGCAGGCTCTGCCGACGCGATGTTGCTGGCCCGCCTGGGCGAACGCGAAAAGGCCGTTGGCAAGCCCATGACCGTGGTCACGGCCAACGCCAATGATGCCCAGCGCCTGCTGGACGAAATCACCTTTTTCGCCCCCACGCTGCGCTGCGCACTGTTCCCCGACTGGGAAACCCTGCCCTATGACACCTTCTCGCCGCACCAGGACCTGATCAGCGAGCGGCTGGCCACCCTGTGGCGCATCAGCCAGCGCGACAAGGACACCGGGGCAGATGTTGTCATCGTGCCCGCCACCACGGCCCTGTACCGCCTGGCGCCGCCCAGCTTTCTGGCCGGCTACACCTTTGAATTCAAGGTCAAGCAAAAACTCAACGAGGCCAAGCTCAAGGCCCAGCTCACACTGGCCGGCTACAGCCATGTGACCCAGGTGGTGAGCCCCGGTGAATATGCGGTGCGTGGCGGACTGATCGACCTGTTCCCCATGGGCAGCCTGGTGCCGTTTCGTGTGGACCTGTTTGACGACGAGATCGACTCCATCCGCACCTTTGACCCCGACAGCCAGCGCAGTCTGTACCCAGTGCCCGAAGTGCGCCTGCTGCCCGGGCGCGAGTTCCCGATGGACGACGACGCGCGTGCGCGCTTTCGCAGCCGCTGGCGCGAGCTACTGGAGGGGGACCCCACCAAGAGCCGTATCTACAAGGACATGGGCGCAGGTGTGGCCACGGCCGGTATCGAGTACTACCTGCCGCTCTTCTTTGAAGAAACGGCCACCGTTTTTGACTACCTGGGGCCGGACGCCACCGTGGTGCTGCACGGTGATCTGGAGCCAGCCTTCCAGCGCTTCTGGCAAGACACCAAGGACCGCTACCGCCTGGTACAGGGCGACCCCGAGCGCCCCGCGCTGCCACCCGAGAGCCTGTTCCTGGGCACCGAGCAGTTTTATGCACGGGCCAATGGCTACGCGCAGCTTGCTATCAAATCCGCAGCACAACCTGTAGATTTAACGGGGGCTACAGCCCAGAATGGCAATGAGGCACCGGCCTCACCCTACACAGAGCTGGACACCCTGCCCCCCATGGCCGCCGAACGCGGCAGCGAAGACCCGCTGGCCCGCCTGAAGGCACACGCACGCAACACCCAGCACCGCATCCTGGTGTTGGCAGAGAGTGATGGCCGCCGCGAAAGCTTGTTGGACTTCTTGCGCGCCAGTGGCATCAACCCGCCGTCGTTTGATTCCCTGCTGGAGTTCCAGACCAGCAGCGAGAAGTTTGGCATTGCCACCGCTGCGCTGAGCGTGGGCTTTAGCTGGCTGGAATACGGCATTGATTTGGTCACCGAGACCGAACTCTTCGCCAGCGCGCCCACCACGCGCCGCCGCAAGAAGCAGGAACAGGTCAGCGATGTCGAAGCACTGATCAAGGACCTGAGTGAACTCAATGTGGGCGACCCGGTGGTGCACTCCCAGCACGGCATTGGCCGATACCGGGGCCTCATCAACCTGGACTTGGGCAACAAGTTGGCCAATGGTGACCCGGAGATGCAGGAATTTCTGCACCTGGAATACGCCGACAAGGCCACGCTGTACGTGCCGGTGAGCCAGTTGCAACTGATCAGCCGCTACACCGGCGTCAGCGCAGACGAAGCGCCCCTGCACAAGCTGGGTAGCGGCCAGTGGGAAAAGGCCAAACGCCGCGCCGCCGAGCAGGTGCGCGATTCCGCAGCCGAGCTGCTGAACATCTACGCCCGCCGGGCAGCGCGCGAAGGCCATGCCTTCCGCTACTCGGCCAACGATTACGAAACCTTTGCCAACGACTTTGGCTTTGAAGAAACCGCCGACCAGAAGGCCGCCATCCACTGCGTGATACAGGACATGGTCAGCCCCCGCCCCATGGACCGCCTGGTCTGCGGCGATGTGGGCTTTGGCAAGACCGAGGTGGCGCTGCGCGCAGCGTTTATCGCCGTGACCGGCGGCAAGCAGGTGGCGATTCTTGCGCCGACCACGCTGTTGGCCGAGCAGCACTTCCAGACCATTTCCGACCGTTTCTCCAAATGGCCGGTCAAGGTGGCGGAAATGAGCCGCTTTCGCTCTACCAAAGAGATCAACCTGGCGTTGAAGGGCGTGGCCGATGGCACGGTGGACATTGTGGTCGGCACGCACAAGCTGCTGTCGCAAGATACCCATTTCAAGAACCTGGGCCTCTTGATCATCGACGAGGAGCACCGCTTTGGCGTGCGCCACAAGGAGCAGATGAAGGCCTTGCGTGCCGAAGTCGACGTGCTGACGCTGACCGCCACGCCCATCCCCCGCACCATGGGGATGGCGCTGGAAGGCCTGCGCGACTTGAGCGTGATTGCCACCGCTCCGCAGCCCCGACAGGCCATCAAGACCTATGAGCGCACCGAAGGCAACGGCGTGATCCGCGAGGCCGTGCTGCGCGAACTGAAACGCGGCGGCCAGGTCTACTTTTTGCACAACGAGGTGGAGACGATAGAAAACCGCCGCGCCAAGCTGGAAGAGCTACTGCCCGAGGCGCGCATCGCCGTCGCCCACGGCCAGATGCCCGAGCGCGAGCTGGAACGCGTGATGCGCGATTTCATCGCCCAGCGCTACAACCTGCTGTTGTGCTCCACGATTATTGAGACCGGAATTGACGTGCCCACCGCCAACACCATCGTGATGAGCCGCGCCGACAAGTTCGGTCTGGCCCAGTTGCACCAGCTGCGCGGCCGCGTGGGCCGCAGCCACCACCAGGCCTATGCCTACTTGATGGTGCCCGATATCGAAGGTCTGACCAAACAAGCCACCCAGCGCCTGGACGCCATCCAGGCCATGGAAGAGCTGGGCAGTGGTTTCTATTTGGCCATGCACGACCTGGAGATTCGCGGTGCCGGCGAGGTGCTGGGCGAAAACCAGAGCGGCAATATGCTGGAAGTGGGATTTCAGCTCTACAACGAAATGCTAAGCGAGGCCGTGCGCTGCCTGAAGGCCGGAATCGAGCCCGACCTGCTGAGCCCGCTGAATGTCACCACCGACATCAATCTGCACGCCCCAGCGCTGTTGCCCGACGACTACTGCGGCGATGTACACCTGCGCCTATCGTTCTACAAAAAGCTGGCCACCGCCAAAACCGCCGACCAGGTGGACACGCTGCTGGAAGAAATTGTGGACCGCTTCGGCAAGCTGCCCCACCAGGCCCAGACCTTGATCGATGTGCACCGCCTGCGTGTGCTGGCCAAACCCTATGGCGTGGTCAAGGTAGACGCCGCGCCCGGCATCATCAGCATCACCTTTCAGAAGAATCCGCCGATTGATCCGATGAAGATCATCCACCTGATCCAGAAGAACAAGCACATCAAGCTGGCGGGGAATGAGAAGTTGCGGATCGAGCGTGAGTTGCCAGAAGCCAAGGATAGAGCGCAGATGGTGCGGGATGTTTTGAAGTCGCTGGGGCAGCCGGTGGTCGACGCTGTGGCTGCTGGTGGGGTTGCGAAGTAGCTGGCTCCGCGCGATGCATTTCGTTCTTTTCGCCGCAAGGCGTGGGCGGCAGAGTTTGGGTGCGATTGAGGCCCCCCCATAAAATAAAAGCGCCGAAAAAAAGGCGCGGACCAACACCAAACAAAGTTAAAAAGGGCCGCCGGGAGATTAAT
>CAUPQG010000016.1:0-122763 GCA_963513355.1 uncultured Rhodoferax sp. | reverse complement strand
GTGGGCTTTTCGTCCCGCCCCCCGGCACCTGCGGCCGTGTTTTGCCCCGCCGCGGGGATACGGCCGCGGCGTGCGCCCTGGGCGCCCCCGCGACTGTGGGTGACTGGTTCTGAATGGGTTGATATCCAGCCCACCGCGGCGCGTGTAACGGGCATAAACGGTCAACTTCGTTGGCTTGCAGCGCGTCCAGATGTCCATGAAGATCCGCTCCACACACTGCTCATGGAACTCGTTGTGGTTGCGGTAACTCACGATGTATTGCAGCAGACCACCCTGCTCGATCTGATCGCCGCTGTAGCTGATCTGCAAACTGCCCCAGTCGGGCTGCCCCGTCACCAGACAGTTGCTTTTGAGCAGGTTGCTGACAAACACTTCAGACACTGGCTGCTCGTCGGGAGTCACCGTCAACAACTCGGGTGCGGGGGTGTATTGGGTGCATTCAATGTCCAGGCGGTCCAGGTTCAGGCCATCGAGTTCGTGCACGTGCTCGCGGTCAAACAGATCACCTGCCACCAGCGTCACGCCAATGGTCGTGGGCGCTGCCAAAGCCTCGCCCCCTGTGCGCCATACAGCCTCGGTGATGTCGGCCCGCAGGCGCGCCTTGACGGCATCGGCATCCGAAAAGCGCGTGTTGTTGAAGCTGTTGAGATAAAGCTTGAAGGATTTGCTCTCCACGATGTTCAGTGATTCGCAGGGAATCGTGAAGTGCACCAGTGCCACCTGCGGCTTGCCGCGCAGGTTGAGCCAGCTCAGCTCAAACGCGGTCCACATGTCGGCGCCAAAGAAAAGCGGCGCGCCGGTAATGCCTATCTCTGCCCGTTTGCCGGCCCTTGGAATGGGGAACAGCAACGACGCGTCGTACTGGTCAACATAGGCCGAGCTTTTGCCCAGCTGCGATTGTTCGGGGGTGTTGCTGTTGCTCATGCTACGGCCTTGGTAACCAGATAGGGCGCTGGCGGCTCTGCGGCTTGGAGATGGGGAATCAACTCGTCCAGCATCTGCGCCACCGGCTCGGGCGGCAGATCGTGGCCCATGCCGTCAAATCCGACCAGGCGCGCACCAGAAATGCGTGCAGCCGTATCTTCGCCATGGGCAAAGGGCACCAGCGGGTCCGCACGGCCGTGCAGCACCAGCGTCGGGCTGGTGATGCGTGCAAGCTGCGACGCACGCTTGCTGTCCGCCACAATGGCCATCATCTGCCGCAACGTGCCCTCGGGGTGGAAGCTGCGCTCTACGCCACGCAGAATGCGCTCGCGCATGTCGTCTTCGGGAACGGGGTATGCCGGGCTGCCGATGGCCTTGAACAATCGCACGTAGTGGTCCACCACGGCATCGGGCGCATCGCTTTCCGGGCGCTTGAGCATTACGCGAGCGACCTCCGGTCTGGCCTGTGGCAAACCCTTGGCGCCACTGCTACTCATGATGCTGGTCAGGCTCAGCACACGCTGCGGCGCGGCGATGGCCACGCGCTGCGCCACCATGCCTCCCATGCTGACGCCCACCACATGTGCACGCTCCACACCCAGCACATCCAGCACGCCCAGCGCATCCTGCGCCATGTCTTCCAGCGTGTAGGGTGCCCGCACCTTCAGACCCAGCTTGTATTTCAGGCCAGCCCAAAGGATATTGGGCTTGCCCATGTGGTCAAAGTGCTGGCTCAGGCCGATGTCGCGGTTGTCCATGCGGATGACGCGAAAGCCCGCATCCACCAGTGCCTCGATCAACTGCGGTGGCCAGGCCACCAGTTGCATACCAAGGCCCATGATCAGCAACACCGCAGGGCGGGTGTAGGCATCAAGATCCTGTGGGTTGATTTCGGCCGTGTCTTCGACTTCGATGTCGATGCCGTTTGCTTTTATTTTCATAGCAGATGAATGAGGTTTTTCGGGGGCTAGAGGCCGGTTTAATCAACAATCTTGCGGCGGAACACCATGCGCTCGGGCGTGGACAGGGCTGCGTTCCAGGCATATCCATCCACATCAAAGGCGCGCAGTTGCTCAGGCTTGACCAATTGGTGGGTGACGGCGTAGCGCGCCATCAGTCCACGTGCACGCTTGGCAAAAAAGCTGATGATCTTGTACTGGCCGTTTTTGTAGTCTTCAAACACACACTCCACGACGCGGGCCTTCAGCGCCTTGGTGTCCACCGCCTTGAAATACTCTTGCGACGCCAGGTTGATGACCACCGGGCTGATATCGGAGCGCAAACGCGTGTTGAGGTAGTCCGCAATTTGTGTACCCCAGAAATGGTAAAGATCTCGCCCCTTGGCATTGGCCAGACGGGTACCCATCTCCAACCGGTAAGGCTGCATCAGGTCCAAAGGGCGCAGCACGCCATAGAGCCCACTGAGGATGCAGACATGGTCCTGCGCCCAGGCCAGGTCTTCACCACCCAGACTGCACGCATCCAGCCCACCATACACATCCCCATCAAACGCCAGAACCGCCTGGCGCGCATTCTTGATCGTAGCCCGCGACGACCAGGCCTGGTAGCGCGCCACGTTCAGCGCAGACAGCGCATCGCTGAGCGCCATCAGCTCGCCAATCTGCAGCGGCGAATAGGTGCGCAGCAGGTCTATCAGCTCTTTGGATTGCTTGACGAACAGCGGGGGCGTGTGCGGATGATCGAGGGTGAGAGGGGTGTCATAGTCCAGGGACTTGGCGGGCGAGAGCAAAAACAGCATACGGTGGGGATTCAAACATCAACTGTCAGACGGGCAGCCTCCATTATCGTGAATGTGGTGGGGCAATGGCCTGCAAGGGGATGATCCTAGAATCAAAGGCACATGATTCCTGAACTCAACATCCGCCCTGGCATACCGGAAGACGCCAGCCGTTTGGCCGTCCTGGCAACCCAAGTCTGGCTGCACACCTATGCCACCGATGGCATCAATTCAGATATCGCAGGGTATGTGCTGGGCGAACTCACCCCCGAAAAATACCGACGGGTTTTGAGTGACCCTAGCAGCGCGGTACTCGTTGCCGAGTGCGGAACCAGTCTTATCGGGTTGGCTGTTGTCAAGTTTGACGCTGAGTGCCCGGCAGGCAACTTCTCTTCGGTCGAGCTGCAGACGCTGTATGTGCAAGAGCACTTCATCGGCCGCGGCGCAGGAAAGTCGCTGCTAATGGCTGCACAGGCCCTGGCATGGGCGAAGGCCCATGCCGTGTTGTGGCTCACTGTCAATGCGCAAAACGCCCGTGCCATCGCCTTCTATGCTCACCTGGGTTACACAAAGGTGGGCACTACCCATTTTGTGCTGGGTGACGGGCGCTACGAAAACCATGTGCTCATCGGGAACACAGCGCTGCGCTAAAGCCGGACCGCCACTCAAACCTCCAAAACCGCTGCCCGTCACTCCAAAGGCCTGGTTTCCTTGACCCTGCCTGGGTGCACCGCTATCTTTAGGGCATGACCTCTCCATCAAACCCCTCCACTGCAACCCATGGCGCACTGAAAACCGTGCTGGCGCAACTGACCGGTCGCCGGGTTGCAGTCACGCTGGTCACTGCGGCAATTGGCACACTGATCGTCAGCCCCATTTTTGAAACGCCGCTGCTAACGCTGCTAACCCGCGCCGTCCCCATAGCGATGGCACTGCTGCTTGCCTTTTTGTGGGCAGACCAATGGCACGGGCGCGGCATTCCCAAATGGGCGATGCAAATCATTGCCATGGCAACTGCTGCGCCGCTGGCCACCTTTCTGGCGTACTGGATCACCAGCGGCGGTCTGCAAAGCTTCATTGCTGCGCCTGCAAGGGTATCGGGGTTCTTTGTTATCACCGTGGCCTGCATCGTCATCGGTGTACCGATGGCCTTGGGGACCATGGTGCGTGAGCGCGATGCGCGCAACCATTCCCAAGCGCTGGATCTGGCGCTGGCCAAGGAACAACTCGAGCGGCAAACATCGGACGCCAAGCTCGCCTTGCTGCAGGCCCAAATTGAGCCGCACTTCCTGTTCAACACCCTGGCCAACGTGCAGGAACTGGTTGACACGGGCTCACCCCGAGCGGCACCGGTTTTCAAGGCCTTGATTGCCTATCTCCGCGCCACCATGCCGCAGCTTCAAAAAGCAAGCGCAAGCTTGGGGGACGAAGCGCGGTTGGTACGCTCTTACCTGGAGCTGATGGCCATGCGTATGCCCGACCGTCTGCACTACGAATTCGATTTGGACGAGGACGTTCTGAATCTTCGGTTTCCGGCCATGGCCTTGCTAACGCTGGTAGAAAACGCCATTCGCCATGGCATAGATCCGTCGGAAGACGGCGGCAAAGTCACGATTGGTGCCAACCGCGATCCATCATCTGGCGTGGTCAATGTGTGGGTCACGGACTCGGGTATCGGCATGCAGGAAACATCCACACCCGGAACGGGCCTTGCCAACTTGCGACAGCGGTTGGCTGTTTTCTTTGGCACTGGATCGCAATTGGAATTCAGCGAGCCCGCAGGCGGTGGTTTGCGGGTAGATTTGCGTTTTACGCCCGCAGCCACCGTATGAACACCAAGACCGCACTCGTCGCTGACGATGAACCCCTGCTACGCGATCGCCTGGTTGCCCAACTGGCCCGGTTGTGGCCCGAACTCACGATCGTGGCGCAGGCGCGCAACGGGCGGGAGGCAGTAGAGCTGTTTGACGAGCACAACCCGGACATCGTATTCCTGGATGTGCATATGCCCGGCATGAACGGCGTGGAGGCCGCGCGTTGCATCGGGAGGCGTGCCCAGGTGGTATTTGTGACTGCTTTCGAGCACTATGCGGTGGAGGCATTCAAGCAAGGTGCCATTGACTATGTGGTCAAACCGCTCGACGAAGAGCGCCTTGCGGACACGGTTGCACGACTGCAAGAGCGGCTGACCGAGACGCCCGCCGCCACGCCGACTGACGTCGACACAATTCTGCAAACGATCGCGCAACAGCTAAAGGCACAAGCTGCTCCGCAGGCGCGCTTGAACTTCATCAAGGCATCAGTGGGCAATAGTGTGCGGATGATTCCTGTCGATGAAGTGGTGTACTTTCGATCCGACACCAAATACACACTGGTGGTATGGGCCGCTGGCGAGGCGCTGATACGCAAGACCATCAAAGAGCTGGCCGATGAGCTGGATACGGAAAAATTTGCGCAGGTGCACCGCAGCATCATTGTCAACCTGAGCCAGGTGAGCCACGTGCAAAGTGGAGCCAATGAGACTGCCAACCTAAGCTTGAAGGGGCGTGCCGAGCAGCTACCGATTAGCCGCAGCTACTTGCACCTGTTCCGGCAGATGTAGCTTCCTTGGTGAAAAGCTCAACGGATAAAACGTCCGTTGTTGGAGACCATGGTCAGCTCCACGAAACGTGATGCATTGACCGCAGACTCACTAAAACTGACGGCAAACCCACCCAGATCCAAATTCTTGGTGCCCCAGGTGCTGTCAATGAAACTGCTGCGCGTGGGATTGCGCCCGGCGCGGCGCAGTGTCTCCACAAACACACGGGCATTGATGTATCCCTCCAGCGCCAAGTGCGACGGCTCCAGCGCCACGTTGCCCGCCTTCCATGCCAACTGAAAATCGCGCACCACGGGACGCGACATGTTGCTCGGCAAGGGGACAATTTGCGAGATGGTCATGCCTGTGGCATCACCAGCCAGGGTTGCGATGGTGGCCGCAGAGCCCATGATGGAAAGGGCGTACAACTGCAGGCCCTTGCGTTCCTGGCGCACGGCCTTCACAAAGGCAATGGTGGGCTTGCCGGCCAGGCCGACCAAAACCGCCTCTGGAGCTGCGGCTGCAATCTTCTTGGCAGCGGCTTCGGCGTCAGACGCATCGTTCTCCACCGTGAGTGTGGCAAGAGCCTCCAACTTGTAGCGGCCCATGGCCTGTTGGGTTGCAGTGAACACCTCTTTGCCGAACGCGTTGTTCTGGTAGACGATGGCAATGCGTTTGATACCCACTGTGGCCAAATGCTGCACCAGTTGCTCTGCCTCGTCGGCATAACTGGCGCGGATGTTGAACACATTGCGCGCATTTTTGGGTCGCACTGACAAGGCACCCGAAAATGGTGCAAAAAAGGGGATCCCCGACTCGATGACCTTGGGCAGCATGGCCTCGATCATGGGGGTGCCCATGCAATTGAACAGCGCAAAGTTGCTGCGGTCCTCCATAAAGCCATTCACATTGGCCAACGCACGTTTGACGTCGTAACCGTCATCAGCCACGGTCAGCTCAATGGGCCGACCATTCACACCGCCCTTGGCATTAACAGCGGCAAAACACACTTTCGCACCTTGGTGCATGGCCTGCCCCAGTTCGCCCAAAGGGCCTGTCAACGCGATGGACTGGGCTATCCGGATGGGACCTGTTTCATCGGCCCGGGCAGACAACCCGGCGCCGGCCAACGGCAGTGCTGCCAGTGCGCCCAGCAAGCGGCGGCGCGTGGGCGCCCCACGCAGTGCGATCGCGGGTGCGCCGTGAATGAAGTCAAACTGTGTATTCATAGGGAGTGGTGACAACGACAAATGAGAGGCAAATCCTAAAGCCGCAAATGACAGCAAAATGTCTTTGCGACGACAATTCGAGCCTCTTTTGCTCGGTACATTCCCTAGTCCAGAACCTGGCGGCGCAACCCACCTACCGTTTTGGCCTCTAGCCCCCGTTCAATATAGCTTGTTTGCTATGAACTTTATAGCTAAACAGACCTGCGACTGCGGACAGCGGCCGCCAGGTCTTCCAGCACAGGCAGCGTGTCGCCAAAGGCCAGGCAGGCATCGGTGATGCTTTGACCATAGGTCAGCGGCTGGCCGGGTATCACGGGCTGCGTTCCGGCCACCAGGTGGCTTTCCAGCATGACGCCAATGATGGCGCGCTGGCCGGCGGCCACCTGCCCTGCCACATCACGCGCCACCTCGGGTTGGCGGTCAAACCGTTTGCTGCTGTTGGCGTGGCTGCAATCCACCAGCACCGACTGAAGGGCACCCGCCTTTTGCAGCAGTGCAACGGCTTCTGCCACATGGGCGGCATCAAAGTTGGGCCCGCTGCGGCTGCCGCCGCGCAGCACCAGGTGGGTGTGCTCGTTGCCCGATGTGGTCAACACGGCGGGCGCACCCTCGTGAGTCAACGACGGAAAACAATGCGGATGCCGGGCGGACAAAATGGCGTCCACCGCCACCTGCAGGTCACCATCCGTGCGGTTCTTAAAGCCCACCGGCATGGACAGACCCGAAGCCAACTCGCGGTGGATCTGACTCTCGGTGGTGCGGGCGCCAATCGCACCCCAGGAGATCAGGTCGGCGTAGTACTGGCCGAGCGTGGTGTCCAGAAATTCGGTGGCGATGGGCAGGCCCACCTCTGTAATGTCCAGCAGCAGCTTGCGGGCCAAGCGCAGACCACTGTTGATCTGGAAGCTGCCGTCCAGCCCGGGGTCATTGATGAGCCCTTTCCAGCCCACCACGGTGCGAGGTTTCTCAAAGTAAACCCGCATTACTACCAGCAGGTCCTTGGCCATCGCCTGTGCCACGGGCGCCAGGCGGCGCGCGTATTCCAGGGCCGAGGCTGGATCGTGAACCGAGCAGGGCCCCACCAGCACCAACAACCGGTCGTCTTGCCCGGTGATGACCTTGGCTACATCCCGGCGAGCCTGGTGGATAGCGGCTGCACCGGCGTCACCCAAAGGCAGTTCATACTCCAATATGGCGGGCGAAATGAGCGGGCGCACACTGCGGATGCGAATGTCAGCGGTGGATGGCATGTAGATAGGCAGGATGGGGGTGGGAAATGGCGAACGGGAGGCTGCATTCTAGGGGGCCGGCCCCGCATGCACTATCATTCGCCGCAACATGGAGAGCCGCGTCTGCACCGGGCAGCCCGCTCCCCGTATGGTGAGACCCAATTGCCCTCCTCTACGACATTACCGGTACAGCCCACACCACTGACAGGCGCGTCCGCTCCTGCCGGTGACGCCAGCTCTTTTGAGCGTATGCAGGCCGATCTAAAGGCGGTGCAGCAGCAGGCGCTGGCGACCCAAAAGGCCTTGCAGCAATTGGAAGCCCGCAAACCCGTGGACGCCTACTCAGCCGTCACTTCCCAACTTCCAGGCTTTTCGGCGCTGGATGGCGCAGTGCTGGGTGTGGCATCGGCATTGGCCTTGACCGGGCTGGTTGTGTGGTGGTATGTGTGGCACCGCCCACACACCCGCTGGATGCACGCTAGCGCACAGCGCACGCCCAGGGCTCCCACGCAGAGGGCCGCAGCGCCCACCACTCCTCACGCGGTACAGCCTTCGCAGGCTCGTGTCGAGGAAACAGAAAGCTGGTCGGCCAGTACCGCATCGGGCGAGTTTTCAACCCATGGTTTCGAGCCGTCCAGCCCCTTTGCACGGCAAGAGCCCAATATGGCCTTTGATTCTGCAGCCGCTGCCTCCGAAGTGATGCGGGTGCGCAAGTCGCTGGCTGAAAAACGGGAGGCGCGTGCCCATTTTCTGGAGCGCGAAGACGGTACAGACTCGATCCGGAGTCCCGACGCAGACCTGGATATCGACCTGGATCTGGACGAAGCGCCCACCCCGCCAATGCGCGCCTGGCTGGACAACACCGATCAACCCGTCAGCAAACCCGACGCTGCGCTTGC
This sequence comes from uncultured Rhodoferax sp., assembly GCA_963513355.1. Classification (GTDB taxonomy): domain Bacteria; phylum Pseudomonadota; class Gammaproteobacteria; order Burkholderiales; family Burkholderiaceae_C; genus Allorhodoferax. Next base: position 114,163 of record CAUPQG010000016.1, on the reverse strand, counting down.
TGCGTCCGCGGTGGTGGAATCGAAACCGGAACCCGAGTTGGATCTGGATCTTGACTTGGGTCTGGACCCCGATCCGTGGCGACAGCCCGGCGAGACCACTCCTGGCACCAATGGGGCTCAGCCCGACGATGCCATCCACTTTTCACTTGCGTTGGATGACTATGGTGTGCAACCAGAAGCCAAGTCCACGCCAGATGTACAACCCCTATACGAACTTGCCATGGACCTTTCACCAGAAGCCGTCACAGAAGACGGTCCACCCGCGCAGAGCATGCCTGACGACGGACCAGCGCAAGATCCTGCACTGGACATCGAACTTCACCCTTCAGTGCAAGGCGGCAAGACCTACGACTACACCATCACCATGGCGTTGGCCCAAGAGTCCGCTGCTTTGGAGTTGTGGGCTGAATCCCGCGACCTGGCGACCGAAGTGCTGGCCTCTGACGATGCTGGGCTCGTAGCCCAAGCTCAAGCCTTGCTGGAGCGGCTCACTCAGTTGGAACAGGACGCCCCGCCCGATACCCACTGGAGCACGGTGCGTTAGAAGCCGGTTGGTCTACGACGGATGGGCAGGCGGCCTAGCGTAAATCGAAGAAATCGAAATCCGTAGTGCCTTCCAGGGGCGAGCCACTGGTTTCCACATCTGTCTGTGGATCTTTCACCTTTTGGCGGGATTTGGGCAGCGGCACCGGATTGCGCTTCCAGGCTCCGCGATGCTGGGCGCCCATTCGGTGTGCCACGTCGCCACTGCCGGGAAGGTCAGCGCTATCACCCGAGGGGGCTCGCGCAGCAATGCGGACCAGCGCCGCGGCGTCATGGGCGTCGTCGGACATACGCACAATTCGCTTCGCAATCCCATGCAGGAGCAGTAACTCGCGGTAGGCCAACAAGTCAAAATGGGGTTCGTACTCATCGCTGGAGTGGTGGTACATGCAGTTTTCGATGTACTCCAGCACACGGGGGTCCGGCCACATGGCTACGATCTGGTCCAGCACGTTGGGGTACTTTTCCAGGCCGCGGCCTTCGTCGGCAAAGTGGTCAATGACCGGCACACGCCCGGTAAACCAGTTGTTGAACTCCTGGCGCAAGGCCTCGTATTCGGGTTCACGGCCTTCTTTGTAGTAAATCTTCAGCAAATCCAGACACACCAGTGGACTGGACTCGCCCACTTGCGCGATATGGTTGACCAGCACATCTATGGCCTGCTGCACTTCACCCAGCGACATGAAAAAACTGGCCTGCTTGCGCACGTCCAGCAATTCCGTTGAGTCAATGGCGCGCGACCCCCCGAAGACGCTGGGAGAAAAATCGCGCCCGATCGCCTGGGTCGCGCCAATCGCTGACCTGGGGCGGGGCACCGTATCCAAAGATGCCGATTCAGAACCCGCAAAAGAGTCTTGCACCGCATCGGCAGCTGCGGCAGGCTGCGGAGCCAACCCCAACTCACTTAAATCAAAGTCGAGTGGCGATCGGGCCGACGAGGGGGGGTCTGCGTCTACAGGCACTGGGCCTGCCGCTGCAACCGGTGGGCGTGGGCGACTGACAGGTGGTGCCTTGACCAGCTCGGCCATCAGACTGTCGCCACTGTCCATCCCGTCACGCCAATGGCTGGGTTGGGAACGCTGCGCACGGCGCCAAACCCATGCCAACACCAGCAAACTGGTCAGCAACAGACCTGCAAGTGCGTAAACCAGGCCATTGGCATACCGTTCGGACTCGGCGCGCTCTACCTTGGCAACCAGGTCCATCAATCCCTTCTGGTTTTGGGCTGTGATGGCATACAGGGACTTCAGGTCCTTTTCAAATGCCTTGGCTTTGGCCTCTTGCTGCAGAAGATCTTCGGGACTGGTATTCAAAGAGCGCCACAGCGCCGCAGCCTCGGCACGCGCCGCAGGGTTCTCTTGCGGCAGTGTCATCAGTTCGGTAGTGGCCTGCAGCACAGGATCGTGCTCGATCAATAGGTCGAGCGGATCGAGTTTGAGGCGGGACTTGCCACTGGCTTTGGCAGCGGGTTTGGTACGAACAGATGCAGCAGCAGGCGCGGGCTCTTGAGACGGTGCCGCGCGCCGTGCAGGTTTTGGCGCGGGGCGCTCCACTGGGGATGGGGATGCACCGTTTGCCAACGGATTTGGCGTTGGTGCAGGTGTTGGCGCCGGGCTTTGGGCCGCAGGCACCACCGGCAGCGCGACTTTGGGTGGGGCATTGCGGCTGGGCACGCGCACCGTGGGCGGCTCCACAACATTGGGTGCCACCTCGGGGAATACGGTGTAGCGCTTGGACAGCTTTTGTTGGCAGCCAACACGGAAGTTCACCGTGATGATGGGTTCATTGACCAGGACGGTGGACGTGACCCGAACGGTAGGACCCTGTGTACTGGCCGCCGCGGCGGGCTCCACCACAACACTGACCCTGGAGCTCTCCAAAACAGTGTCGCCATAAAAGACCTCTGCGTCCATGCAGGTGGCCTGCACGTCTTCAGCAGGATCAAACTGAACCTGCACCCGCAAATCCAGCGGCTTGCCTATAAAAACGGCACCCTGGGTCCGGCCCAGGGTCAGGCCGGCGCTGCCCATGGCGGTGCCCAACAGGAGCACACCACACACATAAGCCTTGACCCTGAACACTGCTTTCATGGAACCAATTCTCGCACAGAGCCCCCGTGCAATGGGCGTGAGTGGCTCTCAAATCAATAGCGAAAACTCATGGCTTCTGCAAGCGCGCAAAGGTTTTTCGGAACTTGGCCACCTTGGGCGCGGCCACCGCCATGCAATAACCCTGGTGGGGGTTGCGGGCAAAGAAGTCCTGGTGGTACTCCTCTGCGGGCCAGTAATTGTCCAGCGCCGTCACCTCGGTCACGACAGGGCGGCTGTAGGTGCCGCTGCCCTGCATTTCAGCTATCACTTCCCGGGCCACCATCTGCTGCTCGGGTGTTGAGAAATAGATGCCACTGCGGTATTGCGTACCCGTGTCATTGCCCTGGCGGTTTAGCGTGGTGGGGTCGTGGATCACAAAGAAAATCTCCAGCACCTCCCGTGTGCTGATCTGGGCCGGGTCATAAACCAGTTTGACCACTTCGTTGTGGCCGGTACTTCCGGTACAGACGTCTTCGTAGCTGGGTTGGCGCACATGGCCGTTGCTGTAACCGGACTCCACGTCCACAACCCCCTTGACCTGCACATACACCGCCTCGGTGCACCAGAAGCAGCCGCCGCCAAGGGTGATAGTTTGTAGGCCGCTGTGTGAAGCTGTCATGGGAGTCTCTCCGTTCGCAAAGCCCATTGGTCGGGCACAAGAGACAAATCTTACGCGTCTGCGCCCGCGATAGCCTTTGGCAGTGGTTTATCCACATTGCCAACTATCCAGTCCATCCAATCGTTGCCAAAAAGCTCCACGGGATGCGGGGTACGGTCCGAGCCGTTGCCACACAGCATATCGTTTGACGCACACAACCTGTCGCAGCCCCAGCACAACCGCTGGGGATTGGCGGGATGAATAGGGAACTTCTTCGTCACGCCGGCACACCCGGCAGGAGCATGGACTTGCGGGACTTTGGCATCTGAACCGTGCTATCCATGGGCGCCAACAGGTCTCGCAGTGACATGCCGTCCAGCACAGCCAGATAACTGGCTGTTGCCTGGTGCAAAAGACCTTTGAGTTTGCAACGCTGACTCAGGCCGCATTGGTTCTGCGGCGGATCAAAACACTCCACCATATTGAAATCGGTTTCTGTCAGGCGCACCACGCTGCCTATGTTGATGTCATTGGGGTCTTTGAGCAGGCGCATGCCACCACCGCGCCCACGGGTGGTCTCCAGCAAGCCCCAGACGCCGAGCTGCTGAACTATTTTGGTCAGATGGCTACGGGAAATGGCGTGGCTGTCCGCAATCTCGGTGATGGTGACTGGTTGCGCACGCTCCTGGTACGCGGCGCAGTACATCAGCACACGCAGCGTGTAGTCGGTCCATTGGGTCAGGCGCATGGGGTTTTCCTAGGCTTCTTTATTTGAGTCATTTTAAATGAATGTTATTGAGTACAATAGATTCATTCAATGTGAATCTTTAAAAGGAAGCAAGCCATGAATGCACGTTTGGAAACCACCGTCCCTGAAGCCCTGGCACTCACCGCCGACCAGTCCATTGGGCAAATAGCCGTCCAGTTGCCAGGCGCAACGGCCATCTTCCGTCGCCTGAAGCTGGACTTCTGCTGTGGTGGGCAAATCAGCTTGCTACAAGCCACCCAGGATAAGGGCCTGGATGTTGAAGCGGTGATGACCGAACTGCGCACACTGCAGCGCCCCCAGGCATTACCTGCCGTTGCTGACCCTGCCGCCTTGATCGAGCACATACTGACCCGCTACCACGATGTGCACCGCAACCAGTTGCCCGAACTCATTCGCATGGCGCGCCGGGTCCAGGCGGTGCACCGCGACAACCCGGATGTGCCCGTAGGCCTGGCCGAACACCTGGAGAACATGGAAGAGGAATTAAACGCCCACATGCTGAAGGAAGAAACCGTTCTGTTTCCAGCACTCAAGTCCGGAGGCAGTCCCTTTGTGAGCCAGCCCATCGCCATGATGCGTTCAGAACATGTAGACCATGGCGCCCAGTTGGACAAGCTGATGCAGCTCTGTCACGACGCCACGCCACCCACTGGCGCCTGCAACACCTGGCGTGCTCTCTACGCCGGTATTGCGCAGCTCAATGAGGACCTGATCAACCACATCCATCTTGAGAACAATGTACTGTTCACGCAGTTTGATGCGCCCAAGGTTGCCGAAGCAGGTTGCGGTTCCTCCGGCTGTGCCTGCAGCTAGGCTTCTGCGGCGTGGCACACATCAGCGTACCCGTGGCATGGCGAGCAACTGCTCCGGTGTGGTGAAGTAGGCAGCGGTGCTGCCAGCACGTGCCCGCCCCTGGGCAAGTTCGTGCCGTGCCACTGTGCGCAGGTGCACTTCATCCGGCCCGTCCATCAGATGCAGTGCGCGACCCCAGGTCCAGAAATAGGCCAGGGGTGTATCGGGCGACAGCCCCATGGCACCAAAAACCTGCATGGCGCGGTCCACCACACGTGATTGCAGGCGTGCCGCCACCACCTTGATGGCGGCTACCTGGGCACGTACACGACCAGGGTCTTGCGTGTGCTGGTCCAGCATCCACGCGGCTTGCAACACCAGCAAACGGGCCTGGTCGATCTCAATGCGCGATTCCGCAATCCATTCCTGCACATTGGAGTAGTCCGCCAGGTACTTGCCAAAAGCCTGGCGCTCCAGCGTGCGCTCGGTGGCCAGCTCCAGCGCCAGCTCACACTGACCAATCGACCGCATGCAGTGATGCACGCGCCCTGGCCCCAAGCGCGCCTGGGCCATCGCAAATCCAGCACCCCATTCGCCCAGCAAATGGTCGGAGGGTACGTGCACATCACGCAACACAATTTCACAGTGCCCTTCGGGTGACTGGTGGTGCACCACGGAAATATTGCGCAGCACCTGCACCCCCGGCGTATCCAGCGGCACCAGTACCATGCTGTGCTGGTGGTGCGCATTGGAGTCGGCCTGGCCCCCGGTCGCGCCAGAGGTATCGCCCAAATTGCGGCACATCACAACCAACAATTTGCACTGCGGGTGTGCCACACCGGTGATAAACCACTTGCGACCATTCAGCACCAATTCATCCCCTGCACGGCGCACCGTGGTTTGCAAGTTGGTGGGGTCGGACGAGGCTACGTCGGGCTCGCTCATGGCAAAAGCCGAACGCATACGCCCCTCCAGCAGGGGCAGCAACCACTGCGCACGCTGGGTGGCGTTGGCAAAGCGGTGCAACAACTCCATGTTGCCGGTGTCGGGGGCGCTGCAATTGAAGACCTCAGCCGCCCAAGGCAACCGCCCCATCGTCTCGGCCAGAGGAGCATAGTCAAGATTGGACAGGCGCGTGCCAGGCTCATCCTGCGCAAGCGTGGGCAGGAACAAATTCCACAAACCCTCTTCGCGTGCCAGAGCTTTCAGGTCTTCGAGAAACGGTGGAGGATAAACACCGTCCTGCACGCTGCGATGCCAAGCCGCGTTGTAGGGCAACACAAAGCGCTGCATGAAGGCTTCCAGACGGTGGCGCAGGTCTTGCGCGCGGGGGGAGTGTGCAAAATCCATGCAGCCATTGTGTGTGGGGTCACACCCCCCCGTCACAACACAGGCGACAGCGCCGACCAGCTCGGAGCCGCACGGGGCTCCCACCTCCATGATTCCTCCACATTTGCCGGCCACTATGCAGCCATCGGTCAGCAGGTGCTGGCCGTATTTCAGGAGCCAAGCCATGCAAACAATTGCACACCCTTCTACCCTACGCGCCAGCCTGTTCTGCGCAATGGCATTCGCTTCCAGCCTGCTATGGGCCCAACCGTCTGGTTCGCAGACCGAACACCGGGGACCGCCAAAAGAAGCCCTGGAGGCGTGCAAGGCTTCGAAGAGCGGACAGGACTGCAGTTTCACGTCTCCACGCGGCGCAGTCAACGGCAGTTACTTTGCTCCTGAAGGCAAGCCTCTGGCCTGCCGCCCAAAGGATGCGCCCAAGAAATAGGTTTTCAACCCCGCAAAACCCATTGTGCAAAGAGGTCCGCTAGCGTTATCCTGACAGTGACGCCCACGTGCATCTGAGGGCGCAACCAGGAGTCCTACCATGCTGCGCTGTCTTGCACTTGCCACCGCTTTCCTGTGCTGCACAAGCCCGTTGCTGGCTGGCAGTGCGTCGTACAACGACGGCACAGGTGAGTTGTTCATTACCGACATCGGCTTGGCCAACAAAACCGTGCGCTACCGCGACGTACGCATCCGGGTGCGGGCCATGCCCGTGGTTTTGCTGGGTGATGCACGGGCCAATACCTTCAGCTTTAACGAGGCCACCGCAGTGCTGCACTTGCCCAATGTGGTGTACCAAGGGCGAGCGTATTCAGGGGTGCGCGTGGAGGGCCTTCAATTTGATGTGCTGGGTGCCGGCGCCAGTTACGAGGCCACACCAGTGGCATTTCCTGGAGCCGCCAGTTTTGGCGCGCAAGCCACCGGCGGACGGGGAGGACGGGTTATCACCGTGACCAACCTCAATGCCAACGGCCCCGGGTCGCTGCAAGCTGCACTGGATGAAGAAGGCCCGCGCACGGTGGTGTTTGCCGTGAGCGGCCTCATAGATGCGGCGATTCATCTGACACGGGGAGACGTAACCATTGCCGGGCAAACCTCGCCCGGCGGCATCACCCTGCGGCAGTTGCACACGACCGAGGAGCCATATTGCGACCAGCGGGTAGACTGCGCTGCCACGTCCCGCAAAGCGGATAACTGGATATTGCGCCATGTGCGCTTGCGCCCGGACGCGCGTCACGATGACGGCCTGCGTTTGCGCTACACGCGCCGTGCCATCGTCGACCATGTTTCCATTGGCGGCGCAACCGATGAAGCCGTGGAGATCTCTTACTCCCAAGACATCACGGTACAGAACACCATCATCGCCGAGACGGTGGGCGACCACGCGGACCGTGGTGGTGTACTGATCAATTACAGCAACCCCAGCCAGGGTTATGAGTTGACGCGCCTGGCGCTACACAACAATGTTTTCAACCGAATTCTGGGCCGCTACCCCGAATTCTCGCGCGAGAGCGCCGCTGCAGCCAATTCAGTGATGGATGTGGAACTGTCCAACAACCTCTATTGGGACATGGGCTACTTCGTAGACATCAACAACACCACGGTGTCGGCCTCCGACAGTGGCCAGCCCATTTATTACCGATTGAATTTCGCCAACAACTACGCCATGGCCCGCACCGCTGCGCAACCCGAACCCATGCGTTATGGCATGGTGCACCTGGCCACGCCCCAAGGAGCGCAGCAGCAAACCGCCACTTGGTTCAGTGGCAACCAGATGAACCTGTACCCCCAATACAGTGATTACGGGCTGCTGTACTGCTGCAACGATTACCCCGACGGCCCCCGCAGCAATACGGCGCCGGCGTACGCAGTGGCGCAGCGACACAACTTCCCCGGCATGGGTTATGCCCGGGCTATTGATTTGCCAGCGCTGGGTGTACTGACAGCGGGCGCCTTCCCGCGCGACCCGATGGACAAACGCCTGATGCAGGCGGTGGAGCGGCGCGAAATTACATTGGCATCGCGCAGTGTGAACCCCGCAGGCGATGGCAGTGCCCTGCCCTGGGCCTCCGGCACACTGCCCCCCGCAGCACTGCAAGACAGCGATGGCGACGGCATGCCCGACACCTGGGAGACCGCCAACGGACTGAACCCACAGGTTCAGGACCACAATGGCACGCAACTTTCCATGCCCTTGCTAGGCATGCCGGGCTACACCAATCTGGAGGTCTATTTGCATCTGCTGTCGGAGCAGCGGCTGCGCGAAGGTGACGGCAGATAAGCGGTCGGGCAGCGTCTTAAGCCACGTAGGCCAGCACGGTGTAGAAGTGGCAACAGCTGCCACCCAGCACGAACAGGTGCCACAGGCCGTGGCCGTGCCGTATGCGGTTGTCGGCTACATAGAAGTAGATACCAGCGGTGTAAAAGACACCCCCTGCAGCCAACCACATGAAACCAGTAGGCGTCAGAGCCTGCCACAGCGGCACAACCGCCACCAAAGCCAGCCACCCCATCAGCAAATAAATCACCAATGACAACACGCGCGCGCCCTTGGCATACCAGATTTCCTGAATGATGCCCACCAGGGCTAGGGTCCAGATACCGCCCAGCAAGGCCCAACCCAACGTGCCGCGCAGCGACACCAGCGCAAACGGCGTGTAACTGCCCGCTATCAACAAGTAGATGGAGCAGTGGTCAAACTTTTGAAGAACAACTTTGGCCCGCCCGCGCATGCTGTGGTACAGGGTGCTGAACACGTACAGGGTCACCAACATGACCCCATAAATGCTGAAACTGACAATCTTCCAGAGATCACCTTGCTGCGCGGCCGATGTGACCAAGGCGGCCGACCCGAACAGGGCCAAGCCCGCACCCACCAGATGGCTGATACTGTTAAACCGCTCTCCGTGGTACATATGGGATCAGCCCCGTCCGGACATGGCGACGCGCAAGCTGGGTGGATTGCTGCGTGTTCTTGACTTCATGTACGCTGTATTTTCGTCTGTCCTGCGTTTTCATGCTTTCATCGCTCGCAAATCGTCGTCTGTCGCCTTGGCCTTGACCCGCCATAGGCCTTACGGTAAACTAATAACCAATCAGTCAGTAACTTCATGTCCACATCCTGCCCCATCGAACACATCGTTGCCACCGTACGCGCCAAGCGCGAGCGCCGCAAAGACGCTCGCCCGGGCGAGCTGCTGGCCGCGGCACTGGACCTCTTTGTGGAAAAGGGTTTCGTGGGCACCCGTGCCGAAGAGGTTGCCAAACGCGCCGGAGTGTCCAAGGGCACGTTGTTCCTGTATTTCTCCAGCAAGGAAGAGCTATTCAAGGCCGTGGTGCGTGAGAACATTTCCGGACGCTTTGGCGAATGGAACGACGAGTTCGAGAACTTCCAGGGCAGCAGCGCCGACATGCTGCGCTACTGCGTCAAGGCCTGGTGGCAGCACATTGGAGCGACCAAGGCCGCTGGAATCATTAAGCTGATGATGAGTGAGGCTGGCAACTTCCCGGAACTGGCCGCTTTTTACAACGCAGAAGTCATTCAACCGGGTCATAAGTTGTTGCAGCGCGTGTTGCAGCGGGGCGTAGATCGGGGCGAATTTCGCCCCATCGACCAGACCTACGGTGTCTACACGGTGTTGGCCCCCATGCTTTTCCTGGCGACCTGGAAAAACTCCTGGGGCGCATGCCATGAAGCCGGCATGCAGATCGATCCCGAACAATACATGGCCGTGCAAGTGGAGACCATCCTCTACGGTCTCAGCACCCGCACCGCAGCCGATGCGCCACCCGACCAGGCCCTGGCCTGCGCCAAGTAAAATTGACGCAAACCGCCAACCTATGCCCTGGAGACCAGAAACATGAATATCGAACAAGCCCGCTTCAACATGATCGAGCAGCAGATTCGCCCCTGGCATGTGTCAGACGCGTCCGTGCTGGGGCTGTTGTCCACCGTCAAGCGTGAAGATTTCGTACCCGCCGCCCACAAGGGCCTGGCATTTGCGGATCTTGAAATCCCGCTGAAGGGTTCGGGAGAAGAGTCGCTCGCAAAAGGCGAATGCATGCTGCCACCGCGCCTGGACGCCCGCATGCTGCAGGATCTGGCCGTGCGCCCGACCGACACCGTGCTGGAAGTTGGCACCGGTTCGGGTTACATGGCCGCCCTGCTGGCCAGCATGGCACAACGGGTCATCACCGTTGAAATTGACGCTGATCTGGCTGCACAGGCGCGCACCAACCTGCGCAACGCAGGCATACAAAACGTGGAAGTCCGCCAGGCGGACGGCGCAAAGATGAGCGTGGTTGACGGCAGCTTTGACGTGATTGCGCTGAGTGGCTCGGTGGCCGAGATCCCGCATAAGCTGCTCAACCTGCTCAAGGTGGGCGGCCGCCTAGGGGCCATCGTCGGCGAAGACCCCATCATGCGCGCCACCGTAGTGACACGCACCGGCGACTCCACCTTCAGCACCGTCACAGGTTGGGACACAGTGGCACCCCGCTTGCTCAACTTTCCCGAACCCTCGCGTTTCAAGCTCTAACCCCTAAGGCCTTCACCACATGATTGCGCAAGTCCGTCCCAAAGATCTGGCCCAGTGGCTGCGCGATGCGCGCGCCCATGGCGAACCCATGGTGCTGGACGTGCGCGAACCCCATGAGTTGCAAACTGCCAGTGTTACGGCCGATGGATTCACGTTGTTGGCCATACCCATGGCCGCCATACCGCCTCGGCTGGCCGAACTGGATCCGCAGCAGCCTATCGCCTGCCTTTGCCACCACGGTGCGCGCAGCATGCAGGTTGCACATTTTTTGCAAAGCCATGGGTTTGAGCATGTGGTCAATATCGCAGGTGGAATACATGCCTGGTCTGACGAGCTCGACCCCAGCGTTGCCCGGTATTGATTTTTTAGAGCCTGAGAACCACCACTATGTCCCTAAACGTTTTCGCACCCAAATTTCGCCTGATCCCCTTGATGCTGGCCCTGGGCAATGCCCTGCCATTTACCGCACAGGCCCAGAGCCTAGTGGAGCTGTACACAGCGGCCAAGGGATTTGATGCCACCTACCAGGCAGCCAAATCCCAATTTGACGCGACCATGGCCAAGGCAGACCAAGCCAAGGCAGCCATCCTGCCTGCAGCCGGACTGGCGCTGTCGGGTACCAACACCAACCAGGAAGTACAGCCCCTGCCCGCACGCAACTACGCCACCCAGACGGCCACGGTCAGCGCATCGCAGCCGCTGTACCGCCCGGCGAACTGGGCCAGCTACGAACAGGGCAAGAAGTCCATGGACCTGGCCAAGGCCCAGTGGGAACAGGCCGACCAGGACCTGATCGTGCGCGTCAGCCAGGCCTACTTTGACGTACTGGCCTCCACCGACAACCTAGCCTTTGTCAAAAGCCAGAAAGCTGCCGTATCGGAGCAACTGGCTTCGGCCAAACGCAATTTTGAGGTCGGTACCTCCACCATCACCGACTCCCGTGAAGCCCAGGCCCGCTTTGACCTGGTGACTTCGCAAGAACTTGCCGCAGAGAACGACTTGCTGGTCAAGTCCCTGGCATTGAAACAACTGGTAGGCCAGCAAAATGCTCAGCCCAAACCCCTGAAAGCGCCAGTGGTGCTGGCCCCTGTAGTGCCTGCTGACGTCAACCAGTGGGTTGACTTGTCTCAAGCCAAACACCCTGCCGTTCAACAGGCTGATGTGGGCCTAGAAGTCGCTCGCCTGGAGACCCAAAAGGCCCAGGCCGGTCACAAGCCCACCTTGGACCTGGTCGGCAGCTACACCGCTGTCAACAACAATGGCTCGTCTGCGTCACCTGCTGACAGCCGGGTCAATGTCGCCACTGTTGGCCTTAACCTCAACTTACCTTTGTTTGCCGGTTTCTCCACGCAAAACCGCATCAAGGAAACCCTGGCGCTGGAACAGAAAGCCAGTGCCGACCTGGACAACGCCAAGCGCAGCGTGGCCCAGGGCACACGCACCGCCTACTTTGGTGTGCTGTCCGGCCAGGCCCAGGTACTGGCCCTGCAAGCCGCCGAAGCATCCAGCCAGAGCGCGCTCGAAGCCAACCAATTGGGTTACCAGGTGGGTGTGCGCATCAACATTGACGTGCTGAACGCACAAAGCCAGTTGTTTGACACCAAGGCCAAGTTGGCCAAGGCCCGTTATGACGTGCTGGTGGGTGGCCTCAAGCTGCGCCAGGCTAGCGGCACGCTGACCGCTGACGACCTGCAACCCATCAACAGTCAGTTGGCCCAGTAAGACGCGCCAAGCGGCTCAACCCAGCAACTCCTGCACCGCCAGCGCGGTGCGCCGCGCGGCACCACCGTGTTCTTGGCCCAGAGCCTGACCGGCAGCCTGGGCCTGGTGCAAATCTGGCGCTGATTGCACCAATGTCAGCGCCTTGGCCACCGCGCGGGCCATGTCGGGCCGTGCAAATGCTGCCCCCGCCTCCACCGCCAACTCGGCCGCCTGGGCAAAATTGAAGGTGTGCGGCCCCATCACCACCGGACAGCCGCAGGCCGTAGCCTCGATCAGATTGTGCCCCCCCAGCGGCGCAAAACTGCCACCCAGCAGCGCCACATCGGCCAAGGCGTAATACAAGGCCATCTCGCCCATGGAATCACCCAGCCAGATGTCAGCCGCCTCTGGGCCGTCGGTCCACTGGCTGCGGCGCGAAACGGAAAAGCCTTCGGCCACGCACAGGGCCGCGATGGCATCAAAACGCTGGGGATGGCGGGGGACCAGCATCCACTGGACTTTTTGGTTTGCTATATTTTTGGTAGCAATACCATCAGCATCAACCGGGGCTAGAGGCTTGTTTCTCTTGAGAACCTGCAGAAAAGCAGCCTCTTCACCATCCCGCGTATTGGCAAACACAATCACCGGTTGGGCCTGCGCACGCCGCCAGGCCTGACCTTGGGCCAACTTCGCGGCATCGGGCGTGGCGTCAAACTTGAAATTGCCCAACACGCCCTTCACCGGCGCGCCCAGTTCCACCAGGCGCGCAGCGTCGGGAGCGGCCTGCGCCCAAACGGCGCGCAAGCCGGCGTAGGCAGGTCGCGCCAGCAAGGCCAGGCGCAACGACTGTTTAAGCGACTTCTCGCTCATGCGGGCGTTGACCAGGCAAAGCGGCACGTTACGGGCTTTACACGCAGCCACCATGTTCGGCCAGACCTCGGTCTCCACCAGCAGGCCCACACGGGGTTTGAAATGGTCCAGAAACCGTTTGACGACAGCGGGTGTGTCCCAGGGCTGCCAGACCTGCACATCGCCCGCCTGCAGCAGCGCTTGGCCTTGCACTCGCCCTGTGGCCGTGCCGTGGGTCAGCAGCAGGCGCATGCCGGGCAAGGCCGTGCGCAACTCGGCTATCAGCTCGGCAGCGGCCCGGGTTTCACCCAGCGATACGGCGTGCACCCACACAAAATACTGCCCCGCACCCAATGGCGTGTCCAGCGCGTTGTAAACGCCAAAACGCTCTTCCACGTGCTGACCATACTCAGGCTCCTGCACCGCGCGGCGGCGCAGCTTGGCACGCACAGCGGGTTGCAACAGCCACATCATCAGAGAGTAAAGGGCGCGGACGAACATCTTTAGCGGCACAAAACGGGCGTGTCCAGACTGTCCCACGCTTGCCAAACCGCATCCACATCCGGGGCGGGGCTGGCATAGACGCTGACCTGGGCTGCGCACTTGGGCTCTGCAGCCGGTGGACCGGTGCGCCAGGCGGTGTCAAAGTTGTAGATCTGCACATGGGGCAGGCCCAGGGCCACTGCGATGTGGCTCAGGCCGCTGTCTACACCGATCACGCCGGCGCACTGCGCTAAGGTATCGGTCACCGCATCCAGCCCCAGTGGCGGCCACACCCAGGCATCATCCAACTCAGCGGCGATTGCGTCGCTGGTGGCTTTTTCGGCGGCGTTGCCATGCGGCAAAGCGACCGCAAAGCCGCTGTGGTTCAGGCGCTGGCCCAGTTCCACCCACGCGGCGAGAGGCCATTGTTTATCCGCCCGTGACGTGCCATGCACCAGGGCTACGCAGGCCTTGCGCGGCACGAATGAATTGCCGGGGCCACCCGTGGGGTCCCAGGGCAACGCCACGTGTTCACCAGGACGCAGGCCAAAGTGCGCCGGGCCGTCCACCGTGTAGCCCAGCGCCTGCGCACACAGCAGGCGCGCGCGCTGCACGGCGTGCACATGCGGCTCCAGGCGTATGGCCACGTCGGCCACCCAGCGTGTGGGGGCCTCATAGCCGGATCCCTCCGTCTGGTTCGCCATGGCAATGCGCCGGCCATCCGGCGTGGTGCGTGCCAGCCATGCCACCAGGGCGGATTTGCTCAGGCCTTGCAGGTCGATCACCGCGTCGTACCGCTCCGCCTGCAAGCGGTGTTTGAAGGCCCGCCATTCGGCGCGTGTCTTCTGCGCAAACGGTGCCTTGCGCCACTTGCGCAATTCGCAAGGGATGACCTTTTGCACACCTTCACAGCGTGTCACCAGTGGCGCGAAGCCACGTTCCACCACCCAATCAATCTCTGCCTTTGGAAAAGCGCGTCGCAAGTCCTGCACGGCCGGCATGGCGTGCACCACGTCGCCCAAAGAGGACAACTTGACGATCAGGACCTTGCTCGGCGCTGGTTTCAATGCGCGGCCTCGGCAAAGCGGGCATCGGGCTTGACCGAACGCAGCAGTTGCAACATGTCTTCCTGGATACGGTGCAGGGCTTCGGGCGTGTGGCCCTCAAAGCGCAACACCAGCACAGGCGTGGTGTTGGAGGCGCGAATCAGGCCAAAACCATCGGGCCAGTCGACACGCACACCGTCAATCGTGTTAATAGTGGCTGGAGCAGCAAACGCAGCCTTGGCGACCAACTGCGCCACGAGTGCATGGGGCTCGCCTTCTTTGCACAGCACATTGAGTTCAGGCGTCGAAAAGCTGGTGGGCAGGTCATTGAGCATCACACCCGCATCGGCCACGCGGCTGACGATCTCCAGCAGGCGGCAACCTGCGTAGGTGCCATCGTCAAAACCGTACCAGCGCTCCTTGAAGAAGATGTGGCCGCTCATTTCGCCACCCAGTGGCGAATCGATCTCGCGCATCTTGGCCTTGATCAGCGAGTGACCCGTCTTGAACATCAGCGGCTTGCCGCCCGCGGCGGTGATGGCTGGCGCCAGGCGCTGCGAACATTTCACGTCGTAGACGATGGTGCCACCGGGCACGCGGCTCAGCACATCGCGGGCGAACAGCATCATCTGGCGGTCGGGGAAGATATTGGTGCCGTCCTTGGTGACAATGCCCAGGCGGTCGCCGTCGCCGTCAAAGGCAAGGCCCAGCTCGGCATCCCCCGCCTGCAGCGCGGCAATCAGGTCCTTCAGATTTTCGGGCTTGCTGGGGTCCGGGTGGTGGTTGGGGAAGGTCCCATCGACCTCGCTGAACAGTTCAGTCACCTCGCAGCCAATCGCACGCAGGATGGCAGGGGCCGAAGCACCGGCCACGCCATTGCCGCAGTCCACCACGATCTTGATCGGCCGGGCCAGCTTGATGTCGCCGACGATGCGGCTGCTATAGGCCGCCAACACATCGGCCGTCTGGCGCGCGCCGCCGGGCTTGAGCACCCAGGTCTCGGTTTCCATCAGCTTGCGCAGGTTCTGGATGTCGTCGCCAAAAATGGCGCGGCGTGCCAGCACCATCTTGAAGCCGTTGTAGTCCTTGGGGTTGTGGCTGCCGGTGACCTGGATGCCACTGGCGCACAGGGTGCTGGCCGCAAAGTACAACATGGGCGTGGTGACCATGCCCACGTCGATAACAGTGATGCCAGCTTCTTGCAGACCGGCCATCAGCGCATTTGCCAAACCAGGCCCACTCAAACGGCCATCACGCCCCACAGCCACCGTGGTTTGGCCTTCGGCCAACGCCACCGTACCAAACGCCCGGCCCAAGCCGCGGGCGATGTCTTCGTTGATGGTGGACGGCACGATGCCGCGGATGTCATAGGCTTTGAAAATGCTCGGTGCGAGGTTCATGCGGTTCTTTTCCCTGTGCGAGTAGTCAATGTGGCAGACGGCTGGGTGATAGCGCCTTGCCTGAGCGGGGGATTGTAGGTGGGCCGCGGTCACGCCAATGCTCTTGACCGCACCGACAGGGCGAATGCCGGTGCCGCGGGAACCGCGGTTCAAAACACATGATCCGCCACCACGCAATCCAGTCAAATCTCAATATCGAGGTGTACCGCCAGCAACTTACAGGCTGAACCTGGGGCACTCGCGAAATGAAACTGCACTGGGCCAAGTTTCTCGGACAGTGCGTTGATCCAGTAGCCGTGGTATTGGAGCGAAGCCGCCGGGTTCTTGGCTTGAACTGACACTCGCTTGTGCTGTGCAAAACGTGGTTTGGACGATTCCTGAACGTCCGAAATCTTGCCCAGATCGTTGACCATGCTCTGGAGAGGCGCCACAACCTCAGGCGGCTCGGCGAATAGAGCAGACAGTTCCTGGGTCTTACCACTTGATAGAAGACCAGCGGCATGAAGGCCGCAGGAGCTATTTGCCAGAGTTTCCAAGGGAAGAGCCAATAGAGCGCAGAGAAACAATGGATAGCGAGCGGACATATGTTCAGATCGTGCGAGAGTCATTCAAAGGGTCTCACTGGGCCTCAGTCTCTCTTGCCAGACTCGCAGTCATGTTTAGAAGCTGTGCCCGGCGCATCATGTGGCCCGCACTATAGCCCACACAACACCCTTCTAGCCACGTGTCCGAAAATGGCTACTTTGCGCCGCCCTGCTGCGTATCATTCCCCGCATGCAAGCCACAAGCCCACCGACCAACACCCCCGCCGAAGACGACGCCTGTTACCTGGCGCTCAAGGCGCGGGATGCGCGGTTTGATGGCCGCTTCTTTACCGCCGTCAGCTCCACCGGCGTCTACTGCCGCCCGGTATGCCGGGTTCGCACGCCCAAGCGGGAGAACTGCCGCTTTTTTGCACTGGCGGCCCAGGCCGAATCGGCCGGCTACCGCCCTTGCCTGCGCTGCAGGCCCGAGCTGGCGCCGGGTGCCATGCTGCTCAACGGCGCGGCACTGGGCAGCCTGCAAAACTGGTCTACGCAAGACGCGTCGGCCATTCTGGCGCAGCAGGCGGCCCGCCTGCTGGACGAGCCGGGGCTGTGGAGTGATGGGACGCCCAGCATGGCCGACCTGGCCACACGCCTGGGCGTGAGTGAGCGCCATGTGCGCCGCATTTTTGAGACCCACTGGGGCGTATCACCCCTGCAGTACCTGCAGACCCGCCGCCTGCTGATGGCCAAACGCTTGCTGACCGATACCCAACTGCCCGTGACGCAGGTCGCAGCGCTCAGCGGCTTTGGCAGCTTGCGGCGCTTCAACGCGAGTTTTGTCGAGCACTACCGGCTGCAGCCTCGCCAGTTGCGCAAAGACCGGGGGCCGGTGGATGGCGCCACCGCGCCCAACACCACCGGTTTTGCGCTCAAAAGTGCCTACCGCCCGCCCTATGACGTGGCCGCCATGCTGGGCTTTTTTGCCACGCGCCAGATTGCCGGCATGGAGCTGGTAGACCTGGAGCGGTTGACGCTGGCGCGCACGCTATCGCTGACCGTCGGTAAACACACCTACAGCGGCTGGGTGCAGGCGCGTTTTGAGCCCGATCGATGCTCCGTAGTTTTTGACATCTGCAACAGCCTGGGCGACGCCCTGCCCCTGGTGCTGGCACGCCTGCGTGCCCTGCTGGACCTGGATGCCGAGCCCGCGGCCATCAATAGCTGCATGCAGGACGACTTTCCCGGCTCTGAAGGGCTGCGCGTGCCTGGCTGCGCCGATGGCTTCGAACTGGGCGTGCGCGCCATTTTGGGCCAGCAGATCACCGTGCAGGCGGCCCGTACACTGGGCGCGCGCCTGGTAGAGCGCTGGGGTACTGACGTGCCCCATGCGCCGCCAGGAGTAAACCGGCTATTCCCCACCCCCCAGGTGCTGGTACAGGCCAGCGGCGACGAACTGGGGCAGATGGGCATCGTGCGCCAGCGCCAGCGCGCCATCCAGGCGCTGGCCCAGGCGGTGATCAACGGTGATGTGGTGCTGCAGCCTGGCGTAAACATACCTGCCACACTGACCGCGCTTCAAGCCCTGCCGGGCATTGGGCCGTGGACGGCCAACTACATTGCGATGCGTGCGCTGCGCTGGCCCGATGCCTTTCTGGCCGGCGACGTAGCCTTGCAAAACGCGCTGGGGGCGCGCGCTGCCCCCAATCCGCAGCAGGCAGCCGAAGCGGCGTCCCAGCGCTGGAAGCCCTGGCGCAGCTACGCGGTGGTGCGGGCCTGGGCCAGCCTGACCAGCCCCAACACACCGACCGCCAAAACACTATGATTTTTATAGCTACGCAATCAATTAATACGGGGGCTAGAGCCCAATTTTTCATGAACACCCTTGCTAAAACCGTTCGCTGCGCACTGGCCAGCCCTTGGGGGCCCATGACCCTGGTCGCCCACGATGAGGCCCTGGTCTGGGTCGGCTTTGACGGGCAGAAACACGCACCAGACACCAGCCAATGGCCGGTGTCCACAGCCCACCCGGTGCTGCACATGGCAGCAAACGAGCTGCAGCAATACTTTGCCGGTGAACGCAGCCAGTTTGATGTGCCGGTGGACCTCGGCCGCGGCACGCCGTTCCAGCAAAGTGTGTGGACCGCTCTGCAAGACATTGCACCCGGCGCAACCGCCAGTTATGGCGCAATCAGCCAATCCATTGGCAACCCGAGCGCCGTGCGCGCTGTGGGCGGTGCGGTGGGGCGCAACCCCATCAGCATCATCGTTCCCTGCCACCGCGTGGTGGGCGCCAATGGTGCCATGACCGGGTATGCCGGTGGCCTGCCGCGCAAGGTAGCGCTGCTGCAACTGGAAAGCCGCCTGTGAGCACCGTTGCTTCGCCAAACACTGCCAAGAAAGCCTGGCTGCTCGATTTTGTATTGCTGGCCGCCATCTGGGGCGCGTCGTTCCTGTTCATTCGCATGGGTGCCAAAGAACTGGGCGTGTTTGCCACGGCCGGCCTGCGGGTAGCGATTGCCGCACTCTTTCTGCTGCCCATTGTGTTTTTGCGGGGCCATGGGCCCAGCCTGCGCCAGCACTGGAAGCTGAGCTTTGCGGTGGGCATTCTGAATTCGGCCATCCCGTTTGCCTGTTTCAGCTTTGCGCTGCTGTCCATCACCACGGGGCTGTCTTCCATCCTCAACGCCACCACGCCGCTCTTTGGCGCTGTCATTGCGTGGCTGTGGCTCAAGGACCGACCCACTGGATCACGCACTGTGGGACTGATGATTGGTTTTGCGGGGGTGGCGCTACTGGCCTGGAACAAGGCCAGCTTCAAACCCGACGCCAGCGGCAATGCCACGGGCTGGGCCGTGCTGGCCTGCCTGCTGGCCACGCTGTGTTACGGCATTGCGGCCAGTTTTACCAAGCGGTATCTGTCGGGCCTGCCGTCACTGGTGTTGGCAACCGGCAGCCAACTGGGCGCAGCCCTTGGCCTGGTGCCGCTGGCATGGTGGTTCTGGCCCCAGCAGCCGGTTTCACTGAACGCCTGGCTGGCCGTGGTGGCCCTGGGTGTGTTGTGCACCGGCGTGGCTTACATCCTGTACTTCCGGCTGATTGAGCGGGCAGGGCCGGCACGGGCGCTGTCCGTCACGTTTGCCATACCGGTTTTTGCGCTGCTGTATGGCGTAGTACTTCTCGGCGAGGTGGTGACAACCTGGATGCTGGTCTGCGGCGTAGTGATTGTGGTGGGCACCAGCCTGTCGACCGGGCTGGTGCGCTTCAGCCGCAAATAATCTAGTGGATGGCCCCCGCGATCACATTGATGCTCAGGGCCAGCACCAGCATATTGAAGGCAAAGGCGACCAGGCTGTGCAATAGCGTGAGGCGGCGCATGTGGCGCGCGGTGACGATGACATCGGACACCTGGGACGTCATCCCGACCACGTGGGCGTAGTACAAAAAGTCAAAGTAGTCCGGTGGCAGCTTGCCGGGAAACTGCAGACCCGCACCCATGGCATGGCCACGCGATTCACTCTGGTAGTACAGGTAGGCGTAATGGAAGGCAAAAACGGTTTGCATCAGCAACCACGATGCCGCCAGTGCCAGCATGGACAGCGCCAGATGCGCGAGGCGCTCCACGGTCGCCAGGTCTTTGACATGCTGCAGCATCAGCGCGATGGCGCCAGCGCTAGTAAAGACCGACAGCAGCAATAGCCCCGACAGCATCCAATGGGACTGGTCCTGTGCCAGCGCCCGAGCGCGCGTGCGCTGGGCGTCAAAGCGCACGGCCAGCCACCAGGACAGTGCCAAAAAGGTGCCACTGCCCGCGCACCAGGCCAGCAGCACCTGGGTGGACCAGGCCGTTGGAAGGGGTAGCGAGGCTACGCCTGCGCCCACCACGGCACCATAAAACAGGCGCTGGCGACCGGTGGTCTCAGAAAAATGGCCGTACATGGTGCGTTGTCTCGCTTGATTTTGGTGCAAACTCAGGTCTATCGCAGTGTGGAGCGGCATTCCGGATCCACGCAGGCTGAACCTCAAAGGCATCGCACATGCGCATTTCCATGGGACTAGCTTACCTGACGCTGATATCGCCGCTCGTCTGCTGGGCCGACACCGGTGCCGCTACGCGCTGGATTGAAGGAGAGTTCAAGCCGTCCACCCTGACGCGGGATCAGCAGCAGCAAGAAATGCAATGGTTCATGCAGGCAGCTGAACGCCTCAAACGCCAGGGCGTTCGCTCGGTGCAGGTCGTTTCGGAAAAGATCGACACCCACGAGTACGAGTCGCGCACGCTGGCCAAGGCCTTTACAGAGATCACCGGCATCGCGGTACAACACGACATCCTTCCAGAGGGAGATCTTGTGGACAGGCTGTACGCGGCCATCAAAAGCGGCAAGTCCGACTACGACGGGTGGATCTCGGACTCGGACCTGATCGGCACCCACTACCGTTACGGCTCGGTGGTGCCGCTGTCCGACTTCATGCTGGGGGTGGGCAAGGAGTTCACCAACCCAGGTTTGGACCTGCAAGATTTCATCGGCAGGTCCTTCACCACCGCGCCGGACGGCAAGATGTACCAGCTGCCGGACCAGCAGTTTGCCAACCTGTATTGGTTTCGTGCGGACTGGTTCGCACGCAAGGACCTGAAGGAGCGTTTTCGCTCCAAATATGGCTACGAGCTGGGTGTGCCACTGAACTGGTCCGCCTACGAAGATATTGCGAATTTCTTCAGCAACGACGTCAAAGAGCTGGATGGCAAAAAAGTGTTTGGCCACATGGACTATGGCAAACGCGACCCTTCCCTGGGATGGCGCTTTACGGACGCCTGGTTGTCCATGGCAGGTGCCGCCGACAAAGGCATTCCCAACGGCTTGCCGGTGGACGAATGGGGCATACGGGTGGACACGGACCAGTGCACACCGGTAGGGGCTTCCGTCGAGCGCGGCGGGGCCACCAACTCCCCCGCGGCGGTGTTTGCGCTGACCAAATATGTGCAGTGGCTCAAGCAATACGCCCCGCCCGAAGCAGTCAACATGACCTTTAACGACGCCGGTCCGGTGCCCGCACAAGGCCAGATCGCGCAGCAGATTTTTTGGTACACGGCATTCACTGCATCCGCCACGCAGGCCGGTTCGGCCGCTGTCAATATCGACGGCAGCCCCAAGTGGCGCATGGCGCCATCTCCCCATGGACCCTACTGGAAGACCGGCATGCAAAACGGCTACCAGGACGTGGGGGCCTGGACATTCCTGAAATCCACGCCGGTGGCGCAAATGACCGGTGCCTGGTTGTACGCGCAGTTCGTCACATCCAAGACAGTTTCGCTACGCAAATCCATCGTTGGACTGACCTTCATTCGTGAATCCGACATCAAGCACGACTATTTCACCCGCAATGCCAGTCGATATGGTGGCCTGGTTGAGTTTTACCGCAGCCCGGCCCGTGTGGCATGGACGCCCACGGGCACCAATGTGCCCGACTACCCCAAAATGGCCCGTTTGTGGTGGGCCAATGTGGCCACCGCCATCGATGGCGAGAAAACCCCGCAGGCCGCCATGGACAACCTGGCAGCGGCTATGGACCAGGTGCTGGCGGACTTGCAAAGCAGCGGCATGCAGCATTGCACGCCCAGGCTCAATGCCAAACGCGATCCGGCGAAGCGACTCTCCAACAAAGGCGCGCCCTGGCAAAAGCTGGCAGATGAAAAACCCAAGGGCGAGACCATTGCCTATGAGCGCCTGTTGCAAGCCTGGAAAGAAGGCCGCGTGCAATGACACGGCATAACCAGTCAGCGCGCACTTTGTCGCGCACCCACCTGGCCTTGCTGCTGTTTGCCTTGGCCACCACACTCACGATTGCGGGCCAGACGTGGTGGGCCATTGTGCAGGACAAGCAACAAACCCTAGCCTCGGAAACCAATAACGGGCTGGTGGCGGTGCGCCTGATGGAAGAGCATGCCAACCAGACCTTGCAAGATGCCGTGCACACGCTGGACCGTGTGGCGCGCGCGGTGCAAGCGAGCGATCACCATGAATCTCCCGCAGTGATTCGCGGGATCGTCGCCAGCCACGACATCGGGCACAGCCGCCACCTCAAGGCGCTGCAATATGTGAGTCCACAGGGCTCCAGCTGGATCAGTTCGCCGGACTACCCGACGCACCAGACCGAAGCATCCCAGCACAGCCATATCCAGTACTTGCTGAAAAACCCCGCTGACGACGAACCTGTGGTGGGCCACCCCTATGCCAGTCCTTACGACAGCCAATGGGTCATCCCCGTGGCCCGCACCCTATATGACCAGCGGGGGCTGCCTGCAGGGGTAGTGAGTGTGGACATTCGCCTGTCTTACTTTGGCGCGCTGTACTCCCGCGTAGCCAAGGAGAACAAGGCCGGAGTCACCCTGCTGTCCAACCAGGGTTTCATACTGGCGCGCTCGCCGTTCGAAGCACGGTATGTGGGCCGTGATGTAACAGACTCACCGTTGCTTGATACGCTGCGCGCCGGTGCAGTGGAAGGTTCTTTCGACGATGAGGCTTTTTTGGATGATGACGAAGGTCGCAAGCTCTACACCTACCGACGGTTGGCTGGCTTTCCCGTCACCATGGTCTATGCGCGTGACTACGCCAACGTTCTGGCAAGCTGGGAAAACCGCACCGATGAACGCCTGCTGTTGGCGATATTCAGCATCGCGCTGGTTGCTGCGTTAACCTACACGCTTCGCGTCTACATACAGCGCTTGCAACGCACCCAGTTGTCGCTGCATGACAGTGAGGCCAAATTCTTTGGCCTGTTTCGCCAGTCGCCGGTGCCGCATACGCTGGTGCGCATCCAGACGGGTCAGTTTGTCGAAACCAACGATGCCTGGCTGAACCAGTATGGCTACCAGTTGCAGGACGTCATAGGCCGAACAGCCCATGAGCTGGGCTTGTGGGTCAATCCTGCGCAACGGGAAAATCTGGTCGCTGCACTGGCCCCGAACGGCACGGTCGACCGCTTTGAGGTGGAACATCGCCACCGCGATGGACACTCCATCATCTGCCTGATGTCGGGCCGCAGCTTTGTGTCCGGCGAGGAGAACTTGACCCTGTTCACGCTGATTGATGTCACCCAACAGCGCAAGGCTGAACAGGAAATTCGCAGCATGAACCTTGAGCTGGAGCTGCGGGTACAAGCGCGTACCGAAAAGCTTGAAATTGCCAACCAGGAGCTCAGCGTGGCGCTGGATTCTGTGCGGGCCATGCAGACGGAACTGGTGCGATCCGAAAAACTGGCAGCGCTGGGCTCTTTGGTGGCCGGTGTTGCCCATGAACTGAACACCCCCATTGGCAACAGTGTGACCGTGGGCAGCACCCTGCAGTTCCAGGTGGATGACCTGGCGCAGGCCTTCGAAAAAGGCGAACTGCGCCGCTCGACACTGCAACTCTATCTGGAGAACGCGCAGCGCGGTACCGATATCCTGATGCGCGCCCTGGCACGCGCCAGCGAGTTGATTCGCAGTTTCAAGCGGGTGGCGGTAGACCAGTCCAGCGATCAGCGCCGCGTCTTTGATCTGCAAACCACCTTGCGCGAAGTGTGCCTGACGCTGGAGCCTATGTACAAAAACACGCCCTTCGACCTGACACTGGCACTGCCGGACAAGGTGGAGATGGACAGTTTTCCCGGTGCGCTGGGGCAACTGGTGACCAACTTTGTCAGCAACGCGTTACAGCATGGCTTTGAAGGGCGCGAGCGAGGGCAAATGCACGTACGCGCTGAGGCGTCTGGCGTGGACCACGTCACGCTGCTGTTCAGCGACGATGGCATAGGGATGACAGAAGAAACCCGCAACCGGGTGTTCGACCCCTTTTTCACAACCAAGTTGGGGCAAGGTGGATCAGGTCTGGGGATGAATATCGTCTACAACATCGTGCACGATGTGCTGGGTGGCAGCATCCACATAGCATCCAGCCCGGACGCTGGCACGCTGATCACGGTTCGCATTCCGGTCCGTGCACCCCTTTCCGCTACTGGCGAATCACATCTGCGCCAGCCGGTGGCTTGAACTGAAAGGCAGTGGCATCCAGCGCCACGTTGGCCTTGAAGGCAGCAAAACGCAGGCTGGACTTTTGGCCAAAGCTGTCCACAATCTCCAGCACCGCCAACTCCCCTGCCTTGAAACCCACGCGCACGGATTGCAGGGCGCTATCCTTGCCCTTGGGGGTGGCCAGCACCCACTCAAGACCCTCACTGTCAGCATCAGACTTGAGTGCAAAGTCGCTCTGCAGGGCCTTCAGATCAGCCGCCGACGCGATAAGCGCCGCAGGCGTGGATCCCAGGGCCTGGGCCTGGGTACGTGCCGTCACCTGGTTCAAATCCACGTCATACAGCCACAAGGTCTGGCCATCCGCCACTATGGTCTGTTCAAACGGTTTTTTGTAGACAAAACGAAAGCGCCCGGGGCGGGAAAACTCAAAGACACCGCTGGAGGTCTTGGTGCGTGCGGCCTGGCCTTCTTTGGCGGGCACCGTGACCACTTGGGTGAAGTCGGTACGGGCGGTTTTGACCGTCCTGACAAAAGACTCCAAGCTATCCAGGCCTGTAGCCCCCGCGGATACTGAGCAGACAGCTATTAAAATAGTAGCAAACAATTTCATGTGATGCTCAGTCTTTATTCCGCTCGCGCGGGAACCAGGATGTCACGTTGGCCGTTGGTGCTCATGGAGCTGACCAAACCAGCCTTCTCCATGTCCTCTACCAGACGGGCAGCGCGGTTGTAGCCGATCTTCAGGTGGCGTTGCACCAGCGAAATGCTGGCTTTGCGGTTCTTCAGCACCACTTCCACGGCCTGGTCGTACATGGGGTCTTTCTCACCGCTGGGGCCACCGTCCGCACCGGGTTCGCCTTCGCCATCCACGGTACCGCCTTCCAGCACACCTTCGACGTAATTGGGTTCGCCCTGGCTCTTGAGGTAACTGACCACGCGATGCACCTCTTCGTCGCTGACAAAAGCACCGTGCACGCGGATGGGGAAGCCGCTGCCGCTGGCCATGTACAACATGTCACCCATGCCCAGCAGGGCTTCGGCGCCCATCTGGTCCAGGATGGTGCGGCTGTCGATCTTGGAGCCTACCGAGAAGGCAATACGCGTAGGAATATTGGCCTTGATCAGGCCGGTGATCACGTCCACGCTGGGGCGCTGCGTGGCCAGAATCAGATGAATGCCGGCTGCACGGGCCTTTTGCGCCAGGCGGGCGATCAGCTCCTCGATCTTCTTGCCGACCACCATCATCAGATCGGCCAGTTCGTCGATCACCACCACAATGTGTGGCAAGCGCTCCAGTGGCTCGGGGGATTCGGGCGTCAGGCTGAACGGGTTGTAAATGAATTCGCCGCGACCCTTGGCCTCGTCGATCTTGTTGTTGTAGCCCGCCAGATTGCGCACGCCCATCTTGCTGAGCAACTTGTAGCGCCGTTCCATTTCGGCCACACACCAGGTCAGCCCATGGGCGGCCTGCTTCATGTCGGTGACCACGGGGGCGATCAGGTGTGGGATGCCTTCATAGACCGACATTTCCAGCATCTTGGGGTCGATCATCAGCAGGCGCACGTCGCGGGCTTCGGCCTTGTACAAGAGCGAGAGAATCATCGCGTTGATACCCACCGACTTACCCGAACCGGTAGTGCCCGCCACCAGCACGTGGGGCATTTTGGCCAGGTCAGCGACGATGGGGTTGCCCACAATGTCTTTGCCCAGGCCCATGGTCAGCATGGATTTGCTGTCGTTGTAGACCTGGGAGCCCAATATCTCAGACAGGCGAATCGACTGGCGTTTGGCGTTGGGCAATTCCAGCGCCATGTAGTTTTTGCCGGGAATGGTCTCGACCACGCGGATGGAAATCAGACTAAGGCTACGCGCCAAGTCCTTGGCAAGGCCCACGATCTGCGAGCCCTTGACGCCAGTCGCGGGCTCGATCTCGTAACGGGTGATCACCGGGCCGGGCTGGGCCAGCACCACGCGCACTTCCACGCCGAAGTCCTTTAGCTTTTTCTCGATCATGCGGCTGGTCATTTCCAGCGTTTCGGGCGCTACGGTTTCCTGGCGCAGTTGTGCGCCGTCGAGCAGATCCACCTGCGGCAACTTGCTGTCGGGCATCTCGGTGAACAAGGGCTTCTGGCGCTCTTTGGCGACCCGCTCGCTACGCGGTGGGTCAATGATGACCGGCTCCATGATGACCATGGGCTGCGGATGATGCACCACCGTTTCTTCGCGCTCTTCCATCAATATCTCTTCGCGCTCGCGCATGGCCTGTTGGCCCAGCACACGGTCTTCGGCCCGCTCGCGGGATTGCTTGCGCGACTGGACCAAGCCATCCAGCCAGGCACCAATACGCTCCGCTACGTGCATCCACGAAAACCCAAAAACCAGGGCAGATCCAATCACACCCAAGGCGATGGAGACCAGACCCGAGCCGGAGAAACCGAGCCACTTCACACTCAAAGGTCCCAGCAGGTAGCCCAAGGCGCCACCGCTATGGTCTGGCAATCGCGATTCCAGGCTGTAAAGCCGAGCCCACTCCAACGAAGTACTGGCATAGAGCAACAGGGCCAAACCAATCCAGAACACATATTTGCGCGGCACGGCATGGCTGGCCACATCACCCCGCAGGCGATTGGCCAACAATGCCAGCCATAAGCGCACACCGACCGCCACACACCACCACGCCGAGTAGCCAAACAGGAAATAGCTGCCATCAGCCAACCATGCGCCCAATCGCCCGACCCGATTGACAACTGGCAGGCCAGCGCCTGAGGTAGACCACGCCGCGTCCTGCGGGGAATAACTCAGCAAGGCAGTGATCCACAGCGACAGAAAAACAAATCCGCCAATCAACGCTATTTCGTTGGCAAAGCGACCCATGCCAGTGGGGGCAGGCGCACGTTGCGCCGTGGGGGAATGGAGGGTATGAAGAGAATAGGTCATGTAAAAAGCGAACTGGCATGCCGAGCTTAACGCACGCCAGCGTACTGGCTTAACGGTGCAGGACCCCGCAAGGCATACCTAAGGGGCCTAACGCGGCTGTGATCGTCGCTCAATAACCCGCACGACACCGGTCTCGAGCATTTGGATAAAACCCTGTTCC
This sequence comes from uncultured Rhodoferax sp., assembly GCA_963513355.1. Classification (GTDB taxonomy): domain Bacteria; phylum Pseudomonadota; class Gammaproteobacteria; order Burkholderiales; family Burkholderiaceae_C; genus Allorhodoferax. Next base: position 86,387 of record CAUPQG010000016.1, on the reverse strand, counting down.
TCAAAATCTTTCATGACCCGGCTGACCATTTCGCGAGAAGCGCCGACCATTTTTGCGATGTCCTGCCGCGAAACTTTATCGCGGATCAACAACTGGCCATCAGCATCGGGGGCAGCTGAATCCAGCAACACCTTGGCAACCCGTCCATACACACCCACCAATGCCAGCGAACTGATGTTTTCACTGGCCTTGCGCAGCCTTTGCACCAGCACGCGCATCACGGCATGGGCCATTTCCATGTTTTCGCCCAGGCAGCGCAAAAAGCTGCTGCGGCCCAGAACCAGCACATCGACCTGCTGGTCTGCCACCACGGTCGCGGAGTGTGGTTCGTCATCAATAAGGCTCATTTCACCGACATAGTCGCCGGCCGCAAGGGTGGCCAGAATCACCTCTCTACCCTTGTTGTCGGTCATCAAAACCCGGGTCCGGCCGGTCAGCACGATATACAGGGCGTCCGACTTCTTGCCCTGCTCGACCAGGATCTCACCACGCTTGAAACGCTTTTTGGATACGGTGGACGCCAAAGCCTCAGCTTGGTCGGGGGTAAGCTTGGAGAACAGGGACACCCTGCGAATCAAATCCAGGTTACTCAGCATTGTCATCAACATCACTCCGGGACAGTCAGGCCAGCTCTTCTTACAATCGAGCCTGCATTGAAAAGGCCTGCATTGCCCCGAAATGTACACGGCCCCGCTCTCGTCTCCTGCAACAAAAGGTTACTACTCCATGTCCGATCCCAAACACGCCAAAGTCCTGATCCTGGGCTCGGGCCCCGCTGGCTATACCGCCGCCGTCTATGCCGCCCGTGCCAACCTCAATCCGGTGCTGGTGACCGGTATGGCCCAAGGTGGCCAGCTCATGACAACCACCGAGGTCGACAACTGGCCAGCCGATGTGCATGGCGTTCAAGGCCCCGAGCTGATGCAGCGCTTTTTGGAGCACGCAGAGCGCTTCAAGACCGAAATCGTGTTTGACCATATCAGCACCGTGGACCTGTCCAAGCGCCCATTCACGCTGACCGGCGACAGCGGCAGCTACACCTGCGACTCACTGATCATCGCTACCGGCGCATCGGCCAAGTATCTGGGCCTGCCCAGTGAAACAGCCTTCATGGGTCGCGGGGTTTCCGGCTGTGCAACCTGCGACGGCTTTTTTTACCGGGACCAGGTTTGCTGCGTGGTCGGCGGGGGTAACACCGCCGTCGAAGAGGCTCTGTACCTCTCCAACATTGCCAGCAAGGTCTACCTGGTGCACCGCCGCGACAAATTCAAGGCTGAACCCATACTGGTGGACAAGCTCATGGAAAAAGTGGCTGCCGGCAAGATCGAGCTCAAAACCTTCCGCACACTGGATGAAGTGTTGGGTGATGCATCTGGCGTGACGGGAATACGCGTGCGCAGCACCAAAGACGACACCACTGAGGACATCAAGCTGACTGGTTGTTTCATTGCCATAGGCCACTCGCCCAATACCGATATCTTCCAGGGTCAACTAGAAATGGCTGGCGGCTACATCGTCACCCAGGGTGGGCTGAAGGGGTTTGCTACACAAACATCGATTCCCGGCGTATTTGCTGCGGGTGACGTGCAGGACCATGTGTATCGGCAAGCGATCACCAGCGCAGGCACCGGTTGTATGGCGGCGTTGGACGCCCAGCGTTTCCTGGAACAGGACTGATTAGGCAGTCCTGGCGGAATTGGCTACAATGCTAGGCTTTGCTGAATTCAACCCGTGAGGGCTTGTTTTTGATAGCAATTTCCGCCAAGTGATTGGCGGGGGGCTACCGCCACCCTTTTTCATTGGCGAGGTGAGGCTAGAGCGAGATCGTGTTGTCCGGGTTTCCAGGCAGCTTTGATCGCCAGTAATAGCCGTTTTAATGTATCGGAGTGTCCTCATGGCACGCGTATGTGAAGTCACGGGCAAAGGCCCCATGGTCGGGAACAATGTTTCCCACGCCAATAACAAAACCAAGCGCCGGTTCCTGCCGAACCTGCAATACCGCCGTTTCTGGGTCGAGAGCGAAAACCGTTGGGTGCGTCTGCGCATTTCCAATGCGGGTCTGCGTTTGATCGACAAAAACGGTATTGATTCTGTGCTCGCCGATCTGCGCGCACGTGGCCAAGCTTAAGGAGTAGCACCATGGCAACCTAAGGAGGACGCGAAATTATCAAGCTGGAATCCACAGCAGGTACTGGTCACATCTACACGACCAGCAAGAACAAGAAAACCATGCCCGAGAAGATGCTGATCAAGAAATTTGATCCCAAAGCTCGCAAGCATGTGGACTACAAGGAAATGAAGCTGAAGTAATTCAGTCTCTCCTCGTCCGAAGAAGCCCACCGCGTGTGGGCTTTTTTACGTCTGTACTTTCTTTGCAGGAAAATTCCGCAAGATCAGTCGGGCTAGGCGTTTTGCTCCGTGTCCCCCGCCCTTCGGGCTCCTCCTTTACCTGCGCAAAACGCACAGCCCGACTGATCTGGAGGGCGGACACAAAAAAGCCCGCTGAAAAACGGGCTTTCTTGATATCGCAAAGGCGCGCAGCTTATACGTGCGCCGCCCGCAGTCGCATGGAAAAATCACGCAGCGCTGCAATACCGCTTTCTTCCGCCCGATGACACCAGGTTTGCAGATCCTTGGTCAACTGCTCACGTGATACCGAGGTGTTCAACCACAACTGACGCAATTCTTCGCGCATCGTAACCATCTTGTCCAGCATGGGCGACGCGGCACGGGCTTTTGCCAACTCAGGCACGGCGGACGCAGGGACTTTTTCTACATCGCGGTGCATCCAGCGCTTGGCCGCCTTGATCACGGAGGCGTCAGCACTACGGGCACGCATGGCCTCTAGTTCGGTACGGGCCGCCAGGCGCATGCTCTTGGCATACCCCGCCATCAGCTCGTAGCGGTTGGCGATCAGGGCCTCAAGCGTCTTCTCGTCTGCGACAGGCCGTATGGCACCAAAGGCAGCCTTGGGAGGCGTCTTCTTGACGCGTGCCAGTCCCACACGCTGCATCAGGCTGATGTATAGCCAGCCGATATCAAACTCATAAGCCTTGACCGACAGCTTGGCCGATGTGGGGTAGGTATGGTGGTTGTTGTGCAACTCTTCACCCGCAATCAGGATGCCCCAGGGCGAAATGTTGCTGCTGGCGTCGGGCGCCTCGAAGTTGCGGTAACCCCAATAGTGGGCCGCGCCATTGATGATGCCGGCTGCCATGACGGGGGTCCACGCCATTTGTACAGCCCAGACGATCAGACCCGCTGCGCCAAACAGAGCCAAATCGACGATCAGCATCAGCACAAGGCCCACAGAGGAGAAACGCGTGTATAGATTGCGCTCCAGCCAATCGTTGGGGGTGCCATGCCCGTAACGCGCCAGCGTTTCCGGATTTTGCGCTTCGGCTCGGTACAACTCGTAGCCTTGCAGGAGCACAGTTTTGATACCATGTACATGCGGGCTGTGCGGGTCATCGGGCTGCTCGCACTTGGCATGGTGTTTGCGGTGAATGGAAGCCCATTCCTTGGTCACTTGCCCGGTGGTCAACCACAGCCAAAAACGGAAGAAATGCGAGGCTATGGGGTGCAAGTCCAATGCGCGATGGGCCTGGTGGCGGTGCAGAAACACGGTCACACTGATCATGGTGACATGCGTCATGGCCAGCGTGAACAGGACGATTTGCCACCAATTCAGATCCCAGAAACCGTTGGCAAGCCAGTCAATGGCGTGATTCAGCACAGCCCAATCGGGTAACAACATGGTCAGAACACTCTTTACAACGAGAATTAGTTTTTATGGGGTCAGACCGGGCCTGACGCGCACCGCGATTTTAGAGGAACATGCCTAGACCGAAGCCTTTATTTCTTTTGCCACACTGCAGCAAAAAAACCGTCTGTGGCGTGCCGGTGCGGCCACAGGCGCAGGTACAACTGCCCCTGCTCACCACCGCTGCACAAGGTAGCGGCGTTTTCCACCTTTAGCTCAGTCAGTACATCACCCGCGGCCAGGGGTACATAGTCGGGATTGGCGGCTGAGAAGGCTTCGGCAATGGCTTCATTCTCCTGGGGCAATATGCTGCAAGTGGCGTAGACCAGACGGCCGCCCGGCTTGAGCATGCGGGCTGCACTTTGCAGAATGGCCGCCTGTTTGACCGCCATTTCCTCGACGGCCTGCAGGTTCTGCCGCCACTTCAGATCCGGGTTGCGACGCAACGTACCCAAGCCCGTGCAGGGAGCATCCACCAGCACCCGGTCCATCTTGCCCGTAAGGCGTTTGACACGGTCATCGCGCTCATGGGCGATAGCCGCTGGATGCACATTGGACAAGCCGCTGCGCTTGAGGCGTGACTTGAAGGCATCCAGCCGATGGGCCGAGGTATCAAAGGCATACAAACGCCCTGTGCTGCGCATCGCAGCGCCCAGTGCCAGGGTCTTGCCTCCGGCGCCGGCGCAGAAATCGACAACCATTTCGCCCCGCTTGGCGTCGAGCAGCATGGACAATAGCTGCGAGCCCTCGTCCTGCACCTCGAACTCACCACGCACAAAGGCGTCGTTCTTGTTCAGGGCAGGCTTGCCGGCAATACGCAGCCCCCATGGGGAAAACGGCGTGTTGACGGCCTTGATTCCGGCTTTGGCCAGCTCTTTTTGAACGTCGGCACGCTTGGCCTTGAAGGTATTGACCCGCAAATCCAATCCCGCGCCCAGGTTCAGGGTCTCAACCAGAGGCCAGAACTCCGCGCCCAGCTGTGCCTTGAGCGGCTCAACCAGCCATTCGGGCAGATTGTGGCGGTGGCGCTCCATCAAGTCGTTGGGGCTGACTTTCTCGCACTGATCCAACCAGTTGATTTCCTGCTCGCTCAACGCACTGCGCAGAAAATCGCCCGGGCCATAAAAACCCAAAATAGCCAAGCGTCTCTCTTTGGGGCCACTACCAGAGGGCGCCAAATGGTCAAACAGCAGCTTTTTGCGCAGGACGGTGTAGACCGTTTCGGCCATGGTGGCGCGTTCGCGGGGCCCCAGGCCCCGGTTGTCGCGGAAAAAACGCGAAACGATGGCGTCCGCAGGGTGGTCGAATTTGAGGGTCAGCCTGACCAGTTCAGCGCAGGCGTCTAAAAGAGCTTTTGGGTGCATAGGATACGATTGTCCCATGCCAGCGGAAAACCTTCCCCCATTGATCACCACCCCACCCGGCTTGTACCGCCATTACAAAGGCAATTTGTACGAGGTGGTCGATACTGTGCGCCACAGTGAAACGCTGGAGCCGCTCACCCTGTACCGCGCACTCTACGGCGAACGCGGTCTGTGGGTGCGTCCTGCGGCCATGTTCAACGAAGAGGTAATGGTCGACGGCCTCAAACAGCCGCGTTTTGCCAAAGTATCAGGCGCAGGCCAGGCCTGACAACCTGAGCGTGTCGCGCATCGCAGTACTGACATGATCCGCGTCTTGATCGTTGATGACGAACCCAGCATCCGCCAACTGATTGCTACGCTGCTCACCTTGGAGGGCTTTGACGTCAGCACCGCACCTGACGGCCAGGCCGCACTGGAGCAGGTGTTGGTGTCGGCACCTGACCTGATCATTTCGGATGTGCGCATGCCCCTCATGAACGGCTACGCTTTGCTGAGCGCCGTTCGCTCCAATCGGGCACTCGATGGCGTCCGGTTCATTCTGCTGGCCAGCTACTCGGATGGAGACGCTGGTGCTGACAGCGCCGTAGCCTTGGCCGATGCCAGCATGTCCAAGCCTTTCACCCGCGAACTGCTGTTGAAAACGGTGCGCGCTTTGGTCGCCTGAACGGCGATACAAACGATACAAAGTCCCGCCTGCATGACACGTGGGCGATACGTGGGTTCTGCATACTTCCAGCATCCGATCAACGGTGGCATGCAGCCTGCGCGCCAACCTGGGTCGGACAAGACGAGTAACCGAACTTTTCTGCAAAGCTCAAGAACATGAACAACGCTTTTTATGTCGTTCCCGTAGGCGGAGGCGACCACGTGTTTGCCTCCAACATCCTGTCGGAGTGCGTAGAAATCGCGCAGTATTTCACACGCGTGGAAATTGTGGACATGTTCGGTGAGGTCTGGCGGGCGGCTGATTCGGGTGACCGCCGCTCACGGGTGGACCCCAGGGCCAATGTCACCATGCACCCTCTGCTGCGCGCCACACCGGCGTCCAACCAGTCGCAGTTTCAGGCCTTGTCCAAGACCAGCATATAACCCACACCGCGCACGGTGCGCAGGGTTTGCGGCTTGTCAGCATCAAGTTCGATCTTGCGTCGCAACCGGGTGACCCGCAGGTCGATGCTGCGGTCGCTACCGTCATAGTCCCGCTGGCTGGTGGTCTCCAACAGCCATTCACGTGTCAACGGGCGATTGGGGTGCTGGCAGAACAGGTCCAGCAAGTCGTACTCGGTCGCCGTCAACTGTTCGTGCAAACCGTCCGGCGTCAACAGCACGCGACGGCTCCGGTCAAAGCTGCAACGCCCCAACGGAATCGGCTGCACTTCGGTGTTATTGGCGATCGGTGCCGCCCGGTGCGCCGCCAATGCCTGGGTTCTGCGCAGCACACTTTTGATGCGGGCCAACAGCTCGCGCGGATCGTAGGGTTTGGTAACGTAATCATCCGCCCCGGTTTCGAGGCCCACAATGCGGTCCACCGAATCCGACGCCCCCGTGACCATGATGATGCCCAACGCGGGATGGCGTTCCCGCAGCCAACGGGCCAACGCAAATCCGTCTTCACCGGGCAGGCCTACGTCCAACAGCAGCAGTTGGGGCATCTCCGCCACCAGCGCTTCCCGCATCAGGCGTCCATCAGGTACCGCGGCCACACGCAGGCCCTGGCGCGAGAGGTACTCGGTCAGAATCTGGCGCTGTGTAGGCTCGTCCTCAACGACCAGCAAATAAGGTATATCTGGGTTCATGGGCTTACGGGTTGCTGCTTTTCTGTGCAGACCGCGATTATGGCGTTGATTTCCCCAATGCCACCAGCCGCACCTGACGCTAAACTGAGCAGTGGTCTCATTCGCCCGCCCAACGGCGCTCCGCCGAAACCCTTGCCCATCGCACCCAGCCCGTGATCCCACCTGAAAGCCGCCCCCCGACAGCCGCAGGCTCCGATTGCCCTGTGTTCGACGCCAGCGTGCTGGGCGCTATGTTCGGCAACGCGCCGGAATTGATCGCCAGTGTGCTGCAGACTTTTGTAGCCAGCACACACGCCAACCTGGCAGAGTTGGCCCAGGCCCTTTCTGCGCAGAATCTGGGCGCCGTCGCTGCCTTGGCGCACAAAATTGCCGGAGCGAGCCGCATGAGTGGTGCCATTGCCCTGGGACACAGTGCACGCAGCCTGGAAGACGCCGCCAAACAGGGCGATCGGGCAGCACTCGCGCACGGCATGACCGATTTGGAAGCCCAGTGGAGGTTGGTCCAAGCCACCATTGCAAGGCAGACCGACTTTTCCTAGCGGGCGTTGCTTAAAGAGAATCTGCCTCTAGCCCCCGAGAAATATACATTGTTCGCTATAACTCTTGTAGCAATTTAGCAATAGCCCTGGGATAGATCACATGCTCCTGGGTCAGTACACGGGCCGCCAGGGTATCTGCCGTATCCGTGGGTAGTACGGGCACCACGGCCTGGGCCAGAATCTGGCCCTCATCGAGCACGCTGGTGACCTGGTGTACGGTAACACCAGCAAACTTGCAGCCCGCATCAATGGCGCGCTGGTGGGTGTGCAGCCCGGTGAAGGCCGGCAACAGGGATGGATGAATATTGACAAAGCGCCCGACATAGCGCTCCACAAACCCGGGCGTCAATATGCGCATGAAGCCCGCCAGCACCACCAACACCGGCGCCTGCGGCTGGTCGTAACGATCGATCAACGCCGCCAGTTCAGCATCAAACGCCTCACGCGACGTGAACGCCTTGTGGTCCAGCACGGCGGTGTCAATACCCTGCTCCTTCGCAAACACCAGGCCTTTGGCATCGGCCTTGTTGCTGATGACGGCAGCCACCCTGGCGCCCAGGCGGTCTGCCCAGGATTCTCGCTGCGCCGCCTTGACGATGGCCGCCATGTTGGAGCCACCGCCGGAAATCAAAATTACGATGTTCTTCATGTGGGGGCAATTATCGCCGCCTGGTCCAGCCCCACAACACACCGATAATTGCCCCCGCAACTGCAATCGCACCCGAATAGACTGAACCGCCCCATGATCCCCAACCCCGACACGCAAGCCGCACCACCCGCGCCCATCACACTGACGCCCATCGAGGCCCGTGTGCTGGCCACGCTGATGGAAAAGGCGCGCACCGTTCCCGACAGCTACCCACTGTCACTGAACACCTTGATGCTGGGTTGCAACCAGAAAAGTAGCCGCGACCCGGTGATGGAACTCACAGAGGCCGAAATCGCCACTGCGCTTGACAACCTGCTACCGATGAACCTTGTCCGCACCAGCAGTGGTAGCCGCGTGGCCCGCTTTGAACACAACTTCCAGCGCGGTGTGGGTGTACCCGAGCAGTCCGCCGTGGTGCTGGGCCTGCTGATGTTGCGCGGTCCGCAAACCGCCGGTGAACTGCGCCTGAACGCCGAACGCTGGTACCGCTTTGCCGATATTTCGTCGGTGGAAGGTTTTTTAGAAGAATTGCAGGACCGCTCAGCAGAAAAAGGCGGCCCTCTGGTTGTCAAACTTCCCCGAGCCAGCGGTGCACGTGAGCAACGCTGGGCCCACTTGCTCTGCGGCCCAGTAGATATTTCCTCCGCGTCCACTTCCGGCCGGTCCACAGACAGTACCCACGGCGGCAATAGCGCTGAACGCATAGACCGCCTGGAAGCCGAAGTGGCCAGCCTGCGCCAGACCGTACAAAAACTGTGTGCCGAACTGGGCATTGCCCCACCGGAACAGACCGATTGATCCACCCCTTACTTCACAGAAGACGATAACCATGACCGAAGCCACCACTCGCCCCGCCCTGCCCGACCACTTGTCTACCGACGCGCGCAGTCCGCATTTCAACGCCGCCGTGTTTGAACACGACATCGGCATCCGACTGAACGGCAAGGAACGTAATGATGTGGCCGAGTACTGCATCAGCGAAAGCTGGGTCAAGGTACCCGCTGGCAAAACCGTGGACCGCAAGGGACACCCGGTGATGATCAAGCTCAAAGGTACGGTGGAAGCGTTCTACCGGTAACCAATGCCCAGGGGGGGCTCTCCAACCTCTGTCACAACCTTGACAGAACAAATCGAACGACCGTGCTAAAAACTGGGTACAACTCGCCGTCGGGCAGCCCCAAGGCGAGTTAGCCCCCTCGGGGGGGCAGCGACCCGCGCAGCGGCAGAGCGTGGGGGCACACACCTTTTTGGAGAGTTTTGATGGATCTGGCATTTACCCCTGAAGAACAGCAATTCCGCGAAGACATTCGCGCCTGGGTGGGGGCCAATCTGCCCTCTGACATCGCCCACAAGGTGCACAACGCACTGGAGCTGACCCGCGACGATATGCAGCGCTGGGCCAAGATCCTGGGCAAAAAAGGATGGTTGGGTCACGCCTGGCCCAAAGAATTTGGCGGTCCCGGATGGAACGCGGTCCAAAAGCACCTATTTGAAGAAGAGTGTGCGCTGGCGGGTGCACCACGCGTGGTGCCCTTTGGCCCCGTGATGGTGGCCCCGGTCATCATGGCCTTTGGCAACGCCGAGCAACAAAAGCGCTTCCTGCCCGGCATCGCCAGCGGTGAAGTGTGGTGGAGCCAGGGCTACAGCGAACCGGGCTCCGGCTCGGACTTGGCCTCGGTCAAGACCCGCGCCGAGCGCCAAGGCAACAAATACCTTGTGAACGGACAGAAGACCTGGACGACCTTGGGCCAGTATGGCGAGTGGATCTTCTGCCTGGTGCGCACCAGCACCGAGGGCAAGCCGCAAACCGGCATCTCCTTCTTGCTGATCGACATGAAGTCGCCAGGCGTTACCGTGCGCCCCATCACCCTGCTGGATGGATGCCAGGAGGTGAACGAGGTCTTCTTCGACAATGTCGAAGTGCCCGCCGAAAACCTGATTGGCGAAGAGAACAAGGGCTGGACGTATGCCAAACACCTGCTCAGCCATGAACGCACCAATATTGCCGATGTGAACCGCGCCAAGCGTGAGCTGGAGCGCCTCAAACGCATTGCCAAACGCGAAGGCGTGTGGGAAGACACACGCTTCCGCGATGAAGTTGCCAAAATGGAAGTGGACGTGGTCGCACTGGAAATGCTGGTGCTGCGGGTGCTGGCAGCCGAGAAATCCGGCAAGAACTCGCTGGATATCGCCGGTCTGCTCAAAATTCGCGGCAGCGAGATCCAGCAACGCTACAGCGAGCTGATGATGCTGGCCGCCGGCCCCTTCTCGCTGCCCCTGATCCGTGAGGCCATGGAGGCCGGCTGGCAAGGCGACTTTCCCGGCGGTGCGGTGGCCAATGCGCCGCTGGCCTCAACCTTCTTCAATATGCGCAAGACCACCATTTATGGCGGCAGCAATGAAGTGCAACGCAATATCGTCGCGCAAACCGTCCTCAGCTAGCGCTGTAGAACGGTCCGCGCGATGCGCGTCAATGTGAGCTCCCCCAAGCCCCCTCTCATAGGGGGCTCCATAGTGATGAATGCAGGAGAAAGTTATGGATTTCGATTTTTCTGACGACCAGGTACAACTCGGCGATGCCGTACGCAAATGGGTGGACAAGGGTTACACCTTCGAGCGCCGCCGTGCCACTGAAAAGGCCGGTGGCTTTGACCGCGCCGCGTGGAACGAACTGGCCGAGCTGGGCCTGACGGGCCTGTACGTGCCAGAAGACGATGGCGGACTGGGCATGGGCCCGGTCGAAGGCATGGTGGTGATGGAAGAGCTGGGCCGCGGTATCGTGCTTGAACCTCTGGCCCAATCCCTGATCGCCGGTGGCGTGCTGGCCGGTTATGCCGATGCCGCCACCAAAGCCGCTTGGCTTCCCAAAATAGCCAGCGGTGAAGCTTTGGTGGTACTGGCCTACCAGGAGCGTGCAGCCCGCTACAAGCTGGATGCTTGTGAAGCAAAAGCAACGCAAGCCCCCGGTGGATATGTCTTGAATGCTACAAAAAGCATAGTACCTGTGGGTGACCAGGCCGATGCCTTCATCGTGCCGGCCAAGATCAACAGCCAGTTGGCCCTCTTCCTGGTCGAGCGCCAATCCGCTGGCGTGACCACCCGCGGCTATGGCACACAGGACGGCAGCCGCGCCGCCGAACTGGTATTGAAGAACGCCCCCGCCACGCTGATCACCCAGGACGGCTTGACCGCGCTTGAGCATGCCGTGGACATCGGCATTGCCGCCAGCTGTGCCGAGGCTGTGGGCGTCATGGATAAGACCATGGCCATCACCGCCGAATACCTGAACACGCGCAAACAGTTCGGCGTGGCCATCAGCAGCTTCCAGGCACTGCGCCACCGCGCGGCCGACATGAAGATGCAACTGGAGCTGGCCCGCTCCATGAGCTATTACGCCAGTCTCAAGCTCAATGCGCCAGCACCTGAGCGCCGCGCCGCCATGGCACGCGCCAAGTACCAACTGGGCCAGAGCATGCGCTTCATTGCAGCGCAATCGGTGCAACTGCACGGTGGTATTGGCGTGACAGACGAATACATCGTCAGCCACTATTTCAAAAAGCTCACGCAACTGGAAATGACCTTTGGAGACAGCTTGCACCACCTGGGTGAGGTGTCAGCTCGCATGCAGGATACGGCTGGCGTTTTTGCCTGATACAGCGAGATTGGACTGCAACGAGAGCCCTCCGAACGGAGGGCTTTTTTGTTTGCAGAGCACAAAAAAGTTGATATCTTTGAGATGCGGATCAGTTGGGCCATCGGCTGACCGGCGCTGGCTGAAGTGCTGGGTGAGTGCTGGTACGTGCGTTTTCAGAGCCCCAAGTTCGGCGAAGTTTCGGCGAGCCGTTCACGCTCTTTGCGTTGCGCTTCCTGTCGTGTACGGTTGCCCATCTCGGTGATGGCCTGACTGTGGTCTTCACCGAACCGGCTGCGCGGTGTGCGGGGATTCTTGCGGTTGCCAACATAGCGCGCCAGCAGTGCGACCAGCAGTAACAGGGCCAGTCCAGCAAGGATCAGTATTTGCGGGTTATCGACAGATAGTTCCATGGTGGCCTTTATGGTGGAGATACAAGCGGCCCATGCTACGCAGCCAGCGCCTGGCGTCTGTATGACAACGCACCGAATGCAGTGGCAGACGGCATCCCTCGGCTGCCTTTCAGAAAAATTTCTAAAAACTTAACCCCATTGCTCAGCTTGGTTCGTTTCAGTCCACTCCTCAACCAAACTTTGGAGTCGACATGTATACGAATCTGAGCCGCCTGGGCATGGCCGTTGTGCTGGTTTGCAGCGGCCTACAAGCACAGGCCGTTGGCCGCCTGGCCGAAGTCACCGTCATAGACCGCAACACCGGCGCCACGCTACCCGTCTACCACAGCAGGGGCGAATACTGGGTGGCAGGCGCGCCCGGTGCGCGCTATGCCATCGCCGTGCGCAACCGCTTGGGCGAACGGGTGATGGCCGTCACGTCGGTGGACGGCGTCAATGTGTTGAACGGTGCAACCGCCAGTTGGAGCCAGACCGGTTATGTATTCAGTCCCTATGCCAACTACCAAATCACCGGCTGGCGCAAGAGCAATTCTGAGGTAGCAGCCTTTGAGTTTGCCGCCTCCCAGGACTCCTATGCTGAGCGAACCGGCAGGCCCAGCCAGGTGGGGGTGATTGGTGTTGCGCTTTTCAAGGAGCGTGTGCCACAACCCATTGCCGCGCCCGCACCCCCGCCCTACCGCCAGGAGCGCGAGCTCAACGAGTCGCGCCGGGACAGCGCATTGCCCCCTCCTCCACCAGCTGCAGCCTCACCCGCGCTGCAAAAAAGCATGGGCTCGGCTGAACTCTCCAGCGCAGCCCCCGCAGAAGCCATGGCCGACCGCAACCGCTTGGCCGCCAAACTGGGGACGGGGCACGGCCAGCGCGAAGACTCCTATGTGTCGCAAACCAGCTTTGAGCGCCTGCAGTCACAGCCCAACGAGATCATCACCATTCGTTACGACAGCCGCGAGAACCTGGTCGCCTCCGGCGTGATCATCGAGCGCCCCAGCCGTGTGCCCAACCCGTTTCCCAATTCGGACAGTTTTTCTTACGTACCCGATCCACCTGCACGCCGATATTGATGACTAGCCGCGGCCCATAATGGGGGCCATGGTCAGCGTTATAGATCCCACCACCGACACCGATGAGTCGTTGATGCTGCGTTACGCCGCCGGAAACCTGCAGGCCTTCAACCTGCTGTACGCGCGGCATGAAATGGGCGTGTGGCGTTATGTGTTGCGCAGTGTGCGGGTGCAGGCTGTGGCGGATGATGTGTTGCAGGATGTCTGGTTTGCACTGGCCCGCCAAGCGCCCAACTACCAGCCTACTGCCAAGTTCAAAACCTGGTTGTTCACGCTGGCCCATAACCGTGTGGTGGATTATTTTCGTACAACCAAACAACATGTCAGCCTGGATGACGATGGCGATGACGAGCACGACAGTGTGGCGCTGGTGCAGGCTTTGGCCGCCAACTCGGGCTTCGGGCCACTCAAGCGCCTGGAAACCAAGGAGCAGGCACAGGCCCTGCTCGACGCGATCGAACAACTGCCGTTTGCCCAGCGCGAGGCCTTCATGCTGCAGGCCGAAGCGGGCATGGATGTGCAGGATATTGCCAAGACCACCGGAGTCAGTTTTGAGACCGCCAAAAGCCGGCTGCGTTATGCACGCAGCCGCCTGAAAGAACTGCTGCAGGAGTTTGCATGACCGAGCCGCGTGACGAGTTACTGGAGCGCTACGCCGAAGCGGCAGCGCAGGACCCGCGCCGGCCTTCCGAGCGCGTGCGCCATGCCGCGCGCGCACACGCCCAAATGCTGCGCGACCAGGCGTCTGAGACCAAACGTGCAGAGGACTCTGCCCCCACCCGAACGGCAGCCAACCAGCCCCGATGGACACTCTCTTTGGTAGCCAGTCTGGCTGTGGTCGGTCTGGCTGGGCTACTGTACGTGCAGATCGACCGAGGCGAGCCCCAGGACCGCGAGATCGCTCTGGGTGCGCCCTCGCCCAGCGCCACACCTGCGCCCACGTCGCCAACGGCACCACCTGCACTATCCGCGCCGCCCGCGCAGAACGCAGCGCCGGCTCTTGCCAAAGCGGCACCACCGCGTGTGTACTCAGCCGTACCAACGGAGGCCGCGCCACACACGGCAAAACAAACGCACACGGCTGCAGAACAGATCGCCAGCGCAGACACCGCCGTACGCGAGACCACGAACGAAGCCCGTGCGGAATCCGCCGTACGTGCCGCGACAGCTCAAATGCGTGCACCCGCCACGCCAGCTGCCACTGCCCCCGCGAAGCTAGCTGCAGCCCCCGCTGCGGTGGCTGCGGCACCCGTAATGGCGGACATATCGCGCAGCAGGCAGGCCATGGTGGTAGACACGGCCGCTGCACAACTCCTGCAGGCCGCGCGCGGCGGACAGGTCGAGACCGTGCAAAAGTTGCTGGACCAGGGAGTCGCCATCAATACCCGCGACGACAAAGGCAACACCGCTTTGATACTTGCCGTGACCTACCGGCAACCAAATGTCGTGCGAATACTCTTGGACAGGGGGGCCGACCCCGCTTTGGTCAACAACGAGGGCATGACCGCACTGCGCCTGGCCAGCCAAATGGAAATACCTGAGATGGTGCAACTGTTGCAAACACCCCGGTAACACGGCCCACACAAGCCCGTACTTTGCTACGATAGTTTTTGGCGAACCACTAGGACACCCGCACCATGACATCTGGAAAAATTTTGGTCGCACAAGGCGGCGGCCCCACCGCTGTCATCAACCAATCCCTGGTGGGCGTGGCCCTGGAGGCCCGGCGCTTTCATAACATCGCGCATGTGTATGGCGCACGCCACGGGGTGCGCGGCATCATCAACGAAGATTTTGTACACCTGACACAAGAGACCAGCCACAACCTGGAGATGGTGGCCAACACCCCATCCAGCGCACTGGGCTCCACCCGCGACAAGCCCGACGCAGCCTATTGCCACGAAATCTTCAAGGTGCTGCAGGCCCACGAGATCGAACACTTCTTTTATATCGGCGGCAATGATTCCAGTGATACCGTGCGCATCGTCAGCGAAGAGGCACGCAAGGCCCACTATGCACTGCGCTGCATCCACATCCCCAAAACGATTGACAACGATTTGGTGGGCAACGACCACACGCCAGGCTTTCCGTCGGCCGCCCGTTTTGTGGCCCAAGCATTTGCTGGAGCCAACCTGGACAATGCCGCACTACCGGGTGTGTATGTGGCCGTGGTGATGGGGCGGCACGCCGGATTCTTGACCGCGGCCTCGGCGCTGGGCAAGAAGTTTCCGGACGATGGTCCACACCTTATCTACATGCCGGAGCGGACCTTCGACCTGGCGCAATTTTTGGCCGACGTAAAGGCCACCTATGACCGGCTGGGCCGCTGCGTGGTGGCCGTGTCAGAGGGCATACACGACGCATCCGGCAAATCCATCGCCGCACAGCTGGCCAAAGACCTGGAGCACGATGCCCATGGCAATGTTCAGCTGTCGGGCAGTGGCGCGCTGGCCGATCTGCTGTGTGAAGAGATCAAGAGCAAGCTGGGTATCAAGCGCGTGCGCGGTGACACGCTGGGTTACCTGCAGCGCTCGTTCATCGGCTGTGTATCCGATGTGGACCAACGTGAAGCGCGCGAGGTCGGCGAGAAGGCCGTGCAGTTTGCGATGTGGGGCGACCGCGATGGCTCGGTGGCCATCAAGCGCACCGGCTTCTATTCCGTGGACTACGAACTGCTGCCACTGGATGCGGTGGCCGGCAAAACCCGGGTCATGGAAGACCACTTCATCACGCCCAATGGCACGGATGTGACGGATGCCTTCAGGCTCTACCTGCGTCCACTGCTGGGATCAGGAATGCCGGATGCATTCAGGCTGCGCACCAACCCGGTGACCAAGGTGCTGCGACCTGGCTAGACCATTCAAATAAAATCGGCCAGCAGCCCCCGAGAAATATGACTACTTTGCTACACATTTAGTAGCAAATGCAGCAACCTAAGCCGCCAGCTGCATGTCCGCGCCGACCATGATCTTGTCCAGCGCGCGGCCCACAATGGCCTCGTTGTCCAGCACCCGCAGGCGGCCGTTGCGCAGCATGGCCGAGACCTCACGCTCCGAGCGCACAAAGGCGTCATAGCCATCACGATTGGTGAACAGCAAGCGGGTGCGCATGGGGCTGACCCAGCTCAGGCGGCAGCGAATGTGGGTGCCCTGCTCAATGGAAACGTCGAACCACATGCCGCGCTTGAACGACTGGGCCTGTGCATCGAAGTTGTCCTGCGCGCTGAACTGGCGTGCGGCGCGGCGCTCATCCAGCTGCTGCATGGCAACCTGGCCTTCACGGTCTTCCAAAGCGGCAGATCCGGTATCCAGCGGCATGGACTGCGTGAGGCGAATGGCCAGGGTATGGGTGGTGATCAGCCGGCGGGTGAAGGTGGCGCGGGGCTTGCCATTCCACTCGATGGTGTCGAGTCCCGCATTGAGTTGGCGCACCATGTCAGGCAGTATGGCGACCAGTTCGCGTCGCTCTTCTGCAGACGTCTTGGGCTGGATGGACCAGATCAACTGCTCCATGGTCTTGGTGGCCTGCGCGTAGTTCTGCTCGCGCGTGGCCTCGTCCATCCAGGCCCTGGCCATGACTTCGCGCCATTGGTTGGTCAGGAATGGCAACAGGAACGGGGCCACCGCCTGTTCGGCCGACAGGGCCTGTATGCGCTCATGGATCAGCTCGTCCGCATGCTCCAGCGCCTGCTCCCAGGACTCGCCCGTACGCTCCAGCTCGGCCACTGGCTCCACACGAACCTGGGCCTGCTGCTCCGACTCAAACAAAAACTCGGTGAACTCGCGCAGCAGGTCAACAAATAACGCGAGGTCGTTCTCAAACTCGGTCAGCACGCGCTGCACCGTGTGCTCGATGCGCAGGTAGAGCGGATCTTCTTCGCCTTTCTCGGGCGCCCAGGCCACCGAGGCACCAGCCAGTGTGTCGACCAGGCGCCGCGCAGGGTGCTGGTCAGACAGGAAGAAGTCGCGGTCGATCATGGCCGCCTTGAGGACGGGTATCTGCAGGCGGCCGATGATAAATTTCATCTGGATCGGAATGGCCTGGTCGGCAAACACATAGTCAAAGACCTCGGCCAATGCGTCCACCGTGCCACGGTCCAGCTCGGGCGCGTGACGGATCTCGTCACGGTCGCGCATTTGGCGCAGCACGTTGTGCTCCGCCAGGTCTTGGGCGTCATACCGCTGGTGATTGGACGCAGCGGCGCGGGCCCTTGCTCCGGCTTGCAGGTCGCCCAGATAGCCCATAAGGGCGGGGCTTGCTGCGGCAAACTGGGGCCGGGTTTGGGCTCCACCGTCCGTATCTGCAAATGCTGATGCGCTGCCGCTTGGGCTACCGGCATGTTGCGCTGCGCCTGCGGCATTGGCTTGAGCGGAAAACCCCAAGCGCTGCAAAAACTGCCGGGCATGCGCTGCCACGGTACGCCCCGCAGAATCCAGAGAAGACCAGGCCGAGCGGGGCGCGCCGCCATCCTGGGATGCAAATGGCGCACGCGAAGACTCCGGCCCACCCAAGGGTGCAGGCTGGGAGTTGAGCGGCATGCTGCCCGTGCGCGACGCCAATGGGGCATGGCCGCTGTTTCCGTGTTTGATGCGCATCGCACGCGAGGCCGGCACACCTGCGCGGACCAAGGTGTCGTTGAGCTCGGTGTACAGCGGCGTCAGGTCCAGCCAGAAATTGGGATCCAGCGACTGCACCAGGTCCTCGCTGGCCTGCGGGTCCAGCTCACATTTGTCCCAAGCACTGGCAAAGGCCTTGAGCAACACCATGGGCTGGAAGGGGTTGTCGTGGATGGAGGTCTTGTCATGCCCAAACAGCACGCTCAACCTTTGTGTCAATGGCTCCAGCACCGCGTCATAACGGGTTGCAAAGCGCTGCGCAATCCGGTCCAGCATCAACACACGCTCCACCTCGCCCACATCCAGCAGGCTCAGGCTCATGCCATCGAGTGCGTCCTGGGCAGCCTGCGGGCGGCCTGGCTGGGCCATTTGGGGAACGATGCTGATCAGCTCCTCGCTCAGGCAGTCAGCCAGCGTCTGCTGGAAACCGCGGTTGAACTGCTGGGCGTATTTGCCCAGCAACAAATAGGCAGAACGCAGGTTTTGCCCCTGCCCCAAACTGGGCTTGTCGTCCACCAGTTCCATCAGGCGGTTGCGCACCAGGTTCAGGTTCTTGGTTTCATGCTCGGCGAAATAGGCAAGCGTTTGTGCAATCAGCATACGTGCCAAGCGCACCGCCGGCGTGGGCGGCTGTGGACTTGGTCGTTTGGCGGTTGAAGTGGGTTGCTCGCGGTTCACGATGCGATCTGACGAATATCAAAAGTGGAGCCCGCGCATGCGGGCTGTACAACGGAAGAGAGGTTCTAGCCAAGGATTGTGGTTCATTTCTCTTTAGAGTCGAACCGCGGGAAGCGCATCCGCAGCGTTTCAGCAGCGAATGGCCTGCAAAAGAGGTAACGAGTTGTAACTACCGGCCCAATAGGGCCTGCGGTATCAGATCAGCAACCGCGAAGACTTGGGAACATGCGCAATCAGGAACTCCATCTGGTCCGCCAAAATGCGACGGTTGCGAAGGATGAAATCCTCCCAAAGGCTGGGCACATATGGGGCGTACAGCAGCGGCATGCGCGCCTGCTCAGGGGTACGGTGGCTCTTGCGGTGGTTGCAGGGTCTGCAGGCTGTGACCACATTCATCCAGGTATCCACGCCTTTTTGGGCAAAGGGGATGATGTGCTCGCGGGTCAGGTCGTGTTCGTGGAAACGCTGGCCGCAGTAGGCACACACATTGCGGTCGCGGTCAAACAACTTGCCATTGGTCAGCCCGGGGCGCAGATTGAAGGGATTGATGTTGGGCACGCCACGCGTACCGATGATGCTGTTGACGCGGATGATGGATTGCAGGCCCGTGATTGCGTTGTAGCCACCGTGGAACACGGCCACTTCACCGCCGGACTCCCAGCGCACCTCGCCCGACGCGTAGTGAATGACCGCCTGTTCCAGCGATATCCACGACTGCGGCAACCCCTGGGCCGACAATTTCAAGACTTTCAAAACACGCCTCCTGCAACGGTCAAAACAACCACACACCGGAAATGCACATCTCTGCAGCCCTGCGCCATTTCGGGCTGGCGCGCTGCTACGTCACAATATACCCTCATTCTGTGACAAATTGGCTTCAGGTGCTAGAAGCCCTAGCGCCGCCTGCTATCAAAAAGATAACAAATTCATGAAGGTTTTCCGCGGTTTCAACCATCCGGGTGTGGCACCGGCCTGTGCGCTGACGATCGGTAACTTCGACGGAGTACACCGCGGGCACCAAGCCATGCTGGCGCTTCTGCGTGGCGAGGCACAGCAACGCGGCGTGCCCAGCTGCGTGCTGACCTTCGAGCCCCACCCGCGTGATTTTTTTGCCGCCAAATTTAAGAAGCCAGAACTGGCCCCGGCACGCGTGGGCACCTTGCGCGACAAACTGGACGATCTGGCCTCCTGCGGCGTGGACCAGACGATCGTGCTGCCCTTTGACGCCAGGCTCGCAGCTCAATCACCGCAGACCTTTGTTGACACGGTGCTGGTACAAGGTCTGGGCGCACGGTATGTGCTGGTGGGCGATGACTTCCGTTTTGGGGCCCAGCGCGCGGGCGACTACGCGTTTCTGGATGCGGCGGGTGACGCCCAGGGCTTTGACGTGGCGCGCATGAATTCGTACGAAGTGCATGGTTTGCGGGTCTCCAGCTCAGCGGTGCGTGAAGCCTTGGGCCGTGGCGATATGGCTGCTGCAGCCCGCCTGTTGGGCCGGCCTTACTGCATCTCCGGCCACGTAGTGCATGGCAGAAAGCTCGGACGCACACTCGGATTCAAAACGCTGAACCTGCGATTTGCGCACTGGAAACCAGCCGCCGCCGGCATCTTTGCCGTGCTGGTCCATGGACTGGCTGACAAACCGGTCCAGGGCGTGGCCAACCTGGGTGTACGGCCCTCGCTGGACCCGAACGATGTGAACGGCGGACGCGTACTGCTGGAGACCCACTGCCTGGATTGGCCCGCCCCGCTGGGCCCCGAGGGGGCCTACGGTAAAATCATCCGTGTGGAACTGCTGCACAAACTACACGACGAGCTGAAATACGACAGCCTGGACGCCCTGACCAAGGGTATTAACCAGGACTGCGACGACGCACGGGCCTGGTTCGCAGCCCGAATTTGACCGGGCCGACCAGCCGGTCAGCGACGCACCTAGCCCCGCGTCATCTCTCCCTACCGAGAGACATTCGACTTTGCCTCCAATACGTTGTGCGACAACGGCAAGGCCCCACACGATTTTCCAGATTGAGCACGCCACCATGACTGACTCCACAACCCCCACCCCCGTCGACTACCGCGGCACCCTGAACCTGCCTGATACCCCTTTCCCCATGCGCGGCGACCTGCCCAAGCGCGAGCCAGCCTGGGTAAAAACCTGGAACGAGGAAGGCCTGTACAAGCGCCTGCGCGACGCCCGCGTCGGTGCACCGCTGTTTGTGCTGCATGACGGCCCACCCTATGCCAACGGCAAGCTGCACATCGGCCACGCACTGAACAAGGTTCTTAAGGACATGATCGTCAAAAGCAAGCAGCTCGCCGGCTTTGACGCGCAATACATCCCCGGCTGGGACTGCCACGGCCTGCCCATCGAAAACGCCATCGAAAAACTGCACGGCCGCAACCTCAGCCGTGACGACATGCAGGCCAAGAGCCGCGCTTACGCCACCGAGCAGATCGACCAGCAGCGCGAAGACTTCAAGCGCCTGGGCGTGCTGGGTGACTGGGAGCGCCCTTACCGCACCATGGACCCCGCGAATGAGGCTGGCCAGATCCGTGCATTCAAGCGTGTCATCGAACGTGGTTTTGTCTACCGTGGCCTCAAACCCGTGTACTGGTGTTTTGACTGCGGCTCATCCCTGGCCGAGTTCGAGATCGAATACGCGGACAAGAAGAGCGACACGCTGGACGTGGCCTTTGAAACCAACGACGCCGGCAAGCTGGCCGCCGCCTTTGGCCTGGCCGCATTACCCGCTGGCCAAACCGCCTTTGCCGTGATCTGGACCACCACCGCCTGGACCATCCCCGCCAACCAGGCGCTCAACGCACACCCCGAACTCAGCTACGCACTGGTGCAGACCGACAAGGGCTGCCTGGTGCTGGCCGAAAGCCTGGTGGACAAGTGCCTGGAGCGTTTTGGCCTGACCGGCACCGTACTGGCCACCACCAAGGGCGAAAAGCTTGGTGGCCTGGCCTTCCGCCACCCGCTGTATGACGTGGATGCGGGCTACCGCCGCCTGTCGCCCGTCTACTTGGCCGACTACGTGAGTGATGGCGACGGCACCGGCATCGTGCACTCGTCCCCAGCCTATGGTGTGGATGACTTCAACAGCTGTGTAGCCAACGGTCTGAAGTACGACGACATCCTGAACCCCGTGCAAGGCAATGGCACCTATGCCGCCGACTTCCCGTTGTTTGGTGGCCTGCACATCTGGAAAGCCGTGCCCGTCATCCTGGACGCGCTCAAGGCGGCCGGCCGCCTAATGGCCACTGTGGGCATCACGCATAGCTACCCGCACTGCTGGCGCCACAAGACACCGGTGATCTACCGCGCAGCTGCCCAATGGTTCATCCGCATGGACGAAGGCCCTGGTGTGTTCACGCAGGACAAGGCACCCAAGACGCTGCGCCAGTTGGCGCTGGATGCCATCGAACAAACCCAGTTCTACCCCGAGAACGGCAAAAGCCGTTTGCGAGACATGATCGCCAACCGGCCGGACTGGTGCATCAGCCGCCAGCGTAGCTGGGGTGTGCCCGTGCCGTTCTTCCTGCACAAGGATTCGGGCGAGCTGCACCCCAATACCATGGCCATCCTGGACCAGGCGGCGGACATCGTCGAAAAAGGCGGCATCGAGGCCTGGAGCCGAGTCACCGTCGAGGACATCCTGGGCGCTGGCGACGCACCCCACTACACCAAGAGCACCGACATCCTGGAGGTGTGGTTTGACTCTGGCAGCACTTTCCAGCACGTGCTGCGCGGCAGCCACAAGGATGCCTACGCACGCCCCCCCTTCCACGACCAAGGCCCCGAGGCCGACCTGTACCTGGAAGGCCACGACCAGCACCGCGGCTGGTTCCACAGCTCGCTGCTGTTGGGTTGTGCGTTGTACGACCGCGCACCGTATCGCGGCCTGTTGACCCACGGCTTTGCAACCGACGGCCAGGGCCGCAAGATGAGCAAGTCGCTGGGCAATACCGTGGACCCGCAAACGGTGACCAGCAAGCTGGGTGCCGAAATCGCTCGCCTGTGGGTGGCATCGACCGATTACTCGGGCGACCTGAACATCGACGACAAGATCCTGGCCCGCGTAGTGGACACGTACCGGCGCGTGCGCAACACCTTGAAGTTCCTGCTGGCCAATGTCTCCGACTTTGACCCCTCGAAGGACACCGTTCCGCTGGAGCAGATGCTGGAGATCGACCGCTACGCGCTATCCCGCGCTGCGCAGTTGCAGGCCGACATCCTGGCCCACTACAAGGTCTACGAGTTCCACCCCGTGGTCTCCAAGTTGCAGATCTATTGCAGCGAAGACCTGGGTGCCTTCTACCTCGACATCCTGAAAGACCGGCTGTACACGACCGCCGCCAACAGCCAGGCTCGCCGCTCGGCACAAACCGCGCTATGGCAGATCACCCAGGCCATGCTGCGCTGGATGGCGCCCTTCCTGAGCTTCACCGCTGAAGAAGCATGGGCAGTGCTGGGCACCGAAGGCAAAACCCCTGAGGCAACCAAGCTGTCCATCTTCCTGGATGGTTATGTACAGTTTGCCGAACCCGATAACGCGTTGCTGGCCAAGTGGGGCCGCATCCGCGAGATCCGTGAGACGGTCAACAAGGACATCGAGACCTTGCGCGCCGAAGGCCAAGTCGGCTCGTCCTTGCAGGCGAATGTGGCGCTCACGGTGAACCCCGATGACCACGCCCTGCTGTCCAGTCTGGGGGATGACCTGAAATTCGTCTTCATCACATCTGCTATGCATTTAGTAGCTGGAAGTGATCTATCTGCCGGGGTTAGCGCCTCAAAAGCAGTTAAGTGTGAGCGCTGCTGGCACTACCGGGACGATGTAGGCACCGATGCCGCACACCCCACTCTGTGCGGTCGTTGCACCAGTAACCTGTTTGGCGCGGGCGAAGCCCGCAGGTTCGCATGAACACCTCGATCAACCTGATTCAACAGGAGGCTTAATGGCACGCTCCACTTTCGGAAGCAAATCGACCGGCGCCAGTCTGCTGCAGTGGCTGGGCCTGGCCTTCATCATCATCTTGGCGGACCAGTTCACCAAGGTGCTGATCGTGGGCTATTACCAGTTGGGGGACAGCACCTATGTCACCAGCTTCTTCAACATCGTGCGCGCGCACAACCCCGGCGCAGCATTTTCCTTCCTGGCTAACGAGTCGGGCTGGCAACGCTGGTTCTTCACCGCGCTGGGCCTGGTGGCTGCTGGCGTGATCATCTGGATGCTGAAGGCCCACCCCACCCAGAAGCTGTTCAGCTTTGCCATGGCCTGTATCCTGGGTGGTGCCATTGGCAATGTGATCGACCGCATGGTGCACGGCTACGTGATCGACTTCCTGGACTTCCACTGGTCGTGGATGGCGCCGGTGTTCCACGGCGGCCACTTTCCAGCATTCAATGTGGCCGATAGCGCCATCAGCATTGGCGCGGTTTGCCTGATACTGGACGAGCTACTTCGGGTCAGAAAGAGTTAAAACCGCCAGCCGGCGGCGATCAGGAACTCGTTGTACGTGAAGCTCTGCGAAGCCTTGTCGCCGCGCGAGCTGGTCAACACATCAGGCATATTGACGTAGCCGAACTTGTAGGCGCCTCGGACAAAGAAGTTTTGCCAGAAGTCCTTCTCCAGGCCTGCGCCCACGCCTAGGCTGTAGCCAGACACATGAAACTGGTCGTTGCGCTTCTGGTTGACCATGTGCAGCGTGACATTCGTCTTGGGCAGCAAAACACCCACGCCGGCCAGCGCAAACACGCGGGCGGTGCGGCTGTCACCAAACCAGTCCACGGGGCGCTGTTTCTCGATCTCCAGACTGATGATGTTCAGTCCGTCGGTATGTTCATAGTTCAACCAGTTGTCAGCAATCACCTGGTTGCCCGACTGCTGCACACCCAGAATCTGCCCGCTGATCGGCACGGTCTGGCCCTGCGCAACCACGTACTTCATGTGGTCCAGGTTCAGCGCAATTGCAGTGTCGCTATTCCACTGGTAGGCCACGCGCAAATTGGTCTGGGGGATGGTGATCTCGCTGGGGCGCAGAAAAATGGCAAATGTATTGGCCAAAGTTGAGTCGGTCTGCAGGTCATCGGCTGCAACACTCTTCAACGTAAAGTCGTGGTCGGAACCCCAAAAATGGATGTCGGAGTTGGAATAGTTGGAGCGGTTCCACCCCCAGTAAACGGACCATTTGCGGGAGTCAGACACCTTTTGCGCGCTAACTGTTTGTGGGTTTGCAGTTTGAGCCCAGGCCACGGGAGCAAAAAAAAGGCTGGCTGCAATGATTGCGCCAGCCCGCATGGAAAATGCAGGAGTATTCGTCATAGAGGGGGAATTTTACCCTTCGCCCTCCCACAACCCCTTTTTACAACGTCAATATGGTGCAACCAGTGGTCTGCCGCGCCTCCAGCGCACGATGGGCCTGTTGCACATCCTCCAGCGCAAACCGCTGGGCAATATGGATCTTGACCTGGCCGCTGGTTACCACGGCGAACAGATCATCGGCCATGGCCTGGGTGCTCTCGCGCGTGGCAATGTGGGTGAACAGCGTCTGGCGCGTCAGGTACAGCGAGCCTTTGGGGCCCAGTATGCCCGGCGCCATGGGAGCCACCGGGCCAGAGGCATTGCCAAAGCTGGCCATCAGGCCAAACGGTGCCAGACAATCCAAGGACTTGTCCCAGGTATCCTTGCCCACCGAGTCGTAGACCACCTTGACGCCTTTGCCACCGGTGATCTCCTTGACCCGAGCCGCAAAGTCTTCTGCTGCATAATTGATAGCAAACTCCGCCCCATTGGCGAGGGCTATAGCACATTTCTCCTGGGAACCCGCGGTTCCAATCAGGCGCAAACCCATGGCCTTGGCCCACTGGCAGGCGATCAAGCCAACGCCACCCGCGGCCGCATGGAACAGCACAAAGTCTCCCGGATTCAGTCCACCTTGGGGAAGGGTCTTCTTCAACAGGTACTGTGCCGTCAGTCCCTTGAGCATCATGGCCGCACCGGTATCGAACGCAATAGCATCCGGAAGCTTGCACACACATTTGGCGGGCATGACCCGCAAGTCGCAATAGGCGCCAGGTGGCTGGCTGGCGTAGGCAGCACGGTCACCCACCTGCAAATGGGTCACGCCCTCTCCCACCGCTTCCACGACACCCGCGGCTTCCATGCCCAGTTGCAGGGGCATGGTCATGGGGTACAACCCGCTGCGCTGGTACACATCGATAAAGTTCAGCCCCACCGCCTTATGGCGTATGCGTATCTCGCCTGAGCCTGGTTCGCCCACGCTGACCTGTACCAGCTTGAGTTGCTCGGGGCCTCCGTGTTGGTCGATCTGAATGGCTCGGGACTGGGCTTGGCTCACGGTGCTGTCTCCTGTATTGAATAGATGCGCCCACAGGCGCTGTGGCTGGCATGGTGCCACGAAAATCAAATGCTTGCTGCTCCTGCACCTCTGGCTTACGCACCCGGGCCCGGCTACTGAAAGCAATGTGCAAGCAATCTTGCGGGCCCGGCCTAGTACAGTCCACCCTATGACCCAACGCCTGACGCCTACCGCAGCCCTGCTGCTGACCATCCCTCCCCTGTTGTGGGCGGGTAATGCCGTGGTCGGGCGGGTCGTCAGCCCCTTGATATCACCGATGACGCTGAATTTGCTGCGCTGGGTGTTTGCCTTTGTGCTGCTACTGCCATTGGCCGGGAGTGTGTTGCGGCGCGACAGCCTGCTGTGGCCGCAATGGCGGCGCTTTGTGTTTCTGGCCTTGCTCAGCACCAGCGGCTACAACGCCCTGCTGTACCTAGCCCTCAATACCTCAACACCCATCAATGTGACCCTGGTGGGCGCAGGCACCCCGGTATGGATGCTGCTGATCGGGCGTTTCTTCTTTGGCACGCCGGTATCGGGGCGCCAGATCATGGGTGCGGCCTTGTCGATTGGCGGCGTCGTATTGGTCCTGTGCCGGGGACAGTGGGAGCTGTTGTTGGGCTTGCACCTGGTCGCGGGCGACCTGTACGTGCTGCTGGCCAGCATGGGCTGGGCTTATTACAGCTGGATGCTGGCCCACCCCACCCCAGAGTCGGCGCCTTTGCGCGCACATTGGGCGACGTTTTTGATGGGGCAGGTCGTCTTTGGACTCGGCTGGTCCTTGCTCTTTGCCGGGGCGGAATGGTCCATTACCGATGCCCGCTTGCAATGGGGTTGGCCACTGGTGGCGGCCTTGCTGTTTATTGCGGCTGGGCCAGCCGTCATCGCCTATGCCGCCTGGGGCGGCGGAGTGGCGCGAGCGGGTCCGGCGGCTGCGGGCTTCTTTATCAACCTAACGCCGCTATTCACGGCCCTGTTGTCGGCCGCCTTTTTGGGTGAGTCGCCCCAACTGTTCCACGCGTTGGCATTTGTGCTGATTGTGGCGGGCATTGTGCTGTCTTCGCGGCGCAATTAGCGTAGCACGCGTGACCATTTCCTGAGCGGGCCGTGTCTCTGGCACGTTGTTTGCGTTTATCCACACTTCCTGAGCCCGTACGCCGGTGCCAGTGGCACAGTTTTGAGAAATGCGCCATCATTAGCCATTCCTGAAGCGGTCTGCGGCGGGAAATACATGCAGGACATCGACCCATGCCCGAATGGAATTTGACGGTTTTCGATATCACCCGGATACTGCAGCGCAGAGGATTTGAAATGCGCAGCATCGAGCCCCTGAACAACCATCCATAAGAGACCACCATGCCCACATACACCCCCTTCTCAAAATTTGGGCGCCGCATGGTGCTCGGTGCCGTGCTGCTGACCCTGGCATCCGCCGCGACGGCAGGACCAACACTGGACCGCATCCGTGCAACCGGGAAAATCGTGCTGGGGCATCGGGAGTCTTCGGTGCCTTTTTCGTACCTGGATGCTGATAAGCGCCCCGTAGGTTATGCGGTGGACCTTTGCCTGAAGCTGGCCGATGCCGTCAAGAAAAAGCTCGACCTGAAGACGCTGACCATCGAGTACCTCATGGTCACCCCCAGCAACCGAATCGCCCTGGTGGAAGAAGGTAAGGTAGACATGGAGTGCGGCTCCACCACCAACAACGCCGAGCGACGCAACAAGGTGGCATTTACCGTTCCCCACTACATCACCGGTGCCCGCTACATGGTGAGGTCGGACGAGACGGCTACTGACATCGTTGGTATGGAAGGCAAACGCGTCGTGTCAACCAAGGGTACGACGCCAGTCAAGGCAGTTGAGCGCGTTAACCGGGAGCGTGTGCTGCGCCTGACCCTGCAGGAAGCCCCGGATCATGCCCGCGCTGTTGAAATGGTGGAGAAAAACGAGTCGGATGCCTTTGTGATGGATGACGTGCTGCTCTACGGTCTGATCGCAAGCCGCGCGCAACCGGAAAAGCTCAAGGTGATCGGCAAGTTTTTGACCATCGAGCCCTTGGCCATCATGCTGCCCAAGAACGATCCCGACTTCAAGGCCGTGCTGGACAACGAGATGAAGCGCCTGATCGTGTCACGGGAAGCAAATACCATCTATGACCGCTGGTTTACCAAGCCCATTCCTCCCAAGAATACGTCGCTCAACCTGCCGATGAACTACTTGCTGCGCGACTTCTGGAAATACCCCACTGACCAGGTTCCAGGCTCCTAAGACAGGGCGGATCGGGAACCTAATAGGTCCCGGGGTAGGCTCCGCCGTCGGCCAGCACATTCTGGCCATTGATGTACCCCGCTTGCTGGCTGCATAAAAAAGCGCAGATGGCGCCAAACTCCTGGGGCGTTCCAAAGCGGCGGGCGGGTATGCCCTGGCGCCGTGCATCGGCCAAAGCCTCCACGGATTGGCCGGTCTTTTTGGAGTTGGCCGCCAGCATGGACTTGATGCGGTCTGTGTCAAACACACCTGGCAACAGGTTATTGATGGTCACGCCCTTGGCAGCCAGACCACTGCGCGCTACGCCTGCCACAAACCCCGTCAAGCCGCTGCGCGCTCCATTGGAAAGACCCAGCACATCGATTGGTGCCTTCACCGAACTGGACGTGATGTTGACGATGCGACCAAAGCCGCGCTGCGCCATGCCATCCACCGTAGCCTTGATCAATTCAATGGGTGTCAACATGTTGGCATCCACGGCCTTGATCCAGGCATCGCGGTCCCAGTCGCGAAAATCACCGGGCGGCGGTCCGCCAGCATTGGTGACCACGATGTCGAAGTCAGGGCGCATGGCGAATACCGCCTCCCGGCCCGCTTCCGTGGTAATGTCTTGCGCAGAAAACAGCACGCTAGCCCCAGTACTACCTGCATAGTTTGCTATCAAATCTGAAGCAGAAGCTGCCAACTGCTCGGCACCACGGGCCACAATCAACACATTGACGCCCTCTTGCACCAGCGCCTGGGCACAGCCCAGGCCCAGCCCTTTGCTGGCGCCGCAAACCAGTGCCCACTTCCCTGCAATTCCTAAATCCATGGAGATGCTCCCTAAAACAATATTGCCGAATCCTAGCGTTAGGGTTGATGATACGCAGCCATGGCACGTCAATACTCATTGCACCCTTCACTCAAGCCGTTCAAGAGCCAAGTCACCACTGCCGAGTTGGCGTTGGGCCATGTGCGTAACGGCGATCACGTCTTTGTAGGCACCGGCTGCGCTGCACCCCGCGCGCTGATACAAGCGCTGGAAAACATGCGCAATCCACCCGCCGACGTGGAACTGCTGCACTTCTTCACCGTCAAGGCATTCGACCACGACGCCGATGGTCACAGCACCACGAAATTCCGGCACCGCAGTTTTTTCGTGGGCAATGACATGCGCGCTGCCATCAAACAGGGTTTGGTGGACTACGTGCCGATGTCGGTGGCGCGCGTACCCGAGATGATGGCTTTGGGCCGTATTCCCGTGGATGTGGCCTTAGTACAGGTCTCCACGCCCGATGCTTTTGGCTATGTCAGCCTGGGTGTGTCTGTGGACATCATCCCCGCGGCCTTGGCACGGGCCCGCTTGGTGATTGCAGAAGTCAATCCGGCAATGCCCCGCTCCATGGGTGACTCCACCCTGCACATCAGCCGCATCCACCATCTGGTTCAGGTCAATACACCGGTGGCCGAGTTCCAGCGCGCGCCGGTGCAAACCGAGGATGTGCAGCGCATTGCACGCTATATCGCCGGGATCATTGATGACGGCTCAACCCTGCAAATTGGCCTGGGCCAAGTGGCCCACGAAGCACTGCAATACCTGACCGACCGCAAGGACCTGGGGGTGCACTCGGACCTCATCTCAGACGCAGTCATCCCCCTTCTTCAAAATGGCAACCTGACCGGCGCCCGCAAGACCAGCAAACCGTTCAAGATCGTCGCCAGCCTGGCGCTGGGCTCGCGTGAGCTTTACGACCTGATTGATGGCAACCCGTTGTTCTCGTTCGAGCCTATGGACGCCGTATGCAACCTGGCCACCATTGCTGCCCAACACAAAATGGTGGCCATTGCCCAGGCCTACGCCATAGACCTGACCGGACAGGTCTGCATCGACCAGTTTGGTGGCGAGTTTTACAGCGGCATCGGCAGCCAGGCTGAGTTCCTGCAAGGCGCATCGCGCTCACCGGGCGGAAAACCCATCGTGTGCATGACATCGACCACCGAAGACGGCACCGAATCGCGCATTCGCCCTTCTCTGCTGCAAGGCGAATCGGCCACGATTGCCCGGACCGACGTGCACTACGTGGTCACCGAATACGGTATTGCCTACCTGTTTGGCAAATCGATCCGTGAGCGGGCTATGGCATTGATTGAGCTGGCACATCCGCAGTTCCGCCCCGCGCTGTTTGCACAAGCGCAGGCCATGGGCTACCTGAGTGCCGACCAGACCCTGCAAAACCTGCGTGCCTACCCTGTGGAGGAAGAAATCACGGTCACTCTGAAAGACGGCCGCACGGTGATGCTGCGCCCCGCTTTGTCCAGCGATGCCCCAGGCATACGCGACCTGTTCCACCACCTGAGTGAAGCCGATGTCTACACCCGTTTTTTCCGCCATGTGCGCGGGTTGTCCAATGCCGAGGTGCAGCGCCTGTGCAACGTGAACTACGAAAACGAAGTCGCCTTTGTGGCCACGGCCGGCATGCGAGAAGAGTCCATCCTCGTAGGACAGTCGTGTTACTTCATCAATCCCACAACCAATCTGGCAGACACCGCTTTTATGGTGCATCCAGACTGGCAAGGCTGCGGCCTGGGGACCGCGTTACAAGCCCGCATGGTGGAACACGCCAAGAAGCGCGGCCTGCGCGGATTTGTCGCCGACGTTTTGCCCGGCAACACGCGCATGTTGCGCCTGGCGCACAATGGACCACAGGCCGTGCAGATGGAGAAAACCGAAGACTCGGTCCACCTGACCCAACTGTTCTAGAGGCTGGTCACATCCACGAAGGAGTCGGCGCGCGGGAAACGGGCCACCATCCAGTGGCGGTCCAGCTCAAGGGCCTGGATGAGCGGCAGCGGCAGATCGCTGACGAGGTCGGGCGTCGGGTTGGGGTCATCTGCCAGCAATGCAGCCAGATGCACCACGCCGGACAACTTGTCAAAGGTCTCGGCAGTCATGGGCGCGCTGGCACTTTGCAGACCACTCACGATGGCTTCGGGGAACTTCCAATGGCGGGCCAACACGGCAGTCACCTGCACTTCGTCAAACCCCAGCAACTCCTGTTCGCGCTCCCAGCGCTCGGGGGCGCGCGAAGTCTCCGCAGCAATCTCGGCCAGGCTTTCGGGTGAACGCTGGCCAATCAACAACTCGCCCAATCGCAACATCATGCCGGCCAGCCAGGCCTGCTGGGGGTCCAACCCCGCACCACCGGCCAGCCACTGTGCATAACCGGCGCAGGCCATGCTGAAGGTCCAGAAGGCCTTGCGATCCATGCCCGGGACTGTAGGGAATGACGTGCTGATGCTGGTCGACAACGCCAGCGAACGGATGCGTGACATGCCCAGCATGGTGATGGCATGGTTCAGCGACAGCACCTGGCGGCTAAGTCCAAACTGGGCGCTGTTCGCCATGCGCAACAGGTTGGCAGTGAGCGCGGGGTCTTTTGAGATGATGGCCTCAATTTGCGCTGCGCCGGCATCAGGGTCGTTCAACGTGCGCACCAAGGAGTGGGCCACCTCGGACATGATGGGCAGCCTTGCGGTTTCAAAAAAGGCGGCTAGGTCAGACATGAAAACTCCCTATCAAAAACTGCAACAAGTATAGAAAATTGCGTTGCGATCATCAAACAGCATCTCAGGCGCGGGCCCGGCTGCACACCGCCACGCCGGCGATGACCAGCACCGTGCCGGCGACCAGCCAGCCGGTGAAGGGCTCATCCAGCAACAGCACCCCCATCAGCATCGTCGACATGGGGCCCACCATGCCCACCTGGGCGGCAAGGCCCGATCCCATGCGTTCGATGGCCATCATCACCAGCATGACCGGCACCACGGTACACAGTGTCGCATTGAGCACCGACAGCCAGACCACCTGTGGTGCCACAGTCCACAGCGCATCCAGCGGGCGCAGCACGACAAACTGGGCTATGCACAGCACGCAGGCAACCGAAGTCGCCAGCCCCACCAGCCGCAAAGACCCCAAACGCTGCACCATCTCACCGCTGTAAAACAGGTAAATCGCATAACTGATGGCGCTCAGAAAAACGAGCACGGCGCCCAGGGCCACATCGGCGCCCTGCAACTTCACCTCGTGGCCGAACACCAACATCACGCCCCCATAACTGATGGCCATGCCCAGCGCCTGGGCCCGGCCGATGCGCCGACCGGCGAAAAACCATCCCAGCAGCAAGACCAGGGTGGGGTTGAGGTACAGGATCAGCCGCTCCAGCGAGGCAGTGATGTACTGCAACCCCGCGAAATCCAGGAAACTGGCCAGGTAGTAACCGGTCACGCCCAGCCAGACCACGCCCAGCCAGTCTTTGCGCGTCAACACCACCGGTGTATGGGTAGAAGACTTGCGGCTGCCCCACCAAGCCATGACCATAAAGAAGGGCAACGCAAACACCATGCGCAGCATGATCAGCGTCACCGCATCCACTCCGTGGCGATAGGCCAGTTTGACAATAATGGCTTTTCCACTGAACGCAACAGCTCCCAGCGCTGCCAAAACCATGCCAATTGCTACAGATTTTGGAGCAATAGAGCTTTTATTTACCGGGGCTACAGCCATTTATTTCGCAAACATCCGTCACTGGGGAGAGCACAAACCGCCTAACGTGGGCGTTGCCACCACTGTACAGTAGCGGTCCAGCCTTCAGAGGTCTAAAATCCTGCCGCAGGGCGCTTCGCCCGCCGCAGACAAAAAGTGAACTGGCAATGCCCCCTGACACAACGCCATCGTTGGATTCCGAGTTGAGCCGCCTCCAGCAATGGCTGCAATCCAGCAGCAGCGGCGCGCTGTTGGCACAGGCGATCGAGCAGAGCCCGTTCGGCATTCTGGTGATGGCCTCAAACGGGCAGGTGCAATACTGCAACCCCGGCTTCCTGGCCATGTCGGGATTCTCCCCGACCGATGTCATCGGCGCCATGCCCTACCCCTGGCATCTGGATGAATCCACCGATGCCGTCTACCGCAGCCTGTTGTCATCTGCGCACGTGGGCGACACCTGGAAAGGCGATGTCCAAAGCACCCGCAAAGACGGAAGCACCTATTGGCAGCGGCAGGTAGCCTCCGCACTGCGCGATGCCAAGGGCCAAGTCACACACCTGATCATCTTCAAGGAAGATGTCAGCGATCGCAAATTGCGTCGGGCCGACTACGCGCAAACCCGGCATCTGCACGAAAAGGCTCTGGCCTCCAGCAGCAACGGCATCATGATCACCCGCAGTGACGAAGACGACCACTCCATCGTCTATGTCAACCCGGCGTTCGAGCGCATTACCGGCTACAGCGCTGAGGAGGTCATCGGCCTGGAGGGGCGGTTTCTGGTTCGGGACGATCTGGCCCAACCCGACCTGGAGCACATTCGTTCGGCATTGCGCGAAAAGCGCGAAGGGTCGGCCACGCTTCGCAACTACCGTAAGGACGGATCGCTGTTCTGGAACGAACTGCACATTGCACCGGTGCACGATCTGGCCGGTGGCGTAACCACCCATTTCGTCAGCGTCATCAACGACATCAGCGAACGCGTGCGCTACCAGCACGCCCTGGAATACCAAGCCAACCACGATAGCCTAACCGGCCTGGCCAACCGCAACCTGCTGAATGACCGTATTGAACAGGCCATTGCCTGGGCCAAACGCAATGGCCATGTGCTGGGTGTGATGTTGCTGGACCTGGACCACTTCAAGCTCATCAACGATGCATCGGGCCATAGCGCTGGTGACGCTTTGTTGAAAGAAGTTGCGAACCGTTTGATGGCCTGCGTGCGCGAGACCGATACCGTGGCCCGGCTGGGAGGTGACGAGTTCGTCATCATCCTCACCGACCTGCCACAACCGGACGATGTGGACCAGATTGCCGAGAAGATCCTGTCCACCCTGTCACGCCCGGCCGAAGTGGCGGGGCGCGATATCTTTGTAACCGCCAGCATTGGTGTTTCGCTGTACCCCCGTGACGGTGACCATGGCGAAATATTGCTGCGGTATGCCGACATGGCCATGTACCGCGTGAAAGAACATGGGCGCAACAGCGTGCGCCAGTTTGTACCTGAAATGGGGTCCACCGCCATCAGCCGCCTCGACATGGAAGGCGCCATGCGCCGTGGCCTGGAGCGCGGTGAGTTTGTGCTGCATTACCAGCCCAAGATTGACCTGGCCACCCAGACCGTGGTGGGTGCCGAGGCGCTGGTGCGTTGGCAACATCCACAGATTGGCCTCATACACCCCATAGAGTTCATCCGACTGGCTGAAGAAACCGGCCTGATCCTGCCACTGGGCGAATGGGTGCTGACCGAAGCCTGCAAACAGCAGGTGCTCTGGCGCCAGCAAAGCGTGACGCCCCTGCGTATCTCCATCAATATGTCGGCCCGCCAATTCCGCCAGGAAGACCTGACCGACCGCATTGCCGCAGTGTTTGCCAGCACCGGCGCGGAACCCAGCCAGTTTATTGTGGAGCTGACCGAGAGCATGGTCATGCACGATGTAGACAGCACCCTGGCCAGCCTGCGCGCCCTCAAAAACCTGGGGCTGTCGTTGTCGCTGGACGATTTTGGAACCGGTTACTCCAGCCTGTCCTACCTGCGGCGCTTTCCGATTGACGAGCTCAAGATCGATCGCAGCTTCATCAATGACATCCACACCAACCCGGACGATGCAGCCATTGCCGGGGCGATCATCGCCATGGCACGCAGCTTGAGCCTGTCCGTGGTCGCCGAAGGCGTGGAAAACAAGGAGCAGGCGGACTTGTTATCCACTTTGGGCTGCAGCCAGGTTCAGGGCTACTACTATGCGCGCCCACTGACCGTGGGCGCCTTCACGGCGCGGCTGCGCGAACAGCAGGCCCATTCGGCATGAACCGCCTGACGTGGCGTTCGGCACCCCATGGGGAGTTGGCCTTGTTGCTGGAAAAAGCTCGGCTGGATGATTCGCGCGCGGTGGGAGCAGCCACGGTCTACCAGCTCAACCTGGATGGCCAGGACGTGTTGGCCGTATCCCTGCCGGATGGTCAAGCCGTGGTGGTAGAAATCAACTCCCGGCCCCCCATCCTGCGCAGGCGCATAGACCCGCTCGCCTAACGCAGCTTTTGCCGCAGGCGGGTGACACCGCTTACGACCACGAACACAAGGGCTCCTGCCACAACACCCGTGAGCGCCTCCACCCCAATGGGCAACAGCGCACCGGTCAGGCCCGCCAGGGCACCGCCACCGGTACCCAGTTGGGCAAGCACCGCATCCACAGCGTGGTGCAAGGGCCCTATGCCGTGCACCAGAATGCCGCCGCCCACCAAGAACATGGCCGCCGTGCCCACTACAGCGAGCACCTTCATCAACACGGGAGCAGCCCGCAGCAAACCACGGCCAAACGCCTGCAACAACCGGCGAGCGGCTCCGCTGCCAGGCAGCTTGCTCAGGTACAAACCAACGTCATCCATCTTGACGATTCCGGCTACAAAGCCATACACACCAAAGGTCATCAGCAGCGCGATGCTGCTGAGCACAGCCAGTTGCGTAGTCCACGCCAGTGATTGCACGGTACCCAGCGTAATGGCGATGATCTCGGCGGACAACACAAAATCGGTGCGCACCGCACCCTTGATCTTGTCGCGCTCAAACTCCACCAGATCCACAGCGGGGTCGGTCAAGGCTTTCAATAATTCTGCCTCGTGGGCCTCGTCCTCGGCGCGGCTGTGCAAGAACTTGTGCGCCAGCTTCTCGAAACCCTCAAAGCACAGGTAGGCCCCGCCAATCATCAGCAGCGGCGTGACCGCCCAGGGAATGAACAGGCTGATCAACAGCGCTGCTGGCACCAGAATCAACTTGTTGATCAGCGAGCCCTTGCATACCGCCCACACCACGGGCAACTCCCGTTCGGCCTTGACACCGGCCACCTGTTGGGCGTTGAGCGCAAGGTCATCACCCAGCACACCGGCCGTCTTTTTGGCGGCTACTTTGGACAATATGGCGACGTCATCGAGAACAGTGGCGATGTCGTCAATCAGGGCTAGCAGGCTACTGGACATGGTGAAAATTTTGAGCGGGAAAACACCCATTGTCGCAGGTGATACCGGGGGCAGAATAGTTGCATGCAACTGCCCCACCACGATCTTGCCGTGCCCACCGTTCTGGACGTGGAGGCCTCTGGATTTGGCCGCAACAGTTACCCCATAGAAATTGGTTTTGTACTGCCCAATGGCCACACCTTTTGTACCCTGGTGCGCCCTGAAGCCCACTGGACCCATTGGGACGCACAGGCTGAGGCCACCCACCATATATCGCGTGCGCTGATTCTGTCGCGCGGTGTGCCCGTACCTGAAGTGGCCCGCACCATCAACGCGAAACTGGCCGGACAGACCGTCTATTCCGACGGCTGGGTCAACGACTACAGCTGGATTGGCGCACTGTTCGACGCGGCCGATATGAGCCCTGCGTTCAAGCTGGAGAACCTGCGCGTGCTGTTGGATGAGCATGAGGCCGACCAATGGCATACCGTCAAAGCCGAGGTCACCCGCGAACGTGGTGTGCAGCGCCACCGCGCCAGCGCCGACGCACGGCTGCTACAGCTCACCCTGCTGCGCCTGCGCAACGGGCATGCGCACGCACAGGCACAAAAGCCCTAGTTGCTCAGGTAATTTTGAAGACCGTGCGAACGGTCTTGCCACCCGCTTTCTCTTCAAATACCGCCCACTGTTTGATGCCCTTCACCAGCACCAAGGTGCTGATGTCCTTCACCGGCCTTTTGGCCTTGAGTTTGGCCGTCACCCAGTCTTGCACATGCGGGTAATACTGCCCCTCTTTGCCGGTGGGCACCAGCAGCTCCTTGCCGGCAACGTTGCCCATGGAGGTCACGAAAAGTTCTGTGGCGGGCATGGGTCAATCATTCCAGACTTTTTCAACCAGCTGACCGACTTCAACGGGTTTGCCTTTGCCTGAGGCCTTCTTCCATTCGACCGGTGATGGCGCCACGCGCTTGGACTCTTTCGCGTCCCAGGTAGCCACCTTCAGGGCAAATACTACGGGGCCTTCGGTTACGTCGAACGGCGGGATGGTTTTCACGCTGTTGGTGATCTGCTTGCGCATTTCCAGATCAATCAGGGTGTCAAAGTCCAGCCAGACTTTGGACTTCTGCCCCGGCTTGACGGCCAGTACGATGAAGCCACCCACGGCCTGCGTGGCGCCGCTGGCGATTACCGCTTCGCGGGATGCGGCTTGCACTGCCTTGATGTAGTCCGCCATGGCGTCAATATTGGCCACCCGCTTTTCCATCACCGCGCTGGGCTGCAGCAGTACGACATTGAAGTGGGTGAGCGGTTCGGCGGCGTGGGCGCAGGCCACACCAACCAGAATCAGCAGTGAAAGGAATAGGGAACGCATAGTGGCAACACCGTGGGCAGAGGAAGCAATTCTAGGGTGGCGCGCCACCCGCGAAATTGCCAACGGGTCGCTTTAAGACAAAGCGCTACGCGAAATCCGCATCCAGCACCACCCGGTACCGCGCCTTGCCCGAGCGCAGATGGTCCAGCGCGTCGTTCATCTTGCTCATGGGGAAATGCTCCACCTGCGGCGCAATGCCATGTCGGGCGCAGAACTCCATCATCTTGGTCAGCACCACGGGCGACGGTGTGGGCGATGCCGAGATGCTGCGCTGCCATGACAGCAGGCCGCCGGTCTTGACCTTCATGGCCTCGGTCACCACACCCACCAGGTGCAGGCGGCCCTTGGGGGCCAATGTATTGATCAGCGCATCCCACTCCAGGCTGGCACCGACCGTGACCAGCAAAAAGTCCAGCGTGCCGGCAATCGCCTTGAGCTCTTTGACGTCCACGCTGCTCACTGTCTTGTGCGCGCCCAGCAGCAGGGCCTCTTCACGCTTGGAGGGCGATGAGGTGAAGGCCGTGACTTCACAACCCCAGGCGTGGGCAAACTTGACCGCCAAATGGCCCAGGCCACCAATACCGACCACACCCACCTTGTCGGTGGGCTTGATGCCATGGATCACAAAAGGCAAAAAGGCCGTGCCGCCACCGCACATCAGCGGGCCGGCACTGGCCGGGTCCACACCCTCGGGGATTGGTAGGGCCCAGCCCCAGTGCGCGCGCACCTTGTCGGCAAAACCACCGTGGCGACCGACAATCGTGGGCTGGCGCTTGGTGCACAGGTTTTGCTCACCGCCCGTGCAGAAGTTGCAGTGGCAGCAGCTCTTGCTGTGCCAGCCAATGCCCACGCGCTGGCCCACCGAGCGGCCTTTGGCCTGTGCGCCCACGGCAGTGATGGTGCCAATGATCTCGTGGCCGGGCACCAGCGGATAGGTGGCGGGGAACCATTCACTGTCCACCATGGCCAGGTCGGAGTGGCAGACGCCGCAGTATTCCACCGCGATCTCCACCTCTTCGGGATGTAATTCGCCGGGGTCATAATCCAGCCGCTCCAGGGGACTGCCAGCGCTGGTGGCGGCCCAGGCGCGAAACTTTGATGCTGTCATGGCGGAACTCCTTCGCGTAAATGGGGCGAGCTTAGCGCCATTCACGCCCGGGTTTCCCCTTGGCTTGTAACGGTGGCGACTGCCCGTTTCATAGAGAAAGGCGGCGCATAATCACCGCGGCATCGGATGTGCCGATACAAATCCCCCTTACAAAAGTTTTTACTATGCACCGCGTCGCCATCAGTAGCACAGGCATCTTTACGCCGCCCGAAGTCATCACCAACGAAGAATTGGTTGCAGCATTCAATGCCTACGCAGCACTCGAAAACGAAAAATACGCAGACGAGATTGCCGCCGGCACCCGCACCGCCCTTACCGACTCCAACGTGGAGTTCATCGAAAAAGCCTCCGGCATCAAGCGCCGCTATGTGATGAACAAGTCTGGCGTGCTGGACCCACGGCGTATGCGCCCTGAGTTCAAGGCCCGCCCCGACACCGAAATTTCCATGATGGCCGAGATTGCCGTCAAGGCTGCGCAAGACGCTCTCGCCAACGCCGGCAAGACTGCTGCTGATGTGGATGGCGTGTACTGCGCCGCCGCCAATATGCAACGCGCCTACCCTGCCATGGGCGTGGAGATCCAGACCGCGCTGGGCATCAACGGGTATGCCTTTGACATGAATGTGGCCTGCTCCTCCGCTACGTTCGCACTGGAGATGGCATACAACGCCGTGCGTACCGGCTCGGCCCGCGCCATCTTGGTGGTCAACCCCGAAATCACCTCCGCCCACCTGGCATGGATGGACCGCGACTGCCACTTCATCTTTGGGGATGTGTGCACCGCCATTCTGGTGGAACGGCTGGATCTGGCACCCGAAGGCGCATTCGAGATTCTGGGCACACGCCTGCAGACCACGTTTTCCAACGCTATCCGCAACAACGCGGGCTTCATGTCGCGCGCCGAAGACCGCGACCCCGAAGACCGCGACCAGCTGTTCCGCCAGGAAGGCCGCCGCGTGTTCAAAGAGGTGTGCCCCATGGCCGCCGAACATATCAGCAGCCACCTGGAAGCGCACAGCATGACCCCCACCGATGTGCGTCGCTTCTGGCTGCACCAGGCCAACCTGAGCATGAACCAGTTCATCACCCGCAAGCTTTTGGGCCGCGACGTGAGCCCCGAAGAAGCACCCATCATCCTGGACGAGTTTGCCAACACCGCGTCGGCCGGCTCCATCATTGCCTTCCACCGCCATAAGGCCGATTTCAAGGCCGGTGAGGTGGGCGTGATCTGCTCGTTTGGTGCGGGGTATTCGATTGGCAGCGCGGTGGTAAGAAAGCTCTGAGACTTCAGCGGCACCATGTCCATGGAAGCCCGAAGCGCCGCAGTAGTGAATTAACTACGAAGAAGATGCCGCTCTTGCTTTAGACTGTGAAATCAGTTTATTCGAAACGTTGGGAAATCTGACTATGAGCAATCGTATTGAAATGAGCCCTCAACTCAAGGCATTTCTTGCCGCTCCAGAGGCTCCCGACGATGGGCGCAATGCCTTCAGCGTACATGGAATATGGGCACCCGGGGTGCAATTCATGCGCCGGGTTTCCTTCCGGTCTAAAGCGCTCATCATCACTGCACTGTTCCTGATTCCCTTGTTCTATGCGGGATACGCCTTCGTAACAACCCAGCAAAGTCAGATTAATTTCAGTTCCAAAGAGCTTGTCGGGTTGGCGTATGCCAAAGAGCTCACCCCCATGCTTGGACATTTGCAACGCGCACGCGAGCTACAGGCCCAGTGGGCTACCTTGGACAAGGAGCCCGCTGAAATGGGCGCTGCCCGCAATGCGCTTGAGCAGCAAATGCAAAAGGTGCTACAGGCACAAAAGGCCTATGGTGCGGAGCTGGGAATCACTACACAGGCAGACGAGCTAAATGAGGCAGTTACGGCCCTGCCGAAGTCGGCTCCTGGGAAAGCGGCTGGGTCTGTTATGAAATCTTACGCAGCCAGTTTTGCTAAGGCGATCTCGTTGCTGGATGTTGTTTTGGACACCTCCAACCTCGTGTTGGACCCGGATATTGACACCTATTACCTGATGGACGCCTCCATGGGTCGTATGCCATTGCTCATTGAGACAACAGCGCGCTTGCGTGATTTATCTTTGGATCTAGTGAGTGGGCGAGAGGTGACCAAGGCCTTGGGACGCGAAATAGGTGAGGCTGAGGGCCTGAGTGATTACTTGGATGCTGCAGTCATGACGGGTCTTGGCAAGATCGTAGGTGTGCACCCAGAGCACGCACAAAAGCTCAATTTCAAACCCGCGATGGATGCCGCCCACACCTTGCACGATAAGGCCAATCTCATGCTGGAGAGCCCCGACAACAAAGCCAGTGCAGCTGAAATTCTAGCGTTGGGAGATACAGCAGTGAAGGGCATGCTGGATGAACAAGTCGTCATGATGGAGTTGCTGGGCACTTACCTGGAGGCCCGTGTCAGTGCATTGCGCGCAAAACTCTACAGCGGTCTCACCATCATTACCTTGAGCCTGCTGCTGGCCTGTTATGCCTTTTATGCCTTCTTCGTCGTGAGCCGTGGGGGCCTGCAGCTCATCAGCCGCCATTTGCAGGAGGTCTCTACGGGTGATCTGCGCACACCGCCGCGCAAACCACTGGGCTCGGATGAGCCGGCCCAGGTCATTCTGGACTTGCGGATTGCCTACAACTCACTGCACGAATTGATACGCAAAGTGCGCCATTCGGCGAGGGCGCTACACGCCGCCGCCGGTGAGATTTCAGCCGCCAGCCTGGACCTTGGCAGCCGCACTGAAGACGCAGCATCTGCGCTGCAGGTGCAGGCATCGGCCATGGAGGAAATTGGCTCTACCGTGCAGGGCACCGCCCAGCACGCTGCTATGGCAGCAACCTTCGCTGTGGACAACGCCCACGTGGCAGAACGCGGGGGCACCGTGTTCCAAGAGGTGGTCGTTACGATGCGGGAAATTCATACCTCGTCCTCCAAAATCGGCGACATCATTGGTGTGATCGACGGTATTGCGTTTCAGACCAACATTCTGGCGCTCAATGCGGCCGTTGAAGCAGCCCGTGCCGGTGAGGCAGGGCGTGGCTTTGCCGTGGTGGCGTCCGAAGTGCGCACACTGGCGCAGCGCAGTGCTGCTGCCGCACGCGAAATTAAAAGCCTGATTTCTGACAGCGTCGAGAAGGTTGAGGGCGGCACAAAGATAGTTGAGGCCGCTGGCTTGACGATGACCGAGGTTGTGACCAATGCCCGTCAAATCAACCAGTTCTTGGGTGAAATTGCGACTGCGTGCCGCGAACAGGCGATCGGTGTATCCGCGGTCGGCCAGTCGATTCAAGAGCTTGACAAAAACACCCAGCAGAATGCGGCTTTGGTGGAAGAGACCAATGCCGCCGCTGCCGCCCTTACCGCACAGGCAGATGTCTTGCAGGATGAGATTGCCAACTTCCGCGTGGCATAGGCAGCTGCCGTTTTAGCTCAGCGCCCGCTTCAAACGAATCTCTTCAACCCGCGCCGTGCCAATGGGCACGGTCTTTGCGCTGCTGGGCTCGCGCTTGAAGCCAGCCAGTTCGTGGAAACGCAGAGCGCGGTCATTTGCAATGGCAACCCACACCGTGGCGTGGGTACAGCCCTCTTCCATCAGGCCTTCACGCGCTGCATCCCACAGCGCCAAACCAGCGCCTTGGCCAATATGGCTGGAAGCTACATAGATGTGCCAGATCTCACCCATGGTCTGGGGGGTTCCCTTGTCGCGTGAGCGGTCAAACCCCACAAACCCAATGATGGTGTCACCGTCCAGGGCAACTTGCACCTGGGGTTCTGCGTATTCGATGGCTTCGCGCCAATAGGACTGTGGTTTCTCCAATGCAGAGACGGGAACGGGTGCATTGGGGGTGGCGGATTTGAAAGCCTCGCACACACTGGCGTTGTGCAGTTCGGTGATGCTCTTGGCATCGCGCAGGGTTGCGGGGCGGACCGTGAAAGTAGTCGTAGCGGACATGGTGTCTAAACGTAAGCCTGAAGCAAAACAAGTTTGAGAAATAAGGGGGGTGATTGTCGCTGCAAACGCAGCCGGGGGTTTGCGCAGGCAGACGGACCCGGCTGCTATTGGGGGAAACACCGCATTCGCAGACCACGTCACCTAGGGTCAACACCATTGCCTGTGCCGGGTGAGCCTCACAGAATGGGCCTGCACTGCTCACATTTTTTGCCTTTCTTCTTCAGGATCCTCCATGACCGAACCCGTGAACGTTTTGCCCAGCGACCTGCCCCTGCAATGCCTGTACCGCTGGGAGCGCGAGCGTGGTGACCAGGTATTTCTGACCCAGCCCATGGGTGCAGGGCAGGTGCAGGACATCGCTTGGGCCCAGGCTGCTGACCAGGCACGGCGCATGGCCAGTTGGCTCAAGTCTCAGGGTTGGCCTGAAGGCAGCCGCGTGGCCATCATCGGCAAAAACAGTGCGCACTGGATTCTGGCTGACCTTGCCATTTTGATGGCGGGCTATGTATCGGTACCTATCTACCCCACGTTTAATGGCGAGGCCCTGGCCTACATCCTGGCGCACAGTGAGGCGCGTGCCTGCT
Organism: uncultured Rhodoferax sp.; assembly: GCA_963513355.1. Taxonomy (GTDB): domain Bacteria; phylum Pseudomonadota; class Gammaproteobacteria; order Burkholderiales; family Burkholderiaceae_C; genus Allorhodoferax. The sequence goes on along the minus strand of CAUPQG010000016.1, from coordinate 43,236 downwards.
TTGTCGGCAAGATGGATGGAGTGGAGAACTTGCAGACTGGCATACCTGCCGACATGCCGCTGATCACCATGCCGCTGGCACCCATGCTCAAGTCCTTGCTGTGGACAGATTTGATTGCGCACAACGCGCCGCTGCCCGGCACACCAGCACCCTCCATGGATGCGCTGTGTACCATCATCTACACATCCGGCACCACCGGAAAACCCAAGGGCGTGGTGCAGACTTTCCGCGCCATTGCCTGGGCACTGAGCTCGGCCACCCGCCGCGTGCAGATGGGTGACAACGAGCGCTACATCTCCTACCTGCCACTGGCCCACGTGGCTGAACGCATGCTGATCGAACAGGGTGCGCTGCGTTTTGGCGGCCACATCTTTTTTGCGGAATCGCTGGACACTTTTGTGCAGGACCTGCAACGCGCCCGCCCCACCGTGTTCTTCTCGGTGCCGCGCCTGTGGGTCAAATTCCAGCAAGGGGTGTTTGCCAAGATGCCAGCCGAAAAGCTCAAGCGTTTGCTGGGCATTCCGTTGATTGGTGGCCTGGTGCGGCGCAAAATCCTCAAGGGCTTGGGCCTGGACCAGTGCCGCATCGCTGCGGGCGGCGCAGCCCCCATGCCCGCCGACGTGTTGCAGTGGTACCGCAAGCTGGGCCTGGACCTGATCGAGGTGTATGGCATGACCGAGAACTGCGGCGTGTCCCACGCCACGCTGCCAGGCTCCCGCGAGACCGGCTCGGTGGGCTTGCCCTATGACGGGGTTGAGAGCCGCATCGACCCGGCTACTGGCGAGATACAAATGCGCAGCAAGGCGCTCATGCAGGGCTATTACAAAGATGCCGCAGCCACAGCCGACGCCATGACCAGTGATGGATGGTTGCGCACGGGAGACAAGGGCAAAATCGACGGACAAGGCAATTTGACGATCACTGGCCGGGTCAAAGACATCTTCAAAACCAGCAAGGGCAAATACGTGGCACCTGCGCCCATCGAAGACCTGCTGGTGCTGCACCCTGACATCGAGGCCTGCGCTGTAACCGGGGCCAACTTGGCGCAGCCATTGGCTTTGGTCATGCTGTCACAAGATGCGGTGGCGCGGTGTGCGTCCGCCGAGGCGCGGGCCACCCTGACTGAATCACTCACCCGGCACCTCACCTTGATCAACGCCAAGCTGGAGCCACATGAAAAGCTCGATTGCCTGGCAGCCATCAGCACCGCGTGGACGCCCGAAAACGGTTTTGTGACCCCCACGCTTAAAGTCAAGCGCATGCGCGTGGAAGAGGCCTATGCCAACCAGTATGAAGGCTGGCTGGCACAGCGCAAGCCGGTGGTCTGGGCGAGCTAGGCTACCAGCACAGATGAGGCCCCTGCCCCTCGCGTGCCGGTTGGCATGGCACTGACTTTGATCGGAGTTCGCATAGCCGCACTGTGTTGTGTGCTGTACTTGGCTGCCTTGACCTGGCTTTGGTTCAAGCAGGAAAAGCTGCTCTTTGCGCCCACTGTATTGGCTGCCGACCACCGGCTGGCGAGCGCACCCGACATCCACGAACTGGCTATTGAAGTGCCTGGCGCGCGGCTGTCGGCCCTGCACCTGAAGCTACCCAACCCCAAAGGTGTGGTGTTCTTTTTGCACGGCAACGGCGGCAGCCTGGAGAACTGGTTTGTCAACCCCGAGTACTACCGCCGCGCCAACTACGACCTCTTCATGTTGGACTATCGGGGTTACGGCAAGAGCACGGGCCAAATTGAAAGCGAAGCCCAACTGCGCGCCGATGTCCACGCTGCGTGGGCCACAGTGGCACCGCAGTACAGCGGTCGCAAGGTGGTGGTCTACGGGCGCTCGCTGGGCTCGGGGCTGGCCGCAGGGCTATCGGCAGAAATGGGCGCCGCGCAGCGCCCACCCGACCTGACGGTGTTGGTCTCGCCCTACACCAGCATGGCTGCGCTGGCGGGTGAGCATTACCCCTGGGTGCCTCAGCAGTTGCTGCGCTACCCCCTGCGCACGGACGGTGTGATCACACAGATCCGCAACCCCCTGCTACTGATCCACGGCGCACAAGACCCACTGATTGCACCGCGCCACAGCGAGGCACTCAAGGCCAAGGCGCCACACGCCACGCTGTATCTCATACCGGGCGCCGCGCACAACGACCTGCAGGACTTCAACGCCTACCTGGACACTTACGCGCGGGCATTGGCCGCGCTATAGGTCGACACCAGCTACCCGGATCTTCTGGTTGCTATGTCTTTGATAGCTACTCAGGCATAAAAATCGGGGGGCTACAGGCCAAAAATCCTTAAAACACATGGCTGAAAACAGCCGTTTCGCTGCGGGTGGTCGATATCTATCTATCGTTTTAGTGAAAGCACTATTCTTTAATTTGATTTAAATTAAGCTTAATGTATAGTTAAGTCAATTAATTAGTGCCATCACATCCCGATGAACGCCTACTTTGTTGCCACAGCCGCCATTGCCTTGGTCGTTGGGCTGGTGCATTCAGTGCTGGGGGAAATTCTGATCTTTCGACGACTGCGCGAACCTGGTCGCCTGGTGCCCACACAGGGCGGCACGCTGCTGGGCGAAGGCCATGTTCGGATTTTGTGGGCCAGTTGGCACATCGTGACCGTGTTTGGCTGGGCCATAGGAGCCGTGATGCTGCGCCTGGCATGGGCTGCTGCCAATGAAGACGTCGCTGCTTTTGCAGTGAACGTGTTTGCGCTTAGCGCGCTGGCCGCCTCCGCACTGGTGCTCTTGGGCACACGGGGCAAACACCCTGGCTGGATTGGCCTGTTGGCCATGGCCGCGTGCACTTGGCTGGGTCGAGCCTGGGCTTACGCAAGTTTTTAACCGTTCTCTCCAAAGAAAAAACCATGTCTAAATCTGCTGTCAGCGCCAAAGTGTTCGCCGTCTATTTGTTCTTTGCAGGCGCCCTGCTTGTAACAGCGCCCAACCTGCTGCTGTCCATCCTTCAGATACCACCAACGTCCGAAGTCTGGATCCGCGTTGTTGGGCTGGTGGCGTTCATGATCGGGGTGTACGCGTGGGTCGCGGCCAGCCACGAATTCAAACCCTTTTTGGTCGCATCGGTGTACACGCGGTTCGTGGTGTTTGTGGCCTACACGGCGTTCGTTGTCATGGGTCTTGCCAGCCCCATGGTCATGCTGTTCGGTGCGGCGGATCTTGCTGGCGGTATCTGGACCTACTGGGCACTACGGGCAGATGCACGCTCAGCCTACGCGTCATGGTGAGCCCCCGCCGCGCCCTCTAAGGAAAACCCATGCGCACCACCAAAGCCCAACAAGCCAAGAGCCACCGGCTGATCATCAAAACGGCGGTCGACCTGATGACTCAACACGGGTTCGAAGGCACAACGATGAAACAGATCGCCCGCGCTGCCGACATCGGGGACGCCACGATCTACAAATACTTTCCCACCAAGGAAAAGTTGATCACCGCCTACTTCGAACAAGCCATGGGCGATGCATTGACCCAGGCAGACAAGACACCAGGGCTTAAGGATTTTTCACTGCACGAACGCATGCAGTTGTTGATCGACAGCCTCTTGGAGATCCTGCTGGCCGACCGCGAGTTTGTGGCACTGGCCCGTGGACTGATAGAGCGCGCACCGATGTTGCTGCTGGGCGAGCAATTGCCGGGCAAGCCTCTTCTGAAAGCGGCCTTCATCCAGATGCTGGAGCAGGCTGAAGCGAGCAAAGAAATCGTTCCCTGCGGCTTCAAGCCCAGCCTCGCCGGGCTGCTGGCGGACTATGTTTATGGCGTCATCGCTTACTGGCTGCGTGATGAATCCGAACAATTTGCCAACACCACCCAAATGGTGGACCTGAGCCTGGGCGTGCTAGTGCTAGCGCTGAAGAGCGGCCTGGTGGACAAGCTGCTGGAACTGGGCGGCTTCATGCTGCGCAGCCAGATGGCCCGCCTTATGCACGATGGCACGGGACTGCTGGATCTATTGCAACTGGCCCGCCGCGGCCTCGGAGGTACACGACCATGAAACCCCTACTCTGTGACATGCCAACTGGCAGCCGCATTGCCCAGGCCTTGCCAAACAACGACTTTGCGGACTGTTACCAGTTTGACGACCTGTGGCCCCACTTGAATGCGATGGAGACCTACCTGACGCTGGTCACCCGCACGCCGGGCTGGATGAACGCGCTCATGGCCATACGCAACCAGGCCGTAGGCCTGGTCGGGCTCAAACACCTGGGCAATCTGTCCACCGCGGTCAACGACAAACCTGCCAGCGACTACCAAGTGGGCGACCGCGTGGGCATCTTCAGCCTGAAGCACCTGCAATCCGACGAGGTAACCGTGTTTGACGATGACAAGCATCTGCATGTGCAGTTGTCTCTGGTCAAACATGTGGTGGACGGCAAGCCCAAGGTCTCGCTGGGTACTGTGGTGCACATCCACAACCACCTGGGGCGCGTTTACATGGCCGTCGTGGGGCCTGTGCACAGCTTCATCGTGCCGCGCATGCTGACGCAAGTGGCCCATGCCTGAGAAAAAAGACGCCAAGTCCGAATTGCCCCGTACCGGGCGGTTGTCGCGTGGCGCCATTGCCGGTATGGCGGTGGCCCGTGCCGGGCTGGCGCACCTGGGGCACAAGGCCCAGTCACTGACCCGCGACGAAACACAACAGGCACAGGCACGCATCGCCCACGAAGCCGAATTGGGCCGCATCCTCTTTGCCGCGTTAAACCAGCTCAAAGGCACAGCCCTGAAGGCTTCACAGCTGATGAGCATGGAGCTGGGCTTTTTGCCCGAGGCCATGCGCCAGGAACTGGCCCGCGCCCACTACCAGGTGACGCCGCTGAACCGGGCTGTGGTCATCAAGGTCTTGCGCCAGGAACTGGGTGGCGACCCGCACACGTTATTCCAGCACTTCGAGCCCCAAGCCTTTGCCGCCGCCAGCCTGGGCCAGGTGCACGCCGCGACCCTAAACAGCGGAGAAGCCGTGGCGGTCAAGCTGCAATACCCTGGCATGGCCGCGTCCATAGGCAGCGACATGCGCATGCTGCGCAGCCTGCTGCAAACCCTGGGCAGCCATTCCGAAGCCCTGCCCAAAACCAGCATCATCGACCGCGTGATGGCCGACATCGAACTGAAACTGGCCGAAGAGCTGGACTACCAACACGAGGCGCAGGCCCTGCAGTGGTTTGCCCAACACCTGACATTGCCCGGACTGGTCATCCCCGCACCCGTAGTCGACCGCACCACGCGGCGCGTGTTGACCATGCGACGCCTGCAAGGACAGCACGTCAACGAATGGCTGCAGACCCAACCCAGCCAGGCCGAGCGCGACCACTACGGACAGTTGTTGTTTGACACATTCTTGCACTGTGCCTTTGTGCTGCACCGCCTGCAAGCCGACCCGCACCCCGGCAATTACCTGTTCATGGCCGATGGTCAATTGGGTCTGCTGGACTTTGGCTGCACGCGCGCGCTGGATGCCGGCTTTTGCACAGCGGTATCCACCGTGTGGTCGGCGCTCTTACACAGCCCGCTGGACACGGCCAAACTGCAACAGGCTTACCTGGAATTGGGCCTGATCAGCCCTGGGCTGAGCGCACAGGAATTCTGCACACAACTGTTGCCAGCACTGGCTGATATGCAAGCCTGGCAGCGCCTGCCGTTCACTGCGCCGGTCTACGACTTTGCCCAGCACCCAGCCTACCCCGGCGCAAAGCCTGAGCACCAGCGTGTGGCCGTTCAGCTTCTGCAAGCGGTGCCGCCTGACATGCCCTACTTCGACCGCGCCTACCTGGGCTTGACACAGATGCTCAAGACCCTGGGTGCCCGGGTGCGCACCACCAACCCCTGGATCCACTGAAAGGAAGAAACCATGACAACCTCCGTCCGCACACCCCGCCACTGGATCGGGCATTGGCTCATGCTGGTGGCTGCCATCCACACCGTGTTCGGACTGGTCGTGTTCCGTGCCGATCTACTGGCAATGGCCCAACTGGGCTTTTTTGACACAGTAGGCCAAGACGCTCGACGCGCAGCCGTGGCATTTTTCATGGCGTTTGGATTCCTGCTGGCCGTGCTGGCCCAGGCGATCACCGCCCTTGAACACCAAGGTCAGCAGGACATGTTGCAGCGTGTGGGATGGTCCCTGTTGTTGCTGTGTGCCGTTGCGGTAGTCCTGATGCCAGCCTCTGGCTTCTGGCTGGCGGCCCCCGCCCTGTGGGCGCTGCTGCGTCGACCCATACGCTGAAAAACACGCGATGCACACCACGCTTCTGATACTCGGGTGCTCGGTGTTTATCCTGCTGGGCGCAGGACATGCCGCCTTGATGTTGTTCAGCAGAAAGTTTGAACCGCGCGACCCAAACCTGCTGGCGCAACTCAAGAGCAGCCGAGCGGGGCTGTCCAATACTGGGGATTTGTGGACCGGCATCAAGGGCTTCCATCTGAGCCACAGCCTGGGCTTGGTGCTGTTTGGTTGGTTCTATATCACGCTTGCGCTTGAGAGTCCGGGTCTGTTGCGGTCTTCGACATCTTTGAGCCTGGGACTCTTTTTGATGCCGGCCATCTACGTCTTCCTGGCACACCGATTTTGGTTCAGCGTGCCAAGAAATTGCTTTGCGATTGCCTGGAGCTTGCTGGTGCTGTCTACCGTATTACGCTGAAACGCGAATGAATTAGCTATATTTTTTATAGCGACTCATTTATATAGAACGGGGGCTACAAGCGAATTTTCCGTTACTGCAGCACCAGCTCAACCCGTCGGTTCTTGGCCCGCCCCCCCTCGTCCCCATTGCTCGCTACCGGCGCCAGGCTGGCCACGCCATTCGCGGTCAAGCGTTCACGTGTTATGCCGTAACTACCGGCCAATGCCGCCACCACGGCTTCGGCGCGGCGTTTGCTCAGATCAATATTGGCCGGCAGCGTGCCCACGTTGTCGGTATGGCCCACCACGTGCAATTTCAAGCGGGCTTGCTGCTTGAGCAGCGTACCAATCTGCTCCAGCGATGCACGACTCTCAGGCTTGATATCCGCCTTGTTGGTGTCAAACAGGATCCCATAGACGGCCACCTTGCCACTGGCATCCAGGCTCTTGCCCATTTCGTTGGCGGATAAGGTTTCCATGGCCTGCTCGCGCACCTTGGTGTCCATCCTTACCACTACAACGCTGGTACGCTTTTTGTACTCTGCCTCATCGCAATACACGGAGGTATCGCCTGGGCGCCACGCCATTACTGCCACGGTGGAACCACTGGCGGGGTTTTCGAGCAGGACGTAACGGAAGTCGCCAATAAAGGCCCCGCCCCCGCACGCTGCGGGACTGTTGTCGCCAATATTGTTCCAGTACGCACCGGGCAACAGCATTGACACAAAGTAGCCCTGCCGTATCCAGTCCCCACCGCCACAGGCTTCGCCAATGCATTCGTAGGTGGGTTTGTACCCTGCGGATTTCAGGTCCTGCTGGTAGTTGCGTACGACCTCCAACGCGGATTTTCCAGCCGGTGTCAGGTACTGCAGCGTTGTGCGTTGGCCAGACCGGTCCTGACTGCGCGCGGCCACGACTTGATCGTCTTTGGAGGTGACCTTGCTAACAGGAAACTTCAACTCGTCATACGCGGCATCGTCGCGGTAAATTAGGACGGAGCCGGTGTAGCGCTTCAGGCCATCCGGGTCGGTCAAACCCTTCAGGTCTCTGGTCGGAACCGGATTGGCCGCCTGTGCCAGCGCGCATGCGGTCAACAATAGGGCCGTCGCGGTTGTACGCAGGGGTACGCGCGACAGGGAGTTAAGGTAGTTCATCGTGTTCTCCTTGAAAAGTGGATTCAGTAGTTCGGCAATTGAGACGGTGGTGCCCCAGGCAGGGTTCTGCGAGGTGGTCTGTAGAACCTCAGCGGCGGCGGACGATGCGACCAATGCGACATGGCATACGGATCCCACGGGTCCAGCAAATATTCGTTCACCGGGAGGTTGTCTTGTTGGCACAGTGCGGTGTCTGCAGGTCGTTGTGCAGAGGCAGGATTGCCGACGCAACGCCATCCCCTAAACAACTGGGTCTCAGGGGCCTTGAATACAAGCCGGTCACCGGCAGTGGTTGGGTAAGGCACTGCGCCATCGGGCCGCACAGGCCACTGCTGGGTCTCAGGCTCCGTTGCTTGCAAACCTGTGGAGCCCAATGCAGCCGCCAGGCTCATGCACAGGGTGCAATAGCGTAAGGTCTCGCAGTTCAACACTTTAGTCGTCCACCCACTCGCCTGAGCGCTGGGCAAGTTCAAAAATAGCTTGTTCCATCAGCGCACGCATGGCGCGGTCCATACCCTCTTTGCGGGCCGACTGGAAAGATGCGTCCGGGTTCAATCCTTGCAGGTCCTGCCCACGGTTGGCTGCCAAAGTTCCAAGCAGGCTGCCAATGCCGCTCACGCTGTTCTGGCTGGATGCAACCTCTTTGCGCACATTGATTGCATCCAGCACCTCGCCGGTGCCAACGGATAACACACGCACATCCATCCCCACCTCGTCCTTGGAGCCACCACCACCCAGCTGCATGCCACCAATTGAAAAGCCGCCGGAGTTGCTGCTCTTTGCGGCCGTGGCCTCCGAAAAGGTCGCCTCAAAGATCACATTCGCACCCTTGATCTGTTTGGTAGCACTGTTGCCGCTGCTGACGCCGGTCTGGTTCATCTCGCGTTCACGCGCCACACCGTTGGCAATTTTGTTGCGCTCCAGCACGCGGAACTGCTTGCTCTTGATCAGCGCTGTGGTGAACATGGCGGTGGCTGCCCGGGCGTCAATCTCCGACACGTTGGACGTGACCTCATACACCGTGACCATGGGCCGCGATGCCAGCGCCACCTGGGGCAGGCTCTGCAGCTTTTGGGTAGTGGACGAACGGTCAGACACCGGGTCGCTGCCCTCGGCTCGAACAGCGGAACTGCCGGAACAACACAACGCGAGCAGGGCGAGGCTCAAGGCGGGTAACGGTTGGACAAACATAGAAGCTCCTGGTTTTGGGGTTACTGATGGCCCAGCAAATGGGCCCGCTCTGTGGTTAAGACGCAGTACATGCAAAAACTGCGACAACCTGCCAAGCAGAAATTCGCACGCCCCTATGTCGCAAAAAACGTGGGGCCTGCGTCTTATGGGTCAAGCACTCACCTCTTTGTGGAGAACCCATGTCCAGACCATCACTTTGCACACCCCAGTGTCTTTCCCACCCCCGCTTGTCTTCACCAGCACGAAATCGGTTGTGGCCGGTGTCCTCGCGCATAGTGTTTTTGGTGCCACTCGTGACAATCATGTGCGGTATACCAAACGCGGTTGCGCAGGGTTCGCAATTGAGACCACCCACACACATGCAGCCCGGGGGGCAACTACAACCACCCACATCGCAATTGCAACCCCCGGCAACTTTGCAGGCTCCGTCGTCATTGCAGGCGCCGGCTCTGCAAGCGCCCCTGAAGCCGAATCAAGCGCAATCAGCCGCGCCCGCGGGAAGTCAGCCCCAGCTCGCTTCGGTCTCATCGCTGACCCGCTATCGCACACTCAAGGTTGATGGAAAGGCTGTGGACGTCAGTGCGCTACCCGACTCCACGGTATTGCGCGGCAGCAGCGGCAAGACCATTACCGTGGCGCAGGTCAAGCAGTTGGAAGCCCGCATCAACAGCGCTTCCAGCGCTCCCGTGCTAGTGGCCAAGCAGGGTCAGAGCATCAGGACCCTTGCAGCTGCACCCGCTGGAACCCGCATAGCACTGCCAGGCGGAAAAGTGACGCGTGTGGAAGACATGGTCAAGCTCCAATCCATTTACGCCAAGCTAAGCGAACCGCGTGTCGTCAAACCAATTCCACAATCCATGCCCAATGCAACCGCCCAAGCGGTAGTGGGTCAAGGCACCACACTGGCCGAGGCGATGAAGAGACCCGCCGGTGATGTGATTCAAATAGGTTCGCGCAAATACACGGCTGAGCAGTTGCGGCAAATCGATGCACTGCTGAAAGCGAGCCCGCGTGATCCACGGGGTCTATTGGAGCGCTCGCGCAGTACCACTACTACAGGCCGCACCGGCACACCGATGAGCATCCCAACGGGGCCTCGCATCAAGTTGCAACGTGGTACGTCCATCCAGGAAATGCTGGCCAAACCCGATGGCACCGTACTCGAATCTCCCAGTGGGAAGACTATCTCGGTCGCGCAGCTAAAGCAATACATGGCGCACGAACGCCTCACTCCCGCGCAATTGCAGGCCCGCGCTATGGAACGCCCAGGAAACCGCGTGGTGGAAATCAAATGAGTGCATACCCGATACCCTCCCAATCGACTGGCTCGAACAGGTGCTCAGTGACTATCGTGCAGGCCATCCGGAAAACCATCTGCGCGCTGTTGCTTTTGCTACTTGCCGTCCTCTGCCCCACGAAAGCCGCGCATGCAGAGACGGTGTTTGAGGTGCTGGACAAAGTGTGTGGCAATGTTCCTGCGGTGTGTGGACCAGCAGACGACTATGCCAAGGTTGCGAAGGCCTGTTTCATGGAAAAGAATGAGCTGAACTGCGTGATCGCCATCGTTGGGGCTGCCGGCGGCGGCGGGAACAGCAGTCAGTTCGAGGGCATTCTTGCGTGTGTAAAGGCGGTCCCCAACGTCAGCAACGAGGCAGAGTTTCGTTCAAAGTGCCAGCCCTACCTGGATGCCGCAGGTGCGGGCGAATACGTTGCAGATGCCTACAGCATCTACAACAAGTGCGCGCATGCCGATGATGTCGATGACATCATCTACTGCGCACGGGCAGTGAACAGCTCCTCGGTTGTGGAGTCGGCAAATGTCATTCCCAGCTGGGTTGACTCTTTGTTCGATGTCTACGTCGATATCGATAGAAAAGATTACTGGGGCCTGGTCAAAGACGTTGGCGCAACGGTGGCCTGCGCTGTTGCCAACTTCTTCTTGTCAGTGGATGTATGCGGGTTTCTTGACGACATCGCCAAAGTGGGTGAGGCCATCATCGGAGCCTTCGGTGAAATTGTGGATTTCCTCTCGGACTTTTTTGGCGGGGGAGGCACCACGTACAAGATCCATGGCAAGGAAGTGAACCAAACCGAGTTTGTTGTCTACATGTATGGGCACGCTCCATGGAACCCCAAAGAAGTGATCAACGGCAGCGTACAGGCCCGTATGGAAAGTGCAAAAAACTGGAGCGCGCACAAAGCCGCCGTTGTTTCGGCGGTGAAGAAGCATCCCACCCTGGAGGCTTTAAGTGATGACTTTGCCAACAATACCTGGACTATTTATGCCCAGCGCGATGTCTATCCAGAATGGGACAAGCGCACGCGCCCGATGCTTGCACTGCGCAATGCTGCCATTGCCAAGTCCGCCGCAGCGATCAACGCAAGCCAGGTGCAGCAGATGCTGACTGAAGGTGATGAAGCCAGGCAGCGCAAACTGATAACGGACACCTATAAGACCTGTATCACTGCCAGCCTGACACTCTCTGAATCACTCATCGAGTGGACCAAGGAAGGCCGCTCCGGCGCGGGCGAGGGAGTGACCGACACCACGTCTAGCTGCAGCTACGCCATAGGGCAAAAACTGATTCCAACGGCCGGACCCGATGCCTGTGAAGTGAAGCTTCAACCCACCAAGGAAGCATTTAGCGCCCGGTGCAATACCAATCGATCCAGGCAACTTTGTGACAATGTGCGAGGAATCGTAGGCAGCGGCACTCTGACCGAATGCGCAGGTGGAAACCCCGTTGCAGTTGCCCAAACGGAAATCATGCAGTGGATCAAAGCCAAGCCGTTTGAAAAGGCGGGTATTCAGTGCAGCTACAACCTGCTCTTCAGTACCGTGGCTATTGGCTGCGAAGACCCCGCATATGCCAAGCAATGCAATGCCCTACTGCAAAAGGAGTTCGGTGCCAGCATGGGGTTACCCAAGTCCGGGGTCATGGATTGTCAGGTCCAGGAGTCCAAGGCCCACAAGGACTTGTCCGAAAAAATGCAGCAGGTCGCGCAAGTACTGTCGCCAAACTTCAGCTTTCCCGGCGCACCGATTCCGGTCACGCCCAAATCAAAGCTCCCGGATTGCAAGGTCAGCCCCAAAGATCCGTTGATCGTGAGTTGCCCCAAGCCCGCACTGACGGCCGATGCACCGCAATCCAAACTCGCCGAACAAATGCTGGGTGCGGGCGCGTTGCGGGAGTGCACGGCAGGTGAGTTCAACAGTGAACACTGGGGGAAAACGCCCTGTGTCTACTGGTACCAAGGCGCGGTGGCTTTGGGCGGTAGCGTCGGGTTACAGGGTGGTGGAGTCATCGGCACCAACATCGGCACCAATAGCGGCAACACCGCGGGATCTGGCCTGCAAGCACCAGTGACCAAGCCAACCGTGTCGGATGAAGCAACTTTGGCCCGTTGCAAGCCGTTTCTGGGGCGCCCCGACGAAATGCTGTGCAGCGACGTGGCAGATTTCAACGCCTGCAAGCGGCAGGTGGATAGTGGCAAGCTCAAAACCTGCCGCCAGACCGGGCAGCTACAGGTCTACAAGCGTGATGGCCAGCGCTAGCTTTTCGCAATCCTGTCGTGTTTTTCACTCGAACTGCGTCTTAACGAATGACAGCGAAATTGAGCCACTCTGCCGCTCAATGGAGCATCAATCAATTCTGGAGAAAAGCATGGCAATCGATCAAAAGTGCAAGTTGGGTGCGGCGCTGTCTGCAGCGGCGATGGTGACATTGTTGTTGGTGACTGGCGCTGGAAGCACTGCCGCGTTGGCGCAGACAAGCACAACGCTGCAGCCGCCCACATCCGGTCTCAAGAACGCGCAGCGAAACGGCCTGGTCGTGGGCAATGCCCCTTTATCACCGCACGCGGCCCCTGTTGCCGCCCCTGTTGCTGCGCCGATGGGTCAGATAGGCCAGGTTCCTGCCGTCGGCGTGGGTCCGGCACGAGTAAGTGCCAGCACAGCATCAGCAAAGAACTATGTGCTCAAAACGCAGGTGGTACCGGGCGCTGCGCTTAGCGCGACACAAAAGCTGGCTACAGCCATGGCTGCTTTGACCGAGCTGGCCAAACAGGCCAAAGACCAGCAAGACAAGGAAACCGAGGAAAAGATTGCGCAACTGCAAAAGACGCTGAGCATTGGCAACAGTGCGACGCTTTCCCTGCTCAGCCCCAAATCCGCCATCGGCACTGCGACGCTGAGTGTCAATATGGCACACAGCCTGAACTTTGAGAACAATCAAGTGTCGTTCAATCCCAGCTCACTAAAGCAGTATGGAAATCTACTAGGTTGGCCAGCGGCATATTGCCACTTCAAGGTGTCCGAAGATGGCTTCTACATGGTCGCATTTACGGTGGAAACCCCTCCCAGGGCTGGCGGAACAACCACCTTGACCGCGGCCATAAGACTTGCTGGGTATTTGAATCCAGAGACTGAGGCAAAGGCAACGCTGAACGTAGGTGTCAACGTGGTGGCCATTGTCAAGGAGCTTCGCAAAGGCGAAGACGCAATTTCCCGAATAACCAGCGACGATTTTTACGCTTTCAACAACTGCGAAATCAGTCGCATCAAATAGCCTGCATCATCAAAAATGAAAACATCTACACATACAACCGCAACTGGGCTGCTCACATCCTTGGCCCTGGCTGCATGCCTGGCAACGCCATTGGTACAGGCCCAAAACCTGAAGCCCGGCCAGTACGAATACACCACCAAAACAGAAATGTTTGGCATGTCCATCCCAATAAGCTTCAAGCAATGCGTGACGGACCAGGATGTGGCCTCTAACAAGGCCTATGTGAATCAGCAAGGTGTTGAGGGCTGCTCAACACCGGTCGTGCTGCGCAAAGGTAGTGAGATCACTATCAAATACAACTGCACCAAACCCAACATGACGGGCGAAGGCAAAGGTAGCGTGACGGAAGATACTTTTACGATGGACATGCGCGTCACCCAACACGACATGGGCGGCAATGTGATGAAAACCGCGCTGACCGCCAAGCGCCTGGGCGACTGTACCAAGTAGCGATGCCTTGGCCGCGCAGAGGGGGCAGATCTGGCTTAGGCCGATTCCTGGATAAGGCTTTCCAGCCAGGCCTTGGCCTTGACCCAATCGCGGTCCACGGTGCGGGTAGAGACGCCCAGCAGTTTGGCAATGTCGGCCACGGTCAGGCCAGCAAAGTAGCGTAGCTCCACCAGTTCATACAAGCTCAGGTCCAGTGTGCGCAATTGCTCCATTGCAGTGTCCACCAGGAACCAGTTGTCACGCCCTTCGGCCGCAATCGACTCGGCGTGTGACAGAGTGACTTGCACAAAATCCCCACCACGCTTCTCGGCCTGGCGCGCGCGCAGATGGTCCAGTACCACCGATCTCAGCACCTTGCCGACATAGGCAAAAAACTGGGCACGGGATTCTCCGGCCATGCCTGTGCGCTCCACCATTCGCAAAAAACCTTCATGCACCAGGCCGGTGGTGTTGAGACTCGTAACACCACCCACTGCATACAGGCGTGAATGGGCCAGACGTTTGATTTCGGGGTACAGCAGCGCGTACAAGCGGGCTGCGGCACCTTCATCGCCGGCGCGCATGGCTTGCAGCAGCGGCGTAACATCGTCGACAGATTCCGTAGACATCTAAGCTAAGTCCCCGTTGTGGCGCGCCAAGGCACACTTGCATGGCTCGACGGGCAGTTTAAGTCACAACGAGTCGGCCCATGGTAGGGGGCTTGTAAGCAGCCATTACAACTGGCGATCTTCGGCCTTGAAGGTTCCACCGGTGATGGTCATCGTGGCCTTGGTCTTCACTTCCAACAATTCAAAACTGAAAGTACCTTCAATGACCTTGCCCTTTACCGATGTGATTTCCAGCTGGTTTTTCCCACTGGTCAGGTTGTATTCGGCCTGAGGCTCACCAAAGGGCTTTTGACTGACTCCCTTGGAAAAGCTGACTTCGCAGCTGCGGCTACCGGAGTTTGCAAAACTGAACTTGACGGGCTTGCCGTCATAACCGGTGCAGTTGATGGACAGCTTGTCCACCGGCGTTTTAGGTGGAGGGTAGGCCGACGCGCCCTTGGTGCTGGCTATCAGGTTGAGCACGCCTTTTCTGGGCACCAGGTACAGGATGCCGTCGTCGTCGCTCTCGAAGTGTTTGCCGTCAACCGTGGCACTCAGGTTTTGCGCAACGTTTTCAGCGTGCGCAGTCTGCGGCAAGGTCAGACCGGTGGCCAGCAGAGCCAGCGCCAGTGCGTGGACGCTGTGTCTTGTTGGTATGGGTGAGTACATGGGGCTCCTAGGGTTTTGCGTGAATAAGGTGCGGGGGAAATGCCCTGCACCCAGTAAGACGCGTTGCGTGTTCCAAACACGACATTTCTGGCGTTTGGCGCACTCTGGGCCCGGTTTGCGTCTTAAGCAAGGGAGCCCCCAACAGAGTGCGTTAGCCTATGGGACCATTGCACAGACACCCACCATGACCGCCCACCCCCCCGATCTGAAGCGACGCTTCGCACTGTTTGATGAAGTCGCTGATCTGCCACCAGCGTCGCGCGCCGCCTGGTTCGTGGCTTTGCAGGCCCAAGAGCCCGAGCACGTGGCGGCTGTACAGGCGATGCTCGAAGAGCTGGACCAGTCGGCAGCACACCCCGAACAGATCGCCAGCCTGGTTGGCGTGAGTGCCCGCGCATTTGAAGCCCAGGTGGATGTAGCTGCTGCACCTGATGTAGGCCCCAACATAGGAATCGGCGATGTGGTCGGCCCCTGGCAGCTGGAGCGCAAGATTGGCGAAGGCGGCATGGGCGCTGTATGGCTGGCAGCCCGGCGCGACGGGCACTTTGAAGGCCATGCGGCTATCAAGTTTTTGCGCACCGGCCTGGGCAAGACCGAACTGGTGGAGCGCTTCCTGCGCGAGCGGCGACTGCTGGCCCGTCTAACCCACCCCGGCATTGCGCGCCTGCTGGACGCCGGTTCCCACCAGGGTGAGCCCTACCTGGTCATGGAGTACATAGACGGCCAACCCATCAACCAATGGGCGTGCACCGACGCACCGCGCGTGGCGGACCGGGTTGCGCTGCTGCTCAAGGTATGCCGCGCCACGGAATACGCGCACAGCCAATTGGTCGTGCACCGCGACATCAAGCCTTCCAATGTGGTGGTCGGCGCAACCGGTGAACCATCGTTGCTTGACTTTGGCATAGCCAAACTAATCGATGAGGCAGATGCGCAGGGCTTGTCCACTGCTCTGACACGCCTGACAGGCAGGGGGTTTACGCTGGGTTATTGCGCGCCGGAACAAATCACCGGTGAGCCCGCAGGCGTTGCCGCCGATGTGTTTTCACTGGGCGTGGTGTTGTTTGAATTGCTCGCCGGTGTGTTGCCGTTTGCGGGTGACGGACGCGCTGCGCTGGAGCATGACATCGTGCACGCAACCGCTCCGACTTTGAGTCGAGCATTGGCGACGCCCAATCCTGCTCAGCCGACGGATGCTCCAGTGGCACGGGGCGATCTCGAAGCCATAGTGGCCAAGTCTCTGCGCAAAAATCCGGCCGACCGCTATCCATCGGTCGGCGCGCTGGCTGCAGATCTGGAGCGATGGCTGCAGCATCTACCTGTGCACGCCCGCAGGGGAACATGGCGCTATACATCGGGTTTATGGCTGCGGCGCAACCGCACCGTGGCCACCGTAACGGTTTTGGCGTTTGTGGCCGTGGGTGCAGGTCTGGTCGTTGCGCTTTCGCAGGCACAGCGGGCCAACCAGGCGGCGCGGTACGCCGAGCAGCAACGCCTGTCGGCCCAGGATGCACGCACACGCGCCGAACAGGCCGCCGCACAAACCACGCAGGCCTTGGTTCGAAGCGAAGAAGCAAAGGCAGCGGAAACACGTGCACGGATGGATGCGGTAAACAGTGCTGCACTGGCCGCCCAATCGGGCAAAGTTGCCATGCAAGAGGCCACCAAGGCCAAGGCGGTGAGCCAGTTTTTGGTTACGCTGTTTGAGTCTGCCGATCCCGAGCGCACCCGTGGGGAAAAACTGTTGGTAAGGGACGTGTTGGACGCAGGAGCGAACAAACTCAGTCACGAATTTGCGAATGACCCATCCACCCTGGGCGAACTGCAAGGCGTACTGGGGCGCACTTACGGTTCGCTGTCGCAACCACAGCGGGCGATTGAGCTGCTGACCCAGGCTGCTGCTGCCAGCGCAAAACACAAGGGCATGCAATCCCTGGAATATGCCCGCTTGGCGCTCGCTTTGGCCAACGCCGAAATGGATGCCGAAAAGTACCCGGATTCCGAGCGGCACTTCCGCGAAGCGTTGCCCGCCATTAGCCGTGCGGATGGAGCGACTTCTGATACGGTCATTCTCGCGCGCTGCCACTACGCTTACACCATGCAAAAGCAAGGGCGATTTGCAGAAGCGCAAGCCATCATGATGCCCCTGCGCGCCGAGGTGATAGCCGCAAGGGGCAACACGGGGTGGATGTTTGTCGAGGTGGAAAACAGCAGGGCGGTGGCCGCAGGCGCACAAGGCAAGTTCGCCACAGAGCTGGAAATACTGCTTGAGATCGAACCACTGCTCGCCCAGCCCCCACCCGGAAAATTGACGGATGCCCTGACCATTCGGGGCAATCTGGCCGTCAGCCTGGCCCGAGCCGGAAAACTTGATCAGGCAATACCAAGGCTGCAGAAGGTGAGCGCGGATCAAGCCGCACATTTAGGTCCGGACGCAGAACGGACCTTGCAAACACGGTATTTCTTGGGCGAACTTTCACGACAGAGTGGCCAATATCGTGATTGCGCCAGCCAGTACGACCTGCTGGCGCAATCGCGCGAGCGGACCAGTGGCAACCAGCATGTGCAAACGGTAGACGCCATGGCCAGGGCCGCGTTGTGCTACCAGTTTTCGGGTGAGCCAGCGCAAGCGGCCGCCTGGTTGGAGAAGGCCAGGCAAAACCTGCCCGCCACCGACACCCCGCCCCAGAGGACCGTGCTACGGACTATGGGCGTGCTGGCCCTGCTGGAGTTGGATATACAAGGCCATGCGCAAAAGACTCTGACCCGCAGCCAAGCGCTGGTCGACGCACTGAAGCTGCCTGCCGAGACACCGGAGGCATTCGTCCTGGCTGCTTCCATCGCCAATGCGGACCTACAGGCTGGCAATCTGCCGCAGGCCCTGCAGCGCATGGAGGCATTGAGCACATCCCCCTTGTACGCCAGGCTGTACATGCCGCGCGCCATGCATGCGTACCTGTTGGCACTGACCGGACAATCCGAGCGCGCGCGCGCCCTGGTGGACCAGGCGCGCGGCACCATGGCCATGCGGTATCCCGGTGGCCACCCGGCAGGTGCGACGCTCGACTACGTGCAGGCATTGGCTACACCACAAGCTGACACTGGTATGGCTCTGGCGCAACTCACACGGGCCGTGGGACGTACCCCGCGACTGCCGCTGTCGCCAGGATGGATGGGGTTCTAGTCTGCTATATAAATGGCAGCAATTGGACTACGTTTTACGAGGGCTCAAGGCCACTTTCTCATGTATTGAGCAAGTACCCAGCTACATTGGTTGAGACGAATAGCTCGCGGTGACAAGAAGTTACAGGGGTGCATCGACTTAGCTTGCGCGGGCTAGCAAACACGCCATTTGGCATCCTTTTTGTCAATAATCCAGCCGGTACCAAAACTTAGCTCGCCCATGCCCCACGACCCAACCGCGCCGCCCCAAGCCAACACCAAGGCTTCCCCCACCCGCCTACCTGCGCTGGATGCCCTTCGCGGCTTTGACATGTTTTGGCTTATCGGTGGTGAACTGCTTCCGGCCGCACTGTTCACCTGGACGGGCTGGACCGTGTGGAAAGTGATGGCGCAGCAGTTTGAACACAGTGCCTGGCATGGCTTCACGTTTTACGATCTCATTTTTCCGTTGTTTATCTTCATCTCGGGCGTAAGCCTGGGACTGCAGGGCCACTCCTTGTCCGGACTGCCGATGGCACAGCGCAAACCGCAGTACCTGCGCGCTGTGCGGCGTCTGCTTTTGCTGTTGGTGCTGGGTGTGGTCTACAACCATGGGTGGGGCACCGGCATGCCAGCCGACCCGGGCGCCGTGCGCTACGCCAGCGTGCTGGGGCGCATCGGCATTGCCTGGTTTGTAGCTGCCATGCTGCTGTGGCACCTGCGCACACAAACGGTGGTGGTGCTGACTGCGGCGGTGCTGTTGGTCTATTCGGCTGTGCAGATGTTGTGGCCTTTGACCGAATCGGGCTCCCTCAACGCCCTGGTGGACCAGGCCTGGTTACCTGGCATTACCTACCGTAACGCGCCGTTTGATCCAGAAGGCCTGTATTCGCAAGTGGGTGCCATCGGCAACTGCCTGATGGGCGCTTTTGTGGGCGTGATCTGGCGTACCCATGCAGCGGCCAGCCGCGCGCGCTTGCTGAAGCTTCTGGGTATGGGGAGTGGCCTCGTGTTGCTGGCCTGCCTTATCCACCCCTTCTACCCGTGGAACAAGTCGCTGTGGACGGGTTCATTCACCCTGCTGACCAGCGGAATCAGCGTACTGTTACTGGTGGTTTTTGACCTGCTGCTGGGCCAGCGTCCTGCGCGCCTGTCTAAGCCTCTGTACTGGATTGGTCAAAACGCCATTCTCATTTACCTGGGAACCAGCCTGGTGATGTGGAGCTACTGCGTCAAGAGCCTGTTTGGCGGATGGATTCTGGCCAGCCCGTCGGGCCTGCAACCCTTGTTGCAGGCCTTGGCCCTGTTGCTGCTGCAACTGCTGGCGCTGCGTTGGCTCTACCAGCGCAAGCTGTTCCTGCGGCTCTGACACAACAGCAGCTGGGTTCGCAAGGCAATCCCGCTAATATGCAGCCATGCGAACCCTACAGCCTCTGCTACCACTTCTGACGGCCAGCCTGGCGCTGCTGCTGACAGCCTGCGCCCAACCCGGCCCCCCTGCACAAGACAAGACAGTCGCCATCACCATCCTGCACACCAACGACCACCATGGGCGTTTCTGGCAAAACAGCAATGGAGAATACGGCATGGCCGCACGCAAAACGGTCATCGACGCCATTCGCGCCGAAGTGACAGCTGCCGGGGGCTACAGCCTTTTGCTGGACGGTGGTGATGTCAACACCGGCATCCCGGAGTCTGACCTGCAAGACGCCGTACCCGACTTCAAGGGCATGAACCTGCTCGGTTATGACGCCATGGCGGTAGGCAACCACGAGTTCGACAAACCCCCTGCGGTACTGGCCATGCAGCGCAAGCTGGCCGCGTTTCCCATGCTGTCGGCAAACATCTACCAAGGTGGCGAGCGCATGTTCGCGCCCTACCACCTGTTCAATCTGGGCGGCGTACGGGTGGCCGTGATGGGAATGACGACCGAGGACACCCAGAAGCTTGGCAATCCGGCCAACATGCCGGGCGTGGAGTTTCGAAACCCCATACAAGAGGCCGCCAAGCTGGTTCCCACCCTGCGCGCAAAGGCCGATGTGGTGATCGCCGCCACCCACATGGGCCACTATGAGGATGGACGTCACGGCGTACAAGCACCCGGCGATGTGGAGATGGCCCGTGCCGTGAAGGGCATTGACCTGGTGGTGGGTGGCCACACACAAAACCCGGCCTGCATGCTTGCAGAAAACGTACTGGACACCGCCTATGTGCCGGGCGCTGCCTGCCAACCAGACCGCCAAAACGGAGCCTGGATTGTGCAGGCCCATGAGTGGGGCAAGTACGTGGGCCGCGCGGATTTTCAGTACCGCAATGGCAGCTTCACGCTGGTCAAATATGCGCTGATTCCCATCAACCTCAAGAAACCCGTGACCGATGCAAAGGGATCGACCCAGCTGGTCCACTACACCGCGCCCATCACCGAGCACCCTGAAATGCTGGCCCTGTTGCAACCCTACCAACAGTTCGGCCAGGCCAAACTGTTGGTGCCTGTGGGCAGCATCGATGCCAAGCTGGAGGGAGACCGCTCTGTCGTGCGCAAGGCGATCACAAACCTGGGTGTGCTAATAGCCCAGGCCAATATGCACAAGACCCGCTCTGACTTTGCGGTGGTCAATTCCGGGGGCATACGCGACTCCATTCAGGCTGGCACAGTCACCTACAAGGATGTGCTCAAGGTTCAACCCTTTGGCAATACGCTGGCCACCCTCAACTTGACCGGCACCGAAGTGCTGGCCTATCTGAACGCCGCGGCCCGCATGACCCCCGGCGCGGGCGGATTTGCGCACTACTCGGGCGTAGAGTTGGTCATGTCTGAAGGCAAAGTGAGCCAAGCCCGCATCCGCGGAGCACTCGTCGAAACCAACAAGACCTACCAGATGGTCATCAATAGCTTCATGGCCGTAGGCGGTGACGGCTACCCCAAAATGACAGGGCACTCCAGTTATGTAGACACTGGTTTCGTGGATGCCGAGGTGTTGCGCGCTTTCATTGCCACCAACAGCCCCGTGCAGACCGCGCGCTTTGCACCGCGGTGAACAACAACAATCCATTGGACTCCGGGCGCATGACCACTCCATCCCGCCGCAAAAAATTCCGTGTCGTGAGCCGGGCGGCACAGCGTTCTGACGCAGCAATGCGGGCTGAGCAGGGCCTCATCGTGGATGGTTATGCGCCATCCCAGATGATTGAGGACCTGCGCAAGTACCAGGCCGAGCTGGAGGTGCAGAACAAGGCTTTGCGCTACAGCCAACAAGAGGCAGAAGGCGCGTCCGAGCGATTTGCCACGCTGTTCTCCAACGTACCCCTGGCGCTGATGGTGGTAGATGAAGAAGGCTTGGTGATGGCCAGCAATGCCATGGCACTGCGCTTGTTCCAGCCGGTAGAGAGTGATCCGCCGCTGCATTTTCTATTGCCCTTTGTCGGCACCGAGCACACCGACGCGGTGGCCGTGGCTTTTCTGAATGCCAAGACCAATAGCACCAGCGAGGTGAGCGAGGTGGTGTTTTTGGCCGGATCGCAAGGCACCTTTACGGGTGACTTGCACATGGCGCGCATCGAGAACCCGCAGGGCGACCTGGCACACTTCATCTGCGCCATCATCGACCAGGGCCCGCTATTGGCGCAGCGCCATGCCCTGCAGAAGAGTGCGACGGTTCTGAAGCAGCGCAATGAGGACTTGTTGCTCAGCGAGAACCGCATGGCCGCGATCATCAACTCCTCGCTCGATGCCATTTTGTGCATTGACGAAGAGCGGCGCATCACGGTTTTCAACCCCGCGGCCACAGCACTGTTTGAATGCCCGGCCGACCAGGCCCTGGGCAGCAAGCTGGGCCGGTTCCTGCCCCAGGTAGAGGCCACCTTGGCCAGCGGCGGCGTATCCACTCAGGCCACGCTGGGTGAGTTCGCAGCCACCACGCTGTTGGGGCGCGAAATTTTTGTGGAAATCAGTGTCTCGCTGGAGCGCCGGCTCACCCCCCGCCTGCCCTCGGACAAGCCCGTGTCCGAGATGATTGCCCGGCGCGGCATGCAGGGGCCCCATGGCGAAGTCACCACCATTTTCGCGCGCGACCTCACAGCGGCCAAACTGGCCGAAGCACGCCGTGTGACGCTGGAAACCCAGCTACGTGAATCCCAGAAGATGCAGGCCATGGGTACCATGGCGGGGGGCATCGCGCACGACTTCAACAACATCCTGAGTGCCATTCTGGGCAATGTGGACTTGGCCAAGCAGGACACCGCAGCCGGCTCCCCCGCCCTGACCAGTCTGCAAGAAATCGAAAAGGCCGGCAGGCGCGCACGCGATCTGGTGCGCCAGATTCTGACCTTCAGCCGCAACGAAGTACCCAAACGCATACCCATTGCCATGGACGACGTGGTGCGCGAGGCCGCCAGACTGGTCCGCGTAGCGCTGCCACCGCTAGTCAATCTGCAGGTCCGCATGGCACCCCATACGGCGGCTGTTCTGGCCGATACAACGCAAGTGGAGCAAGCGCTGCTGAACTTGTGCACCAATGCCATCCTGGCCATCGGCAGCAAGAGGGGGGCGCTCACAATTGACCTGGCCACCACGCCGTTGACACAGCCCTTGAGCGGGCGGCTGGGTCTGGCGCCCGGCAACTATGTGACGGTAGCCATACGCGACACCGGCAACGGCATGACCCCCGAGACCCTGGCCCGAATCTTTGAGCCTTTCTTTACCACCCGCGAAGTCGGCCAAGGCACGGGGCTGGGCCTGTCGGTGGTGCACGGCATCATGCAGGCGCACCAGGGAGCCATTGATGTGCAAAGCGTGCCGGGCGAAGGCAGCGTATTCACACTCTACTTTCCCCCCACCAAGGAAGCCGCTGTGGCCCCACCCACCGAAGAAGTGGCGCCGCCAGAACCCATTATTGGCAAGGGCCGCCACGTGATGTATGTCGACGATGACCAAGCCTTGGTATTTCTGATTGCACGCGTGCTCAAGCGCAAAGGGTTTACCGTCACTACCTTTACCGATCCCCAGGAAGCGCAGGTAGCCCTCCGCGCCGACGCGCATGCCTTTGACATCCTGGTGACCGACTACAACATGCCGGGCTATAGCGGCATAGACCTGCTGCGCGACGCCAAGCTGATTCGCCCGGATCTGCCCGTCGCCCTGGCATCGGGCTACGTAACGCCCGAACTGGAGCAAAGTGCCATGCGTGAAGGGGCCAGTGCACTCATTTACAAGCCCAATGATGTCAGCGAGTTCTGCGATACCGTGCAACGCCTGATTGCCGGTGGCGATGCCAGCTGAGTTGTGGCACGCCGCGGAACCTGGCATCCGCGTGGTGCATGCCGATGCAGCCATCATCGTGCTGGACAAACCATCCGGCCTGCTCTCGGTGCCCGGCCGCGGGGCGGACAAGCAGGACTGTTTGAGCGCACGGGTGCAGGCCGCGTTTGCCGATGCGCTGGTAGTACACCGGCTGGACATGTCAACCTCGGGGCTTATCGTCATGGCACGGGGTGCAATGGCCCAGCGTGCACTGAGCGAAGCCTTTGCCAACCGCGCCGTGACCAAGCGTTACGAGGCTATCGTCCTGGGTGAAGTCGACCCCACCGGAGACGATTGGCGCGTCATTGATCTGCCAATCGCTGTGGACTGGCCCAACCGGCCGCTGCGCGTCATCAACTTTGAGACGGGCAAGGCAAGTGCCACACGCCTACAGCGCCTGCGCTTCGATGCTGTACGCAACGCCAGCCACGTTTTACTCGAACCCTTGACGGGCCGCACCCACCAGTTGCGGCTGCACCTGCAGGCCATTGGACACCCCATTTTGGGTGATGCACTGTATGCCCCGCCCGCGGTCGTTGCCATGGCCCCGCGGCTGTTGTTGCACGCCTGTGCGTTGGGCTTTAGCCACCCAGTCAGCGGCGAGGCCATGGAATTTAGCCTTCCCGCACTGGCCAGCGCCTAAAATGCGGCGGTGACTCCCATACAAAACGCCGACCTCCATTGCCATTCCACGGTTTCAGACGGCACACTTGCTCCTGAGGCCCTGGCCGAACGTGCCAGCGGCAACGGCGTGGAACTGTGGGCGCTGACCGACCATGACGAGATCGGCGGTCAGACCCGCGCGCTGGCCGCAGCCAAGGCCTGCGGCATGCGGTACCTCACGGGCACCGAGATTTCCATTACCTTCATTGGCAAAACTGTCCACATTGTGGGTCTGGGCTTTGATGCCACCAACCCTGACTTGGTAGAGGGCTTGCGCCGCACCCGAGGCGGACGCGACGTCCGCGCCATGGAAATGGCCGATGGACTGGCAAAGGTCGGCATCAAGGGCGCTTACGAGGGGGCCCTCAAGTTTGTGGGCAACCCGGAACTGATTTCCAGAACCCATTTCGCCCGGTTTTTGATTGAGTCGGGCGTGTGCCGCGACACCAACGAAGTGTTCCGCAAGTTCTTGATCGAAGGCAAGCCCGGTTTTGTACCGCACCGCTGGGCGTCCCTCAAGGATGCGGTGACTTGGATCACCGGCGCGGGTGGCATGGCCATCATTGCCCACCCTGCACGTTACAAGTTCACGCCCAATGAAGAATACGCTTTGTTCACCGAGTTCAAGAGCCTGGGCGGCCAGGGCGTGGAAGTGGTGACAGGCAGCCATTCCGTGGCGGAGTACAGCATCTATGCCGACACCGCCCGCGAGTTCGGCCTGGCCGCATCCCGCGGCAGCGACTTCCACAGCCCGGATGAAAGCCATACCGAACTCGGCACACTGCCCTACTTGCCTGCCAACCTGACCCCCGTGTGGGACCTGTTGTCGTCACGCATCCAATAAGGCGGTTCTTGGTATGGCACAGTATTTTGAAGTCCACCCGGACAATCCCCAAACGCGGCTCCTGAAACAGGCTGTGACCCTGCTGGAAAAGGGCGGCATTCTGGCCGTGCCAACCGACTCCAGCTACGCCCTGGTCTGCCACCTGGATAACAAGGGTGCGGTGGACAACCTGCGCCGCATTCGCGCTGTGGATGAAAAGCACCACTTGACCCTGCTGTGCCGCGACCTGAGCGAACTGGCAAGTTATGCGCGGGTAGACAACACGCAATACCGCCTGCTGAAGTCCGCCACGCCCGGGCCCTACACCTTCATCTTGGAGGCCAGCAAAGAAGTGCCGCGCCGCGTGAGCCACCCTTCACGCAAGACCATTGGCCTGCGCGTGCCAGAGCACACTGTGCTGCAAGAGCTCCTAGCCCTCTACGGATCTGCCTTGTTAGCTACTACTTTGATAGCACCCGGCGAAACCGAGCCGATGAACGATGCGCACGAAATCCGCGAACGCTTCGAAAAAGTGATTGCCGGAGTCATTGACGCGGGTGCCTGCCCACTGGAACCCACCACGGTGGTAGACCTGACTGACGCCGAACCCCAACTGATACGCCAGGGCCGTGGCGATCTGGCCCGACTGGGTCTTTGAGAACCAACTGGAACCTACACACTGTGGATATTGGACACCTGATTCAAACCGTCGCCCTGTACGCGTTGCCCGTGCTGTTTGCCATCACGCTGCACGAAGCTGCGCACGGTTATGCGGCCCGGTATTTTGGCGATAACACGGCCTGGCAGCTGGGCCGCATCTCGCTCAACCCCATGCGCCATATCGACCCGGTAGGCACGATTCTGATGCCACTGATGTTGTACTTCGCGACATCAGGCGCTTTCCTTTTTGGCTATGCCAAACCCGTTCCGGTGCGTTTTGGCAATCTGCGCAACCCCAAGCGCGACATGATTTGGGTCGCTCTGGCAGGACCGGGGGCCAACTTGTTCATGGCACTGCTGTGGGGCATTGCCCTGTACGTGCTGCGCGGCGCGGAAGTGACTGAGCCGTTCTTCCTCAAGATGTGCCAGGGCGGCGTATTGGTCAACGTGGTCATGTTTGCCTTCAACCTCTTTCCCCTGCCGCCATTGGACGGAGGGCGCATTCTGGTGGGCCTGCTGCCTTATCGCCAGGCAGAGTTGGTGTCACGCATTGAGCCGTGGGGGTTTTTCATCGTCATGGCCTTGGTCATCATGGGCGTCATCAGCACACTGTGGATGCAGCCCGTCATGGCGCTGACCTATGGACTGTTGAACATTCTGCTGTACCCCTTTGCAGCGTTGGCATCGTAAGACAGCCGCTGCACACACTCTCTACTTATTGCTCGAATTCTCATGGCTACCACCCGCTTCCTTACCGGCATCACCACCTCTGGCACGCCCCACTTGGGCAACTACGTCGGATCCATCCGCCCCTCCGTTCGGGCCAGTCTGACGGAGGGCGTTGAGAGTTTCTACTTTTTGGCGGATTACCACGCACTGATCAAAATCGATGAGCCAGCGCGCATACAGCGCTCCACATTGGAGATTGCTGCGAGCTGGCTGGCCGCCGGGCTCGACCCCGAGCGTGTCACCTTCTACCGCCAGTCCGACATCCCCGAGATCCCCGAGCTGACCTGGTTTCTGACCTGCGTCACGGGCAAGGGTGTGCTCAACCGTGCCCACGCCTACAAGGCGTCAGTGGACAAGAACACCGCTACGGGCCAGGACCCTGACGCCGATGTAACCGCCGGCCTGTTCATGTACCCGGTGCTCATGGGTGCTGACATTCTGATGTTCAACGCACACAAGGTGCCCGTCGGGCGGGACCAGATCCAGCACATCGAGATGGCGCGCGACATGGCCAATAGTTTCAACCACCGCTATGGCGAGCACTTTGTGCCACCCCAGGCCGAAATTGAAGAATCGGTAGCCACCCTGCCCGGCCTGGACGGCCGCAAGATGAGCAAGAGTTATGACAACACTATCCCGCTGTTTGCCACGCGGGATCAGTTGAAGAAGCTGATTGCAGGCATCGTGACCGACTCGCGCGCGCCGGGCGAACCTAAAGACACCGAGGGCTCAGCCCTGTTCCAGATCTACCAGGCATTTGCCAGCGAGGAAGAGACACAGGCACTGCGCAAGGCCTACGCCGAAGGCATTGCCTGGGGCGATGCCAAACAGATCCTGCTGGAGCGTATTGACCGGGAGATCGCGCCCATGCGCGAGACCTACCAGGACCTGATGAACAACCCAGCCAAGATCGAAGCGATTTTGCTCGCCGGCGCTGCCAAGGCCCGTAAACAGGCTACGCCCTTCATGGACCGCCTGCGCCACGCTGTGGGCTTGCGCAAACTGGGCGATCAGGCGCAAACCACCACTGCAAAAGCAGCCAAGGCCGCGCTGCCCAGCTTCAAGCAATACCGTGAGGCCGATGGCCAGTTCCGCTTCAAGCTGGTAGACGCACAGGGCCGTGTGCTGTTGCAAAGCCTGGGCTTTGCCTCTCCCAAGGATGCGGGCCAGGCCATTGCGCAATTGCAGCGCGATGGCGCAGCGGCCTTGACCACATTGGCAGCGCAGTTGGAACCAACGGCGGTCGACACAGCAACAGTCGGCGCTGCACTCGAATTGTTAACAACCGGAACTTAAAGAAACTTGTTTGCCATGACACCACGCGCACTATTGCTCCCTATCCTCTTCTCATTGACAGCCTTGGGCACGCAGGCTTCTTTTGCCGCTGAAACAGAGACCTTGGCTACAGGTGTTGTGATTACACACACCATCGTGGGGACAGGCGCCATGCCAACCGCGGTGGATCGCGTGAAAGTGCACTACCGTGGAACCTTGTTGGATGGCACAGAGTTTGACAGCTCCTACAAGCGCAACGAGCCCGCAGTGTTCCCGCTGAGCGGCGTTATCCGTTGCTGGACACAAGGGGTGCAAAAAATGAAGGTCGGCGGCAAAGCCAAGCTGACCTGCCCCGCTGCCACCGCCTATGGCGAACGCGGAGCGGGCAGCCTGGTGCCGCCCAACGCTACGTTGAACTTCGATGTCGAATTGCTCGCCATCGAAAAGTGAAACCTTAGCCTGCGCAGTTCAGCGCTTCATTGCCTGACCGGAACCCACTGCCGCTGCCCAGGAGAAAACGCTGTTTGCGCAGACATTGAAGGCCTGGTTCTGGTCTTGCGTTCTGCCACCCGCGCAGTCTTTGCCGTATTGGGTAATGACATAGTGCGTACAAGTCACCTGTTTACCAGGGCCAAGGGTCGCTGAGGCGCGCAGTGCACGAACAGTGCCCTGGGCCTCCAGCTTGGCAAGTCGATTCCGTGTGGAAATTTCAGGTGCGCTGACGTAGTGCGCGACATCCTTAATGGGGATGGGCGCGTTCAGCGTTGCGAGGTGACGCAGAATGTCCAACGACTCGGGCCACTGCTCGACAGGGATATTTCGGTTGGAGTGTTTGGTCATACAGCCGCCTTTAGTTTGTCTTAACAAATAAAGGGCGACGCAACATCGAAAATGTGGACCATCTTCGATGGCAACCCCGCTGGCAAATGACCCAAAAAGTCATGTAGCCCGGAAGCTTTGCGTCCTTGACTTTCGTCAAGTTTGCCCTTGCCAGATTCGCTCTTTCGAGCCGCCTCGCTGGCTGCGGGTGGAAGTGCCTCAAAAAAAGGCACCGCCGTTAATTTCTATATTACTTGCAGCGCCGGATATTTGCAAGCAGATGTTACAAACTACGCTCATTCCGCCCGGTCATGGCGCTTCGGTGTACCCCGACCGATAAAATTTCCCCAGCAAACCAGCCTAGAGCTGGTATTTTTTTGCAGGGAGAAAAAGCAATGGCTTTACACAATCTACGCAGATGGGCGATTGGGGTCACGCTCTTTACGGTGCTAGGTCTGCCTACAGGCGCATGGGCACAGGAGCTGGTCGACGTGGTCAAGGCGGCCGCATCAGCAAAAGATCCGTCGGAAAAGGCCTTCTACCAAGATCTGGCCGAGATGCACCGCAAGCTGGCAGGTGTCAGCGGCTTGACCCTGCGCCTCTTTGTCTCGGACGAAGACGATCTGAATGCCTACGCCACGGAACATAAGGGTGAGCGCTGGGTCGTGCTGAACTGGGGGTTGCTGGAAGCCTTGCAGCACGACCGCGACGCCATTGCCGCCGTACTGGCGCACGAATACGCCCACCATGGCAAGGAACACATCAGCAAAACCAAATCCACAGAAGGTGTACTTGGCGTCTTGGGTGCCATTGCCGGAGCGGCCATTAACTACAAACTGGGCACTTCGCAACTGGGTCACACCGTTGGGCGCACCGGTGCCAAGGTCTTGTCCAGCTCATTCTCGCGCGAACAGGAGCGCGAGGCGGACAGCCTAGGATTGGAATGGGCCATCACCGCTGGTTACAACCCCTTGGGCGCCGTGCGGCTACAGAAGAAGCTGCTGGAGATGGCCGGCAGCGACGACAGCTTTTCGCTGTTCCGCACGCACCCACCGTCCAAAGACCGGGCAGCCGAGCTGGAAACCTTGATTGCCAAAAACGAAGGCGCCAAGCCCCTGCTAGGCCAGCCCCTGGTAGCACTGAACCTGCCTCAGGACAACGATGAAAGTGACGAAGAGACCACCACCGCACCGAATGCGGCCGGTAGGATGGCACTGGCAGCACCCAGCGCGGCCTCGCTGGTACCCATTCAGGGTTTCAGCCTGGAACGTTATGCCATGTATGTGAATGAACTCGCCGCGGCGCCCGAAAGCCAGCACGCCAAGGTCTACGCAAAATACAAACTGACCGAAGCCAGTGCCGGCAAATTGACCGACGCTTGGGTGCAACGCATGCAGGAAGACAGTGCCTTGGCCGTGCAATATGGCATCGTCTATTTGGAGACGGCCATCGGCCCGTTTGCAAGCCACGCCAAGGCGGCTGCGCAGGCCCAACGCACCGGCCAAGCAGTGGCGGGCGAAGCGCCTATTCCCCAAGCGGATTGGATTGAGTTAACCAAAAGCCAAAGCCTTGCCTACAGCAACAACAAGGACTACAAAGTAGCGGCCGAAGAGTTTGGCAAAGCCACACGCGCCAAAGGCTACAGCCCCTACGACTTTCACCTGGCCAGCACCTGGTGGTTCACCCTGGCGCGCCAGAAAGCCAGCGCAGGAGACACCAGCCTGCTGCAAAAACTGCACAACAACGGCTAAGAAAAAGGTCGACCCAGAAACCAAAAAACCCATGCATGACATGGGCTATCTGGAGGAAGAGGAGGGATTCGAACCCTCGGTACCTTTCGGTACGCCTGATTTCGAGTCAGGTACATTCGACCACTCTGCCACTCTTCCTAGTTAGTGCTTCGTTTGGACGAAGCCGAGATTCTATCAGGGTCTGAGGGTCACCATGCCACCCAGATAAGGGCGCAGGGCTTCAGGCACAGTCACCGAGCCGTCGGCATTCTGGTAGTTCTCCAGAATCGCCACCAAGGTGCGACCCACAGCCAGGCCGGAGCCGTTCAGGGTGTGCAGCAGTTCGTTCTTGCCCTGGGCGTTCTTGTAGCGGGCCTGCAGGCGGCGCGACTGGAAGGCCTCGAAGTTGGATACCGAGCTGATTTCGCGGAAGGTGTTCTGTGCGGGTAGCCACACTTCCAGGTCAAAGGTTTTGCTCGCGCCAAAGCCCATATCGCCGGAGCACAAACTCATCACACGGTAGGGCAGGCCCAGCTTCTGCAGAATAGCCTCGGCATGGACCACCATGGCGTCCAACACTGCGTAGCTTGTATCAGGGTGCACGATCTGCACCATCTCCACCTTGTCGAACTGGTGCTGGCGGATCAGGCCACGGGTGTCACGCCCGGCACTGCCCGCTTCGGAGCGAAAGCAGGGAGTGTGGGCGGTCAGCTTGATGGGCAAGTCGGCCTCGGCCAAGACTGTATCGCGCACAAAATTGGTCAGCGGCACTTCGCTGGTGGGTATCAGGTACAGGGCAGTATGGTCGGGTTGGGGTTCGCCGTCCTGACCACCCTTCTTGGCAGCAAACAGGTCGCCCTCGAACTTGGGCAATTGGCCCGTACCTTTCATCGATTCGCCATTGACCGCGTAGGGCACATAACACTCGGTGTAGCCATGCTCCTGCGTCTGCACATCCAGCATGAACTGGCCGAGCGCGCGGTGCATGCGGGCCACAGGCCCTTTCATGACCGTGAAGCGCGAACCCGACAGCTTGACGCCCATCTCAAAGTCCAGGCCCAGTGGCGTTCCGATATCCACATGGTCTTTGATCTCGAATGCCATGGGCGTGGGTGTGCCCCAGCGGCGCACTTCCACGTTGCCATGCTCATCGGCCCCCACAGGCACGGACTCGTGCGGCAGGTTGGGCACGGCCAGCAGCAGGGTTTGCATCTCGGCCTGGATGACATCCAGCCGTGCGGCGGAAGTTTCCAGCTCACTCTTCAGGCCGGCCACCTCGGCCATGACGGCGTCCACCTCGGCGGGTGTGCCCTTGGCCTTCAACATGCCGATCTGTTTGGACAGTGTGTTGCGCTTGCTTTGCAGCTCTTCGGTGCGCATCTGGATCGTCTTGCGCTCGGCTTCCAGCGCCTTGAAGGCATTCACATCCAAGAAGGCTTGTGGGTTCTTGCGGGTTTGCAGACGGGCGACGACCGAATCCAGGTCTTTGCGCAGCAGGTTGATGTCTAACATGGTTTTACCGATTCTCTTTTAGTCAAATAGGGCTCTAGCCCCCGAATACATTATGTCGTTCGCTATGCAAAATATAGCACCCCAACGGAAGGCTTAGGCATCCAGCCGCAAGCCCTTGGGCAGCGGGAACTTGGTGGTTTCTTCAATGCCGTCCATCTTGCGCACGGACACGGCACCCAGGGCGCGGATGCGGTCTATGACCTCACGCACCAGGATCTCTGGGGCCGACGCGCCAGCGGTCAGGCCCACGCGGCTCTTGCCTTCAAACCAGGCAGTTTGCAGCTCGGCTGCGCTGTCGACCATGTAACTCTCCACACCCAGCTTGCGCGCCAGCTCGGCCAGGCGGTTGCTGTTGGAGCTGGTGGGGCTGCCCACCACAATCATGATGTCCACCTGGGGCGACATGATCTTGATCGCGTCCTGGCGGTTTTGGGTGGCGTAACAAATGTCCTGTTGCTTGGGCGACTGCACATGGGGAAAGCGCGCCTTCACCGCTGCAGCGATTTCAGCGGCGTCATCCACGCTCAGTGTGGTCTGGGTCACCACCGCCAGCTTTTCGGTTTGGCGAGGCTGAATGCGTGCCACGTCGGCCACGTCTTCCACCAGGTGGATGCTGCCGTCGTCCAACTGGCCTACCGTGCCCTCAACTTCAGGGTGGCCCTTGTGGCCAATCATGATGAATTCATAACCCTCTTTGTGCAGCTTGGCCACCTCGACGTGGACCTTGCTGACCAGCGGGCATGTGGCGTCGAAGATCTGGAAGCCACGGGCCTGTGCCTCGTTCTGGATCGCCTTGGACACACCGTGTGCAGAAAAAACGAGGGTAGCCCCCGGAGGCACGTCATCGAGTGCTTCAATAAAGATAGCACCCTTCTCCTTGAGGTCGTTCACCACATAGGTGTTGTGCACGATCTCGTGGCGCACGTAGATGGGGCGCCCAAACTTCGTCAGGGCCCGCTCCACGATCTCGATGGCGCGATCCACCCCGGCGCAAAAGCCACGCGGCTCCGCCAGCAGGATTTCTTCAACACTATTGGTCGTACTGGTCATAAAACACCGATCAATTGCACTTCAAACGTCACCGGCTGGCCCGCCAGCGGGTGGTTGAAGTCAAACTGCACACCCTTGCCCTCGGCCACCTGCAGCACCACACCGGCAAACTGGCCCTGGCCGTCCGGGGTGGGGAACTGCACCACATCACCAGGCGTGTATTGCTCGTTGGGGTCGCCCAGGGATTTGAGCTCTTTGCTCGACACCCATTGCTGCATGTCGGGGTTGCGTTCGCCAAAGGCGGCGCCCGCCGGCAGTTCAAACGACTTGCGTGCGCCCTCTTCCATGCCAATCAGGCAGGCCTCAACGGCTGGAGACAGTTCTCCGGTGCCCAAGGTCAGGGTGGCGGGTGATCCACCAAAGGTGTTGATCACGTCGCCAGCCGGGCCGCTCAAGCGGTAATGCAGGGTGAGGAAGGAGCCTGGGCTTACACAGGTCGCAGTCGTTGTGGTCATAAGGGTCTCTGTAGGTGCTGCCCCGTCGCGTAGCGGGGGCAAGCATTAAACTGGCCTCTATTGTAGAAACCCGGCCAAAGCCCCTGGCCGCGCCCTCCCGAACCATGCCCCTGAAAGACCTGCCCCCCGACGCCCGACCGCGTGAAAAGCTGCTGGCGCGCGGCCCCGGCGCACTGAGCGACGCCGAACTGCTGGCCCTGCTGCTGCGCACGGGCATCCAGGGCAAGGGCGTGCTGCAAATGGCGGACGAACTGCTGCACCTCAAAAAAGATAGCACTACAGGTAATACTTACGGGGGCTTCGACGGTATTTCGGGCTTGCTGCATGCCACGGCGGACGATTTGAAGCGGGTCAAGGGCTTGGGCCCGGCCAAACGGGCCGAGCTGGTGGCCGTGCTGGAGCTGGCGCGCCGGGCCATGGCCCAGCAGCTCAAAGAGCGCACGGTGTTTGCCGACCCCGACACCATCAAGCACTACCTGAAGCTGCATCTGGCCGCCAAAGGCCATGAAGTGTTTGCCGTATTGTTTCTGGATGCCCAAAACCGCCTGCTGGCCATGGAAGAGCTGTTTCGCGGCACCCTGACCCAGACCAGCGTGTACCCCCGAGAGGTGGCGGTGCGCGCCCTGTACCACCAGGCCAGCAGCGTGGTGCTGGCGCACAACCACCCCAGCGGCACGGTACAGCCATCCCGGGCAGACGAGGCGCTGACCCAAACCCTCAAAGCAGCGCTGGCGCTCTTGGATGTGCGGGTGCTGGACCACATCATCGTGGGGCCGGGCCAAGCGCTGTCCATGGCCGAAAAAGGCCTGCTGTGACTCCCAACAAGCCTTTTTTATTGGTGAAAGTTTCCCCGCCGGGCCGCCCCAAGGGGAAACGCGCCTCCTCGGGAGGCAGCGCACCACACGCAGTGGGGAGCGTGGAGGCAAAATTTATTGCGGATTTGAAGCAGGTCAAGAAAGAAATCGCCGCCCAAGCCGAACGTGCGGCCCAGGCTGCAGCCCAAAAGGCGCTGGAGGCCAAACGCGCCCGCGAGCACCGCAGCCTGTTCCAAGCGGCCGTGGGCAAGGTACAGCGCCTGCCAGTGAGCAAAACCGTCAGCCTCAAACCCGCACCGCCACCACCTACCCCTGTGCAGCACCTGCTGGACGAGGCGGCGGCCTACAGCGAATCCATCAGCGACGAGGTGGACATCACCACTCTGCTGGAAACCGATGAGCGCCTGAGCTTCAGACGCCCCGGCGTGGGGCCAGACGTGACCTACAAGCTGCGCCGCGGCAAGTGGAGCATCCAGCGCCAGATTGACCTGCACGGCTTGCGCACCGACGGCGCGCGCGAGGCACTGGGCGCCTTCATCCGTGATGCGCACAAGCAGGGCATACGCTGCGTGCGGGTGGTCACCGGCAAGGGCCTGGGATCACCAGGCAAAGCGCCGGTGCTCAAGGACAAGGTACACCGCTGGCTGGTGCAGCGCTCAGAAATAGTGGCCTTTGTGCAGGCACCACCGGCACAGGGCGGCGCGGGTGCCCTGGTGGTGCTGTTGCAGCCTTTGCGGCAGCTTTAAACCGGCGACCCAGACACCCGCGGGGCCAAGGATTGCCCCGTACACTGCAGGCCCACAATCCCCAAGGCAGATAACAGGTAGGCGTATGAAGTTAAAAATGGCGAAAAACTCCCTCTTTGCGGTGCTGCTGCGCTCCCCGTGGTGGTACAGCGTGCTCGTCGTGGTGGGTTTTGCCATTGCCGCTCGTGCGCTGCTGCCTGAGCCGTATGTGGTGGTCGGCATCATGGGCGCATTCCCTTTTGTGATCATTGCCGCCATGAGCGCGTGGCGGCAGTGGAAGCTGCCCAATCCGCAGAAGGTAGCAGACGCGCTAGCCCGCGCAGGCAGCATGTCGTGGGCCGATTTTGCGGCCACGCTGGAGAAAGCTTTTGCCACACAGGGCTATGCCGTCACACGGCTCAACAGCCCCGCCGCCGACCTGCAATTGAGCAAAGACGGTGCGGTGACCCTGGTGAGCTGCAAGCGCTGGAAGGCCGCTAACCACGGTGTAGAAGCATTGCGCGCGCTGCACCAGGCACAGCAGGCCCAGGGCGCACAGCATGCCACCTACATCAGCCTGGTCAACGTGACCGACAACGCACGGCGCTTTGCGCAGGAGCAAGGTGTGGTGCTGATAGCTTCTAACGAGCTGGGCGCCCTGTTGGTGCAGGTGCAGTGATGGAAGGTCAACCCATTCGCGCGGAGACCATTCGCCTGACGGTGCTGGGCCTGCTGGTCGTTGCGCTGGGCAGTGCCGTGGCGCTGGTGCTGGCGCCGTTTATGGTCTCCATGCTGTGGGCAGGCATATTGGCATTTGCCACCTGGCCGCTGTACGCACGCCTGCTCCAGTGGACGGGTGGGCGCGATTGGGCCAGCGCCATGTGCATGACCCTGCTGATGGCCGCCATTGTGGTGCTGCCCACGCTGTGGCTGCTACATCTGCTGCGTGCCGATGTCAGCGTGCTGGTGGACTACCTGGCGCAAGAGCTAGAGGCCGGGCGCCTGCACCCACCGGCCCTGGTGGCGTCGATACCCATCGTGGGGCCCGAGTTGATGGCATGGCTGGAAGCCGTGCTGGCCGAACCCCAACGCTGGCAAACCGAGCTCAAAGCCGTCTTGGGCAGGCTCGACTCCGAACTGTGGACCCTGCTGGGCGGCGTGGGCAAAAACATCGTCAAGCTGGCGCTTTCATTGTTTACCCTGTTCTTTGCCTACCTGCATGGCCAAAGCCTGCTGGAGCAGGCACGCACCGTACTGAAAAGCCTGCTGCGCGAGCGCACCGATGGATATGTCAGCGCTGTGGGCAATACCACCCGCGCGGTGGTGTATGGCATTGTGCTCACTGCAGTGGTGCAGGCCCTGGTGGCCGGTTTGGGCTACTGGGTTGCTGGCCTGCCAGCACCTGCCACACTCATGGCGGTAACCGCACTGGTGGCCTTGATTCCCTTTGGCACGCCCTTGGTTTGGGGCACCGGCGCACTGTGGTTGCTGTTCACCGGCCAGACCAATGCCGGCATAGGGCTGCTGCTGTGGGGAGTTTTGGTGGTGTCTTGGGTGGACAACATCGTGCGGCCCATCATGCTCTCCCGCGGCAGCGACATTCCTTTCATCCTGGCGCTGTTTGGCGTGCTGGGCGGGCTGGCGGCATTTGGGCTGGTGGGCTTGTTCCTGGGCCCGGTGATTCTGGCGGTGGCGCTGGCCGTGTGGCGCGAGTGGCTGTAGCCCTGCACCAGGCCGAGCGCTTGGGGTGGACAATAGGCCCTGGCTCCCACATGAGTACACCCACCTGATATGCCCACGGTCCCCCGACACACCCTGCCCCCGCCAGCCAACATCATCGTGCTGAACGGTACGTCCAGCTCTGGCAAGAGCTCTTTGGCGCGGGCCCTGCAGGCACGCCGGGGAAAGCCCTTTCAACACCTGCAACTGGACGCCTTTCGCCGCATGGAGCCCAACGACTATTGGGAAGCCTGGCATGAGCAAGACCCGGCGTTGGTGGCACTGAAACATGCAGCCCTGTGCCGCGCCATGCACGCCGCGTTGGCCGAGTACGCCCGCCACGGGCTCGACGTCATTTTTGACACCGTGTTGTGGCACCGCGAAGACTGGCGCTACCAGCTCGAAGACCTGGACGGGCTGCCTGTCTATCTGGTGGGTGTCAACTGCACGCTGGAAGAACTGTTACGCCGTGAACAAGCGCGTGGCGACCGCGAGGCGGGCTTGGCCGCAGGCCAGGTCAAATCCATCCACATGGGCAAGGTGTACGACTTTCAGGTGGACACCACCGCTACCAGCACCGAGCAGTGCGCCGATGACATGTTGGCCTGGCTGGATACCCGGCCGCAGGCCAGGGCATTCAGGGCGGTGCAGGCCAGCTTCGGGATTGCATTGACGCCGGACAGCGACAATTCACGAACTTCATATCAAACAGTCTCAACAGCCAATGCACATTAACGCCATGCGCCCCATCTCTGCTCTGATTCTTAGCCTCTCATTCCTCGTGACACCTGCAGCATTCGCGGCCTCCCCGTCAGATGCGCTGGGCACCTGCTTTGTCGACAACACGACCGGCAAAGACCGCAAAGAACTGGCGCGCTGGATATTCATGGCGGTGACCGCGCACCCCGACATCCGCGAACTCTCGGCGGCCACCGAAGAACAGATCGTCCAGTCGAACAAAAACATGGCGATCCTGGTCACCCGCCTGTTGACCGAAAACTGTACCGCCGAGGTACGCGCCGCCCGCAATGAAGGCGGAGGTGCGAACACGAATATGTTCCAGGCCTTCAAATCGCTGGGCGAAGTAGCCATGCAAGAGCTGATGGGCAACCGCAACGTAGCGAAGTCCGTTGGAGACTACGTGCAGTATCTGGACAAGAAGAAAATAGAAGGCGTTTTGAGTACCAAGTGAGCGAGGAAAACTGCAACGCACGCCACTACAAACAAGGCATCACCACATGTTGATTCAACGACTCACTCCCCTGCTGCTGCTCATCCCCATGGCCTTTGCTACTGCTGGGGAAAACGCCCTGTCGCGCACCGAACACTCTTGCCTGAAATCCCCCACCCCCGAGACACGCGCCAACTGCGAGAGCAAGAAGAAGGAAACGATGGCGGCGTTTGAGAAGGAAGAGAAGGCCAAGAAACAGGCGGCAAACGCTGATGGCCAGAAGAAGAAAAACGACCTGTGCTTTACGCGCAAGGCGACCGGCGAAGTGGTCTGCCCGAACTGAGTGGAGCGAAAGAGGACGTCGATCAATATCCCTCATTTGGGGGATATACGGGTGGTTAGGTACACATACTATGTCTCAGATGACTCTTCGTCAGTTCACACAAAGATCAGCCGCAGCCTTCCTCGTACTAGCCTCTGTTCTAGGCCCAGCTGCAGCAGATACAAACCCGATTCGCTTCGACATGACCGCAGAGAGGCCAATGCCAGCCTTCTTCAGCAGTACAGCGAATCCATACCTCACCGAACTGCGGACTCGCTACTCGTTGGATGTTGTCGCCAATGCGAAAACGTCTGACTTCGACCGAGTGCTCGCAGTAGCGAATTGGGTTCGGGGTCGATGGGAACATAACGGTGTGAACACCCCTCAAAACAGTGATCCGATTTCTATTTTGCAAGAGGCTTCAAACGGAAAGCAGTTTCGCTGCGTCGAGTATTCGATCGTTCTTTGGGGAGCGCTGGCCGCGGTCGGTTATCCATCGCGCATTCTCGGGCTCATGACCGCAGATGTGGAAACACGCGAATACGGCGCAGGGCATGTTGTGACTGAGGTATATCTCCCCGATCTCGCCAAATGGGTCATGGTTGACGGCCAGTGGAATGTAATCCCTCTAATTGCTGGAAAACCTGTGAGCGCGTTAGAACTGGCACAGGCACTGGCATCAAAGACAGATGCACTAAGCGTTGCATCTTTTGCTTCGACAGATGCGCAAGCCTATTTCCAGTGGGTAAAGCCCTATCTCTACTATTTCACGGCTTCGCTAGACAATAGCTTTTTCCCGCACCCCAATGGACGTTCAATACGTTTAGCGCCGTTAGGAGCGAAAGAGCCGCTGGTGTTCCAACGCAAGTACCCGATGAGCACCGCGTTATTGACGCACAAGGCGGCATTGTTTTACCCTTCGCCGACCTTGCTTGGAAGTGTTGCTGAATAGATCTGAGTATCTTGGGCATGCAACGATTCTGGCTTTCTGCGGCTACGGGGCGGAAGCTGACATCGCTGAGCGTTATCTGAATGCTGAAAAGTGCGGCAAATATTGCAATATTGCTGGCGGATTACATTGCTGAAATAGTGACTCAACTAAAGATGTTGGAACCCAAATCGCACTCGATTCTGCTCAATCCTTTTGAGTACGACATTGTTGACTTCCGCCTCTTTGTGGACCAAGACGATCACGGCCAGTCGTTTATTGATATGACATTGAAAAAGGACGCTGATACGGTGACGTTGCGATTCTGGCGGCCAATCAAGCTAAAGATCGAAGAGGGTTTTCCTATCGGAACATCTGGCATGGTCTTCTACGATGTGTCTGACAACGGTCTAGAGGACATTGGCGTTGAAGTTGCTGACTTTGAGTGTTTGAGTGGCGCTGTAGCATTCTTCGCAAAAAGCGTCGAGCGAGTCAGTTGAGGGGCGGAAGCGGACGTTAGTACTTGGCCTCCGTTTTTGGCCAAAAGGCCACCGCGCACTTCTTTGAAGTTGTTGAGAAGATGAAAAAAGCAGTTCATGCAACAGCACTCATACTTTTTGCGGTTGCGACCATTTTTTATTTGTTGGCCTGGACTACCGAGGCTGGCTTCTTTATGTTCCTTGGCATAGTGGTTGAACTTGCGGCGTGGCTCAGCCTTGTTAAAGATCCTGGCAGCCAGTCAGATGGCGATAAAGAAAGTTAAGCGCCTGAAGCCACTTCCTCTTCGGGGCGTAAGCGGTCTTTCAGATTGACCGCCTGATTTCGAATTCTTGCAGGGTTTGTCGATTCTGTTATTGCTATCAAATGCATAGCAGTTCAGAGAATTCCCAATCATTTCAACGAGTTCCCGTGGTTGCTCGCACGTTGTTCATCAGCAGGCCGCCTTGTTCATAAGCAGTCTTGCAGGGTTTGTCGCCATTTTATTGACGGTCCCTTGAAGGATTGCTGGGGAATTCAGTTATAAATCAACGACTTATAAATATTGGGAGAGAGATCATGGTTCAACGCGACTTTGTTCATAAGCAGTTTTCACTTAGATAACACGTTGGGCCTCATGAGAGTCTCTCCTCGCATTCGCCGGTACAACCATGGAGAAGAGCTGGCGCTTTTCAATGTGTACTACTCTGCCATCCATCTTGTGGCCAGTCGCGATTACTCCGCAGAGCAGATTCAAGCGTGGGCACCTCGGGACCCGGACACTACGCTTTGGGAGAACCGAATCCGCGGTATTAACCCGTTCGTCGCCGAACTGAATGGCGAAGTTGTTGGCTATGCCGATCTGCAGGCTAGCGGGTACATCGATCACTTCTTCGTTTCCGGCCATCATCCTCGAGTCGGCATCGGAACATTCCTAATGAAGCACCTTCTCGAAGAGGCAGCCATGGTCGGAATGTCCGAGCTGACGTCTGACGTAAGTCGCACGGCTCAGCCATTTTTTGAGAAGTTCGGCTTCAAGGTAGTTGAGCGGCATCAGCCAGAGTTGCGTGGAGTCGGCATTCCGAATGCCTTCATGAGGCGCCGCATCGCATGAGGCCCAATAGGTTGATCGATTGGACCACCAACGGCGGCCTATGCCCCAGCCATTCTTTGGCCTGTAGTGCGCCTTTGTTGTCCACTCATCGTCGACGTTAGCGCGTATGGGTATCTTGGTCTTCTTCCTCTCAACCATCGCTACAGTTGCAGCTGTTGTTGCCATCTGGGTTGGCGCTTCGTTCGCCGTTGGTGGAAGCGCCGAGGGCGCGTTCTTAGCTTCCCCGTTCTTGGCCATATTCTTTTTACCCCTACTACTTGCGGCGCCTGTGGTTGGGTACTTAGTAGCGCGCGCTCCGAGCAAAAGCAACGCAAATGCGCTCCAAGACTTTCCACGCGCGCCGCCGCCGACCGCTGACGTTTTGACCCACTCAGACGCATCCATCTCGCGGGTGACGAAGGATGGAGTTGAGTTGGCGTTGCTCCGAGCTGAGCTTGAAACAACAACTGGCGGCGCCATCGGCGCTTTGTGCCCTGTTTGCAAGGAGGCCCTTGTCCGTGCGCCAACTGTCACACCGGGGCGAGTTCTGATCACCTGTCCATGCAAAGCGTGCCGACGGGAGATCGCGGCATGATCCGCGCTAACAACTCGGCCAACACGGCGCCACAACTGCTGGAGGCGGCTCCGCCGCAATGGTTGTGGCCCGGTTGCGTCCAACGTTCAACCGAATAGCTTTCTTATGCACACAATCCGCCGCCTCAAAATTGGTGAGGCAGACCTCTATCGTCGACTACGGCTTGAGGCTCTTAAAGATGCGCCAGGTGCGTTCTCTTCTACTTATGAATCTGCGCTGCTGCGGGACGAACAGAGCTGGGCTCAGCAAGCTGACTCTTCTGCGCAAGGCAGCGGCCGCGCGACATTTGTAGTGATAGGCGAGCGCCCGATCGGCTTGGCTTCCATCTATCGAGACACTGAATCGCCCTCGACTGGTGAGCTTCTTCAGATGTGGATTGCTCTGTCTCACCGCGGGAGTGGCGTTGCTGCCGAACTGTTGGATCAACTCTTTGAGTGGGCACGGGACCACTCTTTCGCCAAGATTCGCGCGCAAGTCACTCAAGGAAACGAGGGGGCACTTCGTTTCTATGGGAAGTACGGTTTTCAGGTGGTTCCATCTTCCGATGGAACAGTTCTGACGAAGCAGGTTGAACATGACGCTGGAGGCGGACCACTGTTTCGGCCGCCTCAGCTTTGACGTTGAGGTTGTAAAAAAACCTCCCACTAGAATTTCAAAATGCACCGCTCAAAAAATCAACGCATCAAAACGGCGCATACGCCGCGATCAGAGACGAGGGAATGGTTCGGGTACCCTCCAAAACACTCCGTCACGGAATGTGCGATGATTTTTTTACAGCCTCGTTAGGTGTCCCATGCACCAATCGACCTGTGTGCAATGTGGTCAGGCTATAGGCACAGAGGAACTACGCACGTCTGAAAGTGCTGCGTGTCCAAACTGCGGTGGAAAAACATTCTCAATGCAGTTTCATTCTCGCGTTCAGTTTCGCCAGCACGGTGCCGTTACGATTAAGCAACGCAATCGGGACAAAGGTGGTGATCCGTCAACTGGTTACGGCAAGCCTGAGCGCGAACAAGTCATAGGCCCGGAAATGTCAGCTTCCGGCCGCATGGTCAATAAAGAGAGGCACTGGGATAAGAACAGTGACTGGTATTTCGAGCGTATTACGGATGCAGAAACTGGCGAAGTCATTCATGAATGCGAAGAACCTCTTAGTCAGCATCGCGAGCACGGTAGTGCAAAAAAGACCGATGAAAACACCTAACCCGGCGGTCGACCCCGCTCCCTCTGGTCGCTGGCCGCTGCGCGATAAAGCCGCGCAGCGCCGGTCACATCTACGTTAAATTTCAAATGAAGCGTATTCAAAATGCGGTGGCGTTGAATCCGCTTGTGGGCACTTGGAAATGCGGTGACGGCTTTTCTGATGTGGAAATCAGCGTCCAATTCAAAGGCGACATCCCGAGCGTTTCGG
The DNA here is from genome assembly GCA_963513355.1 of uncultured Rhodoferax sp. Lineage (GTDB taxonomy): Bacteria > Pseudomonadota > Gammaproteobacteria > Burkholderiales > Burkholderiaceae_C > Allorhodoferax. Next base: position 557 of record CAUPQG010000016.1, on the reverse strand, counting down.
TAGTAGACAAGTACGACGACGAGGCTCCACAAGTTTTTGAAGTACTGTGGGACGCAGAAAAGGGAATCTTGAGCTTTGGAACTCTGTGGTCTACCGGTCGTTTCGTAAAGTACTCTTTCATGTCGTCGCCCATTGTGGGCCGCGCCGGTGTCACATTTTCTTATACCGATCAAGAGTTGTGGGTACGTCAATGAAATTTAAGATTTCGCTCGACGCGGACACGCAGCAGCGGGATGCCGCTGCGCGGCAAGTGCTGCGTGTTGGGTAGCTTTGACGCCAAATCTGCATTTGGAGCGACTGCTTTGGAGCGCCGCCCATGACCGCTATGTGTCTGTGGACTAAACCGCTCCCGCGGTAGTCCTCACGCCAGCGCATGTAATTTGCGCTAAGTACCTGTGTATGCCTATGTTGTGCAATGAGGCAATTGGCCTCGTTTCACAACAGGAGCACAGCCATGCAATCCCCCAACCATCCGGTCTCGCCCTTGCGCCTACGCATGCTCGAAGACATGCGCATGCGCCAGCTCGCGCCCAAGACCCAGGCCGCCTATATCCGCG
>CAUPQG010000015.1:0-132247 GCA_963513355.1 uncultured Rhodoferax sp. | reverse complement strand
GATGTGGCTGACTACATCGTGGGCTTCTACAACTGCATGCGATTGCATTCAACACTGGGGAATTTGTCACCCAACGCTTTCGAGCGGGAATCGGCAAAACAACAATCTATTGATGTGTCCGAAAAAACTTGACCACCACATTGTTTATATAGCGATACCGCTATATTTCTCGGGGGCTAGAGGTGCATTTTGCTTGTAAGGCTTTGGGTGGATAGGCACGCGCACGGCGGGCGGTGTGGCTTGCGTTCTCCGGCTCGCCTCGCGGGCGACTGGGTTGGTTCGCTGGTGTTGCTGCGTTAAGGCGGTGTAAGCGACGCCGGCTCTGTGGCAACCGCGACTGCGGCCTGCGCCCGCAAGCCCCACCACCCGCCTTGAGGGGTACGGCGCTAAATTCAATTTCCGTTTAAAGCAAACTCCGCGCGTTGCCACTGTCTCGAAACATTCACCTTCGCTCCAATTTATCCACACAGGTAGGCAAAGTAAGGGTCGCCACCAATCGAGGTTATGTCCGCATGAGATTGCGAGCTTCCGGTCTACTTATCTAATACTCCAGGTGGTGCCAAGTCAGGGTGTTCAGCGTAGATTGGATCTAGAAGTTCGTACGAGAGTTGGCCAATGTGCATTCCGATGGAGCGTTTGAATATTTCAAGCGCCTGCGGATCAAGGCGTGCCTGAGCCTCCCTAAATGCAAGCGATAGTTGAGTAATCGCGGCCTCTAGAGGCGTTGCTATTGCAGTTGCGTCATGTCGATCCATACGGGGGCCCAAAGAGTGATTCAAAGAAAATAGCAGGCATTTAAGCTTTGCCCCATTACGACGGGGTTCACGCCTGACTGCAATTTTTGCAAGTCCATTGAGGATGCGACACCCAGACGCAAGCTTGCCAGGTTCAAGTTCTTCATTGCGAAGCTGAAGGAAGCTGAACTTCGACTGAAATCGCGGTTCCTGAAGAAAATTGGATAGTCCCCTTCATTCCTTCGAAGGTAGAGCGTTCGCCAAGTACCGGGCCGGTCTCTCCATTTTCAAGCCTTCGAAGGATCCAGAAGTAATAAGTCCCGCTCTCAGTGAGGACGACCGATCTCGGGCTACTGTTCTCGAAATCCGACTTCTTCCATGTCCGGACCATCTTTGCGGTGTTGCAGGGTTCGCCGCAACGCTGCAGCATGAAGACTTCATTTGCTTTAATTCCAGATGCGGAAAATTCAAGCTTTGCTCCCAACGGAAGTGGTTGCGTAGTGCCAACTGTCGCTCGGTAACTCTCCTCGATTACAAAAGGTGGTTCCGCGCCTAAGGACCACAGCGAGGTCGTTAGGGTTGCAGTCAAGACAAGCAATTGAGCTTTCCAACGGCGCAGTAAAACTGGATTCGAATGATTCAACTTAAAACTTTCTAGTAGCGCAACTTGGAACAGAAATGCTGGCTATCGTAATCGAACGGACACGGCCCTCAAGCGCCGGCCTCCGTCTCAACTGCGGACTCTTCCACGGTGCCACTCTTCTGAATCTTATCCCGACGAACAACCCCCCAAGGCTGGCGGTCCGGGTATCCGTTCATCGGCCCCTCATTCGAGGTTGCCACAGAGCAGGCCTGCCCACCAAGGTGTTAACGAACCCATGCCCGCACACCCACACCGCCCGCCCGCGAGCAAGGGCCAGGGAACGGACACCCGGTCCGCCAGCCCCGCACACACCATGGCGCGCAACCCACCGCGAACCAGAACCGCTCCTGAAAACATAGCGACACCATCATATTGAACGGGGGCTACAGCCCATTTCACCTCATAAGGGTCCCACTGAAACCCCGTGTACCCGCCTTCCACTACTGCCCCAGCGCCGTGCCGCTTCTTCTGTTGTTTGTGAGCCTGCAGTCAAAGCGCCTAGCGGTGCCAACAAAGCTTGCAAATCGGCTTCATTAAACTTCAAGGCTCCTGCAGCGTCATGCCCCAGCACGCTATCGGTCAGCGCCAGCTTGCGGGCCTGCAGCTCCAACATGCGCTCCTCAATGCTGCCTTCCACCACCAGCTTGTAGACAAACACCGGCTGGTCCTGGCCGATGCGGTGTGCGCGGGCGGTGGCCTGTTCTTCCACCGCCGGGTTCCACCACGGGTCCATGTGGATCACCGTATCGGCGGCGGTCAGGTTCAGGCCTATGCCACCGGCCTTCAGGCTGAGCAGAAAGATGGGCACTTCTAGCGCCTGGAAGCGTTGCACGACGCTGCCGCGTTCTTTGGGCGAGGTCTTGCCGGTCAAGCTCAGGAAGGGCAGGGCCTGAGCCTGTAGTTGATCGGCGATCAGGTCCAGCAGCTCGGTGAACTGCGAGAACACCAGCACGCGCCGGTCTTCCTCCACCAGCGCGGGCAACATGTCGGCCAGCAGCTCCAGCTTGGCGCGCTCCATGGTGCTGTCGGCCTTGCCTCCTTTGACCAAATGCGGGTCGCAGTAGACCTGGCGTAGCTTCAGCAGTGCATCCAGGATGCTGATTTGCGCGCCATTAAAACTCTGGCGCTCCAGCACGCGGCGCACCTGCACATCAGCGGCCACGCGCACGCTCTCGTACAGCTCGCGCTGCTGGCCTTGCAGCTGCACCCGCTTGATGACCTCGGTGCGCGGCGGTAGCTCGCTGGCCACGTCCTGCTTGCGGCGGCGCAGGATGAAGGGGCGCACGCGCTGGGCCAGCAGCGCGGCGCGCAGGGTTTCGCCGTTTTCTTCAATCGGCTTGCGCCAGCGCGCGGCAAAGTGGCGCGCATCGCCCAGAAAGCCAGGCATCAGCCAGTCGAGCTGCGCCCACAACTCACCCAAGTGGTTTTCCATGGGCGTGCCGGTCAGGCACAGGCTGTGGCGGGTTTGTAGGCGGCGCAGCGCACGGGCACTGCGGCTACCTGCGTTCTTGACCATTTGCGCCTCGTCCAATATGACGAGGTGGAAGTGCTGCACAGCCAGTGCATCCATGTCGCGCCACAGCAGGGGGTAGGTGGTCAGCACCAGGTCGTGTGCGGGCATTTGCGCAAACAGGTTCGCACGGTCCGGGCCTTGCAGCGTCAGCAGGCGCAGCCCGGGCGCCATGCGTTGTGCTTCGGCTTGCCAGTTGAAGATCAAGGAGGTGGGCAGCACCACCAGCACCGGCAGGTCCAACCGGCCGGCGTGTTTTTCGGTCAGCACGTGGGCCAGTGCCTGCGCGGTTTTGCCCAGGCCCATGTCGTCGGCCAATATGCCGCCCAGGTTGTGGGCACGCAGGTATTGCAGCCAGGCCAGGCCCTCCAGTTGGTAGGGGCGTAGTTGCACGTGCAGGCCTTGGGGCGCAGGCACGGGTTGGGGTGTGCCAATCGCTTTGAGGCGTTGGGCCAGGCTGGCTAGACCCACATCACCCTCTAGTTGCCAGGCGTTGTGCGGGCCCACGCGGTGCACGTCCAGCAGGCTGGCGCGCAGGGCGTCCAGGCGGCGGGCCTCCCATGCGCCCAGCTTCAGCAGGCGCTGGTCTTGGTTGCGCAGGGGGTCGGTCAGCAGGTCCACCATGGCGCTGACGATGGCTTTGATGGGAGCGGCCGGCGCGTCTATGCGTTTGCCACCGGGGGCGCGCAGCGAAACGATGGCCAGGTCGTCGATGGCGGTCATCATGGCGGTATTGAGCCAGCGTGCGTCGCGGCGCAGCAGGTCGGCCAGCATGGGCGCCAGGTCCAGTGTCTGGCCATCAATTTCGATGCCCAGGCTCAGCAGCCACGCACCTTCGCGCGCGGGCAGTTGCAGCTTCAGCACGCCGCGCCTGGGTTTGACCAGGGGCTCGGCCAGTTCTTTGGAGAGTATCTCGCCCGTGTCGGGGCTGACGACCAGTTTCCAGCGCTGCACGGGCACGCTCTCATGCGCAAAGCCGGGCTTGACGACGACTGCCCAGCCCTGGGCTTGCAGCGCGGGCACCTGGTCGGCCCAGAAGTCGCCAAAGAAGGCTTCCTGCGGCAGCGTCCACACGGAGCCCAGGGCAGGGTGCTCGCGGCTGCGCCACTGGAATGAGGTGGGTACCAAGGGTACAAAACCCATGTCCCACACGCGGTCCATGGCATCGGCTTCTGCCGATAGGTCGCGCTGCATGCGCACCACCGGGCCACCGGTGTCGAACAACTCTTGCACGGCAGGCGGGCGGCTGTTCAGGATGGAGGTGGGGGCGGGTGTTTCCCAGCGGTCTCCACTGTCGGTGGTGTAGGTCCAGTCGAACTGTGCCAGCGTGACGCTGTCGCCACGTGGCCCCAACTTGCCCTGGGGTTTGAGGCCCAACAGGCCGTCGCCACGACCCAAGGTTTGCAGGGTCAGGCGGGGGCGGAAGTGGCCGGCAACGGTGTTGTTGCGGGGTGTGTTTGGTGGTGGTTGTGGAGCCGAAACCGGGCTTGTATTCTGGACCTGCGCAGAGGCTTCGGTGACGGGCCCATCCATGCGCAGCAAGGCCATCACCCGCGCGGCATCGGCATCCGACAGCGTTGGCAGGTCCTTCAGCGTGGCGGCGTCTGCCTTGCGGCGCAGCGCATCCACCCAGGCAGCCATGGCATGGTCACGCGGTTCGACTGGGGGCGGGGGGTTAATTGGGCTTTTACGGGGACGCGGCATGCAGGCATTGTGCCGTGTCGCGGGTGCCTGGGTGCTTGCATTCGCCGTGACAATTGTCGTAAGCAAAATGTGCCGGTAGCCCCCGTAAAATATCATTTATCTGCTATCAACGAGATAGCAAATGCCATGCTCACAGAGACTCCTGCCGTTACTGCTTTCAACCGCTCTTAAAAGTAAAGTAGAACCCATGTTCCCTCGTGCACCACACTTTGCGTCCAAGCCCACATCTGGCCAGTTCGCCAAGAACGGAGTGTGGGAGGACGCTTGGTCGTTTACGGCTGATGGCCTGCCCGATACGGCCAGTGTTGATGCTTACCTGGGCGAGAGTACCGAGGTGGCGTTTGAAGCCTTTTTTGGGGATGCGTTCTTCGGTGTGCGCATGGCGGGGTCGCCGTCAGTCATCCGCGCTTTTGCCGATCATTGCCTGCAGGCCATGCGCGCGGCAAACCAGGGTGAGTTTTTGGTAGAAGCCCTCGGCGGTCTGCTGCAGTGCGGCCCTCTTGGAGAGCACCTGGCCTTTGCCGAAGTGGGGGCTGTCAACGCGTGGCGCAGCGTCGGGGCTTTTAGGATTGACATGCCGTGTATTGCAGGTCATGCGCGTGACTCAGTCTGGGCCGCCCTACAACGCAGTCCCGTAGGGCACGACGCGCAGCACCCTAAAGCCATTGAGTTTGCGTGTGAGCATCCGCTGCCGCATTGGTTTGGTATTCCCGTTTCGGCCTGGCAAGCTCCCTACACGCTATCGCTCGAGATGCTGAACGACGCGCTGGACCTCATTGGGGCCAAGCGCGCAGAACTGCTTTAGCGCACAACGCTGATGTAAGCGTAAGCGGCTTCGCGCAGTTCCTGCGCGTGGTGGGGGCTGTTACCGGCACAGGCGTCGGCGCTGTCCATCAGTTGGCGGGCTGGACTGGCTTCGTCGCGCACTGTGGGGGTTGTGGACAAAAAGCGGACGATCTGGGCAAACAAGGTATACATACAGGAAAAGCCACCGATCAAGGTGGAGAGTTGCGATACCTGTAGGTTAAGGGTTTTCCCTAGGTCTGCCAGCTTAAAACCGCTCTTTGCCCATGCTCATATTGCATAGTCTGCACCTGCACGGTGCATATGCCGGGTTTACATACCTGCGTAGTTGGGACCGCCGCCACCTTCTGGCGTAACCCAGACGATGTTTTGTGTGGGGTCCTTGATGTCGCAGGTCTTGCAGTGCACGCAGTTTTGCGCATTGATCTGCAGGCGCTGGGCATCACCACCCTTGGCTGTGTCAGGCACAAACTCGTACACACCGGCTGGGCAATAGCGGGCCTCGGGGCCAGCGTACTTGCTGAGGTTGATGCTGACGGGTACCGAAGCGTCCTTCAGCGTCAAGTGCGCGGGCTGGTGTTCTTCGTGGTTGGTGTTGCTGATGAACACGCTGGAAAGGCGGTCAAAGGTCAGTTTGCCATCGGGCTTGGGGTAGACGATGGGCTTGCACTCTGCCGCGGGCTTCAGGTAAGCGTAATCCGGCTTGGCGCGGCGCAGTGTCCACGGGATATGGCCGCGCAAAATCAGTTGCTCAAAGCCGTTCATCATGGTGGCCACGGTCAAGCCGTACTTGAACCAGTTTTTGAAGTTGCGGTCCTTGTTCAGCTCGGTGTGCAGCCAGCTCTTTTCAAACGCTTCGGGGTATGCAGTCAGCTCGTCGTGCTGGCGGCCGGCCACTACTGCGTCATACGCGGCTTCGGCGGCCTGCATGCCGGTCTTGATGGCGGCGTGGCTGCCCTTGATGCGACCCACGTTCAGATAACCCGCGTTGCAACCAATCAGCGCGCCGCCCGGGAACACGGTTTTGGGCAGGGCGTTGATGCCGCTGGCGTTGATGGCACGCGCTCCGTAGGAGAGGCGCTTGGCGGTGACTTCGCCCTTGGCGTTCTCGAAGTAGTAGCGGATGTTGGGGTGGGTCTTCCAGCGCTGGAATTCCTCAAACGGGCTCAGGTAGGGATTGGAGTAACCCAGGCCGGTCACAAAACCGATGGCGACCTTGTTGCCCTCCAGGTGGTACAAAAATGCACCGCCATAGGTGTCGGACTCCATGGGCCAGCCGGCGGTGTGCATCACAAAACCTGGCTCGTGGCGGCTGGGGTCGATTTCCCACAGTTCCTTGATGCCAATGCCCCAGCTTTGCGGGTCTTTGCCTTCGTCGAGATTGAACTTGGCGATCAGTTGTTTGCCCAGGTGGCCGCGGGCACCTTCGGCAAACACGGTGTATTTGCCCAACAGTTCCATACCCAGCTGGAAGCTCTCAGATGGCTCACCGTCCTTGCCTACGCCCATGTTGCCAGTGGCAACGCCTTTGACCGAGCCGTCGGCGTTGTACAGCACTTCGGCGGCGGCAAAGCCAGGAAAAATTTCCACGCCCAGGCTTTCTGCCTGTTCTGCCAGCCACTTGGTAACCGCGCCCAGGCTGACGATGTAGTTGCCGTGGTTCTGCGCGAAGGGTGGCAGAAACATGTTGGGGATGCGCACACCGGATTTTTCGCCCAGGAACATGTAGGCATCATCGGTCACCGGCTGGTTCAGCGGCGCGCCCATTTCCTTCCAGTTGGGAAAGAGTTCGGTCAACGCAATCGGGTCCATGATGGCGCCCGAGAGAATGTGCGCGCCGGGCTCGGAGCCTTTTTCCAGCACCACAACCGACACGTCCTTGCCCTTTTCAGCAGCGAGTTGTTTGACACGGATGGCGGTGGCCAGTCCGCCGGGGCCACCGCCCACGACCACAACGTCGTATTCCATCGCTTCACGGGGGCCGAATTGGGCAAGAATTTCCTCGTTGGTCATGGTGTGTCTCGTTCAATAATGGGAGTTGTTGGGATTCGGTCAACCAGGTATCGCCCGATTGGGATTGCTTGGCATTTTAGGGCCTGAATCCACGCAATAGCACGGTCGTTCTTTTTTATTCGTGGAGGTTCTCTAAATGGCATACAGCATCGATCTCTCGGGGCGCGTAGCCTTTGTTACCGGCGCATCCAGCGGCTTGGGCGCCCAATTTGCACGCACCTTGGCTGCCGCGGGCGCGGCTGTGGTCCTGGCCAGCCGCCGGGTCGAAAAACTCAAGGATCTGCGCGCCACCATCGAGGGCGAGGGCGGAGATGCGCATGTGATTGAGCTGGACGTCAACGACCACGATTCCATCAAGTCCGCCGTGGCCCATGCGGAGACCGAGGTCGGCTCCATCGACATCCTGGTCAACAACTCGGGTGTCAGCACCACGCAGCGTATCCAGGACGTGTCGCCCGATGATTTTGATTACATGTTCAACACCAATGTCAAAGGCGCTTTCTTTGTTGCGCAAGAGGTGGGCAAACGCATGCTGGCGCGTGCCACAGGGTCTGCTCCTGGCAGTTATACCGGTGGGCGCATCATCAACGTGGCTTCCATGGCCGGCTTGCGTGTGCTGCCGCAGATTGGTGTTTACTGCATGAGCAAGTCGGCCGTGGTTCAGATGACCAAAGCCATGGCGCTGGAGTGGGGCCGCTTTGGTATCAATGTGAACGCAATATGCCCGGGTTATATCGACACCGAGATCAACCACCGCCATTGGCAAACCGAGGCCGGTCAAAAGCTGATTCACATGCTGCCGCGCAAACGCGTGGGCCAGCCGCAGGATCTGGATGCCCTGATCGTGATGCTGTGCTCGGACCAGAGCCATTTCATCAATGGCGCGGTGATTGCCGCGGACGACGGTTTTGGTGTCTAAGGGCGCCGAAGCCTGATGTTGGGGGGCGTTCTGGCGGGCCTGGCGGCGGGAGCGCTGTGGGGGCTCGTGTTCATAGCACCGCAGCTGGCCCCCAATCTCTCTGCGGTGGACCTGGTCGCCGGGCGCTATCTGCTTTATGGCCTCACCGCTGCCGTGGTGATGGTGGTGCAAATGCGCTCCCGCGCGTTGCCTACCCTGCGGCAAGCATTGGCTGCCACCGGCTTGAGCGTGTTGGGTTTTTCAGGCTACTACCTGCTGCTGGTGCTCGCTATCCGTGATGCCGGTCCGGCCTTGCCGACGCTGATGGTCGGCACGATTCCACTGTGGGTCATGTTGCTGGGCAAGCCCGCACACCTGCGGTGGCGGCAACTGGTGCCGGGTTTGCTGCTGACAGCGCTTGGCTTGGGTCTGATGCTGGAAGTGCCAAATGCCGCGGCACCAGAGCAGGAAGGCAACGCCTGGGTTTATTGGCGCGGTGTCGCGTATGCGGTAGCGGCCATGCTGAGCTGGACAGGCTTTGCCGTACTCAACTCTGCGTGGCTGAAAAAGCATCGCACAGTTTCCACAACCGATTGGGCCAACTGGATGGGCGTGGCCGCTGGTGTTGCGGCGTTGGCTCTGTGGGTTTTGGTAGGTACTGAGCTAAAAGTGCTTCTAGCCCCCGAAGATATTGCTCAGTCTGCTATGGTTTGCATAGCTATTGGTGTGGGGTCGGGCTGGCTGGCCACGGTGCTGTGGAACCATGCCAGCCGCCGCTTGAGTGCCAGTTTGTGCGGGCAGCTGATCGTCAGTGAGACATTGTTTGGTCTGGCATTTGCATTTGCAGTTCTGGGCCAGCATTTCACGCTGGCGCAGATGGCGGCCAGCGTGTTGTTTGTGCTCGGAATCCTTGCGTCAATCCGAGCGCACCGCTGAACTCTCAGCGAGGTGCGAGGCGAATGGCGCCGTCCAGGCGAATCACTTCGCCGTTGAGCATGTCGTTCTCAAAAATGTGCACAGCCAGCTTGGCGTAGTCCTGTGGTGTGCCCAGGCGCGAAGGGAAGGGCACAGCAGCAGCCAGCGAGTCTTGCACTTCCTGGGGCATGCCAAACATCATGGGAGTGCCAAAAATGCCGGGGGCAATGGTCATGTTGCGGATGCCGTTGCGTGCCAGGTCGCGAGCGATGGGCAATGTCATGCCAACCACGCCACCCTTGGACGCACTGTAGGCTGCCTGGCCCATTTGCCCGTCATATGCTGCAACGGATGCGGTAGAGATGATGGCGCCGCGCTCACCGGTCGATTCGGGTTCGTTCTTGGACATGGCATCGGCAGCCAATCGGATCATGTTGAAGCTGCCTACCAGGTTCACAGTGATGGTCTTGCTGAACACCGCCAGGCTGTGTGCGCCGTTTTTGCCAACAGTCTTTTCGGCGGGGGCAATGCCGGCGCAATTGACCAGGCCCATCAGCTTGCCCATGGATACAGCTTTGGCAACAACGGCTTGGCCGTCGGCCTCCTGGCTCACATCACACTTCACAAAAGCGCCGCCCAGTTCTTTGGCAATGGCTTCGCCTTTTTCAACCTGCATATCTGCAATGACAACGGTTGCGCCCTTGGCGGTAAGCATGCGTGCTGTACCTTCGCCCAAGCCTGATGCGCCACCTGTGACGATGAATACTTTGCCTGCGATTTCCATGGTGATTTCCTTGAGGAGTGGATGAAATAATTGACGTTTACGTTAACGTCAATTATGGCTCAAGCAGGCATTGTGGTGCCGTGTTTTCAGAAGCCCTTTTTTTACTGCTATACTTCGGCCTCTCGAATACTTGTAGGCGCATAGCTCAGCTGGTTAGAGCACCACCTTGACATGGTGGGGGTCGTTGGTTCGAGTCCAATTGCGCCTACCAAAATATGCCCCGTATCCTTTTTGGATGCGGGGCTTTTTTTGTTTTCATCCCTAGGGTTATCCCATGCTGGCTCCAGGCAGTGAATCCCTAAAATGTGTTGCAGTGCAATACATTTTGTCCCCCTGGGAGGGCGCTACTCGCCATGCAAAACAAAACCAACACCGATAGAAAACCAGCGCAGCGGGTCATCAAAAAATATCCCAATCGGCGCTTGTACGACACCGATACCTCCAGCTACATCACGCTGGCCGAGATCAAGCAACTGGTCATGGAAAACGAACCCTGCGTGGTGCGTGACGCCAAGACTGGCGAAGACCTTACCCGCAGCATTCTGTTGCAGATCATCCTGGAAGAAGAGGCCAACGGCACGCCCATGTTTACCGCGGCGGTGCTGGCCAACATCATTCGTTTTTATGGTCACACCATGCAAGGCTTGATGGGGGGCTATCTTGAGAAAAACATGCAGGCCTTGATGGAGATGCAGGCTCCTCTTGTGCAGGGAACCATGGGCAACAACCTGTTTCAGCAGATGCAGGAGCAGATGCAAAAACAAACCGAGCAGCTTTTGGGCACTTTTGGTCTCAAGCGCTAGCCCTGCACCAGGCTTCTAACCGGCCTCTTGGTGCAAAAGCAGCGACAATCGCTGCATGAGTGAAGTTATTTCTACCCCTGCACGTGTTCCCACTGTTGGCTTTGTCAGCCTCGGGTGCCCCAAAGCCCTTACCGATTCCGAGCTGATACTGACCCAGCTCAGTGCCGAGGGTTACCAGACCTCCAAGACCTTCCAGGGCGCCGACTTGGTAATTGTCAATACTTGCGGTTTCATTGACGATGCCGTCAAGGAAAGCCTGGACACGATTGGCGAAGCCTTGGCAGAGAACGGTCGCGTCATTGTGACTGGCTGTCTGGGTGCCAAGACGGCCGAAAACGGTGACAACATGGTGCGCCAGATGCACCCCAAGGTCTTGGCTGTCACCGGCCCGCACGCCACGCAAGAAGTGATGGATGCTGTGCACACCAATCTGCCCAAACCGCATGATCCCTTTCTGGATCTGGTACCCAATTCCTTTGGTGTGGCCGGTGTCAAGCTCACGCCGCGGCATTACGCCTACCTCAAGATCAGTGAAGGCTGCAACCACCGTTGCACCTTTTGCATCATCCCGTCCATGCGCGGCGACTTGGTCTCGCGGCCCATTGGCGATGTGTTGAGTGAGGCCCGGGCTTTGTTTGAAGGCGGGGTCAAGGAGTTGCTGGTGATCAGCCAGGACACCTCAGCCTATGGCGTGGACGTCAAGTACCGCACTGGGTTCTGGGATGGCAAGCCCGTCAAGACGCGCATGCTGGAGCTGGTGCAGACCTTGGGCGAGATTGCGGAGCCGTATGGTGCCTGGGTGCGTTTGCACTATGTTTACCCCTATCCCAGTGTGAACGACATATTGCCGTTGATGGCAACTGGCAGTGTGTTGCCCTATCTGGATGTACCCATGCAGCACAGCCACCCTGACGTGTTGCGTCGCATGAAGCGACCTGCCAGTGGTGAGAAGAACCTGGAGCGCTTGCAGGCCTGGCGTGCGGCGTGCCCCGAGATTGTGGTGCGGAGCACTTTTATTGCTGGCTTCCCTGGAGAAACCGAAGAAGAGTTCTCTCACTTGCTGGATTTCATCCGTGAGGCGGAGATTGACCGCGCAGGCTGTTTTGCCTACAGCGCCGTGAATGGAGCCACCGCCAATGATCTGCCTGGTATGTTGCCGGTGGAGCTGCGTGAGGAGCGCCGCGCCCGATTCATGGCAGTCGCCGAAGAGGTGTCCATCGCCAAGCTGCAGCGGCGCGTGGGATCCACGATGCAGATTCTGGTGGACTCTGCCCCTGGCCTGGGCAAAAAGGGTGGCGTTGGCAGAAGTTATGCCGATGCCCCGGAGATTGATGGCGTGGTGCGTTTGCTGCCACCCGAGAAGATCAGCAAGACTTTGAAAGTGGGTGAATTCACCAAGGCTCGCATCGTGGCTGCTCAGGGGCATGATCTGGTAGCGATGCCGATATGACGGCGCACAATCAGTAGTCAGAATGCAAAATAGCCGCTGAGATCCAGCGGCTATTTTTTGTGTGCGGTCGCATGTTGTGGAAAAAGAAAAAGGCCTGTAACTTGCGTTACAGGCCTCATCTAATTTTGGTGCCCAGAAGAAGACTCGAACTTCCACGGTCTTGCAACCGCCAGCACCTGAAGCTGGTGCGTCTACCAATTTCGCCATCTGGGCAACGAATCGAATTCTAGCATGGTTTTTATGCGTGAAATGCCCTGGCTTTCGAAATCACATTCGTTGACTCACATCGTGCGTAAATTCCAATGACATCTGATCGATACCTGTCAGCGTTTTCATGGTTTCGTGAAAGTGGTGTGCGATGATGTTGCTGCAACTTGGTATCTCAAACGACCGCGTTTACGCATTACGCCACCTGGGCATCTCAGGAAAGAGAGCATTCGTATTAAAAATATTAGCCAGACCAGCGGCTTGCTGGATGAAGTTGAAGGAATAGTCCAAGGCCATCGGGATGGACATGGATTTGTGTCCCGCGACGACGGCGCTCCCGACATTTACCTGCCGCCCAATGAGATGCGCGCAGTGTTGCACAAGGACAGAGTCAAGGTGCGCATTGTGCGCAGCGATCGCAAGGGGCGGCCCGAGGGTAGGGTGGTTGAAATACTGGAGCGCTCGAGCCAGCCCATTATTGGCCGCTTGTTGCAAGAGAGTGGTGTGTGGCTGGTGGCTCCGGAAGACAAGCGCTATGGGCAGGATGTGCTCATCCCCAAAGGCGCTACCAGTGTCGCTAAGCCGGGGCAGGTGGTAGTGGTCGAACTAGTCGAGCCGCCCGCCTTGTTTGGCCAACCTGTGGGGCGTATCAAGGAGGTTCTGGGTGAGGTAGATGACCCAGGAATGGAAATCGAGATTGCAGTGCGCAAATTCAGCGTGCCGTATGAGTTTTCGCAGGCCTGCATTGCACTCGCGCGTACGCTGCCCGACAAAGTGCGCCCCCAAGACAAAGTTGACCGTGTCGATTTAACCGATGTGCCTTTGGTCACCATAGATGGCGAGGATGCTCGCGACTTCGACGATGCGGTGTATTGCGAACCCGCAACCCAGGGGCGTGGCAAGTCCGGAGTCAAGGGGTGGCGTTTGTTGGTGGCCATTGCGGACGTCAGCCACTATGTCGAAAATGGTTCGGCAATTGATATCGATGCCTATGATCGGGCTACCAGCGTTTACTTTCCGCGGCGGGTTATTCCCATGCTTCCGGAGAAGCTGTCCAACGGCTTGTGCTCGCTCAATCCCGAGGTGGAGCGCCTGTGCATGGTGTGCGACATGTTTGTCAGTGCCGATGGCGAGGTCAAAGCGTACCAGTTCTATCCCGCGGTCATGTGGAGCCATGCACGGTTCACTTATACCGAGGTTGCTGCAATCCTGGGCAATACCCGCGGACCTGAAGCTATCAAGCGAAAAGACCGTGTCGGAGACCTTCTAAACCTGCACGGTGTATTCCAGGCGCTGTTGAAGTCACGCCAAAAGCGCGGTGCGGTGGACTTCGAGACGACCGAGACACAAATTGTGTGTGATGAAAACGGACGGATCGAAAAAATTGTTCCTCGCCCGCGCAACGTAGCGCACCGGGTCATTGAGGAGGCCATGTTGGCCGCCAATGTTTGCAGCGCGGACTTCATTGCGCAAAGCAAGCATCCCGGTCTGTTTCGGGTGCATGAAGGCCCGACACCCGAGAAGAAGGAGATTCTGCAAAATTACCTGAAGGTGACGGGGTTGGGCATGACCATTAGCGATGACCCGTCGCCCGGAGAGTTTCAGGCAATTGCGGTCGCCACCAAAGACAGGCCAGATGCGCAGCAAATCCATTCGATGCTGTTGCGCTCCATGCAGCAGGCCATTTACACGCCCACCAACAGTGGTCATTTTGGACTGGCTTATGACGCCTACACCCACTTCACCAGCCCCATACGCCGTTATCCGGATTTGCTGGTTCACCGGGTTATCAAGTCCATTCTGGCCAAGACGCGTTATCAATTGCCCGTGTTACCAACACCGGGGGAGGCGCATGCCAAGTTGGCGCGCAGACTGGAAAAAGGCGTCGCTTCACGCGTGGCGCAGCCCAACCAAGTACCCAAGAAATCCAATGCAGAAGGCATGGCCTGGCTGGCTGCGGGTTTGCACTGTAGTGCCAATGAGCGACGAGCTGATGAGGCCAGCCGTGATGTGGAAGCCTGGCTGAAGTGCAAATACATGAAGGAGCATCTGGGTGAGGAATACGGTGGCGTGGTGACCGCGGCCACCAGCTTCGGTGTCTTCGTTACTTTGGATTCGATGTACGTAGAGGGACTTGTGCACATCACTGAACTGGGTGGCGAGTATTACCGCTTTGACGAGGCGCGCCAGGAATTGCGTGGCGAGCGCTCGGGCATGCGGTACGCAATTGGCACACGTGTGCGTATCCAGGTTAGCCGCGTGGACCTGGATGGGCGCAAGATCGATTTCCGGCTGATACAGGAAGGCGATGGCCTGGTGTCGCGCGCCATGGCGGACAAGGGTGGCGGTCGCGATGCAAAGGTCCGAGGGTTGAAAGCGGATCGTTCGGATCTGGCCCTCAGCGGTCGCTCGGCATCGTTTATGGAGGAGCCGCGGAAGCGGTCGTCGGCGAAGTCCGCAAAAGCCACCAAATCTGTTGACAAGGGTTCTGCTTCACAGAAGAAAACGACTCGCAAGCGTCGCTAGAGCTGTAAACCTGTCAAAGGCCTTGTGTCAGGTCCTGTGCGGTCATGGTGGCTGGGGGCTGCCACTTTTCGGCGACCTGACCATGCCGATAAACGGAGTCGCAGGCGCATGAAAATGGATCGGCGCCCGACGCCAGACCGGCGCCTATCAGTCCAGCCAAGACATCTCCTGTGCCAGCCGTGGCCAGCCGGGCATTTCCCGTCGGGTTGATATGCGGCAAGACACCGGGCGCTGCAACGACGGTCCCCGAACCCTTGAGAACAACGACACAGGCAAAACGGTCTGCCAAGGCCTGGGCCATGCAGAGCCGGTCTGCCTGTATTTCTGCGCTGCTGGTTTGCATCAGGCGTGCCGCCTCCAGTGGATGTGGCGTGACAACGGTGGTGTTGGCCGGGCGTGCCGTCAGGGCTGCCTGCAGTGTGGTGTCTGTTGCAATGGCATTCAATGCGTCGGCATCCAGCACCAACCGGGCCGATTGTTGGAGCAGTTGTTGCATGTTGTTGCGTATGGTGTCACCGCCTCCACATCCCGCGACCACAGTCATCGAGGCCAGGTTGATCGTTGACAGCTCTCGGAACATGAGTTCTGGTTGGCATCGGTCCAGCTTGGTGGTCATTGCGTCCAGCATGCTGACGTAAACACGTCCTGCTCCACCGCGGAGGGCTGCGCGCGCAGCCAGCAGCGCGGCACCGGTCATACCTGCAGCACCACCCACTACACACACGTCACCATAGCTGCCTTTGTGGGTGTTGTGCGCGCGCTCTGTGGGTTGTGTCGGAGCAGTCAATCGTGCACAAGCTTGCCCCGCCTCACCAACGCCTAGGTTGTTGAACCATATCTCGCCACAGGCGTCTCGCCCGTATGCGGTGAATAAACCAGGCTTGAGGGTCAAGAGACAAAGGGTGTATTGGGCTTTCACGTGGAACGCGGCTGCTGCACCTGTATCGGCATCCAGACCGGTGGGAACGTCCACCGCCAATACGGGCGCGTAACCACTGTTGATACGCTGTATCCATGCGGTGCCAAGATTGTCTAGCGGACGGATGCGGCCAATTCCAAACAATGCATCGATACACAGGTCGTAGTGCGGGGGGGGCGCATCGGCAAAAGTCACACCGGCCTGTGTTGCTTTGAGGCGCGCCGCAGCTGCGTCCATTGGAGCTGGTGAAGAAGGGCTCAGGCAGGTCACAACCGGTGACTTACCCCACGCTTTCAGGTGTGCGGCCGCTTCAAGGCCATCGCCTCCGTTGTTTCCGGGGCCGCAGGGAATCCAGATAACCTTGGCGTGGGGGGCAATGGCTACCGCGAACCTGGCAATTGCCAGACCCGCCCGCTGCATTAGCGTGTGGGGTGGCAGAAGGCGTGCAACGGAGCTCTCCGTTGCGCGCGACTGGGCGGTATTGGACAGTAGTAGGGCGCGGGCCACAGGCGCTGTGCCCTTTGCGCCCAGAATGCGTTCAGAATTCGTAGGTTTCTCCCTCGCGCGCCAGTCGGATATCCATGCCTTGGATGATGCTGGCATTGGTTTTCAGGGCATCGTTAAATGCCTCTTCCAGAGCATCATCGCTACGGGTCGGTTCATGGTGCGTGCAAAACAGAACCTTGGCATTTGCTTGTTTGGCGCTCGCAATGCTGGAGCTGAACGTGCCGTGTCCCCAGCCCTTTTTTGAAGGGTACTCCGCATCGGTATAGGAGGAATCCGCGATGAACACATCCACACCGCGAATGGCTTCCAGGATGGCGGCGTTCTTGTCGTCGACAAACCCCTGGTATTCGGTATACCCTTCGTCGGTGGGTTCGTAGATGTTGTACGGGGGTTCGTGGTCGCCGGTAAAAAAGACGGACTTACCGTTGCTTTCAATGCGATAGCCAAAATCGATGACCGGGTGGTTCAGCATACATGGTGTGATCGTTGCTGATCCTATCGTGTGTGGCTCGCCTGGGACCAGGGTCACATATTCCATACGGGCTTTCATCTCTGCTTCCCGTACAGGGAAGAAGCTGTACTGCAGCTGGACCGACATGACCTGTTCAATGCCCTTGCCTGACACCGGATCAAAGCCACCGTATAGCCGCAGGGTATTGCCGGGTATGAAGTTGGGAATGAAGAATGGCAACCCCTGGATATGATCCCAGTGGGAGTGCGTAATCAGCACATTGGCAGTTACCGGCAACTCAGCCAACAAGGTCTGCGATAGCGGGAAAATTCCGGTCCCGGCGTCCAGAATGATAAGTTCGTTACTGTCGGTGCGGATCTCAATGCAGGTTGTGTTACCACCATAGCGCACCGTTTTGGGGCCTGGCGAGGCGATGGATCCGCGAACACCCCAGAATTTGACTTTCATGGCCGTCCTTCCCTGCGCTCTAAAAAAATATGTGGTGTGCTGTACGGCCCGTCTGAAACTCAGACCGTTTTCACAGCGCTTCATCTTGGCACATTGTCCGTCTGAAATACCCTTGACGCTCTGCGAAGGTGCCCTGTAGCTAGGAATTTACGGTCATGTTATACTCGACTGGCTTTGCTAGTGGTGCTTGTAACCATTGTCAAGCTAATCGCAGATCCGTCCCGTCAAGGTGTTGTCGGTTCAAGCAGCCTATGTGGTGTTTGTCCTGGTGATAAAGGGGTCGGATCTTAGACCTAACCTTTGGAGTAATTTATGGCAGTAACTATGCGCGAAATGCTGGAAGCCGGCGTTCATTTTGGACATCAAACCCGCTTCTGGAACCCCAAGATGGCACCGTTCATCTTCGGCCATCGCAACAAGATCCACATTATCAACCTGGAAAAGTCGCTCCCGATGTTCCAGGAGGCAGCCAAGTTTGTTCGCCAGTTGTCCGCCAAGCGCGGCACGATTCTGATGGTTGGCACCAAGCGCCAGGCGCGCGAGACCGTTGCAGAAGAAGCACAGCGCGCTGGCGTTCCTTATGTGGATCAGCGTTGGTTGGGCGGTATGTTGACCAATTTCAAGACGGTCAAGACTTCGATCAAGCGCCTGAAGGAAATGAAGGCTCAGCAAGAGACGGGCCTGGACAGCATGAGCAAAAAAGAGCAACTTATGTTTGCTCGCGAGCTGGCTAAGCTGGAAAAAGACATTGGTGGCATTCAGGATATGGCTTCTTTGCCAGACGCGATTTTCGTGATCGACGTCGGTTACCACAAGATTGCCATTGCTGAAGCACGCAAGTTGGGTATTCCTTTGATCGGCGTGGTCGATTCCAACCACTCTCCCGAAGGCATTGATTACGTCATCCCTGGTAATGACGACTCGTCCAAGGCGGTGACTTTGTATGCCCGCGGTATTGCTGACGCGATTCTGGAAGGCCGCGCCAATCAGATGGACGATGTGGTCAAGGCTGTTGCCGCTGAGAGCAGTGACGAATTCGTTGAGGTGAGCGACGCTACTGCTTGAAGTCGTCCCGCCTGAAAAAGGGGGCTTCGTTGCCCCTTTTTTTTAGCCCTTTATTAAACTATTGAACTGATTACGGAGAAACGAAATGGCTGCAATTACCGCTAGCATGGTTGCTGAACTGCGTGGAAAAACTGATGCCCCCATGATGGAGTGCAAAAGGGCTCTGACCGAAGCCGAAGGCGATATGGTCAAGGCAGAAGAGTTGTTGCGTGTGAAGCTGGGTAGCAAGGCTGGTAAAGCCGCTGCTCGTATCACTGCGGAAGGCGTTGTTGTCAACTGCATGGACGGCAATGTCGGCGCTATGCTTGAGGTCAACTGTGAAACTGATTTCGTAACCAAGAATGACAGTTTTCTGGGTATGGCCAATGCTGCGGTTGCTTTGGTGGCAAAGCACAACCCTGCCGATGTCGCTGCGTTGGGCGCACTGGCCTACGAACAAGACGGCTTCGGTCCGACATTGGAAGATGTGCGCAAGGGCTTGATCGGCAAGATTGGCGAAAACATGACGTTCCGTCGCTTCAAGCGATTTGCAACTGGCGCGCAACTGGCCTCTTATTTGCACGGTACCCGCATCGGTGTGGTCGTGGAGTTTGAAGGTGATGCGACGGCTGCCAAGGATGTTGCTATGCACGTTGCTGCCATGAAGCCCGTTGCCCTGACCAGCAATGACGTGCCCGCCGAGCTGGTGGAGCGTGAGCGCTCAGTAGCGGCTGCCAAGGCGGCTGAAGATGCTGCAGTGGCGACAGCCGCAGGCAAGCCTGTGCAGTCTGCTGAAATCGTTGCCAAGCGCATCGAAGGTGGCGTGCAAAAGTACCTTAAGGAAGTGTCCCTGTTCAACCAAACTTTCGTCAAGAACGACAAGCAAACCGTGGAGCAGATGCTCAAGGCTGCTTCCACAAATGTGAAAGCATTCACCATGTACGTGGTTGGTGAAGGCATTGAGAAGAAGGTCGACGACTTTGCAGCTGAAGTAGCGGCACAGGTCGCTGCCGCACAGCAAGCTGCTTAATCGGCGGTCTTTGAGCGTTCACCTGCCTATTTGCGATAACCGGAGTCACCCATGAGCCAAGAAAAACCTGCTTACAAACGCATACTGCTGAAGTTGTCGGGTGAGGCCTTGATGGGTGATGACCAGTTTGGCATTAACCGCGACACCATTGTGCGCATGGTTGATGAAATCGCTGAGGTGACGCGGCTGGGTGTTGAAATGGCAGTGGTCATTGGTGGTGGCAATATTTTCCGTGGAGTCGCTGGTGGTTCGGTCGGTATGGATCGCGCTACTGCAGACTACATGGGAATGTTGGCGACCGTGATGAATGCCCTTGCATTGGGCGACACCATGAATAAAGCGGGCTTAACTGCTCGCGTGATGTCGGCAATAGGTATTGAGCAGGTGGTAGAGCCCTATGTCCGACCCAAAGCCTTGCAATACCTCGAAGAGGGTAAGGTTGTCATTTTTGCGGCTGGTACTGGTAATCCATTCTTTACTACTGACACTGCAGCGGCCTTGCGTGGTGCAGAAATTGGGGCGGAAATCGTACTCAAGGCCACGAAAGTGGATGGTGTTTACACTGCAGATCCCAAGAAGGACGTGAACGCCACGCGGTACTCCAAGATCACGTTTAATGAGGCGATGTCTCAGAATCTGGGAATCATGGACGCTGCCGCATTTGCGTTGTGCCGTGACCAGAAGCTTCCCATTAAAGTGTTTTCAATTTTCAAACATGGGGCGCTCAAGCGTGTGGTCATGGGCGAGGACGAAGGCACTTTGGTTCACGTTTGAAACTCAATTTGAACTTGGTAGTGGGCTTGACCATCAGAGGATGAACTATGGCAATCGAAGAAATCAAAAAAACACTTGATACAAAAATGGACCAGTCCATTGCGTCTTTCAAGAATAACTTGACCAAGATTCGCACCGGACGGGCCAACCCCGCTTTGCTGGATACTGTTCACGTGGACTACTACGGAGCCATGTTGCCGCTCAGTCAGGTCGCCAATCTTTCTTTGCTGGACGCTCGTACGATCAGTGTGCAGCCTTGGGAGAAGGGCATGGGAGCCAAGATCGAGAAAGCCATTCGGGACAGCGATTTGGGTTTGAATCCAACCAGCATGGGTGATCTCATTCGCGTCCCCATGCCTGTGATGACTGAAGAGCGCCGTCGCGAACTGACCAAAGTCGTTCGTGGTGAAGGAGAAAGTGCCAAGATTGCTGTGCGCAATTTGCGGCGTGATGCCAATGAAGCTGTCAAGAAGCTGGTGAAGGAAAAGCTGGCGTCTGAAGATGACCAGAAGCGCTCTGAAGCCGAAATTCAGAAGTTGACCGATAGGCACATTACAGACATCGACCGTTTGGTCGCGTCCAAAGAACAAGACATCATGGCGGTTTAATACCAGCCATGAAGTGAAACCAGCACGTATTTATGGCAGAACTGCATAACGTGCCACGCCATATTGCCATTGTCATGGACGGTAATGGTCGTTGGGCTTCCAAACGGTTTTTGCCACGGATTGCTGGGCATAACCGAGGCGTGGAGACGTTAAAGCGAATCATCAGTGCTTGCCCCAGCCGGCATATTGATACCGTTACAGTTTTTGCTTTTTCCTCTGAGAATTGGAACCGGCCGGTTGAAGAGGTTTCCGGCCTGATGGATATTCTGGCCATGGCTTTGTCCCGAGAGGTTCCAAAGCTGCAGCGCGACGGCGTTCGTTTGCGTTTCATTGGATCACGTGAAGGCCTGTCGGTGCGGGTCAAAAAGGGTTTGGAAGAAGCTGAGGCGTTGACAGCTGGCAACACTCTGTTGTCGCTCAATGTATGTTTCAATTATGGTGGGCGTTGGGACATCGCCAATGCAGCAGCACAGTTGGCAACGTCGGGTACACCAATCACTGAAGAATCACTGTCGGGGGCTCTCGCTTTGTCTTTCTGTTCGGATCCTGACCTGTTGATCCGGACCGGGAATGAGATGCGGTTGAGCAACTTCTTGCTCTGGCAGTCAGCGTACACGGAACTGTATTTCAGCGACTTGCTGTGGCCGGATTTTGATGAAGCGGCCCTTGATGCCGCCTTGTTGGACTATGCTTCACGGCAACGCCGGTTTGGAAAAACTTCAGAACAACTGGTCGGCAATTCGGTTCATAAAGCCTGATAAGGACGCCCATGTTGAAGCAGAGAATTATTACGGCACTTCTGATGCTGGCCGTCTTGTTGCCGGCCGTCTTTTATCCAGTGCCGGCCGTCTTTGCCGGGGTTGCCTTGGTCCTAATCTCTGCCGCAGCATGGGAGTGGGCTCGCATGAACCAAAGTGGTCCTTTGGCGTCTCTGGCAATCGGAGGCGTGTGTGCCGTTGTATGTTTGGCATCTTGGTATGGGGGCTTTCTCTATGCCCCGTCCAAGTCGCTATGGATTGTTGCTGGTAGCGCCTGGGTCTTGTTGGGGGCCTGGCTGCTGCATCGCGGTGTTGCAGTCTGGGCCGGTGTCCCCAGGTCCTTGCGACTGTGCGGCGGTGTGCTGGCTTTGTGGGTAGCGT
Organism: uncultured Rhodoferax sp.; assembly: GCA_963513355.1. Lineage (GTDB taxonomy): Bacteria > Pseudomonadota > Gammaproteobacteria > Burkholderiales > Burkholderiaceae_C > Allorhodoferax. The sequence continues at coordinate 110,316 of CAUPQG010000015.1, read as the reverse complement.
GGTTGGCGGTGGTGCAGGCACGCATCGAAGGTATCAATTTCCTATTTTCAGTATTTGTGCTGGTTTGGGCGGCAGACATATTTGCCTATTTTGCGGGGCGCTCGCTGGGTGGAAAGTTCTTCTCGCGAAAGCTCGCGCCAGCCATTAGTCCAGGCAAGACGTGGGAGGGCGCATTTGGCGGCATGATCGGCGTGCTGGTTTGCGCCTTTGTGTGGCGCCATTTGGATGCAACTATGTCCTTGGGGGCTGCGAGCCTCTACACCCGTTTGGGTGTTGTTCATGTGGCCTTCATGGTTTTGGCGGTGTTGTTTTTGGCGGTGATGAGCATAGTGGGCGATTTAGTTGAATCCCTGTTCAAGCGAAGCGCGGGTATCAAGGACAGCAGTGGATTGCTGCCTGGGCATGGAGGCGTCTTGGACCGTGTTGATGCCTTGCTCCCCATATTGCCATTGGCAATGATGTTCTCGACCTTATGAACTCCCTCAAAACCAGAGTCGTTGTGCTGGGCTCTACCGGGTCCATTGGCGTCAGTACCCTAGATGTCGTCGATCGCCATCCCGAGCGGTTTGAGGTATTTGCTCTGACTGCCGCCACCAGCGTTGATACCCTGCTTGCGCAGTGCGCACGGCACAAGCCAATGTTTGCGGTGATGGCCAGCGATGCGCACGGCAGACAACTGCAGCATCGCTGTAAAGCGGAGGGGCTTTCGACCACGGTTTTGTGGGGCGATGAAGCCATCGAAATGGTGGCGCGGCATGAAATGGCCGACACCGTCATGGCAGCCATCGTGGGCGCTGCCGGTCTGGCACCTTGTCTGGCCGCTGCACAAGCAGGAAAGCGTTTGTTGTTGGCCAATAAGGAAGCTCTGGTCGTCGGTGGACAGCTCTTCATGGACACGGTCGCAGAAGGCGGCGCCAGGTTATTGCCTATTGATAGTGAGCACTCTGCAGTGTTCCAGTCCTTGCCTCAAGATCCTAACGATTGGGCGGCACGCATCGACAAGATCATACTGACGGCATCCGGTGGACCATTTCGAACCCGTGACCCAGCGACTTTATGCAGGGTTACCCCAGAAGAGGCTTGTGCCCATCCCAATTGGGTCATGGGCCGGAAAATTTCCGTTGACTCCGCGACCATGATGAACAAGGCGCTGGAGGTCATTGAAGCCAAATTTCTCTTTGGTGTGGCGCCGGAGCAAATCCAGGTCATCATCCATCCACAAAGTGTGATCCACTCCATGGTGCAGTATGTGGACCACTCAGTGGTCGCACAGCTGGGTACACCGGATATGCGGGGTCCTATCGCTTATGGGTTGTCTTGGCCTGAACGCGTTATCTCAGGGGCTGCCGCGCTGGACTTTTCCTCAATGGCGGGACTCAGCTTTGAAACCTTTGACTCGGAAGACCACAAGAAGCGTTACCCGGGACTGAACCTCGCGTGGCAGGTTTTGAAAGGACCTGCTGGTTCAACAGCGGTTTTGAATGCTGCCAACGAGATAGCCGTAGCGGCGTTTCTTGCGCGCAGGATTCGGTTTGACCAGATTCACGAGGTCAACACGCAGACCTTGAATAGTGTCGCGCCACAGGCCCCCACGTCTTTACAAGACCTTTTGGCGCTGGATCTTCAGTCAAGGCAAGCAGCAGAAGCCTCCATCGCGCGTTTACCGACCTGACTGCATAGTTGACTTTGCCGATGACGCTACTTGCTTTTCTCGTCGCCATTGTTGTTTTGGTTGCCGTGCATGAGCTTGGGCATTTTTCCGTTGCGCGTTGGTGCGGCGTAAAAGTGATACGGTTTTCTGTGGGGTTTGGACCTCGCCTGTGGGGTTGGACCTCGCCTACCTCGGGAACAGAATTTGTGGTCGGCGCGTTGCCCCTTGGGGGTTACGTCCAGATGCTCGATGAGCGTGAAGGACCCGTGGAGCCGAGCGAGCGTGCAAAAGCCTTCAATCTTCAGCCGCTGCGTAACAAGGCGGCCATTGTTCTAGCTGGGCCCGTGGCCAATCTGCTGCTCGCCATTGCGTTGTATAGCTGGGTCAATTGGACGGGTATTGAAATGGCGCAAGCCCTGGTTGCCAAGCCTCCACCGGGTTCTGCGATAGCTGTTGCTGGCTTTACAGGAGGAGAGCGGATTCTGCGGGCAGGATTCGAAGGGGACTCTCTGGATGAAGTCGAGTCCTTTGACGATTTTCGCTGGTGGATAGTGCGAGGAGCGATTGAGCGCCGCAACCTTCAGGTTGAGTACCTCGTTCCACAGCGAAAGAGTCCACAGGCTGCGCTCTTGCAACTCAAGAATCTGGATGCAAGCAGTTCCGACGCGAAACTGTTGCAGCAAATCGGTGCCTCTGCGCCCTACATGCAGGCACGTATCGGTATGCTGGCACCGGGGGAAGCAGCGGAGCAAGCACAATTGCAGTCCGGTGATGTGGTGTTACGCGTCGATGCGACGGATATTGTCGATGCCACTCAGCTACAAGCCTTGATCCGGTCTTCTGGCCGTTATGGCGTGCCGTCCGAACAAAGCTGGCTCGTGGAGCGAAATGGTGTGCGTTTAACCTTGCGGGTAGAGCCGAGATTGGTGCAGGACAAACCGCCGGCCATGGGGCGATTCAGGGCGTTTGTCACTGAATGGCTTGGCGCTTCTGAGGGGGCAGAAAATCCAGTTCCAATTCCAGTCACTACTTTTGGGCGCATTGGCGCAGGAATTGCTGCGCCGCCGGAAGTAGCTGTGGTTCGTTACGCGCCTCTGGAATCCGTGGCCAAAGCAGCTTCCCGAACTTGGGAAACCTCGGTCATGACACTTCGTATGCTTGGACAAATCGTGGTGCTGCAGGCTTCACTTGACAACCTAAGCGGGCCCATTTCCATTGCCGACTATGCTGGCAAGTCAGCTGCTATGGGTCTGACATCGTTTTTGTTGTTTCTAGCCCTGATGAGTATCAGTCTGGGGGTTTTGAACCTCCTGCCACTACCCATCCTCGACGGAGGTCACCTGATGTATTATCTTTGGGAGGCACTTTCCGGCAAGCCTGTGTCGCCATCATGGACAGAGCGGCTACAAAAGTTTGGGTTGTTGATCTTGCTGATGATGATGTCCGTTGCCATCGTGAACGATGTAACGCGTTTGCTACGGTGAACAACCGTGCCGACCTCAAATTTCCGGAATACTTAAATTGACAAAAATGCAATTCAATCGTAATTTTTTGCGCCGCGCCTCAGCGGTAGCCGCTTCACTCGTATTTCTTCAGAGCGCTTGGGCTGTGGAGCCCTTCACCGTCAAGGACATACGTGTTGAAGGCTTGCAAAGGGCAGAAGCGGGAACGATTTTTGCCTCGTTGCCGGTACGGGTCGGTGACACCTACAGCGATGACAAGGCCGTTGCGTCCATTAAGGCGCTTTTCGGTCTTGGTCTTTTCAAGGATGTACGTATCGATGTCAGTGACGGCGTTCTCATTGTTATTGTCGAAGAACGCCCCACCATTGCAGACATCGAATTTTCTGGCACCAAAGAGTTTGACAAGGATGTTTTGAAAAAGGCCTTGTTGCAAATCGGTTTGGCGGACGGGCGTCCCTTCGACAAGGCAATTGTGGACAAGGCCGAGCAAGAGTTGAAGCGCCAGTACATCAACCGAAGCATGTATGCATCGGAGGTGATCACCACAGTCACGCCTGTTGATCGCAACCGCGTGAACTTGAGCTTTGCAGTGCAAGAAGGCGAGCCGGCCAAGATTAACGAAATTCGTATTGTTGGCAATAAAGCCTTTTCCGAATCAACCTTGCGTGGACTATTCGATCTGGATACCGGGGGCTGGTTGAGCTGGTACACGAAATCTGATCGGTATGCACGTGCCAAATTGAATGCTGATCTCGAATCTTTGCGTTCGTACTATTTGGCGCGGGGCTATCTTGAATTCAAGGTTGAATCAACCCAAGTTGCCATCTCGCCTAACAAGCAGGACATCAGTCTGACTATCAATGTGTCTGAGGGCGACCAGTTCGTCGTCTCCAAGGTCAATTTGGTGGGTAACTTCCTGGACAAGGATGCCGAATTCAAGTCGTTAGTGGCTATACAGGTTGGTCAGCCTTACAACGCGGACCAGGTTGCCGTAACCAGTAAGGCGTTCACCGATTATTTTGGGAATTTTGGGTACGCCTTTTCTCGGGTGGAACCCCGTACCGTTATTGACCGCGCAACCAATCGGGTGGAAGTAACCCTGCAGGTCGACCCCTCGCGGCGTGTGTACGTTCGTCGCATCAATGTGGCCGGCAATGACCGTACACGTGATGAAGTGATCCGCCGTGAGTTCCGTCAATTGGAGGCCTCCTGGTACGACGGTGAACGTATCAAGCAATCGCGCAATCGGGTGGACCGTCTGGGGTACTTCAAGGAAGTCACCATGGACACGTCGGAAGTGCCAGGTTCTTTTGACCAAGTTGATCTGACAATCTCTGTGGTCGAGAAGCCAACAGGCAGTATCAGTCTGGGTGCTGGTATCTCCAGCGCAGACGGCCTGGGCGTTTCGTTTGGATTCAAGCAGGACAATGCCTTTGGCTCCGGTAACTCATTGGGAATCGAAGTCAATACCAGCAAGCAGAATCGTACATTGGTGTTCAACACCACAAACCCGTACTTCACTGAAGATGGTGTATCGCGCTCGATCGACGTTTACCAGCGAAACACCAAGCCCTACCTCAACATCGACAGCTATGCCATTGAGACCACGGGCGGCAGCATCCGTTTTGGTGTGCCATTCAGTGAATTTGACACGGTGTTTTTTGGCTTGGGGATCGACCAAACGACAATCGTGCCGGGCACTTTGCTGCCTGTGGTCTACCAGGACTTTGCCAACAAGTTTGGCTTTACCAGTAACGCAGTGCCACTCACTGTGGGCTGGGGTCGTGATTCACGGGACAGTGCCTTGGTTCCAACAGTTGGCAAGGTCATCAAAACCTCCGCAGAATGGAGCATTGCCGGTGAGCTGAAATATGTTCGTGGGACTGCTTCGTACCAGCAATACATACCAGTTACCAACAAGATCACTGCTGCGTTCAATGCTGAGTTGTCTGTGGGATCCGCCACAGGTGATTCGTATTACCCAATCTTTAAGAATTTCTATTCCGGCGGTTTGGGAACGGTGCGCGGATTTGAGCAGGGTAGTCTGACTACCGGAACCCAGCGAGCGTTGGGTTTGACTGCGACCGGTGGTACCAAAAAGATCAACTTCAACGCTGAACTGCTGTCCCCATTGCCCGGTGGCGGCAAGGACCGCACGCTGCGGCTCTACGCATTTGCGGATGCTGGTGGACTCTACGGCCCTGATGAGGGTTTACAGCTTCAAGACCTACGTAGTTCTTATGGTATCGGTATCAGCTGGATATCGCCCGTAGGTCCACTGCGGTTGGCTTTTGCCAAACCAGTTAAGCAATTCGAAGGCGATAGAATCCAAGCTCTCCAATTCCAGATCGGAAACTCTTTCTAATGAATACTTCAAAACTGCGCTGGTTGCTGTCGGTGTTGGTCGCTTTGGGATCCATCGGTGTCAGCGCCCAGGATTTCAAAGTGGGTTACGTGAATACTCAGCGCATCACGACTGAATCCACGCCGGCAAAGACTGCACAGGCGAAACTGGAACAAGAGTTCTCCAAGCGCCAGAAAGAATTGGTCGATCAGCAGGCTGCTTTCAAGGTGTTTGGCGAGAAGTTTGAGCGCGATGCGCCCACACTGAGTGAAAGCCAACGTGCTGCCCGCCAGAAAGAAGGCGCGGAGATGGGGCGCGATCTGCAACGTCGTCAGCGCGAATTCCAGGAAGACCTCAACGGTCGCCGCAATGAAGAACTGCAGCAGGTTCTTGACCGTGCCACCAAGGCAGTCAAGCAAGTGGCTGACTCTGAAAAGTATGACTTGGTGGTGCAGGAAGTGGTCTACGTAAACACCAAACATGACATTACTGACAAGGTCCTCAAGCTGCTCAACTCAGCTTCCAAGTAACGCCCGGGTGACCGGGTTCGGGGTATGAAGCTGGACTTGGCTTCCGTCGTCGCTGCATTGGGCGGCGAGCTGTTGGGTGATCCGTCTTTGGTGGTAACGGGCTTGGCGCCGTTGGAAACTGCGACCCCGGAGGATCTGAGCTTTCTGAGCAATCCGCGTTACCAGCAGCAGCTACTGGCGTCGAATGCGGCTTGTGTCATCGTGGCCCCGCAAATGCAGGAAGCTGCCGTTTTGCGCGGTGCCTGTATTGTCACCGACCAACCCTATCTCTACTTTGCAAGGCTGACCCAGCTGTGGAAGTATGGGCCTGTTCGGCGTGTTCAGGCCTTCATTCATCCCAGCGCAGTGGTCGACCCCGAAGCGGTGGTACACCCCAGCGCATCGATTGGCGCTTTGTGCGTGGTAGAGCGGGGCGCACGCATCGGATCGGATACGGTGCTCAAATCCCGCGTGACCGTGAGCGAAGACTGTGTCATCGGAGACCGCTGCATCCTCCACCCCGGTGTTGTTATTGGCGCCGATGGATTTGGCTTTGCTCCCAATGGGGATGCGTGGGAAAAAATCGAACAACTTGGTGCTGTGCATATAGGCAATGACGTAGAAATTGGTGCCAACACCTGCATAGACCGCGGTGCGCTGCAAGACACCGTGATTGAAGACGGCGTCAAGCTGGATAACCTGATCCAGATCGGGCACAACGTGCGCGTGGGTCGCAACACGGCAATGGCCGGTTGCGTGGGTGTTGCCGGCAGCGCCACTATTGGTGAGCACTGCACCGTCGGTGGTGGCGCCATCATCCTGGGCCATTTGACCCTGGGCGCCAATGTCAACATTTCTGCTGGAACCCTGGTTACCAAATCAATCCCGAAACCTGGTCACTACACCGGCATATTCCCCGTGGATGACAACGCAAATTGGGAGCGCAATGCCGCTGCACTGAAGCAGTTGCACAGCCTGCGCGACCGTATCAAAACCTTGGAAAAAGAGACAAAAAAATGATGGACATCCACCAAATTCTGAAAAAGCTCCCGCACCGCTATCCGTTTCTGCTGGTGGACCGCGTACTGGAGTTGGACAAGGGAAAAACCATCAAGGCTTTGAAAAACGTCACGATGAATGAGCCTTTTTTCGAAGGGCATTTTCCGCATCGTCCGGTGATGCCAGGGGTATTGATGCTCGAGGCGCTGGCCCAGGCTGCAGCCTTGCTGTCTTTCGATGCCCTGGGTGTTGAGCCTGATGACAGCATGATCTACTACTTTGCTGGAATTGATGGCGCACGCTTCAAGCGCCCGGTCGAGCCGGGCGATCAGCTGATACTGGAGGCCGAACTGCTGCGCATGAAGGCCGGTATCTTCAAGTTCAAGACCTGGGCCACGGTGGGCGGCGAGTTGGCGGTCGAGGCTGAGCTCACCTGCGCTGTGCGCAACATTGCCTGATCCAAAAGGCGTCTTGGTCATGAGCCTTATCCACCCCAGCGCCTTTGTGGACCCGGCCGCCGAGCTGGACGCCAGCGTCACGGTAGGTCCGTACACCGTTATCGGTCCACATGTGCGCATTGGCGCCGGCACCACAGTGGGCCCACATTGCGTGATCGAGGGCCACACCACCATTGGCTGCGACAACCGCATCTTCCAGTTCAACTCGCTGGGTGCTATTCCGCAGGACAAGAAATACAACGGGGAGCCTTGTGAGCTACGGATCGGTGACCGCAACACCATCCGCGAGTTCTGCACATTCAATATTGGCTCTCCTGGCGATGCATTTGTCACCCGCATCGGCAGTGACAACTGGATCATGGCCTACACCCACATTGCGCACGATTGCCAGTTGGGCGACCATATCACGATGGCCAACAACGCCACGCTGGCAGGCCACGTGCATGTGGGAGACTGGGCGACCGTAGGCGGCTTGACAGGCGTCTTGCAGCGCATGCGTATTGGTGCCCATGCCATGGTGGGCTTTGCCAGCCATGTGGGGAAAGATGTGCCCCCCTTTATGGTGGTGGACGGCAATCCGCTGGCCGTGCGCGCCGTCAACCTGGTGGGCCTGCGCCGTCGCGATTTTTCTGCCGAGCGCATTGCTGCCATCCGCGACATGCACAAATTTTTGTACCGCCAGGGCAAGACCCTGGACGAGGCGCGTACCGCTATTCAGGGGCTGGCCACATCGATGCCGGAAGCCGCAGCGGACGTAGCGCTCATAGACAACTTCCTCGCCACTTCCGCCAGCGGCATCGCGCGCTGACCATGACAGCCCCGCAAGTAGCCATGGTGGCCGGCGAGGCCTCCGGCGACTTGCTCGCCGGCTTGGTGCTGGACGGACTGCGTGCGCGCTGGCCGGACCTTCAGTCCAGTGGCATTGGCGGCCCACAGATGGCCCTGCGCGGGTTCCAGGCCCATTGGCCCAGCGAACGTCTGGCCGTACACGGCTACAGCATCGAAGTATTCAAGCGCGTAGCCGGGCTGCTGCGCATCCGCAAACAACTGCGCGAACGCCTGCTGCTCGAGCGCCCTGGCGTCTTTATTGGGGTGGATGCGCCCGACTTCAACCTGGGCCTGGAGGCCGCGCTCAAGGTCCAGGGCATCCCCACCGTGCACTTTGTATGCCCGTCCATCTGGGCATGGCGCGCCGACCGGGTGGACAAGATCCGCCGCGCTGCCGACCACGTGTTGTGCATCTTCCCGTTTGAGCCCGACCTGCTGTCCCAGCATGGCATTGGCGCCACCTATGTGGGCCATCCGCTGGCCAATGTGATCCCGCTGCAGCCGGACCGCGCAGCCGCGCGCGCCAAGCTGGGCCTGGCGCAGGATGCCCGCGTGGTTGCCATACTGCCGGGTAGCCGTACTTCCGAGGTTGACTACCTGGCGCTTAGGTTCTTTCAGGCTGCAGCCCTCATGCAAAAAGCCTATCCTGCTATGAAATTCGTAGTGCCAGCGGTGCCGACACTGCGTGCACGCATAGAGGCATTGGCATCCGAGGCCGGCATGGCGGGTCGTATCCAGATCGTGGCGGGCCAGTCGCACACGGTGCTGGCCGCCTGTGATGCCACGCTGATCGCCAGTGGCACGGCCACGCTGGAGGCAGCGCTGTTCAAGCGGCCCATGGTCATTGCCTACAACATGCACTGGCTGTCTTGGAAGCTGATGCAGCGCAAGCAACTGCAGCCCTGGGTCGGTCTGCCCAACATCCTCAGTGGCGAGTTTGTGGTGCCCGAATTGTTGCAAGAACAGGCCACACCCCACGCCTTGGCTGCCGCCATGCTGCAATGGATGGAGGCCATGGACCGAGAGCCTGCGAAAATCAGCACTTTGCAAGACCGTTTTCTGGCGCTGCACCACACGCTCAAGCGCGACACCTCAACATTGGCAACCGATGCGATCGAAAAAATTCTTGCACGCTGAGCAGGCCGCTCTGGCATGGGACTCCCCGGGCCTGGTCGCCGGCGTAGACGAGGCCGGGCGCGGTCCGCTGGCCGGACCTGTGGTGGCCGCTGCCGTGATACTGGACGAGCGCAACCCCATTGAGGGTCTGGCCGACTCCAAAGTGCTGACCGCGCGCAAACGCGAGCAGTTGTACGATGCCATCCGAGCCAAGGCGCTGTGTTGCTCCATTGCCCAGGCCAGTGTTGAAGAAATAGACCAAATCAACATCCTGCAAGCCACCCTGCTGGCCATGCGCCGCGCGGTCGAAGGATTGCGCCTCAAACCCACGCTGGTGCTAGTAGATGGCAACCGCTTGCCGGTGCTGAGCATGCGGGCCGAGGCCATCGTCAAAGGCGACAGCAAGGTTGCAGCCATTTCGGCCGCCTCCATACTGGCCAAGGTGACACGCGACCGCTGGTGTGCCGAGCTGGATGCCCAATACCCCCAATACGGTTTTGCCGGCCACAAGGGTTATGGCACGGCCGAGCATTTGGCCGCGCTGCAAACCCATGGCGCCTGCCCGGAGCACCGCAAGAGCTTTGCCCCTGTGACACGGGTTCTGGCCGGGGCCCAGGGGGGCACCGCATGAATCAGCCGGTTGCCATCACCTCGCGGGAGAATCCGCTGCTCAAGGAGTTGCGCAAGGTTGCACAGGACAACACCGCCTACCGCAAGGCCGGGCGCATCTGGGTGGAAGGCGATCACCTGTGCAGCGCGGCGCTGCAACGGGGTCTGCAGCCTTCCGTGGCAGTGTTCACTGAGGAATTTTGGCAAAACCCCGAGTCCAGGCCTCTAGCCCCCGTGCAATATGCTCAGAGTGCTATCAAAAGCATAGTTGTTCCGACGCAGCTGTTTCGGGAGCTCAGCGGACTGGAGTCGCCCGCTGGTGTTGGCTTTGTGCTGGACCTGCCGGTCGAGCCGGCCTTGCTGCCACATGCCGCAACCGTCATTCTGGACCGGGTGCAAGACGCGGGTAATGTGGGCTCCATCTTGCGCAGTGCCGGGGCTTTTGGCTTCCGGCAAGTGGTGGCGCTCAAGGGTTCTGCTGCCCTTTGGTCCCCCAAGGTGTTGCGTGCCGGGATGGGCGCACATTTTGGCCTGCACCTGATTGAAGGCCTCACCCTGGACGATCTGCAAAGCCTGCAGGTTCCCATCGTGGTGACCAGTTCCCACCAGGGTGAGTTGATCCAGAAGTTGCGCTTGCCGCCAACCAGTGCCTGGGCCTTTGGCCACGAAGGGCAGGGCGTCAGCCCCGAGCTGATGGCCCGTGCCGCGGTTCACGTGCGGATTGGGCAGCCTGGGGGTGAGGAATCGCTGAATGTCGCTGCAGCGGCCGCTATCTGCTTGCACGCGAGCGGATTGGCGGCGACGTAAAGGAGCCCCGATCCAGGGTGACTGGCCACCCAGCGACCTTGAGGTACCAAACCGAATGGCAGGGTTCGATGCACCGTATGCTATGTGTTTGATAGCATTGTTCTTAGGTATCTTCGGGGCTAGAGGGTTTTTTCGTTCAACATCATTTTGATGGCCGCGTTACCCCTTGGATAGGCCTGCCATCCACTGTGCCCAGTAGTCAATGCAGGCCCGTATCTTGGGCAGGCGGTGGCGCTCCTGCAGGATCACGGCGTAGATGGGCACCTGGGGGCTGACGAAAAATTCCTGCAGTATGGGTACCAGACGTCCTTGGCGTATCAATGGGAGAGCTGCAAGGTCGTGTATACGGGCAATGCCCAAGCCCTGCAGTACCAGCGTGACCAGCATGGCCGTGTTGTCGGCCCGCGTATGGCCGTTCACCTGCAGTTCGGACTGGCTTCCTTGGGCATCGGTCCAAGCCCAGCGGTTCAGCCCTGGGCTGGCGCTATTGGTCAGCAGGCGGTGGTGTTCCAGATCGCGCGGGTGGGTGGGGGTGCCATAAGTGCGCAGGTATTCTGGCGCGGCGCAGACGGTGCGGCCGTATACGCCAATCTGTCGCGCGACCACGGTGTCGCTGTTTGGAGTGCCGCTGCGAATGGCAATGTCAAAACCTTCACGCGCCATATCAGCAACGCGATCGTCAGCGCTGATGTCCAGGTGCAGGTTGGGGTAGCGCTGGTACAGGCCGGGCAGGCTGGGCGCGATCACGCATTCCGCCATCAGCGGGCTTGCCGTGATGCGCACCCAGCCGCTGGGGCCACTGATCTTGCCGGTGAGTTCGCTGTCCAGCTCGGCTGTGGTGTCCAGCAGGCGACGGCCATAGTTCAGGAACGTGTCGCCTTCGTCAGTCAGGCTCAGGCCATGTGTTGTACGGTGCAGCAGGCGCACACCACAGGCGGCTTCCAGCCGAGCCAGGGAGCGGGTGACCTGGCTGACCGGCACATCACGCTCGCGGGCTGCGGCGGAGAGTGTGCCAAGCTCCGCAATTCGGGCAAACAGTGCGACGTCGTCAAGTTGTAGTTGCATGGTGACATTGTGCTTTGGTATTGCAGTTTATGCAAAACCAATAGCGATTTTTTGCTGTTTCCGATGATTGGTTAATCCAATAAAGTTCATTCCACACCAACAGATGAGGACTAAGTCATGAACAATACGATTCCACTCACTCCGGAGCAACGTGCAAGCATCCATGATCGGGCGCGCATCCAAGCCCTGGCACTGCGCCGCGCCGCCGTTGACGCTACCTGGCAGTCCGTCTTCCGCTTTGCTGCGGATGCATTGCGCGCTGCGCGCCACATGTTGCGCCGCTGGGTTCCCCAATCCAACCATCCATCTGGAGTCTGAGCATGCCCACACTGCAACTCAAGGTAGCCCCCCTGCTCAACCCGGAGCGCTACCGGGCCCTGGCCCAGGCTTTGACCCAAATCACCGCGCAGCATTTGGGCAAACGTGAAGAAGTTACCGCCGTTGTCATTGACGATCTGCCTGCAGCGCGATGGCATATCGGTGGGCGGCATCCGCAGCGGGCTACGGCGCTGCTGGAAATCACCATCACCGCCGGAACCAATACCGTGCAGCAAAAAGAAGCATTTATTGCCGCCGCCTTTAGTGAACTGGAGCGCCAGCTCGGCCATGGTCAACGACTGGAAGAGGCCAGTTATGTGACGGTGCGTGAAGTTGCCGCCACAGACTGGGGTTACGGGGGCCATACCCAGGCTGCCCGCAGAAAAGCTGTCAAACACCTTGCGCCGCAGACCGCTGTGCTTTGATCCACAAGGAAGACGTGCCTATTTGCCGAGTTCTGCCGCCGCCAGTGCGTTGAGCTGGCCACTCTTCTTCATATCGGCGATCACTCTATTGAATTTTCCCAGGGTATCCGTTTGGGCGGCACTTTTGTTGAAGGCCAGATAGGTCGGGTTTTCAAACAGGTAACGGGGACTTTTTTGCACCTGTTGCCATTGCCCGGCTTTTAGCAGGGCAGTGCCTGCTTCCTCGATGGCCAGCACCACATTGATGCGTTTGGCCAATAGCTTCTGAAAATTATTGGCGTCTGCGGATACCTCTTCTACGCTGATCTTGCCGTCGCGAACCGCCTTGTCAAATGCGTCACCGTAACTCCAACCGCGTACGACGCCCACCCGTCTGCCGACCAAGGAGTCCACGCCTGAAAACTCCAGCGGCTGGCTGTCAAGAAAATACACGGCCATTTTTTCCACAAAAATTGGCTCGCTGAAATCGTATCGCCTGATGCGGTCTTCGTTCTTGTAGATGCCACCCACGCCGGCCGCACCGCTGTCCATATCGGCGATGCAACGCTTCCACGGTTTGGCCGTCACCCTGACACCAACCCCTGCAACATTCAGGGCGGTGGTAATTAGCGTGGGATACAGGCCGGATGCTTTGCCTTCCAGCAGAGACATGAAAGGCGGATTGGCGGCGTCAACGCACACGGTGGCCAGTCCGTCGCCCGCGTGAAGGTGCACGGACACAACAAGCGCCAGCACAGACATGGATATTTGTGTCGCTGAGCGCATGGCAGGTCTCCTCACTGTTTGAAAATCAGGTGTCCCATTTGTGGCCGCTGCCGGCATTTTGCGCCCAAAACCCGCGCCATGTCTCGCGGATGAAGTGGATTCTCCGGGCGATCGCTGCCAAGGCCATGCACAAAAGGCATGGTGAAGAGGGAAGGGCGCTCACCATCACCCGCTATAATGAGAGGCTTTCCAGAAAACTGCCGTCCCAAGCGCATTTCAAGCACCTTTCCCAACCTACATTAGCCGCCAAGAATTGTTCTTGAGCTCGCTTGGGCGTACCCGTAACACACTCGGAGAACCCAGTGCTTTTGTCTCTCAAGGGAACCACCCCCCCCGCCATCCTGGCGCTCGCAGACGGCACGGTCTATATTGGCAATTCCATTGGAGCGGCCGGCTCCACAGTCGGTGAGGTCGTGTTCAACACGTCCATGACCGGCTACCAGGAGATCCTGACTGATCCCAGTTATTGCCAGCAGATCGTTACCCTGACCTATCCCCACATCGGAAACTACGGTACGAACCCTGAGGACGTAGAGTCCGATCGGGTGTACGCCGCTGGTTTGATCATTCGTGATCTGCCCCTGGTGGCATCGAACTTTCGCAGCACAGCCACCTTGAGCGAATACCTGGTGCAGGCCGGAACGGTAGCTATTGCCAATATTGACACCCGCCAATTGACGCGCCAATTGCGCAATCAGGGCGCGCAGAACGGTTGCATCCTGGCGTTGGCCGCTGGTGAGTCCGTGACCACGGCACTCGTGGAAAAGGCCGTTGCTGCCGCAAAAGCAGCGCCTTCCATGTCCGGCCTGGATCTGGCCAAGGTCGTGTCTGCTTCCGAGACCTCGCTCTGGACTGAGTCCGAATGGACACTGGGCAAGGGTTATGGCCAGCAGACCGCACCGCGTTTCCATGTCGTGGCCTATGACTTTGGTGTCAAGAAAAACATTCTGCGCATGTTGGCAGAGCGCGGCTGCAAAGTCACGGTTGTTCCTGCCCAAACACCCGCAGCCGAGGTGTTAAAGCACAAGCCCAATGGCATTTTCCTCAGCAATGGCCCCGGTGACCCCGAGCCTTGCGACTACGCCATTGCAGCCACCCGCACGCTGATCGAATCCGGCATCCCCACGTTCGGCATTTGCCTGGGCCACCAGATTCTGGCCCTGGCGTCTGGCGCCAAGACCTTCAAGATGAAGTTTGGTCACCACGGTGCCAACCATCCGGTCAAAGACCTAGACAGTGGGCGCGTAAGCATCACGAGCCAGAACCACGGGTTTGCGGTGGACGAAAAAACGCTTCCTGCCAATCTGCGTGCGACCCACATAAGCCTGTTTGACAACACGCTGCAGGGTCTTGAGCGCACAGACAAGCCGGCGTTCTGCTTCCAGGGTCACCCCGAGGCATCGCCTGGTCCGCACGATATCGGATACCTGTTCGACCGGTTCATCGGACTGATGGAAACCGCAAAAGGCTAGCACGCATGAACTTCTACGGTGTCACCGATATCTGGACCTATGTAGTGGGGGCGATAGGCATTATTTTGCTGCCTGGCCCCAATTCGCTCTTTGTTCTGTCGGTGGCAACAGCGCGCGGCGTCAAGGCCGGGTACCAGGGGGCCATGGGTGTATTTGTGGGTGACACCATCCTGTTGATGTTGACCGCATTGGGTGCCGCCAGCCTGCTGCGCAGCAACCCCGCGCTATTCCTGGTCGTCAAGTACGCCGGTGCTGCCTACTTGGCTTGGCTGGGTGTCAACCTTGTCTGGGCCGCGATCCAGAAGTGGTGCAGCGCAGAGGTGCCCTCGGCCGAGGCGACCGCAGAACTCCCGGCGAACCTGGCGAACCCGTTCAAGCGGGCTCTGGTCATCAGTCTGCTCAATCCAAAAGCGATTTTGTTTTTGCTCTCGTTTTTTCTGCAGTTCATTGACCCGACCTACGAGACGCCGGCCGTACCGTTCCTCATACTGAGCACCATCGTCATGGTCTTCAGTGCCTTGTATTTGTCCGCACTGATTTTTGCGGGTGCCCGCCTGGCGCAGTTGTTCCGCGCCCGTAGACGACTGTCTGGCGCTTTGTCCAGTTCGGTGGGCGGACTGTTCTTGTGGTTCGGGGCCAAGCTGGCTACCGCAAGTTTGAATTGAGCCCACAAGCCTGAATTGATTGAAAAGTAAAGAGCAGAGAAGAAGAAATGCCAAAACGTACCGACATCCAAAGCATCCTCATCATCGGCGCCGGCCCCATCATCATCGGCCAGGCCTGCGAGTTCGACTACTCCGGCGTGCAGGCCTGCAAGGCACTGCGCGAAGAGGGCTATCGCGTCATCCTGATCAACAGCAACCCCGCGACGATCATGACCGATCCGGCCACCGCGGATGTGACCTACATCGAGCCCATTACCTGGCAGACGGTAGAGAAGATCATCGCCAAGGAAAAACCCGACGCAATCTTGCCCACCATGGGCGGCCAGACTGCGCTGAACTGTGCGCTGGACCTGTGGCACAACGGCGTGCTGGCCAAATACACGGGTGCGGCCACCGGCAAGCCGGTGGAACTGATTGGAGCCACCCCCGAAGCCATCGACAAAGCCGAGGACCGTTTGAAGTTCAAGGACGCGATGACCAAGATCGGTCTGGGTTCGGCCCGTTCCGGCATTGCGCACAGCATGGCCGAGGCTTGGGATGTACAAAAAACTCTGGGCTTTCCTACTGTCATCCGCCCCAGCTTCACATTGGGCGGAACCGGTGGCGGCATTGCCTACAACCCTGAAGAATTCGAAGTCATCTGCAAGCGTGGTCTTGAAGCATCGCCCACCAACGAACTGCTGATCGAAGAGTCGCTGTTGGGTTGGAAAGAGTACGAGATGGAAGTCGTGCGCGACAAGGCAGACAACTGCATCATCGTCTGTTCCATCGAAAACCTGGACCCCATGGGCGTGCACACCGGTGACTCCATCACTGTGGCACCCGCACAGACGCTGACCGACAAGGAATACCAGATCCTGCGCAATGCATCACTGGCCGTTTTGCGTGAAATCGGTGTGGACACCGGTGGATCGAATGTGCAGTTTTCCATCAACCCGGCGGACGGCCGCATGGTTGTTATCGAGATGAATCCGCGTGTGTCGCGTTCCTCCGCCTTGGCTTCCAAGGCCACGGGTTTCCCCATCGCCAAGATCGCCGCCAAGTTGGCCGTTGGATTCATGCTGGACGAATTGCGCAACGACATCACCGGTGGTGCTACCCCCGCATCGTTCGAGCCCAGCATCGACTACGTGGTCACCAAGATCCCACGTTTTGCCTTCGAAAAATTCCCCGCAGCCGACAGCCGCCTCACCACGCAAATGAAGAGTGTGGGCGAAGTGATGGCCATGGGCCGCACCTTCCAGGAATCCTTCCAGAAAGCCCTGCGTGGTCTGGAAGTGGGCGTGGACGGTCTGAACGAAAAAACGCAAGACCGCGAAGTGCTGGAAAAAGAACTGGGTGAACCCGGTCCTGAGCGTATCTGGTACGTGGGTGATGCGTTTGCCCAGGGCATGAGCGTGGACGAAGTGTTTGCGTTGACCAAGATCGACCGCTGGTTTCTGGTGCAGATCGAGCAGATCGTCAAGATCGAGCTGGAGATCGAGCGCCTGCCGCAGCCCGCCAGCGGCACGGCCTTTGACAAGATTGATGCAGCCACGCTGTGCAGCCTGAAGCAAAAGGGTTTCTCAGACCGCCGCCTGGCGCGCCAGTTCAAGACCACCGACAAGGCCATACGTGAAAAGCGCCGCGCCCTGGGTGTGCGCCCGGTCTACAAACGGGTCGATACCTGCGCAGCCGAGTTCGGCACCAACACCGCCTACATGTACTCGACATACGAGTCCGAAGGCGCGGAGTGTGAAGCCGAACCCACCACCAACAAGAAGATCATGGTGCTGGGCGGTGGCCCCAACCGTATCGGCCAGGGTATCGAGTTTGACTACTGCTGCGTGCACGCGGCATTGGCCATGCGCGAAGACGGGTACGAGACCATCATGGTCAACTGCAACCCCGAGACCGTGTCCACCGACTACGACACTTCAGACCGCCTGTACTTTGAGCCACTGACGTTGGAAGACGTGCTCGAAATCGTCGATAAGGAAAAACCAGTCGGCGTCATCGTGCAATACGGTGGCCAGACGCCCTTGAAGCTCGCTCTGGACCTGGAAGCGAACGGCGTGCCCATCATCGGTACCAGCCCCGACATGATCGACGCTGCCGAAGACCGCGAGCGCTTCCAGAAATTGCTACATGAATTGAAGCTGCGCCAGCCACCCAACGCCACAGCCCGCACCGAGCCGGAAGCACTGGAAAAGGCCGCAGCCCTGGGCTACCCCCTCGTCGTGCGCCCCAGCTACGTGCTGGGTGGCCGCGCCATGGAAATCGTGCATGAACAACGCGACCTGGAGCGGTACATGCGTGAAGCGGTCAAGGTCAGCCACGATTCACCCGTGTTGCTGGACCGCTTCCTGAACGATGCGATCGAGTGTGATGTGGACTGCATCCGCGATGCCACCGGCGTGACCTTTATCGGTGGCGTGATGGAGCACATCGAACAAGCCGGTGTGCACAGTGGGGATTCCGCCTGCTCGCTGCCCCCCTACAGCCTGAGTGCCGCGACAGTTACCGAGATCAAGCGCCAGACCGCCGCCATGGCCGCCGCGCTGAACGTGGTGGGGCTGATGAACGTGCAGTTTGCCATCCAAAGCGTGGACGGCAAGGACGTGATCTATGTGCTGGAAGTCAATCCCCGCGCATCGCGCACGGTGCCGTTTGTCTCCAAAGCCACTGGCATACAGTTGGCCAAGGTGGCGGCACGTTGCATGGTCGGTCAATCGTTGGCGTCGCAAGGTGTCACCAAAGAGGTGACGCCACCATACTTCAGTGTCAAGGAAGCGGTGTTCCCCTTCGTCAAGTTCCCCGGCGTCGACACCATCCTCGGCCCAGAGATGAAATCTACGGGTGAAGTCATGGGCGTGGGCAAGACCTTTGGCGAGGCCTTTGTGAAGTCGCAGCTGGGTGCGGGCACGCGGCTACCACGCACTGGCAAGGTGTTCTTGACCGTCAAAAACAATGACAAGACCCGTGCCATTGGTGTGGCGCGGGCATTGGTTGCGCTGGGCTTCACTTTGGTGGCTACCAAGGGTACCGCGGCTTCCATCAGTGCTGCCGGTGTGCCATGCGCAGTGGTCAACAAAGTAGCCGAGGGACGCCCACACATTGTGGACATGATCAAGAACGAAGAAATCACCATGGTCATCAATACCGTGGAAGAGCGGCGCAACGCCATTGCTGACTCGCGTCAGATCCGAACCAGTGCGCTCTTGGCCCGGGTCACGACCTACACCACCATAGCCGGCGCTGAGGCGGCTGTCGAAGGTATGAAGTATCTGGACCAGTTGGACGTGATCTCAGTGCAGGAAATGCATGCGATGTTGCAAGCCTAGTTTCCAGTCGCAAGAATTGGCATAATTAGCCAGTTGTGAAGGACAGTGCAGCGTGCAGACGTTGCGCTGTCCTTGTTACTTATACGGGCCAATTTCGGCCTTTGCTGTTTATTTACCCCTCAGATTTTTTACCATGGCAACCTTTCCCATTACCAAGCGTGGCGCAGAACTGCTCAAAGCCGAGTTGCACAAACTCAAGACGGTGGAGCGTTCGGCGGTGATTCAGGCGATATCGGAAGCCCGCGCACAGGGGGACCTGAGTGAAAACGCCGATTACGATGCAGCCAAGGAGCGCCAGGGCTTTATTGAAGGCCGTATCCAGGAAATCGAGGGCAAGTTGGGTGTTGCCCAGGTTATCGACCCTTCGTCTATTCACGCTGAAGGCCGTGTCGTGTTTGGAGCCACTGTTGAGTTGGAAGACGAAGAAACGGGTGACCGTGTCAAGTATCAGATCGTCGGAGAAGATGAGGCAGATATCAAACTGGGCCTGATCAACATCAGCAGCCCGATTGCCCGTGCCTTGATTGGCAAAGAAGCGGGAGATACCGCCGTGGTGCTGGCCCCCGGTGGGGAGCGGGCCTACGAAGTCATGGCAGTGCATTACATCTGATTCGCGGATCCCGCTGCACTATGCGTAGAATGCCGGCCTGGGTTGCAGCCATATGGTGGGGAAGCCTCAGCACCCTGGGCTTCTTCGTGGTACCTATGTTGTTTGCGCACCTGCCAAGTCCAGCGATGGCCGGGAATATGGCCGCCAAGTTGTTCTCAGCACAGACGGCTATCTCAACCGGATGTGGTCTGATTCTGCTGATGCTCTTCAGGTCAAACAAGGGCGTAGCCCCCGCAGATATTGCTCAGTCTGCTACACTTTTTGTAGTAGGCGGTGTGCTGATGGCGTTATTGGTTGAGTTTGGTGTCTCACCACGCATCCTGGCCCGCGAGAACATTGCCCTGTGGCACGGCGTGGGAATGGGTATGTATGGCGTGCAGTGGATTTGCGCCGCAGTGGTATTTGGCAAGTTCGCCCAACGTAACTGATGTGAACCAGGCCGTGTTGCTGCGGCCTGTCGTGTCAAAAGTCAGGTTTGGCTGCGTTTCTTTACGCTGACCTGTGGCTTTGGCTTGGCGCGTTTCACATTTCCACCGGCAGTCAAACGTTGATTCCCCAGTACGCGGAGGGTTTTGACCTCTGGCCGCTGCCCTGCGCGTTTGCTGTATTTCAAAACCTTGACGTCCCGCGGACCCGCCATGCGGTCTTCATCAACTGTTTTCTCTTTCTCGACTTTGGGCCGCCACAGCACCAGCAATTTGCCGATGTGCTGAATAGGCGCGGCGCTCAGATCATCGGCCAGGGACTGGAACATGGCTTCGCGGGAAACACGGTCATCCGAGAAAACGCGTACCTTGATCAGCCCATGGGCATTGAGTGCTGCGTCGATTTCTTTCTTGACGTTGTCGGTCAAACCGTCGTTACCCACCATGACCACGGGGTCCAGGTGGTGTGCTTCGGCACGGTGTTCTTTGCGCTGGGCAGGGGTCAGTTGAATTTGGGGCATACCTGTATTATCGGTTGAACGGAAACAGGGCGGTAGAGCCGTCCCATTAGAAAGTACCCATGAAAACCAAAGCCGGCAACAAAAAGGTCAATAAGGCCTGGCTGCACGACCACATCAACGATCCGTACGTCAAACTGGCCACGCGGGAAGGCTACCGCGCGCGCGCTGCCTACAAACTCAAGGAAATCGACGAAACACTGGGTCTGATCAAGCCGGGTTACTTGGTGGTTGACCTCGGCTGCACACCTGGCGCATGGAGCCAGTATGTGCGCCGACGCTTGTCCCCCACCGGCGCTGCCGTTGGCGCACTGAACGGCACCATCATAGGACTCGACCTGTTGCCCATGGAGCCTATTGAGGGCGTAACGTTCATTCAGGGGGATTTCAGGGAGGCCGATGTGCTGGCCAAGTTGGAGCAAGCACTGCAGGGCCGCCAGGCTGACCTGGTGGTCTCCGATATGGCGCCCAATCTGTCCGGCATATCGTCAGCGGATGCGGCTCGTATCGAGCATCTGGTGGAACTGGCTATCGAATTTGCCCAGAACCACATGAAACCCCAGGGGGCGCTGGTCGCCAAGGTGTTCCATGGTGGCAGTTATAACGACGTCGTACAGCACTTCAAGGCCGCCTTCGAGGTGGTCAAACCTCTCAAACCCAAGGCATCGCGCGACCGCTCGTCAGAGACGTTTCTGGTGGGTTTAGGGCTGAGGCGCCAGGGCGGGTGAAGGGCTCCAGTCCCCCAGAGCCGAGACACAGCAGTTACATAAGCTTGCGGTATATGGGGCTTAAAACTGCAAAAAGGCGTGTTGCACACCTTGAAACGCCTAAAATGCGACACAGATATGCACAGTGTCCTTATCTGTGCCCCTATTGGAGCTTCGCTTGAATAATCAGTGGTTTTCTAAAATTGCAGTGTGGTTGGTGGTTGGCCTGGTGCTGTTCACCGTGTTCAAGCAATTTGACAAAGGCGGTGTCGCCGGCGCCAGCATGATGGGTTACTCGGACTTCCTTGAAGAAGTTCGCAACAAACACATCAAGAGCGCGGTCATCCAGGAGGGTCCTGGAGGCACAGAAATTCTGGCCATCACCACCGACGATCGCAAGATTCGGTCTACGGCCACTTACCTGGACCGCGGTCTGGTCGGTGACCTGATCAGCAACAACGTCAAGTTCGACGTCAAGCCCCGCGAAGAAAGCTCGCTCCTGACAACTTTGTTGGTCAGCTGGGGCCCCATGCTGCTATTGGTTGGCGTCTGGATTTACTTCATGCGCCAGATGCAGGGCGGTGGCAAAGGCGGCGCATTCAGTTTTGGCAAAAGCAAGGCGCGTTTGCTGGATGAAAACACCAACACCGTGACCTTTGCCGATGTGGCGGGTTGCGACGAGGCCAAGGAAGAAGTCAAGGAAGTCGTTGATTTCCTGAAAGACCCTAGCAAGTTCCAAAAGCTCGGTGGCCGTATTCCCCGTGGCCTGCTCCTGGTGGGACCACCGGGAACCGGTAAAACCCTGTTGGCCAAATCCATTGCTGGCGAAGCCAAGGTGCCGTTCTTCAGCATCTCTGGTTCCGATTTCGTGGAAATGTTTGTTGGCGTAGGCGCATCGCGCGTGCGCGACATGTTCGACAACGCCAAGAAAAACGCACCCTGCATCATCTTTATCGATGAAATTGATGCCGTGGGCCGCCAGCGTGGCGCTGGCTTGGGTGGTGGTAACGATGAGCGTGAACAAACCCTGAACCAGATGCTGGTTGAGATGGATGGCTTTGAGACCAACGTCGGCGTGATCGTGGTGGCCGCTACCAACCGTCCTGATATTTTGGATGCTGCTTTGCTGCGTCCAGGCCGATTCGACCGCCAGGTGTACGTGACCCTGCCCGATATCCGTGGCCGTGAGCAGATTTTGGCTGTTCACATGCGCAAGGTGCCTCTGGGCCAGGACGTCAATCCCAGTGTGATTGCCCGGGGTACACCAGGCATGTCCGGTGCTGATTTGGCCAACCTGTGCAATGAAGCCGCCTTGATGGCTGCGCGCCGCAACGCGCGCGTGGTGGAGATGCAGGATTTCGAGAAGGCTAAGGACAAGATTTTCATGGGCCCTGAGCGCAAGAGCATGGTCATGCCCGAGGAAGAGCGCCGCAACACGGCCTACCACGAGTCAGGCCATGCCTTGATCGGCAAGATGTTGCCCAAGTGTGACCCGGTGCACAAAGTGACCATCATTCCCCGTGGCCGTGCCCTGGGTGTGACCATGAGCCTGCCCGCGCAAGACCGCTACAGCTACGACAGCGAGTACATGCTGAACCAGATCAGCATGTTGTTCGGTGGCCGTATCGCCGAAGAAGTGTTCATGAACCAGATGACCACCGGTGCCAGCAACGACTTTGAACGTGCGACCCATATCGCCCGTGACATGGTTACGCGTTATGGCATGACCGACGCTTTGGGCCCCATGGTCTACGCAGAAAACGAAGGCGAAGTGTTCCTGGGCCGCTCGGTGACCAAGACCACCAATATGAGCGAGCAGACCATGCAAAAGGTCGACTCCGAAGTGCGCCGCATCATTGACCAGCAGTACACGTTGGCGCGCAAGCTGATTGAGGACAACAAAGACAAGATGCACGCCATGGCCAAGGCATTGCTGGAATGGGAAACCATCGACAGTGACCAGTTGGACGACATCATGGCTGGCAAGGAGCCACGCCCGCCGAAGGATTGGACGCCCCGTGCGCCTGGACCATCGGGTGGTGGTGGCAGTGGTGGCGCTCCCGCAGTGGCGGCAGACCCGACCCCAACCGCCGCCTGATAATGGTTTGAACCTTAAGCAGACGGGGCCTTGTGCCCCGTTTTCTTATTTCTGGAACGCGTTGGGAGTTGATATCCATGCAATGGCAAACCGGCCGCTACCTGATTGATTTGGCATCGCCCAAAGTCATGGGCATCGTTAACGTGACGCCGGACTCCTTTTCCGACGGTGGCCAGCATGCCAGTCGCCAAGCCGCACTGGCACATTGCGAACGCCTGGTCAAGGACGGAGCAGACATCCTCGACATCGGTGGTGAATCCACACGCCCAGGTGCGCAGGAGCTGCCGGTCCAAGAGGAACTGGCGCGCGTGCTACCTGTGGTGCGGCATGCCGTCACCCTCGGTGTGCCGGTATCCGTGGACACCTACAAGCCCCAGGTTATGCAGGCCGTACTGGACCTGGGTGCCGACATCATCAACGACGTGTGGGCACTGCGCTGGCATGGTGACTCCGAAAGTCGCACCGGTCTGGACGTGATAAGCCAGCACGGTACCTGCGGCGTGTGCCTGATGCATATGCACCGCAATCCGCAGACCATGCAGGTCGCACCCATGGAGGGGGCGGTGATGCCGCAAGTGCTATCGTTTTTAGAGCAATCGGCCGAGCAATTACGGGGGCTAGGGGTCGAAATGGCTCGCATCTGTATTGACCCGGGCATTGGTTTTGGCAAAACCGTGCAACAGAATTTTGCGCTGCTGGCGCGACAGGCAGCCTTGCTACCCATGGGGTATGCAGTGCTGGCGGGCTGGTCGCGCAAGTCCTCGTTGGCTGCAGTGACCGAGCGCTCGCTGTCCACGGTAGCCACGCTGGACATTCGTGACCGTTTGGTTCCCAGCGTCACGGCGGCCTTGCTGGCTGTGCAAAATGGTGCCCATGTGGTGCGCGTGCACGATGTGCGTGAAACGGTGCAGGCGCTCAAGGTTTTTCATGCCATGCAGCAACAGTGCTGACCGTGGCCCAGGGTTTTTCCAACAATAAATACACCAACACATGACACGACAATATTTCGGCACAGACGGTATCCGCGGCACAGTAGGCCAAGCCCCCATTACCCCCGATTTCGTGATGCGTCTGGCCCACGCCGTGGGCCGCGTCCTCAAAAGGACCGAGGCCCGTCCCACGGTGCTGATTGGCAAGGACACACGCATATCCGGCTATATGCTGGAAAGTGCGCTGGAGAGCGGCTTTAACTCCGCTGGCGTCGACGTGGTGCTGCTGGGGCCGTTACCCACCCCCGGTGTGGCTTACCTGACGCGCGCGCAGCGAGCCTCGCTGGGCGTGGTGATCAGTGCCAGCCACAACCCCTTTGCCGACAATGGCATCAAGTTCTTCAGCGCCCAGGGCACCAAACTCTCTGACGCCTGGGAACTGGCCGTAGAAGCTGCCGTGGAAGAACCCCCTGTTTGGGCCGATTCTGCGTCGCTGGGTAAAACCCGTCGCCTGGACGATGCCGCGGGCCGCTACATCGAGTTTTGCAAGAGCACCTTTGCCAATGACCTTACCTTGAAGGGCATGCGGATTGTGGTGGACGCGGCGCACGGTGCCGCCTACCATATTGCCCCCAAGGTATTCCATGAGCTGGGCGCAGAGGTGGTGGCCATTGGTTGCTCGCCCGATGGTCTCAATATCAACCACGATGTAGGTGCCACCCACCCGGCCGCGCTGGTGGCTGCGGTCAAGGACCACCGTGCTGACTTTGGTGTGGCGCTGGATGGTGACGCAGACCGCCTGCAGGTGGTAGATGCGCAGGGGCGCCTGTACAACGGTGACGAGTTGCTGTACCTGATGGCCGACGAGCGCCTGGGCCGCGACGAACATGTGCCCGGTGTGGTGGGCACGCTCATGACCAACATGGCAGTGGAAGTGGCACTCAAGGCTCGGGGCGTGCAGTTTGTGCGTGCCAAGGTTGGTGACCGGTATGTGCTGGAAGAGCTCGAAAAGCACCACTGGATACTGGGCGGCGAAGGCTCGGGCCACTTGTTGGCGTTGGACAAACACACCACGGGCGACGGACTGATATCCGCACTGCAGGTGCTGCAGGCCCTGCAGCGCAGCGGCAAGACACTGGCGCAGTTGCTGGCCGATGTGACGCTGTTCCCCCAAACCCTGATCAATGTGCGTCTCAAGCCAGGCCAGGACTGGAAAACCAATGTGCGCATGGAGCAGGAGACCCGCGCCGTCGTGGCCGAGCTGGGCGACACCGGTCGAGTCTTGATACGCCCCAGCGGTACCGAACCCTTGCTGCGCGTGATGGTGGAAGCGCGCGATGCCGTGCAGGCCAAAACCTGCGCCCAGCGTATCGCTGACACCCTTGCCAGTTAAGAAGGACTCGCCTTGACCATGACCGATACCACTTCCGCCAGTCCCATCTCTGGATCTTCGGCCTCTCTGTCCTTAAGTGTTTTGCGCGCCGACTACGCCAACCCGGTCCACGCGCAGGCACTCGTGCACCTGCTGGACGCCTATGCCCGCGATCCCATGGGTGGCGCACACCCCCTGAGCGACTTTGCCAAGGCCAACCTGGTGCAGGCATTGGCGGCGCGTCCGCAGGCCTACAGTGTGTTGGCCTTCGACGGCGACCAAGCCATTGGGCTGGTGAACTGTATTGAAGGTTTTTCTACCTTTGCCTGTCGCCCCCTGGTCAATGTGCATGACGTGGCCGTATTGGCCAGTCACCGTGGGCACAAGGTGGCCGAGAAAATGCTGGCTCTGGCTGAAACCATTGCAGTGGAGCGTGGCGCCTGCAAGCTGACGCTGGAGGTGTTGTCGGGCAATGCGGGCGCCTACCGGCTCTACCAGCGGCTGGGATTTGCCAATTACCAGCTCGATCCCGCCATGGGACAAGCACAATTCATGCAGAAATGGTTAGACTGAGGGAACTCGCCCTGGTTTGACGTCCCTCTCAGAAGGGCTCGCAATAGTTGGGGCACCGACAGGAGGGAGCCCATGACTGCACCAAGCCACAAAAAGCCGACTGCGCTGGTCGAAGACGACCCATTGATGGGTACGTTGGTGGTCCAGATGCTGGCTCTGCATGACCTTCACACGGACCACTATGCGAGTGGGTTTGCTTTCCTGAAAAGCAGCGCTTTGAGGGGCTACGAAGTCGCCATCCTCGACTTGTCTTTGCCAGACATCGACGGTTTTGATCTCATCAGCGCCTTGGCTAAGACCGCACCCCATGTAGGCCTGGTGCTCATCAGTGGACGCGGACAGGCTACGCTGGACAGTGCGCGCTTGGTGGCTGAAGGGCTGGGGTACACCGTGCTGGCTACCCTGAACAAGCCCTTTTCCAGTCAGGAACTGTGTATGGCTCTCAGGCTGGAGGCAGCCTTCGCCCAGACCCAAGGCAACTCATTCGCCTAGTCGTACCATGCCCTCAGCGCATCGGCGTGCAGCTTGGACCGCGCGTCGCCTTTGGGCACCCAACGCGTGTGGCTGGCTGCAGCCCGGCACAGAAAATCCAGCAGTGACAAATGCCTGCGCAGCACCCGATGTTGGCGGTGAGCAATCAGCGGGTTGAAGATCCCCTTGAGCGAAAAAACCTGGCGAGGGTTTTTCTTGATCCATAGCCACGAGCCCATTTCCAGCGTCAGTGGCAGGAAAATGCGGTCGGGATCGGTGCAAGCTTCCAGGTACAGGTAGTCCCACACATCTCCATGGGCCAAATACTGCAGACTTTGCGGCTCGAACACATAGGGGTGGTGGCTGTAGGTCTGCAGAAACACCTCCTTGAGTGCCTGCATCTCGGCCAGGTGCGCGATGGGTTTGCGCGTGTGGGCGTAGGGTAGCCAGATGCGGTCGCTGGCACCAAAACCCGAGTGGCAATCCAGTGCCATACTGAAGGGGCGGGAAAGCAACTCACTGCGCACCTCGGCACACAGCGCAAGGTTCTCGGCCTCCATCGGTTTATCTGCCAACCCCCGGTACCAGGGCAGCGTGGCGCTGACGCGCTGGCCACCCACCAGAAACGGCACCTTGTCTACCGCATCCACTGGTGCGTTGCGCATCAGGTCCACGCCTTGCAGGTTTGCGCGTGTACCCATCAACATGCCGCCAGGGTTGACGATGGGCATAAACAACAGTCTCACGGATTCCAATTGGCTGTGCAGCGTCGCGTCCCACTGCAGGCGCATCACCAGGCTGTGCAAGAAAGCGATGACCACCTCGGCCCCGATGCGTTCCAGGCCGTGGACGCCGCCAAAAAAACCGATGGCAGGAACGTCCGGACTGGGATTCCCCAGGGCAATGGTATAGACGGGCAGGGCGCTACCTGCAGGGGCTGTCACCTGGTGCACCACGCTGACCTTCAGGTGGGGTGCACCCAGGTCGAGGATGCGCTCCAGGGCTTCGAGTTCGGGCAGATGGGAGGATGGCACATGCCCAGCATAGCGTGCACAGCGCAACGCAACGTTATGGCATAGCGCCGCCAAAGGGTATGAATGTTTTTCGCAATACTGTCACACAAGGCCGATAGCCTAGGGGCTCCGACAACCAAACCGTAGGAGACCGCCATGATCTGGAAACTCTTGGGCTTACAAAAGAAGCTGGATGCCTTGTTCGATGACGGCTGGGTCAGCCTGGGATTGCCTACCGAACGCAGCACCGCTGCGAAGGGTTGATGCAATGCGCCGCTTGTATGTACTGAGCAGCATCACCTGGGGTGTGGTGGAACTGGTGGCCCTGCAGCGGTCACGTTTCCAGGCTTGGCGTCAACGCAGCTGATTTGTCCCAATTTCGCGCTAGCTGGGCGCCACATGCCAGCAGAAATGTTCGCCACATTCAACAGAAACGGTAGAGAATCAATGCACAGGCAGGGTGAGGCTGTCGCAATGAGCCGGACAGAAAAGCTCTGTCGGGGGCCGTCAGTTTCTGTAGAGAGTGTGCATGTTCTTGCTTTTACGCCAGTACCCGGTTTGCCCTTTCAAGCAAATCGCCATTTTTGCGCGCTGGTTGTTCGCCGTGGTTCTGGCATTCGTCTTCGTCGCGTCCCATGCCGCCACGGTCGATGTCTCCGAGTTAGTGGACGGCAAAATGGAAGCTCTTGGCTTCCATGCCGATGTATTCACCGAAGAGCAAACCAGACTCGAGCTCGATTCCGTGCGCATGCTGTACCGCGAGGGACGGTTTGTGCCTGGCACACTTCTGGTACTGAGTTTTGGCATCGGGAGCCCGCCTGTTTGGGTGCGTCTCGCGCTCTTCAATGCTGGCACTACGCCAAAGAACATCTACGCCAACCTTGGGACCACGTGGATCGACCAGCTTGACGCATACCTTTTATCGCCCGATGGCCCGACGCTAACGTGGCGTTCTGGCGATAGTTTGCCAGGCGCAATCGGCGTTTTGCCCGGCATCGGATCGGGTTTGATGCTGTCACTACCCCCGGGGCCCAGCGAGTTGTATGTGCGCGCCCAAACGCCGGATCCATTGCTGTTGCCGATTGCCTTTTTTTCCGAGCACAAATTGGCTTCGGCCCAACGTCAGGTGCACTACGCATACGGAGCGCTCTATGGCTTTTTGCTGGCCTTGATCATCTACAACTGCATGCTCTACTTTGGTTTGCGCCAACGCAGCCATCTGTATTACGCGCTCTATGTCTTGTGTTTCATCGTGATGAACATGAACTACACCGGTCATGGCCTGGCATACATGTGGCCCGATCGGCCAGACTTTCAGCGCTTTGTCATTGTTGTCTCCATCTTGTTGTACGCCGCCAGTGGTCTCCTGTTCGCAAACAGCTTTCTTGAGTTAGCTAAGTACAGTGTGCGATTGCATCGCTGGGTGAACGGTTTTGTCGTATTCGGCGTGCTAGCCATGCTGGTGTGCATTGCGCTGGACAACCAACTCGCAGCCGTTTTGTTGGCCTTCTGCTATTTGAGTACCGTGACCGCCATGATGGTGGCGCTGGGCGTTTTTGCCGTGCTTACACGTCAGGGTGCGGGTATCTACTTTCTCGCCGGCACGCTTCTGGGCATGTTGGGGGCGGCTGCGACCACGACGAGCGTATGGGGTGCAATTCCCTACAACACCTGGACCTACCACGGAATCGAATTTGGCATTGTGCTGGAAGCAACTCTTCTTGCGCTGGCGCTCGCGCGGCAGGTGAGCTATGCGCAATACGCACGCCAAAGAGCCGAGCATTTGGCGCAGCGCGATCCGCTTACCGGTCTTTACAACCGGCGGGCCTTTTTTGATTTGAGCCGTGGAATCTGGTCGCAGAGCCAGCGAAGAGCCCGACCTTTGAGTGTGCTCATACTGGACATCGATCACTTCAAACAGATCAACGACCGGTATGGTCATGAAGGGGGTGACAGGTTGCTAACCTCAGTAAGCCACTTGCTGACGGCCACCTGCC
Organism: uncultured Rhodoferax sp.; assembly: GCA_963513355.1. GTDB lineage: Bacteria > Pseudomonadota > Gammaproteobacteria > Burkholderiales > Burkholderiaceae_C > Allorhodoferax. The sequence goes on along the minus strand of CAUPQG010000015.1, from coordinate 80,786 downwards.
GAACGGGTGATGTTCTGGCCCGCTGGGGTGGCGAAGAGTTTGTCATCTTGCTGCCGGAAACCGATCTCGAACAAGCGCGCTTGTTCGCCGAGCGCGTTCGGCAATTCATCGATGAGACCGGGCATGTGAGTGGGCAAGACACCATTCGATGTACGGCGAGTATTGGTGTGGCGGTATATTGCGACGATGTCAGCTTGGACGCTCTCATCGCACGTGCCGATGCGCACCTCTATGAGGCCAAAGCTGGCGGGCGCAATCAGGTTTGCGGCTGAAAACTGCGACTCCTGGCGTGGTCGGCGTTATGGGCGCAACGTCTCTAAAAACAGGGCGTAATTTTGCGCTGTGGCGCTGGGTGCCTCCATCATGGGCAAGTGCCCCACGCCGGGCATCACTTCAATTTGCGGTTTTTTCAGGCGGCTGCGCAACAGTTCGGCGCCCGACGCATCGAATATCTGGTCCAGGCCACCCCATAACACCAGCGTGGGCTGCTGCAGCGCAGTGATGCGGCCGTCCAAAAGGTAGCGGTCTTTTAACTGAGCATTCCACAGCCGCATATTGGAGTCGGCGTTGCGCAGTGCTGCTTGTTCGGTGGCATGGAGAATGGGGTAGGGCAGGAAGGGTTGCTGTGCAAACACCAGGTCCATCATTTGCGCAAATTCGGCCGCGTTGCGCGCTACCAGGGGTGCCTTGCCCGCATCGATCAATTTGTCCATTGCGCTGGGCTTGGGCGAGCGTATTCCGTGGGGCGCACCAATCAGTGCCACGCTGGCCACCCGATCCGGGTGGGCAATGGCAAACAGTGCGGCGATGGTGCCTCCCATGGAATTTCCCGCAAGGTGCACGCGGCGCACACCCAGGGCATCCAGCAGGCTTTTCAGGCGTTCGGTCTGCGCCGCGTAGTCATAAGTTTGATCGGGCAGGCGACCACTTTCGCCAAAGCCGGGCAGGTCGGGCGCAATGATGCGATAGCGGCTGGTGAGTGGGCGGGCAAAGTCCACCCAGTGGTCCTTCTCTGCAAAAATGCCGTGTAACAGCACCAGGGGCTCGGAACCTGCATCACTTGGGCCGCCCTCCAGGTAGTGCACCTGGTGCGGACCCACGGTGACTGTCTTCTCCGACAGACCCGAGAGGGACCGGTTCACATCCAGCAGCGGCTGGGTGAAGTGTTCGGGTGATTTGTAGTAAGCCACGGCCAGCGGGGACAATACGAATAAGAGGACGACGGTCAAACCAAGTACAAAACGTTTCAAGACAAATCTCCGGGGTGTGGTGTAGGTCAAAAATTGCAGGCCAAGACTACGTGATCCATTCCCAAAAAACTTGTATGTTTAGGCTATGTGCGCAACCCCAACCAACACCCTGACTTTGGGCACCAACCGTGCGCTGTACCAGGGTGAGCTGCCGGCCACCGGCTGGCACCGCCATGCATCCCCCGTACTGCTGATGGGTTTGTCGGGACGTTTTGCGCTGCACTTGCCATTGGATAGTGCTATCGGAAGGGGCGGGGTGCAGACTTGCCATAGCGCGCTGGTGGACACCGGGGTGGAACACGTGTTTGACCCCCGGGGTGAAGCGGTGGCGACCATGTACCTTGAGCCAGACTCGCCAGAGGCTCGCAGCCTGCGCCCGCACTTTGCAGCTCAGGGCGGAGTGATATTTGACCCCGCGGTGACGGTGCAGGCGCGCAGCAGCATGGATACCTATTTGCGCAGCTTTGACCTGTCATCACTGTTGCAACTGGATTGCCCGGCGTATGCACCGCTGGATAGACGCGTGGTCCGCAGCCTGCTGGCGCTGCGCCAGCCGGGCGATTCGAGCGGATGGGCCCTGGGCCGTGACACAGCGGCGGCCGCTGCCCACCTGTCGGCGTCGCGTTTCAACCACCTGTTTCGCGCCGAGATGGGGGTCAGTTTTCGCAGCTACCGTGTGTGGTCGCAAGTACGCGCGGCCATGGCGGCACTGGGAGCCAACCCCACGCTAACGCGGGCGGCGCTGGACGCGGGTTTTGTGGACTCCTCCCACTTCAGTCGGATGTTCCGCCAAACCTTTGGCATGACGCCATCCAGTGTGCTCAAGCCCCTGAAAGAGATTGTCCGGGTTTAGGCGCTCTCCGGGTCGCGCGGTCTCAGGTTGCGTGTTTCCTTCCAACCGCAACGCCGCGCAGGTAGTCCAGCAAACTGGGGGCTACCTTGAGCCGGTTGGCGATGGCCAATGCTTGCTGCACATCGCGCGCGGATCCCATATCGTTTTGCAAATGGCTGGCCAACAGGTGCCAGCGCCGGGCGCGCCGTTTGGGTAGAAGCGGTCGCAAGGCGTCTATGCCGTAGCGCAGCCGTTTGGCCAGTATGCGTGCTCGGTGTGTACTCTCCAGATCGTGTGCATTTGCCAAAGCCGTCTTCAGTTGCCGATGCCACTGTCGGATGTTCCGGCGCGCCCAGTCTTGCAATGTGTGATCGGGGTTGCTAATTGCTGCTTCTGCCAATTGCGTCAAGTCATTTTCCAGCCATTGGGTGAGGGCCAACAGGGTCACACCAACCCGGGGGTCGCCCAATGCGGCATGCAGCTTGTCGCGCTGCTGCTCAGCGGCTTGGGCCAGTGCCTGTTGCATTGCGCGCCAACGGGCTTGGCGGCTGGGATTCCCATCGGTAAAGCCGTTCGCGAGCATGGGTAGGGTTTCCAGGCTGGCGACCTCCAGATCGCGCAGAGCCCCCAATGCCTCGAGTACCGGGCGAAGCGATTGCATGTCTGCCGGTGGGCGTGTGGCGGCCAGTTTGTGAAACAGTTTCAAGCCAGTTTTGAACCGCCGCCAGCCTATGCGGGCTTGGTGCACCAGTTCGGGATCGTCGCTGTACACCAAAGCATTGAGGTTGCTCGTGAAGTGCGAGAAGCTCTCGCGCAGCATGCGCTGTGCTGCAACCGCTTTGGGCAGTTCAGCTGTTAATGCTGGAGGTCTTGCATGCCTAGGCGCTCGCATTGTGTTGCGGGCTAGCGCGTACCCGCGAGCGGCCTTGCCAGTGTCCAAGGGGAGTGTGGCTACAGCGGTGGCTATTTCCTTGGCCAGCGTGAACAACGCGCCGGTGTCGCCCGCCAGCAGCACCAGCTCGATTTCACACAGGGCTGCACGGGTATCGCCCGCGACAATGTGGCCAATGTCCAGAGCCACGGTGACCGCGCTGACATTGCGGTGACTTACGGTCCAAATGGTGCGGGAGAACTGTGTGCTGAAGCAGGGTTGCAGTGCTGCGTAAAGCGACGCGCGCGGGTCCAGTTTGGACCAAGGCGTGTCCGCCAGTATCCCGGCGTCCAAAGCGGCATCCGGTACTGCCGCTTCCCATTCGCCGCGGCGATTTAAGGCTGCGCCGCTGCCGACACCGATTTGCAGGGTCTGCCACCATTGGGTGGTCTCCCCGTTAACCGCGCGGCGTAGTCGCAAAGCCATGCCTTGCCGGTGCAGGGTCTCTTGTGGTGTGTCGTAGTAGATGTCGTGCAACTGCTGTTGCACGGCCTTGTGCTGCGCCAGCGCCGGGATTCGGGTCAAGCTCTGCACCCAATCCGCAGCATCAGGTGCTGGTAGTGCCAACTTGAGTTTGTATTCCATGGGCAGGCGGCATCCACTTATAAGAGATCTGCTATCAACTTAATAGCTAAGAAGTCAGGAATTACGGGGGCTAAAGCCTATTTTTGCTCAGACGTTCTGAAAAATCGCCCTTCTGGCAATCCATTATTGTTTCGCAACTCAATGACTTAAACATGACGAGCCCATGGGCCCAGTAGTAGTTGTTCCATGGCGCTCAGCGTACGCGCAAAGTCGCGTGATGCGAGCATGGAACGCTCTACCAGCCCCAGTTGCACGGCGCGCGCGTACTGTGCGCGGGCAATATCGAATGGCAGCCCCAACGCATTCATTGCAATGCCGGTGGCTACCCAAGCATCGGTGGCATGTGGGGTTGGCGGATGTGTAACTTCGGTTGGCATGGTGATTCCTCCTTGTAGCCAGCAAGAATAAGGGTAAACCCTTGATTTACAAGGTGCATTTTCAGTGGGAAGTCGGCGTGTTATCCGTGCGCCATGTCACAGAACTGCCATTGAATTGACGTGAACGCGTCACTTCGGCCTCTCAGAATCGCCGCATAACAAGCACGATGGAGAGCAGCAAATGGGAAAAAAACTGGATGCAGCCGTGGAGTTTGGCAAGTCGCTTGCGACGTCTGCCAGCCGTCCGGCCTATCAATTCGAGCAACAGTGCCTGCGCATTCTGCGTTGCACAGCACATGCACTTGCCAATAGCCCGGGCGGTCTGCGGTTCAAGGCAGGAACGCAGCCCTGGCTGGATGCCTTGTCTGACCGGCGTGCCAGTGTGCATTTGACCATCCAGCAGGGGAGCTGAGCATGACTGACAACTTTGGCATCAATCTGGCCCAGGCTGCCAACTTGCCCCACGAAGCCAATGGCGCTCTGGGTAGCCAACGTATAGCGGGCGCAGCAGTGGCGCCATCCCAGCAGGTGGCGATCAAGGTTTTCTGGGCGCAGCATCTGGATGAGGTGCGTGCCGCACAGCGCCTGCGCTACGACATCTTTGCGGGTGAAATGGGGGCCCGCTTGAGTACCACGCTGCCTGGTCACGACATTGATCTGTTTGATAACTTTTGCGAACACCTGCTGGTGTGCGACGAGGTCACTGGCCAAGTCATCGGAACCTACCGCGTGTTGACCCCCGTACAAGCCCAGCGGGTGGGCAGTACCTACAGCGATACCGAGTTTGATTTGACACGCCTTCGGTCTTTGCGCGAGCGCATGGTGGAGCTGGGTCGCAGCTGTGTGCACAAGGACTACCGCCACGGCGGCGTCATCATGGCCCTGTGGGGTGCTTTGGGGGCCTTCATGGTGCGCAACCAGTTGGACACCATGATTGGTTGCGCCAGTATTCCCATGCTGCATAACGGTGTGGTCAGTGGCGATTTGGCTGCCAGTATCTGGCGCAAGGTGCAGGCCACGCACCTTGCCCCTATTGAATACCATGTGCGTCCCCGACTGCCGTTGCCGATCGAGCAACTGGATGCGTCGCTTGATGTAGAGCCTCCCGCGCTGATCAAGGGTTATTTGCGCCTGGGCTCCAAAGTGCTGGGCCCACCGGCTTGGGACCCAGATTTCAATTCGGCTGATCTGCCCATGCTGATGCGCCTGCAGGATTTACCCGCTCGGTACCGCAAACACTTTCTGGGGGCTTGATGCGCGCCGGTCCCGACGCCTTTGCCCCGTTGATGCAGGGCATGATCGCCGGTGCGCCCGCTGACCACAGAGATGACGATGACGACGATAAGCATGGGCGGCGGTACCGTGCCATTTTTGTGTCTGACATCCACTTGGGTACAGCGGGCTGCCAAGCGCAGGCACTATTGGGGTTCTTGAAGGCTCACCCAAGCGACAGCCTCTATTTGGTCGGTGACATTGTGGATGGCTGGCAATTGCGCCGCCGTTGGTTCTGGCCGCAGTCGCACAATGACGTGGTGCAGAAGCTGCTACGCCGTGCACGCAAAGGCTGCAAGGTCATCTTCATACCCGGCAACCACGACGAGTTCGCGCGTGGCTTTCTGGGGCATGAGTTTGGTGGCATTGAGGTGCGCGAAGACGCGGTGCACACCACAGCAGATGGGCGTCGCTTGTGGGTCACCCACGGGGACTACTTTGACGGTGTCATCCAGTGTGCCAAGTGGTTGGCCTTTCTGGGGGATAACCTGTATGAGTTCACGCTCAAGCTCAATCGTTACCTCAACAATCTGCGGGGGCGTTTGGGCCTCCCGTATTGGTCGCTGTCAGCCTACCTGAAGCAAAAGGTCAAAACCGCGTTGAATTACGTGACTGACTTTGAGGTGGCGGTAGCCAATGCCGCACGCTCGCTGGGCCATGATGGAGTGGTCTGCGGCCATATCCACCGCGCGGAGATGCGCGACATCAACGGCATCCTCTACTGCAACGATGGGGATTGGGTGGAGAGCCGCAGCGCGCTGGTCGAGCACATGGATGGCCGCCTGGAACTCATTTATTGGAATGCCGAACAGACCAGCACGGTGCTGGTGCATAGCGCGCAGGAGGTAGCCGCATGAAGCTGGCATTGGTAACGGATGCCTGGCAACCCCAGGTCAATGGTGTGGTGACCACGCTGGTGGAACTGGTGCGTGAGATGGAGGCGCTGGGCCACCAGGTGGAGGTGATTCACCCCGGCCTGTTTGAGACGCGGCCCTGCCCGGGGTACGCTGGTATTGACTTGGCCGTCCGGCCGTTCAAAACCCTGGCTCGCAGGCTGGATGCCATTGGTGCGGATGCGATACACCTCGCGACCGAAGGTCCGCTGGGTTGGGCGGCGCGACGCTACTGCTTGCGCAAAGGTCTTGCATTCACCACGGCTTTCCATACACGCTTCCCGGAAATTCTGAAGGCAGCTGTTCGGTTACCGCTCTGGATAGGTTATGCGCTGTTTCGCCACTTCCACAAACCGTCTGCAGGTGTGCTGGTGCCCACCGAGAATGTGTTGCGCATGTTGCAAGCGCGAGGCTTTCGGAACCTGCGAAACTGGACCCACGGTGTGGATGTGCAGTTGTTCCAGTACCAGGAGGAGCCACAGGTGTATGCCCCCTTGGGTGTGTTGGCCAGGCCTGTGTCGCTCTATGTAGGCAGGGTGTCTTACGAGAAGAACATTGAAGCGTTTTTGCGCCTGGATGTGCCGGGCACCAAAGTGGTGTGTGGTGTAGGTCCATTGGAAGCCAGTCTGCGCGAGCGGTATCCGCATGCGCGGTGGTTGGGAGTCTTGCCGCGCGATGTACTGGCCCAGGTGTATGGCGCAGCGGATGTGTTTGTCATGCCTAGCCGTTCTGAAACCTTTGGCCTGGTCATGCTGGAGGCTATGGCCTGCGGTACACCGGTCGCAGCCTATCCGGTGGATGGACCATTGGAAGTGGTAGGCGAGCCTGCTTGTGGGGGTGCTCTGCAAGCGGACCTGGCCAGTGCCTGGTATGAGGCATTGAGCATACCGCGCCATGCGGCACGGGCTCGCGCACAGGCTTTCAGCTGGGCACACGCGTCGCGTTTGTTTGCGGGGCACTTGGTACCGGCGCGCAATGATGTATCGGGCGACAAGAAACCAGCGATTCACGCAACTGTCACACAATTGTCATCGCATTCGTAAACAATTCTTCACCGTTGTGTCATAGTGAAGTCCCTTTCCATGTTGCCCCATTTGCATAGGCCCCCGTTGCAAGCTACTGACAAGTCATCAAACAAGGTTCCAGAATTATTGGACCGAGACCACAGCATCCTGGCGTTTAACGAACGTGTATTGGATTGGGCTGTGCGCAGCGATGTGCCCTTGTTGGAGCGGCTGCGCTACCTGTGCATCGTGTCGTCCAACCTGGATGAGTTTTTTGAGGTGAGGGCTGAGCCTCACGTGATAGCCATGCAGGCCGACGACCGCAAAGGGCAGTTTTCGGTTACTTCCTTTGAGCGATTGGCGGCTTCGCTGCACGACATTGTGTCTCGCCAGTATGCGTTGTACAACGAGGAGTTGTTACCCGCTTTTGAGCGCTTGGGCATTAAGATTGTTTCGCACGGGGAGCGCAACGCGGAGCAGCGTCTTTGGGTCAAGCAGTACTTTGAGCGGGAGGTGCGCCCGCTATTAATTCCGGTGGGTCTGGACCCCTCACACCCATTTCCACAGGTCGCCAATAAGTCGCTGAACTTCATTGTGCGGTTGGGGGGGCGAGATGCCTTCGGGCGTGAGAACGAAATCGCCATCGTCAAGGTGCCACGGGTCTTGCCGCGGATCGTTCGCCTGCCAGCCAAGGTTTCAGGCAATCGCACCCTGTTTGTGTCGCTGTCCAGCGTCATTCGGGCGCACTTGTCCGAGCTGTTTGTGGGCCGCCATGTAGGGCAGTTTTCACAGTTCCGGGTCACGCGCCATTCCGATTTGGCGGTAGACGAAGACGACGTGCAAAACCTGCGCATGGCGTTGCGCCAGGGTTTGGTGCACCGCCACTATGGCCAGGCCGTTCGGCTGGAGGTGTCGGCAGGTTGCTCGGAATACTTGTCAGACTTTTTGCTGCAGCAGTTTGATCTGCCGGCCAAGGCGCTGTACCGGGTACAAGGGCCGGTGAATCTGGTACGCCTGACCCAACTGATCGATCTGGTGGACCGACCGGATCTGTGTTTTGCGCCTTACAAGGCCTCGTACCCCCCGCAGATGAATTCCAATCTGCCGATTTTTGACCAGTTGAAGCAGGGCGACATCCTGATTCACCAACCGTTTCAGAGCTTTGATGCGGTGCTGGAGTTTCTGCGGCAGGCGGTGAGCGATCCGCAGGTATTGGCTATCAAGCAAACCATTTACCGCACAGGCCCCAACTCCGAGCTTATGGACTTGTTGCGCGAGGCGGTGCGCAAAGGCAAAGAAGTGACGGTGGTGGTTGAGCTCAAGGCCCGTTTTGACGAAGAAGCGAATATCAACTGGGCCGAAATGCTGGAATCCATTGGCGCCCAGGTGCTGTACGGCGTGGTGGGCCTCAAGACCCACGCCAAGATGATGCTGATTACCCGCCGCGAGGGAAAATCGCTCAAACGCTATGGTCATTTGTCCACCGGCAACTACAACCCCCGCACCGCCCGTTTGTATACCGATGTCAGCCACCTTACTGCTGACCCGGTGCTCACGACCGACATGGAACATGTGTTTGTGCACCTGGCCAGTCAGAGCAAGTTGCCACCGCTTCGCAAGTTGTGGTTTGCACCATTTCACCTACATCGCAATCTGATTAACCGTATTGATGCTTTGGGCTTGGCTGCTGGTCGCGGTGTTGATACGCGTATTGTGGTCAAGATGAATTCTCTGACCGATGATGCGTTGATCCAGAGCCTGATCGGTGCCGGCGGCAAGGGCGTCAAAATTGATCTGATTGTCCGTGGTGCCTGCATGTTGCCGGCGCAGGTGCCGGGTTACACCGACAACATCCGGGTGCGCTCCATCATCGGACGTTTTTTGGAGCATTCACGGGTTTTCTATTTCCGCGAGGCAGACCTAGACGAGCTGTACCTCTCCAGCGCGGACTGGATGAACCGCAACATGGTGCGCAGGGTTGAATTGGCCTGGCCAGTAACCGACCCCGTGCAGCGCCAGCGCATTGTGGATGAGTGCTTGGTGGCATACCTGCACGACGGTGTTGACGCGTGGGATTTGGGTCCTGACGGTACCTACGTCCGCACGCAGGGCAGCGGGAAGAAGCAGGCGCACGGGGCACAGGCGGCCTTGATGGCCCGTTACGCAGACACTGGAAAATCAAACGGAGCCTAAACCATGGACTTGATCGTCTGGCGGCACGCAGAAGCTGTGGAAGTAGGGCCCGATGGTGACGACATGGCGCGGGTACTGACCGCCCGCGGCGAAAAGCAAGCCGCACGAATGGCAGCCTGGCTTGACCGCCAATTGCCTGACAGCGCACGAATCTGGGTCAGCCCTGCTCGGCGCACCGAGCAAACCGCACATGCCTTGCAACGCAAATTTCGCTTCAGTCCAGCACTCAGTCCCATGGCAAACAGTGCGCAGTTGCTTGAGCTGGTGCAATGGCCCCAGGCCAAGGGATGTGTGCTGGTGGTCGGCCACCAGCCTACACTGGGTCAGACTATTGCCACTCTGCTGGGCCTGAGCGCCAGCGAATGTGCAGTCAAAAAGGGTGCACTATGGTGGTTGCGGCACCGCGAGCGTGAGGGCGGTGCGCAGACGGTCGTCGTCACCGTGCAATCACCAGAAGTGCTGTAGCTTATTTTGCCTTGGCAGGTCGCCCGGTCTTGAGGCTGGGCACTGCCTTCAGGGCAGCTACAAATGCGGCATCTTGCATAGCCGCAATAACCTTGATACCAGCGCGCAACAGCTCGGTCTTTTTGGCGGGGCTACCGAGTTTGGCGGCCCGCAGTTTCAGAACATCCAGTACCGCATACTCGGCTTTGGGGAAGGTGAAGCTGTCGCGAACCATTTTTGGTTTCTTCGGCTTGGGAGTCTTTACGGGCTCTGGTTTGGAAACTGATTTCGCTACCGGTTTGGCTACTTGTTTGGACGCAACTTTAGCCAAGGGTTTAGCTGTTGGTTTGGCGGGTACTGCCTTCACTTGGGTTTTGGAAACCGCTTTCGCCACAGGTTTGGTGGCTGCCTTAGCGGTGGGCTTAGTAGCTACTGGTTTAGTAGCAACGGGTTTCTCTGCAGCAACTACTTTCTCTACTTCGGTCATGTATTTTCCTTCGGAATAAACGATATATACAGTTTATATGGTTGTGTGAAGACGGTCAAACACCCGTGCGATGACTCCAAATTGTCATGGCCACGTCATTCTTTCGTCATCCCGAAGACCTACATTGGACTGCCAACATTCTGGTGAGCAAAGCTTATGGCGCACACTTCCCACTTTTACGAAAGTACGCTCGCCCGTCGGATGAGTAGAGGCAACTTGGGAACGCCGGTAACGGGGCGTTCCTCCCGCGTTGCAGTCATCGAATCGGCGGAAAGCGTTGGACCCTTGCGGCAGATCTTGAAAGAGTCCAGCCTCTACCCCGTATTTCAGCCTATCGTAAATCTGGGTGACGCGTCTATTCATGCCCACGAGGCGCTGATCCGTGGCCCGGGCGGCAGTGCGCTGCACACACCCGATGCACTGCTGCGTGCCGCAGCCATTGAGGGACTGGAGTTTGAGTTTGAATTCGCTTGTGTGGTCGCAGCCCTGCGCGCATGGGGAAAAATGGATGTGCCTGGCCGACTGTTTGTCAACATGAGTGCGACCGCATTAACCCAGCTCCTTACCACACAAGGATCCGGTGAACTCTTGCGGCAGATGAGTGCTCTGGGCGTTCTGTCTCGCATGCTGGTTCTGGAGATCACAGAGCACGAGCGCGTATACGACATGGACGCACTGGCAGACGCCGTGGCTCAGATCCGCGGAGCAGGTGTATCCCTGGCACTGGACGACTTTGGCGATGGCCGCTCGAGCTTGCGCCTATGGTCACAGCTCAAGCCCGAAGTCGTGAAGATCGACAAGTACTTCACCAAAGCCATCAGTCAGCATGGCGACAAGCTAAAGACCATCCAAGCCCTTTTGCAGATTGCAGATATCTTTGGTACCGCCTTGGTGGCAGAGGGCATTGAAAGCCAGGACGACCTGCGGGTACTGAGGGATCTGGGTATCAGTTATGGTCAGGGGTATTTTCTGGGGCACCCAAACCCGACTCCTGCTCAGTACCTGGGCCCGGATGCCCAACGGGTCTTGGCGGAGCGGCAAATTGTGGTGTTTCCCGAGCTCAGCCGGGCGGCGCCGAACGGGCAGTTGCGCAACCTGGCATTGGTAGATGCCCCCACCGTGCGCACGGATACCAGTAACGATGATCTGGCTGCATGTTTTGCGCAATGGCCCGATCTGCATGCCGTAGCCGTGCTGGACGGAGAGCAGCCGGTGGCACTGATCAACCGGGCGCAGTTCATGAACCAATACAGCAAACTCTACTACCGCGAAGTGTGGGGCCGCAAGCCTTGTGTGGTGCATGCCAACTTTGAGCCGAGGCTGATCGAGCGGGACCATAGTGTGGATGAGTTGGTGGGCATACTGACGTCTGAAGACCAGCGCTACCTCGCCGATGGGTTTATCGTGACTGACAACGGCCGTTATGTGGGGTTGGGCACGGGCGACCAGTTGGTGCGGTCGGTTACGGAAACGCGCATTGAGGCTGCACGGCATGCCAACCCTCTGACCTTTTTACCGGGAAACATCCCCATCAGCCAACACATTGAACGGCTGATTAAAAAGAAGGTTCGTTTTGTTGCGTGTTACGCCGACTTGAATAACTTCAAACCCTTCAACGACTACTACGGCTATTGGCGGGGCGATGAAATGATTCGTCTGCTGGCACGTCTGGCCATGGAGCAATGTGATCCGCAGCGGGACTTCTTGGGCCATGTGGGCGGTGATGATTTCATGTTGCTGTTCCAAAGCCCGGACTGGCGCGCCCGCAGTGAGCGTTTGGTCCAGGCATTCAACACCCAGGCACTAGGGCTGTTTGACGCGCAGGCGCGTGATGCAGGTGGCATTGAGGCGGAAGACCGCCACGGATCACCGCAGTTCTTTCCTTGTACTACCGTGTCGATTGGCGCAGTTGAAATTGATGGCGGGCAGTTTTCACGGGCAGAAGATGTTGCCAACTTGGCGGCCCTTGCCAAACACGATGCCAAGCGTGCTGGCACAGGCTTGGTGGAGCGCGCTGCTACTTGACTGGTGTTGACTCGCGCGTCACCAGTTGGATGCGCCGTTGTATCCGATCGGCCTCCGCCATCTGCCCGGCCCGCGTAAAGCGCTGCAACTGCACACCCAGCCAAGCCACCAATGGGCGACGCCAGCCTTGGCTGGAGGCTATGTTCACGGCTTGTTCCACCACTGCGGGGTTGGCCTTGCCGGTCTGCAGCAGTACACCTGCCGCCACCAAAAGTGCCAACGGGTCATCTATGCCCTGCAAAGCGGCTGCATCGTCTGCACCGCGAGCGGCTGCACCTTGCTGGGCGGCGGGGAGCAGGGTGGTGCGAGTCGGTGTGTTCTGTCCGCGCAGGTAGTCCGCATAGGCGCGCTGCGCTTCGGTGGCGTCAGGTCTGAGCGTTTCAAAGCCAGTACAAGGTTCAAACACCAGGCTGGCCGTGCGGGCCGCACAGTGCAACAGTTCGGCATTTGCCATCAGGTCAGCGCGGCCCGTGCGTGAGAGTTGTGCGCGGGCTCTGGCAAGCTCAGCGCTTTCAACGCGGGTATCACCTTCCAGGTAAGCCGCCACGGACCGTTCCATCGCGCCTTTGGCTTCCAATTGCCAGTCAGGCGTTTTGGGCGTATTGCCGCAACCGTGCAGCAGCGCGGCGCCCAGGGCCAAGAAAAGTGCAGTGCGAAAAGTTTGCAGTCGGATGTTCATGGCAACTGGATATCGGTATTGCGGGCAAAGGGCCATTTGCGGTTGATCTCGTTGACCAGGCCATCGATCTTGCGCAGACTGGCTTCTACGTCAGCACGCAAAACGCCCAGGTCTGCCGTTGCATCCTTGGCGTTGGAGCTTATGGCCTGCGCGTTTTGCAACACGGCGTCTACCTTTTTCAGGCTTTCACGCGCATCGCCCAGCAGGCCATTGAGTTGCACCACAGTGGCGCGGGTTTCTGGCAACACCCCTTTGTCTCCAAAAACCTGGGTGTCAGTCTTGGCGGCCAGCCCATCCAGCCGGGCCAGCAGGGCATTGGTGCGGTCTAGCGTGGTGAGGATTTTCTTGGCGTCCTGCTCATTGCCCAACAGCACGCCCAGCGCACCGCTTGGGCTATTGAGTCTTGCGGTCAGCGTCTGAATATTCCCCAGGGTGCCACCGACAGCGCCACCGCTGCCCACCAGGGTGTTGAGGTTTTCGATCAGGTCCCGCGTGGCTGTTATGACCTTGGGTATTTCGGCGCTGACGTCGCCCTGGAGTACGTTGCGCACCGCGCCATCAGGCAACGCCGGATCGTCCAGTACACCGGTGTAGGCACGGATGTTGGGTGCACCCACCACACCGCGCACCAGCGTAAAGACGCTACTTGTGCGCAGCCAATGGGCGTCTTTTTGGGTCACATCGACCAGAATGCGTACTTTGCCTGTCTCCGCTAGTTCAATGCCGCGTACGCGACCAATCGGGAAACCCGAGAAGGTCAGGTCCATGCCAATGACAACGCCTTCCGAGTCCTCTGCCATGAGCACCAAACGCTGTGTGGCGTCAAAGGCGCCGCGCGCATACATGACAAAGAGCATGGAACCGCCAAGCAGCAGGAGCATGAAAACCATCAACAGCCGGGCTTTGAACTCCAGACTGTCTGAGGCGAGGGCAGGTGTGGGGTTTTGGGGTTCGGTCATGGGGGTAGGCGGCTCGGGGTCAATAGTAGTTTCCGGCCAAGGAAACCATTTCGATCAACAGGATGAGGCTGAACATACGGACCAGGCCCCGCATCTCGGCGCTGGTGCGCACTGTGGTGGCTTGCATGCCTGCAGTACCGCGCATTCCCACTAAAGCAGAAGCCATGGGTACCAGTGATACGGTCAGGCAGAAAAAAACGATCTTGAGCACAAAAATGAGGGTCACTGCAGGGCTGAAAACCTGGCCGAATAGCCGCGTGAAATTGGCCAAGCCCGAGAGCGTGAAACCATAGCTGGACAGGTAGGCCACTACCAATACGACAACACTGCTCAGTGCCGCCAGGGTGACGCCGGCAAACAGGCCGGCAATCAGCCGCGGCGGGACTTCGCGCCGCATTCCCGACCAGGCTTTTCCAGGAGACATGTCCAAGTCGCACTTGGCGTGCAGCGCCAGCAGTTCGGCTCCGTCCGGTATGGTGCAGCGCAGTGCCACAAAAAGTGCGGCAGTGATCGGTATCAGTTCGAGCACCAGCACGCGGATCACCAGTTGCAGGGCATAGTGGGAAAGACCATAACTCTGTGCAGTAACGACGACGATGCGTGTCAATATCACCGTCACCAGGGCACACACCACGGTAAAGCCCAAAAGTATGGGGGCCGTGTTGGCATACACATTGCGCAACAAAAAGGCACGGTTGGCTGGGGTGTAGCTGCCGGGTGACAGCGTCAGTACCAAAATCTTTGCAGCCAGGCTGAGCAGATGTAACCAATCAAGGATCGCTTGTTGGCCCGTACGGCCCATCTGTGCCAGCCACCGTAACAGGGATACCGTTAGAGACATGCGAGCATGATATCGCCGCGGGTCAACAACCTATGACATCCAGTGACCAGGGTGTTTTTTGCCAGGCCTGTACCTCTTCGCGCAGCAGATAGGCAGACTGGGGAAAGGCGTCTGCCCAGCCGGGGCGGCAGCGCAACTGCAGGGCTCGGCCCTGTCCATCGACCCACTCCAGGTGCATTCCTACCAAGTCCGGGTCCCGTCGGGCATGGCAAAGGATCACCGCCAAGCGCAATGCCATCAGTTGACCCAAAAGGTCCGAGTCAGTCAGAGCCGCCTCGATTTTGCGCAGTTTGCCGCGGTGCCCCAGCACCAGCAAGCTCAGGCGGTGCATTTCGGACAGCGAGAAGCCCATAGCGTCGGCGTTGTCCAAAATGTAGGCACCGTGTTTGTGGTATTCGCTGTGGGAGATGTGGCTGCCAATCTCATGCAGTTGTGCAGCCCAACGCAGCTTGCGCAAATGCCGGTCACCCTCACTGGGCTCGCGTGCAGTAGAAGAAGCCATCAATTGCCCAAACAAATGTGTGGCGACTTTGCCAACCCGCTCACCATGAACCCCGTCAACACCAAATTTGGTAGACAGGCGTTGCACGGTTTTTACGCGCAGGTCGTCGGTGTGGTTGTTGGTATTGCCCAGCAGGTCACAAATCAGGCCATGGCGCAGACCACCAGCAGCTTGATGCAGGGTGTGGATGCCGAGCAGGCTGAAGATGGCGCGAACAATGCTGACACCTCCTCCAATAATGGCCTTGCGGTCTTCCCGCATGCCGGCCAGCTTCAGGCGATCGGCACTCTGTGCGGTTACCAGCTTGTCCAGCAGCCAGTCCAGGCCGTCCTGTGTCACTGCACCCGCCGGCCAGCCTGACGCGACCAGCACATCCGCGATAGCACCCACGGTGCCAGCGGAGCCGTAGGCTACGTCCCAGCGGTCGGGGTGGTAGGCATCCAGCGCTTCATCCAGTACGGCCTTGGCCGCAATCTCTGCAATGGCAAAAGACTTCTTGGAAAACTGTCCGTCGGGGAAGTAACGGTTAGACCAGGCAATACTGCCCACGCGGAATGATTCCATCACCAAGGGGTTGGAACCTTGGCCGAGGATGAGCTCGGTGCTGCGTCCACCAATGTCTAACACCAGGCGGCGCTCTTCGGATGGGGGCAGCATTTGCGCCACACCCTGGTAAATCAAACGGGCCTCTTCGCGGCCCGATATCACGTTGATCGGAAAGCCCAGTATGGCGTTGGCCCGTTCCAGAAATGCATCGCGGTTACGGGCTTCGCGTAGCGTTTGTGTGGCTACCGCGCGCACTTCGCCAGGTTTGTAACCTGCCAGCCGCTCGCCGAAGCGGGCCAGGCAGTCCCACCCGGCCTGCATGGCTTGAGGGGTCAAATTGCGGTCTTCATCCAGGCCGCCACCCTGGCGTACGGTTTCCTTCAGGTATTCGGTACGGACAAAACTGCCATGCTCCACGCGCCCAATTTCTAGTCTAAAACTGTTGGACCCCAAATCCACGGCGGCCAGGCGATTTCCCATGTGCATCAATACTTTCAAGAAGGATAGAACTCGCCAGAGCATAGCACTGGCGTTGGCCTCAGCCTTTGTACAACACGCCGTTATCCGACCAGGCGGCCGTCTACGGAAATCATGCTTTGTGTGACGTAGGCCGCACCGCGCGTGCGGCTGTCTGGCGCGATACGAAAACCGCCCAGGTCTACCGCACTGCGTCGTGCAAAGGCTTGCAGGGCGCTAGCGCGGTTGACGCTACCGTCTACAGTCTGCAATACCTCGTAGGTGTAACGTGCTGACATGTAACCTGCCAGGCTCAGCGGCGTGGGCGGTTCATCGTACAGGCGGCCTAGAGCGCTGCGGTAGGCTTTGACAACAGGCACATTGGAATTGACCATGGGCACCACCTGGGTGGCAATCATGGGGGTGAACCGCGACATGCCCATCTGCTGAATGCTTTGCAGGTTCACGTCCGACATGGCGATGATGTAGCGTTGCACCGCCTGCTTCTCGACTCCCTGAGAGAAACGCACCAGCTCGGGTGTGCCGCCCACAAAAAGCAACACACGGGGGCTGGTCGCTTGCAGCGATTGGGCAAGATCCCGCAGGTCGCCCTGCGAGGTGTAGGAAACAATAGACAGGTTCAAAGCCCGGGCGGCCTGCTCAAGGTCGGCGCGGTAGGCTGTATGTTCTTCTGGGGTGCCGTATACCGCCCCTACCTGGGTGATGCCCATGACGGACAAAGACTTGATGGCGTGGGCTATCTGCTCTTGGCGTGATGCAAAGATGGGGAAGGTGTTGGGCATGGCCGCGGCTTCCACGTTTTGCAGCCAAGGTGCCACATGGGCCAAGTCTGGCAGTTCGCGGCCCAAGCTGTTGACCAACTGCGAGGCGGCTCGGTCGCCGCAGGAACCAAATACCGCGACGCATTGAGGCTGGCTTTTGAGGGACTCAACTGCGGCGCGCAAGCTTGCCGAGCTGCCATCTACTTCGATAACCAGGTGTTTGATGGTGTTGCCTTGCAGGCCACCACGGCTGTTGATTTCTTGCCACGCCACGCGGGAACCGACCAGAAAGTCTTTTGACACATCCAGCTGGCTGGTGGACATGTCTGCGATTTGCGCGACGGTAATGGAACGGACGCCTTTGTTTGGCTGTGCCCACAGGGGGGTAGTGGCGACCAGGCCTAGGCCTGCTAGGGTGCGCAGTGCTGCACGGCGTTGTGGGTCTTGAGCGTAGGGCATGGCGGGGATCCTTGGCCAAAAGGGAGGCGATGGCGGACGAGCGCCCACCACGCTATGGAATTAATAGCGTTATAGGCAATGCCAACGGGGGCTACTGCCTTGTTTTGTCATTGACGGGGTGGTGAGAATCACCCCGGTAGACTGCTTACTTTTTTGCAGGCGGCAGCAATACGGCGTCGATGGTGTGGACAACACCGTTGGTGGCACCCAAGTTGGCTGCAACCACGGTGGCGTTTTCCACGATGACGAAGTCACCCGCCTTGGCCAGGGCCAGACTGGCGCCTTGCAGGGTTTTGACGTTGCTGTTTTTGACGTCAGCGGCCATCATCGTGCCGGGCACAATGTGGTAGCTCAGTACGTCTTTCAGTTTTGCGGGGTCTTTGCCCAGACCGGCCAGAGTGGCTGCGGGAACGGCCTTGAAGGCGTCATTGGTGGGCGCAAACACGGTGAAGGGGCCGCCAGACTTCAGTGTTTCAGACATGCCAGCCTGTGCGACCAGGGAGTTGAAGGTGCTCAGCGATGGATTGTTGGCCACGTTGTCTGCCAGATTGACGGGAGTGGGTTTGGTGGCACACGCGCCCAGAGCGACCGTTACGGCGAGCACCAAGCTGGTGCGGCGGAGGATGGAGAAGGCGTTGCTTTTAGACATGGTGCAGTCCGTTGGTTGGTTGGAAAGTGCATAGCTTAAAAAGGCTGCGTGACGAATATGTGACAGTTTCTTGAATGTTGTGCGACAGATTGTTGGGTGCTTGCTTTCGCCTGTGAAGTTCGGAAAATAGTGAAATGCGTCACAGACTTGTCACAAAACTTTCTTAAAGTCCTTTCATTCCTCAACCAACCGAACAAGGGTTACTCATGCGTATCGCGTTTAAATTGCCTCTTTTGTCTCTGGCTCTGGCTTCCACAATGGTTTTTTCTGCTGCGGTTGGCGCACAGGAAATCACTGGGGCTGGTGCGACTTTCCCTGCGCCGATCTATGCAAAATGGGCGTCTGACTACAACAAGGCCACTGGCGTCAAGGTGAACTACCAGTCCATCGGTTCGGGTGGCGGCATCAAACAGATCGACTCCAAAACAGTTGATTTTGGCGCCTCTGACATGCCCCAGACAGACGAAGTTTTGAAGACCAAGGGTCAAATGCAATTCCCCACCGTAATGGGTGGCGTGGTGCCGGTGATTAACGTTAAAGGCATTGAGCCTGGCCAGCTGAAGCTGACCGGTCCTCTGCTGGGCGATATTTTTCTAGGCAAGGTGTCCCGTTGGAATGACCCCGCCATCAAGGCGCTGAACCCCACATTGCCATTGCCAGATGCAGCTATCGCCCAGGTGCGCCGTGCCGATGGTTCTGGAACAACGTTCATCTTCACAAACTACCTGAGCAAGGTGAATGCAGAGTGGAAGGCCAAAGTGGGCGAGGGCACGGCTGTGAACTGGCCTGTGGGCGCGGGTGGCAAGGGTAATGAAGGCGTGGCCGCATTTGTGGGCCGCTTGCCCAATTCCATGGGTTACGTCGAGTACTCGTACGTGAAGCAAAACAAGCTGAACTATGCCGTGATGCAAAACTCGGCAGGCAATTTTGTCAAGCCTGACGATGAGACCTTCAAGGCCGCTGCAGCTGGCGCTGACTGGAACAAAACTTTCTACCACATTCTGACCAACCAGCCTGGCAAAGACGCTTGGCCCATCTCTGGTGCTACTTTCATCCTCATGCACCTGAAGCAAGACAAGCCAGCCAATGCAACGGAAGCATTGAAGTTCTTCAGCTGGGCTTACAAGAATGGTGACAAGGTAGCTGCCGACCTAGACTATGTGCCTATGCCCGATTCCGTGATCGCAGCCATCGAGAAGTCATGGGGCGAGATCAAGGACGGCGCTGGCAAGCCAGTCGCTTTCAAGTAAACAAATTCGTCTGGGTTCAGAAGGGACTTGCAAGGCAAAATAACCATGTCAAATACTTTAGTAAACGACGATTTCTCCTCCAATCCCTCTGGAACCCAGTCGGTTCGCGCAATGACCAAACCTCCTTCTGAAAAAAGAGCCCGTTCGGGCCCATGGGCTGATGTCGTCTTTGGCTGGGCGGCCAAGGGTGCTGCCTTGCTCACGTTGTGTCTGTTGATTGGCATCCTGGCATCGCTGACCATCAGCGCCTGGCCAGCAATACAGAAATACGGGTTCAGTTTCTTGACCAGCACCACTTGGGACCCTGTCACGGAAGAGTTTGGCGGCTTGGTCATGATTTACGGCACATTGGCCACTTCGTTCATTGCCTTGCTGATCGCGGTGCCGGTCAGCTTTGGCATTGCCCTGTTTTTGACGGAGTTGTCACCTGCGTGGCTTAAACGCCCGCTGGGTACTGCCATTGAGCTGTTGGCCGCGGTGCCTTCTATTGTGTATGGCATGTGGGGATTGCTGGTATTTGGCCCGGTTTTGGCCACCTATGTGCAGCAGCCCTTGCAGGCCGCATTAGATGGTGTTCCCTACTTGGGTGCCTTTGTGTCGGGGCCTCCCGTTGGTATCGGCATCTTGTCGGCTGGCATTATTCTGGCCATCATGATCATTCCCTTCATCGCCGCTGTCATGCGCGATGTGTTCGAGGTGACCCCGCCGCTGCTAAAAGAGTCTGCCTACGGCTTGGGGGCGACCACCTGGGAGGTTGTTACCAAGGTGGTATTGCCATACACCAAGGCGGGTGTGATCGGCGGGATCATGCTGGGCTTGGGTCGCGCCATTGGCGAGACCATGGCGGTTACCTTTGTGATTGGTAACTTTAACCAATTGGATTCCTTGAGTCTGTTCCAGGCTGCCAATAGCATCACGTCTGCATTGGCCAACGAATTTGCCGAGGCGGGCGAGGGCTTGCACCAAGCTTCGCTGATGTATCTGGGCCTCGTACTATTCTTTATTACTTTTGTGATTTTGGCTCTCTCCAAATTGTTGCTGGCGCAATTGCGTAAAAACGAAGGTTCCAAGACATGACCACGAACGCCCATCAACTCAAACTCGCCAAGTTTGCCCATCGCAAACGTGTCAATCAGGTGGCTACCGGTATGGCTCTTGCGGCCATGTCCTTTGGCCTGTTCTGGTTATTCTGGATTTTGTGGGAAACCATTCTTCTGGGCGTGGGGGGCTTGTCGGTTGCCACCTTTACCCAAATGACTCCGCCTCCCAACGATGAGGGTGGATTGGTTAACGCGATTTATGGATCGTTCCTCATGGTGGCGTTAGCCACCTGCCTGGGGACACCCGTTGGTGTCATGGCTGGTATTTACCTGGCAGAGTTCGACACCAAGAGCTGGCTGGCATCGGTCACACGGTTTGTGAATGATATTTTGTTGTCGGCTCCATCCATAGTGATTGGCCTCTTTGTTTACGCTGTGGTGGTGTCGCGGTTCAAATCATTTTCTGGTTATGCCGGCATTTTGGCGCTCTCCCTGCTGGTGATTCCAGTGGTGATTCGCACCACCGAGAACATGTTGCAGTTGGTTCCGGCTGGTCTGCGTGAAGCTGCGTATGCGCTGGGTGCACCCAAGTGGAAGGTCATTTTGAGTATTACCCTCAAAGCGGCCCGCACGGGTGTGATTACCGGTGTTTTGTTGGCGGTGGCGCGTATTGCCGGTGAAACAGCGCCGTTGTTGTTTACTGCACTGAGCAATCAGTTCTGGACATCATCACTGAGTGAACCTATGGCTAGCCTGCCTGTGACCATCTTCAAATTTGCCATGAGCCCGTATGAAAACTGGCAAAAGCTTGCATGGGCTGGCGTCTTCATCATTACCGCAACGGTGCTGGGTCTCAACATTCTGGCGCGGGTGTTGACCCGCACCAAGATTTGATTTTCCTTGCAGTCATCCATTTAAAGAACACTTTATGTTGAACACTCCTACTGCTCCCGAGAAGACAAAAATTGCCGTCAAGGATTTGAACTTCTATTACGGCAAGTTCCATGCTTTGAAGAACATCAATCTGGAAATCCCCCAGAACAAGGTCACCGCATTCATCGGCCCGTCGGGTTGCGGCAAGTCCACCCTCTTGCGCGTGTTTAACCGCATGTTTGAACTCTACCCAGAGCAACGTGCCGAGGGCCAGATCCTGCTGGATGGGGAGAACCTGCTCACCAGCAAGGAAGATGTTGCCTTGTTGCGTGCAAAGGTTGGCATGGTGTTCCAGAAGCCAACCCCATTTCCGATGTCCATATTCGACAATATCGCCTTTGGCGTGAAATTGTTTGAGTCTTTGAATGCCAGTGACATGGAAGAGCGGGTGGAGTGGGCTTTGCGCAAATCGGCTCTATGGACCGAGGTCAAAGACAAGCTGCACCAAAGTGGCTCCAGCCTGTCGGGCGGGCAACAGCAGCGTTTGTGTATTGCGCGCGGCATTGCCATCAAGCCAGAAGTCTTGTTGCTGGACGAGCCCTGCTCTGCGCTGGACCCGATTTCTACTGCCAAGGTTGAAGAGTTGATCGTGGAGTTGAAGAACGACTACACCGTCGTTATCGTCACACACAATATGCAGCAGGCGGCGCGCTGCAGCGATTACACGGCGTACATGTATTTAGGCGATTTGATGGAGTTTGGTTCTACGGAACAGATGTTCTTCAAACCCACCCGCAAAGAGACAGAAGACTACATCACCGGCCGATTTGGTTGAACAGAAAGCGATTTATGTCAGACAAACACCTATCAACACAATTCGACAGCGAGCTGACGTCCGTTTCATCCCAGGTCATGGAGTTGGGGGGGCTGGTGGAGTCGCAAATTCGGCGTGCCATCTTTGCACTCTCTCAGTTCAGCGTAGAGGTTGCCAACGAAGTGACTGCGAATGAGGCCCGCGTAAACGCCATGGAGATTGAGATCGACCGTGATCTTTCTTCCATCATTGCTCGGCGCCAACCTACAGCCCGTGACCTGCGTCTGCTGATCGCAATTTCCAAAACCACCGCCAACCTGGAGCGGGTAGGTGACGAGGCGGAAAAAATAGCACGCATGGTGCGCTCCATCATCCAGAGTGGATCACCCCGTTCACTGCCTTCGCTAGAGCTGCGGGTTGCCGCGGATCTGGCCTCGGGATTGCTCAACAAGGCTTTGGACGCGTTCGCACGGCTTGACGTGTCGGCCGCGGTTTCGATCATGAAAGAGGACGACCTGATTGATGCGGAGTTTGATGGTTTTGTGCGCAAGCTGATCACCTACATGATGGAAGACCCGCGCATGATTTCGCCCAGCCTTGACTTGTTGTTCCTGGCCAAGGCGATAGAGCGCATTGGCGACCATGCCAAGAACATCGCAGAGTTCATTATCTATGTGGTGAAGGGTGAGGACGTGCGCCACACATCCATGGAACAAGTTGAATCGGTGGTGAAATGAGGAACATGCCATCCGTTCTGGTCGTAGAGGATGAGTCTTCCATTGCGGAACTCATCGCGGTCAACTTGCGGCACAACGGCTTTCGCCCGATCTGGGCTAGTGATAGCGTCACCGCCCAGCGGGACCTGGATGCAAGCCTGCCCGATTTGATTTTGCTGGACTGGATGTTGCCAGGTGAAAGCGGTTTGGTGCTGGCCAAACGTTGGCGCGCAGATGCGCGTACGCAGGGCATCCCCATCATCATGCTGACCGCGCGTGGCGATGAGGCGGATCGTGTGGCAGGTCTGGATGCTGGTGCCGATGATTACATTGCCAAGCCATTCTCGACCAAGGAGCTGCTGGCACGTATACGTGCTGTGCTTCGTCGTCGAACGCCGGAGCAGGCGGGTGAAGCCATGACAATTGGTGCATTGGCGCTGGACCCTGCAACTCACCGTGTGTCTTTTCAGGAAAAGCCCTTGAAACTGGGTCCTACAGAATTCAAGTTATTGCACTACCTTATGGGGCACGCTGAACGTGTCCACAGTCGTGCGCAATTGTTGGACAAGGTCTGGGGTGACCATGTGTTTATTGAAGAGCGCACCGTGGATGTTCATGTTAAGCGTTTGCGAGAGGCAATGGGAACTGCTGGGTCTATGGTGGAAACGGTCCGCGGTGCAGGATACCGTTTGACTGCCTTGCCTGCCTTGGCGGCAGTAGTAGAAAAAGCCGTTTCCTAAGCGCGCCTTCAGTTTTTCTGCATGTATTGGCGGCTTTTCTCTTTGGTTTTGTGCCAAGCTGGCGCTGCTGGTTTGGCCTTTTTTTTGGCGCCTACCGGCCAGGTATGGCAGTGGACTTTAGGGATGGCCCTCGCAGGCGGGTACCTGTGGTTTGTTCTGGATAGCCTGCGGGGTATCCGGTTGCTGCGTTGGCTGCGTGATGGATCAGATGCAGATTTTTCCATTGGAAATGGGCTCTGGGGCGAGGTGTTTGACCGATTTCGCCGCATGCTTAAGGCGAGCAGTCGGTTAACAGTGGAAAGTGAAAGCCGCCTGAAGGATTTTTTGGCGGCCTTGCAGGCGTCTCCAAACGGTGTCGTTCTATTGGATTCCACGACACGCATCGAGTGGTTCAACCAGACCGCAGCTGATCATTTCGGGTTGGATGTTCGGCGAGACCTGTTGCAGCATTTTGGCAATCTGGTGCGGGACCCCGGATTTGCTGCCTATTTGCACGAGCGCGATTTTTTGCATGGGGTCACCATGCCAGGCAGGGTCAGCAGTAATGCCAAACCTGTCACGTTGTCTGTGAATTTGCATCCCTATGGTGAAGGCAGGTTGCTGCTGCTGTCCAGAGATATCACGGCGGTAGAGCAAGCTGAGGCAATGCGGCGCGACTTCGTTGCGAACGTGTCACACGAAATCCGTACGCCGTTGACCGTACTTGCAGGCTTCGTGGAAACGCTGCAGACCTTGCCTTTGGACGATCAGGAGCGCCAGCGCTACCTAGGTTTGATGTCACAGCAAGCAACCCGTATGCAGACCTTGGTGATTGACCTGCTGACGCTTTCGCGTTTGGAGGGTAGTCCCTTGCCGTCCACCCATGAGTGGGTATCCGTTGACGTACTGATGCAGCAATGCGAGCAAGACGCGCGGGATCTCTCCCATCTGTTGTGGACCCAATCACACGATTTGCGGTTTGACCGCGTGCAGGGTTTTGAAATCGCGGGCTCGGCGCTGGAACTGCATAGCGCGATGTCGAACCTGATTGGCAATGCAATCCGGTACACCCCCGCACAGCGCCGTATCGATGTGAGTTTCAGCGCGTTGCCTGACGGTGGAGCGCTGTTCTTTGTTAAGGACCAAGGGCCAGGTATTGCCCAGGAACACATACCGCGGTTGACCGAGCGGTTTTACCGGGTCGACAGAAGTCGTTCACGCGAGACCGGCGGCACGGGTTTGGGCTTGGCCATTGTCAAACACGTGGCCCAGCGTCACGGGGCAGAGTTGACGATCGACAGTCTCCCGGGTAAAGGCTCTACTTTTTCTCTGACGTTTCCGCCGCAACGGGTTCGATCTGCGCTGCAGGTGCCGAGTCTTCATTAACGCCAGGCACTCTGCGTTTGAATAGCAGGACCGAATCACCCCGGCTGGCAGGGTGTTGAATCAACACCGGCTCGCTCCATATCGTTGAATCCGGGTTTGGCGTGGCTGACAGGTCTGGTAGCGGCTCGACCAACAACCAAGGGCAGTTAGCGCCATCTCGCATAGGCTCCAGATGCAGGTTTCCGTAGAACTGGAATGCGGCGATTTGACCTTGTCCAAGACCCAATACCTCAACACAGCCGGGAGTTGTCAATTGGGATTGGGTGCGCTGCACCAGCACCGTGTAGCTTTGGGCGTAGTTGAGCGCCGGCATCATCAAGGTCATGAATAACAACCAGCACAACACCGCGCCACCTGCTGGCAAGACTAGGCTTTTCCAAATGGCAGCACGGTGGCGTCCTACACGCCATTTCACTAACCAAGCCCAGGCCACCGTGGCAATGGCTGCGATGGCAAATGTAAACAGAGAAAAGCTGGCCTCGAACCCGGGGACGAGGCGTGACACATTGGCGGCTGGTTGAACTGGCACTCCTGTTTGCATTGCTATCCACACCACCCAGATCGTGAAGGCCCAGCCAGAAAAGAACAGCAGGGTAAACCAGTCTATCAAGGCGGACACCTGGCGCTTCAGTGTAGGCAAGGCAAACGCCGCCAGTGCTGCCAGTGCGGGCAATGCCAGTAGCAAAGTACGGTCCGACGAACCGGTGAACAGGGTAGCGACGGCACATACGGCGAAGAACCAGGCCGGTAGTGCAATGTGCCTGCTGATGCGGCGGTTGAATAACTGATGACGCCAGCGCCACAATGTCCACAGCGTCAAGGGCCATGCCGGCCACGTGAACCACAGCAGTAACTCCGAATAGCCCACCCAGTCGATCCACAGTGCGCGTGGCAGCTGAATCTTCCAGGTCAACAGACCCATGGCCATAGCAAGCACGGCACTGAAGAGCGTGATCAATGCAATGGCTGCACTTTCCCGTGCAACACGGCGGTTGCGGGCCGAGTCGTCAGGGCTAGTGTCATGGTCTGCGTAATGCAAGACAGCGCTGCCCATTCCGAACAGTAATGCCAGAAATGGCGCGCCAGAGAGAGTTAAACCAATTAGCCCAAGTGCCGCGGCAACTGCCGGTCCATGCTTGCGGTACGGGAGCGCCGCCATCGCAAAGAAGAATAGAGCAGAGAAACCCAGCTGCGCCAGGGCAGGGGATGTTTCGTGTGCGAGTTGCGCAAGCCCGAGACAGGCGATAAAGGCCAGCAAGCCGCCATCGGCCAAGGCACGAGCGTAGTCCGCTGGCAGTGCCTCTCCGCCAAATGCAAAGGGGACGGGTTGCGCCAAGGGATTGCGTGCTAGGTAGTAGGTTCCATACCAAGTGGCTACCATGGTCAACCCCAATAGCAGCATAAACGGCAGGCGAACAACGAAGTCTGCACTGATCCAGGCAGGTGCCAACTGCATGGCCCAAGCACCCAACCAATAGGGCAAAACGCCAGGGTTTTCAGGAGGAAGGCCTATCAATGTCGGCTTCAGCCAGCTGGAAGATCCCTGTACCAATTCCGCCATAAAACCCAGAGCGGCCATGTCTTCGCTTTTCCAGGCGTCACGCCCCAGGAATCCTGGTAACGCATAGGCAAAGCACAGCATAAACAAGGCCCAGCGCGGAAGGCGTCTGGCACCAGCCTGGGTAACGATGGCGGGGTTGGGATGGTTCACAGGTTCATCAGGTGCAATAAAAAAAGCAGCGCGGAAATCCGGGCTGCTTTTTTTGGTGACGATTCAGGCCAAGACCTGAAGTCGGATTACTTCGCGG
The DNA here is from genome assembly GCA_963513355.1 of uncultured Rhodoferax sp. GTDB lineage: Bacteria > Pseudomonadota > Gammaproteobacteria > Burkholderiales > Burkholderiaceae_C > Allorhodoferax. Next base: position 54,014 of record CAUPQG010000015.1, on the reverse strand, counting down.
CTGTAGCGGCAGTTTTGCCGAAACGGTTGCGGAAGCGCTCCACGCGTCCACCCATGTTGTCCACAGACTTCTGTGTACCGGTGTAGAAAGGGTGCGATTCGCTGGTGGTGTCCAACTTGTACAACGGCAGTTCGCGGCCGTCTTCCATGGTGATCATTTCCTTGGTGTTGGCGCAAGAACGTGTCACAAACTTGAAGTTGTTCGACATGTCCATGAAACACACTTCACGGTAATTGGGGTGAATGCCTTCTTTCATACTCTTCTCCATCAGTCGCAAGAGCCGCGCTGGCCATGCGCAAACCCATTGCGCATTGAAATGCTTCAGCGTACTTTTCGCGTAAACCCAAAATTATAACCCAGTTAACTAACCACCCCGGCGCATCATGTCGAAGAATTCGCTATTGGTCTTGGTTGCGCGCATCTGTTTGAGAACCATTTCCATAGACTCGATTTCATCCATGTTGTACAGGAACTGGCGCAGAATGCGGGTCTTTTGCAAGATTTCTGGCTGCAACAGCAATTCTTCGCGGCGCGTGCCACTGCGGTTGAGTTGGATGGACGGGAACACCCGCTTTTCGTACAGGCGGCGGTCCAAGTGGATTTCGCTGTTGCCAGTGCCCTTGAATTCTTCAAAAATGACTTCGTCCATGCGGCTGCCAGTGTCAACCAGAGCGGTGGCAATTATGGTCAGCGAACCGCCTTCTTCCACATTGCGCGCGGCGCCCAGGAATCGTTTAGGGCGCTGCAGGGCGTTGGAGTCCACACCACCGGTCAGGACCTTGCCGGAGGACGGAACCACGTTGTTGTAGGCGCGGGCCAGACGCGTGATGGAGTCCAGCAAAATGACCACGTCTTTCTTCAACTCGACCAGACGCTTGGCCCGCTCGATCACCATTTCGGCAACGTGCACGTGGCGGGCGGCGGGTTCGTCGAAGGTTGAAGCAATCACTTCGCCTTTGACCGTGCGCTGCATTTCGGTCACTTCCTCAGGACGTTCGTCAATGAGCAGCACCATCAGGTAGCTGTCGGGGTAGTTGGCGGAAATGGCATGTGCAATGTGCTGCATCATCACCGTCTTGCCGCTTTTGGGCTGGGCCACGATCAGCGCGCGCTGACCTTTACCAATGGGCGCGATGATGTCGATGACACGGCCCGTGATGTTTTCATCTCCCTTGATGTCCCGTTCCAGGCGCATCTGTTCCTTGGGGAACAGCGGCGTCAAGTTTTCGAACATCACCTTGTGCTTGTTCTCTTCCGGTCCACCGCCGTTGACCTTGTCCAGCTTGTTCAGCGCGAAGTAGCGTTCACCATCTTTGGGGGTGCGCACTTCGCCTTCGATCATGTCGCCAGTGTGCAGGTTGAAGCGACGCACCTGGCTGGGGCTGATGTAGATGTCGTCTGTGCTGGCGGTATAGCTGGTGTCGGGGCTGCGCAAAAAGCCGAAACCGTCGGGCAAAATTTCCAGCACGCCATCGGCAATGATCTGTTCGCCGGTGCGAGCCCGCTTCTTGATGATTGCGAACATCAGCTCCTGCTTGCGCATACGGCCGGTGTTTTCAATCTCAAGCTCTTCGGCTTGCTTGAGGACTTCCGACACGTGCAGTGCCTTGAGTTCGTTTAAGTGCATGGAGTGGGTCCCGTAGGGGAAATGACCGATAGTTCGGAATATTGAGAGAAAAAATCAGGGGGAGGGGGGTGAGGCAAGACCTGTCACTTGGCCTCGGCGTTCTTAGCCCGGGGAGCGGGACCAGCCCTTGTGGGTTGCTGGTAAACGCTTGAATTATGACAGGAAATTGCCCCATTGCAGAACATTGCCTACACGCTTGCCACTGCGTGAGCTGCGCTGCTACCCGAGGGGGCGAGTTTTCCGAGGGGCGGCCCGTCGGAAGACAGCTGTGGGATGGAGTCGAATCAGGCCAGTTGTTGGTCGATAAAAGCAACCAACTGAGCTTTGCTCAGGGCGCCAACCTTGGTGGCCGCCAGTTGCCCATCCTTGAACAGCATCAGCGTGGGAATGCCGCGGATGCCGAACTTGGCGGGGATCTCGCGGTTTTCGTCCACATTCATCTTGGCAATACTGAGTTTGCCCGCGTAGGTGGTGGAGACTTCGTCCAGAATCGGGGCAATCATTTTGCAGGGACCGCACCATTCGGCCCAATAGTCCACCAGAATCGGCTGTGCGGATTGCAGCACATCGGATTCGAAAGTGGCGTCGGTTACATGTTTGATCAGGTCGTTGGCCATGGAGGTTCCTTTTGGAGTTTTGTGATACGTCTAAAGTGGCGGCCATTGTGACAGAAAGCAAGTCCGCCCCTGGCCCGCGCTGCCTATGACCAGCATAGAGAAAATTGATACCTCGGGTGCATGGGTCACCCATGCGACCGAACTTCACCCGGCCCTTCTGCTGTGGACCGATGTTGTTCGCGGGCTGCTGCCACGCGTCCATGCCCAGATGCAGCACCGCGGCGCCCACCCGGCGCGCACGCTGGTCCTGTTGCCCTATGCGCAATTGCGGCCCTTAGCAGCACGTTTGTGGGCGCAGCAGTTCCCTGACGGATTTGCACCACAGTTCGAGACCACACAAAACTGGAGTGCCAGTTTGGGCTGGGCCCACCCGGGTGCGACCGATATTGCATTTGATATGGCGCAGGACACGCTCACCGCGTCTGCCATGCTGCGTGCAGCCGGCCTGGGCGCGCAGGCAGACGCGTTGGCGGGACTCCTGGTGCAGGCCGCGCATCAGTTGGGCCCCCTGGCCGCTGCACGTGCACCCGCCGATCGCGTGAATTGGGCGCAACAGGCCCGCGCTGCCGCGTTGCTGGGCATGGAATCCCCGGCCCTGGCGGTAGAGGCCGCAGTGGCTCGTATTGCTGTGGAATGGGCGACCCATTCCAGCTACCCCAGTGATCTGCTGTTTGATGTCGGTGTGCAGTCAGGGGTGGACTGCTTGTTGATGGTGCAAGGCCTGGCGGCAGACCCCATGCTGCCTGCACTGCAGCAGGCCTGGGGCGGGCGCATGTCCTGCTTGCCGCTGGCTTCGGAGGCGGTAGCTGCATCGGCGCCAAGCACCGGCAGCATGGCCTGGCATGCCTGCAGCGATGCCGAAGACGAGGCCCTGCGGACGGCGGCCTGCGCCATCGCCCACATTGCTGCCGGGCGTTTTCCAGTGGCGCTGGTGTCATCGGACCGCGCACTGACGCGGCGTGTGCGATCCATGCTGGAGGGCGTGGATGTGCAGATACGCGATGAAAACGGGTGGAAGCTGTCGACGAGCCATGCAGGTGCGCAACTCATGGCCTTGCTGAAGGCTGCGGTGTGGAATGCGTCCAGCGACGCCGTTTTGGCCTGGCTCAAAGGCGCTCCAGCATTTGCAGCCTCGTCCGTGGCTGAGCTGGAAACTGCAGTTAGGCGCGACCAGATCAGCGATTGGCGCCGGGTGCCCCAAGGACCTTCGGTGCAAAAGTCTCCCAATGGCATGCAATGCCACACGGTGGCGAACGCGGTGCGCGAGGGTTTGCAAGGCAGCCGCACGTTGACTGGCTGGTTGCCCGCTCTGCGGGCTGCTTTGCAATCCAGTGGCCTGTGGGATGGGCTCAATGCAGATGAAGCGGGCAGCAAGCTGCTGGAGGCCTTGCGCCTTGCCGGTCCCGCGCTGCAGGCCTGGGAGACACTGTCGCAACAGGCCTTATGGTCGGCACGGCGTATGGACTTGGCAGAGTTCACCCATTGGGTCAACCAAGCCCTGGAGGGTGCAAGCTTCCAACCACCTTATCCGCTACGCGAACAATTGGTCATTTTGCCCATGAGCCAGATGCTCGGTCGTCCTTTCGCTGCGGTGGTGCTGGCCGGCTGTGACGAGGTGCGGCTGAATCCATCGCCTGAGCCCCCTGGTGGCTGGACCGCTGCCCAACGTGCGGCTCTGGGATTGCCCTCGCGGGACGATTTGCAGGCCATCACGCTGGCGGCCTGGCAGCACGCGCTGCAAACCCCGTTTTGCGATGTGTTGTGGCGCTGCAGCGACGACACCGGCGAGACCTTGTTACCCAGTGTGCTGGTGCAGCAGGTGCAGTTGGCCCGTGGCAACCCGCCCTTGGCGCAAGACCCTCTGTTGAACCGGGAGCTTGCGCCAGCGCCGGTGCATCCGCCCTTGCCCGTGGGGCGTTTGGTACCGGTCGCCCATTTGTCTGCCAGCGCCTACGAAGACTTGCGCAACTGCCCGTACCGTTTCTTTGCCATGCGGCAACTGGGTCTGCAATCGGCGGACGAGTTGGAGGCCAGCGTCGATAAACGCGACTTTGGCCTGTGGTTGCACGAGGTGCTCAAGCGCTTCCATGAAGCCCTGGCTCCGCATAACCACCCTGTGCCAGCGTTGAAGCTGCAGCTGCTGGAACACGCCAGTGTGGCGACCACGGAGTCCATGGGTCTGGGGGAAGGCGAGTTTTTACCGTTTGCCGCAGCCTGGCCAACTGTGCGCGATGGCTATTTGCGGTGGCTGGAGCACCACGAATCCAGTGGTGCTGCGTTCAACAGCGCCGAGGTGGCCAAAACCCAGCGCGTCGGGCCGGTCAAGCTGCTGGGGCGTATTGACCGCATAGACCAACTGGCGGATGGATCGGTACTGGTGTTGGACTACAAGACAGAGGCAGGCGCCAAGACCGCAAATCGTGTCAAAGACCCACTGGAAGACACCCAGCTTGCCTTCTATGCTGCCCTATTGCCAGACGACACCCTACAGGCTGCCTATGTGAATGTGGGTGAAAAAGACGGTACCAAGGCTTATGCCCAGCCCGATGTGGTGGAGGCCCGGGACGCATTGATCGCCGGCATCGTGGTGGATATGGAGCGCATCGGGCTGGGCGCTGTTTTGCCTGCGCTGGGTGAAGGGGCCACCTGCGACTTCTGCCAGGCACGCGGCCTGTGTCGCAAAGACTTCTGGAAGACCGCATGACAACTGCATGTAACTCGGTCGCCGCCTTCGAGCATAACGGCACGACCGTAGAGCGTGCCCGTTTTTATGCGATAGCCTGTGACCCACGCCGCAGCGTCGCTGTTGAGGCCTGCGCGGGGGCTGGCAAGACCTGGATGCTGGTCTCGCGTATCGTTCGCGCCTTGCTGGAGGGTAGTGCGCCGCACGAGATCCTTGCGATCACTTTCACCAAGAAAGCGGCCGGTGAAATGCGCCAGCGCCTGCAGGAATGGTTGTTGCACTTTTCGCAGCAGAGTGATGCCGAGCTGCGCCAGGAGCTCATCCACCGCGGCCTGACCCAGGAGCCCACGCCCATACAACTGCAAACCCTGCGCGGATTGCATGCAACCCTGCTGACGGCCGGTCGCCCGGTGCAGATCCGCACCTTCCACAGCTGGTTTGCCGCACTGTTGCGCAGTGCCCCTCTGCAGGCACTCGCTGATATGGGTCTGCCCAGCCAGTATGAGTTACTGGAGAACGACGCCAAGGCCGTGTCCCTGGTCTGGCCCCGCTTTCAGTCTGGCGTGGCGGCCGATCCCGACGCACGGCAGGATTACCTGGACGCCGTGGCCACTTATGGCCGCCATCAGACCCACAAGGCACTGGAGGCGGCGCTGAACAAGCGGGTGGAGTTTGCGCTGGCCGACGAACATGGCGTCGTGGATGCGTCGGTTTTGCACTTTGCGCAGCAGTTCCCCGCATTTGCCGATGTGCCCACGCCGGCTGACGCGTTGCATGGTGCCCGTGTGCGGGGTCTGCTGCTGGACGCCGCCCGGCTGCTGGGGGCATCTACCCTCAAGACCTGCCTGGATGGGGCCACTGCGCTGGAGCAGGCCATAACCGCGAACGACCTTGCCGCCGCAAAGGACGCACTGCTCACGCAGAAGGGTGCACCGCGCAAGTTCAGCGACAAGCTGGCGGGTATTGATACCGTGCGCCAGGCACAGGACTGTCTGATCGAAATCGCCAAGGCCCAGGCCCAACATGAAGCCTGGCTGCACCAGCAGCGCATGGCTCGCCTGACGCGTTTGTTGGTTGTGGAGTACGCACAGCTCAAGCGCGAGCGCGGCTGGATTGACATGGGCGACCTGGAGCGTTCGGCGCTCGCACTGATGTCCGATGCGGTGCTCAGCGGTTGGGTGCAGGAGCGTCTGGATGCCCGCGTGCGCCACCTGCTGATCGATGAATTCCAGGATACCAACCCGCTGCAATGGCAGGCGCTGAGCGCCTGGTTATCCAGTTACGCAGGTGCGGGCAACGCGCCCAGCGTGTTTTTGGTGGGTGACCCCAAGCAAAGTATTTACCGTTTCCGCCGGGCCGAGCCGCAGGTATTCAAGGCCGCACAGCGTTTTGTGGCCGATGGCCTGGGCGGCGACTTGCTCAGCTGCGACCACACGCGGCGCAATGCCCCGGCGATCATTGGTCTGGTCAACGCAGTCATGGAGAAGGCTCAGCAGGCCCAAGAGTTTGACGGCTTCAGGGAGCACAGCACCGAATCCACGCAGGTCGGTGCGATCTATAAACTGCCGCGTCTGATGCGTGGGGCAGAGGAGGGCGATGGGGTCGAAACTGCGGAGGTTGACAGCGAAGACCTTGGTCTGGCCGATGGCTGGCGCGATTCTTTGACCACCCCGCGCCTCATCGCCGAAGAAACCCGCAAAACGCAGGAATGCCGCCAGGCCGCCCGATGGTTGGCCCAGCAGCTACAAACCGGAGCACTAAGGCCCCAGGACATCATGGTGCTGGCCCGCAAGCGCGAACGCCTGGGCCTGATGCAGGCCGAACTGGCCGAACTGCGTATCCCCGCCCAACAACCGGAGAAGAACGAACTGGCGGAGATGCCCGAGGTGCAAGATCTGATAGCCCTGTTGGACGCCCTGGTGTCTCCTGCGCATGATCTGTCCCTGGCCCGAGCCCTGAAGTCGCCATTGTTCCGGGTGGCGGACGACGACTTGGTGCAACTGGTTCTGTGCCAACGCGCCCTGCTGGCTGCGGCCCATCTGGCTGTGCAGGAATCCCATATGCCCGTTGGCAAAGTGTCGTGGTTCCAGGTGCTGCAGCAAGCAACCGATCTGCCGCCCGCGCTGGCTACCGTCGGCACCACGCTGGCGTTGTGGAAGACTTGGGTCGACACTTTGCCGCCGCATGACGCGCTCAGCGCCATCTACCACCATGGCGATGTGTTGGCCCGTTTTGCCATCGCCACACCCCCCAACCAGCGTGACGCCGTGTTGGCGAATCTGCGTGCTTTGCTCTCTGCAGCGCTGCAGGTGGATGGCGGGCGGTACGTCACTGCCTATGCGCTGGTGCGCGCTTTGCGTGCCGGCGGCAACCCCGCGCCGGTGCGGGCTGATGCCCAGGCTGTGAGGCTTTTGACCGTGCATGGCGCCAAAGGGTTGGAGGCGCCACTCGTTCTGCTGCTGGACACCGATGGCGAAGCACAAAAAGCGCAGACCATGGGCGTACTGGTGGACTGGCCGGGCGAGGCGGCCTACCCCCGGCGTTTTGTCTACCTGGCCAGCGAATCCAAACCACCAGCCTGCGTGACCGATGTACTGGCCATTGAACAAGCCGCCCGTCGCCGCGAAGAGTTGAACGGGCTTTACGTGGCGCTCACCCGCACCCAGCGCACGCTGGTGGTGTCCAGCCTGCAGCCGCACATTGCCAATACGGGCAGTTGGTGGCAGCGTCTGGAAGCCCATGCCAATGAGGCGCCCTTGCACGCGGAGGCTGACCCCGCTACCGTCCTGGAGGTTGCTGCAGAGGCTGTTTTCAGCATACCTGTTTTGCCAAATATGCCGATAGCCCCGGTTGAATATACCAATGTAGCTATCAATTCAGTAGCAAACGCAGGGTGTGAGGATACGGGCGAGAGCCTGGACAGCCGCATTGGCCAGGCCATGCACCGCCTACTGGAGCGCTACACCCCCGCGCAACGCGCCACCGATACAGCACCCGCCTGGCCCGATACCTTGCAGGCTAGCGTGGCATTGGAGTTTGATTTGGATGCCGCGCAGCTTGCCACTGCCCAAGGCATGGCGAGCCGCATCCTGCAGGGGGAGGGCGCCTGGGCCTGGGATGCCGCACAACTGGCCTGGCAGGGTAACGAGGTTGGCCTGGTCCACCAGGGCCGCATGCTGCGCCTGGACCGGCTGGTGCAGCGGCGCCTGCCTGGGGCAGGTGGGGCCGATGACGGACAATGGTGGGTGCTGGACTACAAATCCAGCGCCCAACCGCACTTGCAACCCGAGTTGCGCGCCCAGCTCCTGGAGTACCGGGCAGCGGTTGCCAAGGCCCAAGCCGGACAAACGGTCCGAGCTGCTTTTTTGACTGCCTTTGGCACTTTGATTGAATTACCCATCCCATGAATGCTGCTACCCCTTCACTGTCGTCACCTTTGCCCGTTGTTGTCATCGGAGGTGGCCCAGCGGGCCTGATGGCTGCCCAGGTGATCCACGACGCGGGCCTGCCCGTGCACCTGTATGACGCCATGCCGTCGATTGGCCGCAAGTTCTTGCTGGCCGGCAAAGGTGGCCTGAATCTGACCCATTCCGAAGGTGCAGATACCTTTGCCGGGCGTTACGGCGCACGCCGCGAGACCATTGCCAGCCTGTTGCAGGATATGGACGCCACCGCAGTGTGCGCGTGGGCCCAGGGCCTGGGTATTGAAACCTTTGTGGGTTCCTCGGGACGCGTTTTCCCCAAGGACATGAAAGCTGCACCGCTGCTGCGTGCCTGGCTTCAGCGGTTGCGCAACTCTGGCTCTGGTTCCGGTGTTCAGTTCCACATGCGCCACCGTTGGATGGGGTGGACGCCAGACGCGGGTCTGGCATTTGAAACCCCTCAAGGGCCGGTGGCAGTGCAAGCCGCTGCGGTCGTCCTGGCGTTGGGGGGCGGCAGCTGGGCCCGGCTCGGCTCCAACGGTGCCTGGGTGCCGCTGCTGGCCGCGCGCGGTGTAGCGGTGGCCCCACTGTTACCCGCCAACTGCGGTTTTGATGTGAAGGGGGGATGGAGCGAACACTTCTGTAGCCGCTTCGCCGGTCAGGCGTTCAAGACGGTGAAGATCGCGCTCAAAACATCACAGGGCGTGGAGTTTGTGCGCAAGGGCGAATTTGTAGCCACAGCCACGGGGGTAGAGGGCAGCTTGGTCTATGCGGCCTCGAGCCTTCTGCGCGACGAAATCATCCGTAGCGGCAGCGCCACCTTCCACCTGGACCTGTTGCCCGACATGTCGCCTGAAAAGGTGCTGGCCGAGGTGCGCCACCCGCGCGGCACGCGGTCTTTGTCCAGCCACCTGAAAAGCCGCCTGCATATTGACGGCATCAAAGCCGCGATCTTGTATGAACTGGTGTCCAAAGAAGCCATGGCCGACCCGGTGCAATTGGCCGCCGCCATCAAGGCCCTGCCCATCGCACTGACGGCTGCGCGCCCCATCGACGAAGCGATCAGCACGGCTGGCGGTGTTTTGTTTGAAGCGCTCACGCCAGGCTTGATGCTGGAGTCGGTGCCTGGTGTGTTCTGTGCTGGCGAAATGCTGGACTGGGAAGCACCCACCGGCGGCTACTTGCTACAAGCCTGCTTTGCCAGTGGCAAGCGTGCAGGGCAGGGTGTGGTGGAGTACTTGCGAGTGAAATAGGGCTGCAGCCCCCGCAAATGCTAGTTGGCGTGCTACAACTACAGTAGCAATCAACTGAAGGAATGGGGTTGACGAGCCTTGACCCCGGCACTGGCTCCACAGTTAGGGCTGCTTGGTTCCCCACCTGACCCGGTTGGCCGCTTCACCATGCGGGAAGGCCCGTCAACCTCGATTGTAGCCCGACATCTAGAGCGGAGTCGGTGAGGTGGGATGTGTTTTGCCACTGGAGAAGCGAAAACCATTGCGCCCGGCATCCTTGACTTCGTACATGGCGCGGTCGGCACGTGCCATCAGCTCGGCTGCCGTGCGGCCGTCTTCCGGGTACATGCTGATACCGATGCTGAAGCCAACCTGCAAGGCGGTACCCCGGTGAAGAATGGGGGAGCGCACGCTCTCCAGCAGTTTTTCTGCAATCTGGACAACATCTTCGCGGTGGTTCGGGTTGTCCAGCAAGACTACAAACTCGTCACCCCCCAGGCGCGCTATGGCATCCGCTTTGCGCGTGGTCGCTACCAGGCGCAGCGCAACGATCTTCAGTACCGCATCCCCACCCTGGTGGCCAAACTTGTCGTTGATACCTTTGAAGTTGTCGACGTCAATGAAAAATATCGCAAAGCGTTCACCGCTGCGCTGCGCGCGCGCCAGGGCGTGTTCCAGCCTGTCCTGGAACGCCCTGCGATTTGGCAAACCGGTCAGTACGTCATGGCGCGCCATGTGTTCGAGTTCTTCACGGCTTTCCTGCAAGGCCTCGAGCTGCCGGTGGATATCGTCCTGCATCTGCTTGAAACTGCGGGCCAACACACCAATTTCGTCCTTGCGGTCCACCGCCGGAACCGCCGTCTTGCTGTGATCCAGCGCAAAGTTCTGCACGGCCGTGCTCATGGAATTGATAGGCCGTGTGACGGCGCGCGCTACCAACGTGGCGATGAAGATGCCCAGCAGGCACAGTGCCAAAACCAGCTGTAGCACCACTGAGCCCAGCTTGTCAGCCCGCTCAACCACGTGGGAGAGCGGTTGGGCCAAGCCAATCACAAAACTGTCTTCATCACCGCTGACTTTCACTGACCGGCTGACGAACGCGGCTACCACGGGGGCACCCCGGTAGCGTCCGTCGCTGACTTCGACCATCGTCTGCTGAACCTTGCCATCCACCAGATCACGGGTTACACCAAACTCGTCTTGCACCAGTACACGGCGTCCTTTGTCAAAGCCAAACGTTTGGCTGGCGTCCGGATGGATCAGGTAGTCACCCTTGCCGTTGGCCAGGAACAGTTGGAAGTCATTGGGCAAATCGGAGGCCAGGGTGGCAAAAACGTTGTTGAGGTCCACATTGATCACCACCGCTCCGATGGCGTTACCGTCGGCACCGGTAACAGGCATGGCAAGGATGACCGATGGCTTGTCCAGCCCGGCATGGGCACCGCGCTCGTGGTTGATAACGATGCGGGACAAATACGTCGAGCCTGCGGGCAGCTTGAGTGCACCCGATACGTAGGAAAAGTGCCCTTTTTCTTGCAGGTCATCGCCACGTACCCTGACAAGGCCCGCATCCGCCCGGTCTACCCGCACCCGCTCAATGCCATTGTCATTGGCAGAAATCAGTCGAATCTGGAAGTACGTGGGATTGGCCTGCATGATGGACTCAAACAGCGCGGCCAGTTGGTCTTCCTGGGCAGGGGCTGCCGAGCGCAGGGCCATGAGGGTCATGGGGTTGCTGGCCAGTATCTGCAGGTTGCGGGACACTTCTTCACGGCTCAGCGTCACCCGTCTGGCCAGCACCAGGGTGGTCGTCAGCAGTTCGTCTTTGGCGGATTGCACCAGCAGGTTGCGGCTGGCCTGGTAAGCGTAAAAACCTGTTAAACCTGACGCCAGTATGCTGACCGCCGCGAGCAGCAGCCCCAGTTTCAGGGCGATACCGATTTTCATGGCGCCAGGACCTTGCTGGCGCGATCGCCCGCCACAATGCGCTCCCACAGCTTGGCGCGGCGGTCCACATTTTCCACAGGCTCCAGCCACAAAATCCGGTCCTGGGCGCGCAGGTAAGGGGATTCCGAGGTGGTGTTGGCAAGGCCTTGGCGCGTCAACAGGGCGTCGCCGGGGGCGGCTTCCAGAAAGTAGTTGATCCAGGCTTCGGCCAGCTTGGCATTCTTGGCCCCCCGGGTAACAGCCCAGCAGTCCAGCCAGGCCAGCGCACCGTCCTGGGGGACGACATAGCCAACATCGATACCGGCTTTCTTCAGTAGCTGCACCTGCTGCGAGCCGTAGTTGGCAAACATGATGGCGGTGTGGCCGCCCTTGAACATCTCCAAAGCTTCTTCGGGCTGGGTGTAAAAGCCCTGGGCGTTGCGTCTGAGGCTGATCAGTTGTTCCACAGCCGCCGGCCATTCGGAGTTGGCAATTTGGTAGGGCGAAGTGTCTCCCATGGCCTGGGCCGCCAGTGAGAAGTTATGCGACGCGCCGTTGTACAGCAACACCTTGCCGCGGTAGCGCGGCTCCCATAAGACGCGTAGCGAAGTGGGAATTGTCTTGACCTGCTGTTTGTCAAATATCAGGCCCATTTCCGAATAGGTGTACGGAATGGCGTAGGCCTTGTTGCCGTGCACCAGGCCCGTAATTCCCTTCAGATCACGGAATCGGGGCAATTGGTTTGCGGTGTTGGGTATGTTGGCCACTTGAACAGGTACCACCAATCCACTCTGGATATAGCGCTGCAACTCGGCCGTGTTGACCGCAAAGACGTCAAAATCACCCGCATTGTTTTTATTGAGCTTTTGCCACATGACCTCATCGGAGTCGATGATGGTGACTTCAACCTTGCTGCCGGTTTGCCGTTCAAAGACCTTCACCAGGTCTGGGTCGGCATACCCGGGCCATGTCAATACCCGCAGAGTTTGCTGTGCAAAGGCCGCCTGGACGGTGGTAAGCGCCATCGCCCATACCAGGGCATATGCCAGGCTGCGAAGCACTTGCGTCCAGCGGATAGAGCAAATGGCCATAGGGTCTACGACGGCGGTTATTGTGTAGATGACTAGTCTAGCGCAGCACTGTCCTTGCGAAGCTGACAGTAGACAAAGAAAAGTGGCCTAGCCCGCCCTTTAGAATCGCCACATGTCTTACCTCGTGCTCGCCCGCAAGTACCGTTCCCGCAATTTCACCGAAATGGTGGGACAGGATCATGTGGTGCAGGCCCTGACCAATGCGCTGACTACCCAGCGACTGCACCACGCGTACCTGTTCACCGGCACCCGTGGTGTGGGCAAGACTACGGTGTCGCGCATATTGGCCAAATCGCTCAACTGCCAAGGGCCGGACGGCAATGGCGGCATTACCGCAACGCCGTGTGGCGTCTGTCAGGCCTGTACCGACATCGATAGCGGCCGTTTTGTCGACTACACCGAGCTGGACGCCGCCAGCAACCGCGGTGTGGACGAGGTGCAGGCCCTCTTGGAACAGGCGGTCTACAAGCCGGTGCAGGGGCGCTTCAAGGTCTTCATGATCGACGAGGTGCACATGCTCACCAACACGGCGTTTAACGCCATGTTGAAGACCTTGGAGGAACCGCCCGAGTATTTGAAGTTTGTACTGGCCACCACAGACCCCCAAAAAGTGCCAGTTACCGTGCTCTCCCGCTGCCTGCAGTTCAATCTGAGGCCCATGGCGCCCGAGACCATTCGTGAGCACCTGACCTATGTGCTGGGCCAGGAAAATGTGGCATCTGAGCCGCAGGCGCTGCGCCTCTTGGCCCGTGCGGCACGTGGCTCGATGCGCGACGCGCTGAGCCTGACCGACCAGGCGATTGCCTTTGGCTCCGGCCAGTTGCAAGAGGCCACCGTGCGCCAGATGCTGGGTAGCGTGGATCGGTCCTATGTATTCCGCCTGATCGAGGCGCTGGCCCTAGGCGACGGCAAGACGGTGGTTGAAACTTCGGAAGCCCTGCGCCTGAACGGCTTGAGCGCTGCGTCCACATTGGAGGAAATGTCCACGGTGCTGCAGCGTATGGCGGTGGTGCAGGCCTTGGCGCGCAGTGCAGGATCCCAAAGCAATACTGCAACGGATGATGACAGCGACCCGGAAGCACAGGACACTGCTCGCCTGGCCGCTTTAATGCCCGTGGACGAAACCCAGTTGCTCTATAGCATCTGCCTGCATGGCCGCGCCGACCTGGGACTGGCGCCGGACGAGTATGCCGCGCTGACCATGGTGCTCTTGCGCCTGCTGGCGTTCAAGCCCCAAGGTGCACAGCCTACGGCTGAAAAAAAAACTCTAAATAGTGCCGCAGCACCGGCGTCGGCACCTGTGCCACTGGTTGCGACCAAGCCCGTTGCCGTGCAGCCCTGGGAGGAAGCGCCCGTCGCACCGGTCGTTCAGACCCCACCACCCGGCCAGGTGTTGCCAGTGCGCGAGAGCGCCCGACCCAGCCAGCCTTCGGATGCGGATGACGATGGTAGGCCCGATGTGCCAGATGACTATGAGCCAAATTGGCCGGTAGCCCCCGAAGAACATGAACCTGTCGCTACAAAAATAGTAGCGGTTCCGGTGCGTACCCAAGTCGAATCTCGTGCCGATGTCACTGCTCAGCAGGCACCCCATGCGTTGGTACCCACTGAAGAAGGTGATTTCTGGCACGCCACCGTGCAGCAGCTCATCAAGGCGGAAGCGATCAACGCCCTGGTGCGCGAGCTGGCACTGCAATCCCAACTGGTGGCGCGGGACACTGACCAGTGGATATTGCGTGTGGAGCGTGAATCCCTGAACCAGGCTGGTAGCCGCGACCGGCTCACCAATGCGCTGAAATTGGCAGGGCATGATGTGAAGCTGGTGGTGGAGATTGGCCGCGTCAATGACTGCCCGGCACGGCGCAACACGCTGGCTTCGGAAGAGAAGCAATTGGCCGCTGAAAAGATTATTTTTGACGATCCCTTCGTGCAGAGCATGATGCGGGACTTTGGCGCGAAAATCGTGCCCGGTTCCATCAAGCCCCTGTAGCGGACTGATGCGTCTGTTTATTTCAATAAAAAGGAAATCTCCATGTTCAACAAAGGACAACTCGCCGGCCTGATGAAGCAAGCCCAGGCGATGCAGGACAACATGAAAAAGGCTCAGGACGAGCTGGGCAATATCGAAGTGACGGGTGAATCCGGCGCCGGTCTGGTCAAGGTCACCATGACCTGCAAGCATGACGTCAAGCGCATCACCATAGACCCCAGCCTGTTGGCAGATGACAAAGACATGTTGGAAGACCTGGTGGCAGCAGCTTTTAATGCCGCAGTGCGAAAAGCAGAAGAAACGTCCAGTGAAAAGATGGGCAAGCTCACCGCTGGCATGCCTGGCCTTCCCGGCGGCATGAAATTCCCGTTTTAAGTCGCTGCCATACAGACGTGATGCAGCATTGGTCAGCGGTTCGCTGCGCTTCACACGGTTTGCACTATCACCATGTCTGATACCCATTCACTGGACAATTTGGTCCAGGCCCTTAAGCGTCTGCCGGGTGTGGGTATCAAGTCTGCCCAGCGCATGGCGTTCCATTTGTTGCAGCACGACCGGGGAGGGGCGCAGGCCCTGGCCCGTGCGCTGGAACAGGCCGTGGTGGGCGTGCGGCATTGCGAGCGATGCCACACCTTCACCGAGGCAGAGATTTGTACCACCTGCCAGGACCCGCGACGCGACCGCAGCAAACTGTGTGTGGTGGAGACACCGGCGGACCAGGCCGCGCTGGAGCGAACAGGTGCCTATAGGGGTCTTTACTTTGTGTTGATGGGAAAGCTCAGTCCGTTGGACGGAGTAGGCCCGCATGACATCGGCCTGAAAAAGCTGTTTGACCGCGCCCTGGATGGCGAAGTGCAGGAGTTGATTTTGGCCACCAACTTCACTGCCGAAGGTGAGGCGACGGCCCATGTCATCAGTGAGGCCTTAAAAGCCCGTGGCCTGGGCGTTACCCGCCTGGCCCGAGGTGTGCCCGCGGGCAGCGAACTCGAATATGTAGACCTGGGAACCATTGCGCACGCCCTGGTCGACAGAAGATAAACCAGAAATTTCTATGCAACACCCACATTTCACGCTGGCCTACTGGTGCCTGCTGGTCACTGCGTTGTTACCCATAGCCTGTGCATGGCTGGCAAAGGCCGGCATGATAGGCAAGCCCCGTCGCGAAGGGGGTTATGACAACACCAACCCGCGTAACTGGCTGGCCCGGCAGAAAGATTGGCGTGCACGCGCCAACGCTGCACAAGCCAACAGTTTCGAGGCCCTGCCATTGTTTATGGCGTCCGTCATCATTGCGCACCAATTGGGCGCCAACCAGACCTATCTGGATCTGCTGGCGTTTCTGTTTGTCATGTTGCGTATCTTGTACGTCATGATGTACGTTGCCGATATGCCCAAGGCGCGCAGCTCCATTTGGGCTGCGGCGCTGTTCGTCAATCTGGCCATCTTGTTTATCGGCTATCGTTGACGCAGCTGGCCTGGTCGGCCGTTCGAATCAGCGCTTTGCCGGGCGCGTGCCTGCAGTGGCCCGCACGGTGGTCCGGGCTGCCGCTTTACGCACAGGCGTTCGCGCACTGCTGCTGGCGCGCCGTGTTTGAGAAGCGGGCAGAAAAACGATGACCTGTTGGCCAGGCTTAAAGTTGGCCGACGCACCAACCTTATTCCATTGCGCCACCTGGTCTGCCTGCACCCGGTAGCGTTTCGCGATGCTGGCGACCGTTTCACCTTTGCCGGCCTTGACGGTGGTGCGACGCAACACAACTTCAGGGGCCAGCGAGAGTTGACCGTTGTCCGCAACCTTGACGGCGACATCGTCCTTGATGGCTTCCGATCGTGGAACTAACAAGGAAGACCCTGCCTTGATCACAACCTTGGGCGGTATGGCGTTTACCGTTCGAAACTCGGTCTCGCTCATGCCTACACGTTTTGCTGCATCGGCAGGACGCATCGTGGTTGGTGCAACCCATACGGTCCAACTAGCCAGGCGGCCACCGGAATACGACTCCAGGTTGCTCTGAAAAACTTCCGCATTGTCCCAGGGCAGCAAGATCTGAGGCGTGCCGGAAGCCATGATGACGGGGCGGTTGATGGATGGGTTCAGCGCTTTAAAGTCGTCCAGTGGCACCTCGGCCAGTTTGGCGGCCAGCACGACATCAATGTCACGGCGTATCGTTACCGATTGAAAGTAGGGGTGGTTCTCGATCAGGGGAAGCTTAGAATTGAAGGCGCTGGGTTGTCCTACGATGTTTTTGACCGCCTGCAGTTTGGGTACGTACATGCGTGTTTCCATCGGCATGGTCAAGTCCATGTAGCCTGTGGGCAGGCCTGCCCGCTGGTTTTTGGCAATGGCCCGTCCGACGCTGCCTTCGCCCCAGTTGTAGGCAGCCAGTGCCAAGTGCCAGTCGCCGAACATGCCGTGCAACTTTTGCAGATAGTCCAATGCTGCACGGGTAGATGCCAACACGTCACGCCGGTCATCCCGAAAAGCGTTTTGTTTGAGTTCAAAGTACTTGCCAGTTGCCGGCATGAATTGCCACATACCAGCCGCCTTGGCGCTGGAGACCGCTTGTGGGTTAAAGGCGCTTTCAATGAATGGCAACAGGGCCAGTTCGGTGGGCATATTCCGCAGTTCCAACTCTTCGACGATGTGAAACAGGTATTTTTTGGACCGCTCGGTCATGCGAAAGATGTAGTCAGGGCGTGTGGTGTACCACTGCTCACGGTCCCGCACCAGGTCGTTCTCCAGGTTCGGCATGGCATACCCGCGGCGAATGCGATCCCACAGGTCCACCGGTGAAGCCAGCGAAGTCACATTACGCGAAGCAGTTTCTTGCGCGGACAGCGGTGCGAAAGGCGCGTTGGTGTTGGTCGAGCTGGTGAAGGCCGGTCTGCCAGTTCTGGGCTGGCCCGAACCTATTTCACGGCTGGCTTGCAGGGTGAGACCTGGGCCTTCTGCAACAGGTGCCGGTTCAGTGGGGGGGGTGACGGTCGCACAGCCGCTGAGCCAGACAACGGCAACCAGGCTAATTACTCTAATCAAAGGTGTCATCGGTATTGGTTTTTCCATTGGCGCAGCGTAGAAAACGCGCCATTGCGCGCAACGTTACCGGCATCGAAGCGACGTGCCGAGGCCACGATGGTGGGTTGTTCGCTGCGCAAAAAGGGGTTGATATGGCGTTCGATCTCTATGGTGGAGGGCAGGGTGGGCAGGTCTTGGTTGCGGAGTACCAGGCATTGGGCCTGGTAATTCAGCAGTTGCTCGTTGTCAGGCTCGACCTCGACGGCGAATTTCAGGTTGCTCAAGGTGTACTCGTGGGCGCAGCATACGCGAGTGGCGCCTGGCAGGGCAGCCAATGATGCCAACGAGGCAAGCATTTGTTCGGCTGTTCCTTCAAACAAGCGCCCACATCCACCACTGAATAACGTGTCTCCACAAAACAGCACAGGATCCGCCCCCGGGATTTCCGCAAAGTACGCAATATGACCCGCGGTGTGCCCGGGCACTTCCAGTACCTGCCATTCAAGACCCAACAAGGCCACCCGATTGCCGCCCTGTAAACGTTGCAGTGGCTCCGGCATGCGCTCCTTTGCTGGGCCGAAGACGCGAGCATCCGTAGCCGTGCGAAGGATATCAACGCCACCCGTGTGGTCTGCGTGGTGGTGCGTGACTAAAATGCCCTGCAGCTGCAGGTTCTCGCGCTGCAGAGCATCCAGCACCGGTTGTGCATCGCCCGGGTCGACTACCAGCGCACGGTGTCCATCGTGGAGGATCCAGATGTAGTTGTCGTCAAATGCGGGCAGCGGTATTAACTTCATGAGCGAACAAAGTATAGCGATGCATGATTGGTTCCAGACGCCTGCCGGACGCTACTTGCTGGAGTGGGAACGCAGCCGTGTCGACGCGGCGGTAGTCGATATTTTTGGTTTTCATGCGCTGCAGCTGGGTGTGGCCGAGCTCGATGGTCTGCAGGCCAACCGAATGCCGCACCGATGGTTGGCTTGTGAAGAACCTCCTCCTGAAGAGGCCATGGTTAGCCGAACGCGGGTTGCCGTGTTGTGTGACTTTGCTGCCCTACCTTTCCCCGCGAATAGTCTGGACCTTGTGCTGCTGCCCCATAGCCTGGAATTCAGTGCCGATCCCCACGCCGCGTTGCGCGAGGTGGAGCGTGTACTGGTGCCGGAGGGGCGCGTTGTCATCTGCGGCCTGAATCCGGCAAGCCTGTGGGGGCTGCGGCAAAGGCGTGCGCATTTGTACCGCAAGATGGGCTTTGGCGACTTGTTTCTTCCTGACGGTGGGGAGTTTATTGGCTATTGGCGGCTACGCGATTGGTTGCGCCTGCTGGGGTTCGAGGTGGAAGTAGAGGAGTTTGGTTGTTACAGACCTAGCGTGACCAGCGAGAAATGGCTGCAGCGCTTTGAATGGATGGACAAGGCTGGTGCGCGCTGGTGGCCCATATTCGGAGCGGCTTACTTTTTGGTAGCCGTCAAGCGGGTGCGCGGTGTGCGCTTGCTGGGCCCGGCGTGGAAGACTGCGCCGGTCAGCCAGCGCAAGTCGGTTTCTGTAGCCAACCGCACAAACGACAATCACTTTGAAACGGAGACATGAGTTTGAACGAAGTTGTAATCTACACGGACGGTGCTTGCAAAGGTAATCCAGGCCCTGGAGGCTGGGGTGTACTGCTGCGCTCGCCTGATGGCACAGAGAAAGAAATGTTTGGCGGCGAATTGGAGACAACCAACAACCGCATGGAGATGATGGCTGTGATCCAGGCATTGCAAGTGTTGAAAAGACCTTGCGCCGTCACACTGCACTTGGATAGCCAGTATGTGCTCAAGGGCATTACCGAGTGGCTGGCGGGCTGGAAAGCCAAAGGCTGGAAAACGGCTGCCAAACAGCCCGTCAAGAACGTGGATCTATGGCAGCAACTTGATCAATTGGTGGCACAAAAAGGCCACACCATCGATTGGCGCTGGGTCAAGGGCCACGCCGGGGACGCCGGCAATGAGCGCGCCGATGGCTTGGCCAATCGGGGTGTAGAGCTGGCTCTAAGGCGCTAAGTGCGCGGTTTTAAAGTTATGCAAAGTGCAGGGTCCCGGGTCCGTTTGCGCCCATGCCCCGCTGATAATCCGGCTACACCATGAAGAATCCACACCCACGCTCCCTTCCTATCGCAATCGGCGCAATAGCGACCGCCTTCTTATTGGCTGGCTGCGGTAACAAGTCCGAATCAGGCCCGGCCCCGGCCGCTAGTGGTGCCAGTGCACCGGCTGCGGGTGCCCGTGGCCCGGGGGCGCCGATTGCCATCACAACCGTCGTGGCTACCAAGCGCGACTTCGACGTTACGTTGGAGGCCATAGGCACGGTGACGCCCCTGGCCAGTGTGGACGTCAAACCGCAGATCAACAGCGTGATCACGCAGGTGCATGTCAAGGAAGGACAATTCGTAAAAACTGGTGAGCGCCTGTTTACGCTGGACGTGCGCCCTGACGAAGCCAATGTTGCAAAAGCACGCGCGCAGGTGGCCAAGGACCAGGCAATGCTGGAGGATGCACAGCGTCAACTGGCCCGTAACCGCGATCTGCTGGTAAAGGGTTTTATTTCCCAGGGCGCAGTCGATTCCAGCCAGGCCAATGTGGACTCCCAAAAGGCTTCTGTGCTGTCGAGTCGGGCCGCTTTGGAAGCCGCGCAGCTGGCGCTGTCCTATACCAATGTGCGGGCCACGGGTGCTGGGCGCCTGGGTGCCGTCAATGTTTTCCCCGGCACAACGGTTCAGGCCAATCAGACCAGCTTGGTCACCATCACCCAACTTGACCCCATCAATATCAGCTTCAACTTGCCCCAACGCAGCCTGGATGCCGTGTTGCAGGGATTGAAATCGGGCGGGGCGCAGGTCAGCGCCACATTGCCGGACGCCAAGGGTGACGTTAAGGGGCGCTTGCAATTTGTGGACAACGCAGTGGACGCGGCTACCGGAACCATCAAGGTCAAGGCCCGCTTTGACAACCGCGAGGCCAAGTTGTGGCCGGGCGCCTTTGTAAAGATCGCGCTCATTTCCGATACCTTGAAAGACGCCGTGGTCATTCCTACTGCAGCTGTCATTCAGAGCGCACGCGGTTCAGTGGTGTACGTAGCCGACAAATCCAAGGCTGTCTTGCGGCCGGTCAAGGTCGTCGCCGCGCAGGGTGAATTCTCGGCGGTCACTGGCGTGTCAGCCGGCGAGCGAATCGTGCTGGAAGGTCGCCAAAATCTGCGCCCTGACGCCAATGTGGTGGAGCGCGCCGCAACGGCCTCCGCGCCAGCTCCCGCGCGCGCACCTGCGTCGGCTGCACCATGAATCTCTCAGAGCTGTTTATCCGCCGTCCTGTGATGACGGTACTTCTGAACGTTGCCATTGTGGTGGCAGGCGTGATTGCATACCGCAGCATTCCGGTGGCAGCTCTGCCAAGTTATGACACCCCGGTCATTAATGTGGGCGCGTCTCTGCCGGGTGCCAATCCGGAGACCATGGCCACTTCGGTTGCCCTGCCGCTGGAGAAACAGTTCCAGACGATACCGGGTCTTGCCGTCATCAGCTCCACCAGCACTTTGGGCAACACCTCTTTGACGTTGGAATTCGAGGAAGGGCGGAACATTGACGGTGCCGCGTTGGATGTGCAGGCTGCGTTGTTGCGGGCACAACGTTCACTGCCGCAGGACATGACCCAAATGCCGTCGTACCGCAAGGTCAATCCGGCCGATGCGCCGATATTGCTGGTAGCGCTGACCTCACCCTCGATGGCCCTGTCCGACCTGCAGGACTATGCCGAACACTTGATATCGCCGACCCTGTCCACGATCAATGGTGTGGCACAGGTCAATATCTTTGGCTCCAAACGCTTTGCCGTACGTGTGCGGGTTTTGCCTGATGCGCTGGTCGCGCGCAACATCAGTATGGAAGAGTTGTCTGCCGCGTTGCGTTCGGCCAATGTGAATACTCCGGTGGGCACGCTCGAGGGCCCCAAGCAACTGTTGACACTACAGGCCAACAAGCAGTTGCGCAATGCCCAGGAGTTTGCCGAATTGATTGTCGCCAGCCGCAATGGCAATACGGTGCGATTGAAAGACGTGGCGATGGTGGAGGACAGCATCGAGACGACGCGCTCCTACGCCAATCTGAATGGAGAACCGTCCATCACATTGGCCATTCTGCGCCAGCCCGGTGCCAACACAGTGCGGGTTGTTGACGCTGTCAAAGAAGCGCTCCCCAAACTGAAGGAGCAGATGCCCCAGTCGGTCAACATGACATCGGTCAATGATCGATCACTGTCCGTGCGGGAGGCCCTGCACGACGTGTCGCTGACACTGATGGGCACCATTGCGCTGGTGGTGCTGGTTATCTTTCTGTTTTTGCGGCGGTTTGTCGCTACGGTCATTCCTGCCCTGTCGTTGCCTGTTTCCCTGGTGGGTGCGGTGGCCTTGTTATGGGGCCTGAACTACAGTCTGGACAACGTTTCGCTACTGGGGCTCACGCTGGCGGTCGGTTTGGTCGTGGACGATGCTATCGTCATGTTGGAAAACATCATGCGCCACGTCGAAAACAGGGAAGATCCGTTTAACGCGGCCTTGCGCGGTTCGCGCGAGGTGGGATTCACCATCATTTCCATTTCCACTTCCTTGGTGGCGGTTTTTATCCCAATCTTCTTCATGCCAGGGGTCATTGGACTGCTGTTCCATGAGTTTGCGGTGGTGGTGGGCTTGTCCATTTTGGTGTCGGCCTTTGTGTCGTTGACCCTGGTGCCCATGTTGGCCAGTCGTTTTCTGAAGGCAGAGCCCGCCGGTCAGAAGCACAGCGCTGTGATCAATTTTTTCGAGCGTGGCTTCAATTCAGTCCTGAAGCAATACACCCGTTCGCTGGACCTTGCGCTGGCCCATCGCAAGGTGGTGCTGGGCCTGGCCCTGGTGACTTTTGTTGGCACTGCATGGCTGTTTAACGCCATTCCCAAGGGATTCTTCCCGCAGGAAGATATTGGTCAGATCACTGCCACGACCGAAGCTGCGGAAGACACCTCATTTGCAGAGATGGTGCGTCTGCAGGAGCGAGCGGCCGCCGTTATTCGTGCAGATGCCAATGTGCTTAGCGTCAGCTCATTCAATGGTGGAAGTGGAGCCCAAAATTCGGGTCGCATGTTTATCACCCTCAAGCCGCGAAACCAGCGTCTTCCCATGAAGGATGTAGTGGAGGGCCTGCGGCTCAAACTGCGCGATGTCTCGGGTATCAGTGTGTTTATGCGGCCTGTGCAAAATCTTCAGCTGGGTGGGCGGCAGAGCAAGGCGCAGTTCCAGTTCATCCTGCAAAGTGTCAAGGCCGACGAGTTAAACGACTGGGCCGTCAAGTTGCAGGAGAAGCTGCGCGCAGACCCCTTGTTCAGGGACGTTACCAGTGACGCCCAACTGCGGGGTTTGCAAGCGCAACTGAGCATAGACCGTGACCGCGCCAACTCGCTGGGCGTTTCGATCGAGAGCATCCGTACTGCATTGTTTGGTGCCTTTGGCGAGCGCCAGGTCACAACCATTTACCTGCCGACCGACAGCTACCAAGTTATTCTGGAGCTTGCACCCCAGGCCAAGCAGGACGAAAGCGCCATCAACAATATTTATGTTCGGGCCAACACCGGTGCGCTGGTACCGCTGTCTTCCTTCACCAAGGTGAGTCGGACGGTGGGGCCCACATCGATCAACCACGTCGGACAGCTGCAGGCCGTTACCGTGTCTTTCAATCTGGCCCCTGGTACTGCCCTGGGTGACGCAACGGCGCGGATTGACAAAGCCAAAGCTGACATCAACCTGCCCAGTTCGGTCATTACTACCTATGGCGGAGAAGCCGCTGTGTTCAAGAGTTCACAAGGGAGCCAGGCCATTCTGATCATCTCCGCGCTGTTGGTGATCTATGTGTTGCTGGGTGTGCTGTACGAAAGCTACATCCATCCCTTGACCATTCTGGCGGGCTTGCCGTCAGCAGCCGTGGGAGCGTTAGCTACCTTGATGCTGTTTGGCCAGGACCTCACGGTGATCGCAATGATCGGTATCTTGTTGTTGATTGGCATCGTGAAGAAGAACGCCATCATGATGATCGACTTTGCGCTGGACGCCCAACGTCACCACGGAATGACGCCGCAGCAGGCGATCCATGAAGCTTGTGTTCTGCGTTTTCGCCCCATCATGATGACCACCTTGGCAGCGCTGATGGGTGCGTTGCCCATTGCCTTGGGTATCGGGGCAGGGGCCGAGTTGCGCCAGCCCCTGGGCCTGGCCGTAGTGGGTGGTCTGGTGTTCTCGCAAGCGGTGACGCTTTACATCACACCGGTCATTTATCTGGCCCTGGACCGTTACAGCGGACAGGGTCCGATCACAACACCGGAGATACGTGAAGCAAGCGCGGGTTGAGTGAAGGGGACGTGGCGGTCGCAGTGCGCCGCTCAGCCGCCGATGTAACTCATTTCCACGCGACGTGCGCCACCGCTGGTGTCGGGAGCCATGGCGCCACGCAGTTCTGAATAGCGGTCGCTGCGGCCCTGCCAAATGTGTCCAATGGCGTTGGCCAGATCCGCATCGCTTGCTGTCCCTCTGACAAGGCTGCGCAGGTCATATCCCTGGTTCGCAAACAGGCACAGGTACAGCTGCCCCTCGGTCGTCAGGCGTGCGCGGTTGCAGTCGCCGCAAAAGGCCTGGGTCACGCTGCTGATGACACCAATTTCCCCGGCCTTCTGGTCATGGCGCCCCGCGGCGTCAGCAAATCCCCATCGCTGTGCCGTTTCTCCCGGACTCGAGGGCGCCAGGGCGATGAGTGGAAGTTCGCGTTGGAGGCGTTGGATCACCTCGGCTGAAGGCACCACATCGTCCATGCGCCAACCGTTGGTCGCTCCTACATCCATGTATTCGATAAAACGCAAGACCATGCCAGTGCCTTTGAAGTGGCGGGCCATGGGCAGTATTTCCTGGTCATTGGTGCCCCGTTTGACAACCATGTTGACCTTGATTGGCCCAAGCCCTACGGCCTGCGCGGCATGGATACCTTCCAACACGTCGGCAACCGGAAAATCGACATCGTTCATGCTGCGAAAAACGGCATCGTCCAACCCATCCAGACTCACCGTTACCCGCCGCAGGCCCGCATTCTTGAGTGACTGGGCTTTGCGTGCCAATAAAGCACCGTTGGTGGTCAACGTGAGATCCAGTGGTGTTCCGTCTACGGTGCGTAGTGCGGCCAGCTTTTCAATCAGAATTTCGATGTTCTTGCGCAGCAAGGGTTCGCCACCGGTCAGCCGGATTTTTTGCACCCCATGGTTGATGAACTGTTGCGCAATGCGAACGATTTCTTCAAAGCTCAGCAGCGAAGCATGCGGCAGGTAGGTGTAGTCCTTGTCGAATATTTCCTTGGGCATGCAATACGCACAGCGGAAATTGCAGCGGTCCGTAACGCTGATGCGCAGGTCACGCAGACTGCGGCCCAAGGTGTCGGCCAGTAGGCCATTGGCCACCAAACGCCCGTCGGGCAAGCTCGCCGCGGTCGGGATTGGCAGTGTCCCCGAACGCAGATCGACCAGAGGAACTACTTTGGGACTGAAACGTTCTGACATGGTGCGCTATTGTCCCTCGTTGGCGCGGTCTTGGCTGTCGCCTATGAAAAAAGCCCGCTTGCGCGGGCTTTTTCGCCTCAGATCGGCCCTTTGGCGGACCGGTGAGCGGAGTAAGAAATCAGCCGCCGTGGATTTTCATCATCAGTGGCACGATCAGCAGAGCCACGATGTTGATGATCTTGATCAGCGGGTTGATGGCAGGGCCTGCCGTGTCCTTGTAGGGGTCGCCCACCGTATCGCCGGTCACTGCAGCCTTGTGGGTCTCAGAGCCTTTGCCACCATGGTGCCCGTCTTCGATGTACTTCTTGGCGTTGTCCCATGCGCCACCGCCGGTACACATGGAGATAGCGACAAACAGGCCGGTCACGATGGTGCCCATCAACAGGCCACCCAGTGCAGCTGGTCCCAGTGCCAGACCCACCACAATGGGAACCACTACGGGTAGCAACGACGGGATCATCATTTCCTTGATGGCTGCGGTGGTCAACATGTCTACGGCAGTGTCGTATTCGGGTTTGCCCGAGCCGTCCATGATGCCCTTGATTTCCTTGAACTGACGACGCACTTCAACCACCACCGAGCCTGCGGCGCGACCTACGGCCTCCATGGCCATCGCTCCAAACAGGTAGGGGATCAGGCCACCGATGAACAGACCAATGATGACCATGGGGTCGCTCAGGTCGAAGGTGATGTGTTTGCCAAACGCATCCAGCTTGTGGGTGTAGTCGGCAAACAGTACCAGTGCTGCCAGGCCCGCAGAGCCGATGGCGTAGCCCTTGGTCACTGCCTTGGTGGTGTTGCCCACCGCGTCCAGCGGGTCAGTGATGTCGCGCACGCTGGCTGGCAATTCAGACATCTCGGCGATACCACCTGCGTTGTCGGTGATGGGTCCATAGGCGTCCAGTGCAACCACGATGCCGGCCATGCTGAGCATGGATGTGGCTGCAATGGCGATGCCGTACAGGCCTCCCAGGCTGAAGGCGGTGTAGATGGCCACGCAGACAAAGATTACAGGCCACGCGGTTGAACGCATGGAAACGCCCAGACCGGCAATGATGTTGGTGCCGTGACCAGTAGTCGATGCCTGGGCAATATGCTGCACCGGGGCGTACTGGGTGCCGGTGTAGTACTCGGTGATCCATACCAGAGCGCCGGTGAGCACCAGACCCACGGTGCAGGCGCCAAACAGGCTACCTGAAGTGATCACGTGGCCATCGGTCAAAGTGATGGCTGCGGGAAACATGGACTGTGTGACGAAGTAAAACGCGATCAGCGACAACACACCGGCAATGCCCAGCCCTTTGTACAGCGCGGGCATCACGTTTTTCATGCCAGGCGATGCCTTGACAAAAAAGCAGCCAATGATGGAGGCCACAATCGATACTGCACCCAACACCAAGGGGTATAAAACTGCTGTAGCCCCCGCACTGCTTGCCAGTAGTGCTCCTAAAACCATAGTAGCTATCAAGGTTACCGCATAGGTCTCGAACAGGTCGGCGGCCATACCGGCGCAGTCGCCTACGTTGTCGCCCACGTTGTCGGCAATAACAGCAGGGTTGCGCGGATCATCTTCCGGGATGCCAGCTTCAACCTTGCCTACAAGGTCCGCACCCACGTCTGCGCCCTTGGTGAAAATGCCGCCACCCAAGCGCGCGAAGATGGAGATCAGCGAGGAGCCAAAGGCAAAACCGATCAGCGGGTTGAGTTTGGCCGTCGTCACCATGCCGTCTGGAACCAGGTACCAGTAAAAGCCAGTTACGCCCAGAAGGCCAAGTCCCACCACCAGCATGCCGGTGATGGCTCCGCCGCGGAAAGCGACGTCCAGTGCGGGTCCAATACCCTTGGTGGCAGCCTGCGCAGTACGCACATTGGCGCGCACCGATACATTCATGCCAATGAAGCCGCAGGCTCCGGACAAGACGGCGCCTACGACGAAGCCGACCGCGCTCAAGGGATCCAGGAACATGCCAATCAGAATGGTGAGCACCACGCCCACCATGGCAATGGTCTTGTACTGCCGCGCAAGGTAGGCGGCCGCACCGGTCTGGATGGCGGCTGCAATTTCTTGCATCCGCGCATTGCCAGCGTCTTGGGAAAGTATCCAGCTACGAGCCCAGAAGCCGTAGGCTACGGCAATGAACCCGCAGACGAGCGCCAGAATCAGCGCTGAGTTGCCTGTCATAAACATCTCCTCTATTGTTGTTTCGCTAAGGAGGGGGCAACGCTAGTGATGATGCCCCCACTGCGTTGCTTCCTCTAAGCTCCAGCCCAACAGAGCGTCACGGAGATGATTGGCCAACGAGCGGAATGTAACGTGAAAAAAAGGCGATTTCGTGAATAGCAAGAGTCGAGTCAGTAAAATGAGGGTAAATACTGACCGCTTACCAGCTTTCGTATAGCCCATTTTTTATAGCCTAGAGAGTCCCCATGTCCCTTGATAAAGTCACCCCCGGCAAAAACGCCCCCGAATCCTTCAACGTGATCATCGAGATCCCGATGAATGCAGACCCAGTTAAGTACGAGGTGGACAAAGAAAGCGGTGCCATTTTTGTGGACCGCTTCATGAGCACTGCCATGCATTACCCCACCAACTACGGCTATGTGCCCAAGACCATCTCTGGCGACGGTGACCCGGTGGACGTGCTGGTGATCACACCCGTACCCCTGATTCCTGGTGTAGTGGTGCCGTGCCGTGCCATTGGCATTCTGAAGATGACCGATGAAGCGGGTGAAGACGGCAAGGTGCTGGCCGTGCCCATCGACAAGATTTTGTCGCTGTACAGCCAGTGGAAGAAGCCCGAAGACCTGAATCCTTTCCGCCTCAAGACCATTGCCCACTTCTTTGAACACTACAAAGACCTGGAAGAAGGCAAGTGGGTCAAGGTGCAGGGCTGGGAAGGCCCCGATGCCGCCAAGAAAGAAATCATGGACGGCATAGCCAATTACAACAAGCAGCAATCAGCGTAACTGCAGTCGACCAACAGCCTCGGTGGTGGCTGTTGGTCCATTTTTTACCCGCGATGGCCCCGCGCTGGCGTGTATGATTGTTTGAGCAACCTAGCGTTTGAGCGAAAGTTGGCTTTTCTGAATTAAGGAAGTCGCCATGCAAACATCACCGAATTCGCCATCCTTTGATCAAAAAGCCCCTGCGGTAGGTGCTGCCACGGCTGATTCGGGCCAGTATCTGACGTTACGGCTGGGCGAGGAAGACTACGCCATCGACATCATGCGTGTACAGGAAATTCGTTCCTACGAAGAGCCTACGCGCATGGCCAATTCCCCGAGCTTCATCAAGGGTGTGATCAATCTGCGCGGTGTGATCGTGCCGATTGTTGATTTGCGCATGAAGCTCAATATCGACAAAGTGGATTACACAGAATTCACCGTTGTGATCATTCTCAAGCTTAAAGGTGCAGTCACCGGTGCTGTGGTGGACGCCGTCTCTGACGTGGTGACGCTGGATTCCAAAATGATCAAGCCGGCACCGCAGTTTGAGTCGGCCATTGACTCCCGTTTCATCCTGGGCCTGGCCCATGTGGGGGAGCGCATGTTGATCGTCATGAACATGGAAGCCCTGTTGAGCAACGCCGAGATGGGCATGGTGGCATAGGACCCTGCTCATGACCCCTTGGGGCGGCCCGCTGGAAGCTTGCCCCGGTTCAAAGCCGCACTAGTTTGCGGCTTTTTTCTTGCGGGTTTTCTTGGCCACGGGTTTTTCGGCAATGCCCAGCGCGGCTTCCAGCTCCATGATCGCGTTCTGCGTGTAGTCCAGCATACGCTGCAGGGCCGGTACCGAACGGCGGCAGGCGATGTAGCCAAACCCCAGGTTGTCGCCATAACTGCTGATGGTGATATTCATCGCCAGGTAGTGCGTGGGAATGGACACTGGGTAGGCCTCATCCAGCCGGGCACCGTTGAGGAACAGAGTGTCCCGCGGGCCGGGCACGTTGGAGATGACCAGGTTGAACAGGGGATGTTTTTCCGCTGTGCCGGTGACGATGCCCACGCCCAGCGGAGAGATGGAGGTGATGCCGTGCGCCATCTTTTGCAGGCGTGGCATTTTGGTCAGCCTGTCTTTGGCGTGGGTGGTGGATTCCACAATGCGTTGCAGGCGCTTCAGTGGATCGGCGATGTGTGTCGCCAGACTGGCCAGCAGTAGTGAAACCTGGTTGCCGCCGGCTGTGGTTTCTCCGTGCAGCGACACCGGTACCATGGCCACCAGTGGTTTTTTGGGCAGCTTGTTCTGCGCGATAAGGTATTCGCGCAGGGCCCCTGCGCAAATGGCTAGTGTCACATCATTGACGGTAGCGCCTACAGCCTCACCAATCTTCTTGAAACGGGCCAGAGAATACGACTGTGACGCGAACCGGCGCGAGCCCGAAATCTCCACATTGAAAGGCGTGGGCGGTGCCTGAAAGGGCAGGGCACCCACGGTTTCTTCGTCCGCTGGGCGCACGATGTCCCATAGCCCGCTACCGATGCCTGGCAGGATGTCTTTGCCGGCCTTGGCTGCATTGCCCAATTGTTCCAGCCAGTTCGGTGGTGCAGATTTGGCGCGCGACGTGGGGTGTTGGCCAAAGGGCATCGCCCAAATGGGGGCTTTGGTGTCAGTGGCGTTGGTGCTCATGGCGTTGGCGGCCATGCGGGCACCGGTGACGCCATCAATCAGGGCATGGTGCATCTTGGAGTAGGTCGCAAAACGGCCGCCCGGCAGGCCTTCAATGACATACATCTCCCACAGTGGGCGGTTGCGGTCCAGAAGGTTGCCATGCAGCCGTGAGACCATGGCCAGCAGCTCGCGGATGCGCCCCGGTTGTGGAAGGGCCAAGTGGCGCAGGTGGTAGTCCAGTTCGAACTCTTTGTCTTCCTCCCAGTACCACAGGCCCATGCGCAATACGGGGCGCAAATTGAAAGGCGCCAATGCCTTCGTGTGCTGGTTCCACTGGGCCAGCAACTGGCTGACGTAATCTGGCCCGGAGCCCGCAGGCGGGGTGTAAATACTCAAGCCCGCGACATGCATGGGCTGGTTGCGTGTCTCCATCCACAAGAATGCGGAATCGGTGGGGCTGAGTGCTTGCATGGTCGGGTGGTGTTTAAGCTGTTTGTCCTACAACTGTATAGTGTTCGCGGTTGTACTGCAGCCATCGCAGCGACAACGAGGTGTCCTGCTGGCGGGGGTGAAAGCTGGGTGATTTGTAGGCACGCCACACCGCCGCGTTGCCTCGCACCATGCCGTCCTTGGCGAACAGCAGCGTGAAGGCGCTTTTCCAGGTGCTTAGCCGAAACAGGCTTCCGTCGTGCCACAGATTGCGCACCGTTTGGCGGGTGATGTCTGCAGCAAAAGTCCAGGTGATGTAGTGCAACAGGCGCAGGCGCCACTGTTCGGAGCCACCCAGGGCCCGGTAGACATCAAAGGCCGTGCTGCAGTGTTCCGCCTCTTCGGAGGCATGCCACATCCACAGCATTTGCAGCCGGGGCTCGGCACCTTGCAGGGCTTCGGGGTGGCGAAACATCCAGTCGGCAAACATGGCAGTCAAATGTTCGGTGGCTGCGGTGGCGGCCACATGCAGGCGCACGTCCAGGTGTGCGTTGTCGCGTATGCGTTTGGCGGCACGCCGCTCCAGCACGTTGTTGAAGCCCAGTTTTTCCAGATGGCCGTTGAACAATGCGTGGATGCGCCGGTGGGTGGCTTCCTGACCCACAAACCCCTGCACCTCGGTGGCCAACACAGTCTTTTTCTCCTCGGGCAAGGCCTTGAGTCCGGCGCGCACCGAGTCCATGAAGTACTGCTCTCCTACCGGGAAACTCATGGAAAGCGCATTGAAGAATGCAGACCGAAAGGCATCACCCCCATTCCACCGGGCAGGAATAGGTTCGGCCAGGTCGATCAGCAGTCTGCGCACTACCAGTTCGGTCATGTTGTTGCTCCTTTGGCGGTGGGGATCAGGCCGCTTAACTGCGCATAGACCCACTCCCGGACCGAGCGGTCCAGGCACATTTGCAAATGTCCCATGCCATCAAAGACCCTGGTTTCCACGCCGGTCATGACCTGGGCCCGTTGGGGGTAGACGATATTGTCCTGCGCTGTAATGGCGATGGACATGCGCGAACGCACGGAGTCGGTTTCGCTGGCTGCCAGCTCTGCCAACCAGGCACTTTGCCAGCCCATCTGTTTGCCATTGGGCGTACGTGTGCCAGGAGCAATTTGGGTACCTGCATGGGGTGTTCCCAGCGTTACAACCCGTGCGACCCGCTCCACGCCGCAGGTGCGCATCCAAGACCGTATCGCCAGCCCGCCCATACTGTGGCCGACCAGGGCCACTTGCGATGCGCCGGTTTGCTGGCACAACTCCATCACAGCGATTTCAATGGGCATCACATACTTGTCGATGGAGGTGAACAAGGGCTCCAGGTTCACAGCCAGCACCGTGTGTCCTTGGGCACGCAAGCCCTGCGCCAGGGTGTCCCACACCCGGTGGTTGCACACATAACCATGCACCAGAACAACGGGAATTTGCGCAGTGGTGCCTGTGGCGGGCAGGATGTGGGGTGTTTCAGCAGTCCAGGGCTGGCGCAATATGAAAATCAGCACACTGGCCCAAAACTCCCCCCACACCGCACGGAGCCAGGCGCCTAAAGGTTCACCTCGGGCCTTGGACTTCAGTCCAGTCACCAGGTTCGCCAGCAATGTGGTCAGCAAGGGCGCGAGCAGTGCACCAAACAAAGGACTCCAGGGTGTTGTACCTGACAGCCTGTGCAGCATGAAACCTACGATTGCGCCCGCCGCCGCTTGGATAAAAATCAAACGTCTCAGCAGGCTGGCGAGCATGGGGTGTAGTCCTTAGTATTGCGGTTGGTGTTGGCGGATCGCGGCTTTTACAGCATCGTCCAGTGTAAAGCCCGCACCGTAGCGCGCAGCCAGTTCGGCTGCACGTGCCTCAAAGGTTTCAATGCCCATACCGTAGATGAACTGCATGGCACCTCCGGTCCAGGCCGGGAAGCCGATGCCAAAGATAGAACCGATGTTGGCATCGTGCACCGTGGTCAGAACGTTTTCGCTCAGGCAGCGTGCGGTCTCCACCGCTTGACGGTACAGCAGGCGATCCTTCAGGTCGGTGATGTTCCACTCGGCGTCCGGCTTCTCGAACAGGTCCTTCAACCTGGGCCATAGGAACTTTTTCGCACCTTTCTCAGAGGGGTATTCGTAGAAACCACCACCGCCCGCGCGGCCCGGCCGCTCGTGCTTGCGCACCATGTCGGCTACCAGCAGTTCTCCTGGCGAGGGTGTATAGGTCTTGCCCTCGGCCTCGTAGTCCGCCCGGGTCTGGTCCATGACATGCAGGCTCAGCGTCAGCGCAGTTTCATCCAGCACGGCCAAGGGGCCTACCGGCATGCCGCACTGGATGCCAGCGTTTTCCACCGCAGCAGCAGGTATGCCTTCGCCGACCATGGCCACGCCTTCCATGACAAAGGTGCCAAACACGCGGCTGGTGAAGAAACCGCGCGAGTCGTTGACAACGATGGGCATCTTGCCGATGGCCTGCACGTAGTCAAAGGCGCGGGCCACTGTCTCGTCGTCTGTCTGCTTGCCACGGATGATCTCCACCAGCTTCATCTTGTCTACCGGGCTGAAGAAATGGATGCCGATGAATTTCTCCGGCGCGGCACTGGCGGTCGCCAAGCCACTGATGGGCAAGGTGGAAGTGTTGGATGCAAAGAAGCCTTGGGGCGCCAACAGCGGCTCGGATTCCTTGGTCACGCGTGCCTTGAGCTCGCGGTTCTCAAACACGGCCTCAATGATCAGGTCGCAGTCCTTCAGGTCGGCCACCGCGCCGGTAGCATGGATGCGGTCCAGCACCGTCTTTTGTTCGTCGGCTGTCATGCGACCCTTGTCCACACGTGCCTGGGTCAGCTTGGCCGTGTAGCCCTTGCCCTGGTCGGCCTTTTCCTGGCTTACGTCCTTAAGCACCGTGGCAATGCCCTTGGTGGCTTGGGCGTAGGCAATGCCCGCGCCCATCATGCCGGCACCCAGCAGGCCCACCTTGGCCGGCTTGAAGCGCGCCACCTTTTTGGGCCGGCTCTGGCCACTTTTGATGGCGTTGAGGTTGAAGAAGAAAGTGTTGATCATGGCCTTGGCGTTGGTGCCGGTCATCAGCTTGGCCAAGGCGCGGCTCTCAATGCGCAGCGCGGTCTCCAAGTCCACCTGCAGGCCTTCAACCATGCAGGCCATGATGGCCTCGGGCGCGGGGTAGAGGCCGCGGGTCTGCTTCTTGATCATGGCGGGCGCCACGGGCAGCATTTGTGCGACTGCCGGGTTGGAGGGCAGGCCCCCAGGCACCTTGTAGCCCTTGGCCTCCCAGGGGTGCTGTGCCGTGGGGTTGGCTGCAATCCAGGCCAGGGCCTTGGCCTTCATTTCAGCGGCTGCGTTCTCACCGGGTGCGACCAGGTCGTGTACCAGGTTCAGGCCCTTGGCTTCGGATGGGGAAAAGATCTTGCCTTCCACCAAATAGGGCTGAGCACCCATAAGGCCCAGGTGTCGGGTCATCTTGGTCACACCGCTGGCACCGGGCAACAGGCCCAGCGTTACCTCGGGCAGGCCCAACTGGATCTTACGGTCATCAATGGCGATGCGGTGGTGGCCCACCAGCGCCACTTCCCAGCCGCCGCCCAGTGCTGTGCCGTTGATCAGGCTGACCACCGGTTTGCCCAAGGTTTCGATCGTGCGGAAGTTTTTCTTCAGGCGTTCGATCTCGGCGTAAATGGCGGGGGCGTCGCTGGGCTTGAGGCGCATGGTGCCTTTGAGGTCAGCGCCGGCGAAGAAGGTGGGCTTGGCAGACACCAGCAGGATGCCGTGGATGGCGTCCTTGTCTTTGAGCACCTTTGCCGCGAGGTCCGTCATGTCGTCCTGCCACTGCATACACATGGTGTTGACGGGGGAGTTGGGCTCGTCGAAGGTGATGGTGGCGATGCCCTTGCCGTCGATATTTTCCAGGGAGTATTGGATGGTTTTCATGGTGCTATTGAATTAGGAGCATATTGGGTATATTTCTCGGGGGCTGGAGGCCGATTTGGCTTAAAGGCGTTCCACAATGGTCGCTATTCCCATTCCACCACCCACACACAGGGTCGCCATGCCGTAGCGCAGCTTGCGCCGGTGCAACTCGTCGATCAGGGTGCCCAAAATCATTGCGCCAGTGGCACCCAAGGGGTGGCCCATGGCGATGGCGCCGCCGTTCACGTTCACCTTGTCGTGCGGCACATTCATCTCTTTCATGAAGCGCATCACCACGGCGGCGAAGGCTTCATTCACTTCAAACAGGTCAATCTGGTCAATCGTCAGCCCGGCCTTGGCCAGTGCCTTGCGGGCTGCCGGCATGGGGCCGGTCAGCATGATGGTGGGGTCGGCCCCGCTGAGCGCAGTGGAGACGATGCGCGCGCGCGGTGTCAGGTTATGGGCCTTGGCAGCGGCCTCGTTGCCAATCAGCACGGCGGCTGCGCCATCGACGATGCCCGAAGAGTTGCCCGCATGGTGCACGTGGTGGATGCGCTCCACCTGCGGGTAACGTGTGAGGGCGACCTGGTCAAAGCCCATGCCACCCATCTGTTCAAACGCGGGCTTGAGGCCAGCCAAGCCCTCCAGGGTGGTGTTGGGCTTGATGAATTCGTCTTTGCCCAAGATGACCTGACCCAGGCTGTCTTTAACAGCAACGACCGACCGGTCAAAGAAGCCAGCAGCCTGGGCGGCAGCGGCGCGGCGCTGGGATTCCAGGGCATAGGCATCCACATCGGCGCGGCTAAAGCCCTCCAGCGTGGCGATCAGGTCGGCACCAATGCCTTGGGGCACAAAGGCGGTTTGTGAATTGGTCTCCGGGTCCATGGCCCATGCGCCGCCGTCCGAGCCAATGGGCACACGGCTCATGCTCTCTACGCCGCCAGCCACCACCAGGTCTTCCCAGCCTGAGCGCACCTTTTGCGCCGCCATGTTCACCGCCTCTAGGCCCGAGGCGCAGAAGCGGTTGATCTGCACGCCAGACGCCCGGAAGTCCCAGCCTGCCTTCAAGGCCGCCACCTTGGGGATGACCGAGCCCTGGTCGCCTACGGGGGACACGACGCCCAAGACCACATCGTCGACCAAGGCTGTATCGAACGGGTTGCGTTGCTGCAGGTCGCTCAGCAGGCCGGCCAACAGGGTCACGGGCTTGACTTCGTGCAGGCTTCCGTCTTTCTTGCCCTTGCCACGTGGGGTACGGATGGCGTCAAACACAAATGCTTCGGTCATGGTGGGGGTTCTCCGGTTTTCAGTGAAATTGCAGTATATTCTTTTTGCCAAGCATTTGCTTTGTAAAAATACTACCTCCCATCTCCAAGGTGCGCCATGATTGATAGAACCCTTTTCTCCTCCGACCATGAATCCTTTCGTGACAGCTTCCGCCGCTTTGTGGAGAAAGAAATAGCACCATTCCACGCAGATTGGGAAGAGCAGGGCTATGTGGACCGCGCGGTATGGACCAAGGCGGGCGAAAACGGTTTTTTGTGCATGAGCATGCCGGAGGAATACGGTGGCTCCGAGGCCGACAAGTTGTACTCGGTGATCCAGTTTGAAGAGATTGCCCGCGCGGGGTGTACCGGCATTGGCTACAGCCTGCACAGCGAGATCGTGGCACCCTACATCCTGCACTATGGCACACCCGAACAAAAGGCACGTTACCTGCCCAAGATGGCCACTGGCGAAATGATCGGTGCCATTGCCATGAGTGAACCCGCCGCGGGCTCAGACCTGCAAGGCATCAAGGCCACCGCCATCCAACAGCCAGACGGCAGCTATTTGCTCAACGGCAGCAAGACCTTTATCACCAATGGCTGGCATGCGGATGTGGTCGTGGTCGTTGCCAAGACCAACCCGGCAGCGGGCGGCAAGGGCACCAGCCTGTTGCTGGTGGAGCGCGGCATGCCCGGCTTCTCGGTAGGTAAACGCCTGAAGAAGATGGGCATGAAGGCGCAAGACACGTCCGAGCTGTTTTTTGACAATGTGCGGGTTCCGGCAGAAAACCTGTTGGGCGGCGCCGCCTATGAAAACAAGGGCTTTATCTGCCTGATGGAGCAGTTGCCGTGGGAGCGCCTGCAGATCGCCATTTCAGCGGTTGCGGCGGCTCAGGCCGCGATTGACTGGACCGTGGACTATGTGAAAGAGCGCAAGGTTTTTGGCCAACCGGTCGCCAGCTTCCAGAACACGCGCTTCACACTGGCCGAGCTGCAGACCGAGGTGCAGGTGGCCCGCGTGTTCGTCGACAAGTGTTGCGAGCTGATCTGCCAGGACAAGCTGGACACCGCCACGGCCAGTATGGCCAAGTACTGGACCACCGACCTGCAGTGCAAGGTGATGGACGAGTGTGTGCAACTGTTTGGTGGCTACGGTTATATGTGGGAATACCCGATTACCCGCGCCTATGCCGATGCCCGTGTGCAGCGCATCTACGGTGGCACCAATGAAATCATGAAAGAGGTCATCACCCGCGCCATGGGGCTGGGCGGGAAGTAGGCTACAGCACGGTCTGGCGGACCGCATGCTCCCAGCGTTCCATCAGTTCCTGTGCCCGTGACCGTTCCAGCGTGGGCAGGAAGCGCCGCTCGGAGCGCCACAGCGCCGACAGCTCGTCCGTGCTTTTGTACACGCCCACGGTAAGCCCCGCCAGATACGCTGCGCCCAAAGCAGTGGTTTCAATGACCGCGGGCCGTACGACTGGAATGCCCAGCAGATCCGCCTGGAACTGCATCAGCAAGTCGTTGATGCAAGCGCCGCCGTCCACCCTGAGTTCCGACACGGTTGCGCCACCCGCTTCAGCCACATCACGGCCCATGGCCTGCAGCAACGCTGCGCTCTGGTAAGCAATGCTTTCCAGCGATGCCCGCGCGATGTGGGCCACGGAGGTGCCACGCGTAAGGCCCGTGATGGTGCCGCGTGCGTCCGGCTTCCAGTAGGGCGCACCCAGTCCGGTAAAGGCGGGCACCACGATCACACCACCCGAATCGGGCACGCTTTGTGCCAGCGCCTGCACTTCGCCGCTGGCCTGTATGGCGTGCAAACCATCGCGCAGCCATTGGACGACCGCACCGCCCACAAACACGCTGCCTTCAATGGCGAATTCGGTATTGGCTGTAGCCTGCGCCGCACTCGTGGTGATCAGTCCGTTGTGGGATGTCTGGAAGTTGCCGCCCGTGTGCATGAGCATGAAGCAACCGGTTCCATAGGTGTTTTTCACCATGCCCGCCTTGAAGCAGGCCTGGCCGAACAAGGCACTTTGCTGGTCGCCCGCCACGCCGCCGATGGGAATGGCATGGCCCAGCAAATCGGGCGCTACTTCGCCGTACTCGGCACTGGAGGGTTTCACTGCGGGCAGCAGGCTTTGCGGAATGTCCAATGCCTGTAGTAGCTCCGCATCCCACTGGTTGGTGTGCACGTTGAACAGCATGGTGCGGGATGCATTGCTGACGTCCGTCGCATGCACCGTTCCGTTCGTCAGTCGCCAGATCAACCAGCTGTCCACCGTGCCAAAGGCCAGCTCGCCGTTGGCAGCCTGCTGCCGTGCGCCGGCCACGTTGTCCAGTATCCATTTCAGTTTGGTGCCTGAAAAATAGGCATCCACCAGCAGGCCGGTCTTGGCTTGAATGGTGTCGGCCAGACCCCGCTCGCGCAAGGTCACGCAGGTTGGTTCGGCTCTGCGGTCTTGCCACACGATGGCGTGGTGTATGGGCATGCCAGTTTTCCGGTTCCAAACCACGGTGGTTTCACGCTGGTTGGTAATGCCCAAGGCCCGCACTTGGCTGGCTTCTATGCCCGCTTTGAGCAATGCCTCGCGGGCCGTGGCCAGCTGCGTGCGCCAGATCTCCTGCGGGTCATGTTCAACCCATCCTGGTTGCGGGTAGATCTGAGGCAGCTCCAGCTGGGCTTGCGATACCACGCGGCCCTCCGCATCGAACACAATGCTGCGCGAGCTGGAGGTGCCTTGGTCCAGGGCAAGTAGATAGGTCATGGGTTTACCTTGGGAAAAGATGGGGGCGTTGTGCCGGACGCGACGGTGTATCGCACCTGCGCGTCGTTGAGCAGATCAGGGAACGGGTCGGGCGGGGGGGCATCAGTAAACAGACGGTCGATCTGCGACAGTTTGGCCACCTCCACCATGGCGGGGCGGTTGAACTTGCTGCTGTCTGCGGCCACCCAGACTTCACGCGCATGGGCAATGATGGTTTGTGACACCTTGACCTCGCGAAAGTCAAAGTCGCGCAATGTGCCATCTGCCTCAATTCCCGAGATACCGATCAGCGCAATGTCTACCTTGAACTGGCGAATGAAATCAACCGCAGCCTCGCCCACAATGCCCTGATCCCAGCCGCGCACCACACCACCGACCACGATGACTTCGCTGTTGGCGTTGGCACTCAAGATGCTGGCCACGTTCAGATTGTTCGTAATCACGCGCAGGCCCGAGTGGCCTAGCAAGGCCCGCGCAATCGCCTCGGTCGTGGTGCCAATGTTCAGGATCAGTGAGCAATCGTTGGGTACAGCGGCTGCGACGTCGCGAGCGATGCGTACTTTGCCCTCGGCATTGAGGTTTTCCCGCTGCTTGTGAGCAATGTTCTCTATCGTTGAGCTGGGCACCCGCACGCCCCCGTGGAAGCGGGCGAGTAGTCCTTCGTCGGCCAGGCGCTGCACATCGCGGCGCACCGTTTGCAGGGTTACACCCAGCGTTTCGGCCAGTTGCTCCACAGAGACCGTGCCGTGGGTTTGCACATAAGCAAGCAATTCAAGCAGTCTGGGGTGTCGATTCATTAATGTTCCTTTGGCTGGCGCTGCCATGGCTATGGATCTTAAAACGAATTAAAACGAACGTATTAAGGGTAAATACCAAGCTAAATCGAAAGCAAAAGAATAACAATCGCTCAATTCGAATTGAGACGAAAACATAAAGAAAAGGTGGCGTGATGCAGTTGACCCTGGAAGGCATCAACAAGAAGGTTGGCCCGCAGACCTGGTTGCACGATATGAGCATAACGCCCCGTAGTGGC
Organism: uncultured Rhodoferax sp.; assembly: GCA_963513355.1. GTDB lineage: Bacteria > Pseudomonadota > Gammaproteobacteria > Burkholderiales > Burkholderiaceae_C > Allorhodoferax. The sequence goes on along the minus strand of CAUPQG010000015.1, from coordinate 14,748 downwards.
GCAGTTACCGTGCTGTTGGGTGCGACGCAGGCTGGGAAAACCAGCCTCATGCGCATCATGGCGGGGCTGGATGTTCCGACTTCGGGCCGTGTGACGGTAGATGGGCGCGATGTGGTGGGTGTGCCGGTGCGCGAACGCAATGTGGCCATGGTCTACCAGCAGTTCATCAACTACCCGTCCCTCAAGGTGCGCGACAACATCGCCTCGCCTCTCAAGTTGCGTGGAGAAAAGAATGTGGAACAGCGGGTGCGCGAGCTGGCCGAAAAACTGCACATCGAGATGTTTCTGGACCGGCTTCCTGCTGAACTCTCCGGTGGGCAGCAGCAACGCGTAGCTTTGGCCCGCGCCTTGGCCAAAGGTGCACCATTGATGCTGCTGGATGAACCGCTGGTCAACCTGGATTACAAACTGCGCGAAGAGCTGCGTGACGAATTGACTGCACTCTTTGCGGCGGGTAATTCCACCGTCGTGTATGCCACTACCGAACCTGGAGAAGCCTTGCTGCTGGGTGGCTACACAGCAGTTTTGGATGCGGGTGAATTGCTGCAGTATGGTCCTACAGCCGAGGTCTTCCACAATCCTGCTTCGTTACGGGTGGCGCGGGCTTTTAGCGATCCGCCAATGAACCTGCTTGATGCCACTGCGACCCCCGAGGGCGTGCTGCTCGACGGTGGTCCGCTGTTGGCATTGGGACTGGCGTCCAAATCAACTCCGAAGTTGACGGTGGGCATGCGTGCCAGCACTGTGCGGGTGCATGCGCAACCGGGCGATGTGGCTCTGCCTGGCAAGGTGGAGCTGGCCGAGATTTCAGGCTCCGACACCTTTGTGCATGTGCACACCCTGGTGGGCGAATTGGTGGCGCAACTCACGGGTGTGCATTACTTTGAACTGGGTACCCAGGTCACACTGTATTTCAACCCCGCGCAAGTGTATGTGTTTGATTCGCAGGGCATGCTGGTGCTGTCGCCGGCTCGCGCGGGAGGGCGTTGATCGATGGCACGCATACAGCTTGATCTGGCTCACGCCTACCGGCCCAACCCACAGCAGGACAGCGACTACGCGCTGCTTCCGCTGAAGATGACATTTGAAGACGGCGGCGCCTATGCCTTGCTGGGCCCCTCCGGCTGCGGAAAGACTACGCTGCTCAATATCATGTCCGGCCTGGTGACGCCATCCCAAGGCACGGTGCTGTTTGATGGCCGTGATGTGACCCATGCATCGCCCCAGCAGCGCAATATTGCCCAGGTGTTCCAGTTTCCGGTGATTTACGACACCATGACCGTGGCGGAAAACCTGGCCTTCCCCTTGCGCAACCGCAAGATGCCCAAAGAGCAGATCGCCAAACGTGTAGGCGAGATTGCCGAAATGCTGGAAATGAGCGGCCAGTTAAACCAGCGGGCCGCCGGTCTTGCCGCCGACGCCAAGCAGAAGATTTCACTAGGTCGTGGCTTGGTGCGGCCAGATGTGTCTGCAGTGCTGTTTGATGAGCCGCTGACCGTGATCGACCCGCACCTGAAATGGCAGCTGCGGCGCAAGCTCAAGCAGATTCACCACGAGCTCAAACTCACGCTGATTTATGTAACCCACGACCAGGTCGAGGCCTTGACCTTTGCTGACCAGGTGGTCGTGATGACGCGGGGACGTGCGGTGCAGGTGGGCTCACCCGCCGATTTGTTCGAGCGCCCCAGTCACACCTTTGTGGGCCATTTCATCGGCTCACCCGGCATGAATTTTTTGGCAGGGCAGGTGGATGCTCGGGGTGTGCAGGTGGGCGGCAACACATTGGCCTTGCCCGCTGGGCGCTCCTTGCCGGCAGGTGACATCAAGCTGGGCATACGACCAGAGTATTTGAGCCTGGCAGCCGTAGGCGCCGAGGGTGCTCTGGCGATGACCGTCTCTCGCGTCCAGGACGTTGGCACCCATGTGATGTTGAGCGCCGACTTTGCAGGCACCACATTGAAAGCACGGCTGCCGAGTGATGCGACCCAGCTCGTGGCAGGCGACACCGTATGGCTCAAGGTGTTGGGGGAACACACCTGCATCTACAAGAATGAGGAGATCGTGCCATGAGCACAACAACAAAGCCGGTCAACCAAAAGGCCTGGTTTCTGATTCTGCCCATGTTGATCTGCGTGGCCTTCTCGGCCGTGCTGCCGCTCATGGTGGTTGTCAATTACTCGGTGCAGGACATCATCTCTCCCGAGCGGCGGGTTTTTGTGGGTACCGAGTGGTTTGCCGCCATCATGCGCGACGAAGAATTGCACGGCGCATTGCTGCGGCAAATTACGTATTCCTTCGCGGTGCTGGCAGTCGAGCTGCCCTTGGGTATCTTGCTGGCCTTGGCCATGCCGGCCCAGGGCTGGAAGGCTTCCGCGACCCTGGTGATTGTGTCTCTATCCCTTCTGATCCCATGGAACGTGGTGGGCACCATCTGGCAGATTTTTGGCCGAACGGACATTGGTCTGATGGGCGCCGCACTGCTGGGACTGGGCATTGATTTCAGTTACACCGGCAACCCGGTACACGCGTGGCTGACGGTGCTGCTGATGGACGTGTGGCACTGGACGCCTTTGGTCGCCTTGCTGGGGTATGCGGGCCTGCGTTCCATACCCGATGCCTACTACCAGGCCGCCAGCATTGATGGCGCCAGCAAGTGGGACGTCTTTCGGTATGTGCAGCTGCCCAAGATGCGGGGCGTGCTGATGATTGCCGTGCTGCTGCGCTTCATGGACAGCTTCATGATCTATACAGAGCCCTTTGTGCTGACCGGGGGAGGGCCAGGCAACTCAACTACCTTCCTGTCGCAGTTCCTCACACAAAAGGCCGTGGGCCAGTTTGACTTGGGTCCTGCTGCAGCGTTCTCGTTGATCTACTTCCTGATCATCCTGCTGATGTGTTTCATTTTGTATAACTGGATGCAGCGAGTGGGCACCCAGGAAAAGGAGGGCGGCCATGACTAAGCCTAAATTCCAGAAGCGATCGCTGTTCATGATCGCCTATGTGGTGTTTGCCCTGTTGCCCATCTATTGGATGGTCAACATGTCTTTCAAGACCAACAATGAAATCCTGGCCGGCTTCTCGCTGTTTCCCCAGCATTTCACATGGGACAACTACAAGACCATCCTGACCGATCCGGCCTGGTATTCGGGCTATATCAATAGCCTGATCTATGTGGGAATTAACACGGTCATTTCGCTGATCGTGGCTTTGCCCGCGGCCTATGCGTTCTCGCGTTACAGCTTCCTGGGTGACAAACATGTGTTCTTCTGGTTGCTGACCAACCGCATGACGCCCCCCGCCGTGTTTCTGTTGCCGTTCTTCCAGCTCTATACCTCGGTGGGCTTGATGGATACCCACATTGCGGTGGCGTTGGTGCACCTCTTGTTCAACGTGCCTTTGGCGGTGTGGATTCTGGAAGGCTTCATGAGCGGCATTCCGCGCGAAATTGACGAGACGGCGTATATCGACGGGTATTCATTCCCCCGCTTTTTTGTGCAGATTTTCCTGCCGCTCATCAAAGCCGGTGTCGGCGTGGCGGCCTTCTTCTGCTTCATGTTCAGTTGGGTCGAGCTGCTGCTGGCCCGCACGCTGACCAGTGTGAATGCCAAGCCCATTGCCGCGACGATGACCCGCACGGTGTCTGCCTCGGGCATGGACTGGGCCACGCTGGCTGCCGCTGGGGTGCTGACGATTGTTCCCGGCGCCATCGTCATTTGGTTTGTTCGCAACTACATCGCCAAGGGTTTCGCGATGGGTCGCGTTTGATACAGGAGTGTGAGATGTTCGAATGGATGGCGTGGACAACACCCGTGGCGGTGTTCTTCTCCTGCATCGTGCTGATGCTGGTTGGCATGACGGTGTGGGAGATCAAATCCCCCACCACCATGCGCAAGGGCTTTTTGCCCATAGAAACAACCCGAGGCGACCGCCTCTTTATCGGCCTGCTGTCCGCGGCCTACGTCAATCTGGCGTTTATCGGCGTCAGCGGCAAGCTGGCGGGCTGGCTGGGCCTGGAGGCCGATCCATCCATCTGGTTCAGCTTTGTGGTTTCGATGGTTTTGCTGGCGCTGATCATGCGCAAGGGTTGAAGTTTTTCTGGAAGTTAAGGACCGGCTTATTTCCCCCCTGGAGCCGTAGCAGCCTTTCAATCAGGGGTTTATTAGATATCTGAGGAGATTGACGATGAAATTGAGGTATTCCGTATTGGCAGTGGCCATGGCCTGTGCCATGACCAGCCAGGGCTGGGCTGACGAAGCCGCAGCCAAAAAATGGATTGACAGCGAATTCCAGCCGTCAACCCTGACCAAGGCCCAGCAAGCGACCGAAATGAAGTGGTTCATCGACGCCGCAGCCAAGCTCAAGACCAAAGGTGTTAAAGAAATTTCCGTGGTGTCGGAAACCATTACCACCCATGAGTACGAGTCCAAGACTTTGGCCAAAGCCTTTGAAGAGATCACCGGCATCAAGGTCAAGCATGACCTGATCGGTGAGGGCGATGTGGTCGAGAAATTGCAGACTTCCATGCAGTCCGGCAAGTCGATTTACGACGGCTGGATCACCGACTCTGACCTGATCGGAACCCACTACCGCTACGGCAAGATTTTGAACCTGACCGATTATATGACCGGCGCAGGCAAAGAGTGGACCAACCCGGGTCTGGATATCAAAGACTTTATTGGTACCAGCTTCACCACGGCGCCCGATGGCAAGCTGTACCAGTTGCCCGACCAGCAGTTCGCCAACCTGTACTGGTTCCGCGCGGACCTGTTTGACCGCCAGGACCTGAAGGACAAGTTCAAGGCAAAGTATGGCTACGACCTGGGCGTGCCATTGAACTGGAGCGCCTATGAAGACATTGCCGAGTTTTTCACCAACGATGTGAAGAACATCGACGGCAAGCCGATCTATGGTCACATGGACTACGGCAAGAAAGATCCCTCGCTGGGCTTGCGCTTCACCGATGCGTGGTTGTCCATGGCCGGTTCTGCCGACATTGGTATCCCCAACGGCAAGCCGGTTGACGAGTGGGGTATCCGTGCTTCTGCGGATGGCTGCACACCCCAAGGTGCATCCGTAGCCCGTGGTGGCGCCACCAATTCACCCGCTGCCGTGTATGCGCTAACCAAGTACATCGACTGGATGAAGAAGTATTCGCCCAAGGAAGCCATTGGCATGACCTTTGGCGAAGCCGGCCCCGTGCCCGCCCAGGGTCAGATTGCCCAGCAGATCTTCTGGTACACCGCGTTTACGGCTGACATGGTCAAACCAGGCCTGCCTGTGGTGAATGCAGACGGAACACCCAAGTGGCGCATGGCCCCCGGCCCCAACGGCCCCTACTGGAAGCAAGGCATGCAAAACGGCTACCAGGACGTGGGTTCGTGGACCTTCTTCAAGGACCACAACGCCGACAAGGTGGCAGCCGCCTGGTTGTACGCACAGTTTGTGACAGCCAAGACCACGTCGCTGAAGAAGACCACGGTGGGCTTGACCCCAATCCGTGAGTCTGACATCCAGTCCAAAGCCATGACCGACATGGCTCCCAAGCTGGGTGGCCTGGTGGAGTTCTACCGCAGCCCTGCACGCGTGGCCTGGACACCGACTGGCACCAACGTGCCCGACTATCCCAAGCTCGCTCAGTTGTGGTGGAAAAACGTGGCAGTGGCTGTGACCGGTGAAAAGACGCCACAAGCCGCCATGGACAACCTGGCCGAAGAGATGGATAACGTGATGGGGCGCCTTGAGCGCTCTGGCATGGCCGTCTGTCCACCCAAGCTCAACGCCAAGAGCAGCCCTGACAAGTGGCTGAGCGACAAGGGCGCGCCTTGGAAGAAACTGGCCAACGAAAAGCCAAAGGGCGAAACCATTGGCTACAACACGTTGCTGAACGCCTGGAAGAACGGCAAAGTACGTTAATGTTGTAAACGAGACCCCTTTGCCTTTGGGGGTCTCTCCTATTTTCTATCCAACGCCCACCACCATGCAGCCCCACTTGACACGGCGCGATGAACTGATTGCCCAACTTGCGCAAGCCCAGTCCTATGACATCGCCATTGTTGGCGGGGGCGCTACCGGTCTGGGCGTTGCTCTGGATGCCGCTGCCCGCGGCTTCAGGGTGGTGCTGGTGGAGTCGCACGACTTTGCCAAGGGCACCTCCTCACGGGCAACCAAGCTGGTGCATGGTGGCGTACGCTACTTGGCCCAGGGCAATATCTCGTTGGTGCGCGAGGCCCTGCACGAGCGCACCACGCTTTTGAACAACGCGCCCCATCTGGCGCAACCCCTGCCTTTCATCATGCCCTCCTACCAATGGTGGGAAACGCCTTTCTACGGCATTGGGCTCAAGATGTACGACGCTCTGGCTGGCAAAGCCGGTCTGGGCAAAACCGAATTCCTGAACCGCGACCAAACCCTCAAATATCTGCCCACTGCTTTGGCGCAGGGTCTGCAAGGTGGCGTCAAGTATTGGGATGGCCAGTTCAACGATGCCAAGCTGGCCATGGCACTGGCCCGTACGGCTGCCAGCCGCGGCGCGCTGCTGGTGAACTATTGCCGCGCTTCCCATCTGCTGTATGAGGACAGCAAGGTGTCCGGTCTGGTGTGTGAAGACACCTTGAGTGGCAAGCAATACACGGTCAAGACCCGCTGCGTGGTCAATGCCACCGGCGTGTGGGTGGACGAACTGCGTCAAAAAGACGGCGCTGCCAGCGGCGCCAGTAGCAAGCGTGCCACCAAACCCATGGTCACACCGAGCCAAGGGGTACACATTGTCGTGGACCGCTCCTTTCTGGACAGCGATGTGGCCCTGATGGTACCCAAGACGGCCGATGGCCGGGTGCTCTTTGCGGTTCCGTGGTTGGGCAAAGTCATTCTGGGTACCACCGACACTCCGCGGAACGATTTGGCACGCGAGCCACTACCGTTCAAGGAAGAGGTCGATTTCATTCTGAACGAGTCCGCCCGATACCTGCGGCGTGCGCCGACCCGCGCTGACGTCAAGAGTGTGTGGGTGGGCCTGCGGCCCTTGGTCAAACCCCAGGACGATGATGGGGACGGCACCAAGGGAATCAGCCGCGAACACACGGTGATGGTCAGCCGCAGTGGCATGGTGACCGTGACGGGTGGCAAGTGGACCACCTACCGGGCCATGGCCGAAGACGTGCTGGATGCCTGTGCTGACAAAGGCCTGCTGGAGAAACGCACCAAGGGCGTTACGACCCATCTCAAGCTGGTGGGCGCAGACATACCTGCTGCACAGATCCAATCCATCTGCCGCCCACTGGGATTGCATTCCTATGGTGGAGAGCAGGCGACCGTGCTGGCTATGCCGGGCGCGCAAACCGTGTTGTGTGACGGTTTGACCGAGGGCATGGTGCGCTTTGCGGCACGTTATGAATACGCCATTACGGTGGAGGACATGCTGGCCCGGCGCTCGCGCCTGCTGTTTTTGGATGCCCATTTGGCCAGTACGCTGGCCACCAGAGTGGGAGAGATCCTGCAACAAGAAACCGGGCTGGACCCGGAGGTGGCTGCTTTTGAGACGCTGGCCCAGCACTATCTGCAGTTACCGTCCTGAACGGGGCTTTTTAGCAAAACCGGGTGCTAGCCCCCGAGAATATTCAATCTGCAGCTATCACAATGATAGCGTTCACTGACCCGAACTGTCCAGTATTGCCAGCGCCCTTTCAGAAAACTCGATCCACATGGTTTCCTGCAAGATGCCCGCACCCAACACCAGGTGCTGCAACTGCGCCTTGCGTGAGGGGTCTCCACGGGCAAAGTCCCGTTCTTCGATGGCACGGTAGACCGCCAGCTTTTGCCGGTGCAGTTCCAGTCGGCGGCGAATGTCGTCTGCCAGGCCAGTGGGCCCCACCACGGCCTCGGCCCGCAGGCGCACCATGAATTCGTCGCGCAGGGGTTTGGGGTCCTGGTCTTCTGCAACCCAGCGCTCCAATTCGGCTCGGCCTGCGGGCAATACCTGGTAGACCTTTTTGCGACCCCGACCCGCCTCGGGCGGCAGGGACTCCACCCAGCCTGCAACTTCCAGGCGGCCCAATTCGCGGTAAATCTGCTGGTGTGTGGCTTGCCAAAAGTAGCCAATGGAGCGGTCAAAACGTCCCGCCAAGTCGGACCCGGAGCTGGGTTGCTCCAACAGGGCGGTGAGTAAGGCGTGGGGCAGGGACATGGGTGTGCGTTTTGGGCGAAAACTCTATTTTATGCAACCAGTTGCATAGTTGACGGGATTCTGCTTAGAATTGTGCAACCAGTTGCATAAAGGACTCCCATGACCGCTTATCCCCATATGTTGAAGCCGCTCGATCTGGGCTTTACCACCCTGAAAAACCGTGTCCTGATGGGCTCCATGCACGTGGGCCTGGAAGAGGTGCCCAACGGCTTCGAGCGCATGGCTGCCTTTTACGCAGAGCGCGCCCGTGGCGGTGTTGGCCTGATCGTGACCGGCGGCATTGCGCCCAATGAGCGCGGCCGGCCCATGAAGGGCGGTGCCATGCTGACCACTGAAGCGGAAGCCGAACACCACCGCGTGGTGACGGACGCCGTGCACAAAGAAGGCGGCAAGATCGCCATGCAGATACTGCACTTTGGCCGCTACTCGTACCAAAAGGACCTGGTGGCGCCCAGCGCTTTGCAGGCACCCATCAACCCCTATACACCCCATGGTTTGAGCGGCGATGAGGTGGAGCAGACCGTGGAAGACTTTGTGCGCTGCGCCGCACTGGCACAACACGCCGGTTACGACGGTGTGGAGATCATGGGCTCTGAGGGCTACCTGATCAACGAATTTATCGCCGCCCGCACCAACCACCGCGACGACGAATGGGGCGGCAGTTACGAGAATCGCATGCGCTTTCCGGTCGAGATCGTGCGTCGGGTTCGGGCTCGGGTCGGAGCCAACTTCATCATCATCTACCGTCTGTCCGCATTGGACCTGGTCGAAGGCGGCTCCACGCTGGACGAGGTGATCCAGTTGGCAAAGGCCATCGAGGCGGCAGGCGCCACCATCATCAACACCGGTATTGGCTGGCACGAGGCACGCATTCCCACTATCGCCACCAAGGTGCCACGCGCCGCCTTTGCCTGGGTGACCCAGCGGCTCAAGGGCCAGGTGGGCATTCCGCTGGTGGCAACCAACCGCATCAACACGCCCGAGGTGGCCGATCAACTGCTGGCCGATGGCTTCTGCGACATGGTGTCCATGGCCCGGCCGTTCCTGGCCGACCCTGACTTTGTGCGCAAGGCTGCCGAAGGCCGCGCCGACGAGATCAACACCTGCATAGGCTGCAACCAGGCCTGTCTGGACCACACCTTTGGCGGCAAGATCACGTCCTGCCTGGTCAACCCTCGTGCCTGTCACGAGACCGAACTGGTGATAACACCTGCAACCCAGACCAAGCGCATAGCGGTGGTGGGCGCAGGCCCGGCCGGGCTGAGTTTTGCCGTCACCGCGGCCGAACGCGGCCACAGTGTTGAGCTGTTTGATGCTGCCAGCGAGATTGGGGGGCAGTTCAACATCGCCAAGAAGGTGCCGGGCAAGGAAGAGTTTTACGAGACGCTGCGCTACTTTGACCGGCAGTTGAAACTGCGCGGAGTCAAGGTGTCATTGAACACCCGCGTGACGGCCGATGCCTTGAAGGCCGGTGGTTTTGACGAGGTGGTGCTGGCCACCGGCGTGACGCCACGCACGCCAGCCATCGAAGGCGTGGACCACCCCAAGGTCATGGGCTATCTGGACGTGCTGCGCGACGGCAAGGCCGTGGGCAAGAACGTGGCTGTCATTGGGGCGGGCGGCATTGGTTTTGATGTGTCCGAGTACCTGACCCACTCGGGCACCAGCCCCAGTGTGGATGCGCCCAAGTTTTATGCCGAGTGGGGCATCGATACGGGTTATACCCATGCTGGCGGCATCAAGCCAGCCCATGCCGAAACCTCGCCACGCAAAGTGCACCTGCTGCAGCGCAAAGAAAGCAAGGTGGGCGACCAGTTGGGCAAGACCACGGGCTGGATCCACCGTACTTCACTCAAGGCCAAGCGTGTGGGTATGACGCCCGGCGTGCAGTACCAGAAGATTGACGATGCAGGCCTGCACATTCGCGTGGGTGACACGGAGCAGGTGGTCGCCGTTGACAACATCATCCTGTGCGCCGGGCAGGAGCCGCAGCGCGAGCTGTACGGCGCGCTGCAAGCCGCGGGCTGCTCGGTCCATCTGATTGGCGGCGCTGATGTGGCCGCCGAGCTGGACGCCAAGCGCGCCATCAACCAGGGCACCCGCCTGGCCGCCACGATTTGATGTTTGATCAACAACCCATCCGGAGCACTCTATGCACCCAGCACCCAGCCAACTGAAGCCCGCCGTTGCCGCATCCCTTGCCAAGTGGCATGCCATGGTCGCCACCAAAGACCTGCAAGACCTGCCCAGCATCGTGCACCCCGACGCGGTGTTTCGCTCACCGATGGCGATCCACCCCTACCAGCCCGCGGCCGCACTCATCCTGGCGCTGTCTACCGTTATCCAAGTGTTCGAGGACTTTACCTACCACCGCCAACTGGCGTCGGAAGACGGCTTGAACGCGGTGCTGGAATTCAGCGCCCGCGTGGGTGACAAGCAGCTCAAGGGCATTGACCTGGTGCGCTTTGATGACGACGGAAAAATCGTGGAGTTTGAAGTCATGGTGCGCCCATTGAGCGGCTTGCAGGCTTTGGGTGCCGAGATGGGTGCGCGACTGGCGGAGAAGATGCCGGCGTTCAAGGTCAAGAACACCGCCTGACCACAGGCGCTATAGTGCCACCTGGCGCATAGGCAAGTCCAAGCCGCCACACAGCGTGGCAAGCGACCGATTTAAGGATGTTAAAGATGCCGCACTCCATGCAAGCCAGATTGAGCAAGGCCGTTCTTGGCGCTCTTGTTCTGTTCGCCTGCCATCTCTCATATGCCCAGCCTGCCGCAGTGGAGGCCTTGCCACCTGGTTTTGATGCAGAACTGGCCAAACAAGTAGGAGCCGATGAGCGTGGGATGAAGTCCTATGTACTCGTGATTCTAAAAACCGGGCCCAACAAAATGCCCGCAGGCCCCGAGCGGGATGAAATGTTCAAAGGTCATTTCGCCAATATGGGTCGTTTGGCTGGCGAGAAAAAACTGGCTTTGGCCGGTCCGCTGGATGGTGTGGATGGCTGGCGCGGTCTGTTTGTGCTGGCGGTTGCTGGTATAGAGGAGGCAACCACCCTGGTCGCCACGGACCCTGTCATCATCAAGGGTGAAATGGTGGCTGAATACCACAGGTTTTACGGCTCAGCTGGCCTGATGATGGTCAACGATATCCACAAAAAAGTCGCCAAGAAAGGCTTTTAGTTGAGCCGAGTACAACGCTGGGGGAAGCGTTTTGCAAAGTCACACTCTTTTTCACGCATGAATTGTTGAATGGCCTGTGTGCGGGGCGAACCTTCAGTCACACCGTAGTTCGGCCGCGTGCAATAGTCGGGGTTAGTTGGGCATACGCCGGTGTTTGTGCCAACAGGCCTTTCACCGCCATCACCTGCCGTCGCCTGCACAAGCGCGGTTTCCGCTGATGCCCCTGGGTTGTTGCCCTTCATGACCTTGACCGCGCTGTCCCCCTTGTCGCACTTGGTGGCATCCGCGTACTTGATGCCATCGGGCGTGGTGCAGTTCCAAAAATGGTCGGCTGCAGCGATAGCCGGCCACGCGGTGGAGGTGAGGACCAGAGCGAAAGCGACACGGTGGGCGAGGTTCATATTCATTCCAATGCGATCAGGTGCACCGCAAACTATACGGCACACCATTGCGCCCCCGCGTTGCCAATGTTTGGATAACTTTTCCAGGGGTTTACAGCCTCTTCACACACGTGTGGTTTCATCGGGGCTGCGCAGCCAGGTCTGTAGCCGTCGCCTTGTGCTCCATAGTTTTTTCTAAAGAACATGCCATGAAATCAACAAGAAGCCTCCCTAACTCGCGCTGGGCCGTGGCGACGCTATCGCTTTGTGTATCGCTCGGTGCGCAAGCCACCAATACGTTTGACAGTGCGACGAATCTGCTGACCCTGGCGTCGGTATCCGTGGGCGGTGCAAGCTACACCAACGTTGCGGCGACGATCCATTCCTACACTCTGCTGGGTATCGACAGCAGTATGCCGGTGACCGATAGCTTTGATGCAGCGAGCAAGCTGCTGACCCTGGGCCGCGTTGTGTTCCAAGGCAATACGTACAACAATGTGCGCGCCACGATCAACACCTACACACTGCTAAGCGCCATCAGCACCAGCCAACGCATTGCCGCGGCGACCACTACCGCACACAGTGGCAGCAACCTTTGCGCCGCGGTCGCACCGTTTTACTGGGAGGTGGGCGACAAGACCGGTGCACAGGCCTCGGGCTCGGTGACCAGCGCCACCCATGCCACGGTCTACACCGCCAGCAGTGTGATGGGCATAGCCTCGGCATCGAAGTGGTTGTACGGCGCGTATGTGGCGCAGCGGCGCGGCGGAGTGCTCAGCGACAGCGATGTGAAATTTCTCACCTTTCGCAGCGGCTATACCAACTTTTCAACCTGCACGCCCGGTCAGACCGTGGGTAGCTGCGCTGCCTTTTTAACCAACGGCGTGTATTCCAATACAACGGATGGCCAATTCTTTTACGGTGGTGGCCACATGCAAAAGCATGCTGAGCTGATTGGCCTGGGCCCGCTCAACAATACTGGACTTGCGGCAGAAGTGGCTTCGCAGATCGACCCTGACATGGGTCTGGACTATTCGCAGCCGCAGCCCGCCGGTGGTGCCGTCAGCACGGCCAGTAGTTACGCGCGATTTCTACGCAAGCTGCTCAATGGCGACTTGGCAATGTCAAGCCTGCTGGGTACCCATGCCGTGTGCACCAATCCCGCCACCTGCCCGAGCGGTCAGGCGCTGGCAACTCCGATACCGGCGAATGAAAGCTGGCATTACTCCCTAGGGCATTGGGTTGAAGACGACCCTGTCGTGGGTGATGGTGCATTCAGCAGCCCAGGTGCGTTTGGCTTCTACCCGTGGATTGACGCGAACCGCAGCAGCTACGGCATTTTGGCCCGCAAGGTCGACACGGGCGGAGCGTATGACTCGGCCCAGTGTGGGCGGCAGATTCGCAAGGCCTGGGTTACAGGCATGCCGCAATGAGGCCTGTGGGCATCGTGCGCCAACCGGATCCCTACACCGTTAACGCAGCCAACTCTTCCCTCAGTCTGGCGTTTTCTGCTTCCAATTCTTTAATACGTGTTTTCATGGCTTCCAAGGTGTCGGGACCAGACTCCTGCAGCTCTTCTCGCTTGGTCCGTTTCTTGGTATCTCGCACGCGTTTTGCGGCTTGTTGAAGCAGTTCCCTTCCTCCTAATGCGGCTGCGACTTGTTCGTCCTCGGGCAGTGTCGAAACCGCGGCAGCAGCATTGATCGATATCGTGCCGGACTTCACGGCGGCTACCACTTCCGGCGTTGCCTGTTTTTGGATCTTTTCGATCAACACAACCTGGTTGCTGCTCAGGCGCGCCACTTTTGCAATGTCTTCCCGGCTCTTCATGGGGTCGGTGGACGCGGGAGTAGCGGTTGACGATGAGGTGGATTCAACAGCGGGCGACGTTGTGTCTGGATCTGCCGCGGACGCGGCTTGCAGCCTTCTGTCATTCAGGATTTCCCGTTTGCGCAAGGCCAGCACGCCGCGCTGGAAATCCGACACACTTCGCCGCCCCAGGTGCTGGTCAATCATCCACAGGTGGACGTCTTCCATGGTCTTGAAGAGTGTGCTTTGCAGAGTTTGGAAGGCAATGCCATGCTTTTGGCAGATGCCATAGCGGTTGTGGCCGTCCACCAGCACATCACCCCACAGCACCAAGGCGTCCCGGCAACCTTCTGCCAAGAGGCTGCGCTCCAGCGCGTCGTGTTCGTCGGGGGTCAGGGGATCGATATAGGCTTTGAGGTCGGGGTTGACGACGATGTTCATGGCTTGGAGGAGGGGGCTGGGAGCAGGCAAAGGGCGTGATTGTAGGTGGCGCAGGTGTTGCTAAATCACCAGAGCAACCACCATCAATGCGCTGATTCACGAAGAGTTTGGCGACTGCGTCACGAGCGCCACCGATTTCTCGATGGACATGGTGCACCAGCCGTACTCCAAGGGGGACCGTGTCAATGTGGTGTTGTCAGGGAAGTTCTAGCAGTGCAAGCAGTATTGAACTTCGACGAAATTGTTGGACTGGACGGGGACTTAGGATCGGTATTGCCGAGAATGTCTAGGCCCGCAACAGACACACAGCAGACTTCCACTGCGCTCCAAAGCAGCCGTAACGCTAAATCGACCGGCGCTAAGAGCCGGTGTCAAATCCCGTATAAAAAGTCGCCTTATACATCGCGCACCCGCACTTCATTCTTTACTAACGCTTCACATTTTTTGCATTTACCTTCGACAAAGACTGTCCCTTCCTCTTCGTACTCGATTGGGCTTGTCATCCCAAGATCAGCCTCTTGGCACGTGTCACACCAAGTGTTTTCTATCATCCAAAGTTGCTCGTCCAATGGACGAGAATCAAATTGACGAGGCATGCTCATATATATGACTTTCAACGTTGGAGGCCACCGGCACGCAGCAAGCGCCGCGCAGCGGCAACCTGCTGCTGTTTGTCCGCGTGGGCCGAAAGGTTAAGTTTCGGGCCAACCAACAGGCCATTGTTCATAATGAATTTTCTCTGTTTGGTAGTGAGCT
>CAUPQG010000014.1:0-142706 GCA_963513355.1 uncultured Rhodoferax sp. | reverse complement strand
GGCTCACAATTTATGCTCCACGCTTCCTTCCCACACTCGGTCGCCCGCATGCAGTTGCGCTTCACTTCGCTCACTGTGACCAGCTCGCGGGAGGACTTGCACCTCCAGGAGTGCGCCCATGCTGGGCGCACATGAAAAAGGGCGCTACCAGAGCGCCCTTTCATTGTGCACCAAGCTGCGAATTACGCAGTTTTGGCCGCCTCGGGCGTGCGCAGGCGGATATGCAGCTCGCGCAACTGTTTCTCGTCCACAGGACTCGGAGCCTGGGTCAACAGACACTGGGCACGCTGGGTCTTGGGGAAGGCAATCACGTCGCGGATAGATTCGGCACCCGTCATGAGTGTGACGATGCGGTCCAGGCCAAAAGCCAAGCCGCCGTGTGGTGGCGCGCCGTATTGCAAGGCATCCAGCAGGAAACCGAACTTGAGCTGGGCTTCTTCCGGTGTGATCTTGAGCGCATCAAACACTTTTTGCTGCACGTCTGCGCGGTGGATACGCACCGAGCCACCGCCCATTTCCCAGCCGTTCAGAACCATGTCGTAGCCCTTGGAGATGCATTTTTCGGGCGCAGTGACCATCCAGTCTTCGTGGCCATCCTTGGGCGCCGTGAAGGGGTGGTGGGTGGCGGTATAGCGCTGGGCTTCTTCGTCGAACTCAAACATCGGGAAGTCGACAACCCACATCGGGCGCCAGCCTTTTTCAAACAGGCCATTCTTCTTGCCAAAATCGCTGTGTCCAACCTTGAGGCGCAGGGCACCGATGGCATCGTTGACGATCTTGGCCTTGTCAGCGCCGAAGAAGATCAGGTCGCCGTTTTGCGCACCCGAGCGCTCCAGCACGGCGTTGAGCGCCTTGTCGTGGATGTTTTTAACGATGGGGCTTTGCAAGCCATCACGGCCTTTGGACAGGTCATTGACACGGATGTAGGCCAAGCCCTTGGCGCCATAGATCTTGACGAACTCGGTATAGGCATCGATCTCACCGCGGCTGATACCACCGCCTTCGACCGAGCCACCGGGCACGCGCAGGGCCACCACGCGGCCCCCCTTCATGGTGGCAGCGCCGGAGAAGACTTTGAAGTCCACATCGGCCATCACGTCGGTCACTTCGGTGAACTCCAGGTTCACGCGCAGATCAGGCTTGTCGGATCCATAACGTTGCATGGCTTCCTGGTAGGTCATGACCGGGAAATCGCCCAAATCGACCTTGATGGTGTTCTTGAATACCGTCTTGATCATGCCCTGGAAAATATCGCGGATTTCTTCTTCGCCCAGGAAGGAAGTCTCGATATCGATCTGCGTAAATTCGGGCTGACGATCGGCGCGCAAGTCTTCGTCGCGGAAACACTTGGTAATCTGGTAATAGCGGTCAAAGCCGGCCACCATCAGCAACTGCTTGAACAACTGGGGCGACTGGGGCAGCGCGAAGAAGTGGCCATCGTGCACGCGGCTGGGAACCAGGTAGTCGCGTGCGCCTTCGGGCGTGGACTTGGTCAGCATGGGCGTTTCGATATCGACAAAACCATTGGCATCCAGAAACTTGCGCACTTCCATGGATACGCGGTAACGCAACATCAGGTTGTTCTGCATGTAAGGGCGGCGCAGATCCAGCACGCGGTGGGTCAGGCGTGTGGTTTCGGACAAGTTGTCGTCATCCAGCTGAAACGGAGGCGTGACCGAGGGGTTGAGCACCACGAGTTCATGGCACAACACTTCAATCTTGCCGCTCTTGAGGGCATCATTGACCGTGCCTTCTGGGCGCGCGCGCACGAGGCCTTTGATCTGCACGCAAAACTCGTTGCGCAGGCCTTCGGCTGCAGCAAACATGTCAGCTCGGTCGGGGTCACACACCACCTGCACGTAGCCTTCACGGTCACGCAAGTCGACAAAAATCACGCCACCGTGGTCACGACGGCGGTTGACCCAGCCACAAAGAGAAACGGTTTCGCCCATTTGGGCTTCGGTCACCAGACCGCAATAGTGAGAACGCATGGCCATAACTGTCTTTCAAGACGCCACCAAAACGGCAGCGGGTTTCGCAAATTTAAGAGGACTTGGGCACTGCCTTAACCGGCAGATGCGCAGCAGGGGGAACAGAACCCATGGATATGACGTAGGTCAATGCCTGGTCAACACTCATGTCCAGCTCTACAACATCCGCACGCGGCAACATCAAAAAGAATCCGCTGGTTGGATTGGGTGTGGTCGGAACATATACGCTAACAAATTCCGTACCCAAATGAGAAGCCACTTCGCCCGTAGGGGTGCCAGTCTGGAACGCAATGGTCCAGCTGCCGGCTCGGGGGTACTGGATCAGCAAGGCAGTGCGAAACGCATTGCCATTACTGGAAAACAAGGTGTCGGATACCTTCTTAACACTGTTGTAAATCGACTTTACGATCGGGATGCGGGTGAACAAACCATCCCATTGTTTGTGCAACCAACGACCGGCAACGTTGGATACCAAGGCGCCAGTTACCAACATAAAGGTCGCCACAAACAACACGCCCAGACCAGGGATATTGGCCAAGCGACCAATCGCTGGCCCCATACTGGCCGGCGCTACCGCGGCAATGCCATACAGCACGCCACCCAGCACACCATCCAAAGACTTCACGAGCCAAGTCAGAACCCAGATGGTGATTGCCAGCGGCAACCAAACCATCAACCCGGTCAACATGTATTTTTTGAATGGCACAGAAACTCCCGGCTCAGTGGAAGACACGATCAGGACCCGGATGCGGCTGGCGCCGCCCCGGAAGTTGGCGTGGCCTCTGCTTTGGGCGCAGCCGCCTCTGGTGCAGGTGCGGCCGTGCTTCCGTCTGCAGGCGCGGGAACGCTGGTTTGTGCGCTACCGCCGCCTTTGAAATCCGTGGCATACCAGCCAGAACCCTTGAGCTGGAAGCCCGCTGCGGTCACCTGCTTCTTGAATGCATGTTGCGAACAGGCTGGACAAACATCCAGCGGCGCATCGGACATTTTCTGCAATACGTCCTTGGCAAACCCGCAGGACTCGCATTTATAGGCGTATATAGGCATAGATGGATGACTCAGGCTTCAAGTTGCAAAGCCTTCAATTATAGGCTGGCAGCTAAAACAATCGAACCCTTATCACCAGTTGCATGACCACCAAGCCTAGCGCAAACCCAATCACGGCATAAACCAGCCCCTGCAAAAGCTTGTTGGTGCGGCGCTGCTCAATCAGTAGCTCTTCAATCGCCCGGTTCGAGTCTGCCGGGTTAGCACGCAGGAAGTTGTGTAGCAACATGGGTAATTCTGGCAGCAACTTCGCATAGTGCGGAGCCTGCGCCTTCATCTGATCCATCAGCTTTTGAGGTCCCACCTGCCCCTGCATCCACTGCTCGAGGAAGGGCTTGGCGGTAGCCCACAGGTCCAGATCGGGGTCCAAATCGCGGCCTAAACCCTCAATATTGAGCAGCGTCTTCTGCAGCAATACCAATTGCGGTTGAATTTCCACCTGGAAGCGCCTAGAGATCTGGAAGAGTCGCATCAGCAACATACCCAGCGAGATTTCCTTGAGCGGCCTGTCGAAATAGGGCTCGCAAACTGAGCGAATCCCAGCCTCCAGTTCATCCACGCGGGTGTTGCGCGGCACCCACCCGGACTCGATGTGTAGCTCTGCCACACGCTTATAGTCACGGCGAAAGAAGGCAATAAAGTTTTGCGCCAGGTAGTCCTTATCAAACTCTGTCAGTGTGCCGACGATGCCAAAATCAAACGAGATGTAACGACCAAACGTCTTTGGGTCCAGGCTGACCTGAATATTGCCAGGGTGCATGTCAGCGTGAAAAAAGCCATCCCGGAAGACCTGGGTAAAAAATATGGTCACGCCGTCCCGTGCCAGCTTGGGCATGTCGACACCGGCTTCGCGCAAGCGCTCAACCTGGCTGATGGGAACGCCAACCATGCGCTCCATGACCATCACCTCGGTAGTGCAGAAGTCCCAATGTATTTCGGGAATCATCACCAGTTGCAAACTCTCCATATTGCGACGCAATTGGGCCGCACTGGATGCCTCCCGCACCAGGTCCAACTCATCGTGCAGGTGTTTGTCAAATTCAGCGACCACTTCGCGCGGACGCAGTCGCTTGCCTTCGGATGAAATACTGTCCACCCAGCCCGCCATCATGCGCATGAGTTGCAGATCTTTTTCAATCGCAACCAACATGCCAGGCCTCAGTACCTTGACCGCGACCTCTCGCTCCTGACCCTGGCGATCCCGCAAGACGGCAAAGTGCACCTGTGCAATGGAGGCGCTGGCCACTGGTTCGCGCGCGAACGATACGAAAATTTCATCCAAGGGTTTGCGCAAGGAACGCTCAATAATTGCCACCGCCACTTCTGACGGAAATGGTGGGACACGGTCTTGTAGTTTGGCCAGCTCATCAGCGATGTCCACGGGCAGCAAATCACGGCGCGTGGAGAGCACCTGTCCAAATTTGACGAAGATGGGGCCAAGACGCTCCAGCGCCTGACGCAAGCGCTGACCACGTGGCGCGTCCAGCTTGCGCCCCAGTGTCAGCAAGCGCGTGAGCCGGCGCAACCAGGGTTTTTCAAAACCGCTCAGTGCGAGCTCATCGAGGCCGTAATGAAACACGACCCAGACGATAAAAAGGCCGCGATGCAGGCGGCTCATGCAGGTGATCCGCCGTGTACGTCCTGGCTGGAACGACCCGCAAACTGTCTTATACCTTGGGTCATTGCATTGGCTACCTGCATCAGTCCATGTGCTGGTGCATCACCCAACAGGCGCGACAGGTCTTCCTCTATGTCCCAGCGTACATGGTCAATCAGCCAACTGACATCGGCCGCCAATTGCACATCACCATCAATGCGCACCGAAGGCTTATTGCCAGCCAACAGGTCCTCAGCCACCGCAAGCGGAGACTCTTCGGCAATCATCAGCGAGAGATCCGTTTGTTGACTGGGAGCGGCGACATCCAACAAACCAGCCGGCGTGACGGTGACCACAAACGTCATGTCACGCCATTGGATGCGTACAACGCGACCTTTTTGCCGGATCAGGCGCTCCATGGCCTGGGGCTCCTGCATCAGCACGTGGTTCAGCAGCAGCACGACACGACGGTGTAGCTCATCGACCGCCCATGCAGGCGGCGTAAACGGTAAGCTGAAGTTTTGGAGGAGACCCTCCAACAATGAAAATGGGGACTGTGTTGCCATAGTCCCCATTATTCCCTGAATCGGGTGCAGGGCCGCGAACATCGCAGACCCATCCGTGCTGCTATTGCAGGGCCTGGACACCCGCCACCAACCAGCCTCGGCTACCGTTTGCTGGCTTGCTCATATTCCACACTTCGCGGAACGGACTGGGTCCAGCAGAGGGTTCTTCGCGGATCATTCCGGAGAACTCAACGCTGGCCAAATACTCCTCTGCCGTTTCTTCAATACCCAGTAAACGGGCTTCCAACATGACGACATCAGTTCGGTTGGGGCTGGCACCAGACTGCGCTTCACGCTCGGCCAGTTGCGCTTGGATCTCGCGCAACATGGCGTCAGTCATCATCGCGCGCAAGGCGGGAATGTCGGACTTGTCCCATGCGACTTGCAGGGTTACGAAGTTGGCTTTGGCCGCATTCAAAAAACCTTCGGAATCGAATCCTGCAGGGATACCCCAGTTTTGCGACCCCGTCAGCGCAGAACCGATCATTGAACCACCCGTGGGGTTCGATGCCTCAAAGGCCATGCTACTGCGCTCCCAAGGACGAGCGGACGCGTCATTGCCCACATGGTCAGGGCTGTAGGGCTTGGCCTGGGTGATGGTGGGAGCACCCGTATTGCCAGCACCTTGAAAGGCAAAGGGGCTTGCCTGAGGAGCCGAAGCAGCAGCCCGTCGACGCATAAACCAGGCTACGCCCATCACTACAACCATCGCCAAGAGAGCAAACATGAGCACCTGACCCATTGCTTCACCGAGCCCCAGGGAGCTTGCAAGCCAAGCCAGGCCCAGTCCTGCTGCGAGCCCGCCCAGCATGGCACCCCACGGCCGCTTGGCTGCTACAGGCGGTGTAGCAGCAGCAGGTTTGGCAGCGGCGGCGGTATTGTTCACACTCTGACTAGGGGCTGCCGGAGCGGCGGGAGTCGCCTCACGCTGGGTTACATTGGACGATTGTTTGCCAACCGACTTGCCACTCCCCAGCCGACGAGCAGCCTCCGCATCAAGGTTGGCCAGCGCCAAAGTGGCAACCAAAATAACTGTCCAAATTTTCATATTCACTCCAAAGGAACTTGTAAGTTGAGAATGCGCGCGGAATTCACGAATCTCAACACTTGATTCCAACATGCAAAGCCACAACTCCCCCCGTCAGGTTGTGATAGTCCACATGGCCAAAACCCCCTTTGTGCATCATGGTCTTCAATTCGGCTTGCCCCGGATGCATTCGGATCGATTCAGCGAGATACTGGTAGCTGGAATCATCGCCAGCAACAAGCTTGCCTAATTTCGGTAAGACCTTGAACGAATACCAGTCATATATCTTCTCCAGTGGCGCGGCTACTTTGGAAAACTCCAGCACCAGAAGCTTTCCACCCGGCTTCAGCACACGGTGCATCTCGGACAGCGCAACGTCTTTGTGGGTCATATTGCGCAAACCAAACGCCACGCTGACCAAGTTGAAATAGTTGTCCGCAAACGGAAGCTTTTCAGCATCACACACAAGCGTGGGAAGCGCTACGCCCTCGTCGATCAAGCGATTGCGTCCAGTGCTGAGCATCGCCTCATTGATATCCGTGTGAACCACTTGCCCCGAATTTCCAACTTTCTTGGAAAATGCCAGAGCCAAGTCACCGGTACCGCCCGCGATGTCGAGCACTTTGTCACCTTCCTGCAGATTGGCAACCATGACGGTATAGGCCTTCCAGGCGCGATGAAGTCCCATGGACATGAGGTCATTCATCACATCGTACTTCGGCGCGACCGAGTCAAAAACGCCCCGCACATGGCGTGCTTTTTCTGCTTCGTCGACCGACTTGAAGCCGAAATGTGTTGTTGTCATAGTATTAATGAGGGTAAAAAAGCTCTAGGCCCCGTGAAAAATGAGTCTAGTGCTATCGCTTTGATAGCATTGACCCATTCAGTGACTGGAGCAGGATTGCCCCGATTTTGCCACCATAGGGGCATCACGGTCGATAAGGGCAACTTTGAGTCGATCTGCATAGTCCTGCCATAGCCGCTCTTGCTGCGACCCCAGAAAGTACAGGTAGTCCCAAGAGAATATTCCCGTGTCGTGGCCATCCGAAAACCGCGGCTGCACGGCGTAGTTCCCGACAGGTTCCAGCGCTTCTAGTTCGACATCACGTTTGCCTGTCTGCAAGGTCTCCTGACCAGGGCCATGGCCTTGCACTTCCGCGGACGGGGAGTACACGCGCATCAATTCAAAGGGAATGCGAAAGTGCGCGCCGTCGGAAAAACTCACCTCCAAAACCCGCGACTGGCCATGAACTGTTAACGCCTGAGGCACCGGAGAGCCCACTTTTAAACCTGCCATAAACGACGGTACCTCAAATTGCGATGAATAGTCGGGGTGTCAAAACTTAGCCGAAAGATTGACATGCAGCTTTTGGTCACCAGCCTGCGGAACACCAGACCCGGCGACATAAGGCAGAGTGCTGCCTCCTACAATCCTGCCATAGTCGGCAGACATTGTCATAGAGGGCAATGAATAGCGCAAACCAACGCCGGCACTGGACAGAGAATCCGAAGAGGGCTTGGGGTTGCCATTGGGATTTCTATTGCTCAACCAACCTGCGTCCACAAAACCCAGCACACGTAAGCCGGGTGCCAACTCCCGCGAGGTGACTTCTGTGGAAAGCAACATGCCACTGTCTCCGGACAAGGGTCTCTCACCCACACCGCGAACGGAAGATGCGCCCCCCAACCCAAATTGTTCACCAGAAATCAAGGCATCTGTGCTGTATTGGAATTGGGCACGTACGCCAAACAACCAGCCGTTAGCGAATGCTGTCAGAAAGTTTGCTCCACCGCGCAGCACTTTCCAACTGGCCGTAGCAACGCGCGCATCTTCTGATTGATAGGACGCAACATCGTTGCCTGCGCCACCCGGAAGATTGCTGGCGATGTCGACGTTATACCCCCACACCCTTGCATCCGACTCTACCCTTGCCGAGTATCCCAGCGACAAGGGCTGGCTTAGCCGGACTTGCTGCCCAGCCAAGGGAAATCCATTGATACGGGTCACATCAAATTGCTTGTGATCCAAGCCCAAGCTGACATAGCCCCGGTAGCCGCCATCCGGCGGCAGATAGTGGTTGTAATTGACCCCAAAAGTCTTTCCTGCCCCGGTGCTGCTGAAGGCGCCGAAGTTACCTATGACATCCGATTGGGTAAAGCTCGCACCCACCACGCCACCCAACCCATAAAGAGGCACCCTATAGTTCAAACCAAACTGACGCACATCACTTAGGCGCTCCAGGGATGTCGTATAGGCAGCAGTGACCTGGTGGTCCCTATCAAACAAATTGGAGTGTGACCCCGCAAGCGTCAAACGGTCATTACCTGTAGAACTGGACCCCGTATTGCTTTCACTGACCGAAAAGCTCCAAGGTTTGGATTCCTTGACAAGGATGCGCACATCAATTTTGTCGGCATCGTCGGACTCCTTGACCGCAACCTGTATCTGCTTACCCTGCGACTCGTTGGCGATGGCAGTCTGTACCGCAAGTGTCCGAAAATTCGGCGCGGTCCCCTCCTTCAATTCTGGAACGCTCGCGCGAACGTTGGACTCGCTGTATCGCTCTCGACCTTCTACCGTGACCTTGCCGATCACAAACTTGACGATATTCAGCGTGACTGTCCGCCCAACTTCCTGGGGAGGTAGCGCCACGCGGTAGAGCGCAAAACCTTTGTCCTTGAGGGCTGCCTCCAATGCGGCAGTTGCCTTCTGCAGAGTCTCTATCGTTGCGTCAGTTCGAAGATAAGGTGCCAATATATTTGACACTTCGCCGTCAGCAAGTGGGTTGTCCCCAGTGATATCGAATCCTCTGATCACAAAGGCAGGCGACGGACTTGGCGCGGGGGTCTGAGCCAGTGCCTGTGCATAGGCATCAAGCGAGCAGACCGCAGCAGCTGCAAATAAGGCCACGCCTGCCGCGCGAGACAAGCCCATCGCATTACTGTTAGAAATCATCGGGTTATGGCGCATTTTTTATCTGCACTGATTGGTAGCACGGATACGGTTCTCTCCCAATACCGTGCTCAACAAAGGGTTCTTGCTGTTGGGCATTGGAGTACGGTCAAACTCCAGGAACAGGGGCGTCAACAGAGGACGAGAAGTATTGCCATCCAGGCCCGCAAAACCCGTCTCGCCGCGCCCCAAGTGCAGTGTCTGCCGACCAGTTACTACCTCAATATGCCCATCGCGCACGAACACAAAAAGCCCTTCCTGACCATCATCAACAGAGTCTGCTGAAAACAACTGTTTGGTATCAACCGTCACCCCATCCGGGCGTGGCAGATTCAGCAAAGTGGACCCGTTCAAAGGCCTGATCGAATTGGGCCCAACAAACAACCCTTGTCCAGCCTGCAAAACCTGCAGTGCACTTTGCCCATTTTGCGTAACTTCTATGCTGCCCAGCCAGGTAAAGAGGCTGCATCCTGCATCGGACGCACAGTCCAGATCCAACCCGGTACCCCGAATTCCAACGGTGGCGGTCGGCGTAGCAAACCCTACATTGCGAGTATTTGCTTTACCAATCAACCCGGTCAAGGCCCGCATAGAGCCCCTCAACAAGGACACCAAAAACCGTCCGTCCTTGGGATTGTTTGCGTCAAACACAAAACTATCGACCCTGAACCGCGTAATCGGTCCCAAAGTCAATCGGCTGTCATCCCGAAAGGCGAGAACCGCACTTGCACTGGAACCGGTTTCCACCACATCACCGGGATACACGCTACCACCTGGAACCACCCGCCGGCGAACGCCCGCTGAATCAACCACATTGATTTCGCCTAGAGCCGAAACCAGTTTAGCGCTAGCCTGCACGTTGTTGGTGTTTGCTTTTTCCGCAATATTGGTTGACTCCGTCTTGCACTCAGCAGCACAAATTCTGGCATCAAAATCTGTGCCCCGTATCCCCAGCGTTGCAGTTCGGGTTACAACCTTGGCGGCATCAGGCGAATTCTTGGAAATCAAACCAGTAATAGCCCGAAAACCCCCTCTCAACAATTGCATAACCATGCTGTTGTCAGGCGCGCTCTCGCTGAACTTGTACTGTTGAATCACCATTTCCGAATTGGGCCGCACCGTCATCCTGGTACCGTCTTGCAGCCGGACAATAGCTGAAGCACCTTCCGCGGTTGTGACGCGATCACCCTGCCTCAGTGGTAAACCTTTCCCCAAAGTGCGAGGCCCTTGCCCTTCTGTTTGCGCAAAGCCAACGCCTCTGGCAAATTCGACCTCACCAATGGTCTGCGCAGCCGCACCATTCACGACGCAAAGCAGGAGGAAAGTAAAACCGAAAGCTTGCGATCCAACACTCAGACGATTGATCCACGATTGCATGTTCAGGGACGGCATATTTCGCCCTCCACCACCAGGTCACTCTTGGGTTTTCCTAGAGTGCGCTTATCCTCTTCCTGCGTCTGCAAGCCGCTTTCAAACTTATCAAGAAAAGTCGTCACCAGATTCGTTTGCGCTACAGCGTCCTTGACCACATCGAATGATCCAGACGGGGCAACCGGCACAATTGGGCTTGTAGGTTGCACTGGGAGTATTGGGACTGCGGGCGCTAATGGTGTGGTCGGACTTGTTGGCGCGACCGGAACAGTCGGCACAACGGGATTGGCTGGGGGAGCGCCAACAGAAAGCGAAGGAGCCGGCACCAGTCGCCCCGCGACGGAGTAGTTAACCGGTGAGTTGCCTGATGTCGCCGACGAACCAACGGTCAGGACCCCACCCACAGTGGCGGTCACTCCCGTTGCGCCGTATACGGCTCCGTTCTGCGTCAAATTATTGGCTGCTGCAAGCCTGACAGAGCCAGAAGATGAGCTGACGTTGCCATTGAGCACCATGTCACCTGAACTGGTCACGTTGGTGGCAGCAAGACTGACATCGCCACCAGCAGACACCCCACCCGAGCCGATAGTCAATGGGCTGTTGGCAGTCATGGTAATTCTTCCGCCCGGAGCAGCAACCGGACCTTGGGTCAGCACCCCGCCTGTATTGGTCACCACAACATCGCCACCGGCATTGCTGATTCCAACTACGTTGAGACTGCCAACGTTGGTTAACTCAATAGCGCCCGACCCGGAATTGGTGGCGCTAAATGAACCTATACGGTTTCCGGCGGCGTTAAGGACTGTTCCATTGCTTGAGCTCGTCGTCAACACAGCGGACTCCACGCCTCCAGATTGGGATATGGAACCGTTCAGCGCAGTCAAAGTTACCGTTGGAGCTTTCAAATTACTGAAAACAATTCCACCTGTTGGCGTTAGCACATCAATCGCAAACATATCCACACTGCCACCCGTCTGGTTAAACGGTCCGTTAACCTTGAACAGACCCAGACCACTTACGGAGCCTCCACTCTGCGTAAACCCCGCAGTACTAAGGCTACTGCCGATTTGCATAGAACCACCAGTCATCAAGATCGGGCTACCACTGGTCAGTGATTGCAAGCTTGTGGTTCCAATACTTCCGTCGAATTCAATTGGGCCCACACCCGCGGGGATGATGACATTGGCCACATTTACTCCGTCAGGCAACGCATCCCAATTGAAGCCCGAGGCCCAAGAGTTGCCAAATCCACCAGACCAGGTTGAAGTCGGTCGCTGGGTTACAGTGCCAATGGTTCCGCTTAAGTTAGGAATCTGATAGCCATACACCGGCTTGCTACCGAGAGCCACGCTGGTCGTGACACCTGTAACGCCAGTACCACTGACAGTCACGACTTTTCCGGTTCCAACATTTTTGTTGTCCAGCGTACCCGCTCCCCCGGAAAACAGTACGCTTGACACATCATCTCCATCGATCGCGCCGCCGGAAACAGTAGGCAATACTGCTCCTGTCAAACTGATACTGGTATTGCCGTCGTATACCTTTGAAACAGTTCCGGTAACGGACGCTGCGGACAGCGTCAATACTGGCGCCGCAGCCACCAGCACTCCATTCCCTGTTCCAAGAACAGTCGAGCCATAGGTCGCATTTACCTGCTTGAAGGCCCACCCCGTCGGGAACACATTACTCGTAAAACTCGGCACATAAGCCAGCCACCGCCCACCAGCGCCACTGGTCGTGATGGGAACCGATGCTGACAGCAAACCACCAGATGTGATCAACAAAACGGCATCCCCAGGTGCGCTAGAACTAATGCCCGGTCCGGTCAATGTAAGGCCAGAAGTTCCAGATAGCTTTACGGTGCCGCCACTTGCGTTGATAGCAGCCCCCGAAGTAATCGAGCCCGAAGTAGACTCCATATCGACACCACCGGCACTCGTGCTGATCGCACCACTCTGTGTAATGGCACCGCCAGCCTTCAACTGAAATGAACCTGAAGTGACAGAGTTAACTCCGATGGCAGAGCCATTTCTCACACTAACTGCACCGCCACTCGTCACCGTCAAGTTATTCAGGTTGTTGGAGCTGTTGTTCAAAGTCACAGAGCCACCGCCGGCAATAACATCCAGCCCTCCTGACCCTGTCGAGATAGGCCCTGACTGGCTAAGGTTGCCACCATTGGTCTTGAGCTCCAATGCACCACCCACGGTAATGGATCCGGCAGAAAAAGACCCCGCATTCCAATAAGCCACCATGTCGGTTCCACCGCTGGATGCGCTGAAGCTAGACACTGTATTGGAATTGTTGTTGAGCGTAATGCCAGTTCCGCTTGCCGATAAACTCCCTGCTGTTATTTTCGCGGCCGCAGCTGAACTTTGGGAAACAAAACCCCCGCTGCTCGTCAATGCAACCGATCCACTACCAGCGTTGATGGCTTCATTGACTTGAATGCTACCCGCGCTCTCCAGATTAATGGCCGAGCCACTGCTGTTGATGCCAGTGATCAAGCCGACTGTTCCTATGGTAAAAGAAGATGCACCTTTATAGCTAAATCCCCCACTACCAACGCTCGCCGCAAGTGTCGATACGCTGTTGGAATTATTGAGCCATACACCACTACCTGCGTTAACTTCAAGCGTTGATGCGGATATCACTCCGGACGACTGCGAAACGCTGACGCCCGCCTTCAACTTGAGGGTCCCAGAACTCACATTGGCACCCAATGCAATCGAGCCACCCGTCGATTCCAGCCCAAGGCCCGAAGTCATCGAAATGGGCTGGTTAACGGACAGAGTTCCACCCTGTGCAGTCAGGGACAAGGAGCTGCCGCCGGCATAGCTAATTGGAGCAGACACGGACAGGTTATCCAGCGCAGTCACTGAGACATTGTTGGAGGCCAATGCTGATAACAGATCCGCTACATCCAGCGTTCCCGCCCCTGCAGAAGTGAAGTTGGGGGCACCACCCACGTTGACTGTCGCACCGGAAACAATATCAATATTATTGGGATCAAGTAACCACAAGCCGGTTTTGCCGGCCGCTGCACGGGTATCAACCTTCACGCCAGAGAGGTGCAGCGACTGTTTACCCGACGTTTCCACAAACCCGCCATCTCCACCCTGGGCGCCGCCCTGTGCCGAAATACTGCCGTGGGACCGCGTGGTGTCGTCTGCCCACAGAATCACCCTGCCGCCGGTGCCGTTGCCCGTGGCATCGGCTTTGATGCTGGCCTGCGGTCCAAAATAGACAAACTTTGCGTTTTGTACGTCGGCATTTTTGCCTTGGTAATCGCCACCCACACGCACGCTGCCACCACCGTTTTGACCTGACACATCGATCAGGGCCTGGTCCGTGACGGCGACACGGTCTCCCAGCACATCCACGCTGCCGCCGTCCGAGCCGGTTGCCAATATCTTGCCGCCGCCTTCTACAAAGGCATCGCCGGACGCCTTGAGCAACACTTTGCCACCCCGCAAGTCAGCCTGTGTGGCCTGGATCAGGCCGCTGTGTTTGAGCGTGCCGGCAAAAATACCTACCGCACCGCCCTTTAAAGTACCCAAATTGACCGCCTCATTGGTGGGCGCTTGTACGTGTAGCTTGATACCCTCCAGACCGCGCCCCGTGATCTCTACCTGCTGACCCGCTGCCAAAATAGTCGATCCGTTGGGCGCCTGCACCACTGCAGTCTGCTCTGTACCCACGTTAGCACCTAACAAGAGGACGTCTCCGCTACGCGCCAAAACATTTCCGCCAACCGACACACCAGACCCTGTACCGCCAGCGTCGCCGAAACGTAGTCGACCGGCCATGGCGTCAGCATCGGCCATACGCAGACTGGACGCGGTAAACCCAGCCGTATCCACCACGGCCCCCGCACCCACCGCTATGCCCGACTGGTTGACCAGCACCAGATGACCATTACTGGACAGAGTCCCAAAAATGGCCGATGGAGTATTGGTCACCACCCGGTTGATCACCGTGCTGGCAGCATTGGGCTGCTGGAAATGCGTGGTGTTCCCCGAAGGGATCGAAAAACTTTGCCAGTTGATGGCGGAATGATTGGTACCGGCCCCGTTTTGGGTGGTCACCAGCATGTGGCTACCCGTGGTCGTCATGTTGGCCTGCCCCACAATCGCGACACCGCCAGTGGGATTGGCTTGGGCATTCGTGGTCAAGGCACCCCAGGCAATTGCAACCCCTACTGCCAATGCACTCCAGTGGAGCACCATGAATGGGGTCCTGGGCACGCACGAGGAACTTGCGGTGCCGGACCGCCCGCCACTGGATGAAATTTCTGCGACCGCGACCATGGCGCCAATCGCCTGGTTCCATACGGTTCTATACACATGGTTGAGTGAGGCCCGAGAACGCATGATGTAACTCCAAAAAGCATCACCCCCGCCGCCGAAGGGACGCTAAATTGATTAAATCACAACACTTTCGCTACTAAGCCCGAATTTACGCCACTTCGGGCGCCCACGTATCAGCTATGTAACCCGGTGGATACATTTCACAACACTTTGCGAGATGTTCCAGCGGGCTTAAACCAGCACCCGCTCAATCCCACCCGCATTGGCCGTCGCCACATACTCCGGCAGCCATTCCTTGCCCAGAATCTGGTTTGCCATTTCCACGACGATGTAATCCGCCTCCAGCAGACCGGACTTCAAATCGTCCTGATAACGGTTCAGGCCCATCAGGCAGCTTGGGCAAGACGTCAAGATCTTCACGTTCTGGTCGGCCTGCACGGTACCGGCTGCGCGCAAAGCGGTTTCACCCTTGCGGATTTCCTCTTCCTTGCGGAAGCGGATCTGCGTGGACACATCGGGACGCGACGTGGCCAGGCCACCGCTTTCGCCGCAGCAGCGTTTGCTCTCCAATACACCGTTGCCCACCAGCGCCTTGACGGTCTTCATCGGCTCCTGCAGCTTCATCGGGCTGTGGCAGGGGTCGTGGTACAGGTAGCCACCACCGGCCGCAGCGCCCAGGGTGATGTTCTTCTCCAACAGGTATTCGTGAATGTCGACGATGCGGCATCCCGGGAATATCTTGTCGAATTCATAACCCTGCAACTGGTCATAACAGGTGCCGCAGCTCACCACCACGGTCTTGATGTCCAGGTAGTTCAGCGTATTGGCCACCCGGTGGAACAAAACGCGGTTGTCGGTGATGATCTTCTCGGCCTTGTCGAACTGGCCCGAGCCCCGCTGAGGATACCCGCAGCACAGGTAGCCCGGTGGCAGCACGGTCTGCACACCGGCATGCCACAGCATGGCTTGGGTCGCCAGGCCGACCTGGCTGAAAAGACGCTCTGAGCCGCAACCAGGGAAGTAAAACACTGCCTCGGTCTCGGCCGTCGTGGTCTTGGGATTGCGGATGATAGGGACGTAATCCTTGTCCTCGATATCCAGCAGGGCACGGGCCGAACGCTTGGGCAGGTTGCCCGGCATCTTCTTGTTGATGAAGTGGATGACCTGCTCTTTGACCGTGGCGGTGCCAACCGTGGCCGGTGGCGCATTGGTCTGCTTGCGCGCCAGCACATTCAGCACGCGGTTGCCCAGGCGCTGGGCTTTGAAGCTCAGGCGCGTGGCGGTGCGGGCCAGTGCAATGGCATTCGGGCTGGCCGTACCGATGAACCACGCCTGGAACTCGGCCGCTGGGCGGTAAGACTTCTTGCCCATCTTGCGCAACAGGTTGCGCATGTTCATCGTTACATCGCCAAAGTCGATGTTCACCGGGCAGGGGGTCAAACACTTGTGGCAGACCGTGCAGTGGTCAGCCACGTCTTCGAATTCTTCCCAGTGCTTGATGGAAACACCGCGGCGCGTCTGCTCTTCGTACAGGAAGGCCTCCACCAGCAGCGAGGTCGCCAGAATCTTGTTGCGCGGGCTGTACAGCAGGTTGGCGCGCGGCACGTGGGTGGCGCACACCGGCTTGCATTTGCCGCAGCGCAGGCAGTCCTTCACTGAATCGGCAATAGCGCCAATGTCGCTCTGCTGCATGATCAGTGATTCGTGGCCCATCAACCCGAAGCTCGGGGTATAGGCATTGGTCAAATCAGCGTCCAGCCCCCGTCCATCCTTCTCACTATGCTCTTTATTTCGTAGCAATTTGCCCTTGTTGAAGCGTCCTTCTGGATCAACCTTGGCCTTGTAGTCGGTGAACGGCTGCAATTCTTCGTCGGTCAGAAACTCCAGCTTGGTGATGCCAATGCCGTGTTCACCCGAGATCACACCATCCAGCGAACGGGCCAGCGCCATGATGCGCTTGACGGCTCCGTGGGCGGCCTGCAACATTTCGTAGTCGTCGCTGTTGACGGGAATATTGGTATGCACATTGCCGTCACCGGCATGCATATGCAACGCCACCCAAACCCTGCCCTTGAGCACGCGCTGGTGGATGGCCGTGCACTCGGTCAGAATGGCTTCAAACGCAGCGCCGCTGAAGATGCCCTGTAGCGGTGTGCGCAGCTGCGTCTTCCAGCTGGCGCGCAGGCTGTGGTTCTGTAACGCGTCGAACAGGCCCGCCACGCCATCCAGCCAGCCCTGCCACTGGGCACGCACATCGGCGATCAGCGCCAGAGCCTCGGTCACACGGTCTTCCAGCAACTCCGCGGCGGGGATGTCGTTGGCATCACCGCCCTTGCTCAGCGGCAAGTTCCCGTTCTCGAAGAACCCGGTCAAGGCATCACATAGCGCCAGCTTGTTGCGCAGGCTCAGCTCGATGTTGATGCGTTCTATGCCGTCGGTGTACTCGGCCATGCGCGGCAGCGGAATAACCACGTCTTCGTTGATCTTGAAGGCATTGGTGTGGCGGCTGATGGCTGCCGTCTTCTTGCGGTCCAGCCAGAACTTCTTGCGCGCCTCGGGGCTGATGGCGACAAAACCTTCGCCACTACGCGAATTGGCAATACGCACCACCTCGGATGTTGCGCGGGCTACGGCATCGGCATCGTCACCGGCAATGTCGCCAAACAAAGCCATTTTGGGCAGCACTCCACGCTTGGATTTGGTGGTGTAACCCACGGCCTTCAGGTAACGGTCGTCCAGATGCTCCAGGCCGGCCAGCAACACACCACTGCGTTTTTGCTCGGCAAACATGAAGTCGATGATCTCCACGATGCTGGGCACGGCGTCCTTGGCGTTGCCAAAGAACTCCAGGCACACCGTGCGCGTGTGAGCCGGCATCTTGTGCACCACCCAGCGTGCGCTGGTGATCAGGCCATCTGTGCCCTCCTTCTGGATGCCAGGCAGGCCGCTCAAAAACTTGTCGGTCACGTCCTTGCCCAGCCCTTCCTTGCGGAAGGACGGGCCAGGGATGTCCAGGCGCTCGGTGCGTATCTTGGTCTTGCCATCGGCCTTGAAATACTGCAGCTCAAAGCTGGCCATCTCCGCATCATGGATCTTGCCCATGTTGTGGTTGATGCGGGTCACCTCCAGCCACTCGGCCTGCGGCGTCACCATGCGCCAGCTGGCAAGGTTGTCCAGCGCCGTGCCCCACAGCACGGCCTTCTTGCCGCCAGCATTCATCGCGATATTGCCCCCAATACAGGAGGCTTCGGCCGACGTAGGGTCGACCGCAAACACATAACCGCCACGCTCGGCCGCATCAGCCACACGCTGGGTGACCACGCCCGCCTCGGTCCATACCGTAGCGACCTCGCGGTCCATGCCGGGCAAGACTTTCATCTCGACCTCGGTCATGGCCTCCAACTTTTCGGTGTTGATGACCGCACTTTTCCAGGTCAGCGGGATTGCGCCGCCGGTGTAACCCGTGCCGCCCCCACGCGGGATGATGGTCAGCCCCAGGTCGATACAGCCCTTGACCAGGCCGGCCATTTCTTCTTCCGAGTCAGGCGTCAACACCACAAAGGGGTATTCCACGCGCCAGTCGGTTGCATCGGTCACATGCGACACGCGACTCAGGCCGTCGAACTTGATGTTGTCCTTGGCCGTCAGCTTGACCAGAGCCTTCTGGGTCTTGCGGCGCAGCGCGCCCATGTCGACCGATGCAGAATTAAAGGCCTCGACCGCCGCCCGTGCAGCCACCAGCAGCTCGCCCACCATTGCGTCACGCTCAGGGTCGACGTCGGGCGTGCGGCGCTTCTCGACTTCGTGCAGGCGGTGGTGCAGGGCATCGACCAACATGCCGCGGCGCTTGGGGTTATCCAGCAGGTCGTCCTGCAAATAGGGGTTGCGCTGCACCACCCAGATGTCACCCAAGACCTCGTACAGCATGCGGGCCGAACGGCCGGTACGGCGTTCACCCCGCAGCTGGTTCAACAGGCCCCAGGCACGCTCGCCCAGCAGGCGGATCACAATTTCGCGGTCGGAGAAGGATGTGTAGTTGTACGGAATTTCGCGGATGCGCTCCTGCACATGCGGCTGGGTGCCGGGTGCCGACAGAAGGTGATTGAGCGAGGTGGGTGCGTTCATCGGGCTGTACTGTTGCAATCTTGGCGGTGGAGTGACCCACTTGGGCAGAGGGAAGATGTTACCGCAGTGCAACAAAAGCCTGTATGCAAGCGCAAGAAGACCTGTGTTATGCAGGTCTTCTAATGGAAATCACCAAGCGAAGCCCGTCGCAGCATCAGGTTTAATCAGTCTGACACACAGTCCCCATAGCATCGACCCTTTTTCTTCCAACAGGAATTCACATGAAATTGAAAACTGCTGCAGTCGCGTTTACAGTGGCGTTCGCCCTGAATGCCCAGGCACAAACCGAAGTACAGTGGTGGCACTCGATGGGCGGCGCCCTGGGTGAATGGGTCAATGACCTGGCCAAAGACTTCAACGCCAGCCAAAAAGACTACAAGATCGTACCGACCTTCAAGGGCAGCTACGACGAGTCGATGACAGCCGCCATCGCGGCCTTCCGTTCCGGCAACGCTCCGCACATCCTGCAAGTCTTTGAAGTAGGCACCGCCACCATGATGGCCAGCAAGGGGGCGATCGTTCCCGTGGGCAAAATCATGGCCGATGCAGGCGTCAAGTTCGATCCAGCTGCGTACGTTCCAGCTGTGGCGGGCTACTACACCGCCCCCAATGGCCAAATGTTGAGCTTTCCGTTCAACAGCTCCACACCCGTCTTCCACTACAACAAAGATGCATTCAAGGCCGCAGGTCTGGACCCCGAGAAACCACCCAAGACCTGGCCTGAAGTGGCCTTGGCTGCCGGCAAACTCAAAGCTTCCGGCCACAAGTGCCCCTTCACCAGCAGCTGGATGAGCTGGACCCAGCTCGAGAGCTTCTCGGCCTGGCACAACACCGAGTTCGCCACCAAAGGCAATGGCATGCGCGGCATTGATGCCCGCCTGACCTTTAACAGCCCGCTACATGTTCGCCATATCGAGAACCTGGGCAACATGGCCCAGGGCGGCCTCTTGGTTTACAAAGGCCGAGGCAACGCAGCAGATGCCACCTTTGTATCTGGCGAGTGCGCCATGATCACGGGCTCATCGGCGCTATACGGCAACATCAAACGCAACTCCAAGTTTGCAAGCGGCATCAGCACACTGCCCTACTACCCAGACGTAGCCGGTGCGCCACAAAACACCGTTATTGGCGGCGCCAGCCTGTGGGTGATGTCCGGCAAAAAAGCAGACGAGTACAAAGGTGTTGCCCAGTTCTTTGCACACTTGTCCAAAGCGGAAGAAGCGGCCAAGAGCCACCAGCGCACCGGCTATCTGCCTGTGACGATTGAGTCGTTCAAGCTCACGGATAACAGCGGTTTCTACAAGCAAAACCCGGGGACCGACGTATCCGTCACCCAAATGATCCGCAAGACTACCGACAAATCGCGTGGTATTCGCCTGGGTAATTTCGTCCAAATTCGCACCATCACCGACGAAGAGCTTGAACAAGTCTGGGGCGGTAAAAAGACTGCCAAAGATGCCCTCGACTCGGCTGTCAAGCGTGGCAATGAACAACTTGAGCGATTTGAAAAGGCCAACAAGTCCTGATTGAAGAATCAGTTCTAATCTCAGCCTCTTACCTCTCACGTCCTCGCTGGGTCAACCGGCCGGGGCGTGTATTTTTTTGTTGACTGCATACCCCAAAGCCTACCCGCTCACCCCATGGAAAAACGCGTTCGCTTCAAATCCGCCTGGTTGCCCTGGGTACTTATCGCTCCGCAAATGGCGGTGGTTCTGGTGTTCTTCTTCTGGCCAGCCGCCCAGGCGCTCTACCAAAGCGTGCTGAGTCAGGACGCGTTCGGCCTGTCGACGGAATTTGTTGGCCTGCAGAACTTCGAGCGCCTGTGGAGTGACGAAACCTACTGGGGTTCCTTCAAAACCACGGCGGTGTTTTCCGTCTTGGTCGCAGTGATCGGTCTATCGCTAGCACTGCTGCTGGCCGTGATGGCTGATCGTGTGCTGAAGGGCTCGTCGGTCTACAAAACTCTGTTGATCTGGCCTTACGCGGTGGCTCCGGTGGTTGCTGGCGTTTTGTGGCTGTTCATGTTTGCATCGCCCATGGGTGTGGTGTCGTACTTGCTGCGCTTGATGGGTATCGAATGGAATCACCTGCTCAACTCCAACCACGCCATGTCACTGATCGTGGCGGCAGCCGTGTGGAAGCAGATTTCGTACAACTTCCTGTTTTTTCTGGCGGGGCTGCAGTCCATTCCCAAATCCCTGATTGAAGCGGCGGCCATTGATGGTGCCGGCCCCTGGCGCAGGTTTTGGACCATCGTGTTCCCGCTGCTCTCGCCCACTACATTCTTTTTGCTGGTGATCAACGTGGTGTACGCCTTTTTTGACACGTTCGGTATTGTGGACGCCACCACCCAGGGCGGGCCCGGCAAGGACACAGCCATACTGGTTTACAAGGTCTATTACGACGGTTTCAAGGCGCTGGACATGGGTGGCTCTGCCGCGCAGTCGGTGGTGCTAATGGCGATCGTTATCACGCTCACGGTGATCCAGTTCCGGTTTGTCGAGAAAAAAGTCCAGTACTAAGAACAGGCACATCCCATGATTGAACGACGCCCCGGCCTCACCCTACTCTCGCACCTGGTGCTGGTATTGGGGGTGATCATTGTGGCTTTCCCCCTTTACCTCACCCTTGTCGCTTCGACACAAAGTGCCGAGCAGATCGCGCAGTCCAACCCCATGTCCTTGGTGCCTGGTGGGCACATGATCGAGACCTACAAGACGGCGCTGTTTGGTGGCGTTACCAGCGCGGGCAGCAAGATACCTGCGGCAGCGCCCATGATGTGGGTGAGCTTGATCAGTGCGCTGGTGATCGCGATTGGCAAGATCGCCATATCGCTGCTTTCGGCGTTTGCCATCGTGTATTTCCGCTTTCCCTTTCGCAACCTGGTGTTCTGGATGATTTTTGTCACCCTGATGCTGCCCGTGGAAGTGCGCATTGGCCCGACCTACGCAGTCGTGTCCAACCTGGGCATGCTCAACAGCTATGCGGGCCTTACCGTGCCACTCATCGCATCCGCCACCGCCACCTTTTTGTTCCGTCAGTTTTTCCTCACTGTGCCGGATGAACTGGTAGAGGCAGCCCGCATGGATGGCGCTGGCCCTATGCGCTTCTTCAAGGATGTGCTGTTGCCACTTTCCAGCACCTCGATTGCGGCGCTGTTTGTCATCCAGTTCATTTATGGCTGGAACCAGTACCTGTGGCCCCTGCTAGTCACCACGCAAGAAGACATGTACCCGGTGGTCATGGGCATCAAGCGCCTGATTGCCGGTGAGTCTTACACCGAATGGAACGTGGTGATGGCCACCGCCATTCTGGCCATTTTGCCCCCGGCGCTGGTCGTCATGCTGATGCAACGCTGGTTTGTCAAAGGCCTCGTCGATACCGAAAAATAAGCCCTGCCCGGCCACCACCCACCCGCCACCAATCGCGCAGCAATCTGATTGCACTGATTCTCACAACAAACACCTGACGTCTTCAACATGGCATCCATCTCCCTTCGCAAGGTCATCAAACGCTATGGCAGCGGCAAGACCGACCTTCAAGTCATTCACGGGCTGAGCGCCGAAATCAACAACGGTGAATTCATCGTCATCGTCGGCCCATCGGGTTGCGGCAAATCCACGCTGTTGCGCATGGTGGCGGGGCTGGAAGAAGTGAGCGGCGGCGAGATTTGTATTGGCGAGCGGGTCGTCAACGACCTGGAGCCCGCCGAACGCGACATCGCAATGGTGTTCCAGAACTACGCCCTCTACCCCCACATGAGCGTGTTCGAGAACATGGCCTACGGCCTGAAAATTGCCAAGGTGCCCGTGGAAGAGATCAAGGCACGCGTGGACAAGGCTGCCAAGATTCTGGAGCTAGGCCCCTACCTGCAACGCAAACCCCGCGAACTCTCGGGCGGCCAGCGCCAGCGTGTGGCCATGGGCCGGGCCATCGTGCGCCAGCCCCAGGTGTTTTTGTTTGACGAACCCTTGAGCAATCTGGACGCCAAGCTGCGCGCCCAGACCCGGCTGGAGATCCAGAAACTGCACCGCGAGCTGGGCATCACCTCGCTGTTTGTCACCCACGACCAGGTCGAGGCCATGACCCTGGCGCAGCGCATGATCGTGATGAACGGCGGCGTCATGGAGCAGTTCGGCACACCCGAAGAGGTCTACACCCGCCCGGCCACCACCTTTGTTGCCAGCTTCATCGGCTCACCCCCCATGAACCTGCTCAAAAACGCGCCCGATGCCAAGCCCGGCACCATCACCGGCATACGCCCGGAACACCTGGACATCACGCCCACTGGATGGGCGCTGCAGGTGGAAGCAGTGGAAATGCTGGGTGCCGAGCGCCTGATCTATGGCAAGTGGGCGCACAGCACCACCGACGAACTGCTGATCATCCGCACCGAAGAGTCCGCCGCCGTGCCTGCGCTGGGCGCAACCTTGCATGTGACGCCGCGCCCCGACCGACTCCACCACTTCGACGCGACTACGGGCAAAAGGATATGACCCTGCCTGCCTGGCCCTACCCCCGCTGGGTCGCCCACCGTGGCGCGGGCAAGCTGGCGCCCGAGAACACACTGGCAGCCTTCCGCCTGGGTGCCAGCCACGGCTACCGCATGTTTGAGTGCGACGTCAAACTCAGCGCCGACGGTGTGCCCTTTCTGATGCACGACGCCACGCTAGGGCGAACCACCAATGCATCAAAAGTGCTTCCAGCCCCCGCAATTTCTGGTGAATACGCTACTAATTCAATAGCACACGCCACCCCGCTGGTCGGTGGCGATTTCCCCTGGGCCCAGTTAGCACAGCTGGATGCAGGCAGCTGGCACAGCCGCAGCTACGCCGGCGAGCCCCTGCCCACACTGGCCAATATTGCGGCCTTTTGCATCGCCAACGCTTACCTGCTGAACATCGAAATCAAACCCACGCCCGGGCTGGAGCGCCGCACCGGCGAGGTGGTGTCCCAACACGCCGCGCAGTTGTGGGCGGACCAAGCAATCAAACCCCTGCTGACCTCGTTCCAAGTAGAGGCGCTGCAAGGCGCACAGTCCACGCAACCCGAGTTGCCCCGCGGCCTGCTGCTGGATACCTTGTGGAAAGGCTGGCTGGAAACCGCGCTCAGCCTGGACTGCCAAGCCATCGTCTGCAACCACACCCTGTGGGACCGCAGCAGCGTGACCCAGGCGCAAAGCGCGGGTTTCCGCACCCTGAGCTACACCGTGAACGACGAATGGGCGGCCCACAGGCTGATCGATCTGGGCACGGACGGCATCATCACCGACCGGGTGGACCTGTTCAGCCCGGTCTGATACCGCTCAGCGCCGCAGCACCAGTGCCTGGCTGGTGGCGCACACCACCACCATCGCGGCATAACTGGCCATCTTGCCGTCATTGCCAAAAAACCACAGCCCAGCGCCCAGGGCGAGCGCTCCCGCTACAAAATTTATAGCTGCCTGGGCAAGTAATCCGGGGGCTGAGGGGCTCTTTTTCATAAACCATGGCCCCACCAAAGCCAACACAACAGCCACAGCCAGTGCAGGCGCCAGGAAGTTGAACAGGTGGTTGAGCAGGTTGATGGGGCCCATGCGGGGCGGCCGCAGGGGCCGTCAGGTGTGTGAAGTGGGTCCGATTTTATAATCACGGTTTAACCCCCCAAAGTCTCCCCCACATGGCCGTCTGGACCTTAGGCATCAACCACACCACCGCACCTCTGGATTTGCGCGGCCGGTTTGCGTTCGCCATGGACCAGATCGCACCGCATTTGCACGGCCTGCGCCAGACGCTGAACCGCATGCCCGAGGCGGCCATCGTCTCCACCTGCAACCGCACCGAGATCTATTGCGCTGGTGAACAGTCCGAGTTGGAGCCTACCTTGGGCTGGCTGGCCCAGTCCGCCGGTATTTCAGCGGAATCGCTGCGGGCCCACACCTACAGCTTGCAGGACGGCCAGGCCGCACGCCACGCCTTCCGCGTCGCCAGCGGGCTCGATTCCATGGTGCTGGGCGAGCCGCAGATCCTGGGCCAGTTGAAAGACGCCGTGCGTGCCGCCGACGCGGCAGGCGCATTGGGCACCACGCTTTCGCAGATGTTCCAGCGCTCCTTCGCCGTGGCCAAGGAAGTGCGCACCTCGACCGAGATCGGCGCCCACAGCATCAGCATGGCCGCTGCTGCGGTGCGCCTGGCCGGCAATTTGTTTGAAGACCTGGGCAAGGTCAAAGTGCTGTTTGTCGGCGCCGGCGAAATGATCGAGCTGTGCGCCACGCACTTTGCAGCCAAGTCGCCCAAGGCCCTGGCGATTGCCAACCGCACCTTGGAGCGTGGCGAAAAGCTGGCGTCGCGTTTTGGCGGCGAGGTGATGCGCCTGGCCGATCTGCCAGACCGTCTGCACGAATTTGACGTAGTAATTAGCTGCACCGCCAGCACCCTGCCCATCATCGGCCTG
The DNA here is from genome assembly GCA_963513355.1 of uncultured Rhodoferax sp. Classification (GTDB taxonomy): domain Bacteria; phylum Pseudomonadota; class Gammaproteobacteria; order Burkholderiales; family Burkholderiaceae_C; genus Allorhodoferax. The sequence goes on along the minus strand of CAUPQG010000014.1, from coordinate 117,287 downwards.
GGTGCCGTGGAGCGGGCCCTGAAGAAACGCCGCCACCGCCCCATGTTCATGGTCGATCTGGCTGTGCCCCGCGACATCGAGGTGGAAGTCAAGGCGCTGCAAGACGTGTACCTGTACACCGTGGACGACCTGGCCGGCGTGGTGCAAACCGCCCAGGCCAACCGCCAGGCCGCTGTAGCACAGGCCGAGGCCATTGTGGATGCTGGCGTGCAGAGCTTCATGCACTGGATGGACCAGCGCGAATCCGTTCCGCTGATCCAACAACTCAATGCCCAGGCCGACACCTGGCGCGCCACCGAACTGGCCCGTGCGCGCAAGTTGCTGGCCAAGGGTGAGGACATCGACACGGTGCTCGAAGCCTTGTCCAAGGGGCTGACGCAGAAGATGCTGCATGGGGCGATGGCTGAGCTGCACGCGGGGGACTCGCATGCCCGCGAACGGGCAAGCAACGCGATCCAGCACTTCTTCTTGCGCAAAGAGCGTTAGCTGCGCTGGCCACCCACTGCCCCCATCCCCTCTCTCTCAGAGGACGAGAAAGGGGGCTTAACAGCCACATTTTGTTTTTTCGCTTCGGCTCGGGCCTTACCGACGACGCGCTTCTTGAAACCCCAATTCCGTTCCCATGAAAACCTTTCTCCGCCAACAACTCGCCCGCTACACCGACCGCCAGGGTGAACTGGAATTCCTGCTGTCCCGCGAGGACATCATGAAAGACATGGAGCAGTTCCTCAAACTCTCGCGCGAGCACACCGATGTGGCAGCCGTGGCCAGTCGCTGGGCCCGTTACCAGCAGCGCGAGGCCGATCTGGCCGGTGCAGAGGAGATGAAGAGTGACCACGACATGGCGGAAATGGCCGAAGAGGAAATCACCAGCGCAACCGCCGAGCTGGCCCAATTGGAAACCGAGCTGCAGCGCATGCTGCTGCCCAAAGACCCGGACGACGCCCGCCCCGCCTTTGTGGAAATCCGCGCCGGCACCGGTGGTGACGAATCCGCGCTGTTTGCCGCCGACCTGGCCCGCATGTACACCCGCTACTGCGATTCCAAGGGCCTGCGCACCGAGATCATGAGCGCGTCCGAGAGTGAACTGGGCGGCTACAAGGAAGTGGTGCTGCGTGTGGAAGGCAGCACGACCACCAGCGCCGGATCGTGCGGAGCCTATGGCATGCTGAAGTTTGAATCGGGCGGCCACCGCGTGCAACGCGTACCCGCCACCGAGACGCAGGGCCGCATCCACACCAGCGCCTGCACGATTGCCGTGTTGGCCGAGCAGGACGAGGTAGAGGCCGCCAAGATCAACCCCTCAGACCTGCGCATCGACACCTACCGCGCCAGCGGCGCGGGCGGCCAGCACATCAACAAGACCGATTCGGCAGTGCGTATCACCCACATCCCCACCGGTATCGTGGCCGAGTGCCAGGACGGTCGCAGCCAGCACAGCAACACGGCCCAGGCGCTTAAGGTGCTGACCGCCCGCATCCACGAAAAAGAGCGCTCGGAGCGCGCCGCCAAAGACGCCGCCGAGCGCAAGAGCCTGGTGGGCAGTGGTGATAGAAGCGACCGAATCCGCACCTACAACTTCCCCCAAGGCCGACTGACCGACCACCGCATCAACCTGACGCTGTACAAGCTGCTCAACATCATGGAAGGCGACATGGACGACGTGGTGGATGCCCTGCAGGCCTATGAAGCGGCAGAGCAGCTTGCGGCGCTGGAACTGAGCAACGTTTAAGCGATTCCGGCCCCTGGCCCCTGCGAAATATCACTACCACGCTACTAATTCCATAGCACATGGGAATACCACAAACACCCGCCACCGTAGCGCAGGCCCTGCGCTGGGCGCAGGCCCAGCATCTGGACCGACTGGATGCGCAGCTGCTGGTGCTGCACGTGCTGGGCCGTGGTGCGCAGGAGCGCGCCTGGCTGCTGGCGCACGACACCGATGCATTCCCCGAGGCCGCCCACGCCACGCTACAGGCTGCCGTGTTGCGCCGCGCTGCGGGCGAGCCACTGGCCTATATCACCGGCCACAAGGAATTCTTTGGCCTAGATTTGCAAGTGGACGCCCGCGTGCTGGTGCCCCGACCGGATACCGAAACGCTGGTGGAATGGGCGCTGGAGCTGCTGAGCCCCGCAGCCACGCCTACGCACCCCGCGCGCGTGGTTGACCTGGGTACCGGCAGCGGCGCCATAGCCCTGGCGCTCAAGCACAGCCTGACCGACCTGCAGGTCTGCGCGGTGGACTTCAGTACCGACGCCCTGACCGTGGCCCAGACCAACGCCCTGCGACTGAACCTGCAGGTGCAATTCACGCAAGGCAGTTGGCTGGACGGCCTGCAGGGCCAGCACTTTGACCTGATTGTCTCCAACCCACCCTACATCGCCAGTGCCGATCACCACCTAGCCGCACTCCGGCACGAGCCCTTGCAGGCCCTGGCCAGCGGCGCGGATGGCCTGGACGACATCCGCAACATCATCCGCCAAGCGGTCAACCATCTGGTACCCGGCGGCTGGCTGTTGCTGGAGCATGGCTACGACCAGGCTGCGGCCGTGCGGGCCTTGCTGGCGGATGCCGGCTTGCTGCAAGCACAGTCGCGCCTGGATCTGGCGGGCATTGAGCGCTGCAGCGGCGCACACTTGCCACCGACCTGATCTACCTCCAGCCCACGTAAAATATGCTTCTATAGCTAGCAATTTGATAGCTATTGCTTTCTACCCTACTTCCATGCCCACCACAACACCCGCTTGCCCCCAGTGCACACAAGACAACACCTACCCGGATGGCAGCAACTTCGTCTGCGCCGACTGTGGTCATGAATGGCCCATGGCGGCGGCCACGGTTACGGAGGATGAGGCGGATGCCGTGGTCAAAGATTCCAACGGCCAGGTGTTGCAGGATGGCGATGCGGTGGTGTTGATCAAGGACCTGAAGGTCAAAGGCTCATCCACGGTGCTGAAAATGGGCACCAAGGTGAAAAGCATTCGCTTGGTCGGTGGTGACCATGAAGTCGATTGCAAAATGGATGGCGGCAGCTTTATGCTCAAAGCCTGCTTTCTCAAAAGGGCCTGATTTGCGGAGTTGTCCCCAACCATGAATGCACAAAGCGCACACTGGTTCATCCTGATCATCATCAATATCCCGGTCTACCTGGCGCTGGGCAAAATCATCTTCAAGGACTGGGGCAGCTTTCTGGAATCCGTGCGCCTATGGTCCAGCGCCGACTGGTGGCACTCGCTTGAAAAGCAGTGGCGCGAAGACCGCTGGGGCACTGCCCAGCTTCCACTGTTCTTGCTGTTGTGCGTGCTGCTCGTGGTGGTGGAGCACCTGATGTTTGGCAAGGGAACCGTGGCCAAACCTGCAGCGCAACTGACCGGGGTGCTGTAGCCGGCCCTTAGCGCCGTTTAGCACCGTTGGCACAGCTGTTGCTATGTCTTTGGCATGCACACGGCGCCACTCCCACTTTCCTTTGCGCAGTCGCTGGGCTCGGATCACCTGTGGCACCAACAGCTCAACTTGCTGCTGAACTCCACCGGCGAGGGGATTTTTGGGGTTGACCTGGACGGACACTGCGTCTTTATCAACCGGGCTGCGGCCAGCATGATTGGATACGACGCGATCGACGTGCTGGGCAAAAACATGCACGCGCTCACCCACCACTCCCATGGCGACGGCAGCCATTACGCAGACTCCGATTGCCCCATCTTCAATGCGTTCAGGCGGGGCCTGCCCTGCCGGATTGATACCGAGGTTTTCTGGCACAGGAATGGCACTGCCTTTGCGGTGGAGTACTCCAGCTACCCCATCCTGGATGCCGGGCAGGTGCGTGGCGCGGTCATTACTTTTGTAGACATCACGGAACGCCGCAAGGCTGCGCAGGCGCTGCAGCGTGCCAATGACGAACTGGAGCTGCGCGTGGGCGAGCGTACGCGCGAGTTGTCGGTGGCATTGGGCCAACTGCGGGAACTGGGGGCTTACTCGGAAAAAATCCGCGAGGAAGAACGCACGCGCATAGCCCGCGAGGTGCACGATGAGCTGGGCAGCCTCTTGGTGGCCCTCAAGATGGATGTCAACTGGATGGACAAGCGCTTGTCGGAACAACAAGACCGGGCACCGGAGCAGGCTGTGAGCATGCGTGAGCGCCTGCGCTGCAAGTGCCAGAGCATGAGCCACCAGATTGAACGCGCGGTGGTCAATGTGGGCCGCATCATCACCGACCTGCGGCCCAGCATACTGGACCACCAGGGCCTGTGGGCCGCGCTAGAATGGCAGGCACACGACTTTGCCCAGTCGGCCGAGCTCTCGCTGGACTGGAGCATGCAAGACACAGACGGGACCGAACTACCCGAGCCAATGGCCATGGCGGTATTCCGCATTTTTCAGGAGATGCTGAGCAACGTGGGCCGCCATGCGCGGGCAACACATATTCAGGTTCGCATCGTTGCCAGTGCCTCGGAACTGCGCCTTTCGGTGCAAGACAACGGCTGCGGCGCGGCAGCAGCTGCATTTGATGCGCCAACGGCCTACGGCGTCATGGGCATGCGCGAACGCGCGCGCCACCATGGTGGTCACTTGGCCATCTGCAGCCAGATTGGCCAAGGCTCCTTGTTCCATTTACGCATTCCTTTGCACCACACGTAACATGATTCGCCTCTTACTGGGTGACGACCACCGCATCGTGCGCGAAGGCCTGAAGCAAATACTGGCGGATGCACCGGACTTGTGCGTGGTGCGTGAGGCCCAAAGTGGCACCGAGGTGCTGGAGCAGGTGCGCCAACTGCAGGGCAGCGCAGGCCTGGACCTTGTATTACTGGACATTGCAATGCCCGGGAGTGATGGGCTGGAGGTGTTGCAAACCCTGCGCCGCGAATACCCCTCGCTACCGGTGTTGATGCTCAGCACCTACCCCGAAAAACAATATGCCGTGCGTTGCATCAAGTTGGGTGCAGGGGGCTACCTGAACAAGAGCGCAGACCCCGACGATATGGTGGCGGCCGTGCGCAAAGTGGCCGCTGGTGGCATGTTTGTGACGCCCGCCACCGCAGAAGCCCTGGCAACTGCAATGGGCGCCAGTGCGACCGGTACGGGGGCCGCGAGCTTGGACGCCCTCTCACACCGTGAATACCAGGTCTTCCGTCTGTTGACGGCCGGGCAGACCGTGGGCCAAATTGGTGCGCAACTCAAGCTGGCACCCAATACGGTGAGCACCTACCGGGCACGCATCCTGGAGAAAACAGGTGCCAAAAACGACGTTGAGCTGGCCCTGATGGCTGAGCGGCACAACCATAACAGCCAAAACCGCTGAATCGTGCAGCCATTTGTAGGGCTGCCCCTACACCGTGTCGTACGGGGCGGCACGAAATGCATGCGCTGCGGCACCGGCAGCCAAATTGGCCCGCAGCTTGCAAATGCAATGGCACCCAATCACCGAGGTGCACCATGTCCGAATTCTTCTCTCCCTATGATGCCGACCGCCCCCTGATGCTCAAGTGCAGTTGCGGGCGCGAACACACGGTTGCTGACCACCATGCAGAAGTGGCAGCCGACGCGGCGGCCGCTGAGCTGCGCAAGCGCAGCCTCACCAGCGCGTTCGAAGCCTATAGCAACGAGTTCATCGAAGCGACTTTGGTAAAGGCCCTATTTCCACAAGACGCGGTGCGCCGCCGATTCCTCAGGGCCGTGGGCAAGGGCACAGCCATGGCCGCCATTGCCAGCGTACTGCCCGTGACCAGCATGCAGGCGATGGCACAAGAAAAAGGGCCTCTGGAGAAAACCAATCTGAAGATCGGCTTCATACCCATCACCTGCGCCACACCGCTGATCATGGCGCACCCCTTGGGCTTCTATCAAAAGCAGGGGCTCAGCGTGGAGGTCACCAAGACCGCAGGCTGGGCGCTGATCCGCGACAAGATGATCAACAAGGAATATGACGCCACGCACTTCCTGTCGCCCATGCCGCTGGCGATCAGCATGGGGCTGGGGTCTACGGCTACGCCCATGAACGTGGCCACCATTCAAAACATCAACGGCCAGGCGATCACCCTGGCCCTCAAGCACAAAGACAACCGCGACCCGAAGAACTGGAAGGGCTTCAAGTTCGCTGTGCCATTTGACTATTCCATGCACAACTTTTTGTTGCGCTACTACCTGGCCGAGCACGGCATCAACCCCGACACCGATGTCCAGATTCGGGTGGTTCCGCCCCCAGAAATGGTGGCCAACCTGCGCGCAGGCAATATTGATGGCTTCCTTGGGCCCGATCCGTTCAACCAGCGGGCAGTGTTTGAAGAAGTAGCCTTCATCCATGTGTTGACGAAAGACCTGTGGAATGGCCACCCGTGCTGTGCCTTTGGCACGAGCACAGAGTTCATCCAGAAGAACCCCAATACGTTTGCTGCGCTGTACCGCGCAGTGCTCACCGCAGCGGCCATGGCACGCGGCCCCGAGAACCGCGAATTGATTGCCAAGGTGATTGCACCGGCACAGTACCTCAACCAACCCGAGGCAGTCATTTCGCAGGTGCTTACCGGAAAGTTTGCCGATGGACTGGGCAACATCCAAACAGTACCCGACCGCGCGGGCTTTGACCCCATGCCCTGGCAGAGCATGGCGGTGTGGATGCTGACACAGATGCAGCGCTGGGGCTATGTCAAAGGCGACGTCAACTACAAACAGATCGCCGAAAAAGTGTTTCTGATCACCGACGCCAAAAAGCACATGAAGTCGCTGGACCAGAAAGTGCCGGACGGCGCGTACCCCAAGTTCAAGATCATGGGCAAGGAATTCGACGCCGACAAAGCCGCTGCTTACGCCAAGAGTTTTACCATCAGCAAGGCGGCCTGAGATGGATGTTTGGCGTTCACTCAACTTTCGGGCGGGGCTGCTTTCGGTTCTGCTGCTGCTGACGCTGCTGGGGACGTGGTACATCGCCACGGGGGCGACGGTTGCTGCCAACAGCTCTGCCGGCATGACTCCCGAGCAAATCGAGTACGCCAAGATGATGGGCAAAGACCCCGGCAGCACCAAGGCTTCGGGCTTTCCCACGCTGGGGCAGATGGGGGACACGGTGTGGAAGCATTTGTCAAACCCGTTCTATGACAACGGTCCCAACGACAAAGGCATTGCCATTCAACTGGCGCACTCACTGGGGCGCGTGGGTTTGGGCTTTGGGCTGGCCATGTTGGTGGCCATCCCTCTGGGCTTTGTGATTGGCATGTCGCCCCTCATGCGCAAGGCACTGGACCCTTTCATCCAGGTGCTCAAACCCATCAGCCCGCTGGCATGGATGCCACTGGCGCTCTACACCATCAAGGACTCGTCCATCAGCGGCATCTTTGTCATCTTCATTTGCTCCATTTGGCCGATGCTGGTCAACACAGCATTTGGCGTCGCATCGGTAAAACGCGAGTGGCTGCATGTGGCCAGCACGCTGGAGGTCAACCCGTTGCGAAAAGCCTTTCAGGTGATATTGCCGGCCGCCGCGCCCACCATCCTCACAGGCATGCGTATCAGCATGGGTATTGCCTGGCTGGTCATCGTGGCGGCTGAAATGCTGGTGGGGGGCACCGGCATTGGCTACTTTGTGTGGAATGAGTGGAACAACCTGTCTCTCACCAACGTGATTTTTGCCATCGTGGTAATCGGCGTGGTGGGCATGTTGCTGGACATGGCGTTTGGGTTGCTGCAAAAAGCAGTGACCTATGTGGAGTAACAGGCCATGGACAGCTTCCTGAAGATTGAAGGTTTGAACAAGACCTATGTGCCCGGCAAGCCGGTGTTTGCCGACGTGTCGTTCACGCTGGAGCGCGGTGAGTTCGTCTGCATCATCGGCCACTCGGGCTGCGGGAAAACCACCGTGCTGAACGTGCTGGCTGGCCTGGATACGGCAACCAGTGGGTATGTGTTCATGGACAACCGCGAAGTCAAAGGGCCCAGTCTGGAGCGCGGCGTGGTGTTTCAAAGCCATGCGCTGATGCCGTGGCTCACCGTACGCCAGAACATTGCTTTTGCCGTGGTGTCACGCTGGCCGCAATGGAACCGCGCCGCAGTCAACACGCATGTAGAAAGCTTTGTAGCCATGGTGGGCCTGACCGGGGCGCTGGACAAGAAGCCGAGCCAGTTGTCGGGCGGTATGAAGCAACGTGTTGGCATTGCACGCGCTTTCGCCATACAACCCAAGATGTTGCTTCTGGACGAGCCCTTTGGCGCGCTGGACGCACTCACGCGCGGCACCATTCAAGACGAACTCATGGGCATTGTGCGCGAGACCCAACAAACCGTATTCATGATTACGCACGATGTCGACGAAGCCATTTTGTTGGCCGACCGCATCTTGCTGATGAGCAACGGCGCGGAGACCAACACCGGCTACAAGCCAGGTGGTATTGCCGAAGTGGTGGTGAACCCGCTGCAGCGCAGCCGCAAGCGTGCAGAGCTGCACCACATGGACGGCTACTACGCGCTACGCAACCACATCGTCGACTTCCTGGTGACACGCGCCAAGGCCCACTGAAGTTTCCACATCCATTTTTATCAACACCCGACCAACCACACAGGAGTCTTTATGAACCGCATGGAAGTTACCGAGAAGATCATCACCGTCAAGGTTGCCAAAGGCATCCAATGGGCTGACGTCGCCAAGAAGGTGGGCTTGTCCAAGGAGTGGGTCACCGCCGCCTGCCTGGGCCAGATGACGCTGGATGACAAACAGGCCAAGATCGTTGGCAAAATTTTTGGCCTAACCGCGGAAGAGCAAAAGTGGTTACAAGTGGTGCCCTACAAAGGCTCGCTGCCCAGCTCCGTGCCCACTGACCCGCTGATCTACCGCTGGTATGAAATCGTCAACGTCTACGGCACGACCATCAAGGAACTCATCCACGAAGAGTTTGGCGACGGCATCATGAGCGCGATCGACTTCAGCATGGACATCGTGCGCCAGCCTGACCCCAAAGGGGACCGCGTGAACGTGGTGCTGTCAGGCAAGTTCCTGCCCTACAAGCAGTATTAGCCTGCACGCGGGACCCATGGCATGGAAACAAGGCCCCCACTCCCCCCCTTCACTGCCGAGAGCGCCGCACACAAGGCGCGCTTGGCCGAAGACGCCTGGAACTCGCGAGACCCTGACCGTGTGATTCTGGTTTACACGCCAGATACCCGCTGGCGTAACCGTGTCGAGTTTCCAGTAGGGCGGGAACCAGTGCATGCGCTTCTCACACGCAAATGGGTCAAGGAGCTGGACTACCGGCTGATCAAGGAAGTGTGGTGCTACACGGAAAACCGCATTGCCGTGCGCTTTGCCTACGAATGGCACGACGACTCCGGCCATTGGTATCGCTCCTACGGCAACGAAAACTGGGAGTTCAATGCCCTAGGCTTGATGACGCATCGCCACGCCAGCATCAACGACATGCCGATGGGAGAAGGCGATCGGAAATTCTTTTGGCCATTGGGAAGGCGACCCGATGCACATCCGGGGCTGAGTGCATTGGGGCTTTGAATCAATCGGTTGCGCGTGACTCGGATCGGGCCAGTGTGTACAGCAAGCCAATACCAACGGTAGACCCCGTGTTTTGCCTGACCAGTGGGCTGGAGTTGTTGGCCGCACCGTCAACCGACGTCAATCGGGCGAAGCCGAACACGCGCAAGTTGGGTGTCACATTCTGAAAAAGATTGACGGACACACGGGACATGATCAATCCACTTTGCGCTTTGTAAGCGGGTCGGGTTGCGGTGGCGTAAGCCGGCGCGACGCCGTAGAAAGTTTCAGCGAGCCGCTCGTCACCAAAAACCAGGCCCACGCTCGTGGAATACCCAATGCCACCCGCGGTACGGCGCTCAAATATGAGCTCGGGCTCCAGTGAGAGGCCCTTGTCCTTGAAGCTGTCAGAAAGGTCAAAAACTCCTCGCAGGGCTAACTCCGCACGCAAGCGTCCGTTACCGGGGCCGCTGCCCAGGCTCCATTTGACGCGAGGCCCGAATTCCACCAAGGTGCCCAGGTCTGGCATACCTTTGCGCGCGTCGATGTCGTTGGAATTGGATCCAAAGGCGCCACTGAAACCGACATCGACTTCGAGGGTGTCCGTCTTGACGGCCCGCAGTCCGACGCTGCCGTTGTCAGCACGCAGGTACTGACCACGGTAAACAAAGAAGGGCAAGACCAATGCGCGATCCACTTGTTGTGATGACCCGGGATACGCCTGCTGTTTGAGTCCCGTACCAAACACACCGGCCTCCCACAGCGGCAGCGAAGCTTTCTCTTGTGCCATTGCACCTTGCCCCAACAGGATCACTGTGGTGGCGGCGATGGCGCGGAAATTGAAGGCCAATGTTTTCAGTGTTGGATTCATGGTGGTTTGGGCAAAAGGGGTGGTGCGCAAGGGTTGCAATTACGCACAGAGTATGCCCGTTTCCACACCACATCTACATACAGGCCCGGTAGATCTCTGCCAATGAAACCGCACCGGTGCGTGCCAGCTTGATGCCATTGGCTGGCAGGCTGTGCATGCGGCTGGCTATAGCGCTATCGCGGTAGACATCGGCCGACACGCCCACATCCACATGCTCGGCGAGCTGTTTGTCCATTACCAACAATTCGTAGATGGCCTGGCGGCCGGAGAAACCCGTGCCATGGCAATGGTCGCAGCCGCCGCCGCGCCAAAAGACCTCATCAGGCCCCAGGTCCAGGTTGGTTCGCATCAGGGCGTCGACGGGCTCCACTTCCCGGCAGTGCGGGCAGTTGGTACGCACCAGGCGCTGTGCCAGCACCCCAATGACCGCCGAGCGGATCAGGTAGGGGGCTACCCCCATCTCGATCAAGCGCACCAGGGCGCTGGGCGCGTCGTTGGTGTGCAGGGTGCTGAACACCAGGTGGCCGGTCAGCGCACTTTCCACAGCAATTTTGGCTGTCTCGTAGTCGCGCATTTCGCCAATCAGAATGACGTCGGGATCATGGCGCAGGATGTGCCGCAGCGCCGAGGGAAAACCAAACTCAATGGCAGGGTTGACCTGAATCTGGATCACGCCCTCCAGCTCGTACTCGATAGGGTCTTCCACCGTGATGATGTTCACGTTTTGGCGCACAACCTCCTGCAGTGCGGCATAGAGCGTGGTGGTCTTGCCCGAGCCAGTGGGCCCGGTCACCAGCACAATACCCATGCTGCGCCGAAGCAGGTCGCGCAGGCGGGCCAGATCAGCAGCCTCGAACCCAATGGCATCCAGGCTGCGCATTTCGGCCGTGCGGGCCAGTATGCGGATCACCACACTTTCGCCAAATTGCGAGGGAATGATGGAAATGCGCAGGTCAATACCGGCATGGTTTTCAGTGATGCGTATGCGCCCGTCCTGCGGCAGACGGTGCTCAGCACTATTCATGCTGGCCAGAATCTTGATGCGCCCTACCACCGGCGGTAGCAGGGCACGGCGCAGTGTACGCACAGACACCAGGGTCCCGTTGATGCGGTACAACACCTCAAAGGTTTTTTGCCCCGGCCGAATATGGATGTCGGATGCCCGTCGGTTAACCGCATCAGCCAACAGATTGTTGACCAGGCGCACGATGGGGGCCTGACGGGCCAGCGCTTCAGCCTCGCTCCAGATGCGCATCTCGTCTTCTTCGGAACCACTGCCAATGTCGCCCACCGCCAGGGAATCCAGTTCGTCCGAATCATCGTGGGTGGCATAGCAGCGGGCAATGCCGCGCTGGATACCTTCGTGTGTGGCCAAGACTGCCACCACCCGGCACTGGGTCACAAACCGTACAAGGTGCTGTTGCTCGGCATCCAGGGGTTCAGCCAAAGCAACCATGAGCAGGTCGCCCTCGCGCAACAGCGGCAATACGTTCAGCCGGGCGGCTACGTCCGGGGGCAGACTCTCCAGCGCGGAGGCCTGGGGCTCAAACTCCACCAAGTCCACAACGGGTACACGGTTGAGCACACCGGCCACGCGCAAAGTCTGGTTGATTTCCTGCTGGGTGTGGGCGCTTGCGGCAGAGGAAGCTGTCGACAACATCCGTGCTGCCAGTTCAGCAGAATCCTCAAGCGGATGCTGGGTGCGCGCCCGAAAGCCTTCCAGCAAACTGGCGTGGCCGGCACCTTGCTCCAGCGGACCGGTGCTCTCCAGTGGCAAGACACTGAAGGCACCCTGGTGCAGCAGATCCAGCAACGCATCCAGGCCATTGACCAAACCCATTTGCTGGGGGGTAAAAACGGCATGGCCACCTCCCAGAGGCGCAGGCGCCGTGGTTTGCGTCAGATGGCCTTCAGAAAGGCCCGCATGGCGAGAAAAATCGCCCCCGAGCAAAACATCGTGCGGGAGCTCAAAATCGGGTTCAGTCATAAGGCGCCAAGGTTCACAACTACGAAACACTTCATACTCGCACCCTACCGCAAAACGTGGCTTGATCTGCATCAAGCATCCCCGGGTGCCGGCAGCGGTTTGGCAAAACACCTTTCCGTTTGCCGGCCATAACCTAGGCGGTAGCACCCCAACCGCTCGGTCTGGGATAATTTGAGGCTTTGGTATTGCAACGGGCCATCCAGGCCAGATTTTTTGGAGTTATTGCCATGAGCGACACACAACAACGCATTGATGAACTGGTGAAGAACAATCAAGTTCTGCTGTTCATGAAGGGCAATGCCAGTTTTCCCCAGTGCGGCTTTTCGGGCCGTGCCATTCAGATCCTGAAGGCCTGCGGAGTGGACCCCAAGTCCGTCAAGACCGTCAACGTGCTGGAAGACGATGAAATCCGCGCCGGTATCAAGGAATACAGCAATTGGCCCACCATTCCACAGCTCTACGTCAAGGGTGAGTTCATCGGTGGATCGGACATCATGATGGAGATGTACGAGAACGGTGAGTTGCAACAGGCATTGGGCACTCCTTCGGCCTGAGTGTTCGCGCGGGACATTGGATCGTCCCGCCACAGACGCCCCCCGCCCGTAACAGGCATGGGGCGCTTAAATGTTACTTGGGCACAAACTCCCACAACCGCTTGTTGGCAAACACCGCGTCCGGATACTGCGGTTTGCCGCGCGACCCGTTGTAACGCCCCAGGGCCAAAAACAAATCGCCCTTTTCCCGGTCCAGGTAGTGGCGCAGGATCACGCAGCCAAAGCGCAAATTGGTCTGCATATGGAACAGCCGACCTGCGTCGCCATCACCAATGGCTCGGGTCCAGAACGGCATCACCTGCATATAACCACGAGCACCCACCACCGAGACCGCAAACTTGCGGAAATTGCTCTCGACCTGGATCAACCCCAGGACGAGGGCTGTGTCCAACCCGGCACGCTTGCTCTCGTACCAGACGGTTTGCAGAAACTCCTTGCGGGTGTCAAAGTCCTTTTTCTTCTTCGACAGACGCTCACTCATGGCGCCCAGCCAGCGCAGGTAGTACAGGCGCTGCTCCGTATCACTGAACTCTGGAACCGGGGGCGCCGCGTTGCGCACCGCGCTGCTCAGCGCCGTGCGCACAGAGTCGATCAAAGGCTCTTCAATTTGGGCGCCGGCCCAAGAATGCTCTGAAATAGATAGCATTCCAAGCCCAACCAACGGGGGCAATAGGCAAATTCGCCGCGTAACACTGGCGTCAAAAGGGCTCGCCTGATCAGGTTTCATGCAACCAGTTTGGCGCGCACCAATCCAGCCACGTCAGCCAAGGCCACCTTGGTCGCAGCGGCATCGCGGCGGTGCTGGTATTCCACGACACCCTCTTTGAGCGTGCGGTCACCAATCGTGACCCGATGAGGAACCCCGATCAATTCCCAGTCGGCAAACATCGCGCCCGGGCGCTCGTTGCGGTCATCCAACAAAACATCTACGCCAGCGGCCAGCAGCTCTGCGTAGAGCGCGTCGGCGGCGGCTTTGACTTCTGGGAAGCGGTCAGGGCTGATAGGACACAGCACCACGGTGAATGGCGCCAACGCGTCGGGCCAAATGATGCCCTTGTCGTCATGGTTCTGCTCAATGGCGGCCGCAGGCAGTCGGGTGATGCCGATGCCGTAACAACCCATTTCCATGAACTGGGGCTTGCCGTTCACATCCAAAAATGTCGCGTTCATGGCTTTGCTGTACTTCGTGCCCAGATAGAACACGTGGCCCACTTCAATACCGCGTTCGATGGCCAAAACCCCCTTGCCGTCCGGCGACAGGTCACCGGCGACCACGTTTCGGATGTCCGCCACCAGATCGGGTTCGGGCAGGTCGCGGCCCCAGTTGGCGCCCGTCAAGTGGAAGTCTTCGACATTGGCGCCGCAGATCCAGTCTGACATGACCGCAACGTCGCGATCAGCAACAACCTTCAGAGGTTTTTTCAATCCGATAGGGCCTAGGTAGCCTGGCACGCAGCCAAAGTAATCCTCAATCTCGCCGACCGTCGCAAAGCGGAAGTTGGCCAGATCAGGCAGCTTTCCAACCTTGACCTCGTTCATCTCGTGGTCCCCACGCAGCAGCAGCAACCAGACCTGGGTCTTGGTAACTGCACCCTTGTCGTCCAGCGTATCGGTGGCCAGCACCAGTGATTTGACGGTAGTGGACAGTGGCACGCTCAGCAACGCGGCCACATCCTCGCAGGTACTCTTGCCCGGTGTGGCGGTCTTGGTCAGGTTATGGGTTGCAGCCCCGCGTGGGCCGGTGGGTGCCAGTGCTTCGGCCTTTTCGATGTTGGCAGCGTAGTCGCTGGTGGGGCAGTAAATGATGGCATCTTCGCCGGTCGCTGCGATGACCTGGAATTCCTCGCTCAGGTCCCCTCCAATCGCGCCACTATCGGCCGCCACTGCGCGATAGCGCAGGCCAAATCGGTCGAATATCTTGCGGTAAGCACCGGCCATGACCTGGTAGCTGGCCTTTGCCGTGTCCTGGTCGCGGTCAAAGCTGTAGGCATCTTTCATGGTGAACTCGCGTCCACGCATCAGGCCGAAGCGGGGACGGCGCTCGTCGCGAAACTTGGTCTGAATCTGGTACAGGTTCTTGGGCAGTTGCTTGTAGCTCTTTATTTCCTGGCGTGCAATGTCAGTGATCACTTCTTCGCTGGTGGGCTGAACGACAAAGTCACGATCATGGCGATCCTTGATCCGCAGCAGCTCAGGCCCCATTTTTTCGAAACGCCCGGTTTCCTGCCACAACTCGGCAGGTTGCACGACCGGCATGGCCAGTTCCACTGCCCCGGCACGGTTCATTTCCTCGCGCACGATGGCCTCCACCTTGCGGATGACCCGCAACCCCATGGGCATGTAGGTGTAAATGCCAGCGCCCAGTTTTTTAATCATCCCGGCGCGCATCATCAGCTTATGGCTGGCTACTTCGGCGTCGGCAGGCGCCTCTTTGAGGGTGGAAATGAAAAATTGGGATGCTTTCATGGGGTGACTCGCGAAACTTCAGAGGCCCTCGCCACTTGATACACGGCGCTTGCTGTGCATAATGAACGAAGTTTAAAAATTGGGGTTTGATTATGCTTGACCGGGACGGCTTTCGGCCCAACGTCGGCATCATCCTGCTCAACCAGAAAAATCAGGTATTTTGGGGCAAACGCATACGAACCCATTCGTGGCAGTTTCCGCAAGGTGGCATCGACCGGGGTGAGACCCCCGAGCAGGCCATGATGCGGGAGTTGCACGAGGAAGTGGGGCTCCACCCGGAGCACGTCAGCATTGTTGCCCGCACCCGAGACTGGTTGCGCTACGAGGTGCCGGACCGCTACATCCGCCGCGATGCGCGCGGCCATTACAAAGGCCAGAAACAAATCTGGTTTTTACTCAAGCTACTTGGGCACGACTGGGACCTGAACCTGCGTGCCACCAATCACCCGGAGTTTGATGCCTGGCGCTGGAATGACTACTGGGTGCCCCTGGACGCCGTGGTTGAGTTCAAGCGCGGGGTGTACGAAACCGCCCTGACAGAGCTGTCCCGTTATCTCCCACGCCATGAGCCACGTAACCGGTTTTTAAGACAAGGTCACCGCTCGCATGAGACGTCCGAAGCGCAGCACCTGCCTGGCGAGCATCCTCCAGGCATGCAATTGCCTCCCGGTGCCTCATTTGAGCCAGACCCAGGCACCAACAACACGGCACCGCACAACGGTCGCAACCATGGCATTTAAATCAATTTTGTGGGGGCTTGGCTTGGCACTGGTCAGTGCTTGTGCGGCTGCCCAGACGCCGATTGAGGCGCCGGAGTGGACCGAGGAGAGTGCGCCACCTCCGCCAGCATATTCCTTGGACAAGCTGATTCCCATCGAAATGCCTCACTATGTAACGTTACAGGTGGGCATTGACCCAGCGAGCGTAAGTGTGGGCGCCAGTGACCGGGTGGTGCGATATGTCGTGGTGATGCGCAATGCATCCGGATCCAGCAGCGCCGCCTACGAAGGCATTCAGTGCACCAAAGGCGAGGTGAAAACCTATGCCCGCGCCGGCTCAACTGGCCAATGGGTTGCCATCAAACAGCCTGAATGGCGTGCCCTGACCGACAACCTGCCCTCTCGCCATGCCTTTGCCATCGCAAAGCAGGGCGGCTGTGATGGCCGCACATCGGCCAAACGCGAGGACACGATCCAGGCCCTTGCTCGGGGCAGAAAAGCGTACGACTAGCCGACTCTGGCGGCCGCGCTCTATGCGGGGCTGCTCAGGCTAGCGGGTCAGCACCAGGTTGTCCCGGTGCAACATTTCCGGCTCTGCCGCATAACCCAGCAATTTCTCAATATCGGTAGAGGGCTTGCGACATAACATGCGGGCCTCGGAACTGGAGTAGTTTGCCAATCCACGGGCAAACTCCGCACCGGTGCCATCCCGCACCGCAATCACGTCACCGCGGGAAAAATCGCCCTCGACCGAGACCATGCCGATGGGCAACAGACTTTTGCCCTCAGCACGAACTTTAACGGCAGCGCCATCGTCCACAACCACGGCGCCGCGCATTTGCAAGTGATCGGCCATCCATTGCTTGCGGGCCTGGTTTTTCTGGGTTTGGGCAACCAGCAAGGTGCCAATGGCCTCACCCTGGATAAGCCGGATCAGCGCGTCGGGCTCACGGCCCCAGGCGATGACGGTGGAAGCGCCCGAGCCGGCGGCACGCTTGGCGGCCAAAATCTTGGTGATCATGCCGCCACGTCCAAGACTGGAGCCTGCGCCACCGGCCATCGCCTCCAGCGCAGGGTCGCCCGCACGGGCTTCGTGCACAAACTCGGCTGCGGGGTCCTTGCGGGGGTCGGCGGTGAACAGGCCTTTCTGGTCGGTGAGGATGACCAGTGCATCTGCTTCGACCAGATTGGCGACCAGGGCACCCAGCGTGTCGTTGTCGCCGAACTTGATTTCGTCGTTGACCACCGTGTCGTTTTCGTTGATGACCGGCACCACACCCAGCTTGAGCAAGGTCAGCAGCGTGGAGCGAGCGTTGAGGTAGCGTTCACGGTCGGCCAGGTCGGCATGGGTCAACAACACCTGGGCACTACCAAGGCCGTTGAGCTTGAGTTTGGTCTCGTACATCTGGGCCAGCCCCATTTGACCGACCGCGGCGGCGGCCTGTAGCTCTTGGATAGCCTTGGGGCGCACTGACCAGCCTAAGCGCTTCATGCCCTCGGCAATCGCACCGCTCGAGACCATGATGACTTCGCGCCCGTCGCGCATCAGATGGGCCATCTGGCGGCACCACTCGCCGATCGCGACTTCATCCAGACCCTGGCCATCATTGGTCACCAGACTGGAGCCCACCTTGACCACGACGCGCTTGGCGTCACGCAACACCGTAGAACTAGACATCTTTTGCATTTTGGGGCCGTAGCCCCCGTCTGCATTGCGTAGGCAGCTACTAATTTGATAGTAAGTAGTTTAAGCGTCCGGAGTATTGACAAAACGCGGGTCGATGACCTCGGGCGTTTGCTCGGCCACTTGCTGGGCTTTGACGTGTTTGTAGATCTCCTTGATCAGAGACTCGCAGCCTTCACGCGTCAAGGCGGAAATTTCAAACACGGGGCCTTTGAACTTGAAACGCTTCACAAAGTCCTTGATCAGGGCTACGCGCTCATCCTTGTCGACCATATCGAGCTTGTTCAGCACCAGCCAACGCGGCTTTTTGTACAGGTCGGTGTCGTATTTCTTCAACTCGTTGACAATGGCCTTGGCCTGCGCAACAACGTCAACGCCTTCGTCAAACGGGGCCATGTCCACAATGTGCAACAGCAAGCGAGTACGGGTCAGGTGGCGCAGGAACAAATGCCCCAAGCCAGCCCCCTCTGATGCGCCTTCTATCAAGCCCGGCAAGTCCGCGACCACAAAACTTTGTTCGGGGCCGACGCGCACGACACCCAGATTGGGATGCAAGGTGGTGAAAGGATAGTCGGCAATACGGGGGCGGGCATTGGAAACCGCTGTAATAAAGGTGGATTTCCCAGCATTGGGCATACCCAGCAGACCCACATCGGCCAGCACCTTTAGTTCGAGCTTGAGGCTCTTCTTTTCGCCCGGCCAACCGGGTGTCTTCTGGCGTGGTGCACGGTTGATGGCACTCTTGAAGCGCAGGTTGCCAAAACCGCCGTCACCGCCCTTGGCGATGGTGATGATCTCACCTGGGTTCAGCAACTCATACAGCACTTCACCAGTCTCGGCGTCAGTGATGATGGTGCCGACCGGCATTTTGAGCGTGATGTCGTCCCCAGCTGCGCCAAACATGTCGGAGCCCATGCCATGTTCGCCGCGCTTGGCGTCGTGGCGACGCGAGAAACGGAAATCGACCAGGGTATTGAGGTTGGGGTCCGCTACTGCGAAGACGTGGCCACCGCGGCCGCCATCGCCACCATTGGGGCCGCCAAACTCTTTGTATTTTTCATGCCGAAACGAGACGCAACCAGCCCCGCCGTCTCCAGCAGAGATATCAATATAGGCTTCGTCAACGAACTTCATGATTTATTGCGTGGTTATAAACGAAAAACCCCGCGCTTTGGGCGCAGGGTTTCTGGGGAAGAGTCTCCGCAGATCAGGCTGCGGTTACATTCACCGTGTGTTTGTTCAACGCACCCTTGGTGCTGAACGAAACATGGCCATCTGTCAGTGCAAACAAGGTGTGGTCCTTGCCGATACCAACATTGGTACCGGGGTGGAACTTGGTGCCGCGCTGGCGCACGATAATCGCGCCGCCGCTGACCAATTCGCCACCGAATTTCTTAACGCCGAGCATTTTGGGCTTGGAATCGCGCCCGTTTCGCGTAGAGCCGCCGCCTTTTTTCTGTGCCATGACCTTATCCTACGATGGCGCCGATTTGCAGTTCAGTGAACAGCTGGCGGTGACCTTGACGTTTTTGATAGTGCTTACGACGGCGCATTTTGAAAATGCGCACTTTGTCGTGCTTGCCCTGAGACAGTACTGTGACTGTGACAGTTGCGCCGGATACCAAGGGTGTGCCAACCTTCAATTCGGCGCCGTTTCCGACAGCCAGAACCTGGTCGATCACAATCTCTTGGCCTACATCCGCAGCAATCTGTTCTACTTTAATTTTTTCGCCAGCAGCAACACGATATTGCTTACCGCCGGTTTTTATGACCGCGTACATATTGACCTCTTCAATGTGAGATTCTGCAAACGAATTTTCGCAGAGCCCATGAGTATAACATTGAAGGCCAAAACCGTCAAATTGGGGCCCTAAGCGCCCGTGCAGCCGCCCAGTCTCTATACAATTCACCAACTAACAAACTGCCCTACTGCCTTGCAAGCCACTATAACCGGCGCATCCAACGGTCTCTCCATCATCGAACTGGACATGCTCCAGGTCGACCAGGTGATCGCTCGCCGACTCGACTCCGGCGTTCCCTTGGTGAGCAGCGTCTCCCAGTACATCATCTCTGCAGGTGGCAAACGCTTGCGCCCTGCATTGCTGCTCTTGTGCTGTGGAGCACTAGGCTACAAGGGAGATCAGCGCTTCAATATGGCGGCCGTCGTGGAATTTATCCACACAGCCACACTGCTTCACGATGACGTGGTGGACGATTCTGCCCTGCGCCGCGGCAATCCAACGGCAAATGCCCGATTCGGCAACCCTGCAAGCGTATTGGTCGGTGATTTTCTATACTCGCGCGCCTTCCAGATGATGGTGGATACACAAAGTATGCGCATCATGGCAGTACTGGCCGACGCTACCAACGTCATTGCCGAAGGCGAGGTAATGCAGTTGATGAACATGCACAACGCCGGGCTCGACGAAGCGGGCTATTTGCAGGTGATCCGTTCCAAGACTGCCAAGCTCTTTGAGGCGAGCGCCAGGGTTGGCGCCATCCTTTCCGGCGCCAGTGCGGCTATGGAAGAAACTTGCGCTGAATATGGTCAAGCCTTGGGAACAGCCTTTCAGGTGATCGACGATGTACTCGACTACACCGGAGATGCCACCATCATGGGCAAAAATCTTGGGGACGATTTGCGCGAAGGCAAGGCAACACTGCCACTGATTGCAGCCATGCAACGCGGATCGGATCAGGAGCGAAAAACCATACAACAAGCCATCGAGATGGGTGATGTGGGCCAGCTCAACACCGTGATAGCGATTGTCAAGGAAACCGGTGCCTTGGACATTGCACGCCTTGCTGCACAGCAGGAGGCCAAACGTGCTATCTCAGCGGCCCAACTTCTGCCAGACGGCTCACACAAGGACTGTTTGGTAAAATTGGCATCACAGTTGCTGGACAGAACGCACTAACTCTGTCTCGCTTGCAAGTTCTACACGCGGGGTGTAGCTCAGCCTGGTGGAGCGCTACGTTCGGGACGTAGAGGCCGGAGGTTCGAATCCTCTCACCCCGACCAATTGGCTGGTGCTTCTGTGTTTTTCAAAAGCGATCTAGTGCTGCTTTTCTGGTGTTTGCAGCCGTCCATAGGTATCCTCCAATCGCACGATATCGTCCTCACCCAAATACGATCCAGACTGCACCTCAATGATCTCCAAAGGTACCTTGCCGGGGTTGGACAGGCGATGAACCTGACCCAAGGGAATGTAGGTGCTCTGATTCTCGGTCAGCAACATGACCTTGTCACCGTTGGTGACCTCAGCTGTACCGCTAACCACAATCCAATGCTCAGCACGATGGTGGTGCATTTGCAGACTGAGCGACGAACCCGGCTTTACAACGATGCGCTTGACCTGGAAACGCTCACCCGAATCCACACTGTCA
Organism: uncultured Rhodoferax sp.; assembly: GCA_963513355.1. Classification (GTDB taxonomy): domain Bacteria; phylum Pseudomonadota; class Gammaproteobacteria; order Burkholderiales; family Burkholderiaceae_C; genus Allorhodoferax. Next base: position 96,146 of record CAUPQG010000014.1, on the reverse strand, counting down.
TACATGCCCCAGGGGCGAGCAACATGGCGGTGGTGCTGGGCTTGCGGGATCCCCGCTGCCTCCAGCTGGGCAACAACACTCTTCACTTGCTCAGCTTGGCCCGCGTCAGCCACCAACACGGCGTCCGCCGTGTCAATGATCAGCAAATTGTGCGTGCCTAGCGCTACCACAGGCCGAGTGGGAGCATAGATAAAAGTATCAACGGCCCTCAAAAGGTGTCCATTGCCGTGCACCCGATTCCCATTCGCGTCTGGTGCACTCAATTCTGCTACCGCATTCCAACTACCCACATCACTCCAGGCAGCCGCGAATGGGAGCACAGCGACATTGGGAGCCTTCTCCATAACGGCATAGTCAATGCTATCCGAGCGGCAAGCTGTAAAGGCAGCCACCCCAAGCCTACGGAAGCCTCCATCAATTGTCTGCTCAGCCACTGCACTCCTGCACGAAGCCAATATGTCGGGCGAATGCGCCTCTAATGCAGCCAGCAGCGTATTGGCCTTAGTAAGGAATATTCCAGCGTTCCAAAAGTACCCGCCAGCCAACAACAGCTCCTGGGCTGTCACAGCATTGGGCTTCTCAACAAACCGTCGCACCGCGTGGGCAGCGCCCTGCTCTGGTAACGCCGCGCCTTGCTGTATGTATCCATAGGCTGTACTAGGGAAACTGGGCTGTACTCCAAAGGTCACAATGGATCCTGATAGCGCGGCAGGAACGGCTGATCGAATGGTTGCGACAAAAGCCTCAGCGTCTGGAATATGGTGGTCGGCGGGCAGAAACAACAGCAAGGCGTCATTTGGCGCGTTCAGCGCTGCCGCCGCCATGGCCGCAGCGGTGTTTCTCCCAACTGGCTCTAGCAAAACGCTGCTCTGTACATGTGCCGCGTCGGCACCATCCTGCACCAGGAACCGATGTTCTTCGCTGGCCACAATAATTAGCTCTTTACCAACCAGCGATGCGCGCTCCAAGGTCATCTGCAACAGACTCTTTCCATTGACCAATGGCACGAACTGCTTGGGCAAAGCCTTGCGTGACAAAGGCCAAAGCCGCGTACCGCTCCCACCGCAGAGAATGACCGAAGTGATGTTGCCTGCCATTGATTGCTCTATTGAATTCATGCCTCGGGTGCTCTAGGATAGATTGCTCAAAGGTTAGCACAGGCTCAAAAGGAAGCCGCTATCGACAAGGTAATATTGATGCAAATTGATTTACACCAACGGCTCAATCAGCGATGATGCTTCGGTGTATCCCAAAACGACTAATTCAACCGGTTCATGGCCACCATCGATTCCCAACAACGTGACAGTCAAGCAATAGCCCTACCGGGACTCGGAAGGGCTTTGATAGCGGCGGGAAAACTGGGGCAAAAGTCTGCCGAGGACCTCTACCGCAAAGCACTCTCGAGCAAAAACAGCTTCATCGCTGAGTTGATGAGCTCTGGGGCTGTTTCTGCCGCGGACCTCGCCCATACCCTGTCGGCTGCCTTTGCGGCACCACTACTGGACCTGGATGCCGTAGACACCAACCGCCTGCCTAAAGGTCTGTTGGACAGCAAAATCTGTATCGCCTACCGCGTCGTCGTCCTGAGTAAACGCAGTAACCGTCTGATTGTCGCAACGGCCGACCCCTCCGATCAGGCCGCCGCAGAGAAGATTAAGTTTTCGACCCAAATGGGCGTTGACTGGGTGATCGCTGAGTATGACAAGCTATCCAAGCTTGTCGATGCAAATGCCACCACCGCCACGGAAGCGATGGAAGACATCATCGGTGGCGACTTCGAATTCGATGAAGCAGCGGCAGAGGCCGTTATCGACAACGGGCAAGCCAATGCATCCGAAGTGGAAGACGCACCTGTTGTGCGTTTTTTGCACAAAATGCTGATGGACGCCTTTAGCATGCGGGCTTCGGATTTGCACTTTGAGCCGTATGAACACACATACAGGGTACGGTTTCGCGTCGACGGCGAGTTGCGGGAGATTGCATCGCCGCCCATTGCGATCAAGGACAAACTCGCCTCGCGAATCAAGGTGATCTCGCGCATGGACATTTCAGAAAAGCGCGTGCCTCAAGACGGTCGCATGAAACTGAAAGTAGGTCCAGACCGGGTGATCGATTTCCGGGTCAGTACGTTGCCCACCTTGTTTGGCGAAAAAATCGTGATCCGTATTTTGGATCCGAGTAGCGCAAAACTGGGGATTGATGCGCTGGGTTACGAGCCCGAGGAAAAAGAACGCCTACTCAAGGCCATTGGACGTCCCTACGGCATGATCTTGGTCACGGGCCCTACTGGCTCAGGAAAGACCGTGTCTCTTTACACCTGCCTGAACCTGCTCAATCAGCCTGGTGTCAATATTGCAACGGCTGAAGATCCATCAGAAATCAATTTACCGGGTGTCAACCAGGTTAACGTCAATGAAAAGGCCGGCCTGACCTTCGCTGCTGCCCTGAAGTCTTTCCTGCGGCAAGATCCTGACATTATTATGGTCGGCGAAATTCGTGACCTGGAAACTGCTGACATTTCCATCAAGGCCGCGCAGACAGGCCATTTGGTGCTGTCGACCCTGCATACCAACGACGCGCCCGCGACGCTGACCCGTATGCGAAACATGGGTATTGCCGCATTTAACATTGCGTCGAGTGTGATTTTGATCACTGCGCAGCGTCTGGCCCGTCGTTTGTGCGCCAACTGTAAAGTGCAAGTAGATGTTCCCCGTGAGGCGTTACTCGATGCGGGCTTCACCGAGACGCAATTGGATGGAACATGGAAGCCCTATAAACCCGTGGGCTGCTCTGCCTGTAACAATGGCTACAAAGGGCGTGTCGGCATTTATCAGGTTATGCCCATTAGCGAAGAAATTCAGCGCATTATCCTGCGAGATGGCAGCTCCCTGGACATTGCCCGGCAATCTGAGTTAGAAGGTGTGCGCTCCTTGCGACAATCGGGCTTAAGCAAAGTCAAACTGGGGATGACTTCATTGGAAGAAGTTCTCGGCGTTACCAACGAATAACAAAAATTCCAAAGGACCTTCATGGCAACTGCAAAGACCGACAGCAGCAAAGACGCTGTTTTTGAATGGGAAGGCAAAGACCGCAACGGCAAACAGGTACGCGGTGAAATCCGTGCTGCGGGAGAAAACCAGGTTAAGGCATCGCTGCGCCGCCAGGGTGTGATCCCCACCAAGATCAAGAAACGACGCATGAGCGCCGGCAAATCCATCAAAGCCAAGGATTTGGCGATTTTCACGCGGCAATTGGCAACCATGATGAAGGCTGGCGTACCGCTTTTGCAAGCCTTTGACATTGTAGGGCGCGGCAACCCCAACCCCCGGGTTACCAAGCTGCTCAATGACATCCGCAGCGATGTGGAGACTGGCACATCACTGAACGTGGCGTTCCGCAAATTCCCTCTGTACTTCGACGCGCTGTATTGCAATTTGGTGGAGGCCGGGGAATCGGCCGGTATTCTTGACCAGCTGCTGGACCGTCTTGCCGTTTACATGGAAAAGACCGAAGCCATTAAATCGAAAATCAAGTCGGCCCTGATGTACCCGATCACGGTTCTCATCGTGGCTTTTGTAGTGGTTTCCGTGATCATGATTTTTGTAATCCCCTCCTTCAAGGAGGTTTTCAAGTCGTTTGGAGGGGACCTCCCCGCACCCACACTGGTGGTAATTGCGATGAGTGAGGTTTTTATAAAGTACTGGTATCTGATCTTTGGTGGAATCGGGGGGGGCGTTTACTTTTTCATGGAGTCCTGGAAACGTAACAAGAAAATGCAGATGGTAATGGACAGGATCATGCTGAAGCTGCCGATCTTCGGCGTACTGGTCGAAAAGTCGTGCATCGCCCGTTGGACCCGCACGTTGTCCACCATGTTTGCCGCCGGCGTGCCTTTGGTGGAAGCGCTGGATTCGGTGGGAGGCGCTTCGGGAAACAGTGTTTTTGAATCGGGGACCCTCAAGATTCAGCAGGAGGTGTCCACCGGAACCGCCTTGACTGCAGCCATGACCAATGCCAACCTGTTTCCGTCCATGGTGCTGCAAATGTGTGCCATTGGAGAAGAGTCTGGTTCTATCGACCACATGCTGGGCAAAGCAGCAGACTTCTACGAAGCGGAGGTAGACGATATGGTGGCCGGCATATCGAGCCTGATGGAGCCCATCATTATTGTGATTCTGGGTACCGTCATTGGCGGCATCGTGGTCGCCATGTATCTGCCAATTTTCAAACTAGGCCAGGTCGTTTGATGCTGCTTGTAGACACGCAGTGGTTTTGGGCGTGCGTCGTTGCCCTCTTTGGATTGTTGATTGGTAGCTTTCTAAACGTAGTCGTTTTCAGGCTACCGAAAATGCTTGAGCGTCAATGGGCGGATGAGTGTGCAGAGATGTCTGGTAAACCCTCTGCCGCGACCGTAGAGCCTTTCAACTTGATGTTGCCACGGTCCAGATGCCCGCACTGTGGTCATGCCATTGCCTGGTACGAGAACATACCCGTCTTGAGTTACATAGCCCTTCGCGGGCGCTGCGCAGCCTGCAAAGCACCCATCAGCCTGCGCTACCCGGTCGTGGAACTCGCAACCAGCGCGGTTTTCTTTTTTTGTGCTTGGCGTTGGGGACCGTCGGCATCGGGTTTAGTCTGGTGCACGTTTTCCGCCACGCTCTTGGCGTTGGCATTGATTGATTGGGACACCACGCTATTGCCAGATGACTTGACTCTGCCTTTGTTGTGGCTGGGCCTCATTGCTGCTGCACTTAGATGGACGCCCGTGGGATTGAACGCCTCGCTGTGGGGCGCGGTCGCAGGTTATCTGTCTCTGTGGCTCGTGTATTGGGCCTTCAAACTGGCAACTGGCAAGGAAGGCATGGGCTATGGCGACTTCAAGCTTTTTGCGGCTCTGGGTGCATGGTTTGGATGGCAGGCGCTCATTCCCATCATTTTGTTGGCATCGGTTATCGGCGCCTGCGTGGGAATCGCCATGAAGTTCACAACAGGTTTACGTGAAGGTGGCTATGTTCCCTTTGGCCCCTTCCTTGCAGGAGCCGGCTTTGCTGCACTGTTTTTGGGGCCCGTTGCTCTGCGACGGGCCGTCGGTCTGTAATCGTGGGTGTTGGTAGCTTGCGCGTGGGCCTGACGGGAGGCATTGGCAGCGGCAAAAGCACAGTGTCAGGGTTTCTGGAGCAAATGGGGGCCGTCATCATTGATGCAGACGCCATTTCGAGAGCTACGACGTCACCCGGCGGATCGGCAATGGCGGCAGTGGAGGCCACGTTTGGAGCGGCGCTGATGACAGCAGACGGAGCCTTGGACCGTTCACAAATGCGTAACCTGATCTATTCCGATCCTAACGCCAAGGCCCGACTGGAAGCCATCGTCCACCCTTTGGTAGGCCAAGCGATTGCGCGCCAGGCGCAACAAGCCGAAATGTCCGGCGCCCGGTGTACCGTTTTCGACATTCCACTACTGGTTGAGTCCAAACATTGGCGCACGAAACTGGACCGCATCATGGTGATCGACTGTACCGAGGCAACCCAGGTGGCACGCGTGGCAGTTCGCAATGGTCTGCCCAAGCAAGAAATAGACAAGATACTGGCCTCACAGGCCTCCCGCGCAGAGCGTTTGGCATGCGCCGACTGTGTGTTGTTCAACGACGGCATCTCCTTGGACGGTCTTAGGCAGAACGTATACAAAATTGGCCTCGAGTTCGGGCTATGATGCGGCCACCGGAAATATCAGCGTGATCCTATACGAATACCCCTTCAACGAGCGAATTCGCACGTACCTGCGTCTGGAGCATTTGTTCCTGCGCTTATCCGAACTGATGTCCCGTGAGGACCCTTTGGACCACCACTTTGCGATTGCAACCATGTTCGAAGTCATGGACGTTGGTGCGCGCGCAGACCTGAAATCCGATGTACTCAAGGACTTGGACAAACAAAAACAGGTCTTGAATGCTTACCGAGGCAATCCAGCCATTGCCGAAGGCGTACTGGACGGAATCATCCAGCAGCTTGAACGCTGCTTTGCGACTCTTAACGCGCAACCAGGAAAGGCGGGTCAAGCCTTGACCGAAAACGACTGGTTGATGAGCATACGCAGCCGGGTTGGTATTCCCGGGGGGACCTGCGAATTTGATCTACCCGCTTACTTTGCCTGGCAGCACCGCGACACGGCGTCTCGCCAGATGGATTTGCAACGCTGGGCCTCGACCCTGGCTCCACTGGCCGAGTCGATCCACCTGCTGCTCAAACTGCTGCGTGATTCGGGCTCGCCGCAGAAGGTTATTGCCGTTGGAGGCCAGTTCCAGCAGAACCTACCCCAGGGTAGGACGTTCCAACTCTTGCGCCTGTCCTTGAAAGATGAACTGCGACTGATACCCGAAATCAGTGGTAACCGACTGATGGTGTCCATTCGCCTGATGCGCCACGAGCAGGATGATCGTTTGCACATCTGCAACGAAGATGGCGCTTTCGAACTGACACTGTGCTCCTGAATCCACAAATCGGGTGAACATGGCCACCAACCAACCCGAAGCAACAAAGGCTTCCGCCGATTCAGACATCTTGCGCCATGTTCGCTGCCCCGGCTGCGGTGGCGACAGCCTCTATGCACCCTCCAACCCAGCCCGGCCATTTTGCAGTGAACGCTGCAAAAACATGGACTTTGGTGCTTGGGCCAGTGAGAGTTTTCGGGTTCCCGCGCCTCCCACGGGTGAAGAATTGGACCTGGACGGCAACGCCCTGCAGTAAGGCCAATCACTGCAAACAACCTTTTAAAAATCAGCCGATAGCCCTCGTCAACTATAGGTTGGTAGCTATAGAATGTGTAGCGCCTTCAAACTGCAGCTCGTCTGCCAACCACTGCAACACGGGCACTGTCCCAGGCAGAATCGGCTGCACTTGTACCGGCAACCGCTCCCAAGAGAAAGACTGAGCCTCTCGCATCTCCAGTGCACCTGACCAGGCAAATACCTTGCAGAAGTGCAGGCGGACCAGCGCATGGGGGTAGTCAACCACTTCTACTCTCCACGGAGTCACCGTGCCGATCTGTATGCCCAGTTCCTCCAGCAATTCACGCACCAACGCTTGTTCGACGGTCTCACCGGCTTCCAGTTTTCCACCAGGGAATTCCCAATAGCCTGGATAAGGCTTACCGTCAGGGCGCGAAGTCAGCAAAAAGCTGCCATCGGCAAGAAACAAGACGCCCACTGCAACATCCACGACCTTGCGGTCGACGCCACCATGGCGTACAGCTTGCGGATCCGCAACGAGGGGCGACTGCGTCACGAGGTTGAGGGCGCGTGGCGGCCGGCATAGTCGCGCGCAAACTGCAAGGCCACTCGGCCACTGCGTGATCCGCGCTCCAGTGCCCAAACAAGGGCTTCGGCACGCGCATCGGCAATGCGCAATGTGTCGAGCCCCAAGGCAGACAGCCACTGCGCTACGATCTGCAGATACTCCTCTTGGTTGAATGGGTAAAAGCTTACCCACAATCCAAACCGTTCGGAAAGAGAGATTTTCTCTTCCACCACCTCACCGGGATGCACTTCTCCCTCTGCGGTATGGGTATAGGTCAAGTTTTCAGCCATGTACTCCGGCAGCAAATGGCGTCGGTTGCTGGTCGCATAAATGAGCACATTGGGTGTGGCGGCAGCCACCGAACCGTCCAACACGGACTTCAGTGCCTTGTAACCGGGCTCACCCTCATCAAAGCTCAGGTCATCGCAAAAAACAATGAATTTCTCAGGCCGCTGCGACACCAAGTCCACGATATCCGGTAGATCCACCAATTCGCCCTTGTCCACCTCGATCAGGCGCAGGCCCTGGGTGGCGTAGGCATGCAGACAGGCGCGTATCAACGACGACTTACCAGTACCCCGTGAGCCGGTCAAGAGTACGTTGTTGGCCGGCAGGCCACGAACAAATTGCTCGGTATTGCGCTGAATTTTCTCTTTTTGCGGGTCGATTTCCTTCAGGTCATCAAGGCTCATGGCCCCAATATGGGCCACCGGTGAGATGACACCTTGGCCCGAACCGCGCCTGCGGTAACGAAAGGCGATGGAGGCATCCCAGTCGGGTTGCTGCAGACCATGTGGCAACGCTGCCTCAATCCGCTCCATCAAGCGCTCTGCGCGCGCCAGGAAGGCGTTGATTTGCGCGTCCATCGCTCAAGAGCGGTAGTCGGCGTTGATGGTGACGTAGTCGTGGCTCAGGTCGCAAGTCCAGACAGTCTGGGTTGCAGTGCCTCGCCCCAAACCCACCCGGATGGTGATCTCGCTTTGCCGCATGACCCGCTGGCCATCTTCTTCACGGTAGCTGGGGATACGACCACCTTGGGTCACCACATGCACATCGTCCAGGTGCAGCTCAATGCGGCTCTGGTCCAAATCAGCGATGCCGGCATAACCCACGGCCGCCAGGATGCGGCCCAGATTCGGGTCACTGGCAAAAAAAGCGGTTTTGACCAACGGTGAATGGGCGATGGCATAGGCCGCCAATCGGCATTCGGCCTCATCCCGCCCCCCCTCGACCTGGACCGTGATGAATTTGGTGGCACCCTCGCCGTCGCGAACGATGGCCTGGGCCAAGTTGCGTGCCACGCCCAGCATGGCCTGCTTTAGTACTTGACCATCCGCACCGTCGAGAGAATCGATCGTGGCATGGCCGGCCCGGTTGGACGCGATGACCACCAGAGAATCATTGGTGGAGGTATCGCCGTCCACCGTTACGCGGTTGAAAGAGCCTTCGGCTAGTTCCAGCGCCAGTTGGTGCATCAGCCCCTGGCTCACGCAGGCATCGGTGGCGATAAAGCCCAGCATGGTCGCCATATTGGGGCGAATCATGCCGGCACCTTTGCTGACGCCAGTGATGTGTACAGTCTTGCCGCCTATCACAACGGTGGCTCCGTAAGCCTTTGGCGCTGTGTCGGTGGTCATGATGCCTTCGGCGGCTCGCAACCAATTGCCGGGCTTTGCGTCGGTTATCGCAGCGGCAAGGCCCGCTTCGATGCGGTCATGGGGTAATGGCTCCATGATGACCCCGGTGGAGAATGGCAGGACCTGTTCTTTCTCGACTCCCAATTGCTGCGCAAGGGCGGCACAAGTGCTGTGCGCACGGGCCAGTCCATCCGCACCAGTGCCTGCATTGGCGTTACCCGTATTGATGAGCATGGCGCGAATGCCCTGCTTGCCATCCAGATGCTGACGGCAGATTTGCACTGGCGCAGCACAAAAGCGGTTACTGGTAAAGACGCCCCCAACTGAAGCACCGGCATCCAGCAGCACGACCGTCAGGTCCTTCCGACCCACCTTGCGAATACCCGCTTCGGTGACGCCGATGCGGACACCTGCGATCGGAAAGAGTGTATCGAGATCAGGTGCGGGCAAATTAACAGGCATCGCTAGGTTCTTTCAGCAAATATCAGGCGAGTTTTCCGTGGCACTGTTTGAATTTCTTGCCACTACCGCAAGGACATGGGTCGTTGCGGCCAACACGCATCATGTCCGCGCCCAGGGCCGCGGCACCAGCAGCGCGCAAGGTACTCGGATCCACAGTGGTTGCGACCTCGCCGGTTTCTGTCGGCGCGCTATAGGTTACGTTGGCAATGCTTTCAGCCCGGCTTTCCATGGCGTCTGCCGCCTGCTCCAACTGCTCGGAGGACTGCACCTTTACGGTCATCAAGACCTTGGTCACTTCATTCTTGACCGAGTCCAGTAACTGCCCAAACAACTCAAAGGCTTCGCGTTTGTACTCCTGCTTAGGCTGCTTTTGGGCGTAGCCGCGCAAGTGAATACCTTGGCGCAAATAGTCCAATGCACTCAGGTGATCACGCCAGTGGGTGTCAATGCTTTGCAGCAAAACCATGCGCTCAAACTGCGTGAAATTCTCAGAACCCACTTGCTCTACCTTGGCCTGGAACAATGCGTCCGCGGCCTTGGTCACGGTCGCCACCAAGTCTTCATCCACAATGGCACTGGCATCGCTCACCTGCTTTATCAAGTCCAGGTCCAACTGCCACTCGTCTGCCAGCACCTTTTGCAAGGCAGCAACATCCCACTGCTCCTCAACCGACTCTGCAGGAATGTACTGGCGGGTCAGATCCTGGAAACAACCTTCCCGCAGCGAAGCAATCTGTGCCGTCAAGTCCTTGGCATCCAGAATGGCGTTGCGCTGTTGGTAGATCACCTTGCGCTGGTCATTGGAAACATCATCGTATTCCAACAGCTGCTTGCGCATGTCGAAGTTACGTGCTTCAACCTTGCGCTGGGCACTCTCAATGCTGCGTGTAACGATACCCGCTTCGATGGCTTCTCCATCGGGCATCTTCAGTCGGTCCATGATCGACTTGACGCGGTCGCCCGCAAAAATGCGCATCAGGGAATCGTCCAGGCTCAAATAGAAGCGTGAAGAACCTGGGTCACCCTGGCGGCCAGAGCGGCCACGCAACTGGTTGTCAATGCGGCGCGATTCGTGACGCTCGGTTGCGATGATGCGCAAACCGCCCAGCGCCTTGACCTGCTCATGGTCTTTGGTCCACTGCGCCCGCAAGGCCTCAATCTTCTGCTGTTTGGTTGCGGCATCCAAGGATTCATCCGCCTCAATGGCTTCAATGGTCTTGCCAATGCTGCCACCCAAAACGATGTCAGTACCGCGGCCTGCCATATTGGTGGCAATCGTGATCATCTTGGCCCGGCCGGCCTGTGCAACGATATCGGCTTCGCGGGCGTGCTGCTTGGCATTGAGCACCTGATGGGGCAGTTTTTCCTTGTCCAGCAGCTGCGCAATGATTTCGGAATTCTCGATCGAAGTTGTGCCCACCAACACGGGTTGACCGCGTTCATAACATTCGCGAATGTCTTGAATTGCCGCCGCATACTTCTCGCGCGTGGTCTTGTAGATGCGGTCCAACTGGTCTTCGCGCTTACTGACGCGGTTAGGTGGGATCACTATGGTTTCCAGGCCATAGATTTCTTGAAATTCGTACGCTTCGGTATCTGCCGTACCTGTCATGCCGGCCAGCTTGGCATACAAGCGGAAATAGTTCTGGAACGTGATGGAAGCCAGAGTCTGGTTCTCAGCCTGGATGGCCACGCCTTCCTTAGCCTCAACCGCTTGGTGCAAGCCATCGCTCCAGCGGCGACCGGTCATTAATCGACCTGTGAACTCATCAACGATGATGATCTCACCTTGCTGCACGACGTAGTGCTGGTCGCGGTGGTAGAGGTTGTTGGCCCGCAGCGCCGCATATAAGTGGTGCATCAGCGTAATATTGGCTGGGTCGTACAACGAAGCGCCAGCAGGGATCAAGCCCATTTCGGCAAAAATGCGCTCTGCGCTCTCATGACCCTGCTCAGTCAGAAATACCTGGTGGCTCTTCTCGTCAAGCGTGAAGTCTCCTGGTTTGGTGACGCCCTCGCCCGTGCGGGGATCGGCTTCTCCTTCCTGCCGCACCAGTTGCGGAGCGGCCTTGTTGATCGCCAAATACATGTCGGTGTGGTCTTCGGCCTGTCCGCTGATGATCAATGGTGTACGTGCCTCATCAATCAGGATGGAGTCCACCTCATCGACGATGGCATAGTTCAGGCCGCGTTGCACACGGTCTGCGACTTCGTAAACCATGTTGTCGCGCAGATAGTCGAAACCGTATTCGTTGTTCGTGCCGTAGGTAATGTCGGCGCGGTAAGCGGCTTGCTTTTCCTCGCGCGGCATTTGCGGCAGGTTGATGCCCACGGTCAACCCCAAGAAGTTATACAAACGCCCCATCCACTGTGCATCACGGCTGGCCAGGTAGTCATTCACCGTCACCACGTGCACGCCTTTGCCCGTCAGCGCATTCAGGTAGACCGGCAGCGTTGCAGTCAACGTCTTGCCTTCCCCGGTTCCCATTTCGGAAATTTTGCCGTAGTGCAGCGACATGCCACCCAGTAACTGCACATCAAAGTGCCGCATCTTCATGACCCGCTTGGAGCCTTCACGTACCACCGCAAAGGCTTCGGGCAATAGATCGTCCAGCGATGCCCCCTTCTGAATGCGGTCTTTGAACTCCTGCGTCTTGGCCTTGAGCGCATCGTCGCTCAACTGCTCATATTGCGCCTCCAGGGCATTGATACGGGCCACACCGGAACGGTATTGCTTGAGCAAGCGGTCGTTACGACTGCCGAAGATTTTGGTAAGAATATTGATGGCCATGAATGCAAGACTGGCCTGGAGCCCACAGTGGGTTCGCAGCGCAGCGCAGTCCTTTTTCTAATCTGGGTGAAGTGGGGATGTTCTGGCGAAATACAACCGATTACGCGGTCAAACTTGCACCGTTGAAAACCAAACGGGGGATTTTACCGCTGACCGGAGGATGGCATAGCGGAATTAGGAGAAGAGGCCAAGCCGCCTGTGGACAACGGCATACTACTCCGTGCTACTTGGGGGGTACCAAGCTCGCGCCCGGCATTGAGAAACTTTTGTGGATCTTGTGGGATGCCCTGCACCAAGACCTCAAAATGCAAGTGTGATCCCGTTGAGCGACCCGTATTACCAACTTCAGCAATTTTTTGACCCCGCTTGATCAAGTCACCCTTTTTGACATAGACCTTGGACGCATGCGCGTAACGAGAAATCAAGTCATTGCCATGGTCGATCTCTACCATGTTGCCATATTCCGATTGGTATTCCTGTGCAACAACAACGCCGCCAGCAGCTGCAAATATCGCGGTGCCCGGCGTTGCAGGGAAGTCCAGTCCGGTATGCAGCGCAGAGCGCCCAGAAATGGGATCAATTCGCCACCCAAAGCTTGATCCTAGATTCGCGTTGGGAACGGGTGTCTGGGTCGGGATCATCATTTTCTTGATCTTCTGCTCAAACAGTCGCGACTCTAATACCGTCATCAAGTCTGTGCGTGCGCCAGCCAAGTTATCGAGTTCTTGCAAGGTCGTCTCCAACTCCGACATCGACAGATCACGCCCCATGATCAGCTTGCCACCTTGACCAGGTTTGATTTTTATTTCAGCAGGATTGACGCCAGCCAAGCCAGAAACCCGTTCACCCAAGGACTCCAGCTGCAACATCTTGGCTTGCATCTCCCCAAGCTTTTTTGCCATCACCTCGATGTTTTCTCGCATAAATCGGTCTTGCTGCGCAACTTCATCCTTGACCACCAGGCGGACCAGGGCACCGATCACGGGCCAGCCTTCTCGCGCTCCTTTGAGAAAGACCCAGTGGTACATGCCCGCAGAAATGAGCATCAGCGCGAACGAAGAAACAATCACGGTCATCAGAAGTTTGGCGCCGCTGAGGTGAAAGGCGCGACTCTTAACAAGCCAAGCATCCGTGATAATCAATTGCATTCAGAATCCCTTCGCGTAAAACTAAGGCCATGAACCGTCGCAACCACTCCTTCACGCTGCTTCAAGCAACCCAGGACTCACCCACACTGGCGCGACTCACTACGCTAGCAATGGAATCTTCGGCTCGGTTGAAATCGGTTGAGTCGCTCATTCCCGTATCGCTGCGCAAAGCTGTAAGAGCCGGCCCCATCGAGGGTAATGTCTGGTGCCTGATTCTCGACAACAACGCAATTGCCGCGAAAATTCGCCAGCTCCTGCCCTCCCTGGAGTCTCATCTGCGCGGAAAAGGTTGGGAGGTCAGCGCAATTCGTCTGAAGGTACAGGCGCCACGCCTGGATACCTGAGAAAGCTAGCAAAAAATGGTGCCGATTATCGGATTCGAACTGATGACCTACCGCTTACAAGGCGGTTGCTCTACCAACTGAGCTAAATCGGCACGTCTTCTATTCTACATCACTAGTTGGCCCTAAAACCGCTGCCTTGTCTCAACCACTATTATTTAATACGTGTGAGTGAAGGTTTTCCACCACCGGTGGGTGGACGAGGCGACTTTGGGCCACTGCCACCCTGCGGTGCAGTAGTGACCGGGGTCAACACTGTCGGCTTAGCAGTCTCCACTGCGGGGGAGTCGCTTGTCACGGCAGGCACCGCCGGGCGGGCAAGCATCGGAAAGGCCATGCCCTGACCATTCTCGCGGGCGTAAATGGCCACTACGCGATCCACAGGCACAAAGATGTCACGCGCAACACCACCAAACCGACCCTTGAATTCAATGAACTCATTGCCCATGGTGAGTGAGCTGGTGGCATCGAAGCTGATGTTCAACACAATCTCGCCGTCCTTGACGTATTCATTGGGCACACGCACTGTCTCGTCCACCAAAACAGCAATGAATGGAGTGAGCCCATTGTCCGTACACCACTCGTACAGGGCACGAATCAGGTACGGGCGTGTAGAGCTGGAGTCTGCGGCATCTAGCATGGTGGCACGTACGGCAATTACTTGCGCATGACTTTTTCGGAAGGCGTCAATGCTTCGATGTAGGCAGGACGCGAGAAGATACGCTCGGCATACTTCAGCAAAGGTGCTGCATTCTTGCTCAAGTCAATGCCATAGAAATCCAAACGCCACAGCAGCGGCGCAATAGCCACGTCCAGCATGGAGAAATTGTCACCCAGCATGTATTTGTTCTTCAAAAACACTGGGGCCAATTGGGTCAGACGGTCACGAATATGGGCACGCGCCTTTTCCAACGCTTTGTCGTTGCCTTTGGAACTGCGTGCTTCAAGCGTTGATACATGAACAAACAATTCCTTCTCAAAATTGAGAAGGAACAAACGTACGCGCGCGCGGTCCACTGGGTCGCCAGGCATCAACTGCGGATGCGGAAAGCGTTCATCAATGTATTCGTTGATGATATTGGACTCGTACAAAATCAAATCCCGTTCGACCAGGATTGGCACCTGGCCATAGGGATTCATTACGCTAATGTCTTCAGGCTTGTTGTACAAGTCCACATCGCGGATCTCGAAGTCCATGCCCTTTTCGAAAAGAACAAAACGGCAGCGATGAGAGAAAGGGCAAGTTGTTCCTGAATACAGCACCATCATGGCAAAAGACTCCTAAAAATTAAAAAGAGTGGGTTGCCACTGCGAACCCACTCTGAGACCAGCACCGAGCGTCCGTAGATGCTAGGCAACTGGCAATGAATACCAACTTACTTAACGTCTTTCCAATACGCTGCATTCAGTCGCCAGGCAAAGAAAGTCATGAAGAGCAAGAACAACATGACACCAAAGCCCACACGTATCCGTGTATTTTTGGCAGGCTCTGCCATCCAAGACAGATAACTTACCAAATCACCCATTTCCTGGTCAAACCGCTCGGCACTCATAGTTCCAGGAGTCAACTGCTCCCAACCTTTGAATCGCTGGACCTCATGCCCATGGTCCATCACCGTTTCATACACCGGAGCACGCTTGCCTTGCAATTCCCACAGAACATGGGGCATGCCAATATTCGGAAATGCCAAGTTGTTCCAGCCTGTGGGCTTGGTCTCGTCAACATAGTAGGTACGTAAATAGGTGTACAGGTAGTCCGCACCAGTACCCTTGCCCTGGGCCGAACGCGAGCGTGCAACCAGCGTCAGATCGGGAGGATTGGCACCAAACCATTCCTTCGCCTGCTTGGGGTCAATTGCCGCCTTCATGGTATCGCCGACCTTATCAGTCGTGAAGAGAAGGTTGTCCTTGATCTGCTGGTCAGTAAGCCCGATGTCTTTCAACCGGTTGAACCGCATGAAGGCAGCTGAATGGCAATTAAGGCAATAGTTGACGAACAATTTGGCGCCGTTTTGCAGTGCACCAAGATCGTTCGACCGATCGGGCGCCTTGTCCCAGGCGATACCGCCACCGGCTGCGTGCGCGGTGCCCGCGATCAGGCTCAGTGCAGCCATCAAAGTCAAAAATACTTTTTTCATTTGCGTGTTCTCCGACTCAATGGGCAGTGAAATTGACACGGGTTGGCACTGGCTTGGCCACACCCAGACGACTCCACCACGGCATCAGCAGGAAGAAGCCGAAATAAAACAACGTACCAACTTGCGAAACGCGCTCACCGATGGGTGAAGGAGCCTGCGTGCCCAACCAAGCCAGTATGACGAAATTCAGTACAAAAACGGCATACAGATATTTATGCCAATCAGGGCGGTAACGAATGGACTTCACTTCGGAATGGTCCAGCCACGGCAAGAAGAACAAAATAACAACCGCGCCGCCCATCGCAACCACGCCCCAGAATTTCGCGTCGATCGACAACATCATGGCGACCACGACTACTGCGGCACCCAAGGTTACAGCCTTAAAAATTGCGGGCATCTTGAACTTGACGACAGCAAACAAGGCAGCCACAACCGTGCAGATCTCCAATACGATCATCATCTCATCGGTGATGGCCCGCAGCATCGAATAGAAAGGCGTGAAATACCAGACTGGAGCGATGTGCAGAGGTGTTTGCAATGGATCGGCAGGAATGAAATTGTTGTATTCTAGGAAGTAACCACCGAACTCAGGCGCGAAGAAAATCACAGCCGAGAAAACCATCAGGAACATACTCACCGCAAAAATATCGTGCACGGTGTAGTAAGGGTGGAAAGGAATGCCGTCCAGCGGAATTCCCTTGGCATCCTTCGTCGCCTTGATCTCGATGCCATCGGGGTTATTCGAACCAACATCGTGCAGCGCCATCAAGTGCGCAACCACCAGGCCCAACAGCACCAGTGGAACCGCAATGACGTGGAAGCTGAAGAATCGGTTCAGTGTGGCATCACCCACCACATAGTCGCCACGGATCAGCAGCGCCAGATCAGGACCGACGAACGGCACGGCGGCGAACAGGTTCACGATCACCTGGGCGCCCCAGTAACTCATCTGACCCCATGGCAACAGATAGCCCATGAAAGCTTCGGCCATAAGGCACAGGAAAATCGCGCAACCGAAAACCCACACCAGCTCACGCGGTTTGCGGTAACTGCCGTACAGCAGGCCACGGAACATGTGCAGATAGACCACCACAAAAAATGCCGAAGCTCCGGTGGAGTGCATATAGCGAATCAACCAGCCCCATGGCACATCGCGCATGATGTATTCCACCGAACCGAACGCCAAAGCCGCATCGGGCTTGTAGTGCATCACCAAAAAGATACCGGTAACGATCTGGATGACCAACACCAGCATGGCCAGGGAGCCAAAGATGTACCAGAAATTGAAGTTTTTCGGAGCGTAATACTCCGACATGTGAACCTTGTAGGCATCAAACGCTGTGGGCAGACGGTTCTCGAACCAGTTGGTGAGCTTGGCACCCGCCGACGCGTTGGGGGAAATTTCCTTGAAATCAGCCATGTCTCTGTTCCTCAGGCTTTTTTGTCTTCACCGATCAGCAGCTTGCTGTCGGAAAGGTACATATGGGGGGGGATCTCAAGATTGTCTGGCGCAGGCTTGTTCTTGAAAACACGGCCCGCAAAATCGAAGGTCGATCCGTGGCAGGGGCACAGGAAGCCGCCCTTCCAGTCATCCGGGAGAGAGGCCTGGGGGCCGGGCTGGAACTTATCCGACGGTGAACAACCCAAGTGGGTGCAAATGCCAACAGCAACAAAGAACTCGGGTTTGATGGAGCGTGCCTCATTGCGGGCGTACTCAGGGGTCAACTCTGCCGGCTTGCGCTGGGATGTGGGATCCGCCAACTGGCCATTGAGGCTGGCCAAATCAGCCAATTGCTCCGGTGTACGCCGAACAATCCAGACCGGTTTGCCGCGCCATTCCACGGTCAGTTTCTCACCGGGTTTCATGGCACCAATGTCCACCTCAACGGCAGCACCGGCGGCTTTAGCGCGCTCGGAAGGTTGAAACGTGCTGACAAAAGGAACAGCAACAGCACCAACGCCTACGGCGCCCGCGCAACTGGAGGCAATCAGCCAAGTTCGCTTACTGGAGTCGATCTGTTGGCTGCCGACAAGGGTTTCACTCATGAGAATCCTCAATGAACATGACTACTAGGGGGTAATTTCCAATTGTAGCTGACGGCTACAGCGTGCAATCAACAGGATGCTTACCTGCACCGTCTGACCTTGACAGGGGGCTTTTATAGGCAATACTCGCGTCTTCCAACAAATTAGGAGCGCGTAGCAATGGGAATGGTCCAAGAATTCAAGGAATTCGCAATTAAAGGTAATGTGATCGATCTGGCCGTGGGTGTGATCATTGGCGGCGCATTTGGCAAGATTGTGGATTCCGTCGTCGGTGATCTCATCATGCCTTTGGTAGGCGCAGCATTTGGGAAGCTGGATTTTTCCAACCTATTTGTAGTTCTTGGGGCGATTCCACCTGGCACAGGCACCACCCTGGATGCCCTGAAAAAGGCCGGTGTGCCTGTTTTTGCCTACGGCAGTTTCATTACCGTTGCAGTGAATTTCGCAATTTTGGCATTCATCATCTTCCTGATGGTCAAACAAATCAACCGCTTGAAGCGCGAAACACCGGCTCCCGCCAGCGAAACTGCCCCAGCCGTTCCACCAGAAGATGTGTTGTTGTTGCGCGAAATTCGCGACAGCCTGAAGAAATAACGACAGTTTGTGAGTGGGGGGACCCCTCCCTACTGTGAACTGGCCACCCCACTCGCCAGAACCCTGGCCATACGCACCGCCTGCGAAAGGCTGGACGGGTCGGCGCGGCCAGTGCCTGCAATATCGAATGCGGTGCCATGGTCTGGACTGGTGCGCACCAAAGGTAGCCCCAAAGTCACATTGACGCCGTCCTCTACCCCCATATATTTGACTGGAATAAGACCCTGGTCATGGTACATGGCCACTACGACGTCGAATTCGTCTTCGGCGCCTGCTCTTTTACGGGCGCGCATGAACACGGTGTCGGGGGGCCAAGGACCACTGACCGCCAGTCCCTGTGCACGCGCCGCTGCGATGGCTGGTTGAATGATGTCCAACTCCTCGCGCCCAAACAGCCCGCCCTCTCCTGCATGCGGATTGAGCCCTGCCACTGCGATGCGGGGCTTACGTCCCAAAATCGGCCACAAAGCGGCGTGGGTGATTTGCAATGTCTGCAACACATTGCCATAGGTGACAGCGTCAATTGCATCACGCAACGACACATGGATACTGACCAGAACCGTGCGCAGTTCTTCATTGGCCAACATCATGCGCACAGGCACCTCGGATATGGGCCTACCCAAAAAGCACGCCGCGCTGTCCTGCAAGAGCTCTGTATGCCCAGGGAACCTGTCAAACGGTTTGCCCGCTGCGGCCATCGCCTCCTTGTGCAAAGGTGCGGTCACCAGGGCACAGATATCTCCTCGCAAAGCAGCGTCCGCCGCCCATTCCACGCAACGCCCGGCAAACGCACCCGCCGCACCGCTGATGCGCCCCCAAGGCACAGCCTCCAAGGGAGTGCCCACTTGCAGTACAGGTATACAGCGCAAAGGGACATCGACAACCTGGTCAACGGATGCAATGGCCATGACCGACGACGCCGGATACCCAGCGGATGCCACAACCTGGGTGGCGCGCTGCATCGTGCCGATGTCGCCAACTACAAAGCAGTTGTGCATCACATCGGGCTGGTCTCGGTAAAGTTTGGCGATGATTTCCGGGCCAATGCCCGCGGCGTCGCCCATGGTGACTGCAAGGGGCTTTGGAGGGGAAGTGCTTGCCATGCTCAAACGTTCTCACGCCGGGTTGTCAATGTCAATGAACTGGTGCTCCAGCCCCAGTTGGGCTGCAATATGACCCGCCACCGCGGGCGCGCCATAACGCTCGGTCGCATGGTGGCCGCAGGCCAGATAGGCAACCCCGGTTTCCCGTGCGAGGTGCGCCTGGGGCTCGGAGATTTCGCCCGTGATAAACGCATCGGCACCCGCAGCGATGGCAGCCTCAAAATAGCTTTGGGCTCCACCCGAGCACCAGGCCACGCGTCGCAGGGGAGCATCCTTGCCGGGCACAAGGACCACTGAGCGGCCCAATACGTTTTCGACGTGTTGGGCCAAGCCTGAGGCAGTTGCCGCCTCAATCTCGCCGATACACCCCAGTTGCTGCTCGCCAAACTGCCCGCACGCCTTGAGCCCGAGCTTGATCCCCAACTGCGCGTTGTTGCCCAAATCAGGCAACGCATCCAATGGCAGGTGGTAGGCGAACAGGTTGATGTTGTGTTCCAGCAGTCGCCCCAGGCGCTGCCGCATCCAACCGGTCACGCGGCCATCATGCCCGCGCCAAAACAGGCCATGGTGGACAAAAACAGTGTCCGCCCCCTGCGCAATGGCAGCATCAATCAAGGCCAGGCTGGCTGTCACACCCGATACGATTTTTTGCACCTGACTGCTGCCCTCCACCTGCAAGCCGTTGGGGCAATAGTCCTTGAAGCGCTCGGGCTGGAGCAATGCGTCCATTGCAGTTTGAAGTTCTCGGCGATCGGTCATAGGGGTGGTTGGCGCAGGATAGTGCTGCCGGACGTGTGTTTTTGCGATTGTGAGGATGGCATTGTGACCTCCAAATTGCTGTCGCAGCCCGTGCCAGCCGCAATCCAGCGCAACCCCAGCCGCCGTAACCACGGTGCCAAGCTGGGCGCTAGCGCCCGCGCCCCCTGCGGCAGCGCATGTACCAGCACTTCCTGCGGCGCCACTATCGCACCGCAACGGTACAGCAGCTGCTCAGGGTCCCAGCGCAGCGCAGAACACGCGCCACTTCTACGACGCGATAGCACGATACCCAATGGACAAGGCGCATACAGGCAACACACACCGCAGCCATTGCAGACGGTGCCCAAGGTGGCCTTGGGCGGAGCCTTAGGATGAATGTGAACAATCTGCTCATTCGGTTGCATAACGAGGGCCTGCAATGTACTTGTGTGGCGACGGGTAGAGGGCAATATACGACGACCTTCGGCCACAACACCTGTCCACTCTACAATTTGTGTGGCGTCACCCGCCCTGTAACTGCCTTGGTAAACCCCATGAAACGACTCTGGCTTCTCTTTGCCCAAACCACAACGGTCCTACTGGCCGCCTACTTTGTGGTGGCAACACTCAAACCACAATGGATTGGTCACGGCCAAGGTCTGGCGGGCTCAGGCATCGTATCGTTGATAGAAGCATCCCCAGAACTCAGCACAGCAACGCCGGCGGGCAGCTTCCGCGGTGCGGCACAAAAGGCCTCCGCCGCCGTTGTGAGCATCAACACCAGCAAGGCCGCACGTAAGAACCCCAATGCCAATGACCCATGGTTCCGTTTCTTCTACGGCGACCAGGGCAACGAGCCCCAGGTTGGCCTGGGCAGCGGCGTTATCGTCAGCGCGAGTGGCTACATCCTGACCAACAACCACGTGGTCGAAGGCGCCGATGAAATTGAAGTCATCCTGAACGACAGCCGCACTACCCGTGCCAAAGTGATTGGTACCGACCCCGATACCGACCTCGCCATTCTGAAAATAGAACTCGACAAACTCCCGGTCATTGTGTTGGGCAACTCCGACACAGTACAGGTTGGCGACCAGGTGCTGGCAATCGGAAATCCCTTCGGCGTGGGCCAGACCGTGACCAGCGGCATCATCAGCGCGTTGGGGCGCAACCAGCTGGGCATCAACACCTTCGAGAACTTCATACAAACCGACGCCGCCATCAACCCCGGCAACTCCGGTGGTGCACTGGTCGATACCAACGGCAATCTGCTGGGCATCAACACCGCGATCTATTCACGCTCCGGCGGCAGCATGGGTATCGGTTTTGCAATCCCCATATCCACAGCCAAGCAGGTACTCGAAGGCATTGTCAAAGACGGACAGATCACGCGTGGATGGATCGGCGTCGAACCCAATGACCTGTCGCCCGAACTGGCCGAGACCTTTGAAGTCAAAACCCGCCAGGGCGTAATCATCACCGGAGTGTTGCAAAACGGCCCCGCCGCGCAGGCGGGTATCCGTCCAGGCGATGTGATTGTGAAAATTGCCAATACGCCAGTGGCAGACGTGGCGCAATTGTTGTCCGCTGTTGCTTCACTCAAACCCGGCGTGGCCACACGGTTCTCTTTGGAGCGCAAGAACCAGCCACTGGAGTTGGATGTGACGCCAGGCGTGCGACCCAAGCCGCGTGTTACCGATAGATAACTACCAATTTGATAGCAATACAGCTAGCATTAACGGGGGCTCGAGGCATATTTAGCCCACAAGCACTCCGTCAGGGTGGAGTAGTTGCCGTGTCGTCTGCCGGCGCCTGTGTGTGCTTGATAAAGACAGTAGCCGCCACAATGCCCACTTCGTACAACAAACACATGGGTACCAGCAAAGCCAGCATCGACACGGGGTCTGGTGGCGTCACAACCCCCGCAACGGCCGCAGCCCCAACGATGAAGTAGGAACGGAAGGACCGCAGCTGTTCTACCGTGACAACCCCCAAACGGGCCAGAATCACCACCGCAATCGGCACCTCAAAGGCCACGCCAAACGCAATGAACATGGTGATGACAAAGTCCAAATAGGCTTCAATATCCGGGCTTACCGCCACCGATATGGGGGCCATTTTCTGGATGGCAGGGAAGGCCTGGCCAAACACGAAGAAGTAACAAAAGGCCGCACCGGTGTAAAACAGCAGCGTGCTGGCCACCACCAGCGGCATCACCAGGCGTTTTTCGTGTTTGTACAGGCCGGGGGCGACAAAGGCCCACACCTGGTAGAGCACCCAAGGCAAGGCCAAACCAAAGGCGGCCAACACCGTCACCTTGATCGGCACCAGGAAGGGTGAGACCACCCCGGTGGCGATCATGCGGGCACCCTCAGGCAGGGTCTTCACCAAGGGCAGCGCCATCAGGTCGTACAGGGCCGAGGGGCCAGGGTAAAACGCCAGCACCGCGAAGATTGCGCCAATGCCATACACGCAGTAGAGCAGGCGGTCGCGCAGCTCGATCAAATGGTGCACAAAAGGCTGCTCGGTACCGGCCAGCTCGTCCGGATTGGGTTTATTGTCGTCAGCCATCAGGAGGAAATCTTGGGAGGGCGAAAGCGGGCAACCCGCGCCGCGCCGGATAAAGCCTTGGTCCGCACACCCGCACGGGCCTTGTACCAATTGGGAGTGGCTCCCTTTTTCAGGCGCCACTGTTTTTTGGGATGGCGGTATTCAGGGACACTGGTGTAAGACGTGTCCAGCGCTTCAACCGAGGCGGTGCTGGTGGCCTCGGCCCAGCTTTTCTCAAAGTCGCTGGCATTGGTCTGGATGGTTTGCTCAACGTCCCGCGCCGCGCTGACCACCGTGTCCTTCATCTTGCGCAATTCGTCCAGCTCCATGGAACGGTTGACCTCGGCCTTGACCTCGGCCATGTAATTGCGCGCGCGGCCCAGCAGATTGCCCACCATGCGCGCCACGCCGGGCAGTTTCTCGGGGCCGATCACCACCAATGCAATCGCACCGATGATGGCGATCTTGGTAACACCAATATCAAGCATGGGCCAAACCCCTCAGACCGGACGGAGTCCGGCAGCCAGCATCAGCTCTTGATTTTGGCTTCGACATCGATAGCGGACTTGGCGTCGGTCTTCTCGCTTGGTGGCAGATTGGTTGGGGGCGTGGCTTCTGCGGTCTTCTCGGCGGTACCGTCTTTCATGCCGTCCTTGAAACCCTTGACCGCACCACCCAGGTCCGAGCCGATGTTGCGCAGCTTCTTGGTGCCGAAGATCACGATGATGATGACCAGAAAAATAATCAGATGCGTAGTAGAAAAGCCCATGGCTCACTCCTTGGTAGTTACGGTATTTTAGGCTCTAGCTGTTGCAGACCGGTGACGGGGTGCCTTGAAACCCCCACACCTGTCAGCCGCGCAACCAGGGGCGCGCGCCACCCATGACATGAAAGTGCAGATGGTGCACCTCCTGGCCGCCCTCGGCCCCAGTATTGGTCAACAACCGAAAACCTCCATCCGGGTAGGGATTGCAGCCCTCTTGTTGTGCCAGCTTTGGTATCAGCGCCATCATGCGCCCCATCAGCCCGGCATGCTCCGGCCCGATATGGGCCATGGAGGGAATGTGCAGCTTGGGGATGACCAAAAAATGCACCGGCGCCCACGGATGGATGTCGTGAAAGGCGTAGAACTCTTCGTCCTCAAACACGGTTCGGGACGGAATTTTGCGCGCCACGATCTTGCAAAACAGGCAGTCGGGGTCATGCCCTGCCTTTTCGACGCTCATACGCTCATCTCCAACGAAATAATTCGGATCATTCCGCGCCCTGTTCACGCGACAACACCTTGCGCATCGCCTTTTCTTCGATGCCGCTGGTGCCCTCGCGGCGCTCCAGCTCGGCCAGCACGTCGGCAGGGCTCAGTTCGTAATGTGCCAAGGCCACCATACAGTGGAACCACAAATCGGCCACCTCACCCACCAGTTTGGCCTTATCTCCACCGTGGCCTACATCTTTGGCAGCCATGACCACTTCGGTGGCTTCTTCGCCGATTTTTTTGAGAAAGGCATCCGGGCCTTTAGCCAACAGGCGGGCCACGTAACTGGCGCTAGGGTCGCCGCCGTTGCGCGGCTTGCGCGATTCCATGACCGCAGCCAAGCGGGCCAGGGAGTCGGATGAATTTGGAGCGGTCATGGTTTATTCATATTACTTGTAGATGCTTTCGGGGTCTTTCAAGACCGGGTCCACACTGGTCCACTGCCCATCCTGCAAAACGCTGAAAAAACAGCTGTGACGACCGGTATGGCATGCAATGCCGGGCTCGTGGCCCAATTGGGTGACCTTGAGCAAGATGACATCGTTATCGCAGTCCATACGGATCTCGTGCACTTTCTGCACGTGGCCCGACTCTTCGCCCTTGTACCAGAGCTTGTTGCGCGAACGGCTGAAATACACCGCCTGACCCAGTTCGGCCGTCTTCTGCAGGGCCTCGCGGTTCATCCAGGCAAACATCAGCACATCGCCCGTGCCTTGCTCTTGCGCGATCACGGGCACCAGGCCCTTGGAGTCCCAGCGCACGTGCTTGATCCAGCTGACAGGGGTCGAGTCAATGTTTGACAATTTGCTATCCAATTTATAGCTACTTAAGCTTGTTTAGCGGGGGCTACCACCCCAAATCGCTCAGAAGTTCAGATGCGCACGGGAATGCCGCGCCCCGCCATACAGGCCTTGGCCTGCGCCACCGTGAACTCACCATAGTGGAAGATGCTGGCAGCCAACACCGCGTCGGCACCGCCCTTGGTGATGCCATCGGCCAAGTCTTCCAGCGTACCAACACCACCGGATGCAATGACGGGCACGCTGATCGCGTCGCTGACCGCGCGGGTCAACGGCAGATCAAAGCCAGATTTGGTGCCATCGCGGTCCATGCTGGTCAACAAGATCTCGCCGGCACCCCGGCGTGCCATCTCGCTGGCCCAGGCAACAGCGTCCAAGCCCGTGTTTTTGCGCCCGCCATGGCTGTAAACGTCCCAACCTTCACCACGCGTCAAGGCGTCTTCGCCATAACGCCGCTTGGCATCTATGGCCACGACAATCGCTTGAGACCCATATTTAAGGGAAGCATCTTCAATAACCTGTGGGTTGGCAAGCGCTGCGGAATTGAAGCTGACCTTGTCCGCCCCCGCATTGAGCAAGCGGCGCACGTCATCGACCGTGCGCACGCCACCGCCCACCGTCAGTGGAATGAAGACTTGCGAGGCCACGGCCTCGATGATGTGCAGGATCAGGTCGCGGCCATCGCTGGTGGCGGTGATGTCCAGAAAGGTCAGTTCGTCCGCACCTTGCCCGTTGTAGCGGGCGGCGATCTCCACCGGGTCACCCGCATCGCGCAGTTCAACAAAATTGACGCCCTTCACCACGCGACCACCGGTCACGTCCAGGCAGGGAATGATGCGTTTGGCTAGCATGGGCAACCACCGCTGCCAGAGCGCAGCTTGTTATCCATTGAGTTCGTCCGCACGATCCTGGGCCTTTTCAAAGTCCAGATCGCCGCTGTAGATGGCACGTCCGCAGATGACACCTTCCACGCCTTCGTCTTCCACAGCGCACAGGGCTTCAATGTCAGCCATATTGGAAAGACCGCCCGACGCAATGACTGGAATGGTCAGCGCCTGCGCCAGCTTGACGGTGGCGTCAATATTGACGCCGCTCAACATGCCATCGCGACCGATGTCGGTGTAGATGATGGACTCGACGCCGTAGTCTTCAAACTTCTTGCCCAGATCCACCACGTCGTGGCGGGTGAGTTTGCTCCAGCCGTCGGTGGCCACCTTGCCATCACGGGCATCCAGACCCACGATGATGTGACCGCCAAATGCCGTGCAGGCGTCCTGCAAAAAGCCGGGATTCTTGACAGCGGCCGTGCCGATGATGACGTAGCGCAGGCCTGCATCCAGATAGCGCTCAATCGTGTCCAGGTCGCGGATGCCACCGCCGAGCTGCACATCCACCTCGTTGCCGACTTCTTTGAGGATCTTGCGGATCGCCAACTCGTTTTTGGGATGTCCCGCAAAGGCTCCGTTCAAATCCACTAAATGCAGGCGGCGTGCGCCTTTGTTGACCCAGGAGCGGGCCATGACGGCCGGGTCCTCGCCGAAGGTAGTGGATTGGTCCATGTCGCCTTGTTTGAGGCGAACGCAGTGGCCGTCTTTTAAGTCAATTGCGGGGATTAAAAGCATGATGCTTCAGAGTTGGAGGGAAAGGGGTAGCTACGATCAGCTCGCACCAAAATGGCGAAGAGGTCAGGGTTTCCAATGCAGGAAGTTGCGGTAGAGCGATAAGCCTTGGTCAGCGCTTTTTTCAGGGTGGAACTGGGTCGCAAAAATATTATCGCGCGCTATGGCCGCTGAAAAGCGCTGTCCATAGTCGGTTTCGCCTACGCTGTGGCGCGCATCCGACGGTTGGGCGAAGTAACTGTGCACGAAATAGAAGTAACTGCCGTCTGGCACGTCGCCCCACACAGGGTGCGGCTGCGGGCTGCCCAGATTGCTGTGCCAGACCTGGTTCCAACCCATTTGCGGCACCTTGTAGCGGCTGCCATCGGGCTGGATACGGCCAGCCAGCTCGAACTTGACCACTTCACCCGGGATAAGCCCCAGGCAGGGCGTGTCCAACTCTTCACTGTGATCGAGCAGCATCTGCATGCCCACACACACGCCCATTAACGGCTTGTGCGCTGCCGCGTGCATGACCGCGCCGTACATGCCGCTGTCATGCAGCTCGCGCATGCAGTCGCGCATGCCGCCTTGGCCAGGCAGGACCACACGATCAGCAGCCATCACCTCGGCGGGCGTACGCGCCCAGACCACGTCTACTCCGGCACCGGCCGCCACATGCATGACGGCCTGCGTGACGGAACGCAAATTGCCCATGCCGTAGTCAACCACCGCTATCGTTTTTTTCATGCTATCAAATGAATAGCTGCTTACGCAGCTTGGACGGGGGCCACAGCCCTATTTCACTCATAAGGTCACAGCGAACCCTTGGTCGATGGAATCATACCTGCTGATCGGGGGTCGCGCTCCAGCGCAGCGCGCAAAGCGCGCGCAAAAGCCTTGAAAACAGTCTCCGCCTGGTGGTGGGCGTTGTCGCCCTTGAGGTTGTCAATGTGCAGGGTCACCAGCGCATGGTTCACAAAGCCCTGGAAAAACTCGTGGGTGAGCTGCGTGTCAAACGCCCCGATCATGCCGCTCTTGAAGGGCACATCCATGACCAGGCCTGGGCGACCCGAGAAGTCAATCACGACGCGCGACAGAGCCTCATCCAGCGGCACATAGGCGTGGCCGTACCGGCGGATGCCTTTTTTGTCACCCACGGCCTGGTGGAAGGCCTGGCCCAGCGTGATGCCGACGTCTTCCACGGTGTGGTGGCCGTCGATGTGCAGGTCTCCATCGGCCTCGATGTCCAAATCGATCAAACCGTGGCGTGCAATCTGGTCCAGCATATGGTCGAAGAAACCAATACCGGTGGAGAGGCGCGCCTGGCCGGTACCGTCGAGATTGACCTTGACGCGGATGCGGGTCTCGGCCGTGTTGCGCGTGACCTCGGCAATGCGGTCTGGCAAACCAGTTTGCGGGATTTCGATCAAAGAGTGGTTGTTGCTCATAGGGATTCCGATAGTGCTGCCAACAGGCGGGTGTTCTCGTCAGCGGTGCCAACGGTGAGACGCAAACATTGGGCCAGCAATGGGTGCATTTTAGAAACGTTCTTGACCAGTACGCCATGGGCTTTGAGGCCATCAAACGACTTTTGCGCATCGGGCACGCGCACCAGAATCATGTTGGCATCACTGTCCCACGCTGTGACGGCAGGTATGGCGCGCAGCGCTGCCAGCAGCCGGGTGCGTTGCGCGCGCAATTCCGCGGCCTGCTGCGCAAATACATCGGCATGCTCCAGCGCAAACAACGCGCATTCGTAGTTCAGCACGCTGATGTTGTAGGGTGGGCGCACCTTGTCGACCTGTGCGATCAGCGCCTTGGGGCCGATCATGTAGCCGATCCGTGCGCCAGCCAGGCCGAATTTGCTCATGGTGCGCATTAGCAGCACATGGGCGTGTGCGGCAGGGTTGGCGCGAATGGTGTCCAGGTAGGTGCGGCTGGAAAACGGCTGGTAGGCCTCGTCCAACACCACCAACCCACCGACCGCGCCGGTGGCTGCAACCACACGGGCCATGCTTTCGGCGTTCCACAGGTTGGCCGTGGGGTTGTTGGGGTAGGCCAGGTAAACGATGGCGGGCTGGTGCTCTGCAATCGCTGCCAGCATCGTGGCCTCGTCCAGCGCAAAGTCGGCAGTCAGCGGCACGCCCACAAAGTCCAGTCCCTGCAGGGCGGCGCTCATGGCGTACATCACAAAACCAGGCAAAGGCGCCAGAATCACGGGCCGCTTGCCGGTGACGGGGTCCGCAGGTACGTCGCAGGCCATGGCCAGCAGGGAGATCAACTCATCGGAGCCATTGCCCAGCATGATGTCGAACCCTTCAGGCATTTGCGCGTAGTTGGCCAGCGCGTGGCGCAGGTCGTTCACACGGCCATCCGGATAGCGGTTCAATGCCAAGGCACCCAGGCGCTTGCCAAGAGCCTCTTGCAGCGCGGCGGGCAGACGGTGTGGGTTCTCCATGGCGTCGAGCTTGACCATGCCTACCGAATCCTGGATGGCGTAGGCGTGCATGGATTGCACGTCCTGGCGGATGCGGCGTTGGATCAGGGCATCCATGGCGGGGGCGGCAGTGCTGGCGGTTGTGCTCATGCGTTGGGGGCTCCTTGGGTCTCGGTTGGGTGCTCGGTCGATCAATCACCCAGGCCCAGTTCGGCCGGGGTACTCAAGAACGGATTCAGGATGGTGACACCGTCAATGTGCTGTTGGTGCGTCAGGCTCGGGGTCAGCACATGGTTGGCGCCGGCTTGTGCGGCCGAGGCCACCATCAAGGCGTCCCAGTAGCGCAAACCAAAACGCGCCTCCACGCCCCAAGCGGTTTCCACCGTTTGGTGGTCGATCTGCCAAGGTTGCCACAGCTGGAAACGCCGCAACTTGGCCCTAGCGTCACCGGGGGGCATGGCAAATTTTTGGGTCACGGTGACGTAGTAGTCGTTCAGCACCTGGGTGCTGACCCGCCCTGCCCTCTGCAGCCACAGGGCCTGCAACCAGGCGCGCGCCCGGGCTTGTTTGGTTGTGTCATAAGCATCGTCTGCGCACAACATCACGTGCGTATCGACGAAGACGATGGGCTTGTCAGCCGTGGCTGCGCTAGCCATTCAGGGCCTCCCGCTGCGGATACGGCACGCCGCCCGAGCTGAACGACGAAGTGTCCGCCACCCACTCGCGTTGCGCACGGGCGTAGGCATCGTCGTGTTGCATCTTCTCCGTCAGCATCTCACCCACCAGGCGCGATACGCTGGTGTTGCGCTTGGCGGCCTCGATCCGCACCCACTCGAGCGTGGCGTCTTCGACAGTGATGGTGACGTTTTTCACACGCCTGATCATACACGAACTTCGTGTTACACGAAGTTCGTGTAAAAAAACGTTGCGCGTTTTGAACGCTGTCAGGGCAGGGCCTATATGAGAAAAAGGCATCCAGCCCACGCGGACTGTTCAGAATAAGCTATGATTTTGATAGCTTATGGTCATGAACCCTTTACTCGTTATTTTTGACCTGGACGGCACCCTCGTCGACAGCGAAACACTGTGTTGCCAGGCCTTTTTAGATCTGGTACCAGCCCTCTCAGATCCGGTGGACGTTGTGGTGGACCGCTACCGCGGCAAGAAGCTGGCCGTCATACTGCGCGACATCGAAAGCCGTATTGGTGCGCGTTTGGCGGAAAACTTTGAACAGTTGTACCGCCAACATGTCGCCGAACGTTTTGCCTCGGATCTCAAGCCCATTCCAGAGGTGCCGGAGATGCTGGGTGCCCTACAACATCCGTTTTGCATCGCATCCAGCGGCCCGCTCGAAAAAATAACCCACGCGCTGGCGGTTACCGGCCTCGCGCCGCTCTTTGGTCACCGGATTTTCAGTTCTTATGTGGTCGGCTCGTGGAAGCCGGATCCTGGCCTCTTTCTACATGCGGCGAAAGCCATGGGGTTTGCGCCGGAACACTGCGTAGTCGTGGAGGACAGCCCGGTAGGACTGGAAGCGGCGGCTGCGGCTGGAATGCGCGCCTTGCACTACGCACCGCACGGGACGGCCCAAGTGTCTGACAATACGTTCTCCACAATGTCCGCACTGCCCGCCCTATTGCAGGGCATCGCCAACGCTCACGCAATCACTGACAGGGATACACCGTCGACAGCGCGTTCACCATGACCAGCTGGGCAGGCATGTCCGCGTCATAAACATCTGCATTGCGCTTGAGTTCTGTATCGAACAGGCTCTTGGCAACACAGGCCTCCAACAGACAATCACCAATGTGAAGTTTAAGCGTGGCGCGCTTGCGCACGGCATAGATACGGGTCTCGGACGGCTACTACGAAGTACCGAATGTCAATTCCAACGGATACATTAATCTCCTGTTTCGCAACCGACAAATCGGAGTACCTTCGTTGAAAGATCAGCATTTGACCTGTCGCTTAATTGCAATACTTGCCTTTTCATTGCTTTGCAGTGTCAATACGTTTGCCCAAGATCAAGAGATTGAATCGAGCTTTCGTCGCGTCAGTCCGCAAGAAGCCCAGCGACTGCAGACTGTTCTCGCCGCACCAGTTCCACAAGGCGTATCGGCCGAAATGCTGGACAAGCATTTTCTGGAAAAAGAAACAGCCGCACAACTATTGGGGGAGCGAACAAAAAGAGAAGGCACGCTGCGCGCTTGGGCAGCTGCTTCTCGCAATTGGGCGCCTCGATTCAGCCTCTCGTTTGCTCACCAATATCGGCAGGAATATGCCCAAGCGAATCAATGGATGCGCGAAGCATGCGAACTTACGAACAACAACTGGACCAAGAGCTACTGCATGGCGACTTTCGCCGAAATGCTGGGTCAGCAGTATCAAAGCGCAACCGCTGAAAGAGTGGCTGTGGACGCCAATGCTCTGATCGCGCTATCAGAAACAAATGCCACGCTCAACTGGCAACTTGTCCAAATCGCGCGCGCAAAATTTCGACTAAGCATGTTGGCGTCCACAAACCTGCGAAATTCAGGCAAATGGGATAAAGCACTTGAAGCAGCAAAAGAGGCTCAAAAGCATGCGCGCAATGCCATGCAAGCCGCGACCAAAGATTCAAAGATCAACAGAATTCTCACTGCAACTGACCTTTCGGAGGCCACAAGCCGTGGAACTGCGATTTCGCGTGATTTGGGTCAATTCAATGAGGCTGAGCTTTCTTTGGCTAGCCACCTGCGACTGGCAAGGGAGGTGGAGTTACCTGCGCTCCAGCGCCAATTTATTTATGAGAGCGCTGCCAACTTACGTTACTTTCAACGCGAGTTTTCCGCGGCGGAGAAGCTGATTCGCAGCGCAGACAAAATGTCTGCCGAGATGGGCTATGACACCCTGCACCCATGGAGGATTGCCAAGACGCGGCTATTGATGATGGCATTGGGCGGGCAAAAACGCTGGACGGATGCAGCCACCGAACTAGCGCGAATTGATGGCTTGGCAACATTGCCTACACAACAAGCACGTGTGAAGATGGGATATGAACGTGGGCTTGTGTATCTGCACGCTGGGCGCGCAGCAGAGGCGGCACCGCTCTTTCAGTCCATAGCGCAGCACAACCGCAAAATATTTGGTGAAACGCACCTCTTTACCGCGAACGCGCTCGGCCTGCAAGGTGCGGCGTTATGGCGCGCTGGCAAAGAGAACGACAAGCCCCAAGCTCTGGCGTTGCTAAAGCAATCCATGCATGACCAACAGCTACCCGCCAATGCAGACTTCGCGGAAAATCACGGGCTGCGCAAGGAGATTCGCAACCTGATCTTCTCCGCTTACCTGGAAGCCATAGCGGCAACACCTGGCGAGAACGCGGCCGACGCATTGGGAATTGCCGACTGGGTTCGCGGCGGCGTTGTTCAGGGTGCATTGGCAGATGCAGCTGTCAGATCCGCAGCCACCGACCCCGGCCTATCAGACCTAGTGCGCCAAGACCAAGACGCCAAGAACGAGGTCGCCGCGTTGCGCGGTTACCTTTCAGGAGAGGCGGGCGGCTTTGCTTCGCCACTGCCTGAAATCGCTACAAAAATGAGAGAACGAATTGCTCTTGTCGAGCAAGTGAGAACTTCTTTACGGGCCAAAATCAAGCTTCAGTTCCCAGACTATGATCGCTTGGTCAGGCCCGTAGCGCCCACGTCCTCAGCTGTAGTTGAAGGACTTGAACCGGACGAAGCACTGGTCATGCTGTTGCCAACTGACGAGGCGATATACGTTTGGGCAACGTCAAGGGGTAGCGCACCAGTTTTCTCCCGTGTTGCCATTCGCCAAGAAGACCTAAACAAAGACGTTGCGGCCCTTCGCCAAACACTACAGGTTGTGACGACCAAAGAAGGCAAAAGGTTGCCAGACTTTAATGCTGACCTATCGCACAGACTGTACGAACAGCTCTTGGGCCCTGTATCCAAGGTTTGGATCAATAAGAAGCGCTTAGTCGTTGCGGCCGGTGGATCCCTGGGGCAACTCCCCTTCGGACTATTGCTTACCGAGTCAGCGCCCGGTATTGCCTCAGGACAACCAGCACAATGGCCATGGTTCATCAAGCAATTGTCAATAACCCACGTGCCGAGTGTTACAGCCTGGTTGTCGACTAAACAGTTCGCCAAGTCCCAGTCGGCTCCAGAGGCCTTGATGGCATGGGGTGATCCAATCTTTTCGCTGAGCGCAAATGCTGTCAACTCCACATCTAGTCGTGCTGTGGTCGATTCAGTTGCTGGCGCTTCGCAAGACGGCATGTGGGTACGCGACCTTGAAATAAACACACGCAACAACGTATCAGAGCTTGATGTGGAAATCGGCTCTCCTGCAGGATCCTCCGACGGATTAAATATGGAGGTCCGTGCCCGCCCGGCGTACGGCGACGTCTTGTCCCGGTTGGTGGATACCGCTGACGAGCTGCGAGAGATTGCACGCTCGCTTCAGGCCAACCCGAAAAAGGATTTGCGACTTGGACTTGAAGCCACTCGTGCCAGCGTCATCGACGCAAACAAGTCGGGGGAGCTGCGTCGTAAGCGCGTTGTCGCCTTTTCTACACACGGTATTAAGGCCGGAGACATCCCCGGACTTAACCAGCCAGCGCTTGCTCTAGCCGTCACTAGCAACACCGAGAGAAACTGGGGCTCTTCGCTCCTAGTCCTAGGTGATGTATTGGGTCTCAAGCTCAATGCGGATTGGGTCGTGCTTTCGGCGTGCAACACCGCTGCGAGCGATGGCCTCGCGGAAGAAGCGCTCAGTGGTTTGGCTCGTGGGTTCTTCTATGCGGGCGCACGGTCGCTCGTAGTAACCCACTGGTCTGTGGAGAGCGTCAGTGCAAAAGAACTAATGGTTGCAACCTTCGATCACTACACCCGAAACCCACTTGCTCCCAAAGCAGAAAGCTTGCGCCAAGCGATGCTTAAAGTTATGAACATGCCTCGCTACAGCCACCCTTTCTTTTGGGCACCCTATGCACTAGTGGGTGACGGTGGGCGATAGGTGATCAAACCACTGTACCCGCCTTCAATTAAGGTGAGCAGGGATAAACCGTCGACAGCGCGTTCACCATGACCAGCTGGGCAGGCATGTCCGCCTCATAAACATCCGCATTGCGTTTGAGTTCTGTGTCGAACAGACTTTTGGCCATAAAGGGCTCCAGCCGACGGCCATTCAAGCAAATGCTGGGTGTGGCGCCATTGCGAACGGCATGGGCATGGGCCTCGAGAGCACCTTCCATGACTCCGACCAGGTAATAGTTGACATAGTCAGGCCCTTGCTTGCCGGTCTTAGCCAAGCCGCGCAATTCACGCAAGGACATGGCCGAGGCAGCGCTCGCAATGCCAACGCAGGCGAAGGTCAGCACGACCGCGCGGGTCCAACGGGAGATAGAGGTGTGTGGGTTCATGGGTAATAGTCGCGTGATAGCGACGATTCTTACACCAACCCAATGCCCCGCGGGCTGAACTGACCTTAGCGTTTCTGCAGGCGCATTTCCGCCGCGCGGGCATGGCCCTGCAGGCCTTCGCCATAGGCCAGTTCGGCAGCAATCGGTCCCAGCACCTGGGCGCCGGCTTCGCTCACCTCGATCAGGCTGGAGCGTTTTTGGAAGTCGTAGACACCCAGTGGGCTGGAGAAACGTGCCGTGCCACTGGTGGGCAACACGTGGTTGGGGCCAGCGCAGTAGTCACCCAGTGATTCGCTGGTGAAGGCGCCCAGGAAGATGGCGCCCGCGTGTTTCAACAACGGCTCCCAGCGGTGCGGGTCGCTGCTGGACACTTCCAGGTGTTCTGGCGCGATGCGGTTGCTGATGTCACAAGCCTCTTCCATGCTGCGGGTTTGGATCAGCGCGCCGCGGTCGTTCAGCGACTTGGCGATGATCTCGGCACGTGGCATCTCGGGCAACAAGCGGGTGATGGCCGCTTGCACGGCATCGATGTAGGCCGCATCCGGGCATAGCAGAATGCTCTGCGCCAGCTCGTCATGTTCGGCTTGGCTGAACAGGTCCATCGCCACCCAGTCAGGCGGCGTGGTGCCGTCAGCCAGCACCAGGATTTCGCTAGGGCCGGCGATCATGTCGATGCCCACCTTGCCAAAGACGCTGCGCTTGGCGGCGGCGACATACGCATTACCAGGGCCAGTGATCTTGTGCACTGCCGGAATAGTGGCCGTGCCATAGGCCAAGGCTGCAACGGCTTGCGCACCGCCAATGGTGAAGGCGCGGGTGACGCCTGCGACGTAGGCGGCTGCCAGCACCACAGCGTTTTTCTCACCGCGGGGGGTGGGCACCACCATGATGATTTCACCAACACCCGCCACATGTGCCGGGATGGCATTCATCAGCACGGACGACGGATAGGTGGCTTTGCCGCCCGGTACATAAATGCCCACGCGGTCCAACGGTGTGACCTTCTGGCCCAGCAGGCTGCCCTGGTCGTCACGGTAGCTCCAGCTTTCGCCACAGGCCTTTTTCTGCGCCTCGTGGTAGCTGCGGACGCGTTGCGCAGCGGCCTGCAAGGCTTCGCGCTGCTTGGCGGGAATGCTGTCAAAGGCCGCTTTCAACTCGGCCTGGGTCAACTCCAGCTCGGCAAGCGTTTGAGCCTGCACATGGTCCCAACGCGCCGTGTACTCCAGCACAGCGGCATCGCCGCGCAGCTGCACGTCGCGCAGAATGGCGGCCACGCTGGTTTCGATCGCCGCATCGGTATCCTCCGCCCAATGCAGGCGCGCCTTGAAGGCGGCTTCGAATTGACTGTCGGCAGTAGAGAGGCGCAGCGGCGTGGCGGTTAGAGTCATGGTGAAAGAGGACTATCAGGCTGGGACAGCGAGTGCACTGGCAAAGGCGTCGATGATCTTGCGTATGGGCTCACGTTTGAGCTTGAGCGCGGCCTGGTTGACGACCAGACGCGAACTGATTTCCATGATTTGTTCCACTTCGACCAGGTGGTTGGCCTTGAGCGTGTTGCCAGTGGACACCAGATCCACAATGGCATCAGCCATGCCCACCAGGGGCGCGATCTCCATGCTGCCGTAGAGCTTGATCAGGTCCACGTGCACCCCTTTGGTGGCGAAAAATTCGCGGGCAATGGCCACGTACTTGGTGGCAACCTTCAGGCGCGCGCCCTGGCGCACGGCGCTGGCGTAATCAAAGTCGGCACGGGCCGCGACGCTGATGCGACACTTGGCGATTTGCAGATCCAGCGGCTGGTACAGGCCCTGGCTGCCATGCTCCAGCAGAGTGTCTTTGCCGGTGATGCCCATGTCGGCACCACCGTACTGCACATAGGTTGGCACATCGGTTGCACGCACCACCAGTACGCGAACGTCTGGCAGGTTGGTTGCCAGAATCAGCTTGCGGGATTTTTCGGGGTCATCCAGCACCTCAATACCCGCTGCCTTGAGCAAGGGCAAGGTGTCTTCGAAAATGCGGCCTTTGGAGAGCGCTAAGGTAATCATTTGAATCTTTCGATGTCGGCGCCAATGCCGCGCAGTTTGGCTTCCATCTGGTCGTAACCACGGTCCAGGTGGTAGATACGGTCCACCACGGTTTCACCATCGGCCACCAGACCGGCAATCACCAGACTGGCGGAGGCCCGCAGGTCGGTAGCCATCACCGTGGCACCTGACAATTTTTCCACACCCTCTACCACCGCCACCTTGCCATCGATATGGATGTTGGCGCCCAGGCGCACCAGCTCGTTGACGTGCATGAAGCGGTTTTCGAAGATGGTCTCGGTCACCATGCTGCTGCCGTGCGAGATGGCATTGAGCGCCATGAACTGGGCCTGCATGTCGGTTGGGAAACCGGGGTATTCGGTGGTGCGAAAGCTTTGAGCCTTCAAACGGCCCTGGGATTGAACACGGATGCCGCCATCCACCGCCGTCACTGTGGCGCCTGCTTCCTGCAGTTTCTCAACAACCGCCTCCAGGTGGTCGATACGCCCATGCCGGAGCACGACGTCACCACCGGCTGCGGCCACCGCGCACAGAAAGGTACCGGTCTCGATACGGTCGGCCACCACCGCATGGGTGCATCCCTGCAAGGCCTCAACGCCCTGGATACGGATGCGGCTACTGCCATGGCCTTCGATTTTTGCGCCCATGCTGATCAGCATTTCGGCCAGGTCGGGAATCTCGGGCTCCTGTGCCGCGTTCTCCAGAATGGTTTCACCCTCGGCCAACGCAGCGGCCATCAAAAAATTCTCGGTACCAGTGACGGTGACCATATCGGTGGTGATGCGGGCACCGTGCAACCGTGAGCGACCCCTGGGCAGTTTGGCAATCATGTAGCCATGCTCCACCACAATCTCGGCGCCCATGGCCGCCAGCCCCTTAAGGTGCTGGTCCACCGGACGGGAGCCAATCGCACAGCCGCCGGGCAGGGACACCGTAGCCTCGCCAAAACGGGCCAACAGTGGGCCCAATGCCAGCACCGAAGCACGCATGGTCTTGACCAACTCATAGGGCGCTTCGGGCGTGGTCAGGGTGCTGGCATCGATGCGCACCGAACCATCTGAATGCTGGTGTACCTGCACACCCATGTTGCGGATCAGCGTGAGCATGGTGGACACGTCTTGCAAGCGTGGCACATTACGCAGCGTGACCGGATCTGCCGTCAACAGGGTGGCGCACAACTCGGGAAGGGCCGCGTTTTTGGCGCCGGAAATCAACACCTCGCCCTGCAGTGTGCGACCACCGCGGATCAGCAACTTATCCATTGTTCTGCGCGGCCCATTCGGCCGGCGTAAAGGTCTTCATGGACAGGGCGTGCACCTCGTCGGTCTTGATCCGAGCCCCCATGGCAGCATACACCTGCTGGTGGCGTGCGATCAGGCGCTTGCCCTCGAACGCGGGCGAAACAACGGTTGCGTACCAGTGGCGGCCATCGCCCTCGACTTGGCAGACCTCGCAGGCCAAGCTGTTGGCGATCAGGTTTTGGATTTCTTCAGCAGTCATGTCGGTCATTATGAAAGGAGGGGGTTAGCTGCGGATCTTGTAGCCAGTGCGCAGCAGGTGCATGGCCAGCGCGCTGACCAAAGCCAAGGCACCACCCACAATGGCCAAACTTAGCCAGGGAGACGCATCGCTGATACCGAAGAAGCCATAACGAAATCCATCAATCATGTAGAAAAAAGGATTCAGATGGCTGGCGGTTTGCCAGAAAGCAGGCAGCGATTGAATGGAATAGAACACGCCGCTCAAGAAGGTCA
Organism: uncultured Rhodoferax sp.; assembly: GCA_963513355.1. Lineage (GTDB taxonomy): Bacteria > Pseudomonadota > Gammaproteobacteria > Burkholderiales > Burkholderiaceae_C > Allorhodoferax. The sequence goes on along the minus strand of CAUPQG010000014.1, from coordinate 57,986 downwards.
TCGGCATGATGATGAAGTTCTGGAATGCCGCCAGTTGATCGAACTTTTCAGCCCACAAACCGGCAATCAGGCCCAGCGCACCCATCAATGCTGCACCCATGATGGCGAACACAAGGATCCAAAGTGGGGCCGCGAAACCCAGAGGCGTGAACCAGAAACCCGCAAACAAAACACCCACACCCACAACCAGACCACGCACGATGCTGGAACCCACGTAGGCTACGAACCAGCTCCAATGCGATAAAGGCGTGAGCAACAGAAACACCAGGTTCCCCATGATCTTGCTCTGAATCAGTGAGGACGAACTGTTGGCGAAGGCGTTTTGCAGCACACTCATCATGACCAGGCCCGGCACCAAAAAAGCGGTGTATTGGATGCTGTCATAGACTTTGACGTGGTCTTCCAGCACATGTCCAAAGATCAGCAAATAGAGCATTGCTGTCAGCACCGGAGCCGCTACGGTCTGGAAACCAACTTTCCAGAATCGCAGTACCTCTTTGTACAACAGGGTACGCCAGCCGGTCATGCTGCTGCTCCCACTTGAAGCGCGTTTGGTGCGGCCGCTTTGGTCATGATGTCGATGAACACATCCTCCAGATCGGCCTTGCGCATTTCCACGTCTTCCACCACCAGGCCCGACTCGCGCACTGCGGCCAGGTATTGTTCTATTTCCAGTGCATTGTGGGCAGGCAACTGCACCACTGTGCCAGTCACCCGTGCCCGCGCAGCCAAGGCTGGCGGCAATACGCCAGAAGTCTTGAAACGCAGCACATTGCCAGACGCTGCCTTAAGCAACGCGCTGGTCCTATCCAATGCCACGATACGGCCGGTCTTGAGCATGGCGATGCGCCCACAGAGGGCTTCGGCTTCCTCAAGATAATGCGTGGTCAGCAACACGGTATGGCCCTGCTTGTTGAGCTTGGACACAAATTGCCAAAGGGTCTGGCGCAACTCCACATCGACACCGGCGGTTGGCTCGTCCAACACAATAACTGGGGGCTTGTGCACCAGGGCCTGCGCCACCAGCATGCGGCGCTTCATACCTCCCGAGAGCTGGCGCATATTAGCGCCGGCCTTGTCTGCCAAGCCCAGGCTCTCCAACAGCTCATCAATCCAGGCTTCGTTTTTGGTGATACCGAAGTATCCCGACTGGAAACGCAGCGCTTCGCGCACATTGAAGAAGGGGTCAAAAACCAGTTCTTGCGGCACGATACCCAGCTTTCGGCGCGCTTGTGCGTAGTCAGTTTGCACATCGCTCCCCAACACCGTGACGCGGCCACTGGTGGCGCGGGTCAGCCCGGCCAGGATGCTGATCATCGTGGTCTTCCCAGCGCCGTTTGGACCCAGCAAGCCAAAGAACTCCCCTTCCTCGATATCCAATTGCACACGGTCGAGTGCCAAAAACGTGGCACCCGCAGGTCCCCGTGGAGACGCATAACTTTTGGAGACAGAGTGGAAGGAAATGGCAGACATGGGAACACCGCCATTTTAGGCGGCCATAACGCGGACGATGATCAGGTCGAGGGCAGCAGCCCCTCAACACCGTAAAGCTTGGCAAGATCTGCCATGTGAGAAGGAAGTCCCTGCACCACCAGCGTTTTGCCAGCACGTAGACAGACGCGGCGTAACTCAAGCAAAACGGCCAATGCAGAGGAGTCAAAACGCACCAAGGCCGTAGCATTGACCACCACGGGTGAGGCCGTTTCTGTACCCAACCCGGCAACCAATTCGCCCAGGCAGGCCTTCGCCTGACTGTGCGTTAATTCAACCGGTAGTGTCAGCACGTCAGGCCTTCTTACCGTTGGCCTTGTTGCGCTCTGCCAAAGCGGCAATGAGACCGTCAATACCCTTGGCATTGATTTCGCTGGCGAACTGGCTGCGGTAGGTTTCGACCAGCCAAACGCCCAGCACATTCAAGTTGTAAATCCGCCAGCCAGCGCCCTGACCCGTCGTCTTTTCCAGGCGGTAGTCCAATTGGATCGCCTCACCCGCACCCTTGATTTCCGAGCGAACCAGAACTTCTTTGTCTTCCGCAGCCATCCGCAAGGGTTTCATGGAGATCACCTGGTCCGACACCTGTGCCAATGCGCCCGCATAGGTACGCACCAGCAGGGTCTTGAACTCCTCTTGCAAACGTTTTTGCTGCTCCGGTGTGGCTTGGCGCCAAGCAGGTCCAACAGCCGATGCCGTCATGCGCTGGAAATTGACGTTGGGCATGATGCGCGCATCTACCAAGGCCACGACTTTGTCCATGTCGCCGGCTCGAATGGCCTTGTCGTTCTTGATGGTGTCCAGCACCTCGGTCGACAACCGCTTGATCAGCGCATCCGGAGCTTCATCTTGCGCAAAAACCGTGGCACCGGCAAAGGCCGAAACCAGCAAAACAGTGGTAGCCACGATATGGCGAAAAAAAGCGCGCTTCATAGTTGTTCCTGAATCCCGTAAATACGTAGCATTATCCCGTGTACCGCTTAAACGCGCTGGCCACTGCCCGGGCTGACAACTCAGCGGGCCCCAGAGGCAGGGGTGACCGGAGAGGAAGGAACTGGCAGAGCGTCGACCGAGGTCGTATCCTCATCTGGCGGGTTACCGTCATACACCTGGTTGCGCCGCCTTTGCAAATACGCATCGCGGGTGAAGCTGTACTTGTCCAGCGCTGCACCATCGACAACGTCGCCTGCCCTCAGGTAATTGGCACGGGTGTCAATCACATTCAAAAGGGTGAGCCCATCGCGCGTAGGCCGATCATCGACCGCATTTACAAGATTGCCTTTAGTGTCCACAGGCAAAGCCAGAGTGTCTCGAAGCGTGGAAGATCCCAAGAATGGCAAAACGACAAATGGCCCCGGGCCAACGCCCCAGCGACCCAACGTCAAACCGAAGTTGGCGGGATGGCGTTCCATACCCATTTCACCGGCAACGTCCAGAATGCCACCCAAACCCATGGTGGTGTTGACCATCACACGGCCAAAGCTATCCGCGGTATCGCGACCACGCAACTGCAGAGCGTTGTTGACCATGGACCAAACATCGTCCAGGTTGGTAAAGAAGTTGCCTATGCCGGTTCGCACCCAGTGGGGCAAGACTTTCTGGTAAGTGCTCGCCACGGGTTTAACAACCGCGCGGTCTACCGAATCATTGAAACTAAAGACACTGCGGTTCCACGACTCCATGGGATCGCGCGGGTCTTTGTAGGGCACCGCAGCGCATGCTTGCAGCATGGCAATGACCAACAACAGGCCCCAGCGACCCGTGCGCCCCCTCACAGGGGCAGGCACTTCTCGCCTCTCTGAACGAAAAACTGGCTGCGAACTCATTTCTTTTCAGATCCTTGGGTAGTCGTGCCGTCTGCCGCCTTGCTGTACAAGAATTGACTGATCAGATTTTCCAACACTACAGCGGATTGGGTAGCGCTAATGGCATCTCCGGCCACCAGATTGGTGTCAGCAGCACCCGCCTCAATACCGATATATTGCTCTCCCAGCAGGCCGCTGGTCAATATTTTCAGTGAGCTGTCTTTGGGAAAGGCATAGCGGCTTTCCAGGGCCAGCGAAACACGGGCCTGGAAAGTCTTGTCATCAAACACCAATGACTCAACACGGCCCACCACCACGCCACCGCTGCGCACCGCAGCCTTGGGCTTGAGTCCGCCCACATTGTCAAACTTGGCAGTTACGGTGTACGTGGACTGAAAATTCAGCGACAGCAGGTTGGCCGCCTGGAGGGCCAGAAAAAGCACGGCCACGGCGCCAACCATTACGAACAACCCTACCCAGACATCATTCTTGGAACGCTGCATAACTACTTTCTAAATCGTAAACATCATTGCAGTCAGGATGAAATCCAGACCCAATACCGCCAGTGACGCCATCACCACCGTACGCGTTGTCGCGCTGGCCACCCCTTCGGGAGTGGCCTGCGCCTCAAAACCCTGGAACACCGCGATAAAGGTCACCGTTAATCCAAACACAAAACTCTTGATCACGCCGTTGCCCACGTCTTTCCAGACGTCCACGCCGCCCTGAATCTGGCTCCAGAACGAACCAGCATCCACCCCAATCATGACAACGCCCACGGCCCAGCCGCCTATAACACCCATGGCGCTGAAGATCGCAGCCAACAAGGGCATGACAATGACGCCGGCCCAGAACCGCGGCGCCAGCACCCGCTGGATAGGGTCAACTGCCATCATTTCCATGACGCTGATTTGTTCACCAGCCTTCATCAAACCAATCTCGGCGGTCAGAGAAGTGCCAGCACGGCCCGCAAACAGCAAGGCCGTCACCACGGGGCCCAGTTCACGCACCAGGCTGAGTGTGACCAGCAGGCCAAGTGCCTCAGAGGAGCCATAACGCTGCAGCGTGTAGTAACCCTGCAAGCCAAAGACAAAACCCACAAAAAGGCCGGACACCGCAATGATGGCCATCGAATAGTTGCCCAGGAAATGGATCTGGTCGCGCACCAGGCCAAAGCGGCGAAAGGTCGGCACCACCGACAGCAGCAGCCTGAAAAACAGCCGCGCGGCATAACCCATGTCCGCCAGCTTGCTGCGGGTGGCGAAGCCTACATCGGCGGGTTTGTACCAACTCATCGTTTCACTCCGGCCTGTTTTTGTTGTTTGAGCTGCGCTGCACCGGGATCTACCCCGAAATCATCCTCAACGCTAAGTGCGGGGTAATGGAAACGCACGGGGCCCTCGGACAGTGCGTTGACATATTGGTACACCAGCGGGTCGGTACTGTTGAGCACATCCTGCGGCGTCCCCTGCGAGGCCACCTTGCCGTTGGCCAAAATAATGACGTGGTCGGCAATAGTGAAGGTCTGCTCCAGCTCGTGCGACACAAAGATACTGGTCAGCCCCATGGAATCGTTCAATTGCCGGATCAGGCGCGCCGAGGTGCCGACCGAAATGGGATCAATGCCGGTCAGTGGTTCGTCGTACATGACAAGCTCAGGGTCCAGTGCAATGGCGCGTGCCAGAGCTACCCGCCGTGCCATGCCACCCGATAGAGCTGAGGGCATCAAGCCACGCGCGTTGCGCAGCCCCACTGCATTGAGCTTCATCAACACGATGTCGTGGATCATTTCCCCGGACAGATCGGTGTGCTCCCGTAGGGGAAAGGCTACGTTGTCATAGACGTTCAGGTCGGCAAACAGCGCGCCAAACTGGTAGAGCATGCCCATGCGGCGACGTGCCGCGTAGAGTTCCGAAGTCCCCATGCGGGTGACATCCTGGCCATCAAACAGCATCTGCCCCGATTGAGCCCGGTTCTGGCCGCCAATCAGCCGCAAAACCGTGGTCTTTCCTCCGCCTGACGCGCCCATCAGTGCCGTGACCTTGCCACGCGGCACGACCAGCGACACGTCATTCAGGATGACTCGCTCCCCGTAGCCAAAGCTCAGGTTGCGCAGCTCGACAAGCGGGGTGGGTGAAGTAGAGGCCATACAAAAACAAAAGCCGGGCAGTTTCCGGCTCTTGGATGATAAGGGATTCGCGTAAACCCTTGTATCTGACGTGTATCAAGTTGCCAGACTACCTCGGCAAGTCACTGGCTCCCATCAAGAACTCGTCGATTGCGCGAGCAGCCTGGCGGCCTTCGCGGATCGCCCAGACGACCAGGCTCTGGCCGCGGCGCACGTCGCCAGCAGCAAAAACCTTGGGCACGTTGGTGGCATAGCCCCCAATGAAGTCAGTGCTTGCTTTGGCATTGCCACGGGCGTCCTTGTCCACACCGAAGGATTCCAGCATGGTGGCGACCGGGTTGACAAAACCCATGGCCAACAAAACCAGGTCAGCCTTGAGCAGCTGCTCTGACCCTGGCACTTCGACCATTTTTCCGTCTTTCCACTCCACGCGCACGGTCTTCAAGCCGGTGACCTTGCCTTTTTCGCCAATGAATTCCTTGGTGGAAATAGCAAACTCGCGCTCACAACCTTCTTCATGGCTGGAGCTGGTACGCAGTTTGATCGGCCAGTAGGGCCAGGTCATGGGGCGGTTTTCTTCTTTGGGTGGCTGGGGCATCAGTTCAAACTGCGTGACGCTGACCGCGCCGTGGCGGTTGCTGGTACCCACACAGTCAGAGCCGGTGTCCCCACCGCCGATGACGATGACGTGTTTGCCATCAGCACGCAACTGGCCCTTGAGCTTGTCACCCGCGTTGACCTTGTTCTGCTGGGGCAGGAACTCCATTGCAAAGTGGATGCCGTCCAGATCACGACCGGGCACGGGGAGGTCGCGCGACTGCTCGGCGCCGCCGGTGAGCACCACCGCATCAAAGTCTTTTTGCAATTGGGCGGCCGAAATGGTTTCCTTGGCCCAGTTGGTGACCTTGGAACCCTTGGGCATCTCGCCGATCAGCACGCCAGTGCGGATGGTGACGCCCTCTTTGACCAACTGGTCGACGCGGCGGTCGATGTGCGACTTCTCCATCTTGAAGTCGGGGATGCCGTAGCGCAGCAGACCTCCGACGCGGTCGTTCTTCTCGAACAGTGTCACGGCATGGCCGGCGCGGGCCAGTTGCTGCGCTGCCGCCATGCCGGCGGGGCCGGAACCCACCACCGCCACTGTCTTGCCGGTCTTGACCTTGGGAGGTTGCGCGAGCACCCACCCCTCCGCCCAGGCACGGTCGATGATGGCGTGTTCGATGGACTTGATGCCCACGGCCTCGTCATTCACATTGAGTGTACAGGCCGCCTCGCAGGGCGCGGGGCAGATGCGGCCCGTAAATTCGGGAAAGTTGTTGGTGCTGTGCAGCGTGTCGATCGCGGACTTCCAGTCATCGCGATACACCATGTCATTGAAGTCCGGAATGATGTTATTGACCGGGCAGCCGTTGTTGCAAAACGGCGTGCCGCAGTCCATGCAACGCGCAGCCTGTTTGTTGGCCTGCGCATCATCCAGACCGATGACGAACTCTTTGTAATGCTTCACACGCTCGGCAACGGGCTTGTAGCCCTCTTCGATGCGCTCGTATTCCATGAAGCCAGTGACTTTTCCCATGATGATTCCTGTCTAGTCCGTTGGGGATGTTATTTGCCTGTTGTTGCTGCTTTTTTTGTAGCAACAGGTGCAGGTTTTACCGGGGCTACAGCCTGTTTCTTTGCGTGGATTTCTCCCAGCGCACGTTTGTACTCGTTGGGGAAGACCTTGATGAACTTGGCACGGGCCGTGTCCCAGTCATCCAGCAAATCGCGCGCACGCTTGCTGCCGGTCCAACGGTTGTGGTCTTCCAACAATTTGCGCAGCTGTGTCTCGTCGGCAAGCCCACGGTGCCAGATGGCCTTCGGAACACTGGCTTCTTGCTCGGACGCGGGCAGCACCTTTTCCATGGATACCATGGCGGTGTTGCAGCGCTTGGCAAATTGGCCGTCTTCGTCGTAGACGTAGGCGATGCCACCGCTCATGCCGGCCGCAAAATTGCGCCCGGTCTTGCCCAGCACAGCCACCGTTCCACCGGTCATGTATTCGCAGCCATGGTCGCCGGTACCTTCCACCACCGCAGTGGCACCCGACAGGCGCACCGCAAAGCGCTCGCCACCCACGCCGCTGAAGAAGGCTTCACCCGCCGTCGCACCGTACATGACGGTGTTGCCAACAATGGTGTTGTTGATCGCGACGCCACGGAAATCGATACTGGGGCGCACCACCACGCGGCCGCCGCTGAGGCCCTTGCCGGTGTAATCATTCGCGTCACCAATCAGGTACAGCGTGATGCCGTTGGTCAGGAAGGCGCCGAAGGACTGGCCTCCGGTTCCTTCCAGCTGGATGTGGATGGTGTTGTCGGGCAGACCCTGCGGATGCACCTTGGTCACCGCGCCGGACAGCATGGCGCCGACCGAGCGGTTGACGTTGCGCGCCGCTTCCATGAACTGCACCTTCTCGCCCTTGTCGATGGCGGCGCGGCACTTGGCGATCAGCACATTGTCCAGCGCCTTTTCCAGACCGTGGTCCTGCTCCAGCGTCTGGTAGCGGGGCACATCGGCCGGCACTTGTGGCTGGGCGAACAGGCGGCTGAAGTCCAGGCCACTGGCCTTCCAGTGTTCGATGCCCTTGCGCATGTCCAGAAGGTCGGAGCGGCCAATCAGGTCATCGAACTTGCGGATGCCCAACTGGGCCATGATCTGGCGGACTTCTTCAGCGATAAAGAAGAAGTAGTTGACGACATGCTCGGGCTTGCCGGAGAACTTCTTGCGCAGTTCGGGGTCTTGCGTGGCTACACCCACCGGGCAGGTGTTCAGGTGGCACTTGCGCATCATGATGCAGCCTTCAACTACCAGCGGAGCGGTCGCGAAACCGAATTCATCCGCACCCAACAGGGCACCGATAGCGACGTCGCGGCCCGTCTTCATCTGGCCGTCGGCCTGCACGCGGATACGGCTGCGCAAACGGTTCAGCACCAGGGTTTGTTGTGTCTCGGCCAGGCCGATTTCCCAAGGGCTGCCAGCATGCTTGATGGACGACCAGGGCGATGCGCCCGTGCCACCGTCGTGCCCGGCGATCACCACATGGTCGCTCTTGCACTTGGCGACACCCGCGGCGATCGTGCCCACGCCGATTTCAGACACCAGCTTGACACTGATGGAGCTGTGTGGCGCAACGTTTTTCAAGTCGTGGATCAGCTGCGCCAAGTCCTCGATCGAATAGATATCGTGGTGGGGAGGGGGCGAAATCAAGCCCACACCCGGCACCGAGTGGCGCAACCGGCCGATGTAGTCGGACACCTTGCCGCCTGGCAATTGACCACCCTCGCCTGGCTTGGCACCTTGGGCCATCTTGATCTGGATCTGGTCGGCGCTGGACAGGTACTCCGCAGTGACACCAAAACGCCCCGACGCGACCTGTTTGATGCGCGAACGCAGGCTGTCACCGGCGTTCATGGGGATATCGACCTCCACCACGTCCTTGCCGATGATGTCGGCCATGGTTTGCCCTTGTGTGATCGGGATACCCTTGAGTTCGTTGCGGTAACGCGCAGGGTCTTCTCCGCCCTCACCCGTGTTGCTCTTGCCGCCGATGCGGTTCATCGCAATGGCCAGTGTGGCGTGGGCTTCTGTGGAGATGGAGCCCAGCGACATGGCGCCGGTGGCGAAGCGTTTGACAATTTCCTTGGCGCTCTCCACCTCGTCCACTGGAATGGCCTTGACGGGATCAAACTTGAACTCGAACAGACCACGCAGCGTCAAATGGCGCTTGCTCTGGTCATTGATGATCTGTGCGTATTCCTTGTAGGTGTTCCAGTTGTTGGAGCGTGTGCTGTGCTGCAACTTGGCAATGGCGTCTGGCGACCACATGTGGTCTTCACCACGCACGCGCCATGCGTATTCGCCGCCAGCATCCAACGCATTGGCCAGCACAGGGTCATTGCCAAACGCTGCCTTATGCATGCGGATGGCTTCTTCGGCGATCTCAAAGACACCGATGCCTTCGACACGGCTGGGTGTGCCGGTGAAGTACTTGGACACCGTCTCGGAGGACAGTCCAATCGCCTCGAACAACTGCGCGCCGCAGTAGCTCATGTAGGTGGACACGCCCATCTTGGACATGATCTTGGACAGGCCTTTGCCAACTGCCTTGATGTAGTTGTAGATAGCTTTGTCAGCCGACAGGTCACCCGGCAGGTCCTTGTGGATGCTGACCAGGGTTTCCATGGCCAGGTAGGGGTGAACGGCTTCGGCACCGTAACCCGCCAGCACGCCGAAGTGGTGGACTTCACGAGCGGTACCGGTCTCGACCACCAGACCGGCCGTCGTGCGCAGGCCTTCGATCACCAGATGCTGGTGGATAGCGCTCAAGGCCAGCAGTGCGGGGATGGCCACCTGTGTGGCGCTGATGCCGCGGTCGCTGATGATCAGAATGTTCTTGCCGCTCTTGATCGCATCGACCGCTTCAGCGCACAGGGATGCCAGCTTGGCTTCCACACCTTCATGGCCCCAGGCCAGCGGATAGGTGATATCCAGCGTGTAGCTGCGGAACTTGCCCTGGGTGTGCTTTTCGATATCGCGCAGCTTGGCCATGTCTGCAAAGTCCAGCACCGGCTGGCTGACTTCCATACGCATGGGCGGGTTGACCTGGTTGATGTCCAGCAGGTTGGGCTTGGGCCCGATAAAGGACACCAGTGACATCACAATCGCTTCGCGGATCGGGTCGATCGGCGGGTTGGTCACCTGGGCAAACAACTGCTTGAAGTAGTTGTAGAGCGGCTTGTTCTTGTCAGAGAGCACGGCCAGCGGGCTGTCATTGCCCATGGAGCCAATGGCCTCTTCGCCAGCAGATGCCATGGGTGCGATCAGGAACTTCAGGTCTTCCTGGGTGAAGCCAAAGGCCTGCTGGCGGTCCAGCAAACTGACCTTGTCTGTCATGCGTTTGGGCTCGATACCTTCGATGACGGCGGCAAATGTATCGTCCTTTCGACGGTCCACGAAATTGACGTCGTCGAGCTTGATGCGCAGATTCTCAATCCACTGCTTATAGGGCTTGCTGTTGGCCAGATTGGCCTTGAGCTCTTCGTCATCGATCATGCGACCCTGTTCCAAGTCGATCAGGAACATCTTGCCGGGCTGCAGGCGCCATTTGCGCACGATCTTGTTCTCGGGCACCGGCAACACGCCGGACTCCGAGCCCATAATGACCAGATCGTCATCGGTGATGCAGTAGCGTGAGGGGCGCAGGCCATTGCGGTCCAGCGTGGCACCGATCTGGCGGCCATCGGTGAAGACGATGGAGGCCGGGCCGTCCCACGGCTCCATCATCGCGGCATGGTATTCGTAGAATGCCTTGCGACGGCCATCCATTGTTGTGTGCTGCTCCCAGGGCTCGGGGATCATCATCATCACGGCCTGGCTTAGCGGGTAGCCGGCCATGGTCAGCAGTTCCAGGCAGTTGTCAAAGGTGGCGGTGTCGGACTGGCTGGCGAAGCTGATAGGGTACAACTTTTGCAGGTCCTCACCCAGCACCGGGGAGGACATCACGCCTTCGCGCGCCTTCATCCAGTTGTAGTTGCCTTTGACGGTGTTAATTTCACCGTTGTGCGCCACATAGCGGTAGGGGTGGGCCAGAGGCCACTCTGGGAAGGTGTTGGTAGAGAAGCGCTGGTGCACCAAACCCAATGCCGAGACGCAGCGCAGATCGCTCAGATCCTGGAAGTACACACCCACCTGGTCGGCCAGCAGCAAGCCCTTGTAGACCACGGTGCGGCTGCTCATGCTGGGCACGTAATATTCTTTGCTGTGCTTGAGGTGCAAGTTCTGGATAGCGGCGCTGGCTGTCTTGCGGATCACATACAGCTTGCGCTCCAGCGCATCCTGCACGATGACGTCCTGTCCACGACCGATGAACACCTGGCGCTGGATGGGCTCTTTTTCACGCACGGTGGGCGACATGGGCATGTCGCGGTTGACGGGCACATCGCGCCAGCCCAGCAGCACCTGACCTTCGGCCTTGATTGCGCGTTCCATCTCCTGCTCGCAGGCCAGGCGGGACGCGTGCTCCTTGGGCAGGAAGATCATGCCAACGCCGTACTCGCCTGGCGGTGGCAGGGTCACGCCCTGTGCGGCCATTTCCTCACGGTACAGCGCGTCAGGCAGCTGTATCAGGATGCCCGCGCCATCGCCCATCAGCTTGTCGGCACCCACCGCACCCCGGTGGTCCAGGTTTTCCAGAATCTTCAGCGCGTTCTTGACGATGTCATGCGACTTGGTGCCCTTGATATGGGCCACACAACCGACGCCACACGCATCGTGCTCATTCGCTGTGGAATACAAACCGTTGTTCTGAAGGTGTTGGATCTCGGCGGCCGTGGTCATGGCGTTCCTCTGAAAATTGCAATGGAAGTGAAGAATACTGCAATGCAACAAGAGTGCCAAGCAAAATAATTGGGGTCGGATTCCAATTAAATATGAGAGACACTCGGCCAACTATATTTAGGGACACATCAAATCTTGTAGCACTACCCGTATATGGGATTGGGGCTAGAGCCCGATCTAGTCTTTGGGATTGGGCTTGGAAACCGGCCTGCCGGCAGTGCCCTTCGACACGCGACGTGTTGTCTTTTTTTGCAAATTTTCCACAAACTCGGGACCACCCAGTGCCCAGCCGCGCAGCGCGGAGTCCGTCAGGGCTTGTTGCTGCGCCACGCTGATACCAGCCTGCACCAAATCGGCGTAGGCTGCTTCACGTGCAAACGGGGTGTTGCCCAAGCTCCAGAACAGCGCGTGCGGCGTGATGAGTTTGTCGGTACGACCACCCACGTAATGCGCATGGCTGGACCAAGGGTAGTCCTTGGCCTGCCCCACCATGTCCGCACGGACCGGGTTGAGATCGATGTACGCCATGCACGCCAGCAGGTAAGGTTCGGTCTGGATCAGCGTGGACCGGTAGCGCCCCTCCCACAGGGTACCGGTACGCTTTTGGCCGTCATTAAAGTAGCGCACATAACGCCGGCCCACGGCCTGCATCATCTGCGGCAGGCCATTGGCCGTTTCTGGCGTGGCCAACATATGGAAGTGGTTGCCCATCAGCACATAGGCATGGATGGCGACGTTGAACTTGCTGGCATTTTCTTCCAGCAAGTCCAGCATGGTCTGGTAGTCCGCTGCAGAAACAAAAATGGCCTGTCGGTTGTTGCCCCGCTGGATGACGTGGTGGGGGTGACCCGGTAAGGTCAAGCGCGAAAGGCGTGCCATGGCTTTGAATTGGAATCTGACCCCGATTATTTCACGGGCAACGTAAAACGGGTATCCCGAAGAGCGGTCAGGCCAAATTCTTGCAACAGTGCCGCCAGCCGCTCCGCTGCTGCGTGGTTTGGCTTGCCTGTGCGCCGCGCGATGATGAGCTCATTCTTCATGCTGTGCTCCCAGCCCACCAGCTCGGTCACTGTAACCTGGTAGCCACAGGCCTCCAGGTAGAGGCAGCGCAACACGTTGGTGATCTGGCTTCCCATCTCCCGGGTATGCAGTGGGTGGCGCCACAGCTCGGCCAAAGGCGTGCGTTTGAGCGACAAGGCTTTGCTCGCGTTCAGTGTGCGTGCAATCTCGGCCTGGCAGCAGGGAACCAGTACCAGGTAACGCGCATGCTTTTGCAAACCGAACGCAATGGCATCGTCAGTGGCGGTATCGCAGGCATGCAGCGCGGTCACCACGTCAATCTGGTCCGGCATGGCATCCGAATCCGTTGACTCGGCGACGCTCAGGTTCAGAAAGGACATGCGGTCAAAACCCAGTTGCGTAGCTAGCGCGCGGGACTTCTGGACCAGCTCCGGGCGTGACTCCACGCCGTAGATATGCCCCCCCTTCAAGCCCTTGAAGAACAGGTCATAAATGATGAACCCCAGGTATGACTTGCCCGCGCCGTGGTCGGCCAATGTCGCACCCTCCCCTGCGGTGGGCAGCTCCAGCAGCAGTTTTTCGATGAACTGGTACAGGTGGTAGACCTGCTTGAGCTTGCGGCGCGAGTCCTGGTTGAGCTTGCCCTCGCGGGTGAGGATGTGCAGCTCCTTGAGAAGCTCTATGCTTTGGCCTGGCCGCAGCTCAGACTCCAGAGGATTTGGAGGGATGGGTTTGGTTCTTTGCTGCGCATTCCCGGCAGCATCCCCTGCGTTTTTGCGGTGTTTCATGGTGCGATCTTGCCACGTGGACTGGCCCCCACGCCCAAAGCGTCCCACCCCGCCAAGCCAATACGCCGCATGGTATCGATATTGGCCTGGAAGATCGCCTCTGCGTGCGGAAAAGCCTTCACCGCACGGTCTATGCTTTCCTCGCGCAGGATGTGCAGGGTGGGGTACGGCGCACGATTGGTGTAGTTGGCCATGTCGTCCGGCTCGGCGTCTGCAAACTCGTAAAGAGGGTGCAAACTGGCAATCTGGAAGACACCCTCGTAACCCTTTTTAACCAATAGCCGGTTGGCCTGGGTCAGGAAGTCGTTGAACTCCAGGAAATCGGCCAAGCCATCAGGCGCTATAAAAAGTGTAGTGTCGCGATCAACAGCGGCGAGGGCTGCAAGGTCTTTTAACTCTTTATCCAAATCATCCAGCAGGTCTTTGAATCCCATGGACCGACTCACTGCGTAATGGATCTGGCCTTTCACATCCACCGCCTTGGCAAACGGACACAGGTTAAGACCGATCACTGCGCGCCGAAGCCAGCGCTCGGTATCCGCTACGACAACGGCGTCATTGCCTGAACCGGCTTCCAGCATCAGCGGAAGCGGTTGGGCTGCGCCACAACCATCTTGGCCAACTCGTCGAGCAAGGCATGGTCAATCTTGGGAGCGGCCCAGGTGCTGGTTTCAACACCAAAACCATCCGCATTGGCCAAACGGAAAATCAAGTTTCCGTTATCGTGGTCCGCAGCCACCGTGACGTTCCCGCGCGCCTTGGTCATGTATTCAAAACAAATAGCTTGCAGGGTGTTCTTTTCGGGATGGCGCAGGTTTTTCTGTTCGTGTTCGACGTGGCCGAACGCCAATCTCTTTTGTACCCGCTCCAGGTCGGGAGGGAAGTTGACGCTTACCGAGCCACCGATGGGTGGGCCAACTTTTGGCACGATGTCCCAACCCATGGCGATGTAGTCAAACACCTCTTTGTCGCGCAGCTTTTTCTTGCGAAAGTCAGTGCGGAAATCCACCAGCTTCATGGCCGGCCACGGAGTCTTGCCATCGAGTGAAAAGCGAGGGGCGTCTGGCGTGATGACACTGAGGTGCTTCGCCAGGTCTTGCAGGTATTTCGCGACAGACTGACAAGCCCATTCCGTCGCTGCCGTGTTTGCTTCGATGTTTTGCAGCTCAACCGCTTGCTTGACTTGAAGCGCATTGGCCTGCTGCTTCAGTTGATTCAGGAAACTCAAAGCCCCTCCGCCTTCGTATTTGTTTTCCGCATTTTAGCGATGGCCCTAACAATTGCTTACAGAATGCAGGGCTCAATAGCGTCAAGCGAGTAGCCGTTGACCCGTCAGTCGTTGGTGCTCGCGTGATGCAAATCGGTCAGTCATTCCCGCGATGTAGTCGGCAGTCACACGCGCCAAAGAAATGGTTTCGTTTTGCTGCCTGGGAGTACTTGTCACGCTATCCACTCCGACACTTCCCCGCATTTCAGCGGGTGCTGTGGTGTAGGCGTCAAACAAATCTCTGATGATCCGTTTGGCCAGGTCAGTTGTTTGCATCACCTGCGGGTGGCGGTATAGGTTGCGAAACAGAAATTGCTTGAGTTGTGTGGCGTGTTGGCGCATGTCGGGGCCAAAAGCCAGCAATGCTGAGGAATTGCGCACATCGTTGGGACTGCTGGGCGACGCAGCAGCCAGACGAGACTGACTGACCGCAATCAGGTCATACACCTGTGCACTCAGCATGCGACGGATCACTTCAAACAGGAGTCGACGGTGGTGCTGTGTTGCTGCCAACCCAGAATGGTCCCGCAAGGCCTGGAGGTGGTGGTGTTCAAACAGGGGCACCTCCTGCAACTGGTCCATGGTGATGAGGCCTGAGCGCACTCCATCATCGATGTCGTGGGAGTTGTAGGCTATCTCATCCGCCAGGTTGCACAACTGGGCTTCCAGGCTCGGCTGTGTGCCTTCCAGGAATCGCCGGCCCACGCCGTGGGGTTCGATCGCCTCCAAGGCCTGCGCATGGGCACGCGAACAGTGTTTGAGAATACCCTCACGTGTCTCAAATGTAAGGTTGATGCCATCGAACTGCGGGTAGCTTTCCTCCAGCTGGTCCACCACACGCAAGCTCTGCAGGTTGTGTTCAAAGCCGCCATGTGCACGCATACAGTCGTTGAGTGCATCCTGACCAGCATGTCCAAAAGGCGTGTGTCCCAGATCGTGGGCCAGGGCAATGGCCTCCACCAGGTCCTCATTCAGGCGCAATGTCCGGGCAATAGAGCGGCCAAGTTGCGCAACCTCCAACGAATGGGTCAGGCGGGTGCGAAACAAATCCCCCTCATGATTCAAGAAGACCTGCGTCTTGTACACAAGGCGTCGAAACGCCGTCGAGTGCACTATGCGATCCCGATCTCGCTGGTAGACGGTGCGCGTTGGCGCGTCTGGCTCGGGAAAACGTCTGCCACGAGAATGCGCCGGATCACAGGCGTATGGAGCCAATGTCATATGGAAAAACTGGCCTTAGCCCCCGTTACTACTCACGAATATGCTATCGAAGCGATAGCGTTTCAGGCGCAGCACGCGTCCACGACCTTGCGCACCAGTTCATCGGGAGCCGTTCGGAGCCCGGCTCGCGAAGGACCATCAATGACGACGAAACGAATCTCGCCGCCCTCTGCTTTCTTGTCTACCCGCATCAGTTCCAGGTAGCGTCCAGCGTTGTCATTGACATCCAGTCGGGGCCCAATCGTCGGCAAACCCACTTTTTGTACTAGTCGGCGCAGACGCTCTACAAATGCAGCGTCCACCAATCCCATTTCACGGGACAGTTCCGCAGCCATCACCATGCCGCAACCAACCGCCTCGCCGTGCAGCCACTTGCCGTAGCCCATACCGGCCTCAATGGCGTGGCCAAAGGTGTGTCCAAAATTAAGGATGGCGCGCAAACCAGATTCGCGCTCATCCTGTCCGACCACCCATGCCTTGATCTCACAGCTGCGCTTGATGGCATAAGCCAATGCAACAACGTCGCGCTGCAAAAGGGGGTCCAAGTTGGCCTCTATCCAATCCAGGAAAGCCAGGTCCGCTATTGGTCCGTACTTGATGACCTCCGCCAATCCAGCGCTGAGCTCGCGCGCAGGCAGGGTCTTCAAGGTGTCCAGATCACACACGACCTGCAGTGGCTGGTAGAAGGCACCCACCATATTCTTGCCCAGAGGATGGTTAATGCCGGTTTTACCCCCGACCGATGAATCGACCTGTGCCAGCAAAGTCGTCGGAACCTGCACAAAAGGCACACCACGCATATAGCTGGCGGCGGCAAAGCCCGTCATGTCCCCTACAACCCCGCCACCCAGCGCGAACAACACGGTTTTACGATCGCATGCCTGGGCCAACAGTGCATCAAAAATGGTATTGAGGGTTTGCCAGTTCTTGTACTCCTCACCGTCGGGAAGCGTGACGACGTGGACTGTCTTGTAATGCTTCTGCAATGCAGATTGCAAACCATCGGCATACAAAGCGCCAACGGTCACGTTGGTCACAATCAGCGCCGTATTGCCGGAGGGAAGCGAAGCAAAAGTTGCCGCGTCACTTAACAGGGCCGGTGCAATGAGGATCGGGTAGCTGCGCGTACCTAAATCGATTTGGACGGTGGGAATAGCGTTAGAGGCATGCATAGCACCCTAGTTTAGAGGATGCGCCCCTGCCAACTCTAACTGCATGACGATCATGTTGACCAATGTCGCTACCGACGGCCGGCCAGTTTCCAACGTGAAGTGTGCAGATTCGCGGTAGAGCGGATCGCGCACGGCATACAGGTCCCGCAATCGCTTGAGAGGATCATCAACCTGCAATAGTGGTCGACTGGTGTCATGCTTGAGACGACGGGCAATGTCGTCAGGGCTGGAGTTGAGGTAAACCACATACCCACGATCACGCAAGCGCTGCCGTGTGGCCTGCCGCAATACCGCACCACCGCCCGTAGAAATCACAGCACTGGGGATTTGCGTCAGTTCGTCTAGAACTGACTCTTCTAGGTCGCGGAAAAGTTCCTCTCCATCACGCTCGAAAGCAGTGCGTATGGAATACCCCAAACGCTCTTCAATGACGTGGTCAGAGTCATAGAAAGGAATCCGAAGCCGCCGGGCGAGTTGTCGCCCGACGGTGGATTTGCCGGAGCCGGGGAGGCCAACCAAGACAATCACAAGAGCCCCCAAGGGCTAAGGCCCCTGTTAACAGCCCACTCTACCGTTAGCGTCTGAGATGGTAATGGTGCTGGTTCCCGACTTGCCTTTGGCATCCAACACTGTAATAGTGACGGTACGATTGCCACTGTTCACCTGCGGCAAGACATCCGCTGCCGGCTGAGCAACTATCGTCGGTACACCTACTGCATCAGTGAAATCACCATCGGGCGGGACGGTATTGTCGACACCCGCAACGGCAGCTGAACATGTGTTGCCTCCTGTCAGAGTAATCGCATAACCACTGCCATCTGCGTTCCTGACAGGCGTTTGAGGTGCCAATAGAGCGGGGTTGCTGCTAAAAACTTGGATTCCGCCGATCGCTGATGCACCATAAGCTTGGATGGTGATATTGGGCGTCGTGGCGCTTTCGGGGAAACTTAAAGTGGCTGGCTGAATACGCAGAACGTCTTGCCCCGCAGCAGACAACGTGAACGTCACGCTAACCGACACATTATTGGCATCCAGTACCTGCACTCCCGCGGCTGTTACAACTTGTCCACCCACAACTTCCAATTGATTCCCGTTCACGATCTTGGCAGAAAGTAGCGACTCATCAATATTGACCAATGCACGGTAAGGTGGAGTACCACCCGTGATCACAGCTCTGAAAATATCTCCTACAAAACCTGTTAAGGCTGTAGGAGTGACGAACAGAGGTATCGACGTCAACGAGACCGAAGTCGTCCAAATTGCAGGAGGAGAAGAAGAATCCGTCATGGTAACTACTGCGGACTGCACTGCGCCAGGACTGCCGGCTACCTGCAGAGCGGTGATTGTTACGTCATCACCAATGATCTCCACAGAAACCGCACGAGGGAAACTGCTGACGGCCTTGTACGGCTTAGTGCCGCCACGAAGCTTATACGTCTGAGATCCCAACGCACCAGGGGCCAAAGTCAGCGCCGTAGGTGCTGTCGAAAAGAAAGCAGTACTTGCGCCGGCTGTTACTGCCATGTCGAATTTTACCCCCTTGGCGTCCTGTACGGTTACGATAGCAGCACCGGCCTCCGTTGTACCAACTGCTACAACGTTTTCTCCGATCAACCATCCGACGGCAACGGCAGGGTTGTTACTAAACACAGTGTAGGGCTTTACACCGCCTTGTATCGTGTACTGCTGAGTCAGACCGACTTGCAATGTAAACGCGGTAGGTGCTGCCACCAAGAACGACTGCACCGACCCCGAACCGACGCCGGGAGAGCCGCCACCGCCGCCACAGGACACCAGCAAAAATGCAAGCAAGATAGTCGTCAAATAAGATATGAGGCGCATGATGAACTCGTAAGTTGTCGGGTTATACAGATTATCGCGTCGCGCCGCGATCAGAAATCAGCTTGGGCGTAATAAACACCAGCAGTTCAGTCTTGTTGGAAGACCGGACCCGGCTCTTGAAGAGATTACCGACCACTGGCAACTCACCAAGTAAGGGCACCCTTGTTTCGTCCTCTTTCGTTGTCTCCGCATAAATTCCTCCGATGACCACTGTTCCCCCGTTCTCTACCAAGACTTCAGTCTTAATGTGTTTGGTATCAATAGCAAACCCCGCAGTGGTCAACCTTCCAACCGTGTCTTTCGTCACGTCCAATTTGAGAATAATGCTGCCTTCTGGCGTAATTTGCGGTGTCACTTCCAACTTAAGGTTCGCTTTTCTGAACGCAATGGACGTTGCGCCGCTAGCAGACGCAACCTGATAAGGTAGCTCCTCGCCTTGTTCAATGATCGCTTGTACTTGGTCCGCAGTAACCACTCTCGGGCTGGACACCACCTTGCCTTTGCCATCAGCCTCAAGCGCTGATATCTCAAGATTCAGGAAGCGATTGGCACTTGCATTGAAGATGGACACAGCAAATTGGGCAGGGGAGGACAATGCCGGGTAGTTGACCACTGCCGGCATAGTCAAGAATTCGCCACCAGGACCCGATGACACAATTCGTCCCTCAACCAAACCGTCAGAAGTCTTAGTAACGTTCGCATAACTTGCCCCAAACGCCACACGGTTATCACCATTGATCTGATATCCGCCATCGCCTCCTGATTTTGCGCGAGCATCATACCCACCCAGCTTTACGCCTAACGACTTGCCAAAGGTATCCGTCGCCTCCACGATACGTGCTTCAATCAACACCTGACGCACAGCTATATCCAACTTGGCGATCAGCACTTGAATCTGCTCAAGTTTGCTGGGAATGTCTGTAACAAACAACTGGTTGGTCCGCTTCTCGGCAATGACGCTACCACGAGTACTCAAGATGCGTGCTGCGCCTTTTTCACCGCCTCCATCCGCACGGAAATAGGCAGCGATTTCTTCAGCCTTCGCATAGTTGATCTGGAATGATTGGGTCCGCAGTGGCTCTAGCCCTTGCACAGCAACAACAGACTCCAAATCAAGCTTCTCCTTGGCAGCAATTTCGTCCTTTGGGGCTACCCACAAAACATTGCCACTCTTGCGCAATCCGAGGCCCTTGGCTTGAAGGATGATGTCAAGCGCCTGGTCCCAAGGAACATCCTGCAAGCGCAGCGTCACTGAACCGGCAACGGAGTCGGAAGTCACGATATTGAAATTGGTGAAGTCTGCAATGACCTGTAACAAGGAGCGAACTTCAATATTCTGGAAGTTCAAGGACAATTTTTGCCCGGTATAACCAACGCCCTGTGTCAGCTTTTTGGGATCAATTTTGATTTCCTTGACCTCAATGACAAACTGCTCATCGCTCTGGTAGGCGCTATGCTCCCATTGTCCAGCAGGCTCAATGACCATACGTACTCGATCACCGGTCTGGGTTGTTGTAACGGACTTAATCGGTGTGCCGAAGTCAGTAACATCCAAACGTCTACGCATTCCCTCGGGCAAAGTAGACTTCATAAAATCCACGACCAAGGTTTGACCCTGTTGACGAATATCAACACCCACCTGGTTGTTAGGCAGAGTGACAACCACACGCCCTGCACCATCGGTTGTACGACGGAAATCAAGATCTTTCAACGGGGCCGAATCTCGACTTAGACTCTCAGCAAATGTTGCAGCTACAGTCGCGGCCGGCGTACTGGGCGAAACCGCCGACAACACTACCAGTAGAGACTTGCCTTGTATCTCAGCGGTGTATGCGGTGGGGTATTTCAAATTCAGGACCACGCGCGTGCGCTCCCCTGCCTGCACAACACTCACTGTCTTGATGTTGCCTTGATTGATATCGATATTGGATCTACCAACCGCACTTGACACCCCCGGAAAGTCCAAAGCAATGCGGGCCGGCGACTGAATCGCAAACCCGGTGGGAACGGCAGTCAAGGCCTTACTAAGGTCAATACGCACGACCTCTACTCCACCCTGAACCGATCCAGTCACAGACTCGATCACGGTTTGCGCTTGCGCGTTCACGCCCAATGCCAAAGCGGCCAACAATACAAACCTATGCAACATGTGCAAACCCAATCGCTGATTATGATTTTTCATTTAGACCTCTCTTGCAATTGCAATGTCGCCACGCGTTCAATCCACTCACCGACTGCATCCTGCACAATTTCACGCAGCGTCACCTCGGTCTCACTAATTTTCACGACCTTGCCAAAGTTCTGCCCCAAATAGTTACCCTGCTTGACCTGGTACAACAGGTTGTCGACCTTGACCAAGGCTACGGGCTGCCCCTCCTTGACAATGCTTCCAACCAAGCCCATGGAGTCGAGTGGAAACGCCTCAAGGGGCTCTTTACGTCGTGCCAACTCAGGCGCGACCAGTGCACCGTTAGCAACAGCCTGAGCAGAGTCCCGCTTCAAAGCTTGCGTTAACTTCTCTTTGCTGAACGGCTCGGTCGCCGCTGCATTTGTGTAGGCCTCCGGCTTGAACTGTTTAGGTGCCGGAATGGGCTCCACCTTGGGTCGAGTCTGGTTTCTCTCATCAGCCATCCATTGGCGAATGTCCTCATCCTTAGACAGACCACACCCGCTAAGCACAAACGCGACCACGCACACTAATATCGGAGCTAGACTCAAGCGCCTCATTTCTTGGCTCCTTTGGCAGCCTTGCTTTGTGCTGCGACCTCGTCCGCATCCAAATATCGGAAAGTCTTGGCCGTCGAATCAAGAACCAATGCACCATCTGCCCTTGGAGCGATGGTGAGATTGTTGAGTGTGACAATCCGAGACAAGTTTGCTATGTCGGATGCAAAGGATCCGATGTCGTGGTACTTGCCCGTCACCCTGATCGCAATGGGCAATTCCGCATAATAGTCGCGCACCACAATACTTCCCGGGCGGAATATATCGAACTGAAGGCTCCGCCCCAAACCGGCCGAGTTGATATCAGAAAGCAATGCATCCATCTCTGCCTTGCTGGGCAATTGCTTCTCAAGCTGCGTAACGTACTGAAGAACTTGTTCGCGCTGCTTCTTGAGCACCTCTAGATTGACTGCCTTGGTCAATTTGACTTTATAGTCAGCGCGCAATTTGACTTCTTTGTCTTGCTCCTGTTTCAGAATATCGTCCTCACCAGTCAACCACACGAACCATAACGCAACAACAATCAGCGTTGCAATCGCCAAGAACAACGCATAGCGTGGCACAGAAGGCCAGGAAGCTGGGTCCTTGGGGTCTAAGTTACTAAACTGTGAAGCCAGATTCTGCTGAATCTGAGCAAAATCAATTGAGCCTAAAGATTTTGTAGCCATTTGTGTTACCGCTAATTCTTTGCAGCGGCGGAAGTCGCCAATCCGGGGGCCGATACAGCACCAACTGGCGCAGAAGCCACCGCTGTTTTGGCAGCTTTTTCGGCCTCGCTTGCGCGCACCAAACGAACCCGCAGCACGAAATTCGACACACGACGTTGATCCCGAGCACCCAGTGACACAGTGCCGGAAACAATCTCCACCAATTCGGGTTTGGTGAACCATGGCGTGTTATTAGAGAGATTGCGCAGCAAATCAGAGACGCGCTCATTGGATTGCGCCACCCCATTAATTTGGACAACTTGATCGACCTGAGACATTCTCAATATGTAAACACCGTCCGGGAGCTGATTGACCAACTCCGTCATCAAGTGAACAGGTAGATTTCTATCCGACTGCAAATCCTCAACCGCCTGTTGCCGCGCGCGCAAAGCCGCAATTTCCGCTTCAAGACCACTGATATCCTTGATCTGGCCCTCCAGCCGCTTGATTTCTGTCTCTAGTACTCTATTAGTGGTTTCCTGTGCAGAAATCTCAGCTTGGTACCACAGGAAAACTGCGCCAGCTATCAAGCCGCCGAAAAGTGCAGACGCCGCCAGCGAGGCATTAAAAATATCGCTGCGCCGTTTACGAGCCGCCTCACGGTGCGGCAAGAGGTTAATCAGTATCACTGCGCAAACCTCCGAAGAGCCAAACCGCACGACGTCAAGTACGACGGCGCCTCACGGGTCATTTTCTTCAGTCGCACGCCATCTGCCACCTCCATCCCATCGAATGGATTGAGCAAGCTGCAGGGGAATGTCGTGTGCTGTGTGACTGCTGCCGTCAGACCCGGCAAAGCCGCAGATCCACCAGCCAGCATGATGTAGTCCACCTTGTTATGGGGGGTGCTGGTAAAGAAAAATTGCAGCGCGCGGCCCAATTCCTGAACCATGGTTTCTAGAAACGGACGAAGGACCGCTGCCTCATAATCTTCAGGCAATTCACCACTGCGTTTTTTGCTTTCGGCTTCTTCTTGCGAAAAACCATACTGGCGGACGATCAATTGCGTCAGCTGTGCACCACCAAAGGCTTGATCCCGGTCATAGAGAACTTCATCGTCCCTGAGCACCTGCATACTGGTAGTCAGCGCGCCCACTTCGAACAGCGCCACAATCAGGCCCGCTCCCTTGTTGGGCAAGTTCTCAATGAGGCGGCCCGCCGCCAAACGCGATGCGTACGACTCGACATCAACTACAACAGGCGTCAAGCCCGCCGCTTCGGCCAAGCCCTGGATGTCCTGAACCTTCTCTTTACGGGAGGCTGCGATCAACACCTCGACATCACCTGCAGAGGTCGCACTGGGACCAATGACACAGAAATCCAGACTCACTTCGTCTAACGGGAAGGGAATGTACTGATTCGCTTCGTTTTCAACCTGCTGCTCCAACTCCTGGTCGGACATACCGCCAGGCAGAACAATTTTCTTTGTAATAACGGCGGACGGGGGCAGAGCCATCGCCACATTCTTGGTCTTGGTGCCGCTCTTTTTGACCAACCGCTTCAGCGCATTGGCCACTTCTTCAAACTTTTCAATATTGCCGTCCGTGATCCATCCGCGCTCCAGCGGCTCGATGGCACAACACAACAACACCAGATTACCGGCTTTGTCACGCCCCAACTCCACCAGCTTTACACTGGAGGAACTGATATCCAACCCGAACATGGAAGCCGGTTGGCGACTGAAAAACGACCCCAATGAGATCAAAACGGTCCCCTGAAACATACCGGTCAAGCACCGGACAGACTTAAGAAATCACTTCAATGCTATCAGTAAGCACCTTGTCCCGCAAAGGTTTTTTCTGTTTTAAGCTGTTTCAAGCGTTGCCAAAAGCAGACGGTTTTTGCCCGTTACCAAAATCTGACCGCAGTTTTTCCAGCCAGGACTGGAACGGGCAACAATGCATATGGACCGTCCGCCGGACTGTCTAAGACCGCATTTTTATAATTCCACGGCAACCCTTATTCGCCCTCTATGCCTTCCACCTCCAGCCACTCTGACAAAGACCCGTCGACACCGAAAAAGCAAAAGGCATCCATGCACTGGCTCGTTCGTTCGATTTTGTGGGCCCTAGGTGTCATGATTGCGGGCGCATTTTCTGTTTTGGCCATGGTTGCCATAGCGCTCGCCGTGGCCTTCCCCAATCTGCCTGACATCACAGATTTGTCTGATTACCGCCCCAAACTCCCATTGCGTGTCTTTTCCGCAGAAGGAGATTTGATGGCCGAGTTTGGCGAAGAGCGCCGCAACCTGACGCCAATAGCTGAAATACCCAAGGTAATGACCAACGCCGTGTTGGCTATTGAAGATGCCCGGTTCTATCAGCACGGCGGCGTGGACTATCTAGGTGTCATCCGTGCAGGTCTGGCAAACGTGGGAAAAGCCAAAAGCCAAGGTGCATCGACCATCACCATGCAGGTGGCGCGCAACGTTTACCTTTCCTCCGAGAAGACTTTTACCCGCAAGATTTATGAAATCCTGCTGACCTTCAAGCTTGAACACATGCTTAGCAAGGATCAGATTCTGGAAATCTACATGAATCAGATCTTCCTTGGAAACCGTGCCTATGGTTTCGCGGCGGCCTCTGAGGCTTATTACGGCAAGCCTCTGAAGGACATCACAATTGCAGAGGCCGCCATGCTGGCAGGCTTACCCAAGGCGCCTTCGGCCTACAACCCTATCAGCAACCCCCAGCGGGCGCGCATACGGCAGCGCCACATCATTGACCGAATGCTAGAAAACGGCTTCATTACCGTGAAGGAAGCCGAGGCCGCCAAAAGCCAAGAACTAAAAATCAGGTCGGGCCACACCAACACCCAGGTTCATGCTGACTACGTCGCAGAAATGGTCCGTCAGCTCATGTACAACCAGTATGGTGATGAAACCTATACACGTGGCCTGGATGTACGCACTACGGTGCGAACCGCTGACCAGAATGCGGCCTACAAGGCGCTGCGCCGCGGCATCATGGACTTTGAGCGGCGTCAGATTTACCGGGGACCGGAGAAGTTTGTTGTGCTGCCCAGCAAGCCCGGTGAGATGGAAGAAGCCATAGACGAGGTTCTGGACGACCACCCAGACAATGGCGATGTCATGTCCGCCGTGGTGCTGGAAGCCGACAGCAAAAAGATCAAGGCCATGCGCCAAGGTGGGGTTCTGGTGGAAATAGTGGGCGACGGACTCAAACCTGCGCAGTCCGGCCTGTCGGAAAAGGCCCCTCCCAACATCAAGTTGCGCAAGGGAGCTGTGATTCGTGTTGCCAAGACCGTCAAGGACACCTGGGAAATCACCCAACTCCCCGAGGTGGAAGGCGCATTTGTTGCGCTTGATCCGCGCGATGGCTCTATCAAGGCCCTGGTGGGTGGCTTCGACTTTCGGAAAAACAAATTCAACCACGTCACGCAGGCCTGGCGCCAACCGGGCTCCAGCTTCAAGCCTTTCATTTATTCGGCAGCGCTGGAAAAGGGCTTCACGCCTGCAACAGTTGTCAATGACGCGCCCCTGTTTTTTGATGCGGGCGTTACGGGTGGCCAGCCTTGGGAACCCAAAAACTATGACGGTACCTTTGAAGGACCCATGAGCCTGCGCCGGGGACTGGCCAAATCAAAGAACATGATCTCCATCCAGATCCTGCGATCGATCGGCACCCAATATGCCCAGGAATGGGTCACGCGCTTCGGTTTCGATGCCGAGAAGCACCCTGCTTATTTGACAATGGCGCTGGGCGCAGGTTCGGTAACCCCAATGCAGATGGTTGTCGGCTATTCAACGTTTGCCAACGGTGGATACCGGGTGAACCCGTGGCTGGTATCCATGGTGACTGAGCAGCGCGGCAAAGTCCTGGTCGAGTCCAAACCGCCAACTCTGGCAGAGTCGGAACGCGTCATCGACGCCCGCAACGCCTTTCTGATGACCAGCCTGCTGCAGGAAGTCACGCGTTCAGGAACAGCCGCACGCGCGCAAGCAACCCTCAAGCGACCCGACGTGTATGGAAAGACCGGCACCACCAACGACTCCATGGACGCATGGTTTGCTGGATACAACCCCACTCTCACTGCCGTCACCTGGATTGGCTACGACACCCCCAGAAAACTGGGCGACCGGGAGACCGGTGGTGGATTGAGTTTGCCGGTATGGATTTCTTTCATGGAAACTGCACTAAAGGGCGTTCCAGTCAACGAGCCCACTGCACCCGAAGGCGTAATCCATGTGGGCAATGAGTGGTTCTACGAGGAATACGCGAAGAGCTCTGGCGTCTCAGGCGTTGGAATGGAGGACAAACCAGAACCGATGACGGTGCCACTGCCTCCCGCAGAAGAGAAGAGCCGGATTCTCGATCTCTTCCGGAACTGATCAGGCCGCAAAACGCAATACTTGACCGGACTGATCGCTCGCATGGCGGGTGAGCTCAGCAAAGAACTCACCCTGCCCCTTGGTGTCTTGCCAGCAACCATCCAGCCAGCGGTAGTGAAAACCTCCGGCTTTAGTGGCCATCCAGATCTCGTTGAGCGGCTTTTGCAGGTTGAT
Organism: uncultured Rhodoferax sp.; assembly: GCA_963513355.1. Lineage (GTDB taxonomy): Bacteria > Pseudomonadota > Gammaproteobacteria > Burkholderiales > Burkholderiaceae_C > Allorhodoferax. The sequence goes on along the minus strand of CAUPQG010000014.1, from coordinate 30,918 downwards.
GACAATCTGGCTGCGATTGGCAAAGGTAATGGTTACCATGCCACCAACACGCTGGTTGTCGAGATCCGCATCGGTTTCATCATTGATGCGATCACAGCCCGTTTCCACCGCCTGTAGCAGGGCTTCAGCGCGGTCCATATATTCAGAATCATTCATTACTTACCATCTTCACCATGTTGATCGCAAAGCAAATTCTAGTCAGAGCGCTTGTCCTTGGTGGCTGCATGTCAATACTGGGGGGTTGTGGCCAGACAGGATCGCTCTATTTGCCACCAGCACCCAAGCCCACCAAACCAGCGGCGAGTGCACCCCTGGCTACCACACAGGTTAGCTATATCTTTTATAGCTGACTACGAAGAGCCGACGGGGGCTTCAGACCCCTTTTACGTATAGCCTGTGCCAACCGCCAGCCCAACAGGCTGCTTAGAATTGCGGCGTAAACGGCCACCTCGGCAAAATTGTTCTTGCCGGCCCGCATCCAAAAGAAGTGCACCACTGCCAGTACTGCGACCACATACACCAGCCGGTGCAGCATCTGCCACCGCCGTCCCCCCAGAGCCTTGATCGCGCGATTGAATGAGGTCAGAACCAGCGGCGTCAGCAACACTACCGCGGTGAAGCCAACCAAGATAAAGGGCCGTTTGACAATGTCCTTGGCGATGTCAGCCACCTCGAACCCCATGTCAAACCAGCTATAGGCCAGTAGGTGCAGCACCGCATAGAAGTACACAAACAAACCCGCCATACGCCTGAAGCGGGCCAGTGGTGGCAGCCCTGCGATGGTGCGCAGCGGCGTGATCGCCAGCACCACACACAGCAGGCGCAGCGTCCAATCCCCTGTCGAACGCTCCAGGGCCTCTGCAGGGTTGGCGCCCAACCAGTCAAAGACCGCAGCCACTACCAGCCACACGAATGGCAACAATCCCAAAACAAATGCCACTGGCTTGGCAAACCGGCTGGACAGGTACTGATTGACGCGTGCGCGCATGGTGTGCAAGACGCAGATCAGAAGAACTTCTTCAGGTCCATGCCCGCATACAACTGGCCCACCTGGGCTTCGTAGCCATTGAACATCAGAGTCTTGCGCTTCTTGGCAAACAGGCCGTCTTCACCGATGCGCCGCTCGGTGGCCTGGCTCCAGCGGGGGTGGTCCACATTGGGGTTGACGTTGGAATAAAAGCCATATTCATTGGCAGCAGCCTTGTTCCAGGCGGTACCCGGTTGCTTGTCCGTGAAGCGGATCTTGACGATGCTCTTGCCGCTCTTGAAGCCATATTTCCATGGCACGACCAAGCGCACTGGCGCGCCACTCTGATTGGGCAAAACCTCGCCGTACATGCCAAAGCTCAACAATGTCAAAGGGTGCATCGCTTCGTCCATCCGCAATCCCTCGACATATGGCCAATCCAGCACACGCGAACCCACAAAGGGCATGATCTTGGGGTCGGCCAGGGTCACAAACTCCACGTACTTGGCACTCCCCAAGGGCTCCACGTGTTTGATGAGATCTGCCATGGAGTAACCAATCCAGGGGATGACCATGGACCAGCCCTCCACACAGCGCAGGCGGTACAGGCGCTCCTCCATAGGACTGAGCTTGAGCAGGTCTTCCAGCGCCAATTTGCCCGGCTTTTTGACCAGCCCTTCGATGTCCACGGACCAGGGGCTGGTCTTCAGCGTGTGCGCGTTAGCGGCGGGGTCCGACTTGTCCGTACCAAATTCGTAGAAGTTGTTGTAGCTGCTGGCGTCTTTGTAGGGCGTGGGTTTTTCCATGGTGGTGGCACCCGCTACCGCCGATGGCCGTGCCGGGAGCGCAGCCAACTTGCCAGGGCGCGCCACCGGAGCTGCGGCCTGCGCCAGTGCCTGGCGGGAAGCCCAGGTGGCCATGGCTCCTCCGGCGACCCCCGTTGCCATCATTTTCAGAATGTCGCGCCGCTTCTCATAGTGCGCCCTGTCGGTAATCTCGCTGGATACCGGATGGTTGAAGCCGTTGCCTTGGGTTTTGATCAGCATGGGGATTTTCCTCGTTTAGAACTTGGTCGGCTAGAGCCCCTGTTTCTTACACACCAAACAAAAAAGGGGCAGGCCCATCTTGCAATGGATCTGCCCCTTTAGGGACTTAGACCAGCGTTTGGTTCCGCCAAGAACCCCACGCAGCCTTCATTCAATCAAAACTTAGCGCAAGCCAGCGATGTAGTCAGAGACTGCCTTGATTTCGCGGTCATTCATCTTGGCCGCAATCTGGCTCATTTGCAGGCTGTTCTTGCGCACACCGTCACGGAAAGCTGTCAACTGTGTGGCCGTGTAGTCAGCATGCTGACCACTGACGCGGGGAAACTGTGCTGGGATACCCGCTCCGTTAGGACTGTGGCAACCAGCACAGGCAGGAACCTGGCGATCGGCAATTCCACCGCGGTAGATGCGTTCGCCGAGCTGCACCATGGTCTTGTCTGTGGCGGCACCCGCCTTGGCAGGCTTGCTGGCCAGCCAGTAAGAAATGTTCTTCATATCCTGATCGGACAACGTCGCGGCAAAACCCTTCATGATGGCGTTGTTGCGCTTGTCCGATTTGAATTCCTGCAGTTGCTTGACCAGGTACTCAGGGTGCTGCTGCGCCAGTTTGGGGTTGGCAGGCGTGCCAGAGTTGCCGTCCGCACCGTGGCAGGACGCGCAAACTGCACCAAAACTGGCTTCACCCTTGGCCAGATCTGGCTTCACCACGGGTACAGCGGCCTTTGCGACAGGTGCCGAGGCAGGCGCGGCAGCTGTAGAAGCGAAGGCAAAAATGGGCGAGGCAGCCGCAGAGGCGGCGATGAGCAATTGGGCGATCAACTTCATGGTGCTGCTGTGTGTCTAGTGGGCAAAACAGTGGGCATTCTACAATGCGGCTCGGGTCTCTCGCCTTATTCAATGACTACCAACACAAACTCCAACAGCTTTACCCCTCCTGCGCCCAAGGTAGCAGAAGGTGAAAAGACCCCCGCAGCCATCGCCTTGGGTTGGTTGCACACTGCCAAATTTCTGACCACCGCACCGGAATTGCGTTTTTTGCCGCCGCTGGACCTGCCCGAAATTGCCTTTGTCGGGCGCTCCAACGCGGGCAAATCCACTTGCATCAACACGTTGACGCAGCAAAAGCAGCTGGCCTATGCCTCCAAAAAACCAGGCCGCACCCAGCACATCAACCTGTTTGCACTGGGCAAACAGGGGGTGACCGACGCCATCTTGACCGATTTGCCCGGTTACGGTTATGCGGCCGTGCCCAAGCAGGACAAGATCCGCTGGCAACAGGTCATGGCCAATTACCTGATCACGCGCGAGAACCTGACGGGTATTGTGCTGATGTGTGATCCACGCCACGGACTGACCGAACTGGACGAAATCCTGCTCGATGTCATCCGCCCACGCGTGCAAGAGGGACTGAAGTTTTTGATCATCCTGACAAAATCCGACAAGCTGACCCGCAGCGAAGCCACCAAGATTCTCTCCATCACCAAACTGCAGGCTGGTGGTGGCGATGTCATGCTGTTTTCGGCCACCAAGCGCAAGGGCATTGACGATGTCGCCCAGTTGCTATGGAAGTGGGCGCATCCCGAAGCCAAGGCCGAAAAGGCACCGAAAGCGCAAACGCCAGCAGCCGTAGCCGACACGGACGAATGATCGACACTTACCAGCAAGCTTTGCCGCACGGCATCACGCTGAGCTGTCGGGCCAGTGGTACACGGGGGCGGCCCGTGCTGGTCTTTTTGCATGGCTTCCCGGAAGGTGCCTTCGTCTGGGACGCTCTGCTGGAACATTTTTCCAAACCTGAGAACGGTGCTTACCGTTGCGTGGCGCCCAATCTGCGCGGGTTCGAGAAGTCATCTGCCCCTGCAGAGGCCAGCGCCTACAGACCCAAGTTTTTGGTGCAGGACATTGCAGCGTTGGTCGCCATTGAAACAGGCGGCCAGCAACCCCTGGCATGCCTGGTCGCCCATGACTGGGGGGGTGCTGTGGCATGGAATCTGGCCAATCAGCGTCCAGAGTTGGCCCACAAACTAGCCATCATCAACTCGCCACACCCCGGCACTTTTTTGCGCGAACTCAAAAACAATCCGGCTCAGCAAAAGGCCAGTGCCTACATGAACTTTCTGGTGCGCGACGATGCGGAAGTGTTGCTGACCGAAAACGACTTCGCCCGGTTGTTCAACTTCCTGACCCACGAGTTTGCCGCCAACCGCCCCACACCCTGGCTGACGGAGGCGGTCAAAGACCAATACCGTGCAGTGTGGTCACACGGTCTACGCGGTGGGTGCAACTACTACCGGTCTTCCCCTCTGCGCCCGCCCCGCCCCGAAGACCCTGCCGCCGCGGCCATTGACCTTCCCCACAGCATGTTGACTATCACACTGCCAACCCTGGTGGTTTGGGGCATGGACGATACCGCCTTGCCGCCGGTGCTGATAGAGGGCCTGGAAGACTACGTGCCCCACCTGACACTGCACAAGGTCGCAGATGCCACCCACTGGATACTCCATGAGCAGCCGACCCTCATCCAGAAGCATTTAGGCGATTTCCTGCTCCAACCCCCGAAAAATGGACTCGAGTAGCTATTACTTTAATAGCAAAATTCAACACAACCTGCGCTGTCAATACGGCGGCGTCTCGCCAAGCGGTCTGTCCTTGAAGCGCTTGTGCACCCAATAGTATTGCGATGGATCGGGTGTGATGTAGGACTCCAGCTCGCGGTTCATGCGGGTGGTGTCCGCCACCAGGTCGGCGCTGGGGAAGTCTTTCCAGGGTGGCAAAACCTGCACCACATAGCCCCCCGGTGTCATGCGGGTCACGATGGGTACTACCTGGGCACGGCCCAGTTTGGCAAAGCGTGACAGCGAAGGAACGGTGCAGGCGCTCACACCAAAAAACGGCACAAACAAAGACTCCGAGGGGTCAAAGTTCATGTCGGGCAAAAGGTACAGCGGTTCACTGGCACGCAACGCCGCCACAATGGGCTTGACCCCATCGAGCCGCGCCACCATCTCGGGATTGCCAAAGCGCTGGCGCCCGGCATAAATCCACGCATCGGCATCTGCATTGACTTGTGGGGAATAAATAGTCGCAAAACGCCGCGGGATGCGCAGGGTCAGTGCCGTCCATGCAGCATCCAGCCCCATGAAATGCGGCGCGAACAACACGGTTGGCGTGCTCCCATCCAGCGCGGTCAACGCTCCATCCAACACCAGGCGGCGGCGCAACACAGCCTCTGGCGCATGCCATAACCATCCCCGATCCAGCCAGCTCTGCGCAAAGCGGGTGAATACCAGGCGGGTCTGGGACCGCAGTTCGCCTTCTGACCACTGTGGGAAACACAGCGCCAGATTGGTCATGACCACGCGCCTGCGGGAAACCACCAAGCCATGCAGGAGCCAGCCCAATCCCGCCCCCATCGCGCGCACCAGCGGCAAAGGCAACAGGGCTACCCCACGGATCAGCCACAACAAGACACGGGTCAGCATGCGAAGTTTCCTGGGGCCGCGATCCAAATCCTTGCGGGCAAAAGGGATGTCATTTCATCCAATGGACGGGTTCCTGACTAGGCTAAAATTGCGCGAGTCGCTGAGTTACGGAACTACTTGCAGGGCGACACACACGGTGGTGATTCTTGATTGGGTTGCCATTGTGCCTTGTCAATATTGACAATTCTGCTAAAGCGTTCGCCGAAGCCCCAAAGCCCAAGCAACGCGACTTGATGTTTTTTTTGGAGCAAGCAACTATGGCGAACGATTTTCTCTTTACTTCTGAGTCTGTTTCTGAAGGCCACCCCGACAAGGTCGCTGACCAAATTTCTGACGCGATTCTGGACGCGATTTTCAAGCAGGACCCCAAGTCCCGCGTGGCGGCCGAGACGCTGACCAACACCGGTCTGGTCGTGCTGGCCGGTGAAATCACCACCAACGCGCATGTGGACTACATCCAGGTGGCACGCGACACCATCAAACGCATTGGCTACGACAACACTGAATACGGCATCGACTACAAAGGCTGCGCCGTGCTGGTGGCCTATGACAAACAATCCAACGACATTGCCCAGGGTGTGGACCACGCGTCCGACGACCACCTGAACACCGGCGCCGGTGACCAGGGCCTGATGTTTGGGTACGCCTGCAACGAGACGCCCGAGCTGATGCCCGCGCCAATCTACTATGCCCACCGTCTGGTCGAGCGCCAGGCCCAGTTGCGCAAAGACGGCCGTCTGCCCTTCCTGCGCCCGGACGCCAAGAGCCAGGTCACCATGCGTTATGTGGATGGCAAGCCCCACAGCATCGACACCGTGGTGCTGTCCACCCAGCACAGTCCGGACCAGTCTGAAACCAGCACCAAGATGAAGGCATCGTTCACCGAGGCCATCATCGAGGAAATCATCAAGCCCGTGCTGCCCAAGGAGTGGCTGCAAAACACCCGCTACCTGATCAACCCCACTGGACGTTTTGTCATTGGCGGCCCACAGGGTGATTGCGGGTTGACCGGACGCAAGATCATTGTGGACACCTACGGCGGCGCCTGCCCCCACGGTGGTGGCGCATTCTCCGGCAAGGACCCCTCCAAAGTAGACCGCTCGGCCGCCTATGCAGCCCGTTATGTAGCCAAGAATGTCGTGGCCGCCGGCTTGGCACGCCAGTGCCAGATACAGGTGGCCTACGCGATTGGTGTGGCCAAGCCCATGAACGTGACCGTGTATACCGAAGGCACCGGCGTGATCTCCGACGACAAGATTGCCGCTCTGGTCAACGAACACTTCGACCTGCGCCCCAAGGGCATCATCCAGATGCTGGATCTGCTGCGCCCCATTTACGAAAAGACGGCAGCCTACGGCCACTTTGGCCGTGAAGAGCCCGACTTCACCTGGGAACGCACTGACAAGGCCGCAGTGCTGCGTGCAGCCGCAGGCTTGTAATCGGCCGTAGACGGGCACATACGAACCCATGAAACTGCAAACACAACGCTTCATTGATCGCTGGGTCGGCCAGCTTCTGTGCAGCGCAGTGTCGGCCTGGGTGCGCTTCACCGGCCTCTTCAGCGCACCGCCGCAGCTGGCGATTGCGCCCAAGAACATCCTGGTGATCCTGCTGTCCGAGATGGGCAGTATCGTGCTGGCCGGCCCCATGTTTGCCGCATTGCGCCGGCAGTACCCGGGCGCGGCCATCCACATCCTGCAGTTGAAGAAAAACCAGGAAGTGACCAAACTCCTGCAGCTCACACAGCCGCAATACATGCACAGCCTGGACGACAGTTCGGGCGGCTCTCTGGTCCGCGATATTCTCAAGGTCAGCCTGGCCATGCGTCGCCTGGGCCTGGATGCAGTGATCGACTGCGAACTCTTTTCCCGCGTCAGCGCGTTGTTGTCTTTCACGACCGGCGCCCCGGTGCGGGTGGGCTTTACGCCGCACACCCAAGAGGGCCTGTACCGCGGCAGCTTCATCAACCACGCCATTCCTTACAACCCCTACCAGCACATCAGCAAACAATTCTTGTCGCTGGTAGATGCGCTGGATTCGGCCGGGAGCATGCCGCGCAACAAGGCGGCGCCGATTCGCAACCTGCCGGCAGAGACTGAACTGTCCGTGGCATTCACACCGGATGAGCTGGCCAGTTACGCCGCCAAGCTGGTCACCGACCACCCGGTGCGTGCCGGCAAAAAGCTGGTGCTCATGTACGCCGGTGGCGGCATCCTGCCCGAACGCGCCTGGCCGGCCGAACACTATGCCCGCGTGGCCCAGGGCCTGTGTGCTGCAGGATTCGCCGTAGGTCTGATTGGCCTCAAAGACGACGCCCAATTGGCGAAAGACCTGATCAAGCAGATTGGCCATCCCGCCAGCATAGACCTGACCGGCTACACGCGCAGCATCCGCGAACTGCTGATGCTGATGCATGCCGCCGACCTGCTGATCACCAATGATGGTGGCCCTGGCCATTTTGCGACCCTGACGCCCATCCGGACCATGGTGTTCTTCGGACCCGAGACCGGCAAGCTGTATGGCCCACTAGGCTCGCGCAATACAGTGCTCGAATCTGGCATCGCCTGCTCACCCTGCCTCTCCGCCTACAACCACCGCCTCACCTTTTGTGATGGCGACAACCAGTGCCTCAAACGGATCAAACCAGACCCCGTGCTGGCCGACGCACTGGCCTTTCTGCGCGGCGAAACCCACGCGGCCACCCTGGCATGAACGGCGCGAACCGGACAACGGCGCTGCAACGGGCAGTGTTGTGGGCCCTGGGCCTATTGGAGCGTTACCGCTACATCAAGTTCGGCATCGTTGGCGCCAGCGGCACCGTGGTCAATTTGACGATGTTGCACATTGGGCATGAATACATATTCCACAACATTGAAGCGGCGTACAACAAACCCTACATCTCGCTGGCCGTGGCCATCAGCCTGGCCACGCTGAACAACTTCACCTGGAACCGGCTGTGGACCTGGTCAGACCGGGTCAAAACACTGGAGCAAGAGGAAAGCCCCGGCCCGGTCAGCTTGCGCCTGCTGGCCACGGAGTTCGGCCAATACGCTACGGCTTCTGCCTTTGGCAGCGGCCTGCAGTACGTGCTGACGCTGCTGCTGTCGGGTTCCATGGATTACCGCGTGGCCAATATCATCGCCATCCTGGCTGCGAGCGTGAGCAACTTTCTGGCCAACGACCGCTGGACCTTCAAGCGACACAAAGACTAAAAGATGTTGCAACCCCGCGAAGCTGTCCCCTGGCTATGGCTGGCCCTGGTTGTGGCGGCCGCGCTCACCTACCTGTTTGGACTGGGCGGTGCCTACGCACCAACCAATGGCGATGAGATGGTTTACATCCACATTGCCCGCATGACGGCAGAAAGTGGCCACTGGCTGCCACTGCAGTCCGAGATCATTGACACCCGCAACACCAAGCCGCCGCTGCTTTTCTGGCAGGCCATGGTGGCCGGTAACTGGGGCGAGAGCTGGAGCCTGTTCACACTGCGTTTGCCCAGTGTTTTCTACACCTTTGCGACAACTGCCTTGCTGGCTTTTTTTGCCCACCGCATGAGTGGCAAACTGCGCACAGCCTGCATTGCGGCAGCGCTGTACCTTTTGTTCTTCTCCACCTTTCGGTATGGCCGCGCCTACCTGACATCTGCACCAGAAACTTTCTGGCTGGCACTGCCCATGTGGTGGGTGTTGTGGCTGCGTGTGCGCAACGCAAGTGATGATTCCCGTCGCATGGACTGGCGCGTCTTTACGCTGGTGGGCATTGCCATGGGCCTGGGCTCGGCCTACAAATCCTTTGCATTGGTAGCGCCAGCAGCGGCGGCCATCTGGTGCGCCTGGCTGGCCAGCGCACCACGCTTCAACTGGCCGCTGGTCATTCGCGCTACCGTAGGTCTGGCCTGGAGCACGGCGCTGGCACTGGGCATCTTTGCGCTGTGGTTTGTGCTGGACCCGGACCCTGCCTCGGTCTGGCAAGAGTTCGTGGTCGCTGAAAACGCCGGCAAGATGTCCAACAACAAGGGCTATTGGCACGCCGCATTGTTTGGTGCTTACCCCATGTGGACGCAGCTGCTGGCCTACCCGTTCAACGCCGGGCTGTTGATTTTCACCGTGTTGGGCATGGGATGGCTGGCTCTGGGCATGGCATTCAAGCGCGTGACCTATGCGCAACTCTCTCCTGCGGCCCGCGTGTTGCTGGCCTGGCTGGTGGTGTGGCTAGTCGTCTTCACCATCCCCAGCCAACGCTCGGAGCGTTACCTCATCCCGGCCATGCCGGCCATCGCAATTGCCATGGCCCTGGCATGGGACAGGCTGCACAAAACCTGGTTCTGGATCACATTGGCGGTTCTGGTGCCAGCGCTGGTGATGCTGGCACGCGTGGCCTGGGTCATGGGAGATCTACAAATTGCCACTGATCTGCAAGTCACTATGACTTTGATAGCAGTAGGCATAGGTTTTGTGGGGGCTACCGCCGGATTTTTCAAAGGCAGTTGGTCCAAACCGGCTACTTTGACCGTGGTGCTGGCCGTATACGCCAGCTTTGGCCTGATGGTTCAACCCTTGGGATCTGACACTGCGGGGTACACCGCAGCTGTCAAGGAACAGGCCAAAGGCAAACGTCTGGCCGTGCCCAATGGATTTACCGGCCAATTTGAACGGTTCCACTTTGTTCTGCCCGGCGCACGCATCACTCCCTATGACGCTGAAGGCCGCAACACTGGAGCCTTCAAGCCTGACATGCCCCCCGATGAACGCCTGGACTTTTTGTTGGGGCAATTTGACGCGGTCGTATGGATACAGGACAGCCTGGACCAGGCCCAACCCAGTTGCATGCCAGACTGCAGCTTGTTGGGCACACGCTGGCACGTAAAGAGCCGCCACAAGGCTGGCGAGGTCACGCTGCAAAACCTGTGGTATCCCAATGAATGGTTGTTCCGCCGGGAGTGGGTGGTCATACGCACCACCCCGCAATAGTCACCCCCCCTTTAGGCAAACCGACGCGCCTTGCGCTCGGAACTTACCAGCGATTTTTGAGTTCCATGCCCCCAGCAGGCAGCCTCTGACAACTCACGCACAACAGGAAAACTCGCAAAAACGTTCCCGTTTTTGCGAACCATTTTCCAGATTTCTACAGAGTAAACATAGCCATACCGCACTAGACTTGGCCTCTCCACGGATTGGCCTTAGCGTGTCGCGCAAAGAATCCGGTGCCAGGGAAAGATTTCAACTTCAAGGGTCCTCTATGCAAACTATTGCCCCACTTTGGCTTTGGGCCACCTTTATCATCATCGTGTTGGTGTCGCTGTTTGTTGACTTTGTTGTGCTCAAAAAGCAGGGTGCACACGACATCGGCGTCAAAGAAGCCTTCAACTGGTCACTGGTCTGGATCGGCTTGAGCTTTCTGTTCAACGGCCTGTTCTGGTGGGCGGTCAAAGACTCCACAGGGTCTTCAGAGATTGCCAACACCAAATCACTGGAATTCTTGACGGGTTACCTGATTGAAAAGTCTCTGGCGGTCGACAACATCTTTGTGTTTCTGCTGATCTTCACGTACTTTGCAGTGCCTTCGCACTACCAGAAGCGTGTGCTGATGATCGGCATCATCGGTGCCATCGTGCTGCGCACCATCATGATCTTGGTAGGGGGCTGGTTGCTGGCCGAGTTCCACTGGATCCTGTATGTGTTCGGCGCATTCCTGATTCTCACCGGCGTGAAGATGTGGTGGGCTGCCGGTCAAGAACCCAGCCTGGAAGACAACCCTGCCCTGAAACTGTTGCGCCGCATCCTGCCCGTCAGCAAAAAGTTTGACGGCGAAAACTTCTGGACCATTGAAAACGGCAAGAAGATCGCCACACCGCTGTTCATGGTGATTTGCCTGGTGGCGCTGACCGATGTGATCTTTGCTGTGGACTCCATCCCTGCGATTTTTGCCATCACCAGCGACCCCTTCATCGTACTGACCAGCAACGTATTCGCCATTTTGGGTCTGCGTGCGATGTATTTCCTGTTGGCTGCAGTCGCCAACAAGTTCCACCTGCTCAACTACGGACTGGCCGTGATCCTGGTGTTCATCGGTACCAAGATGTGCCTGATCGACATCTACAAGATCCCGGTGGCGGTGTCGTTGGGTGTGGTTGTAGGTATCCTGGCTTTGACCATGCTGTTGAGCGTGCGCACGGCCAAAGCCTAAGCGGCGACTCCCGCCTACGCTAGAGCGCTGGTAGCAACAAGCGTTGCACCAGCGGGTGTTGCACCTTCTTCTCGGTTCCAATCGCAAAGAAGTGTTCGGTAACACCTTCGCACGGGCCCAGGCGCTGCACCGCAAAGTGCGCCAGCAGATCGTCATGCGCCCATTCTGCGGCAGGGAATATTCCCATGCCGCTCGCTCCAAAGGTTTTGAGCAAGGCACTGTCTTCAAACTCCCCAACGATGCGGGGTCGGATGGCACGTTGCTCAAACCACTGGTCCAGGCGGTCCCGCACGGCAGTGTGCGCAGTGGGTAACAACACAGGCACATCAGCCAGGCTTTGCGGAAAATTCTTGTGCGCGGCCTCCACCAAACTCGGCGTTCCATACCAACCAATGGTGGATGAGCCCATGTTGTGGTTGTAGAGCTTGATATTGGGATTCACCGGTGCAGGCCGGTCGGACATGACGACATCGAGCCGGTGCAACGCCAGATCGCCCAGCAGATCATCCAACTCACCTTCGTGGCACACCATGCGCAAATGCGGCTCGGTGATCACCGGCAACAACAGCCGGTGTACCACCAGCTTGGGCAATCCGTCACAGATGCCCACCGCCAGCCGCACTGTGGGAGCACTGACCGCATCGCGCACCCGGGTCGGCAGGTTTTCGCCAAGCAGAAAGATCAAGTCCGCTTGCTGCATGGCTGCCTGTCCGGCCTCAGTCAACACCAGCCCGCGCCCCGCTGGTTTGAGCAAGGCATAACCCAGCGATCGCTCCAGTTCGCGTACCTGCGCACTGACCGTTTGCACCGCCATGTCTAGTTTGTTGGCGGCGCGGGATATTCCACCTTCCTTCGCAACCACCCAAAAGTAGTAGAGATGTTTGTAATTGAACGGGACGGTCATGTTCAGTTTTTTAGGGATTGTTGATACGCAATTATCTGCTTTTTATGAATCAAGCAACACCCTATCGTCGGGTCTTCTTTAAACCGAAGGAGAAACAGCATGCAGATAGTTTTCGAATCCCGCGATTCCGATGGCGCGCAGATGCGCGACTTGTCTGTCGAGCGCGTGCGCTTCGCTCTGCGGCGCTTGAGCACATTTGTGGCGCATGCCAAAGTACAGTTTTCGGACATCAATGGCCCACGAGGCGGTGTCGACAAACGCTGCCAGGTCGAGCTCAAGACCGACACTGCAGGCACCGTTGTGATTGCATCACTGGCAGCGGACTGGCGTACCGCACTCGACCGGTCGCTCAGCCGCGCCACGCGGGTCCTGACGCGCACCCTGCAACGCACGCACAAACCCACGCGCGGACGCGCATCCCAACCCGCACTCGACGCGCAGAGCGGCGACGCAATCTGATCACCCACATCAACCCCACAACGTTAGGTACTCTCAATGAACACTCTCATGAACCTGGATATCGCGCTTGGCGCAACTGCTCTGGCACTAGCCGTTCTGTATGCCGCGTGGCAAGACTACAAAACTGACAACCGGAGGGACGCCAAATTACTGACCGCCGTTGGCTCACTGGCACTCGCCGGAAGCGCCGTGGCGTGGATCCAGTGACCCCCGCACCACCCCAAACCCTGAAAGAACACCATGAAATGCCCTAGCTGCCCAGACACCACACTTGTCATGACCGACCGACAAGGCGTGGAAATTGATTACTGCCCTGCCTGTCGCGGCATCTGGCTGGACCGCGGAGAACTCGACAAACTGCTGGACCGGGCTTCCACGGCACCCGCACCCGCACCCGCACCGGCACATGTTGCCTCTGCGCCGGTGGCCCGGAACCATTACCAGCCGGACTTTGAAGACTCGGACTACCGCAAGCGACACGGCTACAAAAGTAGCCGCAAAAAGTCCTGGCTGAACGAGATTTTTGACTGAACACCCACGCCACGACTTGCCCCCGCAAGGGGGCAGCGAGCATTTACTTCAATAGGTCCTGGACGGCGGCAAGTCCCGCCAGCGCGCACTTTTCGTCCAGGTGTCCGCCAGGCGCGCCGCCCACACCCACGGCACCAATCACTTCGTCACCGACCTTGACCGGCACGCCACCACCGAGCAACAAAAAGCCGGGGATCATGGCCACATTGGCGGCTGCCGGGTTCTTCTGGGCGTTTTCCATCATGGCCAGCGTGGTGTTCTTGCCGGAGGCTGAGGTGAAGGCCTTGGCCTGGCTGGCACCTACCGTGTGGGGACCGGCGTTGTCGGCGCGGTAGACGGCGCGCACGGTGCCAGCGCGGTCCACCACGGTGGCTGTCACGTTGTACTTGTCCGCTGTGCAAGCGGCAACCGTGGCCGCAGCAATCTTGGTGGCCAGCTCCAGGGACATGTTTTTCTCCGTACGCACGGCTTGCGCACTGGCGGCCAGTGTGGCGAAGCCCAGGGTCAGGGCGATGATGGTTTTGGCGTGGTGTTGCATGGTGGGCATCTCTCTTCGGTAGGGGGTGGGACTTCGGTTCAATCAACCGTGAACGAACTGTAAAAGTCCCTGCCCCGTTTGCCCATCCGTAGCCGCGCGCTGCGGCCTCCGTAGAACTACGGAGCCACCAGCGCCGCGTAGTTGCGCACCAGTTGCGCCAGCGATTCAGTCTCCAGCTTGGCAAACAGGTTGGCGCGGTGGGTCTCTACCGTGCGGGGCGACACGCCCAACGCCCGTCCCATTTCCTTGTTCGTTAAGCCGGCCACGATCAGGCCCAACACCTCGCGCTCGCGGTCCGACAGTTGGCCATAGCGGGCGCGGGCGTCGCGGTCGATCTGTGTGCGCTCCCGTGCCTTCACATGCTGGCGCACGCCGTTTTGCAGCGCCTCCAACAGCAGCTCGTCGTTGACGGGTTTTTCCAGAAACTCAGCCGCCCCGGCCTTAAACGCGCGGCGGCACATGTCCACCGTGCCGTGCCCCGTGAGCATGACGATGGGCTGGTCCACTCCCTGCTCCACCAGGGTTTGCAACAGGTTCAGGCCGCTGATGCCGGGCATGCGCACATCCAGCACGATGACACCGATGCTTTCCCGGTCGAACTCTGCCAAGAATGTCTGCGGCTGGGCCCAAGTCTGCACCCGTAAACCCACGGTGCTGATCAGTAGTGCGAGGCTGGAGCGCACGGCCTCATCGTCATCCACCAGATGGATGAGGGGGGACAAGGTGGAGGTCATGGCTTCAGATCGCATCGGTTACCAAGGGCAGGGACACCACAAACTCAGCCCCATGGGGCGCGGCATTGGCAGCGCGGATGCTCCCACCCATAGCGTCGACCAGGGTTTCGCACAGGCTCAAGCCCAACCCCAGGCCGCCCTGGCGGGTGGTGTAGAAGGGTTCAAAAATACGGGGCAGCACATCGGACGCGATGCCCGGCCCGCTGTCTTGCACGCGCAGCAAGCCCTTTGGCGGCGCGGCCTCCACCGTGACGGTCAACACACGCCCAGTCCGTGCGGTCTGGTCCAGGGCCTGCACGGCATTCATCAGCAGGTTGTGCACCACCTGGTCCAGCGCTACCGGCTCTGCCAAGACCAGCAGCGGCTGACTTGGAGCCAGCAGCCGGGCTTCGATCTGGCAACGCTGGAACTCGGGTTCCAGCAAATACAGGGCCCTGCGCGCCACCTCCTGCAATGCAACCGCTTGCGGCAACTCTGCAGCGCCACGCTGTTCAAGCGCCCGGCGCAAACGGCCCACCACCTCGGCCGCGCGCCGCGCCTGACCCGCTGCCTGCGACAAGGCTTGGCGAATGGGCGCAAGCTCTGGCTCCTCCTCGGCCAGCAAGCGGTCCGCTGCCTGGGTGTTGGCCAGAATCGCAGTCAGCGGTTGGTTCAGCTCGTGCGCAATGCCAGCCGCCAACTCGCCCAACGTGTTGAGGCGCGCAACCTTGCCCAGGCGCAACAGTTCCTGGTCCCGCAAACGGTCGCCGCGCTGGCGCAGCAAAGTCCGCGCTCCATACAGCAGCGCAGCAGCCACAACCACCCACACCGCCATCCACACCCAAGGCAGCGCCGGCCATCCCAGTCGCAGGTCTACACCAATCTCCAGGGGCTGGCTCTCGGCCGCCAGTACCTTGCGTGCGGAAAATTGCCAACCCCAGCCCGCAGAATCGGTGCGCCCCGCCTGCAATAGGGTCTGCTGCCCACCATGGGACAGGCTCACTGCCACCGGCCCCTCCACGGCAAAAGGCCACTCGCTCCAAGGGACCATGCGCTGGACATCAATGGTCAGCAAGTAACTGCTGGGCTGCGCGCCCAGCAACACCTGGTACTGCCCCTGCGCGAGATCGACGCCGGCCAGCACCGCCCGCCCCGCTCGGCGCGACTCGGCATAAAGCGCTTGCAGTGCGGGGCTCGGCCAGGGCGCATCTGCGTCACGGCGCTGAACAGACACAATTTGCGGATACAAGGTGGACAAACGCTGCGCGCGGTTGCCGGCTTCACCCGGCACCGCCAGCAGGGCCAACGTAGCCAAAATGGCGTCGTGCTGCACCACACGCTGGCTCAGCAGGCGGTGTGCAATGCGGGCATTGGTGTCAAACAGATCGTGTTGCCGAGTCAACTCCCAGCGCGCAAGGGCCGTCGCACCGGCGAGCGCCAGCAACACCCAACCCAGAACCCAGGCTACCGTGCGGCGCTGGGTCAAGCCCACGAAGACCTCCCGTCGGGCACCCAAAATACTATGCTTTTAATAGCACAATAATCAGTATTGACGGTGGCTAGAGGCACTATTTACTCCTAATCAGCTTTGAAACACTATCCATTGCACGCCCCTGTACTGTACCCACCCCTGTTCGCCACACACATTTGCCGTGGTACCCCAGTCGCAAATATTTTTGCTGTGTGTGTCGAAATCTGCAAGACTCAAACGTCATGGTGGTGATGGGGCATTTGCCGCATCACAACCCAAATCACGGAGCTCCCATGAAATACCTGTTGATGATCTACGCCAGTGAAGCCTTAGAGAACGCGATGCCCCCGGCCGAGATGGGCGCCCTCATGCAAGCCTATGGCGCCTATACCGACGCCCTGGTCAAAGCCGGCGCGCTGCAAGCCGGCGAACGCCTGCGCCCGGTCACGGATGCCACCTCGGTACGGGTGCGCAATGGCAAATCCGAAGTGCTCAATGGTCCCTATGCCGACACGCATGAGCAACTGGGCGGCTATTACGTCATCGACGTACCCGACCTGGATGCCGCACTCCAATGGGCTGCGCGCTGCCCCAGTTCGACCATCGGCACCATCGAGGTCCGCCCGATTTGGGAGATGTGAACCCGCACGCGCCAGAGGCCAGCGCTGCCCGGCACGCGACAGAAACCGCCGCGCGCCAAAGCTACGGCAAGCTGGTAGCGTTCCTGAGCCGGCGCACGCACGATGTGGCGGCGGCGCAGGACGCCTTGTCTGCCGCATTCGAAGCAGCACTGCAACAGTGGCCGATGCAGGGCGTGCCCGCCAGCCCCGAGGCCTGGTTGATAGCGGTTGCCAAACGCCAGGCCATTGACGCCCAACGCCGCACGGCCACCAGTGACGCAGCCACTGAAGAACTGCTGCTGCTTACCCCCGTGTCCACCGAAGACAGGGACAATGCAGGGCACGACATCCCCGACGACCGCCTGGCCCTGCTGTTTGCCTGCGCCCACCCGGCCATTGAGCGCAGCGTACGCGCACCGCTGATGCTGCAAACCGTGCTGGGCCTCGATGCTGCGGCAATCGCGTCAGCTTTTCTGGTGCCCCCGACCACCATGGGCCAGCGTCTGTCACGGGCCAAGGCCAAGATCAAACAGGCCGGCATTCCATTCAGACTGCCCGAACGCGAAGACCTGCCCGAACGCCTGGACACTGTGCTGGAGGCCATCTACGCCGCCTTCACCCAGGGCTGGTCCGACCCGGCCGGCCTGGACCCGCGCCACCACAACCTGAGTGATGAAGGCATTTGGCTGGGCCAACTGGTTGCGGCCCTGCTGCCAAATGAACCCGAAGCCTTGGGCATGTTGGCACTGATGCTGCATGCCCACTCCCGCCGTGGTGCACGGCGCGATGCGAACGGCGCGTACATACCGCTTGCCCGACAAGACCCGCGGCTATGGGACGCGAAGATGATTGACGAGGCAGAGCGCCTACTGCAGCACGCCAGCGCACTGCACACCATCGGCCGCTACCAGCTGGAGGCCGCTGTGCAATCCGCACATGCAATCCGGCGCTACACCGGTCAAACGGACTGGCGCGCAGCTGCCCAACTTTATGGGGCATTGGCTGAACTCACTGGCTCACCGGTGGTAGAAATCAATCGCGCGGTGGCGGTGGCCGAATGTGAGGGGGTGGCGCATGGGCTGGAGATTCTGGACCACGTGGCCGATGATCCTCGCCTGATCAATTACCAGCCGTATTGGGCTGCCCGCGCGCATCTGCTGCAACGCAGTGGTGCGGTTGACGCCGCCGATGCAGCGTATGCACAGGCGATTGGCCTGGAGCTGGACCCGGCTGTTAGGCTGTATTTGCAGCAGCAGCGGGAAAAATTGCGACAACCCACCTCAACAAGCACTTCGCATGCAAGCTGACTTCGGCCAACAACTCTGCGTCCCCATCGAAACACCTCGCCTGCTGCTGCTGCCGCGCATGGGTAGCCATGCCGACGGCGCCTTCGGTCCTTTGCAGGCCGAAGCCATTTACGAATGGATCTCCATGGACAAGCCAACGGACCTGGAAGCCATGCGGGCTCACTGGACGCGCCTAGAGTCGCGCCTGTCCACCGACTGCACCGAAGCCTGGCCGGTATGGGCGGTTACCACGCGTACTTATGGAACACTCATCGGCCAAGTCGACGCCTGCGTCGATGATGCGCGGGTGTGTACCAATCTGGGCTACTACTTGTATCCAGACTTTTGGGGCCAGGGTTATGCAAGCGAAGCGGTGCGTGCCATCGCGGATCATCTGGTGCTGCAAGGCATACACCGCCTCGTTGCAACCGTCACCGTGGGTAACCACGCATCGGCCCAGGTGCTAAAGAAAGCGGGCTTTAGCTTCACCCGCATCATCCCTGAGAACGACGTTTTGCGCGGTGAGCCAGTCGATGACGAGGAATATGTGCGCACAGCCTAGGAGCTGCCTGGACACGGATATGGTTTAGGTCTAAAGTATTTTATCGGTTGTTGGAAATAACCGACACCACAGCTTTTTGCCCGGTGTTAACTTTGCGACTCTCTCCCGAAACCACGAGCCAACCACACCATGACCACTTTGCAAGACTGCCAGCAGCGCGACGCCGCCGACCCTTTGCGCGGGCTGCGCGATCTGTTTTCCATACCGCCCGGCGTTATCTACCTGGACGGCAACTCCCTGGGCGTAATGCCCAAAGCGGCGGCCGCGCGTGCTGCCGAGGTCATCACCCAGGAGTGGGGCACGGGCCTGATCCGCTCCTGGAACACCGCCGGCTGGTTCGACCTGCCCCAGCGCCTGGGCAATATGATCGCGCCGCTGATCGGTGCGGGCAAAGACGAGGTGGTGACCACCGACACCACGTCCATCAACCTGTTCAAGGTACTCTCTGCCGCGCTGTCCATCGCGGCACAGGACGCGCCACACCGAAAACTCATCGTCAGTGAGCGCAGCAACTTCCCCACCGATCTCTACATTGCAGAAGGCCTGTGCAAAGAGCGCGGCTACACGCTGCAACTGGTAGAACCTGAAGAGATTGCCGGTGCGCTGACCGCCGACGTGGCAGTGCTGATGCTGACCCACGTGAACTACCGCACCGGCGCCATGCACGACATGGCCGCCGTTACGGCGGCCGCCCATGCGGCCGGCGCGCTGGTGGTGTGGGACCTGGCGCACAGCGCAGGCGCAGTGCCCGTGGACCTGACCGGAGCCCAGGCCGACTTCTCCATTGGCTGTGGCTACAAGTACCTGAACGGGGGCCCCGGCGCACCTGCATTCGTGTGGGTCAACCCCAAGCATGCGGACCGTTTCTGGCAACCGCTATCCGGCTGGTGGGGCCATGCCAAGCCCTTTGCGTTCACCGCAGACTACAAACCCGCGGCCGGCATCACTCGCTACCTGTGCGGCACACAACCCATCGTCAGCCTGTCGTTGCTGGAGTGTGGGCTGGACGGGTTCAAAGCCGCTGAAGCCTTGGGCGGCATGGCAGCACTGCGCACCAAATCATTGGCGCTCACTGACCTGTACATCCAGTTGGTGGAGGAACGCTGCCAGGGTTACGGCCTAGGCTTTGCCACACCACGCGCGCATGCACAGCGTGGCTCGCAGGTGTGCCTGACCCGTGAACACACCGCGGGTGGTGATCTGGGTTCTGGTGCCTTTGCCATCGTGCAAGCCTTGATCGCACGCGGTGTGATTGGTGACTTCCGCGCCGGTGATGGTGGCATCCACAAAGACATCCTGCGCTTTGGCTTTACGCCGCTGTACATCGGGTTTGAAGATGTGTGGAACGCTGTGGAGCAGTTGCGCCAGGTGCTGGAGACCGAAGAATGGAAAAAGCCAGAATTTAACCAAAAACACGCGGTGACCTGACATGAACAATCCAACTTCTGGCTGCCCCATGCACGCCGCAGCGCCTTCAGCCGGCGAGGCCATCGTTGCCGAAGAGAAAGCCCAACTCGACTTCAGCAAGCGCATGAGTTATGGCGACTACCTGCACATCGACACCATCTTGTCTGCGCAAAAACCACTCTCGCCCGCGCACGACGAGATGCTGTTCATCATCCAGCACCAGACCAGCGAGCTGTGGATGAAGCTGATGCTGCACGAGCTGACGGCCGCCATCCACAGCATTGCCAACGATGAACTGGGCGCGGCCTTCAAGATGCTGGCGCGTGTCAGCAAGATCATGGAGCAGCTGGTCCACGCCTGGGACGTGCTGGCCACGATGACGCCGCCCGAGTATTCCGCCATGCGGCCCTACCTGGGACAAAGCAGCGGCTTCCAGAGCTTCCAGTACCGTTGTATTGAATTCGCGTTGGGCAACAAAAATGCCGCCATGCTGCAACCGCACGCCCATGCGCCCGAGCGCCTGGCGCTGGTGCAGGCTGCGTATGTTGCGCCATCGCTGTACGACGAATCGCTGCGCCTGCTGGCGCGCCGCGGGATTGCCGTGCCTGCGACACACACCCAGCGCGACTGGTCACAACCCTACGTGGCCAACAAGGAGGTCGAACAGGCCTGGCTACAGGTCTACCACGACCCCCAGGCGCATTGGGATCTGTACCAACTGGGCGAAGAGCTCACCGATCTTGAAGACGCCTTTCGCCTCTGGCGCTTCCGCCATGTCACTACTGTGGAGCGCGTCATAGGCTTCAAGCGCGGCACGGGCGGCACGGGTGGTGTGAGCTACCTGCGCAAGATGCTGGATGTGGTGCTGTTCCCGGAGATATGGTCGCTGCGGACGGAGCTGTAACGTTAGTCGCCAGCCAGTAAAATTGCGAGCTTTACTTCGCATAGCGCCACGTACGTTTAGCTAACTTTTGGCGACATCGTGCAACACTTGCCAAGGGCGTCAAAACTATTTGACACCTCGCAGCGCCCCTGCTCAAAAGCACTAACACACCCACTTCAGAATCGATACATGAGACTATTGGCAACGCTTTTAACGGCGAGTACTTTGATTGGGTGCGGTGGCGGTGGCGGTGGAACCAGTGTCGAACCGCCACCAACACCCGTCGCAATCCCATCATTCAGCATTGGCGGCAGCATCAGTGGTTTGGGCAATGCCAATGGCTTCACACTCACCAATGGAGCCGAGACGCTGGTGATAGCCGCCAATGCAATGAACTTCACATTTGCAAACAAGGTCACGCAAGGCAGCCCCTACAGCGTCACGATTGGTAACCCACCCATGGGTGCATCATGCACCGTCAGCAACGCCAGTGGCACAGTGGGGTTGGCCGATATACGGTCGATTGCCGTTACCTGCGAACCGACGCGACATGCGGACCAATACCGGGTCAGCACGTTTGCCGGCTATGACGGACAAGGCACTGCAACGGGCCTCATCAATGCGACTGGTGCTACAGCGCGTTTCAACACGCCTTACGGCGTGGCCACGGACGCTGCAGGCAATGTTTATGTCGCAGACTCGGGCAACCACGCGATTCGCAAGATCCATCCCATGGGTGCGGTAACAACTCTCGCGGGCGGTACCGCAGCGGTGGGAGACGGTGTTGACGGAGTCGGTGCGGCCGCAACGTTCTACTCGCCAGGCCACATCACCGCAGACCAAGCAGGCACTGTGTACGTGATTGACGGCAAATGGCTACGCAGGGTCACCGCGCTGGGCGTAGTCACAACCATGGCTCAAGTCGGATGGGCGCAAGGGATTGCTGTCGATAGAGATGGTGCGCTTTACGTTTCGAGCAGCCATTCGATTCTCAAAATGACCCCTGGCGGCGGGCTCACTACGCTGGCGGGCAGCCAAGGCAGTCCTGGGTTCGTAGATGGCGTGGGTGCGGCAGCGCGATTTGATTCGCCAAGGGGCCTCTCGGTCGCCCCAGACGGCAACGTGTATGTAACGGACTACTGGAACCATGCCGTCCGCAAGGTATCTCCACTGGGACAAGTCACAACCCTGGCGCACAGCCCCATTTCCACTTACTCCGACTATTACTTTCGGTACCCGAATGGCGTGGCTTCTGACAGCGCAGGAAATGTATACGTGGCGTGGACTGTTTCGACCTCTTTCAGTAATTCGGGTTACCACTACGGGTTTTCTGGCGTTCGAAAAATAGACAGTGAACGCGTCGTCACCGATGTCGTCACAGGCAACACCACCACTTTTGGATACGCCAATGGCTTGGGCACAGCCGCCCGGTTCAACAACGTTCAAGGGATTGCTATAGACGGCGCAGGTAACCTTTTTATTGCCGACACTGACAACCATGCCATTCGGAAGATAACGCGATAGTTCGCAACACAGCCAGCCGTCAAGCCAAACAGCATTGCTCCGACCTCAACCCACACCCAGCGCGACTGGTCACAACCCTACGTGCCCAACAAGGAGGTCGAACAAGCCCGGCTGCAGGTCTACCGCGCCGCTCAGGCGCATTGGAGCACGGATGGTGTGAGCTATTTGCGAAAGATGCTGGATGTGGTGCTATTCCCGGAGATATGGTCGCTACGAACGGAGCTGTAAAGAAAAATGTGCCACTAGCCCCCGTAATTATTGATGGACTTGCTATCTATTTGATAGTTTCCAGTGGGGGCGGCGGCGCTTCTCCTGATGGCACAACTTGTAGACTATCCGCCGATACAGAGAACTGCGGTACTCGATACTCTGGGGTTGGCAGTCTCTGGTCTGGGCGAGTTGCCGACATTCGCAGGTTGCGACTACCGGGGGCCCAATCGATCGATAGCGCTGGGCGCAGTCAGAATGGTAGCTGCATACTTACTTCGAACGGAGATACCCAAATATGAAAGTGATCGACTCAAGGGTAGCCAACATCCATGAATTGAAGCTTGAGCACTTTACGAAAGGTGAAAAGTTTGAATCCAACTCTGTGCGCATCGGACCGTTAATAGGAGCAAAGGACCTTGGCTATTCCTACGATGTTGTCCCCCCGGGTAAGTCTTCCTGTCCGTTCCATAGTCATCGCGCAGAAGAGGAAATGTTCTTTATCATTCAAGGTGAGGGAACACTGCGATACGGCAACGAAACACGCAAAATCCGAGCGGGCGACGTGATCTGCTGCCCGACGGGTGGCCCGGAATCGGCGCACCAGATCATCAACGACTCCGACGCCGTACTCGCCTATTTGTCAGTCAGCACCATGATGCCAGCGGAGGTCTGCGAGTATCCCGACTCCAAGAAGATTGGCGCGTTTGGAGGTGGTCTAAGGCACATGACACACACAAGCCACGACATTGATTATTGGACTGCCGAATTGTGAGTTCTGTGCCGAAACTCGTTGCTCCTTCCAGCGGCTTCGGCACCGCAGCGCTGCCGCCGGCTACGCGCTGGATCAGCGTCGGTTCGGGGCCAGTTGCGGTCTTTGGCCAATGCCTGCTTTCTGGGGGACAATCATCCTCGCTCAGACAACCCCGGTGAATTGAAAATCTCAGGCTCGGTTTGTGGCGATAAACCTCACCAGCCATCTGCCCATCCCATCATGCTTATCAAGACACGCTCAGTTCTGGCGGTTCAAAGCTTAAAAGTATCAATCCCTTTCTACCGCGAAGTATTGGGAATGAGCATCGATTTCGAGCCGCCAGGGTGGTGTTTCTTGTCGCGTGACAACTTTGCTGTGGCGCTGGGTGAATGCCCTGAAGCTCTTCCAGCTAAAGAGCTTGGTGATCACTCGTACTTCGCCTACGTCACTGTTTTAAGTGCTGCCTTGTTGTTCCAGGAATTCAGTGCGAAATTGGTGGAGTTCATCAAGCCGTTGACTGATGAACCCTGGGGAATGCGGGAGTTTGGTATCCGCACAATCGATGGACATCGAATACTGTTCGGCCAGGAACTCTAGCCTTGACGCATAGGCCGCTTGTCTATGCGTCAGGAATTAACCACTGCTTCGGGCCAGATGCGGACATTGGCCAATGTCCGCTTTGGACCTTGCTGTCGTTAAGAAATGTGGACTTGGCCAACCCCTTCCAAACCAATCAATAGGGTGGCAGCAGTCGCCTGAACCCGTGCAATAGCACCACTCCCAAAAAGAACAGGTTGCGCAGCGGCGTCGCCAATAGGAAGGAAGGCACCGCGTGCATCCGGAGATTGGCAGCGCGGCTTTGCGCTAGTCGCTGCGCGACTCGCTCAATGAAGCGGGGCGAACGTGGCCAATCGCACAAGTTGCGCAGCAACTGTGGCGGTATACCGATGCGCCCGACACGGGCGCCAATGATGCCCCCCAGTATTGCAGCTGTGGAGTCCGAGTCCCCGCCGAGACGAATCATCTCAGTCACGCCACCGATGTAGTCATCCTGATGGCGCAGCCAAACATGCAGTACCGCGGGTAGCGTGTGCAGCATGTAGCCCGATACGCCATTCTTGGATCCCAGGGCGGCAACAAAGTCCGCCGCAGACTCTCCGGCGGCCAAGCTGCCAGCCACCGCACGGATGGATGCCAGTGTTGCACTGTTCGCAGGGAGACGCTCGGCCATCAACGTAGAAAATACCTGCGCCGAGATTGTTGCAGTGGACGTGGCCGACAGGTGGGCCGCTATGGCGACCGTCAACGCACCGTCCTGCGCCCGGTCGTCCCTGTGCGTGATGCACGCAGAGACGTTGTTCAACCGGCGCAAGGCTTCCGGATCGTTGCCAAATGCCACGCCCAAAACCGCAGCGCGCATCGCCGGGCCATTACCCGCAGAGCGCACGCCACTGTACCAAGGTGGGAAGAACAGCCATAGCTTGAGAATGGCCCGCCCAGTCGCCATGCCAACACCAGCAGGAAGCGCGACCAACCAGCCTCTGAGACGCCATGCGAAATTGCGCGCAAAGCGGGCTGCATCACCGCCCGACACGATCAGCGACTGCGCCACCATAACCGTGTGCTCGGTGTCGTCGGAGATCATGCCCGTGCCGAACAACAGCCCGTAGCGGTCCAGAGAGGGAAACATCTTCAGCTGCCGCCGCGGGCTCAATCCCTCGCACGCCAGGCCCAGCGCGTCGCCTACAGCGGTGCCAAGCATAGAACCAACGAGTGCTCGCTCCAATGCCTCAGGGTCCAACACTGGGGCGATGACCGCGGTCATACAGCGACAGTCATGGATAAGGCCGCTCAATGGGCAGCATGGATTGCGCTTGGGCAAGGTTGCCGCTTTGGACTTGTGCACAGATCGCGTGCGCCAACGGAGTCACGTCCGTAATCCGCTGGGCCCAATCACCTACATACCGTCTCACGGCTTCACCGCTGAGTCCGATCTGGATCGCGCGGTGCAACAGGGGATGATGGTGCAGGTCCCGCTCTGGATCCCACTGGATGCGAACTGGGGAGTTCGCCTTCAGCTCTTCCCACTCTTGTGGTGTCATCGACTCAGGCGGGTGGCTGGAGCAAGCGTGTGCCAAAGCCCATTCGAAGCCTTCCCGGCTTATGTCGATGGCAAGAATACGGCTCTGGCCAGAGTCTTTGAATCCCCAGCCCGCTCGGTACATCATCCACAGGAACGACGGCTTAATCCACGTCATGCGTTCCAACTTGAAGGGTGGAGAGACGAATCTCCCGCCCTCAAGAGCGCTATCGGCAATACCGTCGGAGTACGCTTGATAGACCCGGATAGTGGATTCGTCATACACCGCGCGAATCTGCCGCATGGGTGGCGCCAGCGGGCTGGCCGAAGTGCTCACCCCGTCCATGGTTCAACCTGCCTCGCCATTGTCAGATGGCTCGCTCAGAAAGGACGCTGGCACGGCTTCCGTCAACCACACTCCGTTTTCAGAGAGATGGAACTTGTGCCCTTGCGCATGCATGGTAGCGGCTGCAACGGTGAGTACTACTGGCTTGCCATGGCGAGTTCCGACGCTGACGGCAACTTGCTTATCGGCTGACAAATGCACATGGTGCCGGTTGCCCGCCATGAGACCTTGCTCACGAATCGATGGCAGGAAACGCGTAGCCGTACCGTGGTACAGATGCGCAGGTGGAACTCGCTCCTCGAAGCGAATGGCGACCTCGTCAGTTGAATGCCCTTGCACCGCACGAATGCTCTGACCATCAGGCGAGAAGGCGAAGCGCTTCTTGTCGTTGGTCGCGACTACGCGCTCCACCATGTCGCGGACCACTATCCGCCCGCTGTTTGCGGCACCGGCAATGATCGCGTCGACGTTGGCCCAGCCTTCTGGGTCCAGGGTCACACCAATGCTTTCCGGTTTATGCCGCAGCACATAGCTCAGGAATTTGCTGAGCTGGGTTATGTCTTGTTCTTTCATCCCATATCTTTCATTTTACTCTTCCGCCGAAGCAAGTTGCGATCGCAACTCCATCAACAGGCTGCCCAGGCGGTTCTTGCCCGTTCCATCTCCACCGTCTGCCCAGTAACTATCGTTCTTGGTCTGCTCTACCAGGATCGCGTCGCCCGTTCCCAGCAACAATGCACGAAGCGACCGGTGTTGGGTGAACTTGGCGTGCAGCGCCGCACGCATCACGTCTTCCTTAACGGCATCCCAGTCGGATCGTAGTCCGGGTTGCTGGCGTGCCATCTGGGCCGCTTTCATAGGCGATATCTCATTGCGGATCGCCTCCGCAAACGGTTGTCCGACGAACTTCTGGCCCTGAAAGTAGTGCTCACTGGTAGGCCAGCGCACACCGTCGATCTCGATAGGAAATGACGCGAAGTTGGAAAAGTCACCGTAGGTGTCTTTGGTTCTGTAAAAATTAATCGTTTCCATTTTCAAATTTCTCTCTAAATGCATTGACGTTCGTGTCGTCCTTCAAGCCGGCAATGGCGAACGTCACGGACTTGAAGGCGAAGCTGTATGGGCCGCCTTGTTGCAACAGCTCCGCAAATATCTGCGCCACCTGGCGCGGATCGTTGCGAAACACGCCACATCCCCAGGCACCCAGGATCACCGTTTCCACCCCCGAGAGTGCGAACAGCTGCAAAACCATGGCCGCACGTTTGGCAAGCGTTGGCAAAACCAGTGGCAAATCCTGCGGCTGGTTGTTAGCAATTGCTCCCGCATTGGGCGCGGGGGCCGTCACAACTGTCGCCACATTGGGGCTTGGCAAGTACTCCCCCGTGTCGCTCCTGAAGAACGGCACATCCGGGGAGCAAATCGCAGCGTCCAGATAGAGCAAAGACCGGTTTTCCCGGTTGGGTTCATAGAATGCCGCCATTTGGGTCAGCAAGCAGGGGTAGAGTCCGCTCGACCGAGCCAGTGCTTCTTCCTGCGCCTGCGAGCCGTTGAGAAAGCCTCCGCCAGGATTCTTGGCTGACGCGAAGTTCAGGAGTCCTATACGCTGTTGACCCAAGCACGACAAGCGATGAAGCGCCGCGCCACAGGTTTCGATGGCAACCGCCAGGGCAACTGGCTGTGTAAACCGTTGCAGATCTACCGCTGGCATATCACCCAACACATAGGTCCTGGTGGCGTTCTTTGCCTTCTCCACCAGGCTGCCGACCTCAATCCGTTGGTTTGCAGTGTTCTGATAGCTGCCGTTAGCCAGGACGGCCAGTGTTTCCTCGGCGGTTTTGATTCTTTGTTCTCTGTTCATAATTCGAAGCTAAAGCCTTTCTTTTTTAGTTGTTGGTAGCGTTTCGTGTCGAAGCGGAAGAGTTGCGCTGGCCTATGTGCACCGTCGCGCTGGGTTTCCTCCAGCGGGATCAGTAGGTCGTAGCTCAGGACCTTCTTGCGGAAATTCCGTTTGTCCAATGTTTGCCCCAGTACCGCCTCGTACAGCGACTGCAACTGGGACAGACGAAACTTCTTAGGCAGCAGCTCAAACCCAATGGGTTCATAACGCAGCTTGCCGCGCAAGCGCGCCAGAGCCACTTCCACGATTTCTGCGTGGTCAAACGCCAGAGTGGGTAACTCCTGCATCGCAAACCACTGGGCGTCGGCTGCATCTGTCGCTGCCAGTGGGGTGTGCGAGAAGCGATTGACCAACGCAAAATAGGCCACGCTAACAACACGCTCACGCGGATCCCTACCCAGTTGCCCGAAGGTGTAAAGCTGTTCCAGGAAGACATCTTTAAGTCCCGTCTCTTCCTGCAGTTCCCGCTGCGCTGCAGCATCCAACGACTCATCCACGTGGACAAAACCGCCGGGCAGAGCCCATGCACCTTCAAAGGGAGCGAGCCCGCGCTTGATAAATAGCAACTGCATGCGCTCCCCGTCGAAGCCAAAGATGACGCAATCGACGGTCAATGCGGCTCTGGCGTACTCATATGTGTATTTCATACGCTAAGTATATGTGTAATAATGACACTAAGTAAAGAGAAACGTGAAACTAATTGAACCGCAAGCCGGTAGCGCTTAGAGTCATGGCGTTTTGGACACTGCGGCAGTTTTGTGCATGGGGAGGCCAGATGGTTGACAAGAGTTCGCGCTACAAGGGGTGCCTGCTAGGGCTAGCCTGCGGTGACGCAGTAGGTACTACGGTCGAGTTCAGTCCTCGCGGGAGTTTCGCACCTGTAGTCGACATGCTGGGAGGCGGTCCTTTTGACTTGGAGCCAGGTCAGTGGACGGACGACACGTCAATGGCGCTGTGCCTGGCAACGAGCCTCGTGTACAAAGTCGGGTTTGATGCAACGGACCAGATGAACCGCTACTGCAATTGGCGCAGCGTTGGCTACTTGAGCACCAATGGTCGCTGCTTTGACATTGGGATGACTGTCGCGGCAGCACTGGATCGCTATCTTCTCTCGGGTGACGCGTTTGCAGGTGACCCGAGTCCGAGATCGGCTGGGAACGGGGCCTTGATGAGATTGGCGCCAGTTCCGATGTTTTATGGCCAAAGCGCAGCCGAGACGTGGCATTTCTCCGGTGAAAGTACCCGCACGACCCATGGTGCACAGGAGGCCATTGAGTGCTCGCGTGTTTTTGGGCTGGCTTTGCGGAATGCTCTGCTCGGTGTTGGCAAATCCGATCTGCTCAGCTTCGAGATTCCAGCGCCACTGACTGTAAAGGTGGCGGGGCTTATCAAGGGTGAGTTTTTGAACAAGCAGCAGACCGAGATCCGCGGGTCGGGATACTGCGTCGAATCGCTCGAAGCGGCGCTGTGGGCGTTCTACTCCACCGATTCTTATGAGCAGGCGATCCTGGCTGCAGTGAACCTGGGCGACGATGCCGACACTACAGCAGCTATCTGCGGTCAGCTTGCAGGCGCGTATTACGGGGTTGACGCAATACCCACCGGCTGGCTGGAGAAACTCGTCATGCGTAACGAGATGGAGGAACTTGCGCTGCAACTCTATAAATGTTCAATGCGCAAGCAGTAAACACCCTGGTGGTGTGGCACTTATATATTCGCAAGCAACCGTGGAGCATTTGCACATGCATCGTCACTCAGAAAGAGTTTTTACACTTCCTGACTTTCTTTCCCTTGCGGAGTGCGAGGAATTGATCGGCCTCGCAGAAGCGAAGGGATTTGAGGCTGCATCAGTACGCACGCAATCTGGCCCGCAGCTGATGGCGAACGTGCGCAACAACCAACGTGTCATGTTCAACAGTCCGGACTGGAAGGAGCGGCTTTGGACACGCCTTGCAGTTGAGGATCTCCCTGTATTTGATGGCAATGCTGAGGCCGTTGGGTTGCCCGCAGATTTGCGGTTTTACAAGTACAGCGCTGGCGAAAGGTTCAAGATGCACAAGGACGGCCCTTGGAAAGAAGGCGGTCTAGTTAGCAAATTGTCGTTTCTCGTCTATCTAAACGACGGGTTCACGGGCGGCAGAACCGACTTCCGAGATTTCGTCGTGCAGCCTTGCACGGGCATGGCCTTGCTCTTCGTTCACGATACTTGGCACGAGGGACAGAAAGTAGACTCTGGTACAAAGTATGTGCTCCGCTCGGATGTTCTCTATACAGCACCCGGCTGCGCCGGCGGATAGCTGGAGCGGGCCAGTTGCAGGCGTAGCCTAGTGGCTGCTTTGTGGAAGACAATGTTGATATCCTGGCTGTTTGTCAGCCCCTCCGCATCGGGTATTGAGACTGTAGAAGGCACTATCCCAATCTCGGGTTTCTGTTTGTTTTGAAATCAGGCTTCAATGGAACTCAACCTACTGCGCGTTTAGCAATATGAAATGCGATTCATGTAAGAGCACCAATTTGCATCGGATTGGTCCAATGTCCGCCATGGAGATTTGGCAATGCAAGGATTGCGGTAATGAGTTCGCGGTCCATTGCAACTACCTTCCGGACCTCTCTCAGATGCAGTTACACGATCTGTTTGTAGGAACGGTAGTGGTCGAGCCAGGAGCGCAATCACTGAAGGCGCTAATAAAGCTTAAAAAGGCACTTGCATTTGCAGAAAGGTTTGAACCGGCGAAGCTGGAAACGCAGCAAAAGGCAGGCAGTCTGACTTGGAACATAGGGCAATTCCTAGACTTCGAAGTAACGCGCGCTACCGAGGAATGCAAGCGTGTCGGAGTACACGCCTACTTTGAAAGATTTCCTGGCTGACCATACAGTTCGGCGGATGTGTTGGCTTCAGCCGTTACGGGCCAGTGGACTAAACCGCTCCCGCGGTAGTCCTCACGCCAGCGCATGTAATTTGCGCTAAGTACCTGTGTATGCCTATGTTGTGAATTGAGGCAATTGGCCTCGTTTCACAACAGGAGCACAGCCATGCAATCCCCCAACCATCCGG
>CAUPQG010000013.1:0-165250 GCA_963513355.1 uncultured Rhodoferax sp. | reverse complement strand
TGGTTTTGGCAGCGAAACAATTGGCGTCTACAGCACGCAAGTAACAACCCCATCGGGGGTAGCTACTTCCAGCGAAAGACGGTTTTCCATTCAAGGAATCGAAGCCGAAAAGTTGTGCGTCACACCAGTCGATTTGCAAATGGCCTTTGAAAACCAGCCGGGCTACTTACTGCGGCCCATGAGTGTGCGCACCTGGCGAAACCGCCCCAACAAAGAAGAACTCACTAAATTGGGTGGGCAATGGTTCGGTTATGAAATACACGTCTTTAGTGGTCTAGACCCTGCGCAACGCGCCGGGTTGATACGGGTTGCATTTGCTTTTAAACCGTGTGCGACGGGTATTCAAGTTGAGATCAGAAACACCCCGTAATTGGGTGATGTACAAACGGTATAAACCAAACGAAAGTCCCCGGTCCTCTAACGTTGCGTGTGGCAGTATTGATTCACAACGGCGCTGGACCCCACTTGGAAACACGCAACTTGAACACTAGTAATCATTCCCCATTTGCCCGGCTCGTCGGCGCGTTTCTTGTTGCGACTCTTTTGTTCCTGTCCGCCTGTGCGAGCGGGCCGCGACTAGTAAACCACCAATTCACCTTTGATGGGCGAAATGACGGTTGGATAACGAAGGTTGATTTGCTGGAATACAGCTATGGGGACAAATACCGTGAGGTACGTGATAGCCTAGAGCATCGTGACGACTCGCTATACAAAGGTAGAAATTCCCTACCACCGCTTACAGGTGTACGCGGGCCAATGCCCATTGGGGAATTCATGTACGTGAAGTGGCGCATCAAGGCAACCGGGGAAGTTTTGGAAGATCGTGTGGATCTGCGAGCGCGTCTACCGCATGATATGAGGGACCATAGCTTAACTATGGTGATTGATGATCGACAACTCTATTTGTATGTCGTTACCACTCAAGCGAAAAAAACAAAAGAAGAAACCCCGGTTCTTAAGACGTGGCTGTCCAATTACTATTTGACGTACCAAATTTACCCGTCCCTCACCAAACGCTAACCTCAGGAATTTGAAACATGGGAACTTCAGTTGTTGGCGTTTTGACGCCCGACCAAATGGCAGCGTTACCAGTAAAAAGGGAAGCAATTGCCAACGCAGGTTTTGGTGGGCCGGCGAGCAAGTTCAATTTCTTTGCAGGCTTTGATGGCACAAACAACATTGAAAGCAATCTGAAACTGTCCGGTGATCCTTTCCCGACCAATGTCTCCAGATTGGTAAGTCAGGCAAGGGAAGCAACTCAAACAGATCAAGTTGTCGTCCCGAAGTATTACGCTGGAGTCGGCACGGGTGATGATCGCGGCGGGCTACCCAGCGCGGCTTTTTTTCCAACAGCGTCCATCAACACAACGGCGCAACTTGCCTATAGCGACTTTGCAGCAGCTGCCACCCGCTATCTTGATACTGTGCCCGGAGCCACGATAGCAGACATCTCTGCATCTATGGTTGCGTTTAGCCGTGGTTCACCTACCGCGTTGGCATTCGCTTGGCTCGTGAATGACCGAGGGTTGGTTGCCCCAGATGGCAGGCGACTGGGTCCCCCAGGCAGCGTTTTGATTTCCGGCGGAACGGCTTTGATAGACCCGGTGGACAGGTTTGTGAATGGGCGAGAGGGCATTCCCCCAAACGTTGTGGGCCCAGTTGTTGTAGTACAGGCGTTGAATGAAAATCGCAGTGATTTCAGACCAAATGACTTCAGCGGTGATGACCGGGTTACGGTAGTCAAGCACGACGGGAACCACACAGGTAATGGCGGAGGCGCTGACAGAAACGGAACCGGTGCCAATGTGCTGGAGGGCCTCACAGGGTTCTTTCAAAACAGGGGGCTCGTCATTGCCGACGTGCCTATTGATAACCGGTTTGACCCTAGTGTGCCTGCAAAAATCTACACAGAGGACTACCAGACTGCTCGAAATGGGGATGTCTTATTGACTCGGACCGGTGGAGAGTTCCATGGTAGTGATGACAGTACAAAGGCGATAACGTGGCGACTGGACGATCCAGCCAAACCGCGGCAGACCGTGCAGGTGCCGTATGTGCATGTCACCTCACAAGACTCTGTGAATCCCACTACGGGCAACACCATCAAGTCGGACTTTCGTCGCAGCGAAATCAACGATCTCAACAAGAATCCTGAAGGAGAAGTCTCCACCGATCTGCCATCCTCGCCGTTGACACCTGTGGCCTACCGCCCTGAAGGGAGCAACGGCTACAACGCAGGGCCCAATGGCACTTTTAATCGCCCTGTTGCTGGCCAGCCAGACCTGTTGGAACTGCGTGATAGCGATGGCAGCGGATACATCGTTGACAGAATTCAAGGCAGCATCGTCGCGGTACTACAGCCCGGTGATTACGTAGGCACAACAGATGACCTCCGCATAAAGGTTCTGGACGACAGTGGGCACGGTGTTGACCGTACCACTGAAGCTGGTCGCGCCGGTGCATTTGTCACCCCCGAGCCAGCGGTAGCGCCTGGAACACTGACGGGCTCAGACGCCCATCTGTTGCACCACCATCCGGTCGGCGCAGGTTCGGTGCCAGCGAATGAAAGCACTCAGAGTCCTGGTGCTGGCGAAACACTATCTGGCGCCGCTCCAATTTTAGGCAATGTCGCCAGCCTAACCGTCGATCAAGTCGCAGTGCTAGAGGGGGGAGCAGTACCCTATCAGCAAATAGCTCTCGCGCACCCGGTACCGGCGGCAAATGCTGGGGGAGCGCCGGTAAGCGTCGTTGCCAACTTTGAAGGATCAGATGCCCATTTGTTGAGGTATCCACCGACACCGTCGGATACGCAGGGAAGTACCCCAGGGGCTACCCCGGCTTGGCTTCAAGCACTACAAGTCAGCAACAACGAGGGAACAAGAGGATTCGCTGCGTTGTTTGATACGCCTGAATACGCCCGCACACTCCAACAAATCCAACACTCCCCGACGCTTCAGCAGGACATTGTCGAATTTGCGACTGGGACTGGCCGATTTGAAGGGCGCGGGCCTGGCAACTTCGCAACAATGGCCGACGCAAACAAAGACGCAGCTGCTTTTTACAGCGGAACCAACACCGTTGGCATCGGTGCTGACCGCCTTCAAGGGCTGTACGCTGGCCGACCCAATCCCGCTTCAGACTCTGCAGCAGTGTTGGCTCACGAAATCCAGCATGCCTATAACCGAGCGGACGTCAATAGGCTTCCAACACAAGGTGACCCAAACTTTTCAAATGCGAGTTCACCTGTAGTCGTTTGGAACAGTCTGCTCGACGAAGCCGAAACACAGTTGCGGCAATATCGAGTCGCTAAAGAAATCTACGATGCAGAGATGGTGAATTTCTCAGGCGGACTGTCACAACAACAGCCGTACTTGAACATGGGCGGAACTTTTCCGCCCGGGGGCACTGTCAGCACGCGTGCCGATCAAATTGCCCAATGGTTGGAGGACGGCGGCGAGCTGTACCGCCGTGGTCTGGTGCCGTCTCCTGACTATATTGCGCGTGCCAATCTGGCTGTCGATATTGGCAATGGCGATCCCCCGTCAATGGGGGCTGCAAATTACGTTGACTACTATGCAAACACTGGCAAACAGTCGGCGGGCGACCCTTTGCGAATGCAGCATGTAGAGATTACTGGCATTGAGAACGGTATGGTCTCGGTGGTATTCAGTAGCGCG
Organism: uncultured Rhodoferax sp.; assembly: GCA_963513355.1. Taxonomy (GTDB): domain Bacteria; phylum Pseudomonadota; class Gammaproteobacteria; order Burkholderiales; family Burkholderiaceae_C; genus Allorhodoferax. Next base: position 161,573 of record CAUPQG010000013.1, on the reverse strand, counting down.
GGCGATGAACTAAAAGCCGTGCGATTGACCCAGCCCATAGACGCAGGTGCCGAAGGGGTCTGGAATGCGGAAATTTGCCGGAACATCAAACCAAACACAAACAATGGCGCACCCCCATCTGCATCCGACAACGGGCACACCATGGAAGTTGTTGCAACGGTGTCGTCGGACGGGCAAGGCAACACCACGGTCACAGACCATCAGACCGGCACCGCAGTTACAACTTCAACAGGGTCATCTACCAACTGGGGCGGTGAAGCAAACCACCCGCCAACGGTTGAAACACAGGCGCCACCCTTCACCTCCACGGACCACAACGGCCCCGATCCCTACGACAACCACCTCACCCGCTATCCAGTACCCAACAGCACTAGTGGCGAATCAGACACCGGCTTTACGCAAATTGAGCCCCCGGCCCCAGTAAATGCTGCTTCCCCTGCTACAACTATTGCAGCACCCAAGACCCCCGAGCAACTCAGGGCCGACGCCCTACTTGAAGCCCAGGTAGCCGATGCCAACACCGCCATGGGCTTTGCCAGCAGCATCATTGGCCTGCGCAACTGGGGCTCGCAGGACGGGTTGGGCCGGCTCAGCACCGTCGTCAACTTCTACAACCAGTTTGACCGACTAGGGGCCAGCTTTGGCGGCAGCGGCAACAACCTGCCAGGCGACCTGAGCCAATTCGGCGCAGGTCTGGGCGTGATCAGCGCCCTCAAGAGTGGCAACCCCATTTCCATAGCCAGCAGCGGCGGATCGTTCTACAACAGCATTGTGGGCGCCAACGCCGCCAATGCCATCCCCATCCCCGTACTGAACAGCCTGAACCTGATCAATGCACTCAACAGCGGCAACCCGCTGAGCATTGCCACCAGCGCAGTCTCCTTCATCCCCGTTTACGGACCACTGCTGAGCATTGGCCTGTCCGTGTTTGGCGCCCTGGTGGGCGGCAACAGCGGCCCCCCACCCCCACCCGACGGCGCCGTGCACTACACCTGGGATGAAAACGGCGCCATCACCATCCAAACCGAACACAACGTCAGTGGCGGCGCACAGAGCGCCAGCAATACCGCAGGCAACGTACTGGGCCTGCTCAACAGCGTGGCAACCGCACAAAACGACAAGAACAACGCAGCAGGCCAAAGCCAGCACAACGTCGCCATAGACCCCAGCCGCATGCCCCGCATCGGCCACACCGCCGGGCAAAACTGGCTAGAAGTCACCCACCCCGACGGCACCACCACCAAAGAGACCATAGACCCCGCCACCATAGGCCAACGCATGGTCGAAATCGCAGTGGAAAACGGAGCCCTGGCCCCTGTGTGGCAAATCGATACAGCACGTGCGCATGCAGTAGCACAGGCGCAGGCACAACAACAAGCCCAGGCGGACGCAACCCACGCCACCCAGGTGTGGGATGCCAACGCCATAGATGGCGACAACCGACCCGCCCCCACAGCACCGGCCAGCAGCCTCTTGGACATCGACGGACGAGCCCCTGTGGCGCAAGCCAGCGCAGCACCCGCCAACACGCACAACAACCCCACGGTCTTCGGCACCACAGGCACAGGGGTCGAAAGCGCAGACCACAAGACCATCAGCTACGGTGCCCTGGTCGTACACCTGGGCACACCCGGCGCCCAGCAAGCCATCAACGCCCTGCAGACCAGCAACAACACCACACCAGCGGCCACCAGCACCGCCCTGTCTGACACCGACGGCGACGGCTTCTTTGAACAAACCCAATGGGTGGCGGGCCAGGACAGCCAGGGCAACGTCCAAGGCATGCTGGTCTTGGACAGCAACAACAACGGCCTGATAGAGACCGCCGACATCCTGCACATGGGCGGTGACGCCAACAGCAACCAGCGCAACAGCATGAACTGGTTGGACAGCAATGGCGACGGCAAGCTCGACGCCAGCGACCCCGCCTTTGCCGCCATCAAACTCTTCATCGATCTCAACAACAATGGCCGCGTGGACGATGGAGAAATGCAAAGCCCTGGCTTAAGCAGCATCAACTTCACCACAGGCCAAGTCAACTACAGCAACGGCACCAGCGACGCACTCACCGCCACCACCCTGACCGCAGAGACCGAAGGCAGCAAGGTTGACAAAATCAAGGTCGTAGGCGAAGACGGCAAGCTCTACGAACTCAACGCAGGCAGCGTCATCGTGCACGAGGGCTACCAAGGCCTGGTGCGGGTGAACAACAAAGGCGAGATCGTTGCCGATGACGACCCCGCAGCCGACAACCGTTGGGTGCAGCAACGCATCAACAGCTACACCTTCAACGCAGCACACCAGTCCGACTGGGAAGGCACAGACAAGCAGGACCAGCACCGCCATGGCGGCAAGAATGTAGAAAGTGCCCCCACCGAGACATCTGCCACCGGAGCCACCAGCAAGGGCCCGGTGCTGGGCAAAGAAAACGTCAGGACCTACACCACCATGGATGTGGGGGACAAGCGCATCGTGAGTGATGCGCCCAGAACCAGCGCAGATGTTGGCAACACCAACACCGCCCCCACCACCATCACCCTCAACGCGGGTGACGCACGCATACGCAGCCTGACCCCGCCTGCAGACCAGGCAGCACGCGTGGTGTTTGTGCCAAGCGGAGTCCGCGAGGGCTGGATGACTGCAGACGGCAAACAACTGCTGCACATGCCAGACGATGGCCTGTTTGGCGCAGGGGGTACGGGCAGCGCACTGACCGCGGTGGCCCTGGGTGCGGTGCAGACCACCGCCTTTGCCGTGCCGGACAAAGGCGCTGCAGGCTTTACCTGGCAAACCAGGCCCCTGCTGCAGGATGCAACAAACACGCACAGCGGCAACAACAACCTGAACTTTGGCAGCACCAACAACAGCAACGACAGTGGGAATGCATCGGCATTTGGCGTATCCGCGGGCAACTACGGCACCGTGCGCCAACTGCGCCTGGGCGTGCTACTGGGCACGGCGCCTGTGGACCCTGCGCACGGGCAGGTCCCCACCTATGTGGTTGGCACCAATACCACGGGCACTGCTGGCGGCGGCGCAGCACCCTGGCAAAACACGGTGTTTGACTACGGCACCCCACCGAGCGCGTTTGCGGCGGACGGCAGCGCCATGCCCCAGCAGCCGGTAATCTACAACCCGGCCACTGGCAAACGCCCGGCGACCACGCAGCCCAACCCGACCACACCAACGAGCGACGCTCTCACGCCGCCAGCCAGTAACGCACCGGCTGCGCCGCAGCCCGGTGCACCGCTGGCCGCCACAACACCGGTAGCACCCACCGCACCCAGCAGCCCCACGTTTACCGTGCCGCCTGCAGCGCCGCCCACCAACACCAGCGCCAGCACTACCAACGACAACCTCAGCAACCCACTGGAAGACTTGCCCCTGCGCGTGGGCTTTGCCACGCTGTTGGCCAATGACACCAATGCCAGCGCCATCACCCTGGTGGGCAACGCTGCCAACGGCACGGTGGCCATTGTGGGCAGCGAGGTGGTGTTTACCCCCACGCCCAACTACCATGGCCCGGCCAGCTTCCAGTACCAGGTGGTTAGCCTGGATGGCAGCTTTGCGGTGGGGCAGGCCAACTTTGATATCAGCGCGGTGAACGATGTGCCCCTGGCGCTGGGTGAGACTGCTGCCGCTACCGAAGACTCGGTCTTGCAGATCAGCGCGGCCAGCCTGCTGGCCAATGACACCGATGCCGATGTTGCCACCGACAACCAGACGCTGACCATCAGCGCCGTGGGCAGTGCCAGCCATGGCACGGTGAGCCTGGTCAACGGCCAGGTGCAGTTCACGCCCGACGCCAACTACCACGGCACGGCCAGTTTCAAGTATGTGGTGAGTGATGGCAATGGCGGCACCGCCACCGCCACGGCCACGGTGCAAGTGGCCGCCGTGAACGATGTGCCTGTGGCATTGGGTGAGGTGATTAGTGGTGCAGAAGACACCACGCTGCTGATCAACCCACTGGCGCTGCTGGCCAATGACACCGATGCCGATGTAGCCACCGACAACCAGGTGCTGGGCATCAGCTCGGTAGGCAATGCCACGCATGGCACGGTGAGCATTCTGGGCACGGGGCAAATACGGTTTGTACCCGATGCCAACTATGTGGGCACTGCCAGTTTTGACTATGTGGTGAACGATGGCAATGGCGGCACGGTTACCACCACGGCCAACATCCTGGTGGGGTCGACGAATGACGCGCCAGTGGCCAGTGGCGAGACGGTCAACAGCCAGGAGGACCAGGTGGTGACCCTGACCGCCCCCGCGCTGCTGGCCAATGAGACCGATGTGGACAACTCGATCAGCTCCCTGCAGATTGCGCGGGTGACCGCAGGTACGGGTGGCAGCGTGGTGCTCAGTGGTGGCAACATATTGTTCACGCCCAATGCCAACTTCAGCGGCACGGCATCCTTTACCTATTGGGTCAAAGACCCCGATGGCATGGAGTCCAACCCGGCCACGGTAACGGTCAACGTTGCGCCCGTGAACGATGCACCCTACGCTCAGGGCGAAGTTGTGACAGGTGCCAGTGAAGACGCGACCTTCACCATTGACCGTTCAATCTTGCTGGCCAATGACGGGGACGAGGAAGACAGCAACAGTTCGCTGGGCATAGAGCTTGTGGGCAACGCCAGCAGTGGCACCATCTCCATGGGTGGCGGTGGCAACCTGGTGTTTACGCCGGTTGCCAATTTCAACGGGAATGTGTCGTTCCAGTACCAGGTGCGGGATACGTCGGGCGCGCTGTCGCCCGTGGTTACGGCGCAGTTCAACGTGGCCGCGGTTAACGACACGCCTTTGGGTGTGGATGAGCAGCTGACCCCCATGTACACCAACACGGTGGCGTCACCCTCTACGGCGACGATTGGATTCAGTAGCCTGCTGGGCAACGACTCGGATGTAGACAACCCCGCCAGCGACCTCACGGTAAGCGGTGTGCGCAATGCCAGCAATGGTACGGTGTCCATCGTGGGTGGTGCGGTGGTGTTCACGCCCACGCTCAACTTCAATGGCACCGCGTCGTTCCAATACCAGGTGGACGACCAGCACGGCGGGCAGACGTGGGCTACGGCCTATATTTCGGTGGCGCCGCCGCCCAATTTGTACCCCAGCATCAACGTAACCTACTTCAACTTCTATCCCACTGGCACCACGCCTGCGGGTGCCTGGGACATCGGAGAGTTGAACTGGACTATTGCCGATGATGGAAACACTGGCCTGGTGTCGGTAACCTACCTGAGCGGCAGCTACCACGTCTTTGGCAATGCAGGCGGGAATGTCAGTGGTCTGCCTTGGAACGACTTCCAGACAACCCAGACCAGTTGGTATGTCAATGTGCCGCGTACCCATGCGGTAGACGCTTTTGCAACCACGTGGCGTGTGGTGGATGACAGGGGGTTGGAGAACACCTGGCACTTCAATTACACGGTGGGCTCAGGTTTCCAGAGCTATATGGCGTTTACGGGGTATGCGCCGCCGGTTGTGCTGGGCTTGAATGGCAATTCGCCTGGCTACATTGAAACCCAGTATTCCAATGTGCGGTATGACCTCAATGGAGATGGCATAGCAGACCAGGTGGCCTGGGCGGCACCCGGCAGTGGCGTGCTGGGTATTGATTTGAATGGCGACCACCAAATCAGCAATGCCAGCGAGTTTGCGTTTACCCAATATGTGCCCGGAGCCAAGACCGATCTGGAAGGCTTGCGAGCCTTTGACTCCAATCACAACGGACTTCTGGATGCTGGTGATGCGCAGTGGGCCAAGTTTGGCGTATGGGAAGACAAGAACAGCGACGGACAAACCCAGGCGGGTGAATACCTGACGCTTGATACCTTGGGCATTGCCCACATTAGCTTGAATGGCCATGCTCCCACCCATCCGCAAGAAAAGCCGGCTGACGGTCACCTGACCGGTGTGGCGGTGGTGGGCGAGTCGACTTTTATGCGCACCGATGGCAGCACGGGGCAGGTGGACGATGCGATGTTGGCCTTTCAGCCAGCTCCGCAGAGTGAAGCCGCTGACCTGATGCGTATGGCCTTGCTATTCAACCAATACAGCAACACAGCCATGGATGGCGGTAGTGCACCTTTGGGCTATGTTCCCTTGCAGGCTGAAACGCCATGGCAAGAAGCCGCCCTGACAGCACCGCAGCACGCCATGCACGAGGTTCTGCAAAGCGCGTAACTTCCGGGCAGCCCTGGCTGGCCCGGCTTCTTCTCTTTTTAATCGTTAGACGGTAGGAATCACAGCAGTGAATGCAGAAATACGCCTGGTGCAGCTCTATGCACAGCTCCACAACCTTCACCTGGACAGTGGGCAACTGGAGCACCAGTTCGCAAGTTTTGACAAGGCCGGTGTAGCCCAGCCTTTTGGTACCGGGGAGGTATTGCAAGCGCTGCAGGCCCTGGGTTTTGAGGCGACGCTGAAACGCGGCGACCGTAAGGCGCTGCACGCGACCGCGCTGCCCGCGCTCATGCCCACCCACGATGGTGGACTCATGCTGGTTGGCAGCCTGGACCAGCGTGGCCCAGGTGGCAATGTGGTGCTGCAACTGGCCGGTGATACCCAGCCGCGCCAGGTTACGCTGGACGAGTTTGACAAGTTGTTTGCCGGGCAGTGGGTGGCGGCACAGCGCATGCACGCGGTGCCGACTGTTGACGGCGCGGTGGGCGACACGGCAACCCAACGCGAGAAGTTTGGTATTGCGTGGTTTTGGGCTGCGTTGCGCAAATACCGGGGGCTGATGGGTGAGGTCCTGCTGGCATCGCTTTTCGTGCAGATCATTGCACTGGTGACGCCGTTGATATTTCAGGTGGTGATTGACAAGGTGCTCACGCATCGTACGTTGTCCACGCTGGATGTGATGGTGCTGGCACTGCTGGGTGTCAGCATTTTTGAGGTGGTGTTGGGCGCTATGCGCCATTACCTGCTGAGCCACACCACCAACCGGGTAGACGTGGAGTTGGGTGCCAAGCTGTTCAAGCACCTGTTGCACCTGCCACTGTCGTATTTTGAGAGCCGCAAGAGTGGAGACACTGTGGCCCGTGTGCGGGAGCTGGAGAACGCGCGCAACTTTCTGACCGGACAGGCGTTGACCAGTTGGCTGGATCTGCTGTTTGCGATTGTTTTCCTTGCGGTCATGTTTTATTACAGCGTAACCCTGACGCTGGTGGTCATAGTTGCGCTGCCTGTGTTCTTCGGCGCGTCGGCCATTATTACGCCGCTGCTACGCAAGAAGCTGGAGGACAAGTTTGCGCTGGGTGCCGAGAACCAGGCTTACTTGCTGGAGACAGTCACATCCATGGAAACACTCAAGAGCCATGCGGTGGAGCCACAGTGGCAGCGTGAGTGGGAGCGCCGCATGGCCAGCTACGTGCAGACCGCGTTTGAGGGGGGGCACCTGGGTAACGCCACCAACCAGTTCATCAGCCTGGCTAGCAAAATCCTCACCGTGGTGTTGTTGTGGCTGGGCGCCAAATTGGTCATAGATGGTGAGCTGACGGTGGGTGGCTTGATTGCGTTCAACATGCTCAGTGGCCGGGTCAATGCGCCCATCCTCAAGCTGTCATCGTTGTGGCAAGACTTCACACAGATGAAGGTGAGTATCAAGCGCCTGGCGGACATCATGGACGCTGCGCCCGAGCCCGCGTTTCAGCCCAACCGCTCCACACCGCCCGCCATACAGGGCAGGGTGACGTTTGAGCATGTTAGTTTCAGATACTCACCCAAAGCGCCCGAGGTTCTGACCGACTTGAGCTTTGATGTGCAACCCGGCGAGGTGATAGGTTTGGTGGGCGTCTCGGGCGCGGGCAAGACAACATTAACGCGTTTGATCCAACGCTTGTACACGCCTGACAGTGGGCGCATCTTGATTGACGGCATGGATCTCAATCTGGTGGACACCGCTTGGCTGCGCCGACAGATTGGTGTGGTGGGGCAAGACACTCTGTTGTTTAACCGCAGTGTGCGTGACAACATTGCGCTGGCCGACCCCAGCCTGAAAATGGAAGACGTGATGAATGCGGCCAAGCTCGCAGGTGCACACGACTTCATTGTGCAAATGCCCGAAGGCTACGACACGGTGATAGGGGAGCGCGGTGGCAAGCTCAGTGGCGGTCAGCGCGCCCGTGTGGCGATTGCCCGCGCATTGGCCACACAGCCCAAGCTGTTGCTGCTGGACGAGGCCACTGCTTCGCTGGACTATGAAAGCGAGCGGCTCATACACGACAACATGGCTGCAATATCCAAAGGACGCACCGTCTTCATGGTGGCACACCGGTTGTCCACCTTGCGCATGGCAGACCGTATTCTGGTTCTGGAGAACGGGCGCTTGATTGAAACCGGGCGTCACGCCAGCTTGATGGGCAGTGGGGGGCGCTACGCTGCTTTGTACAAAGCACACCAGGTGTTGGATCTAGAGGGAGCGGCAGCATGAGCCAGAATAATATGAAGCCTGGCGGAACCCCCGCTGAGTTGGCCATCAACCCCTTCAGCTCCGCTGCGCTGGCGGTGCAATCGCAGCCACCACGCTGGGCAGTGCGCATGGTGTCTTTGGGCATTTGTGCCATGGTTGGCTTGACCATTGTGTTCGCCTGTTTTGCCAAGATGGATATTGTGGTAAGTGCACAGGGCAAGGTGATTCCATCTGGCAAGAGCAAGGTCGTGCAATCGCTGGAGCCTGGCGTGGTGCGAAACATTGCGGTACGCGACGGCCAAAGTGTGAAGGCGGGAGATGTTCTGCTGGAACTGGACCCTACCAGTACCGGCGCAGACCGCAGCCGCTTGCAGAGGGATGTGTGGGAAGGCGAGGCTGACGTGCTGCGCGCCACCATGCTGCTGGAGGGCAGAACAGCGTTCACCGCACCCGCTGGAATGCCGCCGGAGATTGCGGCCAACCAGTCCGCCATGTTGCAGAGCAAAGCCGCCGAGCAGCGTGCCAAGCTGGCGGCGTTAGATGCTGATATCGGCAAACGCGCCGCAGACAGTGATGCCATTGGCAGCACGTTGGAACAATTGCGGAGCAGCCTGCCGCTGATCCAGCAAAAGCATGTCATGCGGCAAGACCTTGCCAAGACGGGACATGTGGCTAAGACCGGCGTCATTGAGACGCAATTGGAGTTGATGGGTGCAGAGAAAGAGTTGGCGGTGCAGGGCAATCGACTGAAAGAGTCTCAAGCCAGCCACCGCGCTGCACTGGAGCAGCGTGCGCAGGCGGTAGCGGAGTTCAGGGCGCGGGTCAGCGGTGAGCTTGTGGATGCGATCAAGAAGCGGGATGCAAGCCGCCAGGAATTTGTGAAAGCCAATCAGCGGTGGGAATTGCAAACCCTGCGTGCACCCATTGACGGTGTGGTGCAACAGCTGGCTGTGACGACTGTGGGTGGAGTAGTAACAGCCGCGCAACCGCTGCTCACCATCGTCCCTGAGAATACGCCGTTGGAGCTGGAAGCCCAAGTGATGAACCGCGACATCGGCCACGTGAAGCTGGGCCAGCGCGTCATCAACAAGGTGGAGACCTACGACTTTACCCGCTATGGCTATATAGAAGGGGAAGTGCAGTGGGTGGGCACCGACGCAGTGCAAGACCCCAAGATGGGGCTCGTGTACCCCATTCGTGTCAAGCTGGCGCAGATGCAGACTCCCAATCAGGTCAACGGCAACAAAGGCTTGGTGGCGGCGGGCATGAGCGTGACCGCCGATATTCGCACGGACGAACGCAGGTTGATTGAGTACTTGCTGGCTCCGATGTTGCGTTACAAACAGGAGGCTATGCGTGAGCGCTAAATTCAAACGGTGTCGCTCGGCGCTGACGCAAATGGTGGTGCTGGCTTGTGGCGCTGGGCTGGTTGGCACTTGTGCGGCGCAGACGCTGATGGATGTCTTTCGCAAGGCACAGGCACAAGACGCGCAGTACGCCATAGCACGCAAGACCTTTGACGCCAGTCTGGAGAAACTGCCGCAAGCACGCGCCGGGTTGTTGCCGAGCTTGAATTTGACGGGCAACAAGAACATGCAGGCGGGAGAGGCTTCATTTTCTGAGGCGCCCTACGTACAACGCGACCCGAACAATTGGTCTTGGAACCTGCAGCTGACACAACCCCTGTTGCGATGGGGCAATTGGGCCAGCTACCAGCAGGCCGATGCGCAGGTGCGCCAGGCAGGGGAACAATTTGCTCTCGCAGAGCAAGAGTTGATCTTGCGCACGGCGCAGAGTTATTTCGATGTGTTGTTGGCGTCAGAGAGTCTGCGGGTGCTCGATGCCCAGAGCAAGGCAGTCGAAGAGCAATGGGCCTTGGCGAAACGTAATTTTGAGGTGGGCACCGGGACGGTGACCGATGTGCACGAAGCCCATGCCAAGCATGCCCTGAGTCTGGCCCAAAGAGTTGCTGCAGCGAATGAGTTGACCAGCAAGCAAGCGGACCTAGAGCGCATGCTGGGAGAGCCCATGCTTCTGGCGCCAGTGCGTGTGGGGCAGACATTGCCAGGCATCCATGCTGACCAGATGGATGCTTGGCGCGCTGCGGCCGCAACGGGAAATCCTCAGGTCAAAGTACAGCAGGCGGCGTTGGCCGTCGCACAACGCGAGGTAGATAAGAGCACCAGCGCGCATCTGCCTACGCTGGATCTTGTCTTGAGCCGCTCGGGCAATTACAACTCAGGTTCATTGAGTTCGCCCACCGATCTGGAGTCGCGTGTCAACACCAGGCAGGTTGGTTTGCAACTGAGTGTGCCGCTGTTCGCAGGCGGAGCCACACAATCCAAAGTGCGCGAAGCGCTGGCGATGCAAGAGCGAGCGGTGGCCGAGCTGGCACTTGCGCAGCGCAACGCCGACAGCCAGGTACGCCAAGCTTTTGCGGGTGTGATCAACGGTCTGGCCCAAATCGAGGCGTTGCAGGTAGCCGTGCAAGCTGGCAATAGCGCGGTAGAGGGCAACAAGATCGGATTCAAGATTGGTACCCGCATCATTCCGGATGTGTTGAACGCCGAACAGCAGCTGTTTTCCTCTGTGCGCGACCTGTCCCGGGCACGCATTGAAACAATCACCCATGGCCTGAAGCTCAAGGCAGCTACAGGTCAACTACAAACCACTGATCTCGCGGCGCTAGAGCTGCTTTTGGAGCCATTGCAATGACCACAGCGGATAAAACTCCCAACCCACAATCACCACTAAATGAAGTTGAGCTGAAGCAGTTGGCCGACTTGGCCAAGGCTCAGGCAGAGAGTGTCATGGGCAAGGTCCCGGTGCTCGGTGCGGTGGCCTGGTTGATGATGCAACAAGCGGGTGCTCGCCACACGTTGCTGAGCGAGCTGGAGTGGCGTGTTATGCCACCACTCGTACTGGAGCAAGCGAAACTCTACATGCGCGACGGTGCCCCAATCGCCTATGTGTCGTGGGCATTGTTGTCAGAGCGCGTTGCACAGCGTTACCTGGAAGCACCGCACCACTTGGTTGCGGCAGACTGGAAGTCTGGCGACCAGGTGTGGATCGTCGACTTGCTTGCGCCGTTTGGCGGGGCGCCGGAGGTCATGAAGGAGCTGCGTGAAACCGTGTTCGCTGGCAAGGCGATCCATCAACTGATGCCGGATGCGCATGGTGAGGCCAAAACGCTGACATGGCCTGCCGTCAACGCCAAGTAGCAACACTGGGTGCAGAGAATGTATCCAAATGTTCGCTACACCTGATCAGCTAATATCGCGCCAGCACCCATACACATAATTTCAAATGAGGGAGAGTCATGGTCAGCTTTCTGGATGCCGCGGTCGCATTCCCCACGGCTGTATTCACCACGCTGTTGGCAGTTGTGGCCTTCTACTGGGTGCTGGCTTTGCTGGGCTTGGTCGATTTTGATTCTGGTGAGATGGATGTCGACGCAGACCCCGATCTCAGCAGCCTTGCCGGGCTGATGACTGCCTTTGGCCTGCAGGGTGTTCCGTTTTCCATTGTCTTTAGCTTGTTGGTGTTGCTGTCGTGGACGCTGACCTGCATGGGCGCCATGTGGCTGCTGGCGCTGCTGCCCGGCTCGGTGCCGGTCTATGTGGGTGGCTCCTTGTTGGCGCTGGCCAGTGTGTCGCTGGCCGTGCCGATTGCAGCACGCATTGTCAAACCACTGCGTGGGCTTTTCATTACCCATGCCGCTATCAGCAACGCGTCTCTGGTCGGTCAGCACTGCAAGGTCTTGACCCAATCGGTGGATGAGAAAACCGGTCGCGCAGAGGTGCTGCAACGCGGCGCCAACCTCAACATCCGGGTTTGGGCCCACACACCTAACCCGCTGGCGCGTGGCAGCACCGCACGTATCGTGGCATACGAAGAAGCCACTGCACGCTACCGCATAGAGGCAGCCTGATTCCGCAGGCCTCTGACCCATTCACCCGTCAACAGTTTTTCTCACGTTAGGGAGTTCTCATGGAGCCAATCTTCATTTCGGCCGCAGCGCTTATCGTCCTGGTCTTTGTGCTGTTTGCGATGTTCGCAAAGTTCTACCGCAAGATCGAGCAGGGACACGCACTGATCGTCAACACCATGCGCGCCGAGCCCACCGTTACCTTTACGGGCTGCATGGTCTACCCGGTCATTCACAAGGCTGAGCTCATGGAGATTTCGGTCAAGACCATTGAGATTGACCGCTCGGGCCGCGAGGGCCTGATCTGCAAAGACAATATTCGCGCCGACATCAAGGTCAAGTTTTTTGTGCGCGTCAACAAGACGGCCGAAGACGTGTTGAAAGTGGCCCAGGGTGTGGGCTGCGAACGCGCCTCCAACCAGGACGCACTGGAAGACCTGTTCTCCGCCAAGTTCTCCGAAGCGCTGAAGACCGTTGGCAAGTCCATGGAGTTTGTGGACCTGTACCAAGCGCGTGATCACTTCCGTGACGAAATCATCCGCCAGATCGGTGACGACCTGTCGGGTTACGTGCTGGAAGACGCGGCCATTGACTACCTGGAGCAAACGCCGCTGGCCAAACTGGACGGCAGCAATATCCTGGATGCACAAGGTATCAAAAAGATCACTGAGCTGACGGCGGTGGAAAGTGTTCGCACCAACGAACTGCGTCGCAACGAAGAGATGCAGATCAAGAAGAAGAATGTAGAGACCCAGGAGACGTTGCTGGAGCTGGACCGCCAGGCAGCTGACGCCCAGGCACGCCAGAGCCGCGAAGTGGCCTCAGTGCGCGCCCGCGAAGAAGCGGAGACCGCCAAAGTGCAGGCTGAAGAACGCACCAAATCCGAGATGGCCCGTTTGCAGGGCGAGCAACTGGTGGCTGTGCAAAGCGAAAACTCGCAGCGCGAGAAAGAGGTCGCCGAGAACAACCGCAAACGCGCGGTGGCCATTGAAGAAGAGAAGGTCACCCGCGCACGCGACCTGGAGGTGGTGGACCGTGAGAAGGAAGTGGCCCTGCAAAAGATCGACAAGGAACGCGCGCTGGAAGTGCAGAAGAAGGCCATTGCTGACGTGATACGCGAGCGTATTGTGGTTGACCGCACGGTGGCCGAGCAGGAAGAAGCCATCAAGGAATTACGCGTAGTTGCAGAAGCGGAGCGCAACAAGAAATCCACCATCATCCTGGCCGAGGGTGAAGCCGAGCAGAAGATGATTACCGAGGTGAAGTCTGCCGAAGCACAGGAACGCCGTGCACGCCATAAGGCCACAGAAGACATCACCCTGGCCGATGCACACCTCAAGGTATCCGAGAAAAACGCAGAATCCAAGAAGCGCGAAGCCGAGGGCATGGAGGCGATCAGCGCCGCGCCCGGCATGGCAGCCGCCCGCGTAATGACGGTCACTGCCGACGCCAAGCAGAAACAAGGCATGGCAGAAGCCCAGGTCATCGAGGCCACTTCGCTGGCTGAAGCCAATGGCATGAAAGCCAAGTTTGACGCCGAGGCCCAAGGCAAAGAAAAACTGGGCCTGGCCGACGTGCAGGTGCGCACCGCCGGTGCCGAAGCCACTATCAAGGTGGGCGACGCAGACGCCCAGACCGTGCAAGCCCGCTTCTCCGCCGAGGCCAAGGGCCTGCGCGAAAAGTTCGAAGCCATGAAGGCCATGAGCCCCGAAACACGCGACCACGAAGAATTCCGCATGCGCCTGGAGATGCTGCACACCGAAACGCTTAAGGGCATCGAGGCACAAATGGCCATCGCCAAGGAGCAGGCCGAAGTGCTGGGCAAGGCGCTGGCCAATGCCAAGATCGAGATGGTGGGCGGCGACGGCAGCTACTTCGACAGTTTTGTGAATGCGCTGGCCGTGGGCAAGGGCATCGATGGCGCCATCGCCAAGAGCGACACGCTGAAGATTGCGTTGAAAGACCACCTGAACGGTGACCGCAACATGGTGGACGATGTGGGTCGCCTGGTGGGAGCGCTCGGAGATTCATCCAGCGAGCTGAAAGATCTCGCGATTGCGTCCCTGCTGTCCAAGACAGGCAAGGATGGCAAAGGCGGCAGTAAGGCCGTTTGAGGCCAGAGCCAGCCACCATGGAATCCGCTGACATCGATCCCAAACCCACCGAGCAGACTGAGAACCTGGTAGCCAGCAGTGGCAGCTACGAGCTGCTGAAGAAACGCCTGAGCGCGCACGGTGAAGCGCTGCGCAACAAGGCGCAGGCACTCAATGCTGCACGGGTTGCCGAGTTTGGCAAGTCCGAACAATCGCTGGTGCTGCGCACCCGTGCCCGCACAGAGAACAACTGCGTGGCGCGCGACATTGTGCGTATTGGCGACCAATTGCTGTTTGGCTACAACGTCTTTATTGGGCTACGCAAAGAGACCCATGTCAGTGATGTGTTTGGCCTATATCGCCTGGCTACGCATGGCACAGAACCCGAGCTGGAGGCCTTGCCGCTGGCTGGCAGTTTTCTGGAAGACACGCGTTTTGCGTCTGACTTCAAAGAGCTGTACGCCTACTACAAAAATGCCCAGTTGCTGCAACTGCGCATCACACAGGGCAAGCTGTTGGCGTCGTTCCAGATTGGCCAGCAGGTGCAGGACGTGCGCGTGTTCCGCTGGCAGTTAGCAACCGACGGTGCGCTCCAATACATCGACAACCGGGGCGAGCGCGACATTGCGCTGCCACCCAGCCACGACTTTGAGTGGACGCCCACTACCCGTGCAGACCATGTAGAGGGGCGTCACCCGCACATCAGCATTCTGGACACGGTGTTTGTGGAGACCGTGGGCGGTGACCTCACGGTCAAGATCGAGAACAACACCGAAAGCGGCTTGGGCATCTACAGCGAGCCGGTGGAGGACAGAAGCCAGTCTTTGACGGATGCCGAAGTGGCGTACGCCCAGCTGGGCCAGTTGATCCTTCTGCGCATACGCCCCTACCGCGAGCAGACCACGCGTTACCTGGTGTTCAACCAGCGCACGCAGCAGGTGACCCGTATCGACGCGCTGGGCCTGTCATGTGTGCAGCTACCTGAGGACCATGGCATTGTGTTCCCCGGTGGCTACTACCTGCAATCGGGCGAGTTCAAGCACTTTGATATGCCGGGTGAGGTGGTCAACAGCCTGCGCTTCAAACGCATGCTGCGCTCACCCAATGGCGAAGACGTGTTGTATGTGTTTTATCAGCCCAGCAGCGGCCACTATGCGCTGTTCACCTATAACCTGATCGACAAGAGCCTGGCCGCGCCCATCGTCGCCAATGGTTATGCGCTGTATGCCGATGGCAAGGTTCTGGTGTTCCAGGCGGGGCCGGGTGAACCCACCCGCGTGCACCCCATGCAGCTGTGGCAGACCCCGTTCTCCAGCGACGAACACGCCGGTGCTGCTGCATTAGGCACAGGCTTCTTTGGCCGTATCGGCAATGCCGAACTGGTGCGTGGGGTGGCCGACCTGATGGGCATTGCGCGCGCCGTGCAAGAGCAGGCGCCCACCCGCGCCGCGTATGACGACCTGATACGCCAATGCGCCCGCGTGATCGATGCCTACTTCTGGCTAGCCGAGCCCGAGGCTGGCGCGGCGCTGCAAGACCTGCAACGCATCAGCGAGGCCGCGCGCACCACGCTGGCCGAGTTCGAGAAGGTGGAGCAGATCCGCCGCGAGACCGCCCGCGCGTTGGACGAAGCCCAGACCAAGCAAAAAGCACTGCTCGTCGACATTGCCAGCACGCTGTGGCGCAAGCCCGAGGACTTTATCCACGCCCTGGGCCGGCTGCGCGAACGCCGGGGCCACCTGGAAACGCTGAAGGAACTGCGCTACACCGACCTGCCCCGTATCGAGGCCATGCACACCGAACTGGTGGCCGAGCAGCAGCGCGTGGGCGAGCGGGCCATGGTCTTCCTGGCCGATGAGCAGGCCTTTGCCAGCCACCGCCAAAGCCTGACCAAGCTCAGTGCCGACCTGGTGCAGGCTTCGACCAGCCAGGGCCTGCAAATCATTCTGGATGGTCTGGACGAGACCGCCGCCGGGCTGGACCTGCTGACCGAGCAACTGGGCGGCCTGCCCGGTGGCGATGCGGTGCAACGCACCACCATTCTGGAACGCATCTCCGCGCTGTACACCGACATCAACCGCCTGCGTGCCGACGCCCGCAGCCGCCGCAAGGCGCTGGGCTCACACGAGGCGGCGGCGGAGTTCCAGGCGCAGTTCAAGCTGTTTGGCCAGGCCGTAGAAAACGCGCTGGACTTTGCCGACAGCCCCGAGAAGTGTGACGAAGCCCTGACGCGCCTGCTCGCCCAGCTCGAAGAACTGGAAGGCCGCTTTGCCGAGCAAGAAAACTTTCTGGCTGATATCGCGACCAAGCGCGAATCCGTCTACGAGGCGCTAACCGCGCGCAAACAAACACTGACGCAGGCCCGCCAGCAGCGCGTGCAAGGTCTGGTGGCCGCAGCTGGACGTATTCTGGACGGCACACAACGCCGCGTCGCACAACTGGCCAGCCTGGAAGAGGTGCACAGCTACTTTGCGGCTGACATGCTGATCACCAAGCTGCGCAAGCTCATGGAAGACATGCGCGCGCTGGGTGCCCAAGTGGCGGCCGACGACATCGAGACCCGGCTCAAGACCAGCCGCGACCAGGCCCTACGCGGTGTGCGCGACCAGCGCGACCTGGTGTCTGAGGGCGGCAACAACCTGCGCCTGGGCAACCACAGCTTCACCATCAGCCGCCACCCGCTGGAACTGACGTTGGTGCCCAATGGCGACGGCCTGGCCTATCACCTGACCGGCACGGACTACCTGGTGCCTGTCAACGATGCCGCCCTGGACACCTACAAGCCCTATTGGCAGCAGGCCCTGCCATCCGAGACCGCCACTATCAGCCGTGCTGAGTATTTGGCCGGCTGCCTGCTCGACGCCACGCTACAAGGCACCACGCCACACCCCTGGGTCCGCATCATCGAACTGATCGCGCTGGGGCCAGACGGCCACGCCCCGCTGCTGGACCACGTGCGGCAATTTTCTGCCGAGCGCTACCAGGACGGCTACGAGAAAGGCGTGCACGACGAGGACGCCACCCGTATCTTCAGCGCGCTGGCCGCGATGCAGGACGCAGCCGGTCTACTGGCCTGGGGCCCTACCGAGCGGGCGCTGGCTTTGCTCTACTGGCAAGACGGACGTTTTGGTGCTGAACGCGAATCTTTGCACCGCCGCGCACGCTCTGCATTGCAAGTGCAGCAACTGTTTGGTGCGCGCGATAGCCTGGTGGCCCTGGAGCAGGAGTGTGCCCAGGCACTGGCGGCATTCGCCAAAGCTACTCGCTTTGAGCTGCAGCCGTCAACCGACGGCGCGGATGAGGCCGAACGCTTGGCGTCCCTGTGCGCCCAATCAGCTGCCTATCTGGTGCGCGAAGTAGCCAACGAGAGTGGCGCGGAGTTATGGGTCATCAGCGGTGCGGGTGAAGACCTGGCAGCGGCCCTGCAGCGCGAGCTGGAGCGCGGTGGCCAATGGCCCGACTGGCAGCGCAGCCTGGAGGCATCGGCGCCCACCGAGCGTTGGGAGCAGGCGCGTAGTTGGGTCAAGGCGTTCGCCAGTCAAAAAGACCCAGCCCTGCAAGCTTGGGTTGACGACGCAGCCAGCCTAATGGCTGTGCCGGTGCAGCGCCGGCGGGTCAATGCCGCGCTGGACTCCACGGTAGAAGGCCTGCGCGGTGAACACCCGCGCGTGGACAACGGCCGCATGGTGTTGAACCTGAATGACTTCTGGCGTCGCTATGCCTTCCACCGCGACCGTGTGGTGCCCGGCTTCCAGGCGTTGAAGCGTTTGCACCATAGCCTGATCAGCACCGAGAAGACCCGGCTCAGCCTGGCACAGTTCCAGGCAAAGCCCCTGCCCAGCTTTGTGCGCAACCGCCTGATCGACGAGGTCTACCTGCCGCTGATTGGCGACAACCTGGCCAAACAGATCGGCACCACCGGCGCGGGCAGCCGCACCGACCGCATGGGCCTGCTGTTGCTGATCTCTCCACCGGGTTATGGCAAGACCACGCTGATGGAATACGTGGCCGACCGGCTGGGCCTGGTGTTTGTGCGCATCAACTGCCCGGCACTGGGCCATGATGTGACCGCGCTGGACCCGGCATCCGCCGCCAACAGTGCTGCACGCCAAGAGTTGGAGAAGCTGAACCTGGGCCTGGCCATGGGCAGCAATGTGATGCTGTACCTGGACGACATCCAGCACACCAGCGCAGAGTTTTTGCAAAAGTTCATCGGCCTGGCCGACGGCACACGCCGCATTGAAGGCATGTGGCAGGGACAGGCCCGCAGTTACGACATGCGCGGCAAGCGTTTTGCGATTGCGATGGCGGGCAACCCCTACACCGAGTCCGGCGAGGTCTTCAAGATCCCCGATATGTTGGCCAACCGCGCTGACATTTACAACCTGGGCGACGTGCTGGCCGGGCGCGAGGCCTTGTTTGCGCTGTCCTACATCGAAAACAGCCTGACAGCCAACCCGGCACTGGCGCCACTGTCATCACGCGACCCGAAGGATGTGCAATTGCTGGTGCGCATGGCACAGGGTGAAGAGGTGGCCAGCGGCGACTTTGCCCATGCGTACAGCAGTGCCGAGCTGGATGAGCTGACCGAGTTGCTAAAGCGCCTGTTCCGCGCGCGCGACCTGCTGTTGAAGGTCAATGGTGCCTACATCGAATCCGCCGCGCAACGCGACAGCTACCGCACCGAGCCACCGTTCAAGCTGCAGGGCAGCTACCGCAACATGACCAAACTGGCGGCCAAGATCACGCCGCTGATGCACGACGACGAGCTCAATGCCCTGCTGCGCGACCACTACCGCGGTGAGGCCCAAACGCTGACCACCGGTGCACAAGAGAATCTGCTCAAACTGGCGCAGCTGATGGGCAGCGCCACCGCCGAAGAAACGGCACGTTGGCAAGCCATTTGCGGCGACTTTTTGCGCCAACGCAAGGCCGGTGGTGAGGATGCCGACGGATCGACCCGTATTGCCAATGCGCTGCTGGACGTGAGCCGCGCGGTGGATGACCTCAAGCCAAGCGGTGAATCGACCGGTGACAGCGAAGGCAAACAAATGGCCGAAGCCGTGCTGCAACTGGCCGTAACCTACCGCAAGGTCATCATGCCGTTGATTACCGCGACCGAAAAACGCATGGACCTGGACCATAGCATCAGTAAACGGTTGGAACTGTTGCTGGCCAAGGCCAACGAGCCCCGGACCACACGCCCGCACGGCGGCGGTAGCAAGAAGGCCGAGGGTGGAACGTGATGACTACAACGGCCACGCCCGCCGACATGGAAAACCTGCTGGGCCAGTTGGACGCCTCTCTGGCAGACCTGCGCTTGGACGACGACGAAAAGCACAGCCTGGCCCAGACCCTGCGCCAGGCCCAGCCACCGGAAGACGGTTTCCGCCAATTGCGCAACCACGCCTTCACACTGGCGCGCAACCGGTTGGCGCCACCGCAAGCGCAAGACCCCATGTCCGTGCTGCGCTGGCTGGAAGCTGTGGTGCGCGCGCTGGATGTGGCCCGTGCGCCCGCGCAGGCCACGCGCTCCAATGCCGTGTTTAGTCCCGGTGAGGCCTGTCTCAACACCATCGTCCAACACTTCCGCAGCGCACGGCGCAGTGTGGACTTCTGCGTCTTCACCCTTTCTGACGACCGCATCGCCCAGGAGGTTTTGGCTGCACACGCGCGTGGTGTGGCTTTGCGCTTTGTCACCGACAACGACAAGGAGACCGACTCGGGCAGCGATGTCACGCGCCTGCGCGCAGCCGGTGTGCCCACGGTAGTGGACCGCACCGACGCACACATGCACCACAAGTTTGCGATTTTTGATGGGCAGTGGTTGCTGAACGGCAGCTACAACTGGACGCGCAGTGCTTGCTCACACAATGAAGAGAATCTGGTGGCGACGAATGACGCTACGCTGCTGCGGCAGTTTCAGGGGGCATTTGATCAACTGTGGCAGCAGTTGGGCGATTGAAAATTGGTCAGGGCGCCGTGGTCTGTGTCGGCAGAGTTTGGGATTGCTTGAAACGGCAGGTACGGGGCGGAAGCAGACAGTTGGCCGTGTTTTCCAATTTAAGTTAAAACCTTAAAGCTGCGACTATCCACCGCATTCGCTTCATTGCATACGCTTAGGGCCTAAAAATACATGTACATCGGAGTTTCACCATATCTTGATTTCTTCGTATGTTTAGGTCTTGGCATTGCTTTTGCCGCATGTTTGAACGCCTCACTATTTGCAACACGTGCGGTACATCTCATATCCTCTTCAACCATCACAGTAGTCGTTTTGCGAGTTTTCGTCTTTGCTAGCTTCGGATTAGCAATGCTTTCTATCTCCGCAATGATTGGTCATACAAAGCCCATACGGGACGCAAACTCAATACTTGGGTTTGTTCTCGGCGCAGGGTTGATGCTTCCTCTTGTTCTGCGGAGTTTTCGACTCAAGCAACCAGACTGAAAGCCAGTTCTAGCGCCTAAAATCTGGGCTGCTGGACCATTGCTTAGTGCCTAGCATCGCCGCCGCTCCGGGGCGGAAGGAGACATTCGTTTGCATGGTCCAATACCGTTCTAACTACGATGCAATCCCGCATAAGCGCTAGATATTCCAAAGCCAAGCCGCATTGAAGATGCACATCGTCATCCGATTAGTACTACTCTTCCTTCTATGCGCAACTTCGCTCTTTCCATTTGCTGCGCTCCTGCAAGACATCAATCGCGTGGTAGCAAGTTCTGACGCAGAGCTTGTAGCTCACTTTGCTGGAACTGCCTTTGAAGATGTCTTTGGCTTCGGTTTTTGGCCAACTTGGATCTGTCTGTTCGTTGCAGAAGTCTCAGCACTATTGGCTGCAAAGTATTTCCTTCGATCACGGTGGCTCGTCTCTATTGCCGCGCTCGTACTCGTTGCTTTCAGTATCGTCTCTGTTGTGAGCTATCAAGCATTCTCTCGTGAACACGCCTTATGGCTTACTCACACGTACCATTAAGCGTCGGATATTCTCGCCGCAGTGGGGCGGAAGCTGACGTTCATGTAGGTAGTCCACTGGGCTATAGTCAAGCATCATGAATCGTCGAGAAGATCAATTCGGCATTGACCAAATATCGCCAGAATAGGCGACAGGGTTTAGGGGATGAAAATGGCTTCACGTTCTTTGGGAAATGGCTGCGAATTATGCCTCTATGGGCCTCGCCGTTATCTGGTCGATGAGCATTCGAAAGTGAAGTACGGGTATATCCCGTCGGAAATCCTGGGATCCCAGGATGTTCGCCCATCTACATCACTCTAAGCATGAGCGAATCCACCTTCGGCTCTTCTATTGCGGTTCTAGTTGTCGCCGTTGTCGCGTGGTTGTTTGTCCATGCCATGTTCCGCCAGATTTCCTCCAGGGCCGTCGCATTCGCTTTTGTCTTGGTGATGGTACTCGCTGGAGCGGTAGGAATGACGTTTGTGGATACGAATGTTCCCCTGATTCAGTCGCAGTTCAGGCCTGGCGGTGATCCCGCACCGGTCTGGGCAGCTCTGTTAGCTTGGGGAACTCGGGTCGCGACCTTGGTTGTCCTGTTCTACTTCGGACGTTGGCCCAAGTCCGGGAGGGCTCATGCTTAACAGGTTCGTCGAATGGACCCCCAATGGCGGCCAGCATGCTCGCCATTCTTCAATGATGTGTGAGTCGTTGCTGCCCATTCACGGCCAACGTTAAGCTGCGGTAAAAACAATGGGCCGACTATCCGATTTCCTTCTGATTTGTGTTTGGGCTGTTGCCTTCTCGGTAGCCGGCGCTTGGTCGTGGATATCGAACACGGCATTTCCTCTGCCAGGTCTGAGGCGCCTTGCCGAGGACCAGGGGTACACCACCGCTCTTCAAGTGGCTGCGGTGGTGGGCGCCGCAGGTTGGCTGGCGTTTCGGGGTTGGCAAACACCAGAGCGTATGCTCGTGTTTCAAGGGGTGGCAGTTGTATTGGCCTTGCAGGGCTTCCTATACATCGGCGTGCCGTTTGGCTTGGCGTTTGCGTGTTTTGCTGGAATCGCTAGGAGCCGTATCGCCAAAGACGCTACGTCGTAGGTCATTGCGTGGGAGCTATGCAACTCAATATGGCAATCTACCCGTACCCACACCTGAAGAGTGCGGGTTCTCCGCGAGCGGTGACGTTCCGGTCATTTGTAGGTTGCCACTGACTGCTTTAGAGTAAATCGGAAGTCAGCTAAGTGTCTTTAACGGAAGTGATGCTTTAAGAAATGCAGACTCGCCTTCAACGAACCTAGTCGATGTCACAAACCACAGTGAAAGGTGATCAGGCGGCGCCCCCAATACACTACTATTTTTATAGCTACCTACTCATATTCCACGAGGGCTAGCGCCCAGTTATCCAGTTACGGCATCGGCAGTTTGGCGAGCTCTTGCGTGTTGTTGGTAACCAGCACGTCTACCAACTCCAATTCTCCCAGCTGCAACAGCCACCGCGTGGTGCAGCAATTGCTTCATACCGGTGATATCAAAGAGGTGCATCAGGCCTATGGTCGACGGGCGTTCGATGGCATGCACGCTGTGTGGTGCTTGGGCAAGCAGGCCGAGGCGAGCAGCATGCCCACTGTCCACTCTGTCTCGCGAAAGATGCGCAGCTTGAACGCGTTGCTGCCGCTGAGGCCCTTAAACGCCAAGTTCTGATGGTCCAAATAGGCATCCAGCGCACCCGAGGTAAACGCACCAATCGTGTGAACCAGGCAGGGCGCCGCGTTGTTGAATGCTTTGTTCACACCCACACTTTTGCTGCACAAGGTGGTGCCAGCTGGGTCCTGGTATCACCGCGCCGGGTTACGCGCCGCGTCCTGGAAAAACTGTACCCGCTGCGCGTCCGCAGGATGCGAGGCAAATGCAATGCCAAGCCATGACAGGGGATCGCCTTGCGCATTGCCAGCGGGCGCTTCCTGGCTGCGGGTCTTCAACTTGTCGCGTGCGTCTTGTTCCTCGCGCTCACGCCACGCGCCCAGCTTGTCAAACATCGTCACCATGACAGTGGGTGACAGGCCCGCATGGCGCAGCACATCCACGGCCATTGCATCGGCTTCACGCTCAGCCTGGCGGGAGTAGCTGGCTTGGCCCATCAGCACGGGCACACTGGCCAGCAGGCTGCTGAAGTCGCCCAGCACGGTGCTGGCAATGGCGCCCAACGCGGTCACCTGCACCAGCATGCGCATACCGTGGCGTTGCTGCACGTGGCCCAGCTCGTGTGCCAGCACGCCAACCAACACGTCCACATTGCCGTCAACCATTTCCACCATTTCGTCGGTCAAGATGATGGTGCCATTGGGCAGGGCCAGGGCGTTGGGCCCAATCTTGCTGGCCCGCAGTACCAGCTGCCACTCTGGCACTGCGCCTTCGGGCATGCCGGCCACGGCCTTGGTTAACGCGTCGCGTATTTGCTGCGCACGGTGTTCCGGCAGGGTACTGGGTTCCATCAGCTGCTCATCAACTGCGGTCTGGGCGTAGTCACCGATTGCAGTGTCTACCGTGCGGGGGATCAAGGCCACCGCGGCGCGCGCGGCAATGGGCACTCCCCACTGCTGCAACGTAACGATGAGTGTGACCAGCAGCAGCACACTCAGCACCACACCACGCCAGCTCTGTTGCAATCGCACGACCAGGGAATCGTTCAGTCCAGCCGCCTGGCTCCATGCGTCCCATGCAGCGCTGTCCTCAGACTGCACTGAGCCACCGTCGTTCAGGTGCGCAATCCGTATGCCGTGGCGGGTGCGCTCGGGCCACTGCAGGTTGTGCAGTGCCACCGTGCGGTCAACACCTTCACCCACAATGCGCAACTGCAAGCCGTCCAGTTGCAACTGCACCGCATGCCCCTTGCCGTGCTGGCCATCAAAGTACAGGCCGGGCAGAACCGCAGGGGCAGTAAGCATCGACACAATCAGAAACCGATGTCCAGGCCGAAGAGGTCACCCGCGGCGTCACCAGCAGCCTCGCCTTCATGGCTGCGTGCGTGGCTGACCAATGCGTCCAGATCGATCCGGCTGGCGACACTGACTACCTCCAACTGCATGCGGGCGCGGGCGATAGCCGCAAACGGCCAGTACAGTCCCAGCGTGAAGACCACCAAGAACCAGTTCTTGATAGACAGCCACACCATGGAACGCGCCTTCAGCCTGCTGTGGATGCGGATGTCTTCAGTCTGGGTCTGGGCCCACACCAGGTTTTGCAGGCGGGTCACCACGTAGGGCTTGATCAATGACACAAACAGCAAGGTCAGCGCGATGAATCCGAACACCGCGGCCGCCATGAGCCACATCGATTTGGCGTTTTCTCCCTGGGTAAATGGGTTTCCAGACAAACCTAGCACGGCGATACCGACAAACGCAGCTACAGTGAGCACCACACCTAGCACTACGGAAATGGCCAGATAGACCACCAGCACCTCGGCAAACAACTTGTAAAACATGCCAATCGTGGCATGGAAACGGGTGTGCTGCGAAGCCAGCGCGTAGTGGTTATGCTGGTAGGCCTTCAGGCGCTGAAACAGCCATGGTGACACCACGACCAAGCCCACCATGACACTGCCGGTGACATAGAGGTACCACATCGGAGGCTGCTCCTGATCTGGAACAAACGTGCCCGCCGCAACAAGACACAAGGCCGGCACAAACAACGGCAGCATGGCCGCATAGGCACCCCGCAGATCGCCGGTGAAACGAAAACGCAGGCCGCGCCAGCTGGTATTGGCCAGACGGAACTGCATGGACGACTTCAACAGCGCAGGCCAGATCAGCATCACCGCAACAAAGGCCACCAGCCCCGCCACCGCGTGGAAGTTGCCCGCCACGGAGTACAAGGCCAGCAGCACGCCGACCAGCAGGTACCCTTTGAGCATTTTCTTGGGGTCGGCATGAAAGCCCAGCGGCCTGCCGCCCACCAGCGTGTTGCCATGGAAGTAGCGCAGGCGCCGCACTTTGGCCCAAGGGTAATAGATGCCCAGTGTCACCAGCGTGAGCAACAGATTGACGATCCAGATGCGGAAGTATTCGCTGCCGGAGCCGGTGAAGGCGATCTCCAAAGTGTTGGCGGCCGCAGGCTCGGTGTCGGCAAAATCGCGCCCGTGTTGGGCGCTTTTCGCCAATGGTGGGCTTGTGCCCATGTGCATGGGTAAAGTCAGTTCTGTCATTTCTTTTCTACTCCCTGTTTGAGTTTTGGGCGGATTCTACCTGCCACTCCCCCCAGGAACTCGTGGCTGCGACCATGCTTGTCGAGCGGCAACCTGGCTGGCACGACCTTACACGTGCACCTGCAAGAGGCGCTGCAAATGTTTTGACAGTGCGGTCTTTAAAGCCTTGGGTTTGAGGATTTCGAACTCCAGCTTCAAACGTGCCAACTCACGCGCAAACCAATCCAGATCGTCGGCCTGCGCCTCTAACAGGATGTGACCCCGCTTCTGCGTCAGCTTGCCCATGCTGGACGGGATGGCACGCCGAGCCTCCGTCATCTCGGCACCCGGGAGGTGCACCACGATGGCATGTGCGCGCTCGATGGCGGCAATCGATTCCCGCAGGTATCGCAATACATTAAATGCCGTTGGTACACCAAAGGATTTGGGACAAGCCTGCACCGCCTGCACACGATCCAGCCGGAATGAGCGCAGGCCACGGCGCAGGTGACAGTACCCCACCACATACCAGGAACCGTTGAGGTGCCCCATGCCATAGGGGTCAACCTCGCGCTCTGTCACGCTGCCATCCAGCGCACAGTAGTGCATGCGCAGGGTTTGTCCGGCGCTGGCGCACGTCGTAACCTCCGCAAAGAATTCGCTGCCGCTTTGCGCCTGGGGTGGGGCCAGGTCCAGCGCTACTACGGCATTGAGATCGCCGATTTTTCGCTTGAGTGCCTTGGGCATCACACGGTCCAGCTTGGCCTGCGCGCTGGCTACAGCTGGTGTCATGTCGCTCAGACCCAGATCCCGCGCCACGCGCAGGCCGACCGACAAGGCCAGCGTTTCGTCGTTGCTGAACATCATGGGTGGCAGTTTGTAGCCGGGCATCAGCGCGTAGTGCCCGTCACGCCCGCGTGTGCTGCGGATCGGAACGCCAAAAGTTTCCAGCTCAACGATGTAGCGCCGCACCGTGCGGCGGTTCACGCCGATCAGTTCGGCCAGCTGCGCGCCACTCAGGCTGGCGTGGGATTGCAGCAGCTCCAGCGCGGTCAGCACGCGTTGCAGGGGTTTTTCCATGGGGTCCATCGTACGCCCGATATAGGACATAGAAAGACCTATATGAATCCTAGACTGCAGCCTTTAACTACTCTGCGACAAAGGACAAACACCATGGCACCCGATCTCTGGCTCTACTTCCTGGCGGTTCTCGCCGTCATACTGCTGCCCGGCATGGACATGGCCTATGTGATGGCTAGCAGCCTGGGTGCTGGGCGCGCGGGTGCGGTCAGCTCCGTGCTAGGCATTGCAACCGGCGGTGCCATCCATGTCATCGTGGGTGCGACCGGTATGGCCGCGTTAATGGTGTTGTTCCCCCAGTTGTTTCGCGTCATGTTGATCTTGGGTACGTTGTACCTGCTATGGATCGGTTGGGGGATATTACGCAGTGCCAACACTGCTGCACCCACGCAGACCGATGTGGTCCCCTTGTCTGGCACCACTATTTACCGCCAAGCGGTCACCACCTGCCTGCTCAATCCCAAGGCCTATGCGTTTACCCTTGCGCTGTTTCCGGCATTTGTGCGCGCAGACACACCCTCACTGCTTGCACAGACTTTGGCCCTGTGTCTGATCACCGTAGGAACGCAGATAGCGGTTTACGGCACAGTGGCTGCGTTGGCTTTGCGGTCGCGCGCCTTCCTGCGTGCACGCCAGAGTGCAATGGCGCGTGCCATAGGCGTCATGTTGATGGTGTGTGCAGTGGTGACAGCAACCCAGGCCTGGGCAGCTACTTGATAGCAGCCACCCCTCAATGGAAATCGCGGCTTGTGGTGGCCAGATCTCCCAGCATGGGCGTCAGGTCCACCAGCGCTTTTGCAATTACATGGCGAACGTTGCCGCCACTTTCTTCGTCACGTTGCCACACGCCATACACCGCCAGCATGCGGGAGCGGTAGACCTCTTGGCGGAAGCGCTCGCGTATCGCTTTCCACACGATCACGTTGACACTGCCGGTCTCGTCCTCCAGGGTGATGAAGACCACCCCCTTGGCGGTCTGGGGGCGCTGGCGCATGGTGACCATGCCGCAGGCCCGCACCAGGCGGCCGTGTGGCAGGCTGGCCAACTGTGCTGCGGTTAGCAGCTTTTTCTTCACAAGTTCGTTGCGTAGCAATGCCAAGGGGTGGCTGCGAAGCGTGAGGCCTAGTGATGCGTAGTCAAACACCACTTCCTCGCCCTCTTCGGCAGCGGGCAGCAAAAGTTCATCCTCCTCAATGGGTATGCCCCGCAACAACGCGGGCGCGGGCTTGAGGGCAGAAGCGTCCCACACCTGTTGGCGGCGATGGCCCGACAGGGATAACAAGGCATCAGCACTGGCCAGTGACTTGAGGTCGGCTTCGTTCAAGCCAGAGCGCAAGGCCAGATCCTGGGTGTTGGCGAATGCCTGTTGCCCCCGCTCGGTGTAGATACGCGCCGCCACGTCCTGGCGCAGACCACTGACCATGCGCAAGCCCAGGCGCACGGCAGGGTGGCCTGTATCGCCTGATGCCATGGGCTCCAGCGTGCAGTCCCAGTCGCTGTGCGACACGTCCACGGCGCGCACTTCC
Source organism: uncultured Rhodoferax sp. (assembly GCA_963513355.1). Classification (GTDB taxonomy): domain Bacteria; phylum Pseudomonadota; class Gammaproteobacteria; order Burkholderiales; family Burkholderiaceae_C; genus Allorhodoferax. Next base: position 133,391 of record CAUPQG010000013.1, on the reverse strand, counting down.
ACACCATGGCGTTGCGCGTCCTGCACCAGTTGCGACGGGCCATAAAAACCCAACGGCTGACTGTTGAGCATCGCGGCCAAAAAGCAGGCCGGGTGGTGCCATTTGAGCCAGCAGCTGATATAGACCAGCAGCGCAAAGCTGGCGGCATGGCTCTCGGGGAAGCCGTATTCCCCAAAGCCCTCCATCTGGCGGAAGATGGCTTCGGCGAACTCTGGCGTGTAGTTGTTCTTCAGCATGCCGGTGATGAAGCGGTCGTGGAATTTGTGCACACCGCCTGTGCGCTTCCAGGCTGCCATGGAGCGGCGCAGGGCATCGGCCTCGCCCGGTGTGAAGCTGGCCGCCAGCATGGCGATCTGCATCACCTGCTCCTGAAAGATGGGTACACCCAGCGTACGCCGGAGGGCTTCTTTCAGGGCATCGCTGGGGTACTGAACATTGTCAGGGTCCTTGCGTGCCTTCAGGTAGGGGTGCACCATGCCACCCTGAATCGGCCCCGGCCGCACGATGGCCACCTGCACCACAAGATCGTAGTAGTTGCGGGGCCGCAAGCGCGGCAACATGCTCATCTGCGCACGGCTCTCGATCTGGAACACCCCCACGGTGTCGGCCTTGCAAATCATGTCGAAGGTCGCTTCGTCTTGGCGCGGAATGTCCTGCATGCGCATGGGGCTGGGTAGCGTGTGCCATTGCGTGACCAGCGCCAGGCAGCGGCGTATGGCGCTGAGCATGCCCAGGGCCAGCACGTCCACCTTCATCAGGCCCACAGCAGCCAGGTCGTCCTTGTCCCATTGAATGATGGAGCGGTCTGGCATGGCGGCGTTTTCCACCGGCACCAGCCGGGTCAGCGGCCCTTGCGTCAGCACAAACCCGCCCACGTGCTGGCTCAGATGGCGCGGAAAACGTTGCAGTTGTGTAGCCAGTGACATCCACAACTCCAGGCGGTCCAGTGGCGGCGGCACGCAGTCGGGTCCTAAACGGTCTACAGCGCTTTGCAGCCGCTCGACCAGCACTTCGCGGCTGTACATGCCGGGGTGTTCCTTGGACAGTTCGGTGATCAGCACTTCGGGGATGTCGAGTGCATGGCCCACGTCCCGCAGCGCGCTGCGTGGGCGGTAGCTGATGACGGTGGCGGCGATGGCCGCACGTTCCCTGCCGTATTTGGCATAGATGTATTGGATGACCTCTTCGCGGCGTTGGTGCTCAAAGTCGACGTCGATATCGGGCGGCTCGTTGCGTTCACGGCTGATGAAACGCTCGAACAGGAGCGATGTCTCGGCGGGGTTGGCCTCGGTAATGTGCAGGCAGTAACACACCACAGAATTGGCGGCCGAACCACGGCCTTGGCACAGGATCTCCTGGCTGCGGGCAAAGCGCACGATGTCATGCACGGTTAAGAAGTACATCTCGAACCGCAGCTCGGCAATCAGCGCCAGTTCATGCTCCACCCGCACGTGGATATCTGCCGGCATGCCCGCCGGATAGCGCTCCCGCGCGCCTTCTTCGCAATACTGGCGCAAGGTCTGCGCGGGCGTCTGGCCGGGTAGCACAGACTCCACCGGGTAGTGGTAGGCGATCTCCCGCAAATCAAAGGTGCAGCGGTCAGCAATTGCCAGGGTGTTGGTCAGCCACTCTGCCGGGTACAGCGCCGCCATCCGTGCGCGCGCGCGCAAGTGCCGCTCGGCATTGGACTGCAGGGCAAAACCACATTGCGCCACCGGCTGGCCCAGCCGTATGGCGGTCATCACATCGTGCAAGGGTTTGCGCGAGCGCACATGCATGCGCACGCCCCCCGTGGCCACAATGGGCACCCCGCTGAGTGCCGACAACTGCTGCAGGCGCACCCGCCGCAGTGCATCCGTAGTCCCCAGGTGGAACGCCGCAGCCAGCCAAAGGCTTGAGCCAAATAGGCCTCTAGCCCCGGTAGATACTGCATAAGCCGCTTCCATATTCATAGCATCCGGGAACAACAGCAGAATTTCGCAGTGGGTGAGTTGCGCCCACAGGGCCTGGTTGGCGACGCCCAGCCAGCCCACCTGGTACTGCCCCTTGGGTGCGGCCCGGCGTGCCACGGTGATGAACTGGCACAGGTTGCCCCAGCCCTGCAGGTTGTGCACCAGCACCACCGCGGTGAAGCGCTGGCCCGAGTCCAGTGCCACCGAAAACTCCGCCCCTGGCAACAACTTGAGCGTGTGTGTCTGCGCCTCGACATGGGCGCGCACCACCCCCGCCACTGAACATTCATCGGTGATGGCCAGCGCGCTATAGCCCAGTGCTGCTGCCCGCTGCACCAGCTCCTCCGGTTGAGACGCACCACGCTGGAAGCTGAAACTGCTCAGGCAGTGCAGCTCGGCGTAGGCGAGCGGAGGGTTGGGTTGCATGATAAAGACTGTTTATCTATACAGTATAACAATCGTCAACCTGCTCGCCTATAGTGCAGCTCTTCACCACTTTATTGCGCCCCGACATGAAACAACACTTCCTGCACCTGGCCATCACCCTGGCCGTGGCGGCTCAGACAGCCGGCGCCTGGGCCGCTACCCCAGCAAACGCCCAGCTCGCCGCCGACAACAAAGCCGCACTGGCCCGTTACGACAGCGACAAGAAGCTGTGCAACGACGAAACATCGTCCAACGCCCGTCTGCAGTGCCGCCGCGACGCCAAGGCCGAATACGACCAGGCCCTGGCTGCGGCCAAGGCCAAGGCGGCGGCTACTCCGGCTCCGGCTCCGGCTCCGGCTCCGGCTTCGGCTTCGGCTTCGGCTTCGGCCCCAGCCCCGGTTGCAGCGACACCGGCCGCACCTGCTGCTGCGCAGACTGCGGCACCCGCCTGTGCGGAATGCGGCCGCGTGTTGTCCATCACCGTGACCGAGAAGGCTGGTGAATACAGCGCCGTGGGTGTACTGGCCGGCGGTGCACTGGGTGCTGTGCTGGGCAACCAGGTGGGCGGTGGTTTGGGCAAGGACCTGGCCACGCTGGCCGGTGCGGCTGGCGGAGCCTATGCCGGCAAAATGATTGAAGAAAAGATCAAGACCCACAAGGTGTGGACCGTCACCGTGATCTATGCCAATGAGAGCAAGGCCAGTTTTGATTTCACGAACGACCCGGGCTTCCAGGTGGGTGACAAGGTGCGCAACACCGGCAGCACCGTAGCCCGCATGTAAGGGGCTTGCCGCGCGGCTCAGTAGTGCGGCGGTAGTTCTTCGCTGGCCCGCCCTGGTGCTGGGCCAGCGCCTTCGGGCATGTGCTGGCGCAGGTCGCGCACTTCGCGCATCAGCAGATCAATCTCCTGTTGCTGGCGCACGATGACCTGGTTGAGCTGGTCCAGCAGGTCTTCGGCAAAGCTGGCCTTGATCTCCAGATCGGTCAGGCGCTGGTCGGTGGTGTCGGTGTGTTCCATGACTCAAGCTCCCTGGCGGCGTGCTTCGCGCAGCATGAACAGGTAGAGCCCTTCGACCTTCTCACGCGCCCAGGGCGTTTTGCGCAGAAATTTCAGGCTGGAGCTGACGCTGGGCTCAAACGTGAAGCAGCGCACAGGTATGCGCTGGCCCAGGCCTTCCCAACCGTAGTGTGCGGCCAGCTCGGTGACAATGGCTTCCAGCGTCTTGCCGTGCAGGGGGTTGCGGGGTTGTGGAGCTGTCATCCCCAGAGTGTACGCATGGCCGGAACAAAACCGGCGTCGTTGTGCCACTGTGCGGGCTGCCCCGCCACGGATACGGATTCAAAACGTGCGTCCGGGCTGGAGAAGACCAACGCATCCAGCAGGTGGTCGGCGGGCACGCCCAGTAAGGCGGGTGACTGCAGATCCAGCACGGCAAAGTCTGCGCGCTGGCCCACTGCAATGCCGCCCAGCGCCAAGCCGGTGGCGTTGTGACCGCCAGCCATGGCAGCATCCAGCAAGGCTGCAGCGCTGCTCAAGGGCCCCAAGGCCTGTGCAGATACATTGCGTTTGCGCTGGGTCAGGCGCTGCGAATACTCCAGCAGGCGCAGCTCTTCGCTCCAGCGGCGGGTGACGTGGCTGTCCGAGCCTATTGACCAGGTTCCGCGCACCGCGGCATAACCTGGTAGGTCAAACACGCCGTCCCCGAGGTTGGCCTCGGTGGCAGGGCAGATGACGATGGATGCATCGCGTGCCTGCACGCCGGCCAGTTCATGGGGCGTGGTGTGGGTGGCGTGAACCAGGTTCCAGCGGGCATCCACCTCGACATGGTTCAGCAGCCATTCAATCGGGCGCTGACCGGTCTGGGCCAGGCAGTCGTCTACTTCCTGCGTTTGTTCAGCAATGTGGATGTGCACCGGCAGGCCACCTTGCTTCGCATAGGTAGCCAGCTCCGTCAGCGCCTGGGGGCTGACCGCGCGTAGCGAGTGGATGGCCACACCTACGTTGATGCGGGTATCGCCTTGTGTCTGTGCCTGCACGGCTTCGACAACCCGCCCAATGCTCTCGGGTGTGGACGCAAAGCGGCGCTGGTCTTCGCGCAGCCCGTTGGCCGCGAAGCCCGAGCGCATGTACAGGGTGGGCAGCAGCGTCAGGCCCATGCCGGTGCGCTGGGCCGCGCGCACCAGGGCGAGTGACATCTCGGCAGCATTGGCATAGGGGGCACCGTCCAACCCGTTGTGCAGGTAGTGGAATTCGCATACCTGCGTGTAACCACCGGCCAGCAGTTCGGCATAGAGCTGGCTGGCAACGGCCTCCAGCTGGTCGGGCGAGATTCGGTTGGCGGCGGAGTACATGCGGTCGCGCCAGCTCCAGAAGTCATCGCTCGCGCCAGCACCGCTGCTGCGCCGCTCGGTCAGGCCGGCGATGGCGCGCTGGAAGGCATGGCTGTGGGCATTGACCACACCTGGCAACACCGGGCCTCCCAAGCGTGTGGTGCCCGCTTGTTGTTGCGCGGTTGCATGGGCCTGTACCTCGCTCCAGGTGCCGTCTGCCCCGACCCCCAACAGAACGTTATAGGCCCATGCACCCTGCACCCAGGCCTGGGGTGCGAAATACTGCTTTGCTTCACCTTTCATAGCAACTCCGGCAAGCAGCAAGGGAGCTGGCGACCATTTCATTTAACACCGGCTGGATACGGATCGCCACCTCGGCGTCATAGGCGTAGGGTGCCTCTTCTTGCATATAGAGGTGCTGGCACATCTCCAGCTGGATGGCGTGGATGCTGTTGGCGGGCTGGCCGTAATGGCGAGTGATGTAGCCGCCCTTGAAGCGGCCATTGAGTACGGTGCTGATGTGTGGGAAGCTGGCGCAGGCCTGCAGGGCCGCGTCAGCAATGCGGGCATCGGCACTGGCGCCGCTGGCCGTGCCAATGCTCAGGTCCGGCAGGCGGCCGTCAAACAGCCAGGGTAGTTGTGAGCGGATGCTGTGTGCATCCCACAGTAGCGCATAGCCGTGCTGCGCTTTTAAACGCGCCAGTTCGCCGGCCAATGCGCTGTGGTAAGGCTGCCAATAGGTCTCGCGGCGGCGCAGGCGTTCTGCGGGAGCAGGTGCCTGGCCCGGCTGGTACAGCGGTTCGCCGGTGAAAAAGTGGGTGGGGCACAGCTCGGTATTGGCGGCGCCGGGGTACATGGGCGTATCGTCTGGCGGGCGGTTCAGGTCGATCACGTAGCGCGAGGTGCTGGGTGTCAACACACTGGCGCCCAACTCACCCAGAAAGTTGTACAGCGTGTGCAAATGCCAGTCGGTGTCTTCCACTTCTAGCGCGCGGGGCGCGTAGTCGGGTTGCAACTCAGATGGAATGTGTGTGCCAATGTGCGGCATGCTGACCAACAGCGGCACGGTGCCCTGCTGCAGCGTGAAGACTGGTGGTGGTGTGCTCATGACACTGCTTGTCCCTTGAAAATGGTTTGAATGCGGGGGTTGCCGCCCAGCGCGTAGCTCAGCTCGGCCGGGCGTTGCACATCCCACAACACAAAGTCCGCACGTTTGCCGGCTGCCAACACGCCGCGGTCTTGCAGCCCCAGTGCGGCGGCGGCATTGCGTGTTACGCCGGCTAGCGCCTCTTCGGGTGTCAGTCGGAATAGGGTGCAGGCCATGTTCAGCATCAGCAGCACAGAGGTGCAGGGCGAGGTGCCGGGGTTGCTGTCGGTCGACACAGCCATGGGCACGCCATGCTGGCGCAGCAAGCCAATGGGCGGTAGCTTGGTTTCACGCAAAAAGTAGAAGGCGCCGGGCAGCAACACGGCAACCGTTCCCGCGGCGGCCATGGCCTGCGCGCCTTCGGGTGACAGCCATTCCAGATGGTCACAACTCAGCGCGCCATAACGCGCGGCCAGTTGGGTGCCACCGCTGTCGCTGAGCTGTTCTGCATGCAATTTCACCGGAAGGCCCAAGGCCTGGGCCGCCGCAAACACGCGCTCCATCTGCGTGGTGCTGAAGGCAATGCGTTCGCAAAAGCCGTCCACCGCGTCCACCAAGCCCTCGGCGTGCAGCACGGGCAGCATCTGCAGGACGGTATCGAGGTATTCATCGGTGCGACCGGCAAACTCGTGCGGAACGGCGTGTGCGCCCAAGAATGTAGTGCGCACATCCACTGCATGGTCTTGCGCCAACGCACGCGCCACGGCAAGGCACTTGCGTTCATGCTCCAGCGCCAGACCGTAGCCGGATTTGATCTCCACGGTGGTCACACCTTCTGCGACCAGTTTGCGCAAACGCCGTGCGGCACTGGACTGCAACTCTGCGGCGGTGGCGGTGCGGGTAGCCTGCACGGTGGAGGCGATGCCACCGCCCGCGCGGGCAATGTCTTCATAACTGGCACCGTTGAGCCGCATCTCGAACTCGTTGGCACGGTCGCCACCATAGACCAGGTGGGTGTGGCAGTCGATCAGGCCCGGGGTGATCAGTGCGCCACCGGCATCGTTCAACACCGTGCAGCGCTCCATCCATTGGGATGGCAAGGCCGCGTGGGGGCCCACCCAGGCAAGCGTGTCGCCTTCCACCACGAGTGCCGCGTTCTCCACCAGTCCATACGGCTGCTGCGCGCCAGGCGCCATGGTGGCCGCGTCGCAATGCATCCAAACCTCAACACTCATCCCGTCAACTCCATCCACAACACCTGGCTGCCCTGGACGTGCACGGTTACCGCCTTGGTCACCGTGCGCCAGACCAAGGTACCGGCCGGCAGAAAAATGTCTTCTGCATTAAATCGCACGGTAGCCCCCGAATCCACTGCGTATACAGCTATTATTTTGGTAGCATTCACCAGTGCCGTCATGTCTCCTTGCACACGCACCATGCGGGCGGGCAGGCAGTCGCTTTGCACCATCAGGTTGAAGTCCTGGGTAGGGCCGCCCAGCAAAGTGCAATGCGTGGTCGCGCCACCGTCAAAACACAGGGCAGGGTCAGCCGCTGTCAGTCGGTGTTCACCGGCGCTGGCGTCATCGCTGTCGCCGGGCGTGCGTACCGTGAGCACCACGCCATCGCCCTTCAAAACTGCGAACCAGCGTGTGATGCCCGCGAAGCGCGAGAACGGCCCGCTGGCAGTGACTTCGGCCACCGACATGCGCCAACGCCATGCGCCCTGTGCAGGCCATGCCGCCAGTTCGCGGGTCAAGCCGCCGCCATTGCGCCAGGGTGTGGCTGGCACGTCGGCCAGATGGATGGTGTGCCATGTCATGCCTGAAACCTCCCTGCAAAACTGTAGCGTGAGCCCGGGTACACCAGACGCACCACGCTGGCCACTTGCGCGCCGCTAACCGTGCGCCGCACCATGGCCAGGCAGGCCTCGCGTGCGGATATCTCCAGGTGCTGGGCCTGCTCGGGTGTGGGCAGACAGGCCTCAATCGAATAGCTGGCCTCGGTCAGCGGGGCCTCGGTCAACAAGTGGCGTGTGGGCGTGGTCTGGTTGAAGTCGGTCTTCAGGTAGTGCGGTGCCGCGGCCGGATTGACATAACGGTCTTCGAGCTGGATGGGCACACCGTTTTCCAGGTGCACCAGCACCGTGTGGAAGACCCGAGCGCCCGTGCGCAGACCCAGAGACTTGGCCAAGGCGGGGGCGGCTTTTTCGGTCTGGCTCAGCAACACACGGGCGGCATGCACATGGCCGCGTTCCACCACTTCTTCCTGGATGTCGCGGATCGTCAGATTGGAGGCGATGCGGTGAAGCTCGGCGACAAAGGTCCCGGAGCCCTGCACTCGGGTGACCATGCCCTCGGCGGTGAGCTCGCGCAACGCCCGGTTGACCGTCATGCGACTGATGCCGAACTGCTGCATCAGTGTGGCCTCGCTGGGTACTGGATCGCCCGGGCGCCAATCGCCCGAGCTGATGTGCTGCTGGATAAAGGTCTTGACCTGGAGATAGGCGGGTTGCATCAATAGGAATCTTTCCACAAGGCGGCAGGGGAACGCTGGCAGGCTGATTGTCCACAGTTTAACCCTGTTGACACAAGTTGTATAGACAAGTAATAATTCCAAGCACCAATTACTTGAGGAGCCTGCCCATGTCCGATCTCTCTGCCAACCGTTTCAAGGACAGTGTCGCCCGCCCCGTGCGCGCACCCCGCGGCCCTACGCTCTCCTGTGCCAATTGGCAGATAGAAGCCGCCTACCGCATGCTGCAAAACAACCTGGACCCTGAGGTGGCCGAGAACCCGAACGAGCTGGTGGTCTACGGCGGCATTGGCAAGGCGGCGCGCAATTGGCCGGCCTTTGAGGCCATCCTGGACAGCCTGCGCAAGCTGAAACCCTATGAGACGCTGATGGTGCAGTCCGGCAAGCCGGTCGGTGTGTTCCGCACCCATGAAGGCGCGCCGCGCGTGTTAATCGCCAACTCCAACCTCGTGCCCAAGTGGGCCAATTGGGAACACTTCAACGAACTGGACCGCAAAGGTCTGATGATGTACGGCCAGATGACGGCCGGTAGCTGGATTTACATCGGGTCCCAGGGCATTGTCCAGGGCACCTATGAGACTTTTGTGGAGGCCGGACGCCAGCACTACAACGGCGACCTGGGTGGCCGCTGGGTGCTGACTGCGGGCCTAGGTGGCATGGGTGGTGCGCAGCCCTTGGCGGCCACGTTCGCCGGAGCTTGCTCGCTGACCATTGAATGCCAACAAAGCAGCATCGATTTCCGTCTGCGTACACGTTATGTGGACGAACAGGCAACCGACCTGGACGACGCGCTGGCCCGCATCGCCAAATACACGGCCGAGAAAAAGGCCGTGTCCATCGCCCTCTTGGGGAATGCCGCGCGCATACTGCCGGCGCTGGCCGAACGCTGCAAGGCCGGCACCGCCATCCGCCCCGACCTGGTGACAGACCAGACGTCCGCACATGACCTGATCAACGGCTACTTGCCGGCAGGCTGGTCGGTAGAGCAGTGGAAGGCCGCGCAAAAAGACCCGGCGCAACACGCCGATCTGACTGCCGCCGCCGCGCGCAGCTGCGCCGACCATGTGAAGGCCATGCTGCTGTTCCAGGCCATGGGCATACCGACCGTGGACTATGGCAACAACATCCGCCAGGTGGCCTTTGACCAGGGCGTGAAGAATGCGTTCGACTTTCCCGGCTTTGTGCCTGCCTATGTGCGCCCGCTGTTTTGCCGCGGCGTGGGGCCCTTCCGCTGGGTGGCACTGAGTGGCGACCCGGAAGACATCCGCAAGACCGACGCCAAGATGAAGGAGCTGTTCCCCCATAACGCCGGTCTGCACCGCTGGCTGGACATGGCAGGCGAACGCATTGCCTTCCAGGGCCTGCCCGCGCGCATCTGCTGGATTGGCCTGGGCGAGCGCCATCTGGCTGGCTTGGCATTCAACGAGATGGTCAAGAGCGGCGAACTCAAAGGCCCCATCGTCATCGGCCGCGACCACCTGGACAGCGGATCGGTTGCATCGCCCAACCGTGAGACCGAGTCCATGATGGACGGTAGTGACGCAGTCAGTGACTGGCCTTTGCTCAACGCCTTGCTCAACACGGCCAGTGGTGCGACTTGGGTCAGCTTGCACCATGGTGGCGGCGTTGGCATGGGCTATTCGCAACACAGTGGAGTTGTTATCGTTGCCGATGGAACCGCAGACGCTGCTGACAAACTGGGGCGCGTATTGTTCAATGACCCGGCCACCGGCGTGATGCGCCACGCCGACGCGGGATATGACATTGCATTGCAGAGTGCCAAAGACAACGGGCTGAATTTGCCGATGTTGACCCGGCCCGCTGCTTAAGCGCCTCCCGGACGAACCTGCTTTTGAAATGAGTACAACCATGCATATCCAACCCGGTCTCTTGACCCTGGCGCAATTGCGCGAACTGCACACCAGCAAGACCACGTTGACCCTCGACCCCGCTGCGCGCCCGAACATTCGCGCCAGTGCAGATCTGGTGCAAAAGGCCGCCCAGGGTGGTGATGCGGTCTATGGCGTGAACACCGGATTTGGCAAACTGGCCAATCAGCGCATCGCCCAGGCAGACCTGGAAACCCTGCAGCTCAACCTGCTGCGCTCCCATGCAGTGGGTGTGGGTGAGCCCATGTCTGAACCCGTTGTGCGGCTGATTCTGTTGATGAAAGCTGCCAGCCTGGCGCGCGGATATTCCGGCATTCGTGAACTGGTTATTGATCGCCTGTTCGCGTTTTACAACCTGGGCATCACACCGGTGATTCCTTGCCAGGGGTCGGTTGGTGCATCCGGTGACTTGGCACCTTTGGCGCATCTGTGTTTACCGCTGATTGGCGAAGGTGAAGTGTTTTTTGAAGGCACACGCATGCCTGCGGCACAGGCTTTGATACAGGCCAAGCTGGAACCCATCACGCTGTCGGCCAAAGAAGGCTTGGCCTTGATCAACGGTACACAAGTATCGACCGGCCTGGCGATTGACGCCCTGTTGGCCACCGAGCGCCTGTTTGAGGCGGCCGTTATTTCGGGTGCGGTCACCCTGGATGCTGCCCGCGGAAGCGACGGCCCGTTTGACCCCCGTATCCACGCCGTGCGCGGCCAGCCCGGCCAGATCGCCTGTGCCGCAGCCTACCGTGCATTGGCCGTTGGCAGCGCCATTCGCAAGTCGCACCTGGAGGGCGACGACCGCGTGCAGGACCCCTATTGCCTGCGCTGCCAACCCCAGGTCATGGGCGCCTGCCTGGACCAGATGCGTTATGCCACCGATGTGCTGATGCGCGAGGCCAACGCGGTCACCGACAACCCGTTGGTGTTTGCAGAATCCGGCACGCTGCTGTCGGGCGGCAATTTCCACGCCGAACCCGTGGCCCTGGCGGCTGACGCGCTGGCGGTTGTGATCGCGGAGATTGGGGCTATCGCCGAGCGTCGTATTGCCATGCTGGTGGACACTGTGGTGTCGCGCCTGCCCGCCTTTTTGACACCTGAGCCGGGCCTGAATTCGGGCTTCATGATCGTGCACGTGACCGCTGCGGCGCTGGCCTCCGAAAACAAATCGCTGGCGCACCCCGCCAGCGTGGACAGCCTGCCCACTTCGGCCAACCAGGAGGACCATGTCTCCATGGCCACCTTCGCCGCACGGCGCCTGCAGCAGATGCTGCGTAATACCGAATACATCATCGCCATCGAGTTGCTGTCTGCAGCGCAAGGCATCGAATTTCTGCGCCCACTGCAAAGCTCACGCGTGCTCGAAGGCATATTGGAGCTGGTCCGCTCGGTGTCACCCGCCATGATGGTGGACCGCAGCCTGGCACCGGATATGGAGTTGGTGCGTGGCCTGATCACGCAGGGCCGTGTGGGGCTGGCAGGTGAGGCGCAGATTCGGGAATTGACGGCTTTGCGGTTGGGCTGAAGCGCTGCGTAGAGCCGCTACCCAAAGCATCCCGCGGTGAGCTTTGTTGGCGTGGTCGCCCATTACAATCGTGCCTAACGATTGGGGCTGCACGTCAGCCATAGAGATACATGGCCGCTACGGTTGCAGCGCTTGCGTTGCGATCGCCAACCTAGGGATTAACGGACGATGAGTACTGCAAAGTTTGCATTTTTGTGTTTGATGGCGCTAGCTGCGGCCGCATCACACGCGCAGCTGAGAAAGTGCACCGGGGCCGACGGCAAGGTGACTTATAGCGATGTGGGCTGTGCAACAGAGAAGAAAGAAGCCCGCGTGCACGGCGGTACCGTCACCACGATGGAATCCTCGGGCTTGAGGCAGTACGCAGCCCAATCACACGCTCCGGCCGCTACGCGGGTTTCCGTGCAAGTTGTAGGCAGTAGCAAAAACAGCACCGCGAAGACCAGTCAAACGGGCTACTGGCAGTGTGAATAACCATTGGGCTGCCTTATAGCGAAACTGCCTGCAGCCCCGGTAAAACATGAAAACCATGCTACTAAATTCATAGTAGTTATGTTCGGGGAAGCTTGCGGTGGCTGACGACTCGTTACGCGCTTCGCCTGATACCGCCGCTTTCCTCTTACCCAATCCGCGGCGGATTGAATTTTTCCTGCAGAAACTGCGAGTGGTTCAAGAAAGCCTGCGCGTCCTGCGTGGCCAGATCCTCGCTCAGCTGCAGCACCTTGGCGTGAAGCTCATCCAGCGTGGCGGTAAAGGTTTCCTGCGCGGTCTGGCCATTGGTCAGGCGCTTGGTCATGGCGAACTGCTGCGGAATGGACAGGTAGGTTTTCAACGCATCGGGCAGGTAGGTCAGTGCAATGTGGCGGGCATGGAAACTCTCTTCCAGTGACAGCTGCCCTTTGCTGCGCTCCCATTGGTCCAGCAGGCTGTTCAACTGTTTGCACAGCTCCAGCACCTTGGCCTGCAGGCTGGCGGGTAGGCGGTTCTGCGGGTTGTGGTCGACCAGTTGGCGCACTGCATTGAGAGCGGTCAGCATGCTGGTGCGGGCATCGCCTTGGTCTTCAAACTCCAGTGCATCCCAGGGGGTACCAGAAAAGTTGGGGAAACCAAACCACATGCCCCCTACGCCAAAACCTGCCGCATAGCCCAGCACGGCCAGCGCACCGGCGCCAACCTGGGTCAGGCCCAGGCTGCTCAGCACCAGAGCCAGCGTAGAGAGGCCAATGCCACCCCAATTGGCGGGGGATTGCAGAAAGTTGCTGATCTTGTTCATGCCGTGGTCGTTGCGTCTGTCTTCAAGTCTTATTGGTAAGCCCGGATGTCCTTGAACACGCTGTACAACGAAGACTTGCGCGCATCAAACACGCGCCCTCCAGTGGTGGCGACCAGGTCCTTCAGCGCGGCTTCGTTGGCTTCACCAAACAGCACCATGAAAACGGGAATGGCCCGCACATCTTCGGGCAGTGCTGCGTAGGCCGCCTTGAACTGCGCCATGTCGCGGCCCTTGTTGACTTCACCGTCGGTGAAAGCCACCACCGAGTATTGGTAGCCAGGATTCTTCTGGCGCTCTTCGTTCATATTGACCAGGGCCGTCAGCACAGCGTCGTACAGTGCCGTGCCGCCGGTCATGTTCAGGCTGTCTGCAAAGTCGCGTACCTGGCCCAGCACCTTTTGTTTGCCTTCGGAGTCGGCCTGGGAGGCCAGGCCCTTGCCGCTGGCCGCTCCCTTGCCTACGCCCGGCAATTGGAAGAACACCGGTGCATAGACCTGTTCGGAGAAGGGCAACATCCAAACCTTCTCGCGGCTGGTCAGGCGGGCGATACGGCCGGTCAGCGATGCGTCGTCACCGGCGATGTACTGCAATGCTTCCACCAGTTGCTGGCGTCGCCCGCCCTGGTTCATGCTGCCGCTCACGTCCAACACAAAGGTGGAGGCAATCGGTGTGCGAAATTCGTTCAGGTAGGCGTTGATCAGGCCATCGGCCAGTGCGCGGTCGGTAGAGAAGGGCAACTCCACCAGCATGCTGTCTTGCGGGAACAGGCTGGCCTGGGCTTTGGCTACTTCGCTGTTCACTGGGCGGCGCAGTGTGGTTTTTGCCAGCCATGTCTGTGCGGCATCACCTTTGAGGTAAGCCACCACCTTCAGGTATTGCTCGCGCTTGGCATCGTTGAGCAGCATCAGCGGATAGTCAGCAGTGGCCACACCTTCATGGGGGTAGATCAGCGTCAGCTTTTCCTTCAGCTTACCGGACTGGTTGAGCGACAACAACCAGCTCTCGTAGTTGATGAAGGCGTTGACGCGGGTGTCTTGCTGCTCGATGAACTTTTCGCTGAGGTAGCTGCTGTTGTCGCCCACCAGCTTGTAGCCCTTGATAAAGCCGCTGATGGCGGCCCGGTCCACATCGGCGGCAGTCAGCGCTTCCGATTTTTGTGCTGCCGAGGCCACCACGCCCATCAGCGACATAAAGCCCTGGTTACTGGTGGCGGGGTTGGACAGCGCGTATTTGAGCTGGCCGCTTTGCGCGGCCTTGGCAATCACGTTCCAGGTGACTTTGCGGGCCACTTCCGGCTGGTCCCAACCCAGCACCTTGGCCTGGCTTTCACTGACGCCCACCACCACGGGGGATAGCATGATTTTTTCCTGCAGCTTGACGCGGGCCTGGCCCTGTGGGTCGGAGAGCAAATATTTGGCGTTGGCAAACCAGGCAGCGTCGGTATTGGCCTGGCCGGTCTGCACGGCCTCGGTGCTCTCCATGGTCCCACCGTACTTGAAGCGCAGTTTGACACCGGTAGCGCTTTCCACCATCTTCTCCAGGGGCTGGGCGTCTTTCAAATCGCTGGTGGCCAGCACGGTGAAGGTGTCGACAGCGACGGCGGTTGACGCGGTGTTCTTGGCGGGCTCGGTTGGCTTGTCGCAGGCAACCAAGCCCAGTGTGACCAGCATCACCAAAGCCCAGCGTGTCATGTGTTTTTGTTGTCGAGCTTGCATTGCATTTCCCTTTTTTTATTGCGCCATTTCGCGGGTGATGACGTCAATCATCTCGGCCATGATGTCAAAACTGGGTGGGTCTATCACCTGGGTCAGGCGTTCTTCCACGGCGAGGTTGGTGGCCTTGGCGGCCTGCACAAAATAGGCGCTGTCGCCGATACGGAAACCAAAGTCCACCGCCAGCTGCTGCAGCTCGGTGTTGGTGGACAGTAACTCGCCCAGCTTCTTGGCACGTGCACTGGCCGCCACAAAGACCACCTTGTTGAACAGCGTGGGCTGCGGGTAGACCAGCACCATGCCGGGGCTCAAGCCTTTTTTGGCCATGGCGTAACTGACAATCTGGTTCTCATAAATGAAGGCCATGGGTGTCTTGCCAATGCCAATCGACACATAGTCGTCGAAGTTGCCGTTGACATAGTTCTCTTGGTAGCCCTGCCGCTTGAACAGGCCCGCCACGGCCTTGGCGGACTTTTGTGCAGTATCTCGGTCGGTGACGATGTCGCCCCCGTTGAACGCGTAGCTCGTCAGCGCCAGGTACATGGCGGCGGAGTTGCTTTTGCGCACATCGGTTGTGGAGACCAGCACGCTCTTGTTCACGTCGTAGGCCGTTGCACCCTTGAGGTCTTTCCAGCGCTTCTTGTCCAGCATGAGCTGGGTCAACTTGGCCAGGTCGGCATGCCACACGCCGGGGCTGGCCTCTGTCGCCATGCCATTGGTCGCCAGAATCTGGGCAATGGGTGCCCAGGACGCAATCACCATGGGTGTGTAGATAGGCGAGTACACCGTGGTGGCAATGTTGGCCTTCTTGGCAGCATCCCCAATCTGGTTGGCAGCCACTACGCCGGATGAATAAAAGAAGTCTGGCGTTTGCCCAGGTATCACACGCGCCGCCATGTCACGCGAGCCGATGCGCTGCACGTTCAACTTGAAGCCGTTGGCGGCCAACACTTTTTGCACCCGCGGGTCCTGGAAATAGGGCTCCACATCCAGCGCAATCAAGCCTGAGAGTTCTTCCACGGGCACCGCGCCCGTCAGCTTTCCGGCCAAACCGCTCAAAACGTGGGCGCCGGATGCGTCCGATGCGGGTTGTCGCCCAGTCTGGTACACCGAGAAATAAGCCGCTGCGCCAAAGATGGCCAACAGCCCCACGGTCACAATTGCTTTGCCTGCTTTGTTCATCGGCGCAGTATCGCGCAAAATAGACCAACTATGAGTGATCTGAAGAAGAGCAAAAACTACGCCGTGGCCAAGGGCCCGGTGAACCGGCGCACCAGCGCTGCAGCCCCCGAGGCCAAACCAGTGGTGGCGCAAGCCGTGCTGCAACGAGTCAGCGCGGCCCACGCCAAGCGCAGGCTTGGCACACCCTTGTCGCAGCGCCTTTCGGCGTCTGCAGACGCAGCGGCCCATGGCAAGCTGCCCACTGCCACCACGATTGTTCAGGCGATAGGCGGAACCGTCTGTGCCATGGGCCTGGGCTTGGGTGTCATTCAAAGCTCGTTGCTGGTCATGGGCAGCAGTGCGCTAGCCCTTGGCGCTGTGGGGCTTTGGGCCGCAGTCAGTCGCCGTTCACAAGGTGGCACTGGGGCTGAGCGCCCGCGCGTGACCACCACCGACTTGGCCGACCCCGAGGCCTTGGCGCAACTTGATGTGGTGATGGAGAAAATGGCGGCAGAAGCTCCACAGTCTACGGTAGACAGCCTGGCGCGGCTGAAGGAGTCGATTGTGCGTTGCATGGCGCTGCTGGGTGCCAGTGCAGAAGAAGGGAGCCTGGCTACCGAAGAGAGTCTGTATTTGCGCGAAGCGGTGCGCCGCTACATTCCGGATTCAATCAAGAGCTGCCTGCAAGTGCCGCAGAAAGACCGTGCCACCCTGGTCATTGACGGCAGCAAACCGGCTCTGGATTTGCTGCACGACCAGTTGCAGATGATCCAGCAGCAGCTGGATACCCGCGAGGCCAAGTTGACCCAGATCGCGGGGGAGGCGCTGCTGCGGCAACAGCGCTTCCTCGCATCCAAGGCAAACTCGCACTAAAGCGGATTTCGCCTTGGGCTGGAGCGTGGGGGTTACATGCTCCCTGGCTTGGTATCGGGGCTGGCGTTGGCAGCGCGGTCCATCAGATCGGCCTCGTGCTTATCCCGCACAGTCTTGGCCACGGTGAAAGTGCTGCTGACCAGGAACAGCCAGCTCACCACCATAAAGCCCTTTTGCCAATCGCCAATGTTCATGCGCCATAGGCCCCAGGCCGTCAGGCTGAAGGCCGCCGCAAAGGCAACCCACACAGTCATAACCCAAGACGCGGTGTCTACCTGTCCATCACGGTTGTCGCGGATGGTTTTGGCCACTGCAAAGGACGAAAACAGGCAGAAGAAGAGCCCGATGGCCAGGAAGGCGCGGTCCAGTTCCTGGCCGGGAAGCATCAGCACACCAATGGCACAAGCGCCCAATGCCAGGCCGAAGGAAAGCCAAACCTGGGTGCGCCAGCCGCCGGTGTCACGTTGCATTACATATTGCGTAGCCATAAAAGTCCCTTTTTAAAAATTGGAAATACTTAGAGTGCAACCGGACCACTGAGGGCCTGTTTGCTGGCCTCGCGGGCTTGTTGTTGCCGGGTGCGGTCAATGTACTGATCGGCCCGGGCCAATTGCTCTTTCATCATCGCGTTGTTCTGGCCCATGACTTCGATGGACTTGGCGCGGAAGTTGTCCATCGCGTCCATGGCACTGAAGGTCTGGTCGAACATTTCCTTGAGCTTCTCGATACCCAGCAGTGGGTTTTGCGAGAACTCGGTGGTCTTTTCCACATGGGTACCCAGTTGGCGGCCGGTTTCGGCGACCAGGTTGTCGATGGAGCTGTTCACGCCCGACAACATTTCCATGACCTTGATCTGGTTGCCCGTGGCGCGGGCCACGGTCTGTGCAACGGCCAGTGCACTCATGCCGGTGGTGGCCACGCGGGAGCAGCCGTTCATCATTTCGCGGCCGGTTTTCTTCAGCACGTCCAGCGCCAGGTAGCCATTCGTACACACGGCTTGTTGCGTCATCATGTCCTGCAGGTTTTGTCGTGCGTAGAACAAGACTTCTTGCTGCAAGGCCTTGGCCTTGATGGGGTCGGTAGCCTGCAGGGCATCGACCTTGGAGGCCAGCTTGGCGTCCAGTTGTTCGGCAAAGTAGATGGCAGCCGACAGCTTTTGCATGGCTTCCCACAGCTTGGTGCGGGTGGCTTCGATATCGACCACATCACGCTGCATGTCGTCGCGTGCGGCGTAGATTTGTTGCATGCTTTTTTGCAACTGCGCGCCAGCACTTTGGTATTTGCGAAAGTAGGCCTGCAGCTTGTTGCCAAAGGGAATGATGCCCAGAAATTTCTGTGGTTGGAATAGGTCACCTTCTTTGCCGGGGTTCAGTTCATCCAAATGGCCGCGCATGTCCTGGATGGCCTTGAAGGCCGAGCTGTCTTCCACGCCGGCAAAGTTGCGCTGCATCAGGCGACTTTGCATCAGGCTGGAGGCAACCGACACCTCTTCACGCCCCAGGGCAAAGGCGCTGTCCAGCTTGGCCTTGAAGGCCTCGCTCTGCACATCTTCCTTGAGCAGGCCATCCATGAAACGGTCGACCTGGTCGTCCACCGCCGTTTGGGTTTCCTTGGCCAGCGGAACTGCTGATTTGGCGACTTCTACCGCCACGGGTGCCAGGACCTCGGGTGGTGCCAGGGTAAAGCTTGGGGTGGTGGTAGTGGTGGTGGTTTGGCTCATGGTGTGTTACTGCCTATGGAGTACTGTGGTCGCGTTTATACCAAACCGCTTGCAGGGGGCGTCTGGTGTATGGCATACATTTTTTTGCCACGTGTTGCGTAAAAGCTGGCTGTAGCCCCCGCAACACCTGAAAATGTTGCTATGAAATGTATAGTGATTTGGAGTTTCATGGAGATTTTGGGTGTCTTTGTCTGGAGCCGTTGCATGTGGTGTGAGTCTAGGGTTATGGCCCACTGCCGCGGATAAAAAACTGAACTAGTCTAAATAATTAGTAACGAAAGTATCGCAATGCAATACGTTTTGGCCATTTGTTATCAGCTCAGGTCATCGATGGTGTCCGGGTCGGGGACATCGCCAATCGCAATTCGCGTCTGTTCTGCCTGAGCCTGCAGCCAGGTGCAGAACGCCACGATCTCGGGCCGCGCAGACGAACGTGGGCCGACTATCAGCCAATACACCATGGGCGAGTCCAGCCGCATATGGGGCAGTATCTCCACCAGGTCACCGCTAGCCAGGCTGTCCGCCACCAGGGGCATACGGGCCAGCGCCAGGCCCTGGCCGGTCAGTGCGGCCTGAGCGATCTGGTGGGCGTAGTTGAAGTAGAGCCAGCGTTTGGGCTCCAGGGTTTTGAAATTGTGGGTGTCCAGCCAGCGCCGCCAGGTCAGCCATTCCAGGTTTTGCGTGCGGTGGGAGTCGCTCGCCTCGATCAGGCCGAAGTGCACCAGGTCGTTACCTCTCTTGATGGGGTGACCGCTCTTGAGCAGCCAGGGGCTTGCCACGGGTGTGAGTTGTTCGCCAAACAGGCGGATGGCACCTGCGGGCGCCTGCGCCGGGCGCACATAACGCAGGGCCACGTCGATGTCGGCCGTCTCCATGTCTACCGGTACATCGCTGGCGTCGATGCGGATGTCGATGTCAGGATGCGCGCTTTGAAAGTCTTCCAGCCGCGGTATCAACCACATGGACGCAAACGAGGCCCAGGTGCTGATGGTGACACTGCGCCGCCCCGCGCTGCGCCGTATCAGGCGCACCGTGCTGTCCAAACTCTCCAGCGACGGCAGCACGGTGCGCAGCAATTGGGCACCGGCGCCGGTCAGTTCCACCGCGCGGGTATGGCGCAGAAACAGCGGCACACCCACCTCTTCCTCCATAGCCTGGATCTGGCGGCTCACTGCGCTTTGTGTCAATGACAGCTCTTCTGCTGCGGCGCGAAAGTTCAGGTGCCGTGCCACGGCCTCGAAAGCGCGCAAATGGCCCACAGCGATGGGGCGGGTGCGCAAATGGTTCTCGGAATGTTGCATGGCGTGGCGCAGAGGGGAGTGGGATTGATGCGAAAGTGGAATGAATAGCTTATCCCGATTTCATTGGACGATCAAGGGTTATCCCGCGATCATTCATGCATCAAATCTAGTTAAGGAGCGCACCATGTCAAGCAGCCACTTCTCGAATTTACAAGTCTCGCAACGCCAGGACGCCACCGCCGGCTTCTGGAAGCTGCTACCTGGGCGGGCTCTTAGCCTGAAGCCACGCCAAGCCGGATTGTTGCGTGTTGTGCAAGGCCAAGTGTGGGTCACGTTAGGCGTTTCACCACATGGCGCGCGCAACGAACTGGGCGACTATTTCCTGCGTGCAGGTGAACAATTGGCCATCAGCCCGCGCCAACAGGTGGTCATGGAACCCTTTGATCATGCGCAGGAGCAGGTAGCATTTTTTGATTGGACGCCCAGTCC
Source organism: uncultured Rhodoferax sp. (assembly GCA_963513355.1). Lineage (GTDB taxonomy): Bacteria > Pseudomonadota > Gammaproteobacteria > Burkholderiales > Burkholderiaceae_C > Allorhodoferax. Next base: position 113,186 of record CAUPQG010000013.1, on the reverse strand, counting down.
TGTGTGGGAGCAGACAACCACTGCCCAAGATCCAGGCGCTGTGACGCAGCCCCTGCGGGAATTAGGGCAGGCATTGGGCATGGTGGCCATGGCGCTGCTACACCTGGGCACCGGCCTGCTGGCCTACGGCCGTCAACGGCTATCGGGCAGGCCCGTGGTGCAGGCCCCCCAACACTGCTGTTAAGGCCACACCGGTGCGTGGGTGCCCGGCGGCACCGACGGGCGGCTCCACCGCGCAGGCGTGCGCGACAGCTGCGGCGTGGCCCGCACCGCCACCAGGCTTCCAAAGCCGGAGGCATAGGTTTCCAGGTAGGGCTGCCGTTCGGGGGCTGTGACCGCAAAGCCTGACGCCACCCGCCCCAGATTGCGCAGCCAGTAGCCCGTTTGCGCCAGAGATACCCGCACATGCCAGCTGCCACCCTCCTGGAGTTGCCGCGCCTTTGCGGCCGAGGTGGCAAAAGCCATGAGGTAACCACTGGCGTGATCCAGGATTTGCATGGGCAGGGCTTGGGGTTTCGCGGCACCGGCCGCCTCGGCCTCCGCCATATTGAAGCCCGTAGCGGCCTGCACCAGCGAATCGAAACCACGTCGCTGGGCCCAGGGCCCAAGTTCTCCGTAAGCGGATAACGACACAACCACAATGCCCGGTCGCCTCGCGGCCAGCTCCTGGGCACCATAGCCCAATGCCTCCAGACCACCGGGTCGGTAGCCTTGTACAAACACATCAGCGTTGGACACCAACGCGTCCAAGGCACGCCGGTGTTCGGGTGTTTGCAGGTCCAGATGGCACGACAGTTTGCCGCGGCTGCTCTCGGCAATCACGCCTATGTTGGGCAAATGGGGAGAGTTGACCAGCATCACATCGGCACCCAATGCAGCCAGTGTGCGGCCCGCCACGGGGCCCGCAACGATGCGGGTCAGGTCCAGCACGCGCAAACCGGTTAGAGGGAGTTGGTCGGCGCGCAATGGGGGCAGTGCAAGAGGCGGGGCATCACCAATGCGCTCGAGTGTCAGCAAGGGCTGTGCCGCTATGGCCTGTGCATGGGGATGTGCGTCCCACTCGGCAAAGCTGCGCAGGGCAGAGACGACCAAACCACGGTCTGCAGCGGCCTGTTCAAATTCCAGTGCCTTCCACGTGCGCAGGGCACGCTCTGCGTCCCCGCGTTGCGCCGTGGTGCTGGAGAGCCCCAGCAGGTCCAGCGCGCCATCGCGGTGGTGGGCAAAATTGGTGTGCACCCGCACCCAGCCATCGGAGCAGGCGTACAGGCCAGAGAACGGGTCCCAGGCGTCGGGTGTCTCACCATTCACGCTGAAAAAGCCCTCGCATTCCAGCGCGGCGTGGGTCGTGTCCACACCCACGCGCTGGCGTGGCTGACCCCGCACATGGCCCAGTTCGCAGGCGGCCAAGGCCGCGGCGGCAATACTGGTTTGGGCCGCCGTGCCAACTGCAAATGACGAGGGCAACACGGGGTCTGCGCCGGATAGGTCTGCGCAGTCCAGCGCCTGTTCTGGCAGGCCACCCAGGGCCCAGATGCGGGAGAGAATTGCGTTGGCGTCCATGGCGGCTATTATCCCGGCGATCCAACCCAGAAAGTTCCCAGCACTATGGCGCACAACGCACCGGCAGACCTTTACCCCACGCCCTATGAGCAGGGCAACCAGAACCAGACTACGCAGTGGAGTGACTGCATCGCTTTTTATGAAAAGCTCGCCACAGACTTCCCTGGCATCTTGCATTTCTTCCAAATTGGCACGTCGGACACCGGTCTGCCGTTGCACGCCGGTGTGGTTAGCAGTGACGGTGTGCACGACCGTGTGCAGATCAAGACGGCTGGCCGGCCGGTCTTCTTCAACAACAACGGTATCCACCCTGGCGAGCCCGAGGGTATTGACGCCTGCATGGCCCTGGTGCGGGACTTTTGCACCCAGCCTGAACGCCGCGCAGCCTTGGGCAAGACGGTGTTTTTGTTCATCCCCATCTACAACGTGGATGGTTGCCTGAACCGACAGGCCACATCGCGCGTGAACCAGTTGGGCCCCGAGGAATTTGGCTTCCGTGCCAACGGGCGCAACCTGGACCTGAACCGTGACTTCATCAAGTGCGACAGCCTGGGGGCTCAGGCCTTCAACCAGTTCTTCACCGCCTGGGACCCGGAGGTGATGGTGGACACGCACACATCCAACGGCGCGGACTACCAGTACACCATGACGCTGATCAACACCCAGACCGACAAGCTGGGCGGTGGACTGGGCAGCTTCCTGCGCGACACCATGCTGCCTGATGTTTACCGTGCCATGGCAACACGTGGCTGGCCAACTTGCCCCTATGTCAATCCGATTCGGGCCACGCCGGACGATGGCATTGAAGACTTTCTGGAGGTGCCACGTTTCTCCACGGGTTATGCGGCCCTGCACCATTGCATTGGCTTCATGCCCGAGACTCACATGCTCAAGCCCTTTGCAGACCGCTACGCGTCCATGCGCGCCCTGGTTGAAGTGGTTCTCGACTTCACCGTTCACCGTGGCGAAGAGATTCAGGCCCTGCGCCAAGCCGCTCGCCAGGATGCTGCGGCGCGACAGCGTTGGCCGGTGCTGTGGGCGCCCGATACCAGTCGCCCGTCTGCGTTCAAGTTCAAGGGGTATGCGGCGGTCTATCGCCCCAGCCTACTTGGCAACTACAGCCGCCTGGCCTACGACCGCAACCAGCCCTGGGAGCGCGACATTCCCTGGTTCAACCGCTGCAATGTGGCTCTGGAAATAAGCAGCCCCAAGTCTTACCTGATTCCCCAGGCCTGGCGCGAGGTCATTGACCGCCTGCAATGGAATGGCGTGGTGTTGCGCCGTCTGGCGGCGGACCAAAGCCTGCAGGCACAGGTCTACCGCATTGGCGCGCTGCAGTCGCGGGCCAACGCCTATGAGGGCCACATGTTCCACGACAACATCGAAATCACACTCCACACCGAGACCATCCGGGCCCGCGCGGGTGATGTGCTGGTGGACCTGGCCCAGCCCCATGCGCGTTATGCCGTGGAAACACTGGAGCCGCAGGCGCACGACAGCTTTTTCCGCTGGGGCTTTTTCAACAGTGTGCTGGAAAAGAAAGAAGCCTATTCAGACTATGTATTTGAAGACACGGCGTTGGAGATGCTGCAGCAAGAACCTGAACTGCGCGCACGCTTCGAGGCCTGGAAGCAGGCATTCCCCGAGCAGCTTTCGGACCAGACCGCCGTGCTGGACTTCATTTTTGCCAACGGCAAACGCTTTAACGAGCCGGAGTGGCGGCGCTACCCGGTAGTCGGCTTGTTGTAAACGCAAAGCCGTGGACAGCGTGGGCAGGAGTACGATGCTTGCAACGACCTTGGACCCACCTGGAGAATCACCATGGAAAAGAAACAAGCAGCCCCCCCTGACGCCCCCGAAACACCGGATCTAGACGAAGAGGGCGAAGAAGGTATTACCGAGGTGGAGATTGGCCAGCTCATGCACCACCCGGACGGCTACTACTGGATTACTCCCGACGGTAAACAGGAGTTTGGCCCTTTTGACAGCATTGAGCTAGCCTTGGCCCATATGCAGTCTGCCAGTGAAGAGTCTGCCGAACCGGGTGAAACGCTGCAAGAGGCAGAAGATGAAATTGGCGTTGCAGACTGGATAGACCCCGACACCGGCGAATTGGCAGAGGGCCAGTCCACACCGCGTTTGCAGGACGAATAAGCGGATGTAGCCGATGGTTAGATATTGCCGCCGGGCCGCCCCAAGGCAATACACGCCCCCCCCGGGGGGCAGCGACCCGCGAAGCGGCGGAGCGTGGGGGCTATGTGAACCGGCTGTCCACGCCTTTTTCCTTCAGTCTTTTCTCTAGTTCCTGGTCTTCCAGTTCCCGTTTGCGTTGCTGTTGCTTGATGCGTTCTGCTTCCCGCATCGCTTCCAATTCTTCGGGCGTGGGCTCTTTGTCGAATGACAGGGTGGGTCCACTGGCGGTGGCTGGTTCGCCGCGTTTGCTTTTGAGTTTCATGGCCAGGCGCAATTCATTGGCCGAGTCGGCGTTGCGCAGGGCTTCTTCGTAACCAATGTGCCCGTCGTTGTAAAGCTCGAACAAAGCCCAGTCGAAGGTGCGCATACCCAGTTCGCGTGACTTTTCCATCAGGCCCTTGATCTCGCCAAACGCACCTTTGAAAATGCGCTCGGCAATAGTGGGCGTATTGAGCAAGATCTCAATCGCCGCCTTGCGGCCCTTGCCATCTTCGGTGCGCACCAGACGCTGTGAAATGATGGAGCGGAGGTTGGCCGACAAATCCATCAACAACTGGTTGCGCCGGTCTTCGGGGAAGAAGTTGATGATGCGGTCTATCGCTTGGTTGGCGCTGTTGGCATGCAGCGTGCCCAGGCACAAGTGGCCGGTTTCGGCAAAGGCGATGGCGTGTTCCATGGTCTCGGGGTCACGGATTTCGCCGATCAAGATTACATCGGGTGCCTGGCGCAGCGTGTTCTTCAGGGCATGGTGCCAGGAGTGGGTGTCCACGCCCACCTCGCGGTGGCTGACCAATGATTTTTTGGACACATGCACGTACTCGACCGGGTCTTCCACGGTGATGATGTGGCCCGCCGAGGTGCTGTTGCGGTGGTCGATCAGCGCTGCCAGCGTGGTCGACTTGCCCGAGCCCGTGCCGCCTACCACCAGCACCAGGCCGCGCTTGTTCATGATGACTTCTTTGAGCACCGGTGGCAGGTCCAGCTTGTCGAAGTTGGGGATTTCGGACGCTATGGTGCGCACCACCATGGCCACGTTTTGCTGCTGCACATACACATTCACGCGAAAGCGCGAAACGCCGGGAATGGAGATGGCAAAGTTGCACTCCATCTCCTTGGCAAACTCTTCCCGCTGACGCTCGTTCATGAGCGAGTTGGCGAAAACCTTGGTGAGCTCTCCGGTGAGCTTCTGATTGGACAGGGGCTGCATGGACCCGTGGGCCTTCATGCTGGGCGGGAAGTCGTTGGCAATGAACAGGTCGGAGCCGCCTGCCTGGCTCATGGCGCCCAGCAGCTTGTGCATGTAAGCGCGGGCTTGTTCTTCGGTGAGTGTGGCCATGGGCGGAGTATCCGCGGCATTATTTGGTCGGTCAAGCGTGCAAAATGGCTCTAACCAACTGAGCGCCCGTCAACATGCCAAACAACACAAAGCACCAGATCAATGTACTGCAATCCGTGGTCACCTCTACGCTGAGCGCTTGGCGCGGTACCAGCGTGGTCAAGGCTGCGCGGCAACCCACAAAGCGGCTCAAGCTGTATGACATGGAAGGCTGCCCGCACTGCCGCCGCGTGCGGGAGGCACTCACTGCCCTGGGGCTGGATGCCGAAGTTTACCCCTGCCCCAAACGAGGCACACGCTTTCGCCCGGAGGCAGCGCGCCAGGGTGGCAAACGCCTGGTCCCGCTTTTGGTGGACCCCAATACCTCGACCCGGCTGTACGAGGCACAAGACATCGTCGATTACCTGTTCGAGACCTATGGCGACCGCGCCACGCCCTTTGCCTACACCAAGGGTGTGCTGGCACCGGTGTTGGGCGGGGTAGGGTCGCTGGTAAGCAGCATGCGTGGCACCATGGCCCGCAAGGCCACCCACCCCAAAAAAATGCTGGAGCTGTGGAGTTTTGAATCCAGCCCGTATTCACGCCTGGTCCGTGAGCGGCTGACCGAGCTGGAGTTGTCTTACGTGTTGCACAACATCGGCAAGGAGCAATTCGCAGATATGGGACCGGCTGTGCGGCGTGTACAGCCCGGGCCCTACAAACCGCGCCCTGGTGGCCGCCGCGAGAAGGTCTTGGCGGAGCTGGGCCGTGTGCAGGTTCCCTACCTGGTCGACCCGAACACCGGCGTCAAGTTGTACGAGTCGGCCGAGATCATCGACTACCTGGAGCAGCAATACGCCCAGTGAGTCCGCTCACCAAAGTTTGGCGCAATTGCCGCTAAACAGGACCGGCCCTCCTGGGCTGGTCGGCGTGGGGGCGGACTCCAGCGTAATGCTCAGCTTGCTGACCTTGGAGAACAGCTTTTCCGAAGTGTCGGGCAGGGTGGACACGGCAGAGCCTTTGGCCGGAACAACACCAACGGCAAACGGCAGACCTTCCGCGGGATGGGCCCACAACACCATCTGGCCCGCAGTCGGTTCAGTTACCGAGCCAATGATCTTGACTGTCATGGTCTTGCCATGGCGCAGTGAACTGACCAGCACTTTGCCATTGCCCTGGGCATCGGTCAGCAGACCGACATAACTGGCTGGCAGGCGTTCCCCTGAGCGCATGGCAATTTGCTCGCTGGACACAAACAGCGTGGGCGCCAGGAAAAACAGCGCACTGGCAGCCAGCACACCCGCCGCCAGCCCGCCAAACCCGAAACCTGCAGGCATCAGCCAGCCCAGCCAGGCCGGTGGCTTGAGCGGGGCCAATTGTTGTTGCGGCCTTTTGGCTGGCTGCGTACGGGCGGCAATGGCGGGCCAGAGTTTGTCAGAGGGTTTTGCGGGAGGTATGGATACGGCCAGTTCACCCAAACGGACTTCCCATTGGGTGACCAGTATCTGCACATCGGTGCGGTCGGTGCGCAGCCGCTCAAACCGCCGCCGGGCCCCGCCCTGCAGGGTGCCCAAAACATAGGAGGAGGCCAGATGGTCCAGCAACTCGGGTTGGGTGTACCTCATGCGACCACCCCCTGGCCTGCCAAACAGGTCTTGAGCTTTTCCAGGCCGCGGCGTATCCAGGCTTTGACCGATCCCAGCGGAGCGCCCATTTGGGCCGCCACCTCGGTGTGTGACAGGCCCTGGTAGTAGGCCAGGGCCAGGCTCTGGCGGTGACTGCCTTCCAGCGCGTTCATACACGCATCAATGTGCAGCGCCTGGGTGGCCTGCTCCAGCAGCTGCATGGCGCTCGGGTTGGCACCTGCTTCAGACGCTGACTCTGCATCGGGTGCCAGGTCGTCGTCTTGCGAGAGTTCGTTTTCCTTGCGGCGGGCGCGCACGCGCAGCGCGTCCAGTGCCTTGTTGCGCACGATTGCAATCAGCCATGTCATGGGTTGAATGGACTGCCCGTCAACCTCGCTGCGATAGCCGCCCGCGTTTTTCCAGATACTCACATATGCCTCTTGCAAAACATCTTCGGCCGATTGCCCATTACCCAATATACGGTTGGCAACGCCAAACAGATGCGTATGCGTGCGCTCATAGAGTTGTGCAAAAGCGGCGTGGTTGCCAAGGGCCGCCGCACCGATCAACTCCTGCAGGCTCAGGATGTCCAGTTTCATGCGCGCCAGTATAGGGAGTTCTTTGAATAGGGTGCCTGCCCTGCATCCAAAACTCAGTCGCAAACGTATATCCTGTATTGGCTGCGAAATTGCAGTCGCCGAATCCCTTTCAGGAGAACAAGCATGGTGCGTTTGTCTGTGAGCAAAGCGTGTGTGGCATTGCTGGTCAGCATGGTGTGGGCGAACGCTGCGCTGGCGTCGGCCCCACCTTCCGCGGTGGTGGATGGCGTTGTCATGCCGGCCTGGCTGGAGCGCTCGGGCCAACGCCAGCCCATCGTGCCCGGAATGGTGCTGCAAGAGCGGGACCGTATCGAGACGGGCGCCAACGCCCGCATTCTGCTGACCTTGCCTGAGGGTAGCAAGGTCAAACTGGGCGAACGGGCGCAGCTGGGTTTTGATGCCCTGGTCGCCCGGCGTGAGGGGCAGGATGGCGGTGTGTTCATGAAGTCGGCTATCAGCGTGGTGACCGGCGCCTTCCGCTTTACGACCGACGTGTTATCCAAGGCACGCAGCCGCCGCGAGGTGGACATCCGCCTGGCCACTGTGACCGCCGGCATTCGCGGCACCGACCTGTGGGGCAAGCAGGGCGGAGCCAAAGAAATTGTGTGTTTGCTGGAAGGCAAGATCGAGGTCACGCGCGACCCGGTGGCTGGCCAAAGCACCGCGCCGGTCATCTTGGACCAGCCGTTGCAGTTCTACATTGCCCCCAAAGGCGAACCCACCTTGCCGATAGGCCGGGTGCCGGACGCCCAATTGGCCCAATGGGCGGCCGAGACCGACATTGCCCGGGATGCGGGCGGTGCATCAGTGGGCGGCCGTTGGAAGGTGCGCTTTGATGCCGACACCTCGTTTGCAGGCGCCATGGCGCTCTATGAAGACTTGCGCAACCAGGGATATGCAGCACAGTTTCAGCCGGAAAAAAAGGCTGGCAAGCGCATCTATGTGGTGCAGCTTGCGAACTTGTCTACCGAGGGGGATGCCCGCGCACTGGCTAGCCGGGTGGGGCAGGGCGCAAGCGCCGTGCATGGCGCGGGGCGCTAGGTAAATCGCCCCGGGTTTCGCAGAGGCTGTCTAGTTAAAGTGAAACCGGGGTTTCGGTCTTCTCGGAGAGTTGTCGATAGTAGTTTGCGCCGTTGATGTTGTGCGCCAGCTCCAAGTTTGCTTTGGAGGGAATCACAGGTGTAGTGGCTTGTACCCATTCACCGTAGACGAAATCATTGGTGAGATCACCTGCGGCCTGGTCGCCTAAGAAGATGCCTCCGAGAACTGAAGCCGGGCGAATACCTGGGACATTTGAAAGGGCGCTGGGTAGCACATGGATTGAAGTATGAGCAATCCACGCTCCAAAACCACCACCGACTGGCCCGGCAAAAGCTCCGGCGGTTTCCATGGAGGTTTCCAAAAACTGACCCGCCAGTAGATTGTTCCCCACGGTGGTGATGTCATCCAGTTTTGCAATGCTGCCGGCTACTGTGCCTAGGTTTCCCAGTGGCCCGGTGGATCCGAGCCCGTCATTGCGATGCCTCAGTGCCTTTGATCGCATCCTTTACACACTTACTGATGGACTCAAGCAGTCCCGGTTGTGGAGTGACTGTTGTGTTCTGAATTCCGGTATTGAGATTGGCACCAACCAGCTGCGCGTTACCCGTTTGGGGTTGCACCGCCCCGTTGCTATTGAATATGTATACGGGCGGGTTAGCCATTGAGTGACTCCTTGGACATCAACTTGCGAACTGCCAGATAGGCGGAATATGTACCGCCAGTTAATACCTGCCAAAAAGCCATAGTAAAAAATGGGGCGACAACTGGAACTGTGAGTGGACTCACAACAAACGAGTAGCCCGTTCTGTGCAGCTTGCCAAAACTCGGTTGAAGTATCGAGTTGTAGAGAACAAAAATATAGAAAACTGAGAGTGCAATGCAAAAACAAACGCCCACCAATGAGTCTCTTAGCGTATGTTTTCCGTTGTGTGCGCGGCGAAGCTGGAAGCCAAAAAGCAGAAAAGCCCAAACTATGCTGACCGGTGCCAGAGCAAGGGTATAGACACAGTGCAGGTACAACCCTTTCTCTGCCTCCGGCACTAGCCTCCTGATGTTGTCCAACCAAGGAAATATCTTGCTTGCAAACGCCACATAGTCACGCGCAGATTGGCTGTCACGCAATACCGTGGGTTCTACAAAGAACCACCCCCACATAGCGGCGGCAAGCCATGTCAGCAGCATGACGATGGTCGCAGCACGTGCTGCGCTGGGTGTTTGAAACACCGTTTTCCAAAAGGACTCTTGTGTCACGCCGTTGGTCTTCATGGGTTGAGTGCGGTCCATTTGATCGGACTGCATTGGGATTGGTACGAAGAATGGATGGGCTTGCACCCAGTCAGATGTCAGCGATCACAGTCGCGGCTCAAAGTCTGAGCAACCGGCGATTCTCTATAGATGCTGGGCTTTTGTCCATCCTGGCTTTATGGGGTACCCCATGACTATTGGCCGGTCTTTTCTATTTGATGATTCATAAAATTGCTATGAATAGTATAGCGTTGCGTGTATATCTGACAGGGGCTAGAGGCCACTTTCGCTCAAAAGACTTGGAGGCCATAAGTTAAATCAGCCTCTATTCCCCGAGAATTCGACTTCGCTTGCTTCATATTTGATGGCAACTGCAGTAAATCCGATGTATCCACTGCTTTTTTCGCGACACCCAGAAAAGAAAAGGCCTCCAGTTGGAGGCCTTCTGCAGATTGGTTTGGGCTTTCGCCCTTGTCTTACATCGTCATCTTGAACTGCACACCATAGGTGCGCGGATCGTTGATGAAGCCAGTCAGGTTGTTGAAGTCAATGCCACCGGTTACCCGTACCTGGTTGGTGATGTTGCGGCCGAAGATGGCGGCTTCGTACTTGCCGTTGCCCCAGTTGTAGCCTAAGCGCAGGCCGCCTTCCAGTAATGCAGGTCCCGTAAATTCGGCGGACTTGTACAAGAAGAAGCTGGTCTCGCTGCGGTAGGCCCAGTCGGTATAGATGAAGTATTCGCCACCGTTGGCTGCAGGGAATCCATAACGTGCGGTCACATTGGCAATCCACTTGGGCGCATTGGGCAGCGGGTTCCCGTCTATCAGGGCCAGTCCGGCTGCGTTCTTGGGGTTCAAGACGGTGCAGCCGCCGCAGGTGCCCACCGCCAACGTTGGGTCCTGGATGGCGGTGTGGTTGTAGCTGCCGCTCATCGTCACCAGGAAGTTGGGTGTCAGGTAAGCGTCGAAGTTCACCTCTACGCCTTCACCCATAGAGTTCTTGGCGTTGAGCAGGCGCACCGCGTTGTTGCTGCCGCCCACGGCGGTCAACTGCTGGTCTTTCACGTCGTAATGGAACAGGCTGACAGATGCGCGGGCGCGCTTGTCAAACAGGTCGCTCTTCACACCCACTTCAAACGAGGTGGTGGTCTCTGGGTTGGCCTGGTTCAGCGGGCCAAAAGGACCTGCAGGCTGGATACTGGCGCCGCGGAAACCGGTGGCCACGCGTCCGAACAGGTTGGTGTTTTTATCCAGCTTGTAGGTGGCGCCCATGTCCCAGCTGACTTGGCTGTTGTCGCTGCTGGAGCCCAGACCGTTGGCAGTATTGGTGGGGTTCGGGTCGCCAGCTGGCAGGGGCTGGGTGTTCAGGTTTTTCTTGTCCTGTGTGTAACGCAGGCCGCCGCGCAGCTTCAGGCTATCGCTAACAGCATAGGTCAGCCCGCCAAACACAGCGTAGGTGTCGTTGGTCTGGTCAGAGCGCAGGGTGGCACCCGACTGCACGTTTTTGCCTAGGGTGTTGTAGGTGTAACTGTCAAAGCCCAGCTTCTCCTGGAACAGGTACACGCCGCCTTGCCAGGTCAGCGGGCCCTTGCCCTTGGATTCCAGGCGAATCTCTTGCGTCACCTGCTGGTGGTCGCGTACGCCAGCAGCGCTCTCCGATGGGAAGGGGATGAAGCCTGGGCCACCGCCGGTGGGCAGGAAGGCGGCGCCATAACCACCGTCGATATCTCCACGGCTGTAGGCGTTGACGGTCTCGTAGCCGGTGATCGAGTACACGTTGAAGTCTGCCAACGACCATTTGAGCTTGGCGCTGGCGCCGGTGTTGCTCAGGTTTTGTTTGTTGATACCGTCGGTTTGCAGCTTGGCGGGGTCAAAGTTGTCCACCAGGTCGTTGGTGCCCTTTTTGATGATGTTGGCGCGGAACAAGCGGGCGCTGCCGTTCAGATCACGGCCATGCACATTGAACAGGGCGCTGAACATGCCGCCGCCGTCGTAGGCAGCTTGCACACGGATGGCGCGGTCGTCGTAACCTTCCAGGTCTGTGGTCGGGCTCTTGTCGTTCTTGACCCAGTTGTCACGGTGCTGCAGTTGCGCCGAGATGCGGGCATTCCATTCACCTGACAGCGGCAGGTTGAAGGCGGTTTCCAGCGCGGCCGTGCCGTAGGTTCCGTAGGACGCGTTGAAATATCCGTCGGTGGATTTGGAGGGTTTGACCGAATCGATCTTGACCACACCAGCCGGTGTGTTGCGGCCAAACAGTGTGCCCTGAGGGCCGGCCAGCACTTCGATGCGGTCCACGTCAAACACCGGGAAACCCTTGAGGATGGGGTTCTCTTGCACGATGTCGTCATAGATCAGCGACACGGGCTGCGATGCGTTGGAGCGGAAGTCGGTATTGCCGTAACCGCGAATGTAAAAGCGGGGGAACGCGCGGCCAAACGAGGACTCGATGTTCAGGCTGGGTACGCGGCCCGACAGCATGCGAATGTCCATGCCGCCGGTGTTCAGCACGTCGAACTTTTCACCGGAAATGGTGGAGATGGAGCTGGGAACGTCTTTGACGTTTTCCGCACGGCGTTCGGCCGTTACGGTCACTGCCTGCAGCACGCCCGCTTGTGGTGCGGTGGCAGTTTCTGCGGGGGCTGCGGTTTGGGCTACGGCAAATGCCATGGGCCAGAGCAGGGCCATGCCGACGACGAGTGGCGTGGGAGAAAACCGGGGGCTGCCTGAGCGGGCATTTTTTTGCATGGGTAGTGCTTTCTTGAATAGATGGTCAGGAAATTGTCGCACGACACATGCAAATACCGCGCCACCTTTGCGGCACGTTGCCTTGGCGCTACACCCATGCCCTCAACCCGGGCTGGCCGTTGGTGTTTAGCGCGACACGGCCTTGGCTTCGCGCATCAGCTGGCTGCAGTCACTGTCCTGTCCGGGACCGGGGTCTATCAGCGGAATCAAGGCTAAAAAGGGGTTGAGCAGACCGAGTGCCACGGCACCCGCCGCCCGAGCGGCAACACGGCCCTTGTCCACCCCCACGCTGGGCTTGGCGAAAGTGCCGCGGATCTGGATAGGGCTGCGCAGCGCCAGCGGACTGGTGCGTTTGGTCTTCTGGTTCAGGCTTATGTCGAGGGTTTCGCGGGCCAGGTCGATGCGGCCGCTGCCAAACAGCGTTGTCACATCGGTGTCGAACACCAGGGAGTCCACGTCCATTACGCCGTTCTTCACCTCAAAATCGGCCAGCGCACAGCGCAGCTTGATGCGCCGGTCACCCGCCACACTGAGTTGCAGGATCTCAAACAAATGCAGGCCAGCCTTCTCCATCATCAACTGGCTGACCTCTCCCTGGGCTATGCCCAGCGCAATCTGGCCGTTGCCGGTCGCCAGCATGCCGCCAATGGAGTTGCCACTGCCCGACAGAGAAAAGGCACCGTTGATCTCGCCCAGACTCGCCTGGTTCAGGGTAACGGAAGGGAATACTCTGGACAGCAGCAGCTTGCGCACCTGCGCCTGCACCTTTGCTTTGATGGGCTTGCTGCTTCCGTCCAGCGAGACATTGGCGCGCACGTGTCCCCCCGCGACGCCAAAGTCCAGAGGGGTGAGCGTCAGCACGGCGTCCTGCAGTTTGAGCTGTACCGTCAAATCATCGATCGGCAGTGATTGAGAGCGGCGGATCTGCGTGGCCTTGAGGCTCACGTCTGCGTCCATGCTGGACCATCGGTCGGCGTTGAAAGGCATGTCTGGCAAAACACCCTTGGCCCTTGGCGCCGCAGGCGCATCCGTGGTGCGCTTGCCGATGACGGGTGCCAAGTCGAAGAGGTCCAGTACCTTGGAGGTGAGTTGTGCTGTCAGGTGTGGCCGCGTGCCGCCGGTGACGACCTGGGCCGCCCCAGCGAGATCACTATTGCCCATGCGACCCGAGAAGGCCTCGTAGCGCCAACTGTTGCCACTGTGGACCAGGCGCCCGTGCACGGCATAGGGCGGCGTGGCAGGCGCCGGAATGCCCAACAAGGGATAGAGTTGTTCCAGACTGTCGCCGGAAACTGCAAGCTCCATATCCACTGCGGACAGCGCGATAAGCCCGGTGATGGTGCCAGAGGCCTTGATTCTGGTGCGTCCCAGCGTGGCGTCCACCGTGATCGGGTAGGGCGTTCGTTCATCGCGCAAAGCCAGTATTGGCCCTCCATTGCCAGACGCTTTGACAGAAAGACCGCGGAACTGTCCTGTGGCGCTGAAGCTGACGCCGGGTGGCCCTGAGGGCGATGCAGTTCCCCTCTGCAAAGTGGTCGCAAGACTTGAAAGGATGTGTGTCTTGTTGGCGCGGTCTTCATAACCCAGCGTGCCCTGGTCCAGCGTCAGTTGACCGATGTGCAGGCGTGCGTTCTCGTCTTGCTGATCCAGGTCGAGCAACCAGTTCTTCCTGCCCTGCGCGTCCTGCTCCAGAAACACGGTGGGTTGGGTCAGGCGGACGCTGGGCAGCACTACCTTGCGCAGAAGCAATTGCGGTGCATTGATACTGATCTCTATTGCGTCTGCGGCCACCATGTGCTTCTCTCGTGCCCAAGGAGGGTTGGCAAATGTCACGCCTTTGGCCCGAGCCGTGGGTGCGGGCCACGCCAAACGCAGCGACAGATCGCCTTGTATCTTCAGCACGCGGCCGGTTTTTTGGTAGGCCAGAGTTTCGATAGGTGCTCGCAGCCAGTTCCAGCCAAAGATGGCGATCAGCAGCGTAGCCAACACGACAGGAGCAAACAGTACGGCGGTCAGCCACAGACAAATACGTTTCCACCTCATGGAGCGATTGTGTGGGGCGCAATCTGTCTGCACTGTTCGCAGCCGTACATACTGAACCGATTCTGGGAACTACTGTGCAACCTTCAACACAAAGGCTCCTCCATGCACACAACACCAAAATACCTGCGCCATCTGACCGCCCATGCCGCCGCACTGCTATTGGCTACAAATGCAGCCTGGGCCGCTGGCCTTTCGCGCGATACAGCGGATGCACAAGAACGCTTCCACCAGGAGATGGCGGTTTGCAACAGCGGGCAATCCCATCAGAGTGTGAATGTCTGCCGCACCGAAGCCCGCAATGCGCTTGCGGAAGCCAAGCGCGGTGGTTTGAGCGACGTGCCCAATCAGTACAGCCGCAATGCAGTGTTACGTTGCGCGGAGTTTCAGGGCGATGACCGAACGGCCTGTGAAGCGCGTGTGTTCAATCCTTCGCGCATCGACGGCAGCGTCAATGGCGGTGGCCTGGTGCGCGAAAGTGTGATTCAGGTCCCCGGGAAATGAATCAGCAGGTCTTTTGCCAAGGAATGGTCTGCAATGTGACAAAAGTGGCCTGAATCCCCCAGAATATACAGAACATATGCTATATATTTGATAGCGATTCCGGTCTTTCGCTTTTGCCCCGTATTCTGGCAAATCGAGGCCTAAGCACGGTCAGCTCTCAAGCGTCTTGAATCAGTATAAATAGATCCTGCCTATTGAAAATGCCATAGCTATCTATGGTTTTTATGGCAAAAAGCTTAGACTCCCCCGGCCCGCCATGTGGCGGAGATTTTTTTGGGGAATAGAGAAAATGCGCAACCGTTTGCTGGCCACGTCACTCATTTCAAGCATGTTGGTCTTGCTGTCTTCTGGATGTATGGAAACGGCACCAAAGACGGCCGAAACACAACAGCCTGCGCCGGCTGCCCCTCAAGCGTCGGGGCCAACATTTGCCAATGCTTCTCCAACGGCAGGCACTTCAACCTCCAACAAGGCGAATGCAGCTGCCGATGCTGCTGCGTACAAGGCAGTTGAGTACAAGAATATCGGGAAAAAGGGCCCTGCATTGGTCGTCATTCCAGGCGAAATCAAAAGCAACAATGCAAGCTTTACGCAGCGCTTTCTGCCCAACAACATTGCAGATTTTGGTGAACTGGAGCTCTCGCAAGCCAACTTCACCGTGCTGGAAAGGGCTGATTTAGGCAATTTACTGAATGAAATTACGCTTGCTTACAATTTGGGTGACGCTGCCAAGGCGCGCAAAACCATGCAGGCCGGCAAGCTCAAGTCGACAAAATGGGTTGTCAAATTCGACATCCTGAAGGCCGAGCAAATCTCGGTAAACACTAAGGGTTTTGATGGTCAGGCAATCGGTGGATTGATCAGTTCCTTGTCTGGTACCCGCGCTGGGAACGCGACAGGTCAGGTGGTTGGTTCAGTCAAGACTGATGATGCGACAGGCGTCTGGCTGATCGGTATGCGCTACAAGATCATGAACGCCAGCACCACGGCACAAGTGGCTCAGGGCTACAAAGAACTCAAAATGGAAGTTGGTGCCACACGTACCAGCGTAATGGGGTTTTCTGAGAGCGCCAAGGGTGGCGTAGGCCTGGACACCATGATCCAGCGCCTGGTCCAGACCGCAGTGTGGGAAATCGACGCCAAGTACAAGTAAAGATGGGCGGAGCTGGCCTCAGGCCAGCTCCGGTGGCCGGCTTCTGAGATGTATGCCAGCCAGCATGCAGCGTACCGAGCCTCCGGCCAATTCAATCGTGGGCACGTCCAGCGGCAACAGTTGCACGTGACGCTCCAACGCTTTGATCTGGTCCGCCTGCAGCGCCCGCACCGCGCGGGACGATATCGCCAGAACGCGGCCGCTCTTTCCTTGTAGCTCTAGCGCATTGCCCGCAAATTCGGCGATCTGCGCATCGCTCAACGCAACCAGCTCACGACCACTTTCCTGCAGCCGCTCGCACACTTCCTGTCGCCGCTGCGGGTCCGTGATCATGTTGAAACCGGCCATGGCGAAGTCTGTGCCTATGCACATCAGTACATTCGTGTGGTAAACCGCACGGCCTTGTGCGTCAGCCGCGTCAAATAGCATGGGCTCGAAATTGAAGTGGGTGCAAAAGCGCTCCAGTGCCAGCGGGTTGGCCCGATTGGAGCGGGCCACATAGGCCACGCGGTCCATGTGGTCCAGCACCATGGCGCCTGTGCCCTCCAGATACACCTGGTCGTGCTCCAGCCCGGAGTAGTCGATGACATCCTGCACCCTGTAGTCTTGCTTGAGCAGATCAATCACGTCCTGGCGCCGCTCCCGTTGCCGGCTGGGCATGGCCATGGGATAGATGGCGACATGCCCACCAGCGTGGGTGGAGAACCAGTTGTTGGGAAACACGGCATCCGGCGTGTGCTGGCCAGTGTCTTCAAACAGATGCACGGCCACGCCAGCATCTTCCAGGGTTCGCACCATGGTGCTGACTTCGGCATAGGCGCGTGCCGCTGTGTCTGCATGCGATGCGGCCGGGCTTCGGGTCTGGAAGGCGTTGTCTTGCAGGGTGTCTGGATTGGACCGAAAAGCATGGGGCCGCACCATCACTACGGCCGCAGGTGCCTGCACCGAGAAGCGCTGCGCCAGGCTCACGCCACGGCTTCCATTGCAGCCTGGACTGGTGTGGTGGTAGTGTTGGTTTGCCGTACAGGGGCTGCGGTGGGGCGTATCAGTTGGTACAAATCCTTGGGGTCTGCCAAAGTCGGGATCAGCGGAATATTGGCCCCAAGGTGCAATGATTGCGCCAAGTCGTGCACATAACGCAGGGCCGAGAAGTCTTCCATCGCAAAACCGACCGAGTCGAAGAAGGTGATTTGGTCGGCGTTGTCGCGGCCCAGTTTCAATCCAGACAGTACTTGCCACAGCTCGGTTACCGCAAAGTCGGCATCCATCTGCTGTAGGTCACCCTCAACGCGGGTTTGCGGCTCGTATTCCACAAATACCTTGGATGCGCGCAACACGTCGGCATGGATCTCGGTCTTGCCAGGGCAGTCGCCGCCCACGCCGTTGATGTGCATGCCGGGTGTCAGCATCTCGGGGGTGATGATGGTGGCATTGGTCTTGTCGGCAGTGACCGTGGTCACGATGTCTGCACCGCACACGGCCTCTGCCGTGCTGGCACAGACCACCAGACGAAGACCGGTCGCGTCTGGGTTGTTTTGCAGGTTGCGCAGCAGCTTGGCCGTGGCCCGGGTGTCCACGTCAAACAGGCGAATCTCTTCGATGCCGACCAAGTGGTGGAAGGCCAGTGCCTGGAACTCGCTTTGTGCGCCATTGCCGATCAAAGCCATCACGCGACTGTCGGGGCGTGCCAGGGCCCGTGCGGCCACGGCTGATGTGGCGGCGGTGCGCATGGCGGTGGTCAGCGTCAGTTCGCTGATC
This sequence comes from uncultured Rhodoferax sp., assembly GCA_963513355.1. Taxonomy (GTDB): domain Bacteria; phylum Pseudomonadota; class Gammaproteobacteria; order Burkholderiales; family Burkholderiaceae_C; genus Allorhodoferax. The sequence goes on along the minus strand of CAUPQG010000013.1, from coordinate 95,406 downwards.
AGCAGCGGGAATCCACTGGCCACATCTGCCAGAACGCCAAATGCCATTACGGTGGACAGGCCCACGGCGGTGTTCTTGGGGTGGCCGTTAACGTATTTGAAAGTGTAGGTATTGGCATCAGCAATGGGCATCAGCTCGATCACGCCGTCCGCGGAATGCGCTGCCAGGCGGGCTGACTTGTCGAAACTCTTCCAGCGCAAAAAGTCCTGGTGAATGTAGGCAGCCATGCCTTGCAGCGTTGTGGCCAAACCGGTACGGTTAACGATGCCTGCGACGTCTTGCGGGCTCAGGAACAGCGTGTTTTTGGGTGACTGGATGCGTGTGCTGGATGGTGTTGTCATGGTCTCTCTCCTCGTGGATCGCAAGGGTCTGCAATCAGTAGAGAGAAGTATGGTTTTGCGTCCAAACAATAACAATCGTCAGTTTTGCATAAAAATAGTTAAATAGTTGCCATTTCGGCATGTTAAATTGCCACTATGGATGAAATTGATCAAAAACTACTGTCCTTGCTTCGGCAAGACGCCCGGCTCACCGTTGCAGCATTGGCGGTCAAGTTAAAGGTGTCGAGGGGTACGGTGACCAACCGCATTCGGCGGCTGGAGGACGATGGGGTGATCGTGGGTTACACCGTGCGACTGCGCCCCGACGTGCAACACAACACGATCAAGGCCTGGATGAGTATTGCGGTCGACGGCAATCAGACGCGTGCCGTGATTGCCAGCCTGTTGGGCGAGCCCGGTGTGGCGACTTTGCACGATACCAACGGACGGTGGGATTTGTTGGCCGAGCTGCGGGCTGAATCGCTACAGGAACTGGCCAAGGTGCTGGAACGCATCCGACTACTCAAAGGCATCAGCAACACCGAGACCAGTATTCACCTGGAGACGTTCAGGGCGTCATGAGGACTGCCGCCGCGTGGCGTCAGTCTTTGTGCTTGTTTCCCTTGCCATGGCCCTTGCCATTTCCGTGGCCTCTGTCGCCGTGGTCATGGCGCTCTTCATAACGTTCCCGAACCCAGTCTTCCTGCACAAAGTAGACCGGCTGGCTACACGCGTCATAGCGGCCGCAGTGTTTCTTCCAATTCTTCTGATGACCCGGCGGCACATACAGGTATACCGGCTGTTGATGAACCGCCATTGGCGTTTGCATGATGACGATCGGTTGCGGATAGATGATTCGGGGCTGCGGGAACGCTCCAATATCGATACGACCGTATACGCCCGGTTGGTTAATGCCGATGGAAACGCCGACATTGGTTTGTGCCAGTGCAGGCGCGAGCGCGCATGCGGCCAGCGTGAGGGCTAATAGTTTTTTCATATTTTTCCTGAGAACGAAACACATCCAACGTGAAGTCATCGGTCGTAGACGACTGTGGTGTGGCTTTTGAATGTAAGACTTTGTGCGCGCAACTTGCGTGGGTTAGCGCACAGACCCTGGTGGGTTCGAAGAGTGGCTGGCGCGGGTATTCCCCAGTTGTTGCGAACGGACGCATTGGAGACACTTGCGCACCCCGTTAAGTTGAATCCAGATTCAAGGAGTTATCCATGCGTTCTGTTTGCTTGGCATTTTTCCGTCAACGCTCTTCACTGGCAACCAAGTCGGTGCTCGTGTTTCTGTTGTTTCTAGCGGGTGGGGTGTATGCCACCAATTACTCGTTGTGGATCAATGGCCGCAGTAACCCGAACGCCCAGGCCGGCAACCATGCCGACTTCACCTACTGGGGCCCAGCGAGCACTGCGGCAGGTGTCAACAAGAAGTCGGTCAACTGGGACGGCTTTAATCGTGTGTCTGACCAGAACTACCGGATTCGTGACGCGCTGGACTGCTATTGCACAGGACCCAACTGGTGCTATGTCGCTGCCCACAGTGCTGGCAATCTGCAGATTGGCTACGCCCTGTCACTTTATGGTGGCACGGCGCGCAGCAAGAAGAACGCCACGCCCAACGCTTCTGGTGTGTGCGGCAATACCGATGGATCGACCCAAACCGGCTGGAACATCAAATGGGTGGACGTGGCGGCTGGCGCTGGCGGCGGCAGTGAATTGGCGAATGTGGGCAGCTGGGCCGTGTCGGACCCATTGACCTCTGACCTCAAAACCGCAACCGCGCGTGCGCTCTACGACCACAACCAGACGCGATCCAAATGGTTCTACATGTATGCCGGCTCCAAAGGCACCCTGTACTCAGCAGTGTTGCCAGGGCAGGACGATGAGGCTGTGGCCTACCATTCTTCTGGTGGGGTGTCTGGCAGTGGGGGCGCCGGATTCTGCAATCCTTCCGATTGGTTTTGCAATGACCTGACGCTGGGCACCGCTGCCACTGAGGGCGGCAAGGCCAAATGGAGCTTCCATTCCGTTGCGTTCCGTGATGATGGTGAGGCCTTGAACCACTACACCAATGGCGCCTGGGGCGGTGTTGTGTCCAAGGTGCGGGCTGATATGGCGGCCAACGCCAACTGATGGAAAGCGTTTGGCTAGCCTGAACATGATGGCTTGAACTGTGGCGCGTCGGGCCAAGGTCTTTTGGCTGGGCAGCGCTCTGGCCGCATTCGCTGTACTCGGATGGTATGTCTGGGGTGGGGACAGCGATGCGGCGGGTACCGTTGGTGCAGCCGGTGGCACCAGGCCGGCGTCAACAGTAGCGGCATCAACAGGCAGTGCTTCACAGCCCACCGGTGCGGGTGGCGGCCCCTACAGTGCTGCGGGTGCTCAGTCGCGCCAGGAGCAACTGGTGTTGTGGCGGGGGCGCCATGAACGGGCCGAGCAGGTATATGCCAGCTACCGCGACGCCACACGATACCCCTACGATTCACGACCCATAGCCGAGCATCCGGACCAGGTTCGCCCGTTTGCCCCGATTGCCGAAGAACTGAAACTGCGCAACGCCAATGGAGAAGAAGTCAAGGGCATGCGCCTTCGTACGAGCCAAGAGCGCGTGTTTCTCAGCGGAACCGAAAGTGTGAAGTTCACCGTTGCAGTACGCGATGGGAACGATCGAGCGTTACCCTTGGTGATTCGCAACGCGCGCGCGCAGTCCATCCCTGATTCCCGCACACCGATCAAGTTGGTGCAAACCAGTGTGGCTTTCTCGGATGATGGCGCCGGCGCAGACGATGCATCAGGCGACGGAACCTACTCTGGACGTTTGACCCCTGCGACCCAGGGCTTTGAGAATGTCGGTGGCACCATTCGCCTGCTGGTTGATTTGGCCGCGGATGGCCAGCAGGGCGTGGCCCACTTTGATGTGGTCTATATGCCGGATGTACCTGCCACCTGGGCGGGCGTGCGTGAGGCGCTGGAGGCCGGATCGCTGAACTTTTATCTGAAGGCCCAAGTGCGCCAGGCTGGCCGCTACGTGGTAAGCGCTCGGGTGGACGATGCCAACGGTGTGCCCTTTGCCCTGCTGCAGTTCAACGAAGAGGTGGCTGCCGGCACGCGCGAATTCAAGCTGCAGGTGTTTGGTGCCCTGGTGCTGGACAAAAGCCCCGCCTTTCCTTTGCGCTTGCGGGATGTGGATGGTTTCTTGCTGATACCGGACAAGTTCCCGGATCGCAGCACCATGGCCCGTCAGGCGGGTGTGGTGCATGTAAGTGCGACCTACCCCAAGAGCCGGTTTTCCTCGGCAGAGTGGAATAGTGAAGAGCGCCAACGCTATTTGACTGAATACGGAAAAGACGCAGAAACCGCCAGACGCCGGGTCGAAGAGCTTGCTGGCCCATAAATGCTGCTTGAAGTAGACTAAATCCGGCGCAAGGGCAGGATTTACTACAGGAACTCCATGGAAGAAGCAGTCGGGTTGGAGAGCAAGCAGCGCTTGGCGAGCCTCAGCGACCGGCTGCGCAACTTCCTGGTTATGGCCGGTGGTGGTCCGGCCGATGAAAAACTTCTGCTGCTCATTCGATTTAATTGGGCCGTGGTGGGTTTTGCAATCTGCTACATCGCGGTCAGCTGGGCTATCCGCTTTCAGCCGGGCATTTATGTGATGGCTCTGCTGGATGTGATCCTGTTGGCCAATCTGGTGTTCATCCACAGAACTGGGAATTACACCGTTGCGGCAAACGTTTACCTGTTTGCCAATTGTTTTGTTGGCATCTTGGGCTGCACGTATTTTTCTGGCGGGCTCTTTTCACCCGTCATATCGTGGTTTGCCACAGGACCGGTCACGGCAACACTGCTTTTGGGTTTCAATCGCAATGCAATCCTGTGGCTCGCCATTAACGCGCTGCTGGTGCTGGCCTTTGGCATTGCCGCTTGGCAGCATGTGGATTTACCTTTTGCCTACGAAGCACAGCACGCAGACTTTTTTTTCGCGACCAGCCAGATTGGTCTGGTATTGACACTGCTGATCCACACCAAGATTTTTGACACGGCCAAGAACAAGGCGCTGGCCGAATCCGAAGCCAGAAACGCACAGCTCCAGGTGGCCCTGCACGCGACTGCACTTGCGCGCCAAAGGGCTGAAGAAGCCACGGCGTCCAAATCGGCCTTTCTGGCGAATATGAGCCATGAAATCCGCACCCCCATGAATGCCATCATCGGCATGAGCCACTTGGCGTTGAAGACGGATTTGGGCCCGCGCCAACGCGACTATCTTCAGAAAGTGCAGCAGTCGGGGCAGCACTTGCTGGGAATCATTAACGACATATTGGATCTGTCCAAGGTCGAAGCGGGCAAACTCGATCTTGAGATTGACCAGTTCAGTCTGGAGCAGGTTTTGGCCAAAGTGGCCAACCTCATTGATGACAAGGCGGCTGACAAGGGGCTGGAGCTCTTGTTTGACATCCCGCACGATGTGCCAGACGTGCTTCTTGGTGATGCTTTGCGCTTGAGCCAGATGATCATCAACTATGCCAACAATGCGATCAAATTCACAGACCGTGGCGAGATCGACATCATTGTGCGTGTGCTGGAGCGTGATAGCCACTCCGTGAAGTTGCGCTTTGCGGTGCGCGACAGCGGCATTGGTCTGACCCCGGCGCAAGCCGGCAAACTCTTCCAGAATTTCCAGCAGGCCGATACCAGCACCACCCGAAAATACGGCGGTACTGGCTTGGGCTTGTCCATCACCAAAATTCTGGCTACGCAAATGGGCGGCGAAGTCGGGGTGGACAGCGTGCCCGGCGTAGGCTCAACCTTCTGGTTCACCGCACAGCTGGGTCTGGGTAGCGATACCGCACGCAAGCTGTTGTTGCGCAGTGAGCTGCATGGAAGGAAGGTGCTTGTTGTTGACGACGTGGAGAGTGCCCGCCAGGTGCTGGGTGACATGCTCAGCGGTATGCGCTTTCTGGTTGACCTGGCCTCAGATGGCGAGCAGGCGTTGTCAAAAATTCAGTCAGCAGATAACGCGGGTCAGCCTTACGACATCGTGCTGCTCGACTGGCAAGTGCCGGGGATGGACGGCATACAAACTGTGCAAAACCTGCACAAAATGGCACTCCAAAACCCGCCCAAGCTCGCCATGCTCTCTGCCCACGGTCGGGGCGACCTGGCAGCAGCGTTGGCCCGTGTGCCCAACGCTGGCATTGCTGCGGTTTTGGATAAGCCTGTAGTTCCATCGAATCTGTTTGACACGCTGGTTGCACTACTGGGCGGCATGCCAGGCCTTGGGGGGGAGGTGGCTCAAAGTGCCATTCCCCAGGCCTTGCATGCCATTCGTGGAGCGCGCATTCTCCTGGCTGAAGACAATGCACTCAATCAGGAGGTAGCGGGTGAACTGCTGCGGGATGCCGGCCTGTTGGTGGAGATTGCAGGCGACGGTCATATCGCTTGCGAAATGGTCGCCGCGGCTCGGGAGGGGGGTCAACCCTATGACCTGGTCTTGATGGATTTGCAAATGCCGGTCATGGATGGGCTGCAAGCCGCTGCACAGATCCGATCACAACCACAGGGACTGCTACTGCCCATTGTTGCCATGACTGCAAACGCCATGGCGTCTGACCGCGAAAAGTGCCAGGGGGCCGGCATGGTGGATTTTGTGGCGAAGCCCATAGACCCTGAAGTCCTTTATCGCGCACTGGTGCGGTGGATTGCGCCAAAGCATCGCGCAAACACCACGCGTATTGAGTCCGCGGTCCATGCGGATGGATTGGCCGCCACATCGCCTGTCTTACCCGAGTTGCCAACCATTGCGGGTCTGGACCGCGAGGCCGGGATACGCCGCGTCCTGGGTAATGTTCAGCGCTATGTTGCGATGTTGCGCGGTTTTGTGGAGACTCAGGCCGATGCTGCTGCTTACATCCGCGCGGCGGTGGCCGCACAGGACATGCAAAAAGCTACACGCCTTGCCCACACGCTAAAAGGCCTGGCGGGCAATATCGCTGCACCCGAATTGGTGCGGGACGCTGAGGCTGTCGAGCAAGTTTTGCGTCGGGCTGCGGAGACAGCCAATGTGGTGCCGTTGCTGGGCACGCTGGAGACTGCTCTTGGCAAGCAGGTTTCCGCCATTCGGGCGGCTCTGCCGGTTGACGGGGAGACGGCTGCGGACACCCATGACAACGCCGCGGACCCCCTCAAGCTTGCGGCAGTGTGCCAACAATTGCGAAATCTGTTGACCAATGACGACGGAAATGCCGAGCGCGTCCTCGCGGAGCATGCAAACATGCTGCGCATGGCTTATCCTCAGCACTTCTCCGAGCTGCAGGCGGCTGTGAATCGCTTCGACAGTGAGCGCGGACTGGAGATACTTCAGCAAGCCATGGCCCTGGATCCCCGTTGAGTGATTGCAATGCACGCTGCGCAAGACCTATCCCATCGCCCCACAATTCTGGTGGTCGACGACACGCCTCAAAATTTGGCGTTGATGCGTGACTTGCTGGAAACCGACTACACAGTCAAGTTGGCACCCAGCGGTGAACGAGCACTGAAGATTGCAAAGAATCAGCCACCGGATTTGGTGCTGTTGGACATCATGATGCCGGAGTTGGATGGTTATGAAGTGTGTCGCAGGCTCAAGGCCGATCCGCTGACCGCCGACATACCGGTGATATTTTTTACCGCCAAGACCGAGACGCAGGACGAACAGATGGGTTTTGCACTCGGTGCTGCGGACTACATCACCAAGCCGATCAGCCCGCCCATCGTGTTGGCGCGGGTACGTGCCCATCTGCTGTTCAAACAGGCAAGGGATGCGCTGGAGCGGCGCAACCGAGAGGACAAACAGCGTTTTGACAGTGCACTGGCCCAGCAGGTTGAATTGAACGAACTGAAGTCCACCTTTGTTGCGATGACCTCGCACGAATTCCGCACACCCCTGACATCCATATTGGTCTCCCAGAGCCTGTTGCGCAACTACTGCGACCGTCTTCCTGTGGTGGAGCGCAATGGGTTGCTCGACAGCATTGAGTCCTCAGTCAAACGCATGGTATTGATGCTGGACCAGGTGCTCACCATAGGGAAGGCAGACGCCCACCTGCTGTCTTTCTGTCCCAAGCCGTTCAACCTGATGGCGCTGTGCGAACAGTTGCGGGATGAAGCCAATGCCAGCCACGCGATGCCGGGCAAGGCGCCGACAGCCCGTGTGGCACTGCAGGCTGAACTGGACGAGCAGGAGGTACTGGCGGACGAGAAACTGCTGCGCCACATCCTGGGCAATCTGCTGTCAAACGCCATCAAGTATTCGCCCGAGGCCAAGGAGGCCTTCTTCAGCGTGCACCGTGATGGGCAGACCCTGCGCTTTGAAGTGCGTGACCAGGGTATCGGCATCCCACCAGGAGACCTGCCGCGCCTATTTGGTGACTTTCACCGTGCCAGCAATGTAGGCAGTATTCCAGGCACGGGGCTGGGTCTGGCGATTGTCAAACGCGCGGTGGAGAGCCACGGTGGCAGCATCGCAGTGACGAGCGAGCCTGGCGCGGGCACCTGCTTTACCGTGACGATTCCACTGGGCTAGTTACAGCACCTGCTTCCAGGGCAAGCCCTTCTCGAAGTTCAGGCGGTCCAGCGCCTGCAGGGGTTTGAGCAGCAGCGGGGTGTGCATTTCCCAAATCTCGCAGTAGTCCTCATCAGAGTCTTCTGCCATCAAGATGCTGTTGACGGCTCGTCTGGCCGCCTCGTTGGCGCCTTCCATGGTTGCCAGATCGGTGTTGGTCTTGACGTAGTCGCTGGCCAGGAACAGGTTGTCTATTGCGGTATGGGCGTTGGGACGGATTCCCCACGTGTTGCACTGATTGACCAGCAGCGGCTCCAGTTCGATGACTTTGCCCAGTGAATCCTGTTTGGCCGGGCTGAGCCTGTCGGTGACTGCCTTGCTCATGCCGGTTGTGGTGGGTTGGATGTCCTCATCCAGATAGTAGTCCTCGATCATTTCGTCGCGCAAAACATTCGCGCCACCAAAATTGAGTTCCTGCTTCAATTGCTCCCACACTTCCGTTTTGATCTCATCCTTGGTGCAGTCACGGGCAGCCTTACCGTTGAAATTGCCATTGGCCTTCCAGTCCGAGATGTCCACGGACAGGATGGAGACCACCTTGCCATTGCCACGGCGGCTCAGGTCGTAGTCGGGCCAGAACTGGATCTGGGAAATGCTGGTGAGCGCCCAGTTGCTGCCGGTGTACATGCTGTGGCCGCGGTTCAGGTTGACTTCGGTGTTGAGGTAGAACTGGATGCCGTTCATCCACTCCACATTGGGTGCCAGCTTGATGATGTTTTTCAGCGATGGATCGAGCGCGAGCACCTCCTCACTCATCAGATTGGCTGCACGCTCAACCGGAACTGCGAGCAGGTAGTAGTCACCTGGCGCGCCGCCATGGCCCACGTCTCCATTTTTCTCGTAGGTGACACCGCTGATGCGTCCATCCTTGGTCTGGATGCTGGTCACGACCGTGCCATGGTGGTACTTCACTCCCTTGCGGGTCAGGTAGTCGTACCAGGGATTCAACCAGGCCTCATTGGTCGGCGCGTTGAACACGCGGTCTGTATCGCGCGTGAACGGGTCCATCATCATGTACAGCATCTGCAGCAGAATGGCGCCGCAGGTGCGTGTGCTGGCATTTTGGGCCTGGCAGGCCACCAGGCTGCGGGTCAGGCCACCCGAAAGCAGTCGCTGGTAGGCCTCACTCTTGGTGGCCGATTCGGTGTAGTCCCACCAGCTGATATTGTCGTATTCATCGGCAAAACGCTGCTTGCAGCTGGTCATGAGTTGCCAGATTTTTCCGGAGAAGAAGCTGATCTCCTCGTCCGAGAGCTCGGCACTGAATGTCTGGAAACCCTTGAAGAATTCCTCGATTTCCCGGAACGAGGTGGGAAAGTCCACCGGCAAGACGATGGGCTTGGCATCGCTCTGCGTCATCATCATGTTTTCGGTCGCCACCAGGTTGTCAAACGCCGACCGGCCCCCGCCAACCGGGATGCGTTTCATGGTGTCGGTGACGTGGTGGTAAAAACCGGGAAAGAAGCGAAAACCGTGTTCGCCGGGCAAATACAGTTTGGGGTCAATCTTGTTGGTGCCCGGCGCATCAACACTGCGAGCCTTGCCGCCAACATAGCGTGGATTGCGCTCAAAAACCTCGACCTGGAAACCGCGCTCCACCAACTCATGCGCCGCGCTCATGCCCGCAACGCCGCCACCGATCACGATCACTTTTGGCATAGTGCCTCCCTAAGAATGTCAGACCCAAACAGTGTGCCACTGGCTTTTTGCAGCAGCCTGCGGATCTTACTGACATCCGGGGAAACAGCGAACTCTTTTAGGCCACGATGGCAACGCCTTTCCAGAAGGCCACACGGCCCTTGATGTTGGCTGCCTCGGGTTTGGGATCGGGGTAGTACCAGACCGCATCGGGGTTCAACTCACCGTTGACCATGAGTGAGTAGTAGCTGGCCTGTCCTTTCCAAGCACAGGTGGTCTTGTGGTTGCTGAAGGTTACAAAGGCGCGGTTCAGCGCTGATTCGGGGAAGTAGTGATTGCCCTCCACCATGACGGTGTCCTGGCTCTCGGCGATGACGGTGTCTTTCCAGATGGCTTTCATGAAGTACTCCTTGTTTTGGGTGCGTTCAGCCATAGCAGGCAGAACTGGTTATCGGGATCCGTCCACGTTGGGCCCGACGAAAAGCCGGCCCGCTGGGCCAGTTGTTGCAGGCCGTCCACCGTGAACTTGTAGGAATTCTCCGTGTGGATGGTTTCGCCTTGGGTAAACGAATAAGAAACACCACCAACATGGACCGTCTGCTCACAGGTGCTCATCAGATGCATTTCGATGCGCTGGAAAGGAGCGTTGTAGAAGGCACTGTGCGCAAACTGGTCCAACTGGAAATCGGCGCCCAGTTCTCGGTTGGCCCTAGCCAGCACATTGCGGTTGAAATCCGCGGTGACACCCTGTGCATCGTTGTAGGCGGCATGCAGGAGCAGCGGGTCTTTTACCAGGTCAGCGCCCAGGATCAGTGCTCCGCCCTGTAACGTTCTGGCGCACATGCCCATGAAGTGAAGGGCATCCAGTGGTTCGAAATTGCCCAGCGTGGAACCGGGGAAGAAGCCCGCGCGGCGACCTTCGGGTGGCATGTCCGGCGGCAACACCAGATCCTGTGTGTAGTCCGCTTCCAGCGGCTCCACCTGAAGCTGAGGGTAGTCTTTGGCCAATTGCAAAGCTGCGCCCTGCAAGTGCGCGGCGGAGATATCGATCGGGACGTACCGCGCAGGGCGATCCATGGCGTTGAGCAGCACGCGAACCTTTTGCATGGATCCAGCGCCAAACTCCAGTATCTCGGCGTGTGGACCCAGGTGCAGAGCGATTTCTTGCGCGTGCCGCTGCAGGATAGACAGTTCGGTGCGCGTGGGGTAGTACTCCGGCAGCTGACAAATTTGGTCGAACAGGGCTGATCCCGGCGCGTCATAAAAGTATTTGGGCGAAATGCTCTTGCGTTGACGCGCCAGGCCTTCCTTCAGGTCCTGCAGAAACTCGGAAGGGGCTTCTGCGCTGGCGTAAGCCAGGCTGTCTTTCATACGGAGTCCTTTGCCAGGCGCAGGCCTGAAAACTGCCATCGTGCGGCTGGGGGGAAGAAGTTGCGGTAGGTCTTGCGGCTATGCCCTGCAGGTGTGGCCGGGCTTGCGCCGCGCAACACCTGTTGTCCCACCATGAATTTGCCGTTGTACTCGCGCACCGCGCCAGCGCGCGGTCTAAAGCCGGGATATGGGTCGTAAGAGGAGCGCGTCCACTGCCAGGCGTGACCCAGCATCTGTGTGATGTTGGGGAGCGTACAGGCCCGCTCCCATTCAAACTCCGTGGGCAGTCTTGAACCCGACCACTCGGCAAAGGCTGCCGCTTCGTAAAAGCTTACATGGGTCACGGGGGCTTGAGGGTCCAGCGGCTGTACACCATTGAGGCCAAACACCTGCCACTGGTCCGAAGGCGCACGCGGGTCGCCCGGGGGCAGCCAGTACGCTGGAGCACCGAGACCTTGGTCCTGCACAGCGGCCCATCCGTCGGACAGCCACCACTGCGCTTGCTGGTAACCACCGCTGGTGATGAAGTGCAGGTATTCACCACAGTTCACCAGGCGATGGGCTATCTGGAATGGGTGCAGCAGGCATGCATGAGCCGGGGTCTCATTGTCAAATGCAAAGGCGTCACTGGCGTGGCCGACCGTGAACACTCCCCCATCCACCGCCAGCCATTGCAAGGATTGCGCTACGCCGCAGGTCGGTGGTGCGGTAAGGGTCACCTGGTAGGGGGGCAGCAAGGGGTTGCACCACAGCAGGTGCAGGATATCGGTCAGCACCAGTTCCTGGTGCTGCTCTTCGTGTTGCAGTCCCAGTTCGACCAGACTGGCAGCGGTTTGCCAGCTGGTTTCATCGGCCGACGCCATGAAATCCTGCATGGCCGCATTGACATGGCTGCGGTAGGCGTGAATGTCGGCCAAAGCGGGCCGAGTGAGCAGGCCCCGTTGCGGTCTGGGGTGGCGTGGGCCCAGCGCCTCGTAGTAGGAGTTGAACAGATAGAGGTACTGCGGATCAAACACGGTGTAACCGGTCCGAAAGGGCTGCAACACTACGGTTTCAAAAAACCAGCTGGTGTGGGCCAGATGCCACTTGGTCGGACTGGCGTCGGGCATGGACTGCACGCACTGGTCCTCTGCAGAGAGGGGCTGGGCCAACGCCAGCGTGCGCGCACGCACGGCGTCAAAGCGCTGGCTCAGTGCCAGACGTGTGCCCGCAAGTGGAGCAGGCGCAGGCGTTGGCAAAATGAGGGGCATGAAGGGGGCTGGTTGTCACAGCGCGTGCTGCACCGTGGGTTTGCGCATGGTAACCAGTTCTTCCGCTGCGGTAGGGTGCACGGCCAAAGTGGCGTCCAGGGCGCTCTTGGTGGCCTTGAGCTGCAGTGCCACGCCCACCAGCTGCGCCATTTCGCCCGTATCCGGTCCCACACCATGGAAGCCCAGCACGCGGTCGGTGTCGCGGTCCACCAGCAGCTTCAACAACATCTTGCCGTTATGGCCTGAAAGCGTGGCCTTGAGCGGACGGAAGACCGATTGGTACACGTCCAGGCGCGGGTGCTGTTGAAGTGCCGCCTGCTCGGTCAAGCCCACCATGCCCAGTTCGGGTGTGGTGAACACCGCGGTGGGCACCAAGCTGTGGTCCACACTGCGCGGCGTGCCGCCAAACACGGTATCGGCGAACGCATGGCCCTCACGGATGGCCATGGGGGTGAGGTTGACGCGGTTGGTCACGTCGCCTACGGCGTGGATGTTGGGAATGCGCGTCTGGCTAAATGCATCTACCGGAATGGCGCCATGGGCGTCCAGCGCAATCCCCAAGGCTTCGAGCCCCAGGCCTTGGGTATTGGGTTTGCGACCGATGGCGCGCAGTACGCAGTCGGTGGTAAGGGCTTCAGTGTTGTCCAGCTCCACCTGCAGGCCCCCGCCGGTTTGGCCAATGGCGCGGATGCCGCGACCAAAGTGAAAGTTCAGACCACTGTCCACCAGTTCGTGCGCGAGGTGGGCGCGCACACCGTCGTCAAAGCCGCGCAGGATCGTGTCACCCCGCACCACCACGTGTACGCTGGCACCCAGGCGTTGCAGCACACAGGCCAGCTCCATCGCGATGTACCCCGCACCCTGCACCACCACCCGCTGGGGCAGGGCTTGCAAATCGAAGAAGCCATTGGAGTCTATGGAAAGTTCATGGCCTTTTATGCCGCTAGCCCCCGTCGGTGTTGCGCCGGTTGCTATCAAAATATGACTACCGCGCAGCAGGGTGCCGTCGGTCAGCACGACCGTGTTGCGGTCTTGCAGCTGTGCCCGCCCGGTAAAAATCTGTACCCCGGAAGCCAGCAGGTTGTTGCGGTAAATGCCCTCCAGACGGGTCACCTCGGCATCGCGCCTTGCCTTGAGTGTGGCCCAGTCAAAGTGCCGCTCACCCAGCGTCCAGCCGAAACCGGCTGCCTCGTCAAACTCCTGCGCGAAGCGCGAGGCGTAAACCATCAGTTTCTTGGGTACACAGCCCCGTATCACACAGGTGCCACCCAGCCGGTATTCCTCTACCAGGGCTACGCGGGCGCCATGGCCCGCGGCGATACGTGCGGCACGTACACCACCGGAGCCTCCACCGACTACAACCAGATCGAACTCGGACATGGGAACCCTTCCAAAGCAGGCCAAAACCACAGCGGACATCGCATTGCGCAAGAAAAGGTTAACAGCATGCTGCCAGAATTGTGTTTACCTTGACAACGAACAGGAGCCCAGGCCATGGCGCACAAATTTTCCTCCACCGTCAAATCATTCACCACGGCCTCCGGCAAAACCGGCCAGTTGTACTCTCTGCCGGCCCTGGCCAAGAAGTACCCCAATGTGAACCGGTTGCCGGTGTCTTTGCGCATCGTACTGGAGAGTGTTGTACGCCATTGCGATGGCAAGAAGGTGACAGCCGAACACGTTGCGCAGCTGGCCAACTGGCAGCCACGTGCCGAACGCACCGCGGAGATCCCGTTTGTGGTGGCGCGTGTGGTGCTGCAAGACTTTACCGGCGTGCCGCTGCTGGCTGACTTGGCCGCCATGCGCAGCGCCGCCAAGCGCCTGGGTAAGGACCCGGCCCGTATCGAGCCCCTGGTGCCGGTAGACCTGGTCGTGGACCACTCGGTGATGGTGGACCACTATGGCAAAAAGAACTCGCTGGACCTGAACATGAAGCTGGAGTTCCAGCGGAACCGTGAGCGTTATGAGTTCATGAAGTGGGGCATGCAGGCCTTTGAAACCTTTGGCGTGGTGCCGCCAGGCTTTGGCATCGTGCACCAGGTCAACCTCGAGTACCTGGCGCGCGGCGTGCACAAGGCCCCGCGAACCGGTGGCAAAGACTCCCTGTATTACCCCGACACCCTGGTCGGAACCGATAGCCACACCACGATGATCAACGGCATTGGCGTAGTGGGCTGGGGCGTGGGAGGCATCGAGGCCGAGGCCGCCATGCTGGGCCAGCCGGTGTACTTTCTGACGCCGGATGTAGTGGGCTTTGAACTGAAGGGGCGTTTGCGCGAAGGCGTGACCGCCACCGATCTGGTGCTGACCGTGACCGAGATCCTGCGCCAGCACAAGGTGGTCGGCAAGTTTGTCGAGTTTTTTGGCGAGGGCACACGCACACTGAGCCTTCCGGACCGCGCCACCATTGCCAATATGGCTCCCGAGTACGGTGCCACCATGGGGTTCTTTCCGGTTGATGAGAAGACGATGGAGTATTTCCAGGGCACAGGCCGCACCAAGGCCGAGTGCGAGGCCTTCGAGGCCTACTTCAGGGCACAGGGCCTGTTTGGCATACCCGTGGCAGGTGAGATCGACTTTTCGCAGGTGGTCGCATTGGATCTGGGCAGCGTGACGCCCAGCCTGGCAGGCCCCAAGCGCCCTCAGGACCGCATCGAGCTGGGCAAGGTGGCAGGCCAGTTCGAGTCGCTGTTCTCCAAGCCCAATGCCGAGAATGGTTTTAACCAGCCCGCAGCCGTGTTCCATACGCGCCACCTGGTGCGAGGTTTTAGCACTCTCCCACCAGCAGCTGCACCCCAGGCGCCTCCCACTGCATTGGGTGCTGCGCGTCCGGTAGTGGAGATGGTGGCGAACAAGCCTATGCTGGCCGCGCACCATGCCCCGGCTGTGGCGTCCACATCGGCGGCGGTCAGTGGCAAACCAGACATCACGGTGGGTCATGGCGATGTGCTCATTGCCGCCATCACCAGTTGCACCAACACGTCCAACCCCAGCGTGTTGCTGGCTGCGGGTCTGCTGGCCAAGAAGGCGGTGGAAGCAGGGCTCAAGGTGCAGCCGCACATCAAGACCTCGCTGGCACCGGGCTCGCGCATCGTTACCGAATACCTGACCGCAACCGGGCTGCTGCCCTACCTGGAAAAACTGGGCTTTGCGCTGGCGGGCTATGGCTGCACGACCTGCATCGGCAATGCGGGCGATCTGACGCCGGAGCTGAACGAGGCCATTACCCAGAACGATCTGGTCTGTGCGGCGGTGCTGTCGGGCAACCGCAACTTCGAGGCCCGGATACATCCCAACATCAAGGCCAACTTCCTGGCCAGCCCACCGCTGGTGGTGGCCTACGCGATTGCTGGCACAGTCACCCGTGACCTGATGACCCAGCCGGTGGGTCAGGGCAAGGGTGGCAAAGATGTGTACCTGGGTGACATCTGGCCCAGCAGCGACGAGATCCATGCGCTGATCAAGTTTGCCATGAACGGAAAGGCCTTCCGCCAAAACTACGCCAAGATCGCCACTGAGCCCGGCAAGTTATGGGACAAGATCAAGGGAGTGTCCGGCCAGGCCTATACCTGGCCCACCAGTACCTATATCGCCGAGCCACCATTCTTTGAGACTTTTGCTATCAATTCAGGAGCAAATGAGGCATATTTATCGGGGGCTGGAGGCCTAATTGGTTCGCATGCCTCTGGTGGAGCTGACATTGCACCCAGTGTGCGCGGCGCACGCATCATGGCGCTGTTTGGCGATTCCATCACGACCGACCACATCTCGCCGGCTGGCTCCATCAAGGAGAGTTCACCTGCGGGGCAGTGGTTGCTGGCGCATGGTGTGCTGAAGGCTGATTTCAACTCCTACGGTGCGCGCCGCGGCAACCACGACGTGATGGTGCGCGGCACCTTTGCCAATGTGCGCATCAAGAACCTGATGTTGCCGCCCAAGGCCGATGGCAGCCAGGAAGAAGGCGGCTTCACCTTGTATCAGGGGACACCGGGCGCTGACGGTGTGGGCGACACCCTCTCCATCTTCGACGCCGCCGTGCGCTACCAGGCGGCTGGCACGCCGACCGTGGTGTTTGCCGGCGAGGAGTACGGCACCGGTTCCAGCCGGGACTGGGCTGCCAAGGGTACCGCCCTGCTGGGTATCAAGGCCGTGGTGGCGCGCAGCTTCGAGCGCATACACCGCAGCAACCTGGTGGGCATGGGCGTCTTGCCGCTGCAGTTCAAGGCGGGTGACAGCTGGAGCCGCCTGGGCCTCAAGGGCGACGAGGTGATCGACATCATTCCCGATGCACAACTCACGCCACAGAGTGAAGCCCAACTGCTCATCACCCGGGCGGACGGCACACAGAGCCGTCACAGCCTGCTACTGCGTATTGATACACCGATCGAGGTGGACTACTACCGGGCAGGTGGCATCCTGCCCTATGTGTTGCGGCAGCTGTTGGGCGAGGAAAAGTAGCGCTCAGGTTGCTGCCGCTGCCCGCCGCGCACGCTTGCGAGCAGCGGGCTGTTCAGCCTTGGCCTGCGCCGGGATGTGGGCCAGATGCAGCGGGGTTTCGGCCGCTTCCGTCAGTTGGGCGCGTGCCAGCTCCAGCAACAACCGGTGCTCCGCCAGCAAGCCGTCGGCCAGTTCATTGACGTCCGGCAACGCGCGGCGGCAGGCAATCAGACCGTAGTCCAGGCGCCCGTTGTAGCTCTGCACGGTCACATTCAGCGCCATGCTGTGCGCAGGAATGGACACGGGGTAGTAGCTCACCACCTTGGCACCTGCAAAGTACAACTGCACCGGAATGCCGGCTACGTTGGAAATAACCAGGTTGGCCAGTGGTGGCATCACATTGGCCAGGCGCGAACGGCTGAACAGCGAAGCCACGGCCGACATCAACCAAGGCGCAGCGGGCAGCGGAAAGTCGGTGGGGATTGCTGCTTTGAAGCGGCTCATCTTGGCCTTGGTGTTGGCCGACAGCTCGTGGATTTTTCGCAGACGCTCCAGTGGGTCCTTGATATTGGTGGCAAGGCCCATGGTCACCATGCTGACCTGGTTGTTGGAGCTGGTGTCGCCCTCGGCCCGCAGGCTCACCGGCACGGCCGCCGTCAGAGGCTTGGCAGGCAGCTCGTTGTTGTCTTTCAGATAATTGCGCAGAGCACCTGCCGTGGTGGCCATGACCACATCGTTCAGCGAAACCCCCAGCTGCTTGGCGATCAGCTTGACCTCGGCCAGCGGTACGGTACGCCCGGCAAAGGTGCGCTGGTTGGTAATGGCCACGTTCAGCGACGTGCGGGGAGCAAAAAGCGTGAAGTCCTTGGGCAGCGACCAGTCGCGTTTCCCATCGTTCCCCACCGGTGGAACCAGCAGGTTCTTGGCGGATTTGGCGATCAGCGGAAGCGATTTGACCAAGCCCACCGACTGGGCTAGCGTGTTGCGGGCTGCCGCGCCCAACAGTTCGGCGACGCCCAGCTGGTATTGGTTGCGGCGCGCGCGTGGGCGGGGTGGCTTGATGACACGCCCCGTGGCCGCCAGATCAAATATGGCTTGGGCCACGGCCACTCCCGCCTGGCCATCAATGCCGGCGTGGTGCAACTTGCTGTACAGCGCAACCTGGCCGCTCTTGAGGCCGTCAATCACGAAAAACTCCCACAATGGGCGGCTGCGGTCCAGCAGGCTGGAGTGCAGGCGCGCGACATATTGCTGCAATTGGCGGTTGCTGCCTGGCTTGGGTAGCGTCACGTGGCGGATGTGGTAATCCAGGTCAATGTCTTCGTCTTCCACCCAAACCGGGTTGGACAGGTCCAGTGGCATCAGCGCCAGTTTGCGGGTGAACACCTCGGCCAGGTGCAGACGCTGCTGGATGTAAGTCTTTGTATCTTCAAAGAAATCCCCGGCGTAGCCTTCGGGCAGGTCCAGCACATTGAGGGAGCCTATGTGCATGGGCATTTCTGGTGATTCCAGATGCAAAAACGCAGAGTCCACGCCGCTGAGATGTTTCATGACCGCATGTCTTTCACAAAAATGAGCGACCACGATAGCACGGCGTTTCGCGAATGCGAAGGGGGTTTTCCGCCTCTGCTGTCGCCTGCGGGAATGGTCTGCACTCGGTTACCATTCGGCCGCATTTTCAAGAAAGCTCCCATGCCACTTTTCTGCTCCGCCGTCACCATGCCCCGTGCCTTTTCGCGCCGCCCACTCATTGCCGCCCTGCTGGTCTGCACCGCCGTGGCCTTGCCAGGTTGTGGCAAAAAAGGTACCGAACTGGGTGGTGGTAGCTCCGAAGTGACAGGCTCGGCAGGCCCGGCAGGCGCCAAGGGCGAGAACAAATCGCTGGTGAAGTGTGATGCGCCAGTGGCCACCCTGGCCCTTGCGGAAAACCCCAATGGGTATGTCATGAGCAGCAGTTACAACCTGCCCAGTTCTCCGGTGCCATTGGTACGTTTGCTGGCCCAGCAAAGCGGTTGCTTCCGCGTAGTAGACCGCTCGGCCGGGTTACGGGGCACCGTTCAGGAACAACAGCTCAAAGACAGTGGTGTCTTGCGCAAACAGGGCAATACCGTGGACAAAGGCAAAGGTTATGAGGCGCAGTACACGCTGATCCCGAACCTGACATTCAGCGAACAGGATGCCGGGCGCAGCCTGGGTGGGGTACTGGCTCACATTCCCATTGTGCGTGACCTAGGCGCGCTCATTGGAATTGTTGAACAGATCAAGTTCAAGGAAGCCCAGGTCGCGCTGCTGTTAACCGACAACGAAACCACGGAGCAAGTGGCCGCGGCAACCGGCTCGGCACGCACGACAGACCTGGGTCTGGGCGGTCTGGCGTTTGGTGGTATGGGTGGTGTCGGCGGTGTGGGCTGGAGCAACACCAACGAAGGCAAGGTGATTGCCGCCGCGTTCTTGGATGCCCACAACAAACTGGTGGTTCAGGCGCGGGAGTTGATGGCCAAGGATCTGCCACCGCCGGTGACAACGAAAAAAGCATCCAGCAAGGGCCTCTAAGACGTCTTAGGGCCCTAGCCGGATTCACCAACTTACGGCAATGTGCCGGTCAGCGTGGCCTTGCCGATGATGTAAGCCTTGAAGTCGAGCTCAAACTTGGCCCGGCTGTACTCGGGTACAGCGGTAACCCAAGTGACGTTGTCCGTCAGCGCATAGACCGTCAACTTATAGGTGTGTTGCGATGTGGCGGGGCCTGCATAACCCACGCCCGCTGCTCCGCCGACGCCAATGGTGTAGTTGCTGCCGTAAACCACACCACTTTGCAACAGCAGATTTTCACCTTCAGCAATAGCCGTTTTGGCAACGGGGAGGTTGAAAACTCCCCAATGGCGGCATGCGCTGATACCGGTCTGGCAGGGTGCAGTTTCATCATCCATGATGATCGCAAACCGCTTGGTGCCGTTGGGAACGTCTGAAATATTCAGCTGCGGAGACAAGTTGCTTCCACCGTAGCCTGTGGCGGCAATACGCAGAGGGATGGTGCCGCCGTTTACGTAGGAGGTCGAGTTGATGGTCAGGTTGGTAGCGCTGGCGGTCACCGTGGTGCTTGCTACTGCGCTGCTGCTCTTGCCATCGCTGGCGACCAGGGTGATGACATAAAGACCGGCGCCCTCGGGGACAAATGTCGTTTTTGACCCGGTTGTTGAAGTAAGGTTGGCCGTGCTGCTGGCGGGGCGCTGCAGGATGGACCAGGAATACGTGATGGCATCATTGTTGGCGTCGGTGGTGCCTGTGCCGTCCAGCGTGACGGTAGTCCCGACCAAAACGTTTTGTGGCGCACCTGCATTGGCAACGGGCGGGACATTGCAAGAATTCACACCCATAGTGCAATCATTGGTTTTGAGATCGCTTGCCCCGCCTCCGCAGCCTGCCAGCAACGCTGTACCCAAACCCAAACAGATTAAAGCCTTCATTTTGAACATCCCGTGTTTATGACCCTTCGATTGTGCATGACAGTCGCTCTCCTTTCAATAGCAAGACTCGGCTGGCTGTCGCATCTGGTTACAAATTGGTGATCGTCATCTCTGTGGCCACGGTTTGGCATGTGTTTGCTGCGGCTTCCGCTCGCGATTAGGGCCCAGTTTGCACACAGGGGCTTGCGCAGATAGATCGCGAGTCAGGTCGCGCTAGTCCATTCGGACTATTGGCGGATGCGTAGCCTGGCTCTTACACTGGTTTTGGACATGATGTCCCGTCTGTGCAAGGCGGGTGTTGATTGTCACGCCATGCTCGGGAGGAGCCGGCGTTCCATCCACTTTACAGAAACAACAAACTTCGTATGAAACTCAAACCTCTTGCCCTGGTTTTGGCGCTGACTGCAGCCATGGGTGCACAAGCCGCTCAATTTGATTTCCAGGGAGACATCGCCACCCACAAAGATGTCATCCGTATCAACTTCTCGTTGTTGTCGGACGCCACGGATGTCAAGGTCTGGACTGATTCCTTCTTGAATGGCGTCAATTTTGACCCCATCACTGCAGTATGGTCCCAGAGCAACACCGGCTGGAACCTGGTCGGTCAAAATGACGACCGATCCAATATTGCTCCCGGTCAAACACGTTATGACTCCGGTCTGACCTTCGCCAGCCTGACCGCCGGCAACTACCTGTTCACCATCGCCACTTATAACAACTGGGCTGTTGGCACAACGTTGGCGCAGGGTTTCACGTTTGATAGCCAAGCGGCCATTCCCTTGTCACAGTGGAACCAGCCCGCTAACAGCGTCAACATGGGCACCCATTACAGCGTACACCTCTCCGGCGTGGACGGTGCCGTGAGCGCCGTTCCCGAGCCTGAGTCCTTTGCCATGCTGCTGGCTGGTCTGGGTATTGTGGGCGCCCTGGCGCGTCGCAAGAACCGCAAGACCGCCGTAGCAGCCTGATCTCTTTAGTAGAGTGGCCTGGCCCCGCATGTGCGGGGCTTTTTTTTGCCCGTTTTGTACAGGGGTTGGTTTCACCCACCCAGGTAACGGGTCTCCAGGTGTTTGCGGAAGTGGGCGGCATTGAGTGGCTCGCCTGTTGCGCGGGTCACCAGCGCGTCGGTGGACCAGCGGCTGGCTTGGCTCCAGATATTGGCCTCCAGCCAGTTCATAACCGGCGACAGGTCGCCGCTGGCGATCCGGGTGTCCATATCCGGGTGCAGTTTGCGGATGGTCGCAAAGTATTGCGCCGCATACATGGCACCCAGCGTGTAGCTGGGGAAGTAGCCAAACATGCCGGCGGGCCAATGGATGTCCTGCAGACAACCTTGGTCAAAATTGCCCGCCACATCCACGCCCAGGTAGTCCTGCATTTTGGTGGTCCACAGCGTTGGAATATCTTCGGCTTCTATTTCGCCAGAGATCAGCGCACGTTCGATTTCAAAGCGCAATATCACGTGTGCCGGATAGGTCAGCTCGTCTGCATCCACGCGGATGAAGCCACGCTTCACACGGGTGATCATGCGGGCCAGGTTGTCTGCGCTAAACGCCGGTTGATCGCCCAGGTGCTTCTTGACCAACGGTGCGATCAGCTGCAGAAAAGCTGGACTGCGAGCCAATTGCATCTCAAACGACAGGCTTTGGCTCTCATGGATGCCCATGGATCGTGCGCGGCCGACCGGCAGGTGCAGCGTGTCCCGTGGCAAGCGCTGCTCGTACCGTGCATGGCCGGTCTCGTGGATGATGCCCATCAGGCTGGGCGCAAACGTGGCCTCGTTGTAACGCGTGGTGATACGCACGTCTTGCGGCACGCCACCACAAAATGGGTGGGTGGAGATATCCAGCCGGCCGCCTTCAAAGTCAAACCCCAGCAGTCCCATCACCTCCACCCCCAGTGCACGCTGCTTGTCGATTGGGAACGGCCCCGTGGCCTGCGTAACCACTTCAGACTCTTGTTTGGCAATCACCTTGCTGATCAAATCGGGCAGCCAGGTCTTGACGTCGCCAAACAGCTGGCTAATGGCGCTCTCACGCATACCCGGCTCAAACTTGTCCATCAGCGCTTCATAGGGCGTGCTGCCCGTGGCATCCGCCAGAAACCTTGCCTCCCGGCGGGCCAGTTTGACGACTTCTTTGAAGTTCTCCAAAAAGTCTTGCCAATCATTGGCCTTGCGTTGGGTGCGCCAGGCGTGTTCGCAGCGCGCACTGGCCAGGCTTTGCGCCTCTACCAGGTCTTGTGGCAGGCGGTTGACCAACGCCCACTCGCGGCGCATCTCGTTCAGGCTGGCTTGTTCGGCTTCCGGCAGGTTGGCGCTTTGGGCCGCGTCGAACTGCGCCTTCAGGGCCGGATCGGTCAGGGTCTGGTGCATCAGCACCTGCAGCTCGGCCATGGCCGCTGCGCGGGCTTCATTGCCCTTGCTGGGCATCATGGCAGCTTGGTCCCAACCGGCGATGGATGCCAGGTGGCCGAAGTTGTGCAAGCGTTTGAATGTGGCGTTGAGCGGGGCTAATACGTTGCTGGTCATAGTTTTATCTCTTGATCATTGAAAAACCCGCCAAAGCGGCCGTTGCCATGGCGGGTCGGTATGGCACTGAATTGAAGCCTATTCTGCAAATCCCTGCTTACAGGAAGGCCTCAAGCATAGCCTCAGTCCAGATCAAAACGCACACCCTGGGCCAGCGGCAACTCGCGGGAGTAGTTCACCGTATTGGTGGCGCGGCGCATATAGGCCTTCCACGCATCCGAACCGGATTCACGCCCGCCGCCGGTTTGCTTTTCACCACCAAAAGCGCCGCCAATTTCGGCGCCCGAGGTGCCGATGTTGACGTTGGCAATGCCGCAATCGGAGCCCGCTGCCGACATGAATTGCTCGGCCTCGCGCACGTCCGTTGTGAAGATAGACGACGACAAACCCTGGGGCACATCGTTGTTCAGCGCGATAGCTTCAGACAGGTCGTTGTACTGCATCACATACAGAATGGGTACAAAGGTCTCGTGGCGTACCACCTCGGTTTGTGCAGGCATTTGCACCAGCGCCGGGCGCACGTAAAAAGCGTTGGGGAACCGGTCCTGCAAGGCGCGTTCACCGCCGGCAACCACGCCACCTTGGGCCTTGGCCTGCTCCAGTGCCGACTGCATGGCATCAAACGCCGCACCGTCGATCAGTGGACCGACCAGGGTGCCTTCTTCCAGTGGCGAACCGATCTTGAAGCTGGCAAAGGCGCGGGTCAGCTTCGCCACCAGGTCGGCATGCACCGACTTGTGCACGATCAGGCGGCGCGCTGTGGTGCAGCGTTGGCCCGCGGTACCGGCTGCAGCAAAGGCCACCGCGCGTACTGCCATGTCCAGATCGGCAGAAGGCGCCACGATGATGGCGTTGTTGCCACCCAGCTCCAGCAGGCTGCGGCCAAAGCGTGCTGCCACGCGTGGGCCTACGGCCTGGCCCATGCGGGTGCTGCCGGTGGCAGATACCAAGGCCACCTTGGTGTCGTCCACCAGGGCCTGGCCTACATCGGCGCAGCCCATGACCAATTGCGACAAGTTGGCCGTGCGGTCTGCGCCAAAGCGTGCGCAAGCGCGGTCAAACACGGCCTGCACGCCCAGAGCGCACAGCGGGGTTTTCTCCGACGGTTTCCATACCACGGTGTCGCCGCAGACCAATGCCAAAGCAGCATTCCAAGCCCACACAGCAACGGGGAAATTGAACGCGGTGATAACACCCACCACACCCAGCGGGTGCCAGGTTTCCATCATGCGGTGGCCAGGGCGCTCGGACGCAATCGTTAGGCCGTACAACTGGCGCGACAGGCCCACGGCAAAGTCGCAGATATCAATCATTTCCTGCACTTCGCCCAAGCCTTCGGACAAGACCTTGCCCGCCTCCAACGACACCAAGGTGCCCAGAGCCTGCTTGTGCTCGCGCAGCTCCTCACCCAGCAAACGCACCAGCTCGCCGCGCTGCGGGGCAGGCACCGTGCGCCATGTTTGGTGAGCGCCATGGGCGCGGCTGATCACCGCGGCCACTTCGGTCAAAGAGGTTTCGTGCACCTGGCCCAAGGCTGCGCCATCAATCGGCGAGCGGGAGGGCAGGGATCCGCCGGTGTAGGCGCTGGCGGGCACGCCCAGGCGCGTGAGCAGGGTTTGGATGCTGTCGGTAGAGGTAGACATGGGGTTCTTCCGTATTCGATGAAAGTGGCTCGCTCAACCGATGGACTCGACCTGGCGCGACTGCTGGTACGCCTTGCCAAATCGGTTGGCCAGAAAGTCTGGCAACTCTACCTGCTCTTGACGGATAAAGCCCGACTGCGGCAATTTGCCTTCGCGGAACAGATCGACCGCTGCGCAGATGCCCGCAGCCGTGGTGATCTGAATGGCGCTCAGCGGAGCCTTCTCGTCCCGGTCAGCAAAAATCTTGCGGGCAAACACTTCTTGTACCAGCTGGCCATCGCGCTCGCCGCTGACGGTTACAAACACCAGCACCACGTCTTGCATGGTCAGCGGGATGGACTTGCGCAGGATGTCCTTCAGGTTTTCCTGGTCAAACTGCATGCCCAGCTCTTGCAACATCATTTTCATTATGTCGCGGTGGCCGGGGTAACGCACAGTCTTGTAGTCCAGCGTGTGGACCTTGCCCTTGAGCGTTTCGCACAGGGTGCCCAGGCCGCCGGACGTGTTGAAAGCTTCGTATTCGGTACCGTCCAGCGAGAAGTGTTCCATGCCTTCCAGCGGCAGCACCTCAATGATTTCGCCATTGCGGATCGCTTCGCAGGGGTGGCAGTACTCGTTGATCAGGCCGTCCACGCTCCAGGTCAGGTTGTACTTCAGCGAATTGGTGGGAAATGCTGGCAGTGCGCCCACGCGCATCTTCACCTCGTGCAGCTTGCTGAACTTCTTGCTCAGGTGGTGTGCCACGATGCCGATGAAGCCGGGTGCCAGGCCGCACTGGGGCATGAAGGCGGTCTTGGCGCCTTCGGCCAAACGCATGATTTCGCGGGTAGCGGCCACGTCTTCGGTCAGGTCAAAGTAGTGGCAGCCGGCTTCCAGCGCCTGGGCGGCGGCCATGGTGGCCAGGTGGTAGGGCAGGGCGTTGACGACGGCGTCATAACCCTTGAGCGCGGCGCGCAGGGCAGCGGCGTCGGAGGTGTCGATCTGGGCAATCTCCAGCGGCAGGTGTTGCAGCTTTTTCAGCGCTTCCGCGCTGCGGTCCACCACCTTGACCTGGTAGTCGCCCGAGCCGGACAACAACTTAGCAATCGTTTGGCCAATGTGGCCTGCACCCATCAGAACAACACGCATATCAATCTCCTGGTAAATGGTTTGGATGGGTTTAGTCTAGGTGCAGGTCCGGACGAATTAAATAGACAATATGTCGAAGTGATTGTCAAATCAGGCGATTCGTCATAACATTTGGTCAATATGATTTTTCCGAAGCCATGAGTACCGTTGCACTACGTGACCAGCTGGACCGCGACCTGCTGGCGCTGTTACAGGCCAACGCCCGCGCCTCCACCGCCGACCTGGCCCGCCAGCTGGGCACGGCCCGCACCACGGTGCTGGCCCGCCTGGGCCGCATGGAGCGTGAGGGAGTCATTGCGGGCTACACCGTGCGCCTGGGGCAGGATGTGCGCGACATGGGCTTGCAGGCCTTTGTCGGCATCACCGTGCAACCCAAGGCCGGCCGTGAGGTGGTGCGCCAGATCTCGCGCATGCCCGAGGTGCGGCAACTGTGTGCGGTCAGTGGCGAGTTCGATTACGTGGTCTTGCTGCGCGCCGAGTCGGCTCTGCGCATGAACACACTGCTCGATGAAATGGGCAACTTTGACGGTGTGGTGAAGACCACCACTTCCGTTGCGCTGGAGTGGAAGATAGACCGGACCTAAGCCGCGCTGGGGAGTGGGGGCCAGACCCCACCGTTTACAATCGAGTTACCGGGCCGGCATTGACTGCCAGCCCGCAAACGCTAGGGGTGCTGACCATCGTGAGGCGGTCGGCTGAGATAACACCCTGGAACTTGATCAAGGTAATACTTGCGCAGGGAAGCGTGGTGAGAAAACATTTGTGCCATTGCTCCGTCCATGGAGCGCTTTGGCCAATGCCTTCGCTATGCGCGTCCCTGCCATCGAACGAAAAGGTGAACTGCGATGGCGCTCCGTCTGAATCTGAAACTGTCCCCCTGTGCTGCCGCATTGGCCGTGATGTTTGTCACACCCGTCTGGGCACAGGCTGGCGCCCAAAGCCTGCAAGGCGTCACCGTCACCAGCAAGGCCGCACCGGTGCTGGATGTAGACCGGGCTGACGTGGGAGGCCTGGGCCAGGCGCTGGCCAAGACGCCGCAAAGCGTTTCCGTTCTGGGTGCGGATCTGCTGGCCGCCACGGCCTCCAGCAGCCTGTCGCAGATCATCAAGCTGGATGCCTCGCTGGCGGACAGTTACAACACCACGGGCTACATCGAGGGCATGTCGGTGCGTGGTTTCCTGCTGGACCAAAACAACAACTACCTGCGCAATGGCCTGCCGGTGACCAACTATGCGCCCGCTGCACTGGAGAACAAGGAGCGCATCGAGGTCTTGAAGGGTGTGGCCGGCTTGCAAGCCGGTGTGTCTGCCCCCGGTGGCCTGGTCAATTTTGTGACCAAGACTCCGCAGGCGGACGCGTTTACGGCTGCATCTATTGGTGGAGACGGCAACGGCGGCAGCAAGGTGCACCTGGACAGCAATGCGCATTGGGGCGCGGTCGGTGTGCGCGTTAATCTGGCAGCCGAAGACCTGCGCACGCAGTTTGACCGTGCCGACGGCAAGCGCGAATTCGCCAGCGTGGCCTTGGCCACAACTGCGGCACCCGGTACCAAGCTATCTGCAGATCTGGAATACCACCACAAGAAGCAGCCCTCGGTCCCTGGCCTGGGCCTGTTGGACACCAATGGCGATGGCGTGGCCGATACGCTGCCGGCCAGCAACTATTCGCGGCTGAACCTGAACAACCAAAGCTGGTCGCAGCCCTTTGAGTCCACCACTACCAACGCCCAGTTGGCCATCGACCACCAGATCAACACCGACTGGCAGGCCCGTGTGGGCCTGAGTACGCAGCGCACCGTGGCGCACGACCGCCTGGCTTTTCCCGATGGTTGTAGCACCGGCCCCAACTATGTCTACCCCGGGCTGTGTGCCAACGGCGATGTGGATGTTTATGACTACCGCAGCGAGAACGAAGAACGCAGCACCTGGGCCTGGGACGCCAAACTGCAGGGCCGACTGGGTACACAACACCGCGTGACGATGGGCCTGGGTGGCCGCAGCGCCCGCACCGATCTCAACCCGACGCAGGCCTACAACTTTGCAGGCACCACCAACATCGACCGCCCCATTGCCTTGCCGGGCGATGGCGCAGCCAACGACCTCAACACCAACAGCCGCGAACGCGCGGTTGACGTACACGCCTCGTTGGTCAGCGACCTGAGCAC
Organism: uncultured Rhodoferax sp.; assembly: GCA_963513355.1. GTDB lineage: Bacteria > Pseudomonadota > Gammaproteobacteria > Burkholderiales > Burkholderiaceae_C > Allorhodoferax. Next base: position 67,852 of record CAUPQG010000013.1, on the reverse strand, counting down.
CACGGTGCAAAGTTTTGTAGGTATCCGCAGCTCGCGCGTAACCCGCAGCAGCGAACGCAGCGACGGCTCCCGTGCCATCGCGTTTGAGCAAACGGTGACCACGCCATGGGCCGGCCTGTCCTGGTCGCCACTGGCCGGAACCATGGTCTATGCATCCTGGGGCCAGGGTACTGAGCTGGAGGCCGTGCCCAACCGTTCCAACCGTTTTGTGAATGCGGGCCAGGTATTGCCGGCATTGAAGAGTGAACAAACCGAGCTGGGCATCAAGTGGCAGATGAGCCCCCGCATGCTGGTAACCGCCGCAGCCTTTAACATCGACAAACCCTATGCTGACGACCAGCCCACCGCCAGCGGCATACCCCTGCGTGTTGCCGGCGGCAAGACTGCACGGCACCGCGGCCTGGAGCTGGCGGCCGTGGGCCAGGTGGATGCGCAGTTGTCGGTGCAGGCCAGCCTGAGTTTGCTGGACGCCAAGTACACCGCAGCCGTAGACCCCGCCTTGGTGGGCCAGACCGTGACCAATGTGCCCAAGACCAAAGCCTCGCTGTTTGCGGATTACAAAATCGCAGCCTTGCCCGGCCTGTCGCTCAGTGGCTTGGTAACACACGAGAGTGGCAAGACCGTTACCGCCGATGGTTCGGTCAGCCTGCCTGCCGCATGGCAGCTGGATACCGGTGTGCGTTACCAGAACCGCCTGATGGGCAAGTCCACCCAGTGGGCCCTGAATGTGGAAAACATCACCGACCGCAGCTACTGGCGCGAGGCCCCCACGCAATACTGGGGTGCCAACTATGTGTTCCCTTCCACGCCGCGCACGGTGCGGGCCCGCGTCACGGTTGAGTTTTAAAAACTTGTGGGTCAGACCACTCGCGAAGCGATGTGCTCTGACCCCAACGGATTAGAAGGAAGCCATGGAACCACGCCTCATTTGCCTGATAGGCGCAGAGTGCACCGGCAAGACGACGCTGGCCCAGGCCCTGGCCGAGAAGATGGGTGGGTTGTGGGTGCCGGAATACCTGCGCAGCTTTACCGAGCAGCAGGGCCGCACGCCCGAGCGCACGGAGCAATTGCAGATCTTGCAAGAGCAGGTGCGCCAGGAAACGCAGGCCCTGGCCACCGCCCGGCGCCAGCACAAGGCACTGGTGTTTTGCGACACAGCGCCCCTGCTCACCGCGGTTTACAGCGATTGCGTTTTTGCAGACACCTCGCTCTACCCGCAGGCCCATGGTCTGCATGCGCGCTATGCGCTGACCCTGCTGCTGGAGCCTGACATTCCGTGGGTGGCCGATGGCCTGCAGCGTGATGGTGTCAAGTTTCGCGCAGCAGTCCACACACGCATCAAACAGGCTCTGGCGGAATGGGCGTGGCCTCACGTTCGCATTGCAGGCACAGCCGAACAGCGGCTAGCGCAGGCGTGTGACGCGGTGGCTAGCGCTGTGCGCTGAGGTCGCATGTAGGGAAATTGGCCGCTAGCCCCCGATAAATAAGACTGTGTAGCTATCAAAAAGATAGTATTTGAGGTTTCTTTGGCAAGGCGATGAAAGATTGATCCATTGGGCTGCCAGCCATTTCTACCGGTGGAGTTGTGCAGCAGAGTTCGGGCTGTTGGCCCCCGTCTCATACTGTCAAAGGCCCAGAAATCGACGGGGACCAACATAGAGAAACTAGCCAAGACGGCGACGGGGCAGCACAGAATGCAATAGGGTGGAAATGTGCGCTCCAGAGCCGCCAGCAGACGCAAAACAGATCGAAATTGCGGCACACTTTGAAGATGGACGCTAAATTCTTGAAAACTGATTCACGAAGCGACTACCGCCGAAACGGTACGTGTAGAAATCGGTTTTTTTACAACCTCGCCAGACCTTCGGGGCGAGTAAATCTATGACCACTCGACGCACCTTCGTTAAATCATCTGTTCTTCTCACAGTAGCCACTCTGCTTGGCGGAACAAGGGGGGTCTTCGCGATGGCTAAGGATAAAGACGTTTGGTTCATGCCAGACGAAAGCGACCCCCACCAGCGCACATGGATGGCCTTTGGTGCCAGCCGAGAAATATGGGGCAAGAAGCTTTTGCCGGAAGTTCAGCGCAACTTGGCGACAATTGCTCTTACCATCGCTAAGTACGAGCCAGTCTCGATGCTGGTTCGTCAATCTGACTTGCCAGTAGCGCAACGACTGATGGAAAACAAGGTTGATCTGATTGTCTGCCCGCATAACGACTTATGGATGCGTGACACTGGTCCGGTTTTTGTCGTGACAGAGAAGGGTGACAAAAGCGGAGTTGACTTCAACTTCAACGGCTGGGGAGAGAAGCAGGACTTTGACTACGATGCCAAAGTTGCCTCGTTCGTCGCTCAACGCGCTGGTGTGCGCCGCGTCCAGACCAACTTGGTACTCGAGGGCGGCGGCATCGAGGTTGACGGGCACGGTACGGCCATCATCACCGAGAGTTGCGTGCTCAACGACAACCGCAATCCTGGTGTGAGCAAAGCTCAGTGCGAGCGAGAACTGAAGCGGGTACTTGGTTTGGAGAAGATTATCTGGTTGCCTGGTATCAAGGGCAAAGATATCACCGATGGACACACCGATTTTTATGCCCGCTTCGCTCGCCCTGGGGTGGTTATCGCTGGCTATGATCCTGATCCTAAGTCCTTCGATCACGCTGTAACAAAACGGCATTTGGAGATTCTTCGCGCAGCAACGGATGTCGAAGGCCGTAAACTGGATGTTGTTGTTTTGGAGGCACCTTCAAAGGTTCGAGAGAAATTTTCAAACGACGATTTCGCAGCTGGGTACATTAACTTCTATGTCTGTAATGGCGCAGTGATTGCCCCTGAGTTTGGTGATCCGCGAACCGACGCAGCAGCAAAGCGCGAACTGCAAAGAGTGTTTCCTGGGCGAGAAGTTATCCAGATCAACATTGACGGGATTGCGGCAGGCGGTGGAGGCATTCATTGCACGACACAGCAAGAGCCGAAGGTCTAATTTCGACGTTACGACTGCTTTAGAGCGAAGTGGAAGGCAGCCGTGTGTCTAGAACGGCCAAGTAACACACTCCCCTCCGAGGGCGGATTGCCTAGGTTGGCGGGCGTGGGCCGGGCGCCGATACAGTCGCCTGCGGAACGATAGCCCACGGCCCCCTGCGGTAGACTGACCCAATCGTTTCCCTCAACTTTTTGCAGGACCCCACCACCATGACCGAACTCGTCGCCTACAGCCTGGAAGACGGCATTGCCACCCTGACCCTGAACAATGGCAAGGTCAACGCGTTTTCACATGAGCTGATTGCAGCGTTCAATAGCGGACTGGACCAGGCCGAAGCGGCGGGTGCCGTCGTCATCGTTACCGGCCAGCCCGGCATTCTGAGCGGTGGTTATGACCTCAAGGTCATGATGGCCGGGCCACAGGCCGCCATTGATCTGGTGGCTGCCGGCTCCACGTTGGCGCGGCGCATGCTGGCCCACCCGCAACCCATCATCGTGGCCTGCCCCGGCCATGCCGTGGCCAAGGGTGCCTTTGTGCTGCTGTCGGCTGACTACCGCATTGGGGTTGAGGGGCCGTTCAACATTGGCCTGAACGAGGTCAAGATCGGCATGACCATGCACTATGTGGGTATTGCCCTGGCGCGGGACCGGTTGACCACACCGGCCTTTCAGCGCTCGGTCATCAATGCCGAAATGTTCTCGCCCCAGGGCGCACTGGCTGCCGGTTTTCTGGACCAGGTGGTGGCGCCCGAGCAATTGCTTAGCGCGGCAGCAGAAGTGGCGCAGCAGATGAAAAAGCTCAACATGACCGCCCACAAGAACACCAAACGCAAGGTACGCAAGGCCCTGCTGGATGGGCTGGATGCAGCCATCGAACTGGATAAAACCATCAGCCTGATGTAGTGCTTGTTGGCATTTTTGACCTCTAACCCCCGTATTCATTCACTGTATTGCTATTGTTTTCATAGTGTTTGTCGGATGATGCGGCTTTGATACGGTAGGGCTGGGTGCCCTGTCGGGCTTGAGTTAGGTCAAACAGGCGCCCGGAGGCGGCCCCTAGAATGGAAGCATCCCCACGCCTAGAGATTCCCGCATGTCCTCCACCCTGATCCGCCGCCTTTTGCTTGCACTTTTGGTCCTGGGCCTGCTGGGTGCAGGCATTTGGTGGGCCAAACGCCCCAAACCGGTGGCCGTGCTGGTAACCACCATTGACCAGGGCCGGGTCGAATCCAGCATTGCCAACACCCGCGCCGGCACCGTAGAGGCCTGCATGCGCACCAAGCTCTCCGCCACTATGGGTGGGCGCATTGAGGTGTTGGCGGTCAAAGAGGGTGACAAGGTCAAGAAAGGCCAGCTGCTGATGAAGCTGTGGAACGACGACCAGCAGGCCCAAAGCAGTTTGGCCGTGGCCCAGGTAGAGACGGCGCGCAAACGCGTGGTCGAGGCCTGCACCGTGGCAGCCAACGCCGAGCGCGAGTCCGAGCGGCAGTCCTCGCTCTTCAAACAAGGTTTTATCTCCGGCTCGCGTGACGAACAGGCACGCTCCGATGCACAGGCCCGCCGCGCCGGGTGCGACGCCGCCAAGGCCGATGTGGCCCAGACCCAGGCCCGTGTCAACGCCACCCGCGTGGAGCAAAACCGCACCGTGTTGTACGCACCCTTTGCCGGCACCGTAGCCAAGATCGTGGGCGAGGTGGGTGAATACTCCACACCGTCCCCACCCGGTGTGCCCACCCCACCGGCTATTGATCTGATTGACGACACCTGCCTCTATGTGCGCGCACCCATGGACGAGGTGGACGCCCCCAAGATCAGCGCCGGGCAGACGGTGCGCATCAGCTTTGATGCCCTGCCCAAACAGTCCTTCCCCGGCAAGGTCAAGCGTGTGGCGCCCTATGTGTCGGCGGTGGAGAAGCAGGCCCGCACGGTAGATATTGAAGCCACACTGGACATTGCCGCAGACAAAGCTGCGCCGCGCCTGCTGGTGGGCTACAGCGCCGACGTGGAAGTGGTGCTGGCCCTGCGCGAGAGCGTGGTGCGCGTGCCAACCTCGGCCTTGCAGGAAGGCGGCCGTGTGCTGCTGGCTGGCGCAGACGGCACGCTGCAAGAACGCAAGCTCAAGACTGGCCTGGCCAACTGGGAATTCACCGAAGTGCTTGAAGGCCTGGCCGCCGGGGACAAGGTGGTGACCTCGCTGGAGCGCGAAGGTGTTAAGCCGGGTGCACATTTCGTTGTGGACGAAAAGCAAAAGAAATGACTGCCCCCGCGCAAATTGAGCTCGCTGGCATCGAGCGGGTCTTCCACCTGGGTGACTCCGAGGTGCATGCGCTGCGCAACCTGAGCCTGAGCATTGCGGCCGGGGAATACGTGGCGGTCATGGGCCCATCGGGGTCCGGCAAATCCACGTTGTTGAATTTGCTGGGCTTGCTGGACCCGCCCAACAGCGGTGTCTACCGCCTCGAAGGGCGCGATGTGACCACGCTGTCGCCCGACGAACAGGCGAAGGTGCGCAGCGAGCGCATAGGTTTTGTGTTCCAGAGCTTCCACCTGGTGCCGCGGCTCACCGCTGCAGAGAATATTGCCCTGCCCATGGTGCTGGCGGGACTGGCCCCGGCGCAACGTGCCGCGCGGGTCAAACAGGCGCTTAAAGATTACGGCCTGGAGAACCGCGCCGACCACCGGCCGGATGAACTCTCGGGCGGGCAGCGCCAGCGTGTGGCCATTGCACGCGCCACCATCATGCAGCCGGCCATGATCCTGGCGGATGAACCCACTGGCAACCTGGACCGCGCCACGGGCGAAGAAGTCATGCGCCTGCTGGAAGGGCTCAACGCCCAGGGCGTGACCCTGATCATGGTCACCCACGACGCCGTACTGGGTAACCGAGCCCACCGCCAGTTACGCATGGAAGATGGTGGCATTCAGCGCGACGTGCGCAACCCACCCCCCGTTGCAAGCGATTCGCCATGCGCAGCGCCGACCTGATCCGCTTCGCGCGGGGCGCCGCCACGGGCAACCCGCTGCGCGCCTCGCTGCTGGTGTTGGCCATGGCGATTGGCGTGGCGGCGGTGGTGGTGTTGACCGCGCTGGGCGACGGTGCGCGGCGTTATGTGATGAACGAGTTCTCGTCCTTGGGCAGCAACCTGGTCATTGTGTTGCCGGGGCGCTCACAGACCGGTGGTTTCAATCCCGGCAATGCCATCACCAACACCACACGGGACCTGACCATTGATGACGCTCAGGCCCTGCTGCGTGCCAGTGCCGTCAACCGCGTGGCACCGTTGGCCGTGGGCACGTCGGAGATCAGCGCCGGTGGCAAGCTGCGCGAAGTCATGGTGGCGGGCACCGTGTCACAGTACGCGCAGGTGCGCCAGCTGTCCCTGGCTAAGGGGCGGTTTCTGTCGCCTGGTGATTGGCGCCGGGGTGCCAGCGAAGCAGTCATTGGCGCGAAGGTGCGCGACGAGATTTTTGGTAGTGCCCCCGCACTGGGACAACTGGTACGTATTGGCGACCGGCGGTTTCGCGTGGTGGGCGTGCTGGGCAACAGCGGCCAAGGCCTGGGCATGAACACGGACGAGCTGGTGTTTGTGCCGGTGTCGCTGGCGCAGGCCATGTTCAACAGCAACACGCTGTTTCGCATCTTGGTGGAGGCCACGGGGCGTGAGGCCATTGGTGCTGCCAAACAGCAAGTGGCCGACATCATCCAGTTGCGCCACGAGGGCGAGCAAGACGTGACCGTGGTCACACAGGACGCCGTGCTGGCCACCTTTGACCGGTTGTTGGGCGCACTTACGTTGGGCGTGGCGGGCATTGCCGCCATCAGCCTGGCGGTGGCGGGTATTCTGGTGATGAACGTGATGCTGGTATCGGTGAGCCAGCGCACCGCCGAGATTGGTCTGCTCAAGGCCCTGGGCGCCACCGGTGGCCGTATTCGCCTGCTGTTTTTGGCCGAAGCCAGCATGCTGTCGCTGACTGGCGCGGTGGCCGGATACGTGCTGGGGCAACTGGCTGCGGCCCTGATCCGCCAGCTGTACCCCACCTTTCCGGCCTACCCGCCGGACTGGGCGGTGTTTGCGGGGCTGGCCACGGCACTGATTACAGGCATTCTGTTTGGCGTGTTGCCCGCCCGTCGCGCTGCCAAGCTCGATCCGGTGCAAGCCTTGTCCAAACGCTAGAACATGCTGATCACCGACGCCATACGCCTAGCCCTGCGCGCCATCGTGGCGCAGCGGCTGCGCAGCTTTCTCACGCTGCTGGGCATTGCTGTGGGCATTGCCTCGGTGATCTTGCTGACATCGATCGGCGAGGGCATACACCGCTTTGTGTTGGCCGAGTTCACCCAGTTTGGTACCAACATTGCCAGCATCTCACCGGGCAAGGTCAAGACCTCCGGCCCAACACCTACTGGCATACCGACGTCCGTACGTCCGCTCACGCTGGACGATGCACGGGCCCTGCGCAACCTGCCCCATGTGACCGGCATGACCGCCACCGTCTGGGGCAATACCGAAGTGGGGGGCAATGGCCGCATACGCCGCACCACCGTCAACGGTGTGGGGGCCGACATGCTCAAGGTCTACAGCATCAAGGTCAAGACCGGCCAGTTTTTGCCCGACGAGGCACTGGAAAACGCCCGCGCCTTTGTGGTGCTGGGCGCCAAGCTGAAGACCGAATTGTTTGGCAGCGCCAACCCTCTGGGCGCACGGGTGCGCGTGGGCAATCTTCAGTTTCGCGTGATTGGTGTGCTGGAGGCCAAGGGCCAGTTTCTGGGCGTGGACCTGGACGATGCGGCCTACATCCCTACCGCGCGGGCGCTGGAGCTGTACAACCGCGACGGGATGATGAAGATCGACCTGGCCTACGAGGAGGGGGTGCCCGCGGCGCGCATTGTGTCCGCCGTCAAGAGCACCCTGACAGCCCGCCACGGCCGGGAAGACTTCACCATCACCACCCAGGAGGACATGCTGCGCACGCTGTCCAATATCCTGGACATTTTGACGATGGCGGTGGGCGCTTTGGGAAGCATTTCGCTTTTGGTAGGTGGTGTGGGCATCGTCACCATCATGACCATTGCCGTGAGCGAACGCACCAGCGAGATCGGCCTGATGGTGGCGCTGGGTGCACCGCGCAAGACCATACTGGGTCTCTTTCTGGGGGAGGCCGTCACGCTGTCGGCCATTGGCGGCGTCATGGGGCTGGTCCTGGGTTTTGGCTTGGCCCAGCTTATCCACTTTGCGGTGCCGGCCCTGCCGGTGCACACGCCGTTGAGCTTTGTATTGCTGACCGAAGGTATCGCCATTGTGATTGGCCTGCTGGCCGGGGTTTTGCCCGCCCGCAGTGCGGCGAAACTGGACCCGGTGGATGCCTTGCGCACGCAGTGACCGGGTGGCGCAAACCTTGCCCGCCGGCGCACCAAAAGTGCGATACTGGAATCGATTCCATTGACCCAAAGCGCTGAAAGGACACCATGACCTCAACCCTGCTCGTCGTTGACGATTCCAAGAGTTCGCGCAAGGTCAATTTGGCCTTGCTGCGCGAACTGGTGGGTGACAGTGCCCAGTACCTGGAGGCCAGTGGCGGCCAGGAAGCGCTGGACCTGCTGGCCGAGCGGTCTGTAGACCTCGTGCTGCTGGACCTGACCATGCCCGTTGTCAGTGGCTTTGATGTGTTGGCCGAGCTGCAGCGCCGTGCATTCAAGGCACCGGTGGTGGTGGTTAGCGCCGACATTCAAAAGCTGGCGCAGGAACGGGTGGCCGCGCTGGGCGCGGCGGGCTTTATTGCCAAACCCATACAAATGGATGCCCTGCGCGCCGCCTTGACCCAAGTGGGGGTGCTCCATGTCTGAACCCTTGTTTGACGAAGACGAACGCGACGTATTGGGCGAGACGGTCAACATCGCCATGGGCAAGGCTGGCGCCACGCTGGCAGAGGCCTTCTCGGGTTTTGTCAACCTGCGTGTGCCCGACATCCGCTCGGTAGGCGCCTCCGACATACAGGACACCCGGGCGCGCCTGGTCAAGACCTATGAACGTGTGAGTGTGCTGGAGCAGGAGTTCTTTGGCGAGCTGGCGGGCCACATTGCCGTCATCTACGGGCCGGCCAGTTATGCCGCCCTGCGCGATGTACTGGGTTTTGACGACCGTGATGGTGATGGCCGCAAACAGCGCGAAGAACTGCTGCTGGAGCTGGGCAACGCGCTGGCCAGCACCTGTGTGCTGGAAATCGCCGCGCTGCTGGAATTGCGCACCGGCTTGCGCCCACCCCGTGTGGTTGCGTTTGATGTGCCGTCTGCCGAGGCCGATCTGCGCCTGTTTGGTGACGCCCAGGCCTGGACCGGGCAGACGCTGCTGATCGACATTGTTTTCTACCTGGAAGCCCACGAAGTGCCGTTTGAACTGATGATCAAGGTCAAGCCCGATTGCCTGCCCGCGGTCAAGCGGACCCTGGCCAAACGCATTTGATGATTTAGCCATGGACCGGGTTTTTGATACACGCTTGCCGTTTGACTTTCCGCGGATCATTGACGATCTGCTCCCGATGGGCATGGTGGTGGTGGATCGCCGCTTTACGGTAGTCATGTGGAACCGGTTCATGGAGCTCAACAGCAGCATGCGGGCCGAATCGGTGCTGGGCAAGAACCTGTTCGATGCCTTTCCCGAACTCAACCGCAACTGGCTGGAGAAAAAAATCAAGAGCTGCCTGGTGCTCAAGACGGCATCCTTCAGCTCCTGGCAGCAACGCCCGTACGTGTTCCGATTCAAGGTGGCGTCTATGGATTCGGGCGAGTCCGACTTCATGCACCAGGACGCCTCAATTTTCCCGGTGTACGACCACGAAGGCGTGGTGCAGGGCGCCTGCATTGCCATACAGGATGTCACTGCCATTGCCGAGGCCAAGCTATTGCTGGACCGCACCATGGACCAGGCGCTGGACCTGGAGGAAACCAGCCAGCGCGACGGGCTGACTGGGCTCTACAACCGCAAGTTTTTTGACGAGCAGATCACCCAGGAAATTCTCAGCTCCCGCCGCTATATCTGGCCGCTGGCCCTGGCCATGATTGATGTTGACCACTTCAAATCCGTCAATGACACCTTTGGTCACGACGGCGGTGACGCCGTTTTGCGTGAAATCTCTACCAAGCTGCGGGGCATGTTGCGTGGCTCGGACACACTGTGCCGCTACGGCGGTGAAGAGTTTGCGCTGATCTTGCCGCACATCAGCGAGGAAAATGCTCCTGTGCTGCTGGAGCGGCTGCGCAAGGCGGTGGAGGGCATGCACGTCACACTGGAAGATGGCAGGCAGGTCAACGTCACCATGAGTGTGGGACTGGCCAACCTGCAGGACGGCATGACCCCTGGCCAACTGCTCGGCAATGCCGACAAGTCACTGTATGCTGCAAAACGTGCGGGCCGCAACTGCATCGTTTCGTACACTGAACCCACGGAACCCGCTTCCCCCTGAACTTTTCCCCTGAGGTTTTCTTTCATGCGTTTACTGCCAAACTTATCGCACGCCCTGTGCATGGCCGCACTGGTGGCTCTGCCTGTAGCAGCTGCCGCACAGAGCACTGGCGTGGGGTATGTCAAAACCGTCACCGGCGATGCCTGGGTAACAACCACCGGCCAGCGTGTCAAGGCGGCGCCCGGCACCGAGGTGTCTATTGGCAGCCAGATCAAAACGGCACCCGGCGGGTCAGTGGGCATCACCTTCAAAGACAACACCGTCATGTCCTTCGGGCCTGACACCGAGATGACGGTGGACGCCTATCTGTATGCACCCGCTCAAGGCCAACTGCAGTTGAGCACCAGCCTGGTCAAAGGTAGTCTGAACTATGTCTCGGGCGTGATCGCCAAGCTCAAGCCCGAAGCGGTGACCGTCAAGACACCCAGCGGCATCATTGGCGTGCGGGGCACCCAGTTCCTGGCCAAGGTGGAGGCTCCGCAATGAACCGGATCCAGTCCCCAGCACCTGGCGTGAAACGGGCAACTGCTGCACTGCTGGCAACTCTGCTGTTGTCGGCATGTGCCGGCCCCCAGTCTTATGTGGCACTCATCCCCAGCCCGGATGGCACTACCGGTAAGGTCATCGTGCAAGGCCAACAGGGCCAGCAGACGCTGACCCGGGCGCAACAGGGTGCGTTGCTGGATGGCAGCAAACCGCCCTTCGACGTCAGCCCCGAGCAGCTGCAGCGCGACTTTGGCGCCGCCATGCGAGCCCGCCCCGCCATGCCCGAGCAGTTTTTGCTCTACTTTGAGACGGGCGGGTCCGAGCTGACCGCGGACTCCAAAGCCCTGTTGCAGCGCATCGTGCAGACGGCAATGGCCCGTGCCTCGGTAGACATGTCGGTGATTGGCCACTCGGATACACAAGGCGCGGCAGACGCCAACGAAGCACTGGCCCTGACCCGTGCCAAAGCCATTGCCGAGCAACTGCGCGGGCTGGGCCTGGCCAACACCACCATGGTGATCGAGTCACATGGTGAGCGCAACCTGCTGGTGCCCACGCCCGACGAGACAGCAGAGCCGCGCAATCGGCGGGTGGAGATCACGCTGCGGTAGTGAACGGGTTTGGCTTTACGGATGTTTCGTTGCTATCGAATACATAGCATTTGCATCAAATAACACGGGGGCCAGGGGGCGAATTCGCCAATGGCCTCTTGGTTGTAGACCCCTTCATTTATCCACCATCACCATCAAGTCATCCTTCGCCCCCTGCCGCAGGCGCTGCACGTGCAGCGCCACCAGCGGGTCGTGCGGATGGGACAAGGCCAGTGCTTCAAAGCGCTGCAGCGCCAGGACCGGGTCGTGGGTTGCACCGGTCTGCAGGCAGGCCATGGCTGCAGCGTAGTCGTCTGCAGCGGCGCATTGGTCCAAGTCCAGTGTGGCGTTGGGTGCAAACACAGTCAGTGCTTGGCTCTTGCCCTTGAGCAATACACGGCCCACCGCGCGCACCGCCACGCACTGGCAGCCTTGCAGCAGTGCCGCTGACACGCAGACCCGTGTGCCCAGGTGTTTGTTGACACCTTCCAGCCGGGCTGCGGTGTTGATGGGGTCGCCCAGGGCGCGGTAGTCAAACAGGGTTTTGCCGCCAAAGTTGCCCACAATCACCTCGCCACTGTGCACGCCAATGCGGGTCAGGCCCCACGGCACACCACTGGCCTGCAGGCGCCGGGCATAGGCGGTGGCAAAGGCGTCCATCTCCAGCGCGCAGTCCAGCGCGCGTTGCTGGTGGTCGGCCTGTACCACGGGTGCCGAGAACAGCACAACCATGGCGTCACCCACAAAACGGTCCAGGGTGCCCTCGTGTTTGAAGACGATGACCAGCATGGCCTCCAGGTAGTCGTTGAGCAGGCCCACCACCCGGGCCGGGTCGCTGGCCTCCAGCAGAGAGGTAAAGCCCGCCAGGTCAGTGAAGACAAAGCTGCAGACCTGGCGCTGGCCTCCCAGGTGCAATTGCTCGGGGTTCGCCACCAAATTCTCCACCCGGTTTGGTGATACATAACGCGCAAAGGCCGTGCGCAGCCAGCGCTGCTTGCGCTCGCCCACCCAGTGGTGTACGCCGCTGGCCAAGCCAAAGACCAGCAGCATGGCCCATGTGGGGTTGACTGCATCCAGCAGCAGTTGCGCGTGCACAAAGGCATACCAGGCACCACACCAGATCATGCCCAGAGCCGCCAGCAAAGCCAGGGCTGCCCGGCGGGCGGACAGTGCCAACCCCAACAGGCCCATGGCCAGTGCGCCCACCAACAGCAGCAAAGCCTCCAGCCCGGTGGCCCAGGAGGGGCGCTGCAAATGGTGGCCTAGCAGCACTTGTTCTATCGCCAGGGCGTGGGCCATGACGCCAGGCATTTGTTGGCCCAAGGGGTTGCTGCGCACATCCATCAGGCCCGCGGCCGAGCTGCCCACAAACACCACATGGCCTTGCAGTTGGTTGGCGGCCAACGCGCCGTTCAACACCTGGCCTGCGGACACCATGCGCGCCGCGTGGGGCTGTGTGTAGTGCAGCCAGATCTCGCCCTGGGCATTGGTGGGCACGGTGATGGCGCCTATGCGCAGGTCCTGCATGCCTGCGGCAAGGCCGCGCAGCAGGTAGTTGTGTGCGCCCTGTGCCACCCGCAGGGCTTCAGCACTCAGGCTGGGCACGGTGGTGGTGTCCACGCGCAGCAGCAAGGGCACGCGGCGGACCACGCCGTCCGCGTCGGGTGCGGCATTGAGCGCGCCCACACCCCGGGCTTGGGCTGTCAACAGGGGCAGGGGCCAGAGCACGGTGTCAAAGCGCTGTAGCCAGGTGGTGGTTGCAGGGTCACCGCTGCTGACTATGCGGTAGGGCAGCGGCGGGGCGGCCATGAACGGGGCGGCAGTGGTGCCTATCGCCTGGCGCGCCAAGCTGCTACCCAGAACGACCGGGCTTTTTGACAAGCGGTTGGCAAGCGTCTGGTCCGGGTCTGGCAAATGGGCCAGTGCAGCACTGGCCTTGGGGTCGTTCCACAGTTGCGCCATGGCGGCCGGGGCATTGCGGTCGGGCTCGCTCAGCAGCACGTCCAGGGCAATCACACTGGCTCCGGCGCTGTGCAGGCGCTCCACCAGGTCTGCCACGCGCGTGCGCGGCCAGGGCCACTGGCCATAGGCCTGCAGCGAGGCTTCGTCAATGTCCACCACCCGCACGGGCACCGGAGTGTAGGGGCGCGTGTGCCAGCGCTGCAACTGGTCAAACTGCGCCAGGCGCAGGCTTTGCACGGCGATAGGGTCGACCAGGTAGAGGGCCAAGGCGGCCAGCACCAAGGCCACAACAGCAAACAGAGCCCACAGGTGGGACAGGGCGCCAGGCAGTGTGGAGAAGCGGCTGGGTTTCAATGGCAAAGCGAGTTGGGGTGCAGGGACTTGTGCGGGTGCAGAGGCAGCTATATTCTGGCATCAAACGGGCGCACAGCGGCTATGCCGGTGCGCTTGGCAAGGAGTTCATCCCATTGTCTATTTCCACCATTAACCGGTTCATTTCGCTGTTCGACACGGCGTTTCGTGCGTTGCCAGTTTCCGTCAAAATGGCCGAGACGGAGCGCCTGGCCCTGTTGGTCTACCACGCCATGGAGTCCACCAAACGGGTCTATCACACGTCGGGCCACGTGTTTGGCCTGTGTGAGGGCATGCAGCCCCTGCAGGTGCTGGCGGCACTGTTTCACGACATCGTGTATTACCAGCTGGACCAGGGCTTTCCCCCGCACTGCAGCGAGTGTTTGAGCGATGTGACGCATGTGGTGGGTGACACCCTGGTGTTGCAGCCCCTACCCGAGGGCGACACTGCGTTGGCGCTGTGCGCGGCCCTGTTCGATTTTGCGCCGGGCCAGGTCTTGCCCCTGTATGGGGGCATGAATGAGTTTTTAAGTGCCGTAGTTGCTGCGCGCCTCTTGCAATCCCATATGGGCGCGGCCGAGCTGATTGCTGTGGTGGCGTGCATAGAGGCCACGGTGCCGTTTCGCGCTCCCGACAGCCAGGGCTACACGGCGCCACAGCGCCTGGCCCAGCGGGTGTTCCAAGCCTACCGTGACCATGTGGACCGCTTCGACACTGCAGCGGCACAGGCCTTTGCCGACCGCGTGGTCTGGGAAGCCGTGGCGCTGACCAACCGCGATGTGGGCAGCTTTGCCGAGGCCGACCCGGGGCTGTTTTTGTCCAACACCTGGCTGTTGATTGAAGAGTCCAACGCGCCGCTGGCCGTGGCAGGCATGTACACGGTGCAGGAGTACCGGCTGGGCCTGTCGCGCATGGACAGTTTTTTGCGCGGGCTGGACCCGCACCATGTTTTCCACCAGTACAAGGGCCAGCCCAGCGCAGGTGCGTTTGCAGAGCTGTGTGCAACGGCCCGCCGCAATATTGTTTTTGCGACCGACTTTCTGGGGGCCAAGATCGTCTCCATCGCCATTGTGGAAGCGCTGGCGCTGTGCACCGGAACGGATGCGCCGATACCCATGTTTCTGGGTGAAATCCGCAGTGCCTATGGCCGGCCCGACCGGCTAGAGGACTACCTGCCGGCCGTGCCGCCCCAAGCCGATGTGAACCCCGATCTGCTCAGGGCTTTTGAAAAAGGGCGCACGTTGGAGTCCAACAACGACCTGACGGCATCCCCCATCACGGCCTTTGTGTACCGCTCCGTCGGCCACCAGGGCACGCAAGACGCGCTGGCCATGGCCCGCGAGATGTTTGAAGGTCTGCGCACACCCCTGGCCTTTTTGCAGGCGCTGGACCGGGCGATGGTCTGCGCGATTGTGCGGGGCTGTGCGCAGATTGCACTGTCGCGGCGGGATGCTTTGCAAACGCTGGAGCAAAGACTGTAGCGCGATGTATCTGTGGTGTGCCACAGATACTTCCAGTCACACCTGCTTACCGCTTGGCGCAGAGGAAGCGGCGATGCTGGGGTTTTCTTGGCATGAGGAGCCCATCCGTGGTACAGCAGGACAGACGCAGAGTGCAGGACGTGCCGGCATCCACCCCCATTCCGCTGGAGCAGCTGGTGCAAGACGTTTATGCCTCGTCGCCGCCGGAGGCACAAAAGCAAATGTTGGTGCGGCTGGTGGACAAGGTGTATGAGACCGCACCGGCCCCCTTGCAAAGTTTGGGCGCTGATGACCAGCGGGCGGTCTGCCCCGCCGAAGTGGTGGCCCAGGTGGAACACGATTTGCAAACCGGCGGGGCCGCGTTGGGTGGTCTGACCCGCAGGCTCGCCCACGTGTTGGCCCATACGCCGTCGCTGGCGGGCTCGGGCGCGGCAGCCGTTTTGGTGGCCCTGTTGCGCAAGCGTTCTTACAAGCGCAGGGTAGAAGACCGGTCGCTGCTGGACTAGAAGCGCGTCAAAACTTGTGCAGATAATGGGCCATGGCCCGATCTGCCCGTCCCTGCAACGCTCAAAACGCCAAGCCCCGGTTAGCCGCGCTGCTTGCGGCATCGCTGCTGCTGGCAGGCTGCGCCGACACGGCGTACCTGGTGGGCTCGGCCACGGGGCATCTCAAAATTCTTCAGGCGGCCCGCCCGGTCGACGATTGGCTGGCCGATGAACAAACACCCGCAGCCCTGAAGCAGCGCCTGCAGCTGGCGCAGGAGATCCGCCGCTTTGCTGTAGACCACCTGCACCTGCCCGACAACGCCAGTTACCAACGTTATGTGCAACTGCAGCGCCGCGCCGTGGTCTGGAATGTGGTGGCGGCACCGCCCGATTCACTGACACTCAAGACCTGGTGTTTCCCCGTGGCAGGCTGTGTGGGCTACCGCGGCTACTTTGACGAACAAGACGCCAAGCAGGAGGCCGATGCATTGCGTGCCCAGGGCCTGGAGGCCAGTGTTTACGGTGTGCCCGCCTACTCCACACTGGGCTGGATGAACTGGCTGGGTGGCGACCCCTTGCTGAGCACCTTCATCCAGTATCCGCAGGGCGAGCTGGCCCGCATGGTGTTCCATGAGCTGGCGCACCAGGTGGTCTATGTGAAGGATGACACCGCGTTCAACGAGTCTTTTGCCACGGCAGTCGAGCGGCTGGGTAGTGCAGCGTGGCTGGCCCGTCAGGCCAATCCGGTGGTGCAGGCGGAATACGCCAGCTTTGATGCCCGGCGACGCGCCTTTCGGGCGTTGACCGCACAAACGCGCGTGAAGCTACGCGCACTGTATGGGGACCACAGTGCGGCTGCAAAAGGCACTCCACCTGCCGAACGGGCTGCAAAACAGGCCATGAAGCAGGCGATCTACGCCGAATTTCGCCAGGCCTATGCCGCGCTCAAACAAAGCTGGGGTGGGCAGGGGCCTTATGACGCTTGGGTGGCGAACGCCAACAACGCGGCATTTGGTGCACTGGCCTCCTATGACGATTGGGTGGCGGCCTTCGAGGCGCTGTTTGCGCGCCATGCCGGTGATTGGCGTGCTTTTTATGCCGCCGTGAATCAGCTTGCGCTCTTGCCACGTGCTGAGCGAACCAGCCAGCTGCAACAGTTGCTGGGGAATGAGGTTGTTAGTCGTGATTGCTACGAGTTTTGTAGCGCAAGAACTAGTTTTAACCGGGGCTAGAGGCCGGTTTTGCTATGGATGTGCTGCCGCTGGGTGTTTCCTGGCGGTGCACCCAGGCCAGTAAGGCGCACAGTGATACGCCTGCGAGCACTAGCCCGGCGGAGCTCATGGCCCAGTAGCCCTGGGCGCCTTGCAATGCGCTTGGTGCCCAGCTGCTGGTCGTCACCCAGTAACCTCCCAGCAAACCGATACCCCACAAGGACGTGACATAAATGACCAGCGGCATCAATGTGACGCGGTGGGAGCGCAGGACAAAGTTGGCCATGGTCTGGGCTGCATCGGCCACGTGGAACCACCATACCCACACCAGGAGCGGCAGCGTGGCGGCAATGATGGTGGGGTTGTCCGTGTAGATATGGAGCACCGGTTCGCGTAGCAGGTAAACCAGCGCGCCCAAGACTGCGGCCGCGCCCACGCCAATCTCAACACCATGCCAGCCCAACCGGCGGGCTTCGGCATGGTCGTGCGCACCAACTCGCTGGGCGACCAGCGTGGCCGTGCCATTGGCCAGTGCCAGTGGCACCATGAACAGCATGGTGACCAGGTTGGCAGCCAGTTGGTGGCCCGCCACGGCTTCCCCGCTGTGGCGGGAAATGAGAAGGGCCATGAAACTGAAACCCGTCACCTCAATCATGATGGCTGCCCCCATGGGTACTCCCAGTTTGAGCTGCGCCAGGATGGCCGTGCGGTTGGGGCGGGCCAAACCTTTGGCATGCAGGCCAAACGGCGCATAAAAAGGATCGCGGCGCATGACCACCCAGGCAGTCAGGGCCTGGGCCCACATCACCAAGGCGGTTGCCAGCCCGCATCCCACAACACCCATGGGGGCAACCTCCCACGGGCCCAGGCCGCCGGGCAACGGCAGCGTCCAGCCGTAGATAAACAATGCACTCAGTGGAATCTTGACCGCCAAGCCGCCGATCTGAACGGCCATGACCGCCTTGGGACGCGACACCGCAGTGTTGAAGCCGCGATACACGGTGAACAACATCGAGGCCGGTAGCGAGAAGGCCAGCGCAGTCAGGTAGCCGCGCACCTTGTCGGTGATCTCGGGGCCCGTCTTGGCCAGTGCCAGAAACGGCCCGGGTACCAGTAGCAGCGTACTACCCACCACGGCGAGTCCCAGGGCCAACCAGATCGCTTGGTGCACCTGATCGCCTGCGGCTTTGAGTTTGCCTGCGCCAAAGAGTTGACCCGCCATGGGGCTGATGGCCAGCACAATGCCCATGAAGCCAATAAAGATCGTGATGTAGACCGCCATGCCGATGGAGAGTGCGGCAAGGTCCTGGGCGGCAAAACGGGCCACCAGAATGGTGTCAACGGTGCTGAAGCCCAAGACGGCCAGTTGCCCAACCAATACCGGCCAGGCCATGGGCAGGATGCGGGAGAAGCTGTCACGCAGCGAGGCGAAGTAGTTGTGGTGGGTGGATGTGTCAATCATTGACGTACCAGTATCGCCGATGGCAGGACCGCTCGGACTTTGCATAGTACTGATTCAAAACACGTAGTCCGCAAAGAATTTCCGTCTTGCGCGCGCAAAAGCGGTGGCTATGTTATGGTTTAGATATGTAACCGCAAAAAACGCAGGGAGGGCGAAAGATGGATTGGTTTGTCCCGGATCGCTGGTCCATCCAGCCAGGTTTGGAGTATTGGTTGATGACTCCCAGCGCAGGACGCGGCAATGTCTGAGAATCCCAGCACCGGCGGCAGTGCCGCTGCGCAGGCTTACCGGGCTGAAGTGGAACGCCAGGGCTCGCCTGCCCCGGCAGCACCGCCACCGCCACCGCCAGTGTCCACTGGTCCGCTAAAGGATGGTCGTGCAGTGGAGCGAAAACGCATCAGTGGACGCGCCCGGGTCGTTCGTGCCGGTGCGCAGACGGTTGACGGAAAGATGTTTGATCTTTCAGAGACAGGCGCCTGCATCCTGCTCGATAGCATGCTCCCCAGCAAAGCGGCTTGCGTGCTGGAAATTGAAATATTCCACGACGGCAAACGCTATGTCTTCAGTACACAGGCCCAGGCGGTTTACGGTATTTTTTCCAGTGGCAAGGGGTTTAAAGTGGGTTTTCAGTTTGGGACCCGTAGCCCGGAAGCGATCAAGAGCATAGCGGCGCTGGTGGCATGAGGACCGCGACTGGCTGTAAGAGGGGTATCTGGCCATCGGGTCTATCGGGTATTGATTCACTGGTCTTTCCCCTTTAGACTGGGGCCAAGTATGGGACCACTCATGGCCGAATCAGATTGCCCCAACGACATCGAGAAGGTCGCGCATAGCCTGTCCAAAGCATGGGAGTTCCTCAGCGGAGAGGTGCGCATGTTTCAGCGGGTACCGCAGTCACACGATGAACTGCCTGTCGCTGACTTCAGTTTCTATATTCCGCTTCGGTTGATGGATGCGTCCCGCAGTGGTGGCGTTGGAGTGTTGATCCAGCAAAGTGATGCGATCCGTGTTGCGACCAATATGTTTGGCGTGGCTCGGCAGGAAATCGAGCACGACGACTTGCGGGACGCCTGTGCCGAGGTCTGCAATGTATTCACCTACTGCATGGCGACTCATTTTGGAGCTGGGCAACAGGTTGAGATTGGTTTGCCGCGCGAGGCTGGTCCGGCGCAGTACCAGACGTTTTCCGAGAGTTGCGTGACCAGGGGCGTTTTCGAGGGCTGTGATGGCGCGCGAAGATTGCTGGTCGTGCTTTATGACAGTTTGCAATTGCCATCCTGAAACTTACTGATGACAGCGTCACCCATTCTTCTCTCCAAGCCCTTGAAATTCCTGGTGGTTGATGACAGCCGGGCCATTCAAGCCATTATTCGGCGGGCCATCTTGAGGTGCGGATATGAGCCCGTTGAAGTGCGCACGGCGCTGGATGGTGAGCAGGCCTTAGACATCATCGAAGAGTTTGTGCCCGATCTGGTGATTACCGATTGGCACATGCCCAAGGTTTCGGGGCTGGAAATGGTGCAGGCCTTGCGCCAAATGGGCCATAAAAACGTCCGGGTAGGATTTGTCACGACAGAGCGAACACCGGCGCTGTTGGACCAAGCTATCAGCAATGGCGCCATGTTCATCTTGCACAAGCCTTTTAACGACGAGGAGCTGGCTACTGCAGTCATGTCCTCGGTCAAGGATCTGGCCAAACATGTATCAGCGCAACCGGCGGCAGAAGCCAAGAAGGACCCAGGGCCGGTTCTTGAGCCAGCCCTGCACGCGCTGCTACAGACCACATTGGGGAAGATTCCCTTTCGCCTGATTGCGGGTGAGGCGATGACCGTCGAGAAATTGCCCCCCAACAACCTGTTGGGACTCTATGTAGGGACCGGTCACAAGGGGGTCTACGCCATTGGCGTGATGGACGGCAATGCTGTGTGTATGGTCGGTGGTGGGGCTCTTTTGAGGTTGCCGCCAGAGGTTCGCTCTGCCATGGCGTCGGGACAATACGACGAAAAAATGCTGAACAAGGCCAATGACTTCATGCGGTCGGTTGCGCAATGCATGTCGGAGACTGCCGCAGACCAAGCTGTCGTATCCATGGCCAAAGCCAGCGTGGTCAAGAACACATTCTCCAAGTTGTCCGAAGTGCTGGTTCAGTCCGGTGGTCGCTCGGACTTCCGCCTTGCCATACCTGGCTACGGCGAAGGGCGCATAGCCTTCTTTCTGGTGACGCCATGACACTGCTGAATGCTGCGCTGGCCTTCATTTTCTTTTGTAATCTTGTCTTCATGGTTGGCGCCGCCTACCTGCTGCTGCGCATTTTGCAAACGACTGAAACCAGCCAGATCAATCTGCAAAAAGCTGCCAGTTCTGTGATCGAAACGGGCACCCACGTCAAGGTGATCGTGCGTCGGGCCTTTCAGGAAATGGAGCGCAACAACGATGCGCTGAGTGCCCGCGAGAGTTCCGCGGCGCGGGCGGTTGCTGAGTTGTCTTTCCAGATCAAAACGCTGGTGGAGCGTATCAAGCTGCTGCTGTCCAAACAGTCGGTAGACAAAGATGCCGGATTCGATCCAACTGCCACTGCCAAAAGGCCGCCGGATGCGGAGGAGTTGCGAAACATCCTGCATGCGGAGCTGAGTACGGTCGTCTCCAAAAACCAGGCTCTGCAGGACGAAATCGACCAGACCAGGTACCGGCTGAAAGATGCCTCCCGGGTCAACGACGAGCTGCGCGACGAAATCAACGACGTCAAGGGCGTCAAAAAGAGCGTGGTAGACAGTCTGATACAGCGCACGACTGAACTGGAAGAGCAGTTGCAGCAGGCCCGAGAGCGTGCCAATGCGGCTGAAAAGCATGCGGAGGCAAATGCAGTCAAGCTCGACGACATTCGTGAGCAGCTCACAGCGCAACCCCTGTCTACCAATAACAATGGCGGCGTGGATCAGACGGAGTTGATCGAGAGCCAACAAGACCAGATCGACGCCATGGCGGCACGGGAGAAAGAATTGCTTGCGCGTATCGCTGAGCTCGAAAGCGCCTTCCAGCGTAACCAGACCGAGAAGAACTTCATCGAAGACCGGTTTATGCAGTTGGATGCTGGGCAAAGTGTACGAGCGCCCCTTGAGCCACCGCCCGCCACCTGACTACCAGGCCCTCCTTTGGCATTGGGTATAGTGCTGCGGTGTTGAACCGACTACCGAGGAGCGGGCTATGGTCAAGAAAATCATTCTGGGGCTGTTAGGTGCCATTGCACTGCTGCTCATCTATGCTGCTTCCCGCCCAGATAGTTTTCGCGTCGAGCGCAGCGTCTCCATTCAGGCTGAGCCGGCCAAGGTCTATGCACTGCTGAATGACTTCCACCATTTTCCCAGCTGGTCCCCGTGGCAAAGCCTGGACCCCGCGATGAAGACCACCCACAGCGGCGCGCCGAGTGGACCAGGTGCCGTCTACGAATGGAAGGGCAATGATGCGGTGGGCGCCGGGCGCATGGAGATACTGAAATCCGTGCCCAACACCAGCGTGACCGTTCAACTTGACTTCATCAAACCTTTTGAAGCGCGCAACACCAGCGAATACACGGTCGCCAGCGCAGGCGGCATGACTACGGTGACTTGGGCAATGTTTGGACCCAGCCCCTACATCTCTAAGCTCATGGGTGTCTTTGTTAGCATGGACAGCATGATTGGCAAAGACTTTGAGCGTGGGTTGTCCAACCTCAAGTCGGTCGCTGAAAAGTAGGCGTTTGTCACCCCGTTCACGTGCCCCCTGACAAGGGCATCCGCCCGGGCAGCGTCGCTGCACCGGGTCGTCAAGATATTTTGTTCCTCGCGAGACCACCATGCAACCTACGGTTAAACCCCAGAACCCCCACTTTTCTTCGGGCCCTTGCAGCAAGCGCCCTGGCTACGATGTTTCCAAACTGCAGTTGGAAACGCTGGGCCGCTCACACCGCTCCGCAATAGGCAAGAAGGCCCTGGGTTTGGCCTGCTCCGAAACTGCCCGTATCCTGGGATTGCCTGCTGGTTACCGGGTGGCCGTTGTACCCGCTTCTGACACCGGTGCGGTGGAGATGGCGATGTGGTCCCTGCTGGGGCCACGCGGCGTGGACGTGCTGGCGTGGGAGACCTTTGGCGCCACCTGGGTGAACGATATCGTCCACCAGCTCAAGCTTCCCGGTGTCAACGTTATTGAAGCCCCCTATGGTCTTTTGCCAGACCTGGCGCGCGTGAACTTTGACAACGATGTGGTGTTTCCGTGGAACGGTACAACGTCGGGCGTGAAAGTGCCCGACGGTGACTGGATACCGGCAGACCGCGCGGGCCTCACTATTTGCGACGCAACTTCGGCCGTTTTTGCGATGGCGTTGCCCTGGGACAAACTTGATGTGGTGACCTTCTCCTGGCAGAAAGTGCTGGGCGGCGAAGGGGGGCACGGCATGCTGGTGCTGAGCCCGCGTGCCGTTGCAAGGCTGGAGAGCTACACCCCGCCGTGGCCGTTGCCCAAGATCTTTCGGATGACAGCCAACGGTAAATTGATGGAAAGCCTGTTTCAGGGGGACACCATCAACACGCCGTCCATGCTGTGCGTGGCTGACTACCTGGATGCCCTGGCCTGGGTGGACAGCCTGGGCGGTGTGGAAGCCGTCATGGCGCGCAGCCAGGCCAACCTGAAAATCGTGGAAGACTTTGTTGCCGCCCATGACTGGACTTCTTTCTTGGCCCAGGACCCCGCAACCCGTTCCAATACCAGTGTGTGCATGACTCTGGCGGTGAGCGATGCACAGGTCAAGCAGATGGTGGCCCTGATCGAGGCCCAAGGCGTGGCGTATGACATTGGCGCCTACAAGGACGCACCGGCCGGACTGCGCATTTGGTGTGGCGCCACCGTTCAGGCGGCGGATCTGCAGGCTCTGCTGCCTTGGCTTGCCTGGGCCTATCGCCAGGTGACCGCGAACTGACGTGCTATTTAAGTTATAGCGACATAGTGAATATTTACGGGGGCTAGAGGGCGCTTTTGCCACCTACAACCTGGTGAATCAATTCAAGAGTATCTCCACCACGGTGTTGCCTGCTTGCCCAATGATGCGTAGCTGCGCACCAATGGTTCTGGCGCGTTCTTCCATGGATGCAAGCCCTTTGCGCACCACGGTCAGGGTATCAAAGCCCACGCCGTTGTCGCATACGCGGATGCTCACGCCAGTGGCACTCTGCAAGACCGGCGTGGCTTCAATGCGCAGTACGCTGGCATGGGCGTGTTGCATGGTGTTGGAAAAAGCTTCAAACAGAATGAATTGCAGCTGGCGCATGGCACTGGCGTCGAGCCGCGGTACGGCAGGCAGTGGCACCACCGCCCACTCCAGCACCAGGCCCATGGCCCTGAAGCGTGGTTCCAGCCGGTAGCGCAGGTTGGCCAACAAGGCCGTTACGTCACCCGGTGGCAGGGTCAGTGCGTCGATGGACAGCTTGAGCTGGTCCAGTGAGTCCTGCAAGGTCAGCAAAATCTCGTCTTGGTTCGCACGCCCCGAACGCAACTGGCGGATGGCCGATGTGATGTGGGAGCCAACGCCGTCGTGCATATCCCGCAGGATGCGTGCGCGCTCCTGCACCCGCTCCTGTTCTCGGGCGATGGCCTCCATGCGCTGGTAGGTACGAGACAGTTCCTGCTCTTTGTCCTGCACGCGTACAGCCAGCGTATCCAGCATGTCGCGCACCCGCAGGTTGGCGCTGCGAAAACGCTCAATCGCAATAGCGCCCAAAGCCAGTCCAAACAGGGTTGCCGTGTAGCGCAGGTAGGCCTGGTTGCCGAACCCT
Source organism: uncultured Rhodoferax sp. (assembly GCA_963513355.1). Taxonomy (GTDB): domain Bacteria; phylum Pseudomonadota; class Gammaproteobacteria; order Burkholderiales; family Burkholderiaceae_C; genus Allorhodoferax. The sequence continues at coordinate 43,575 of CAUPQG010000013.1, read as the reverse complement.
TCGCCAATGCGCATGACGTAGAAGTCATGCACACCCACCGGGACATTGACCACAAAGGCCAATGCCACCATGCGTTGTGTCCCACCTCCGCTGCCCCGCAGTGCCTGGGCAACAAACAGCAGGCTGGACGGTACAAATATCAATGCAAATGCTGCCTGCCAAAGGGTTAGCAGCAGCGGGTTGGGCAGGGTTATGGCGAAGTAGGCCACCAGCGGGCCGGCCAGCAGGAGTCCAGCAAGCACCGCTTGCACCGATTGGCTGATGGGTTTGCCGGCCCAACCTGCAATCGTGTGGCAGAACATCAGCAAGGCGCAGAGCCACACGGCCAGCGTGGTGTTGATGGCCACCGACCACCAGGCCCAGGGCAGCGGTGGGCGCTCAATCAGTGTGTCACCGATAAAAAAGGCCCAGGCAAACTCGGCCAGTGCGGCAAACAGGTACAGGCTGTCCCGCATGCCACGGCGTTCCGGGCGTGGATCGGTTTGCGACACCCAGAGCACGAAGGCAAACACGCCCACCACGAGGCTAAAGACGGTAAAAACACCCGAACCACCGACGCGAATGGCGAATTCACGCTGGTAGAGGGGGTCCACTTCGTCTTTGGGTCCCACCCAAACCGCCGGCATGCCAGAACGGCGTCCGCTTTCAGATCGAATGGTGACTTCCAGCTGGTTGTGTGCCAGCAGTGCGCCCGGTGGTATGCGCACAAAGCGCGGTATCTTGGCGTAGTCGCTCCCAGATGTTTCACTAATGGAGCCGTTGGCGTCCAGCACTGCACCGTTGAGCTTGATTTGGTAGGCATTGCCCAAGCGATGAAAGTACAGGCCCCATGGCGCATGGTTGGTGACGGGTCCGGCAAACTCCATCACAAAATGGCCCAACCCTGCCTGGCCTTTGTGGTGGGAGTCCCAACCATAAGGAAGATGCACCTGCACAGGCTGGGACTGGACCTGGTTGTCCAGCGTGAGGACGGCTTGGGATGTTTCCAGCTTCAGAGCCGCAGCATGCGACGCAGTCAGAAATGCCCAACACCATAAGCCGGCCAGGCACCGCATCAAACACGGAAAAGTGCGCATCACCCGATCCTACCCGCAGGTCCGCGGCTTGGGGCTACGCCTTCATATAAACGTCATCGTTTCGACACGATCTCGTCACAGCTGCTCACTATCGTTGGCGATCGCTTAACCAAACCCTTAGGACACGCTTGTGAGCACACTGAATAATTTCAACGACGAGAATTCCAACACATCGGATAACCCAAGTTTTGACTCCGTATTGCAAGCCCGCCTGAGCCGCCGTGGCATGCTGTTGGGAAGCATGGCCTCTGTCAGCACAGCCGTGTTGGGTGGTGCAGCACTGACCGCCTGTGGCGGTGGTGGTAGTACAGTAGCCGTTGCTACGACAACGCCCGTTGCTACCGCCATAACCCTTGGGTTTGGTGCAGTGGCCAAGAGCCTGGCTGACAAAGTGACCGTCCCTGTGGGCTACACAGCCAATGTGATCTACGCGCTGGGCGACCCTATCTTGAACGGCGCTTCCGCCTTCAAGAACGACGGCAGTGACAGCGACTTCGAGAACCGCGCTGGCGACCACCATGACGGCATGGAATGGTATGGCCTGAGTGCCACCGGCCGTCCCTCGTTGTCCTCCACCGACCGTGGTCTGCTCGCCATGAACCACGAAGCCACTACGGACGAGACACGCAGTTCCTTCTTCCTGCATACCAATGGCGGCACTTCGACGTTGCCTCGCCCTGCAGCTGAAGTGGATAAAGAAGTCGCCATCCACGGCATCTCGGTGGTGGAGGTCAAAAAGACCGGCGACAGCTGGGCTTACGTCAAAGACTCTGCCTTCAACTTCCGCATGACACCGCTGACCGATGTTGAAATTGCAGGTCCCTTGCGCGGTAATGCGTTGATGGTGACCAAGTACTCAACCAACGGCACCCGCACCCGCGGCACGCTGAACAATTGCGGCACAGGCAAAACGCCTTGGGGCAGCTTTTTGACTGGTGAAGAGAACTGGGCCGGCTACTTTTTCCGCAACGCCACAGACAACGCGGCGCGCGGAAACGACAAGAGCGTGACTTCGCTCAACCGTTATGGTCGCGCACAAGGTGCTGCCTCGCGCCACGGCTGGGAGACTGGCGGCAGCGCCGATAAGTACATGCGTTGGGACAACAGCAAGCTCGGCTCCAGCACAGACGGCAGTGATGACTACCGCAACGAACTCAATGGCTTGGGCTATATCGTCGAGATCGACCCCTACGACAAGGCCCGTACCGCCAAGAAGCGCAGCGCCCTGGGCCGTTTTGCGCACGAAAGCGCGGCCTTCAGTGTGCCCACTCCCGGTAAACCATTGGGCATCTACATGGGTGACGATGCCCGCAACGAATACATCTACAAGTTTGTTTCGGCCGCCAACTGGGATGCCGCCGATGCCGACCCTGTGAGCCGCATGGCCGCTGGTGACAAGTACCTGGACAGCGGCAAGCTGTACGTGGCCAAGTTCAACAGTGATGGTACGGGTCAGTGGATCGAGTTGTCCATCACCAACCCGACGATTGCTGCATACGCTGGCTACAAGTTTGCCGACCAGGCAGACGTCTGTGTGAACTCCCGTTTGGCTGCGGACGCAGTGGGCGCAACCAAGATGGACCGCCCCGAATGGTGCGCGGTGAATCCCGCCAATGGCGAAATCTATTACACGCTGACCAATAACAGCAACCGCAACGTCAATGCCTCCGGCAGCAGCCAGCTGGTGCCCGACAGCGCCAACCCCCGCGCCTATACCGACATGAAGGGCAGCACCGCCCAAAACGGCAACCCTAATGGCCATATCCTGCGCGTCAAAGAGGGTGCGGCTGGTGCAGCTGCCACCACGTTGACTTGGGATGTGTATGCCTTTGGTGCAGAATCCGGCGCCGATGCCAGCAAGGTCAACCTGTCCAGCCTGACCAGTGACCAGGACTTCTCCAGCCCCGACGGCCTGGTGTTCAGCCCCAGCACCGGCATCATGTGGATTCAGACCGATGATGGCGCCTACACCGATGTGACCAACTGCATGATGTTGGCGGCCTTGCCTGGTCAGGTAGGTGACGGTGGCAAGAAGACCTTGAGCTACACCAAGACCGATGGCAGCACACTGGCGGTCGACACATATGTGGGGAAGACACCCACAGCGGCCACGCTGAAACGTTTTCTGGTGGGTTCGGCTGCCTGCGAAATCACCGGCCTGTGTGAAACGCCCGATGGCAAGGCCATTTTTATCAACATCCAGCACCCTGGCGAGACCACCAAGATGGCTGATGTGGCAGACCCCAGCAAGTACACCAGCCAATGGCCCAGCAATGCGGGGTATGGTGCAGGTAAGCGTCCCCGCTCCGCCACCATCGTGATCACGAAGAACGACGGCGGCAAGATCGGCACTTAACGGATCTCCACGCGCCCATCGGCATGTTTGGCAAAGCGCCCCTGTTCGCGGGGGTGCACCGGGTCACTGGCGGGCCAGGGCCAGCCGCCGAATGCGGTGCGGCGGTAGTCCATAAACGCCTGCTGGATCTCGGCCTGCGTGTTCATGACGAATGGGCCGTATTGGGCCACCGGTTCATTGATGGGGCGGCCCTGCAGCACCAGCATTTCGGCTGGTTCTGGGCCGCAGGCCAGCTCCACGGCGACTCCCGCCCGGAGTTCCACTGCGGATGAAGGCTGCACCACCTGCCCGCCAATCGTCAAGGCGGCGCCCTTGAAGAAATACAGCATGCGTCGCGTGTCCTTGCCGGTTGCGGCAGGCAGGGACCACCGGGCACCGGGCTGCATCTTGATGGTCCAGATGGCGAGGTCGGAGTCGGGTTGTGAGGCCCATGAATCCGGCGGTGGCGGCAGGCCCCGGGCATCGCCCAGTGTGCCCGCCACACAGGTCACTTCAGTGGCGTTGCCCTGGGCGTCCTGGTGTTGCACGCGTGCAATGTCTTCTCGCCACAACATGGTGAAGTGGGGATCCACCATTTTGTGGCGTGCGGGCAGGTTGAGCCAAATCTGGAACAACTCCGTCGGATTGGGTTGATTGGTGTGTACCAGCGGAAACATTTCGCAGTGCACAACACCTTTTCCAGCGGTGAGCCATTGCACATCTCCGCCCCCGAAGCGCGCGGTGGCGCCGAGTGAATCGCTGTGGTCTATCAAACCCTGGCGGGTGATGGTCACGGTCTCAAAGCCGCGATGGGGGTGGGAAGGGAAGCCGGGCACGGTTTCCCCGTGGTACATGCTCCAGCCATCCTTGCCCGCAAAGTCCTGACCCAGGTTGCGCCCGGCCAGAGATGCTGCCGGGCCCATGGCGGCGTTGCCCTGAGGGTAGGCGTCGTTGTGGTGCACACAAAAGAGGAACGGGTCCAGGGTCTGCCACGGAAAACCCAAAGGTTGCGTGCTGAGAATGGTGGGGGTAGTCATGGTCGTGATTTTCACCGCAAGCTCATTCGCGCACAGTGGGCGGGGCCTTATCAACCACCTGCCACTAAGATACCGGGGTTCCAACTCCCTGAGCCCCACGAATTGTTTGCAATCCCTCTCGTCCGATCTGTTTACTGGCGTGCATCGTGTGCTGTGCTGGCCGTGGCTTGCGTCATGGCAGCAGATCTGTGGCAGCGCGCCAGCGTGCCACCGCCTGCCATTGCGGCGCTTCCCGTGGACGCTGCACCGGCTGATCTGGGCTCGCTGCGGGTGGTATCAAAAGGGGACATTCCCATGCCAGCCGGCATGGCTGCCGCCCATGCCAGCAGTTTGCTCCCGATGCCGGGTGGGCATGCTGCGGCTCTCACCGTGTTCTGGTTCTCTGGCGACCGCGAGAGTGGTCCCAATGTGCAAATTGCCGCGTCGCAATACCTGCGTGCCTCTGGGCAGTGGAGCCCGCCAAAGTTTGTGGTGAATCGCTTTGTGATGGGTGAACAATTGGGCCATGGCCTGCGCCGCTTGGGCAACCCGGTGGCTTGGACGGATGGCAAGGGCCGGATCAACCTGTTTGTGGTTGCCACGGGCTGGGGTGGCTGGGCAGCATCGCGCGTCTTGCATCTGCGTCAGAGCAGCGAGGGTACAGGCTTGGCAGAACTGGCGTTTGAGCCTGTGCGGGTGTTGCCGTTGTCCTGGTTGTGGAACACCAGCTATCTGGTACGCAACGCAGCGCTGCCATTGCAAGACGGGGGCATGGTGTTGCCCGTGCATTTTGAGTTGGGCATCAAATACCCCATGGCCTTGCGTTTTGACAATGAGGGGGGTTATCGGGGCATGGTGCGCATGTCGCAGCGGCCCTACCTGCTGCAACCCAGTGTGGTGCCCCAGTCGCCCCAAAAGTGGCTGGCCTTCATGCGCGATGGCCGACCCAATGGCAAAGTCGGGGTGGCACAAACGACCGATGGGGGTCAGCAGTGGACAGACCTGCCGGACCTCGCGCTGGACAACCCGGATGCAGCCGTAGCGGGCATCGGCGCAGCGCCTGGCCAGCTTCTGCTTGCCCACAACTCGTCCCTTGCTTCCCGCGGCACGCTGGACCTGAGTGCCTCCAGCGATGGTCGCAACTGGGCTTTGGTCAAGACGCTTGAGAAGGGTGGATATGACGACGAGTTCTCCTATCCCGCCCTGGTGTGGGCTGATGACAGCCTGTGGATCAGTTACACCGTGGACCGTCAGCGTATTGCCTGGCAACGAATGGCCCCAGCCGCTGTACCTGCTGCAGGAGGCAAGCCATGAGCCTGGAACTCACGGGTTGGTTGGCACACAGTCTGTTGGCAACTGACACGCCCGCGTTACCCTCGGCTTTGGCCATGCAGATCTGGTTGCAGCTGGGATGGAGTGTGGTGCTGGCCTGTTTGGGGGCCAGCCTTGTGGGGCGTTGGCGGCCCGGCCGACCGGGAAGGCTCGATGGTTGGCAATGGGGGGTGGCGCTGGTATTGGCGCTGTGGACCTTGGTGCCCGGCGCCCTTTCTCCCGCGTATTGGTTGGGGCTGGCGTTTCAGGGGCCCAGCATTGCAACCGTGTTGTTGTGTGATGCGTTGCTTAGGGGCCGGTTTTTCCCAACGCGAAGCGGGGTCAGCATCAACGAACTGCCCAACCCAACGGTGTTGGCGCTCGCCTTGGCAGGCGTGGTGTTGGGGTGGGCTCTGCTGCTGGACACTTTGGCGTTGCTCCCGGTGCAGGTGTATGCCTGGGGCTTCAGCCCGGTTGCGCTGGGTGTGCTGCTGATGGCTGCGCTGATACCCTGGCAGATTGCAACGGGTCGCCAAACGGCTGACCGCTCCCGGACGTGGCTCGTTCCTGTCGCGGTAATGGTGTTCGTGGTTTGGCGTTTGCCCAGTGGGAATGTGTGGGATGCGGTGCTGGATCCCTGGCTGTGGTTGGTTCTGCATGTCTACTTGGTGCGCGCGCTGCGACGACGGGTGCGCCGTAGCCAAGCAAGTAGAGGGTAGCCGCTACAGCGGTTCAACGAGACTCTAAACCGCGAAGCATCCTGCCGGTTTGTTGCTGTATCCATTTGTTACGAACTGCTTCAGATAAACGGTGTAATCTGTTTCACCGGCTATTCGAAGGAGCGTCTATGAACACTTGGCAGGGTGACTTGCTGGGTATGGCTGACACAGCCCACTCCGTGGGCGAGGTCTTTGCGAAGATAACGCAGGCCTCGCAGGCTATTGGGTTCGAATTCTGTGCGTATGGGTTGCGTTTGCCCACCCCGATCTCCAACCCCCGCACGATGATGCTGAGCAACTACCCGCAGGCTTGGCAGGCACGGTATGCCAGCCAGGGCTACCTCGCGACAGACCCCACCGTGGCACACGGACGCCACTCCCAGTCGCCCCTGGTCTGGAGCCAGGAAGCTTTTGCGGCAACGCCCGATTTGTGGCACGAAAGCCAGTCGTTCGGCCTGCGCTTTGGCTGGGCCCAGTCCAGCCTGGATGCGGTGGGCGTGGGAGGCATGTTGTCGCTGGCCCGGTCCAGCGGCGCCTTGACCAAGGCGGAACTGGACAGCCAGGAAGTGAAGATGCGCTGGCTAGTGAACATCTCTCACTTGGCTCTGTCGCGTCTGTTCGTGTCCGATCTTGTCAAGGAGTCGCAGCCTGATCTGACAACCCGGGAGATCGAAGTCCTCAAGTGGACGGCTGACGGCAAATCATCTTGCGAGATTGCTGACCTGCTGTCCATCTCAGAGAACACCGTGAACTTCCACATCAAAAATTCTGTCGTCAAACTGCGCACGGCAAACCGTACGGCTGCAGTGGTACGGGCTGCCATGCTCGGATTGCTGAATTAATGGCGGTTGACCTATGCACCTGTCATCCGATGGACTGATACGCCTGACTGTCGATCAATTGTTGTCGACCCCGCTTGAGCATCTGGTATCAGGCATTGATCCTGATCCCCATGCTCCACCGCCGGCGTGTGGCACCCAGACTTCCCTGTCCGGCTACACGGAGTGGATCAGCACCCAGGACCCGACGATCTCGATTGGCTGGGACTGGCGCCTGCAAACCCTGGCCACCGGTGTTCGATGGGTCCGGGTGGGGTTACCCCGAAGCAATCTGATGTTGACGCAGGATACCGGTGCCGATGCATCCTGGCACGGTAATCTTGAAATCCTGGGCACCGTGGTCGACGCACTGGCCTGGCGTGAAGTTCTACCCCAAATGGTAGCGGCCCGTTACGCTTGATTACTCTTTTTTTGCGAACCTACCATTTCTGGTAGTTACCCCGTAAAGATAGGCGCGCTTCAATAAATCTCCTCTTGTGAAAAAGGAGACGACGTGAATATCGTGACCGGAACACCCGCAGACCTGTCGATGGAGATCATGGCCGGCGTTGCACGCTACCGGCACAAAGTCTTCGTCGAGAAGCTCGGCTGGCAACTGCGTTGTGAGAATGCGCTGGAGTACGACCAGTTTGACCGTGATGACACGGTGTACGTGGTGGCCCACAACGGCAACCGTGAAGTGGTAGGCACTGCACGTCTGTTGCCCACGACCCGCCCCTATCTGCTCGATGAGGTTTTTCCCCATCTGCTGCATGGCATGGAGCCACCCCATTCACCCGATGTGTGGGAGTTATCGCGGTTTGCTGCAGTGGACTTCAGCCTGCAGGGTAGCTCTGCGTTGGCCCAGTTTTCATCGCCAATCGCGGTAGGGCTGCTGCAGGCATCACTGGAATGTGCTGCGCGCCATGGTGCCAAGCGTTTCATCACCGTGTCCCCCCTGGGCGTGGAACGCTTGCTGCGCATTGCCGGCTTCCGGGCCCACCGGCTGGCGCCGCCAGTCATCCTGGAGGGACACCCGGTCTTTGCCTGTTCCATCAGCTGCGAGATGCAGGCCGAACCCAGTGCTGCCAGAGAGTTGTCCATATGCTGAACCTTGGCAAGTACCGTCTGGTCATTCTGCTCACCGGCCTGTTTCTGGTGATCTTCGGTGCCGTGATGGTGCTGACTTTTGTGATCTCGCGCCAGATTGCCACCGACGCGGTCTCCCTGAATCTAGCCGGTCAACAGCGCACCCAGGTGCAGCAAATGGTCAAGACTGTATTGCTGCTGGAGCAGGGCAACACCCAAGGCGTGATCGATAGTAACGGAGCCACCAGCTTTTCAGAGCTTAAAGACCTGTACTCCACGGTTGACGCGCTCAATGCCGCGCTAACCGCCTTTCGGGAAGGCGGCATGCAGCTGGAGAGCGGTGCGCAGGTCGCCTTGACACCGCAGGAAGACGTGCAGGCCGCCGCCTTCTTCAAGCTGCTGGATGAATTGTGGGCACCTATCAACCAGCAGGTGCAGGCGTTGCGCAAAAAAGAGAATCCAACATCGGACGACTTCGGCGCTCTGTTGCAGGTGCTGGTGCCAGACAACCTGAATCTGCTGGAGACTTCAAACCTGCTGACTTCGCGCATGGAATCGCTGTCAGCGGACAAAGCCGCCACCTTGCGCAAGATCCAGACGGGTGGTATAGCACTGGCGTTTCTGAACTTTGCATTGATCGTCTATGTGTTCCTTGGACGCTTGCGCACCAGTGATAGCGACGTGGAGCGCATGCAGGTCGAGACGGAGAACATCTTGCGCACCATGCAGGAGGGACTCTTTCTGTTGGACAACAATTTCCAGATTGGTAGCCAGACCTCCAATGCTTTGAGCCAGGTCATGGGCACCACGGTCAAGCCTGGCGGTGACTTCCTGGCGCTGCTCAAGCCCATGGTGTCGCAAAAAACGCTGGACACTACCAAGGAGTACATAGAGCTGCTGCTGCGTTTCGATGTCAAGGAAAAACTGGTCGCCAGTCTGAATCCACTTGACGCGCTGGAGATCAACACCACCCGTGAGAACGGGACCGTGGAGACCCGCTACCTGAACTTTCGATTCAACCGGGTTGTAGACAAGGGCAAGATCACCCACCTTCTGGTTACGGCCTCTGACATTACCCGTCGTGTCAAGCTCGAGCGCGAGTTGATCAACAGTGAGCGCCAAGTGCAGGACCAAATGGCCATGATGGTCTACATCCTGCAGGCCGACCCGAGCCAGATGCGCGACTTCCTGGAGAGCTCTGTGGCCGGACTGAACCGCATCAACGAAGCGCTCAAAAGGGGCTCCACTTCCGGGGTTGCTACTGCGGACATTGATCACTTCTTCCGCATTGCGCACCGGATCAAGGGAGACGCTGCGGCGCTCAATCTGCAGGCCATTGCGACATCCCTTCACAGTTTTGAAGACCTGCTACAAGGCCTTCGCAACAAGCCGCAGTTGCAGAACGAAGACTTGTTGCCCGTGATCGTCCGCGTGCGGTCCATCTATGCCGAGCTGCATGCGATTCAAGAGGCCATGGCGCGGATTGCCCAAGTGCGTGGGGTTGTCAATGTGGAGCCGCTCAAGCCTGCACACGATCCGGTGCGGCAGAACTCGCCCTTTGTGACCCAATGGCGCAGCCTGACCCAGCAGATAGCCCAGCGCAAAGGAAAAAAGGCAGAGTTGACCTACCAGGGTGTGGACCTGGAAAAGATCACCAAGGCCATGCGCGAGACCATTGACACCATCGTCACCCAGTTCATCCGCAACGCTGTGACCCACGGCCTGGAGTCCCCACAGGAGCGGGTACTTCAGGGCAAACAGGAGCAGGGTGCCATTGCCGTGTATCTATCGGAGGCGGGAGACGGAGCGTTGGAGTTGAGCTTCCGCGACGACGGCGCCGGCATAGATGTCGAGAAGCTCCGGGAGGCTGCAGTGCGTATAGGCGCCCTGAATGCCGAGAAGGCCCGTGCGGCCGATATGCGGCAGTTGACCGAGCTCATTTTTAAACCGGGATTCTCTACCCACGCATCGGTGGATGAGGATGCTGGCCGCGGGGTAGGGCTGGATGTTGTCCGGGACCTGGTGGCACGTGTCAGGGGACGCATCCACATTGGCACGGCGCCCGGAAAGTACTGCCACTTCCGGGTGCAGATTCCGTCGCACCTGTTTGCGTCCTCAAATCTCGCATCACTCGCATTGCAGGCGGAGGCACACAGCTGATGGAACTCAAACTCATGATCATTGATGACTCCAATGTCATACGCGGCAAGATTTCACGCGCACTGACGCGGCACAACATGCGTGTGGTCGCCACCGCAGCAAATGGGGAAGAGGCTGTAGAGCGGTTCATACCAGAGAAACCGGATATCGTGACCATGGACCTGACCATGCCGCGCATGGACGGCCTGGAGTGCATCCGCAAGCTCAAGAAGATCAAGCCGGACATCAAGATCCTGGTGGTCTCCGCATTGGCCGACAAGGCTACAGCGATTCAGGCATTGAAGGAAGGGGCACAGGGATTTCTGTGCAAGCCGTTTTCTGATGATGACCTGACCGACGCGATGGACGAACTTTTATCAGGGGCATGACATGGACGAAGACCAGCTACGCATCTTTGTGGGGATCGTTCAGAAATACTTCGAGAGCGAGACCGGGAAAGGGCCGGATACCGGCAGTCCCTATCTGGGAGACGTTACCGACCTACCCATGCTCGACTTCACCGGTGTTATCGGCATCTCAGGCGTCCGCCAGGGTTGCGTTTACATCACGGCCGGACCCGATTTGCTGCGCGCCTTGTTGTTACATGTTGGGGAGACCGATGTGTCTGATCACAATCTGTGCGACCTAGCGGGCGAGATTGCCAACACTATCGCTGGCAATGCGCGTCTGCACTTTGGGCCTGATTTCATGATTTCCGTGCCGGTGATTGTGCGGGGTGCTGCGCAGGCCATGCACTTGCCGCGCAATACCAAGGCGTACGTGATTCCGTTCCGGTGGCGCAAACACCCGGCCTCGTTGGTTGTGAGTCTGCAGTGAATGGGGAGCATCTATCTATGAAATCGCATTGTGTTGTGCCGGCTGTCCTGGCGATGCTCCTGGTCCAGTGTCTGGCGCCCGCTTGGGGCGACACAGTACTGACCAACGCGTCCTACACCGCGACCAAAGAAATGTTCGCGGCCTACAACCCGGCGTTCGCGCGCTATTGGAAGGCCAAGACCGGAGAGGTCGTGCAGATCAACCAGTCCCACGCCAATTCCAGCACCCAAGCCAGTCTGGTCAACAGCGGGCTGGCTGCTGACGTGGTGACCCTATCGGTACCGCTGGACGTGGACGAAATTGCGGGCAACCGCCTGGTGCCTGAGAACTGGAAGCAGCGACTGCCGCAGAGTTCTACACCCTACTACTCAACCATTGTGTTTCTCGTTCACAAAGGCAACCCCAAGGCGATCAAGGATTGGCCAGATCTGGTGCGATGGGGTGTGCGCGTGGTGATGTCAAACCCCAAGTCATCGGGCGGCGCGCGCTGGAGTCACTTGGCGGCATGGGGCTACGCCCTCAAGAGACCTGGCGGGGACGAAGCCGGTGCACGCGACTATCTCAAGCGCCTGTACAACAACAACAAAGTACTCGAATACACCGCGCGGGGTGCTTCCAATACGTTTGTCGGCCGTAAGCAGGGCGACGTCATGGTGTCCTGGGAGAACGAGGCTTTTCAGATCGTGGCCCAGTACCCGGACCTGTTTCAGATCGTGGTTCCGTCCATCTCCGTGGTGGCGGAGCCGCCGGTGGCCTTGATAGACAAGGTGGTGGATCAACGGGGTTCGCGCAAAGTGGCAGAGGCTTACTTGCAGTACCTCTACAGCCCCGAGGGTCAAACCATAGCGGCTAGCCACTTTTATCGCCCGTCTGATTCGGCGGTAGCCACGCAGTTCGAGAAGCAGTTTACCCCGCTCAAACTCTTCAAGGTGGGTGATCTCTACAAGGATTGGCAGACCATTGACCGTGTGCACTTTCAGGATGGTGGCATTTTTGACCAGGTGTACGACCAGTACCGCAACGGCTCGTAAAGGAATTTGTTGGGTTCCCGTTATATGGAGAAATTCTTATGCATACCGCAATATCCATGATCAGAAAGTCCCTGCTCGCCGCAGCCTGCTCGTTTGGCTTGTTGGTGCACCCGCCTCTGTTGGCGGCGCAAGACCCTTCAGTGGAAGCTGCCATCACCCGCGACGTTGCATTGATGGCAGCGCGTCTGGCGCAAATTTGCCCGGCGGCCGAAGCGAACAGCCAGGCGGCATTTGATACGTGCCGCAAAGCCCTTTTCACCAGCAGACCGGTGCAGGCTGTGTTGGGTCCCATTACCCTTTGGGGTCGCCAGCGGGATCAAACCACCATACTGAAGGAAACGCATCTGACCCAGTTCGCGCCGGAAGTGCTGATGGGGATGTACTTTCCGTTGTTCATGTTTGATGGCAGCTACTCCGTAAGTTACTCCGTCCCGAACGCAATGTATGTGGCCAGGCTCGGCGTTGGGTTTCGCAATCGGCTGCCCCCAGGGCAGTTTCCCTATCCCTTCTGGCATGAAGCCAACAAGTGGAATACCTATGAAAACGCAAAAGCCATGTTGTTCTGGTTTGATCCCAAGTCCAACAAGGCGCGCGTCGTTCAGTTCACGCATTTGGGAGAGGGCGCGCCTTTGGTTGCGGTACAACCCATAGTGACCCCAGCATTCGACGGCAAGTGGATGTGGACCGACACGCAGGGCAAGACCCAACCGGCCGTGACCCTGTTCGATGGCCTGTTTAGCGAGACCAATCCCTACAAGCAAGGGCTGGATGCTTCGTACCGGGCGCTGGCGCTCTCGCTTCGGGAAAGCCAGTGCTTGCAATGCCATGTGCCCAATAACCCACAGCGGTCTACCAAACTGGTTCTGTTGCAGTCACCAGCCCATGCGGCAGCCGAAATCAAGCGATTGCTGAAGCAGGTAACCACGGATCGCATGCCGGTGGACGACTATGGCCTCGAGGAGTCGCTAAATCCAGCGGTAAAGGCACTCTTGCTGGAGCGCGGGCGCGAGTTCGAGCAGTTTGTGGACAAAGCCTACGCCTGGGAACGGGCGCAACAGCAATCCGGAAAAACTGCAGCTTCCAATAGTGTGCAGTAGCTCTCAAATGGGGGATCTATGGGTATGAAATTTCCGCTGTCGATAGGCCTTTGCACGGTCTTGATGTTGCTGGCCGCACCTGCTGCGCGATCCGCAGAAGTATTGGGTGCAGGTGCTTCATTGCCTGCACCCGTCTATGCCAAGTGGGCGCGGGCTTACAAGCAGTCTTCCGGTACCAAGGTTGTCTACCAGTCCATCGGGTCCGGCAGTGGCGTGGCGCAGATCACCGCCAAGTCCGTTGACTTCGGAACTTCGGATAGTCCACTGACCAGCGCCACGCTCGAGAAGAATGGCCTATTGCAGTTCCCCACCATGTTGGGCGGAGTGGTACCCATCGTCAATGTGCCCAACATTGGGCCAGGTGATCTGAGATTGACCGGCCCCGTGTTGGCCGACATCTATTTGGGAAAAATAGTGGCCTGGAATGACGATGCCATCGCCGATTTGAACCCCGGAGTTTCACTGCCCAACCTGGCGATTGCTGTGGTCCGGCGTTCAGACAGCTCGGGTTCGACTTTGCTGTTCACGGACTACCTTTCCAAGGTAAGTCCCGAGTGGAAGAGTCGTCTCGGGCGCGGCGTTACGGTCCCGTGGACTGTGGGGCTGGGCGGCAAGGGGGACGAAGGCGTTGGCAAGTTTGTGCAGCGCTTGCCGGGTGCCATCGGCTTTGTGGACTACGGCTATGCCTTAAGCCAGAAGCTGGCGTTCACCCAACTCAAGAACCAAAGCGGCGCGTTTGTCACACCCAGTGCCCAAAGCCTGGCGGCGGCAGTCAACAGCGGTTGGGAAAACTCCAGCTTCACGGAAATCTTGACGGATGAGCGTAGCCAGGGCGCCTGGCCGATCACGGGCGCTACGTTCGCCCTGGTTCGGAAGGTTCAGGACAAGCCTGAACAGGCACGCGAAATCCTGAAGTTCTTTGCGTGGGCATTCAAGGAGGGTGGCAAGTCGGCAACCGAATCCCATTACGTGCCTTTGGCCGACTCCACTACCCGTGCAGTAACCGCGCAGTGGCAACTGGTACGCGACGCAACGGGCAAGCCGTTGTACGAGTAGTCGGTATGAGTCTGCCAACGGCGTCCTATGCGGCTAGTGGTTTTCCCTCGATTGTTTGACATCTAAAGGTTTAGGTCTAAACTAATTGCAAATCCCTAGCTGGAGTTGCAATGAATATCGTGTGCATAGGTGGCGGCCCCGCAGGGCTGTATTTCGCTTTGCTGATGAAGCAGGCCAACCCGGCCCATGACATCACCGTGGTGGAGCGCAACAAGCCCTACGACACCTTTGGCTGGGGTGTGGTTTTCTCCGATGCGACGATGGACAACATGCGTATCTGGGACCCAGCCAGCGCAGCCGAGATAGAGCAGGCCTTCAACCACTGGGACGATATTGAACTGGGCATCAAGGGCGAGGTCATTCGCTCGGGTGGTCACGGATTTGTCGGCATTGGCCGTAAGAAGCTGCTCAACATTCTGCAGCGGCGCTGTGAAGTTTTAGGCGTCAAACTGGAGTTCGAAGTTGATGCCGAGTCTGACATGCAGTACCCCCATGCTGACCTGATCATCGCCAGCGACGGTATCAACTCCCGAATTCGTAACCAGCACGAAGACATCTTCAAACCCGATATTGTGGTGCGACCCAACCGCTTCATTTGGCTGGGCACCCACAAGTTGTACGACGCCTTTACCTTCCTGTTTGAGAAGACCGAGCATGGCTGGTTCCAGGCGCATATATACAAGTTTGACGAAAACACCACCACATTTATTGTGGAATGCCCAGAGCATGTGTGGCAGGCCCACCGCCTGGACCTTGCTGACCAGGAAGAGTCCATTGCCTTTTGCGAAAAGGTCTTTGCGAAGAATCTGCAGGGCGCCAAGTTGATGACCAATGCGCGCCATTTGCGCGGCTCGGCGTGGTTGAACTTCCAGCGTGTCAAGTGCGAGCAGTGGTCGCTGTTCAATGGCAAGAGCCATGTAGTTCTGATGGGTGATGCAGTGCATACCGCACACTTCGCCATCGGCTCGGGTACCAAATTGGCGATTGAAGATGCGATTGAACTTGCGCGCCAGTTCCGCGACCAGGGCGACACGGCGGCGCATATTCCTGCCGTGCTGGCCCGTTACCAGGCTTTGCGCCATGTGGATGTGTTGCGCCTGCAAAACGCTGCCTGGAACGCCATGGAGTGGTTTGAGGCGTGCGGCGAACGCTACTGTGACCAGCTGGATGGTCCCCAGTTTATGTACTCCATGCTGACCCGCAGCCAGCGCATCAGCCACGAGAACCTGCGCCTGCGTGATGCCAAATGGCTGGGTGATTTCGAGACCTGGTTTGCCAAGCGCGCCGGCGTGCAACTGGCGCCTGGCCAAGTTGCACCGCCCCCCATGTTCACGCCTTACACCGTGCGGGGCTTGACCCTGAAGAATCGCGTGGTTGTGTCGCCCATGGCCCAATACTCCGCAGTGGATGGTGTGGCCGGCGACTACCACCTGGTGCACCTGGGGGCCCGCGCCATGGGTGGCGCAGGTATGGTGTTTGCCGAAATGACCTGTGTCAGCGCGGAAGGTCGAATCACCCCCGGTTGCCCCGGCTTGTATGCACCCGAGCACGCCCCAGCGTGGAAGCGCATTGTCGATTGGGTGCATGCCAATAGTGACTGCAAGTTTGCGATGCAATTGGGCCATGCAGGTGCCAAGGCCTCCACCCGCGTGGCGTGGGAGGGCATAGACCAGCCACTACGGTCAGGCAACTGGCCGATTGTGTCGGCCTCTGAACAGCAGTATCTGCATGGAGTCAGCCAAACCGCGCGCGCCATGACCCGCGCCGACATGGACGAGGTGACGGCGCAGTTTGTGGCCAGTACCAAGGCCGCTGCCGCTATTGGCGTGGACTGGCTGGAACTGCACTGTGCCCACGGCTATCTGCTGTCGAGCTTTATCTCGCCACTGACCAACCACCGGGACGATGCCTACGGCGGGAGCCTTGAAAACCGCATGCGTTATCCGCTGGAAGTGTTTGCTGCGGTCCGGGCTGCTTGGCCTGCTGACAGGCCCATGTCCGTGCGCATCTCGGCGCATGACTGGGTCGAGGGCGGCATCACGCCGGATGACGCGGTAGAAATAGCCAAGGCATTCAAGGCAGCCGGAGCCGACCTCATCGATTGTTCATCAGGACAGGTCAGCAAGCAAGAAAAGCCGGTTTATGGCCGTATGTTCCAGACACCGTTTGCGGACCGCATCCGCCAGGAGGCCGGTATTGCCACCATCGCCGTGGGCGCCATCAGCGAGGCCGACCACGTGAACAGCATCATCTCCGCCGGTCGTGCCGACCTGTGCGCCGTGGCCCGCCCCCACCTTGCCAATCCATCCTGGACGCTGACCGAGGCCGCCAAGATTGGCTACACAGCACTGGCCTGGCCCAAACAGTACGTATCGGGCAAAACCCAGATGGAAGCCAACTTCCAGCGCGAAAAGGCGCAATCCGCCGCAGCCGCACTGACCCCCGCAAGGGCCGCAGAGGCGTGAAGAGGCGATGGAACTGATAACGAATCTGCAGAATCGTCACGCCGTGGTCACCGGTGGTGGCCAGGGCATTGGCGCTGCCATTGCCCGTCTGCTGGTGGGCCAGGGCGCGAACGTAACCGTGCTCGGTCGCAAGCTCGAAGCGGTGCAAGCATTAGCCGCTGAGCGGCCTGAGCGAATGCATGCTGTGAGTGCCGATGTGTCAGATGCAGACCAGGTGCAGGCTGCCTTTGCCAGTGCCCGCCAGCGCTTCGGCCCTATTGCCATCCTCATCAACAACGCCGGCCAGGCCAGCAGCGCTGCCTTCCTGAAGACCGATCTGGCGTTGTGGAACCAGATGCTCGCCGTTAACCTGACCGGCACGATGCTGTGCACGCAGGCCGCCGTGCCTGACATGTTGCAAGCGAATTGGGGTCGTGTCGTCAATGTCGCCAGCACGGCGGGCTTGGCTGGGTACGCCTATGTGGCGGCTTACTGCGCTGCCAAACATGGTGTGGTGGGCCTGACCAGGGCTTTGGCGCTGGAATTTGCCAAGAAGGGAATGACTGTCAACGCGGTTTGCCCCGGTTATACCGAAACCGACATCGTGCGCAACAGCATCGCCAAAGTGATGGCCAAAACCGGGCGCACCGAAGAACAGGCCCGCGCCGAGTTCACGGCAGGCAACCCCCAGGGTCGGCTGGTGCAGGTCGATGAAGTGGCAGATGCCGTCGCCTGGTTGTGCGGCCCCGCCGCCAGCGCCATCACGGGCCAGTCGATAGCCGTGTGCGGTGGGGAGGTCATGTAATGGCAAAGTCCGACCTGAGCCGCGCGCTGCTGAACGATGCCGACGAGCTGGGGCACGAGGCCCGTTCCAGCGGTGGGGATCACGCTGCGCTCAAACTCTGGCTGCGCATGCTCGCCTGCACCACCCAGATTGAAGACGAAATTCGCAAACGCCTGCGCACACGCTTTGACATCTCGCTGCCGCGGTTTGACTACATGGCCCAGCTCTACCGCCAGCCCGAAGGCCTGAAGATGAGCGAGCTGTCACGCTACCTGATGGTGACGGGTGGCAATGTAACCGGTGTGACCGATGAACTGGAGCGTGAAGGCCTGGTCTCGCGCATCAACAACCCGCAAGACCGCCGTGCCTGGATTGTGTGTTTGACACCGAAGGGCCGCAAAACTTTCGAGGCCATGGCCGAAGAACACGAGCAATGGATTTTGGAGCTGTTTGCCGGACTGCCGGCCAACACCGTTCAACAGCTCTACAGCCAGCTGGGCACTTTGCGCGTGCAACTGGTTCGTCAACACGATACCCCCAACAAGGACAACAACAAATGACCAGCACTACAGTTGTAACCACACCCAACCTGGACCCAGCGCTAAAGGCTGGCAATCAAAAACCCCTGGCGGATTACCAGGCAAAGCACTTCCTGTGGGCGCTGGAAGGCGCTGTGGCCACCATTAGGCTCAACCGGCCGGACCGCAAGAACCCTTTGACGTTTGACTCCTATGTTGAACTTAGGGACCTGTTCGGCCAATTGAAATACGCCACCGATGTGCATGCCGTGGTGGTAACCGGTGCCGGCAACAACTTTTGCTCCGGGGGCGATGTGCATGAAATCATTGGCCCGCTGATCCAGTTGAAGGCGCCCGAGTTGCTGATGTTCACCCGTATGACGGGTGACCTGGTCAAGGCCATGCGCGCCTGTCCACAGCCCATCATTGCAGCGGTGGATGGGGTGTGTGCCGGTGCCGGCGCCATCATCTCCATGGCGTCGGACATGCGTCTGGGGACCGAGCGCAGCAAGACCGCTTTCCTGTTTAATCGCGTCGGTCTGGCCGGTTGCGACATGGGCGCCTGCGCCATGCTGCCACGCATCATTGGCCAGGGGCGTGCGAGCGAATGGTTGTACACCGGTCGCTCCATTGGGGGTGCCGAGGCAGAACGCAGTGGCTTCTTCAACCGCCTGTGTGCGCCTGAAGAGCTTGCGACCGCGGCACAAGCGCTGGCCCGCGATCTGGTGGCTGGCCCCACTTTTGCGAACGGCATGACCAAGACCATGTTGCACCAGGAGTGGTCCATGTCCCTGGATCAGGCGATAGAAGCCGAAGCGCAGGCACAGGCCATTTGTATGCTGACGCAGGACTACCACCGTGCGTACGAAGCCTTTGTTGCCAAGCAAAGACCCGTCTTCCAAGGCAACTAAGGGAAACACGTGATGAGCGACACCGCATACCTGGACTGGCCCTTCTTCGCGCTTCAACATGGCGACCTTGCCCGCACGCTGGACGCCTGGGCTACAGATCACATTTCGCAGACCCACGGACACGATGTCGATGCCGAGTGCAAAGCCCTGGTGCGCAAACTGGGCGCCGCCGGCTGGCTGAAATACGCGGTGGGTGGCATAGCCTACGGTGGCGCGGGCGAGACAATAGACACCCGCTCCATCTGCCTGATCCGCGAGACACTGGCCCGCCATTCCGGCCTGGCCGACTTCGCGTTTGCGATGCAGGGCTTGGGCTCTGGTGCCATCAGCCTGGCCGGTACACCCGAGCAAAGGCAGCGCTACCTGACCAAGGTTGCCCGCGGCGAGGCCGTTGCAGCCTTTGCTTTGAGTGAGCCCGATGCGGGGTCGGATGTGGCCGCCATGCAATGCAGTGCCCGTATCGAGGGCGACTACGCCGTACTGAATGGCAGCAAAACTTGGATATCGAACGGCGGCATTGCTGACTTCTATGTGGTGTTCGCCCGAACAGGTGAGGCTCCCGGTGCGCGTGGCATCAGTGCATTCATCGTGGATGCCGATACGCCGGGCTTTGCGATAGCCGAGCGCATTGACGTGATCGCTCCACATCCCCTGGCTACTTTACGTTTTACGGAGTGCAAAGTACCGCTGACCCAGCGCGTGGGCGAAGCAGGAGAGGGCTTTAAGGTCGCCATGCGCACGCTGGATGTGTTCCGTACATCGGTAGCCGCAGCTTCGTTGGGTTTTGCCCGCCGTGCCCTGGATGAAGCCTTGGCCCGAGCCACCACCCGCAAGATGTTTAACCAGACGTTGGCCGACTTTCAGCTGACCCAGGCCAAGCTGGCGCAGATGGCCACTACAGTGGACAGCAGTGCCTTGTTGACTTACCGCGCGGCATGGCAGCGCGACCAGGGCCGCAATGTCACCCGCGAGGCGGCCATGGCCAAGATGGTGGCGACCGAAGGTGCGCAGCAGGTCATTGACGCCGCCGTGCAGATCTGGGGCGGTATGGGCGTTGTCAGTGGTCATATCGTCGAGCGCCTGTATCGCGAGATCCGGTCGCTGCGCATCTACGAAGGTGCCACCGAGGTGCAACAGTTGATCATCGCCAAAGACCTATTGCGTGATTTGAAACAGTAGAGAGATCCGCCATGTCCAGTGCCCACATCGACACCTTCGCGCGCGACCATTTGCCGCCTGCTGAGCAGCAGCCGCAGTTCCTTTTTGACCTGCCAGAGCTGCAGTTCCCTGCGCAGATGAATTGCGCCACCGAGTTGCTGGACCGGCACATTCTTGAGGGCAACGGTAGCCGCATTTGCATACGCGCGCCGGGTGGTCTTAGCTGGACGTATGCCGACCTGCAAGACAAGGCCAACCGCATTGCCAACGTGTTGGTTAAAGACATGGGTGTGGTGCCCGGAAACCGCGTGCTCTTGCACGCTCCCAACAACGCCATGATGGTGGCGTGTTGGTTTGCCGTCATCAAGGTTGGCGCCATTGCCGTGGCCACCATGCCGCTGCTGCGTGCCAAGGAACTCAAGCCAGTCATCGACAAGGCGCAGATTCGCCATGCGCTATGTGACTTTCATTTGGCTGCTGAGGTGCAAAGTGCCGCGCAGCAATGCCCCACGCTGCAGAGCATTCGCTATTTCAACTGCGATGGCGCTGACGGTCTGGATGCAGCCATGGCCAGCCACAGCCCGGTGTTTGCCAATGCCGCTACAGCGTCCGATGACACTTGCATCATCGCCTTTACTTCTGGCACCACCGGCATCCCCAAGGCCACCATGCACTTCCACAGGGACGTGATGGCCATCTGTGCCTGCTGGCCCCGCCATGTGCTGCGTGCCGCGGCTGACGATGTATTCATGGGCAGCCCTCCGTTGGCATTTACCTTTGGCTTGGGTGGGCTGGTGTTGTTTCCCATGTCGGTAGGTGCATCAACAGTGCTGCTCGAGAAGGCCGGGCCACCCCAGTTGCTGGAAGCCATACAGGCGTTTGGCGCCACCGTTCTGTTTACCGCGCCCACGTCCTACCGTGTCATGGCACCCCAGGCGGCGGCTTTGCGCAATGGCAGCTTGCGCCACTGCGTGTCTGCCGGAGAGGCGCTACCGGTCTCCACCCGCACACTGTGGCGTGAGGCCACTGGTATCGAACTGATCGACGGCATTGGCGCAACCGAACTGCTGCACATCTTCATTTCCGCGGATGAGGAACATGCCCACCCAGGCGCCACCGGCAAGGTGGTTCCGGGCTACCAGGCCCAGGTGCAGGATGATGATGGAAACCCGGTGCCCGTGGGCACGGTGGGCAAACTGGCTGTGCGCGGTCCCACCGGTTGCCGCTACCTGGCCGACGAGCGCCAGACCAAATATGTGCGCAACGGCTGGAACCTGACCGGCGACGCCTACAAGGTGGATGCCGACGGCTACTTCATCTACCAGGCCCGCACCGACGACATGATTGTCTCCAGCGGGTACAACATTGCAGGTCCCGAGGTTGAAGAAGCCTTGTTGCTGCACCCCGCTGTGGCCGAGTGCGCGGTGATTGGGTGGCCGGATGAGGAGCGCGGCCAGATTGTCAAAGCCTTTGTGACTTTGCGCGCGGGTCATGAAGGTAACGAGGCCATGGTCAAAACGCTGCAGGACTATGTGAAAAACGCCATTGCACCCTACAAGTACCCGCGGGCCATCACTTTTGTCAGTATGCTTCCTCGCACTCAGACCGGAAAACTGCAGCGCTTCATGCTGCGCGAACTGGCCTGAGCGGACCAACCCCTTCCCTTGTTCTCGTCCATTTGTTTCACCAAAGGAATCACTGTGAACCGTAAACCTAGCTTCTCCTTGTTGCGCACCCTGGTTGCAACCGCCGCCGCTGTTACCGCGCTGTCTGCAGCTGCACAGACTTCCGAGCCGGTCAAAGTGGGTCTGCTCAGCACACTGTCCGGACCTGGCGCCGGCCTGGGTGTGGACATTCGTGATGGTTTCCAACTGGCCGTCAAGCTCGGTGGTGGCAAGCTCGGCGGGCGCGCCGCCGAAGTGGTCATCGCCGACGACCAGGCAAGTCCTGATGTGGGCCGCCAGACAGCGGACCGATTGATCAAGCGCGACAAGGTCGACTTCTTGACCGGCATCGTATTTTCGAACGTGATGCTGGCTGTGGGAGCGCCCACCTTCCAGTCCAAGACGTTTTACATCAGTGCCAACGCCGGCCCCTCGCAGTATGCGGGTGAGCAATGCAATCCGTATTTCTTTAGCGCTTCCTGGCAAAACGACAACTTGCACGAAGCGGTCGGCAAGACCGTGACGGACAAGGGCTTCAAGAACGTGGCGCTGATTGCTCCCAACTACCCCGCAGGCAAGGACGCGCTGACAGGCTTCAAGCGCTTCTACAAGGGAGCCATCGCGTCTGAGAGCTACACCCAGCTCAACCAGCTGGACTACGGCGCAGAGATCTCGCAACTGCGCGCCACCAAGCCCGATGCGGTCTATATCTTCCTGCCTGGCGGCATGGGCATCAACTTCATCAAGCAGTTTGTTGGTGCGGGCCTGTCCAAAGACATGACGCTGTTTGGCCCCGGCTTCTCGGCCGATGAAGACGTCATCAAAGCTGTGGGTGAGCCCATGCTGGGCATGTTCAATAGCTCGCAGTGGGCACATGACCTGGACAACGCCGCCAACAAGACCTTTGTAGCCGCCTTTGAAAAGGAATACGGTCGCATTCCATCGCTGTACGCAGCCCAGGGTTATGACGCCGCGCGGTTGATCGACGCCGCCGTGCGCGACAGCAAAGGCAAACTGGACGACAAAGCGGCGGTACGCAAGGCGCTGGAGGCGGCCAAGTTTGATTCGGTGCGCGGAGCCTTCAAGTTCAATACAAACCACTTCCCCATCCAGGACTACTACCTGCGCGTGGTCACCAAGAACGCACAGGGCAAGGTCACCAACCGCACGCTGGGCACGGTCTTCAAGAGCCAGCCCGACGCGTATGTCGGCAGCTGCAAGATGCCATCCTGAGTCAAGAGGCAGGTTGACGCGATATGAACACCATTCTGATCCTGGAGCAAATGCTCAACGGCCTGCAGTTCGGCTTGATGCTGTTCCTGCTGGCGGCTGGGCTCACCCTGGTGTTCGGCATCATGGACATGATCAACCTGGCCCATGGCTCCTTGTACATGGTGGGCGCGTATCTGATTGCCACCATTGCGCAGGCCACGGGCTCTTTCTGGCTGGGCCTGGGCTTTGGCATCGTCGGTGCCACCGTCTTTGGCATGCTGCTGGAGATGACCGTGCTGCGCCGCCTGTACCAGCGTGACCACGTGTCGCAGGTGCTGGGCACGTTTGCCATTTTGCTGATGTGCAATGAAGGCGTGCGCATGATTTGGGGTTCACAACCCCTGTCGCTCAACCCACCGGCGGCCCTGTCCGGCCCGGTGGAGCTGGTGACCGGTTTCTACTACCCCGCCTACCGCCTGTTCATCATCGGTGTGGGGCTGCTGGTGGCGGGCTTGCTCTACCTGCTGATTGCCCACACCCGGGTCGGCATGCAAGTGCGGGCCGGTGCGGCCAATCGTGAGATGGCCATGGCCATGGGCACCAATGTGCAGCGTCTCTTCACTGCTGTGTTTGGCGTGGGCGCTGCCTTGTGTGCCGTGGCCGGCGGGATGCTGGGGCCGCTGCTGGCTGTGCAGGTGGGCATGGGCGAGAGCATCCTGATCCTGGCCTTTGTGGTCATTGTCATCGGTGGTATTGGCTCTATTCGTGGTGCGCTCTTGGGGGCGCTGCTCGTGGGCATTGTGGATACCGCAGGCCGCACGCTAATTCCACCCTCTTTGGGTTATCTGGTGGGGCCCGAGGCCGCGTCCAGTGCCGGACCGGCAGTGGCCTCCATCCTGATCTATGTGCTGATGGCAGCCGTCTTGTTCTTCAAACCCCGGGGCCTGTTCCCCACACACGGTTGAGTCCCCGCGCATGCAGACGACATACGAATCCTCCGCGCCCAGCCTGTTGGACCATTCGCTTCAACTGCGATGGTCGCTGCCCGTGCTGGCCCTGCTGGCCGCTTTGCCGCTGTTGGCGTCGCTGGCTGGTGACACGTTCTACGTGGGTCTTGCCACTCGCGTTCTCATATTTGCATTGGCCGCTACCAGTTTGAATCTGATACTCGGCTTTGGTGGCTTGGTCAGTTTTGGCCATGCCGCGTTTGTAGGGGTCGGTGCCTACACGATTGCCATTCTGATGCAGGCTGGCGTAGTGTCGGCATGGGCTGCGTGGCCCATCGCCATGCTGGTCAGTGCTGCCGCCGCGCTGTTGATTGGGTGGGTCAGCCTGCGTACGCAGGGTGTGTACTTCATCATGATCACGCTGGCCTTTGCGCAGATGTTGTACTACCTGGTGGTGTCGCTCAAAGCCTATGGCGGTGAAGACGGCATGCCACTTGCCGGGCGCTCCAGCGTGGGCGCCGGTATAGACCTGGGCAACGACACACAGTTTTACTACGCCACGTTGGCAATTCTGGTGGCAGCCATCGTGCTGATCACCCGCCTGTTGAACGCCCGCTTTGGCCATGTGCTGCAAGCTATTCGTGAAAACGAGGTCCGCATGACGGCCATCGGCTTCCCCGTGTTTCGCTACAAGCTGGTGGCCTTTGTGCTGGCGGGTGCGCTGGCAGGCCTGGCCGGTGCGCTCTTGGCAAACCAGGGCAGTTTTGTGAGCCCCGCGCTGATGCAGTGGAGCCAGTCCGGCATGCTGATGATCATGGTCATCCTGGGCGGTGTGGGCCATTTGTATGGCGGCGTGTTGGGTGCCATCGTCTTCTTGTTGCTGGAAGAATTTTTAAGCCACTACACGATCCATTGGCAACTGGGCCTGGGCGCGGTGCTTCTGGGTGTGGTGCTGCTGGCCCCCAACGGCCTGACCAGCCTTTTGCGCCGCAAAGGGGCAGCAACATGAGCGATACCGTGCTGTTGCAGGTTCAAGACCTGGTCAAACGTTTTGGTGGCCTCACCGCCACGGACCATGCCAACTTGGCGGTGAAGAAAGGTGAAATCCACGCGCTGATCGGCCCCAACGGCGCGGGTAAAACCACGCTGATCCACCAGATATCCGGTGCACTGCAGTCAGACAGTGGCCGCATTGTGTTCAGTGGTGCAGACATGGCCGGCCTGGCCATGCACCAGCGCGCGTTGCAGGGTCTGGTGCGCTCATACCAGATCACCAGCATTTTCAAGAAGTTGTCCGTGCTGGACAACATCGCACTGGCTGTGCAGGCGGTGGATGGCAGCAGCATGTTTTTCTGGCGCGCAGCGCGCGCCGAGCGCGCCCGCTTTGAGGCCGCCGCGGCGGTGGCCGACCGCGTGGGCCTGGGTGCACACGTCAACCGGTTGGCCGGTGCCTTGTCGCATGGTGAGCAGCGACAGCTGGAAGTGGGCCTGGTGCTGGCCACCAAGCCCCAGTTGTTGTTGCTCGATGAACCCATGGCAGGCATGGGCCCCGATGAATCCGAGCGCATGGTCACGCTGCTGCAAAGCCTGCGTGGAGAGACCACGATATTGCTGGTGGAGCATGATATGGACGCCGTCTTTCGCTTGGCCGACACGATCTCGGTGCTGGTGTTTGGCAAGGTCATTGCCAGTGGTCACGCACAGTCCATTCGCGACAACCCCGAAGTGCGCAAAGCCTACTTGGGTGATGACGTGGAGGGCTCCGCATGACCGCGCTGCTGGAAATCGACGATCTGCAAACCGCCTATGGTCCCAGCCAGGTGTTATTTGGCATCAGCCTGCGCATTGAGCAGGGCGGTGTCTCCACGCTGTTGGGCCGCAACGGCATGGGCAAGACCACTACCGTGCGTTCCCTGTTGGGACTGACTCCCAGTTTGAGTGGCACCGTACGCTTCATGGGTGAGCGCATCGAGCGGCTCAGCGCCGATCGCATCGCCCGCATGGGTATGGCCGTTGTGCCTGAGGGTCGCATGATATTCCCCACACTCAGTGTGTCGGAAAACCTGCGCGCGTTTGCCGGCAACCGCAATGCATCCAGCAATCCGTGGACGCTGGACCGTGTGTATGCGCTGTTCCCGCGTCTGGCCGAGCGCGCGCGCAACATGGGCAACCAGTTGTCGGGCGGTGAACAGCAAATGCTGGCCATAGGCCGTGCGTTGATGACCAACCCCCACCTGCTGGTGTTGGACGAAGCCACCGAAGGCCTGGCACCTTTGATACGCGAAGACATCTGGCACTGCCTGGCCACGCTGCGCGCCCAAGGCCAAAGTATTCTGGTGATTGACAAGTACGTGCAACGTCTGGTGCAACTGGCCGACCAGCACACCATCATCGAGCGAGGTCGGGTGGTGTGGGCGGGCAGCTCGCAGCAGTTGGGTGCCGACCCCAACCTGTGGCACCGCTACATCGGCGTGTAGGCATTCGGCATGCGATGCCATTAGAAATTCAGGAGCAAGTTCACCATGACGCCTACAACACCAACAACCAACAGAGTTCTACAACCCGCCGACTGGGCCCGCCCCCGCGGTTATGCGAACGGCGTCATGGCCCGCGGCCAGACCGTGTTCGTGGCCGGCATGATCGGCTGGGACGCGCAGTGCCAGTTTCACACCGATGACTTTGCCGGCCAGGTGCGCCAGGCGTTGCTGAACGTGGTGGCAGTGCTGGACGAGGCCGGCGCCAAACCCGAGCACATCGTGCGCATGACCTGGTACGTGACCGACAAGCGCGAATACCTTGCGGCAGGGCGCGAGATTGGTGTGGCGTTCCGAGAGATCATCGGCAGCTTCAACGCCGCGATGACGGCGGTTCAGGTGTCGGCGCTGATTGAGGACCGGGCCAAGGTGGAGATTGAGGTTACGGCGGTGATTCCAGAGTGACTTTTTGTCAAATGGCCCTTTGGCCCCCGTTTAATATGAGAATAGCGCTATTATTTTAGTAGCAAATATTCACTACAGTGACGTTTGACTGTGGTGCGCCATTGATGGCAAACTATGCCAGTCGCTGATGGAGCGACATTAGGGAGGAGGCATGCGCCCACCAGTGGCAGCAGACCTCGACACAAGAAAATATGCAAGTATTCAAATTTTCTACGCGTGCTGCTATTGTGCTGGGCACTCTTGCGCTGCTCGCAGCCTGTGGCGGTGGGGGGGGCTCAACACCTGCGCCTACCCCCACACCGCCCCCACCACCTCCTGCGCCTGTCCCCACCTTCAAGCTGGGCGGCAGCATCTACAGCCTGGGCAATGCCAAGGGGCTGACCTTGGTCAACGGCTCGGAGACACTGGTCATTCCAGCCAATGCCTACGACTTTACTTTTGCGACCCAGGTAGCGCAGAACAGCAGCTACAACGTTCAGATCGGCAGCCAGCCGGCGGGGCTTAGATGTACCGTCTACAAGGGGAGCGGCACGGTTACCTCGGGCGCCATGGAATCGGTCAGGGTGGACTGTCTCCTGCCGCTGGACGTCACGCCCTACACGGTCAGCACTTTTGCCGGGGACGATGGGCAAACTCTGGTGGACGGTATCGGCGCCGCTGCGCGGTTCGCCGCGCCCTATGCGATCGCCAAGGACAGCCAGGGCAACTTCTACGTGTCTGATACCGGCAATAACAGCATCCGGCGGGTGACACCATGGGGTGCTGTATCAACATTGGCACGCGTTGACAGTCGACCCACGGGTTTGGCGTTGGACACGTCCGATAATCTGTATGTCGCAGATGCACTCAAGCACCGGATACTGAAGATTGCCCCCAATGGTGTGGTGAACACGTTGGCAGGTAGCAGCAGTGGAGAGAGCGGCTATGTCGATGGCGCCGCCAGTGCAGCGCGGTTCAGTTATCCCAGCGGCTTGGCGGCTGATGCAGCCGGCAACGTCTATGTTTTCGATGGGTGGGGTGAGAGCCTCTCGGCCAGCAATCCCCGCATTCGCAAGATATCGCCTTCCGGTGTAGTCAGTACCTTGGCCGGCGGTGGAGGGGGGCAAGGTTTTGTCGATGGCACAGGCGCTGCAGCGCGCTTCAGTTCTACCGGTCAGCTTGCGGTGGATGGCGCTGGCAATGTGTACGTGGCGGACACGTTCAATAAGGCGATACGCAAGGTGACACCGTCCGGCCTGGTCAGTACGGTATTTGGTGGGCCCATCGCCCCAGGGACCGAAAGTGGCGCTGGATCGGCGACGCAGCTTGGCTCGGTCGAGGCCCTGGCGCTCGACAGCGCGGGCAATATCTATGTGGCAGACCGGGACAAGCACTCCGTGCGCAAGATCACGCCGGCTGGGGTGATGTCCACGGTGGCTGGTGCGGGACCGTATGGCAATGGGGGGCTCTATGGTTTTGTGGACGGCACCGGTGCAGCCGTACGTTTTTCAAGCCCCACGGGAATTGTGGTGGACGCTGCAGGCAACTTGCAGGTGGTGGACGCCGGAAATCGTGCCATCCGCACGGTAACGCCGGTAGGTGGGGTCACCACCCTCGCCGGCCAAGGGCCAACGACCGGCGTGATTGACGGAGTGGGGACCGCTGCGCGGTTTGGTGCCCCGACCGACATTGCTGCGGACGGTGTAGGCAATGTGTACGTAGTCGACCGGAATCTCAGCGCTGCGGTAGTAGGTTATCCGATTCGCAAGATTACGTCTTCTGGCGTGGTTACCACCTTGGCGGATACCGGTACCCTCGGGCAAGGCCTCGCCGCGGATAGTGCGGGCAACCTGTATGTACTGGACGTTAGCGGCGAGGTGGAAAGAATATCGGCCAACGGCGTCCGAACGGACTTTCCGCAGCTGGGCAGCGGGGTGGCAGGGCTTGCAGTCGACCCTGAGGGCGCGCTGTACATGACGTCCCGTGGCACTGTCATCAGAATGGCGCCAAGTGGTTTTGTCACGACGCTGGCGGGCGATGGCAACCCAGGCTTTGTGGATGGGTTGGGGCCAGCGGCGCGTTTCAATTGGCCGGTCGGACTGGCGGTAGACCACTCTGGCAATGTCTACGTGGCCGACCGCGTTAACCACGCCATCCGCAAGATTTCGCCACAGGGCCAAGTGACCACGCTGGCCAGCGGTGGTTTTACCGCTCCTTCGGCGATCACCGTGGACAGCACGGGTACGGTCTACTTCATTGCGAGTGTGCAGAGTTATTACATAAGACCCGTAACCTATTACTGGGGTGGCGCAATTTTCAGGATCGACGGCCGCAGCGGCGCCCTGACGCGGATTGCGGGTGGCGGCTCAGGCCATGCGGACGGCCCGGGCGCCACCGCCACGTTCGACTATCCCACCGGCATTGCGGTCGATGGCGCAGGTAACGTCTATGTGGCGGACTCCCAGAATCGCTCCGTTCGGAAAATCACGGTGGCCAAGTAGCCGAGATGGCGCTACTGCCGCTGTCGCTGATGGAGCGGCATTAGGGAGGATGTATGCGCCCGCCAGTGGCAGCAGCCCTCGACATAAAAAATATGCAAGTATTCAAATTTTCCACGTGTGGCGCTATTGTGCTGGGCACTCTTGCGCTGCTCGCAGCATGTGGTGGTGGTGGTGGTGGCTCAACACCCGCGCTGACTCCCACACCGCCGCCCCCGCCACCAGCGCCAGTGCCCACCGTCAACCTGGGCGGCAGCATCAGCAGCCTGGGCAATGCAAGATCACACGCTAGCGCAGCAGCATTGACTTTATGCCATCACACTGGCTGACAACTTGCAGGGGCTGCCTGTGGCAGCATCGCAAAGTCGTTGCTGAGAGCTGGACTTGGCGACGCGGCTGGTGGCCGACACCGTTCGCCCGACCTTCGCTATTTTGTGGATTCTTTGGTCAAGCGGTTTGATGCCTCTGCTATCCTCCACGCGCAAAAATCAACACACGGGGAGGGTTAGCATGGTTGGGTTTAGTCGCGTCGGTTTTGGTTTGGGGGGACCCCGTTGGTCCCAAGGCATGATTCGGGTCGGAGCCGCCCTTATGCTGCTTGCGGGAAGCATGGCGTTCGGACAGCCCGCTCCAATCAAAGGCGAAGCGCTGCCGCCGGTACCGCTGGAGAATTTCTTTCAGCGCCCCGCGGTGCTGGAGGCCAAGCTCTCACCGTCCGGGCGCAGGCTCGCATTGACCACGTCACGTGGCGCAGCGCGCGTGGGACTGGTGGTGATCACGCTGGGGGATGCGCCCAAGGCGACCCGCGTTGCGTCGTTCTCCGATGTGGACATCGTGCGGTTCGATTGGGTGGGTGAAGACCGGCTGGTTTTCAGCGTGCTTGATCTGGAGTCAGGCAGCGGAGAGGACCAATATTCCGCACCGGGTATGTATGCGGCCAATGCCGATGGCAGCGACCTGCGCCAACTGGTCAGGCGACGGGGCCAGCATTTTGTCGTAGATGTGACCTACCGCATCAACACACTGGAGTGGAACCACACTTTGTTGCACGTACCGTTGCCGCAAGAGGGCATTGCGCCGGATGAAGTGTTGATTGGCAAGCTTAACTTCGGAGGGGACCGACTGCAGTCCGTAACGCCCCTGTGGCTCAATGTACGTAGTGGGCGAACCCGCAATGCTGACTTGGATGGGCCGCCCCAGCACACATTGCATTGGCTGTTCGACAGCAAGGGCCAGGCTAGAGTCGCCTGGACTGCGCACGATGGGCGAGCTGCCGTGCATTGGCGGGGTCCGGGGGAAACGGGGTGGCGTAAATTGGTCGAAAGCGATCTGCTTAACCCCTCATTTGTGCCCACTGCGGTCGACGATGCAGGTACGCTTTACGTTCGCCATGACGAAGGACCCGCAGGCTACGCAGTGCTGAGTCGCTTCGACTTTGCCACGCTCGCGCCGTACAAGCCGGCTCAGGTCTCAACCCCTGGTTATGACTTTCGCGGTCATTTGGTGCTGGAACGGCCGGGTGCGCCCGCACTGGGCGTGCGGTTAGAGACCGATGCTGAACAAACGGTCTGGTTCGATGAAGGCATGAAGCGCATGCAAGCCATTGCAGACGAGCGCTTGCCGGGCCGGGTCAATCGGCTCAGTTGCCGACGCTGTGGCGCCGATGACATGGTGGTCCTGGTGCGTTCCTTTGCCGACCGCGACCCTGGCATGTTGTGGTTGTACGAAGTCGCAACCAAACGCTGGCAGCCGGTCAGCAAGGTGCTGGATGACATTGACCCGCGCCGCATGGCCACGGTCGATCTGCACCGTATCAAGGCGCGTGACGGTCGCGACTTGCCGGTATGGGTGACACGGCCGCAAGGCTTGCAGCCCGGGCAGAGTTCGCCGACGGTCGTGCTCGTGCACGGCGGGCCGTGGGTACGCGGGGGGCACTGGGAGTGGCAAGCCTTCGAGCAGTTTCTGGCATCACGCGGCTACCTTGTCATCAGCCCAGAGTTTCGTGGTAGCACTGGTTATGGCGACGCGCACTTCAGGGCCGGCTGGAAGCAGTGGGGACAGGCGATGCAGGATGACGTGGCAGACGCTTTGCTCTGGGCACAAGGCCAGGGGCTGGCGGACAAGAAACGCGCTTGCATAGCCGGCGCCAGTTATGGCGGTTATTCGGCACTGATGGGTTTGGTTCGGCATCCAGAGCTGTACCGCTGCGGCGTCGCCCGGGTGGCAGTGACCGACCCTTTCCTGTTGTTAAAGGGCTCTTGGTTAATCGACGACGATTTGGATGGGGATTTCCGCCGCCACATGCTGCCGCAGTTGGTGGGCGACATTGAGAAAGACGCTGACATGCTCACTGCCGTGTCTCCCGTGGCGCAGGCCAAGCGCATACAAGCTCCGCTGCTGCTGGCGTTTGGTGAGGCTGATCGGCGTGTTCCCATTGCCCATGGTGAGCGCTTGCGCGACGCCTTGCGTGCCGCTGGTCGACCACCGGAGTGGGTCAGTTACCCCAATGAAGGGAACAGTTGGCGTCAAGTCAGTACCCACGTCGATTTTGCTCGACGGGTAGAGGTTTTTCTGGAGAAGCACCTGAAGGCCGAAGCACCGTAGGCAGGGTATCGTTTTCCGCTGTGTGCATTCAATCTCAAGTTGCTCCGGCAAAAGATGCCTCCGTACAAATGAAACATCCCCTTACCAAAAACGGAGCCGTTTTGACGCCTGGCCAAGTCAGAATCGCCGAAGTTTGAAAAGACCTTCAAACGTTGCAACTTTTAGGAAACACCCATGCTTACAAAGATCGCAGTCGCATCCCTGATCGCACTACCCATGCTGATGGCCTGCGGAACCACATCGCAATCCGCCGCCACTGGCGATAGCGCGGCCAGTGCACAGAAGGCGCCTTCGCCCGACGCCAATGTAGCGGTGCGGCAATTTGTCAGCGCCCACGCAGAGGTGATGGGTGGCATTGCCGACATCAAGACGGCCAATCAAGGCATGAAGACTGACCTGGAGGTGATCAAGGCCACCAGCCAGAAGTCGCTGGAAACGGCGCAAAGCTCGCTCAGGATCATTGAAGAAATGTCTCGGCAGCAGGGCACGGGCGAGATCTCGGTGTTCTTCCCCAATGGGTCGGCCAATCTGGCGCGTGGCAGCATGGAGCATGACCGCCTGGTCCGCTTTGCCGACTTTCTGGCCCGCGAGAGCAAGGGGCGCAAGGTGATCTTGTTGTCCATTGGCAGTGCGTCGGCCTATGGCAAGCAAAAGGTCAATACGGACCTGGCCAAGAAGCGCGCTGAAGTGCCACTGGACATCATGGACAAGTATCTGGTCAACGTGCCACACGAGTTCCACAAGGTGTTTGGCAACGGTGATGTCAATAGCCCCAAAGACGTGAAGATGAAAGAGCACCAGCGCTACCAGCACACCCGCATCATTGCCGTGTTTGACAAGGAGCGTGTTGCCAACATCAACCAGGTGGCTAGCCAGTAAACATCGCGTTCATGGTGTCGTATTCCACCGCATTGGCAAACAGGCCTTCAATGCTGTGGTCCATCACCAGCGCCTGCGCCAGCTTGCGTGCATATCCATACGCCGCTTGAAAGTTTGCCGGACCGGCGGTGAAGCGACGGGCGCCAGCTGCGAACAAGTCTGGGATGGCGGACATGCTGGGCAACAGCATCAGGTTTAGAGGTAGTGGTGTGTGGCCAGCCACGCGGGCTGTGTCCTGCAAGCTGGACATGCCGGGTACAAAAAGGCCATCGGCCCCAGCGGTCTGGTATTGCGCGGCGCGGTCCAGTGCCATGCTGATCGCAGCGTCGCCCGTGGCCAGGCTGCGGAGGTAAACGTCGGTTCGGGCATTGATGAACAGGAGCGTGCTGCCCAGGGCGTGGCGCGCTGCGGCGATCTTGTCTGCCAGTAGGACGGGGGCTTGCGCACCGTCTTCCAGGTTGATGCCGGCCACACCCAATTCGGCAAGCTGAACCACCAGGGAGGCAACCAAATGTGCATCGTCGCTGTAGCCGTCTTCCAGATCAACAGTCAGCGGTACGCGCAAGACGCGTTGGATACGCTGGATGGCGGCCAGCAGCTCGTTGCGCGGCAGGGAGCCTCCATCGGCATAACCCAGCGACCATGCCAACGAAGCGCTGGATGTTGCTATGGCGCTGGCGCCTGCATCCGCAAACAGAGCGGCGCTGGCCGCGTCCCAAGCGTTGGGGATGACCAAGGGCCTGGGGGCGGTGTGCAGGGATTGGAATGCGGTGCGCAGAGCTTGGGTGTTGTGTGGCATGGCGAAGGCAGCGTAGGTGAAACCGTGAAGTGCGCCATGGTACGCAGGCCAACTGGCCGGATTCGGACATGTGCTTCTTTGTGCTACAAAAATAGTAGCTAAGTAGCAAGCAAAAACCGGGGCTGTAGCCCCAACTCTCATAAATCGTTGAGCGCTAGCCCACGTCTTTGCTTAGATAGTCCACCAACGCACCGTTCACCAGGCGCAGGCGCTGGCTCAGCAGGCGGGTGACCCGCAGCAACAGCTTGATGCCCAGGGCCTCGTTGACCATCAGAATGCGCTGGAACTGGGCCTTGGGCAACAGAGCCAGTACACAGTCTTCAGTTGCAGTACAGGATGCGGAGCGCTTCTCGCCGTCGATGGCAGCCATTTCACCAAAGGTACGACCGGCCACGATGTGGGTCACAAACTGGGCCACACCAGCGGTGTCTTGCTTGCGCACTTCAATCTGGCCTGACAGCAGCAGGCCCATGGCATCGCCCTCATCACCTTCTTCAAACAAAAGGTCACCCGCCTTGGCGCGGTAGCCCGCCATGTGGGAGCTGAGCGTGTCGAGTTCTTCCCATGACCAGTCCTTGAACAGAGGCGAGCGCGACAGCGATTCGCACACCTGGATGCGAAACGCGCGGGATTTGGGGATGGCTTCAAGCAAGTGGGTGTGCATGGGGTGTCAGTTTATATGCCTTGCGTGCGGGTGACCAGATGCGCAAAGCCTTGCGCGCTGGCCAGAGCATGGGCCTCTTGCAGCAGCGCTTGCGCACGGGTTGGTTCGGCACGGCAGGCTCGGGCCTGCAGCAGCAATGCATCGGTCAGCATTTCTAGCAGGCCAGCGTCGCGTGCGATGCTGGCCTGGCGCTGGGCGGCCCGTTGTGCAGCCGCGGGGTCATTGTCCAGCAGTGCAATCTCGGCTTCTATGCCAGCCAGGCGCACGTGCAGCAGCGGGTGAGCGCTGCGTTGGGTGAGGGTGTGCAACTGATCCAACCAGCTGCGGTCTACCGTCTCACGCCGCGCCACCTGGCAGCGCACGCGAAGCCAGGCGAACTGCGATACCCGCATGGGGTCGGTGCTGCCCCGCATTAGCGGTTCTGCGCAGTCCAGGTCTTCACAAGCTAACGCTTCATTTCCGCACTGCAGGTGCAGGCGGGCGCGCCGCACCAACGCCTCTGCTACAAACAGCGGGGAAGCTTGGGCGTGCCCCAACTGCAGGGCTCTTTCGAAGGCCGTCAGCGCCTCGCCGTGTCGGCCCGCACTGGTAAGTGTGGTGGCCAGCACCAGCCACGACAGCGTTTCGGTGTGTGCCACACCCACCCAGCTGGCCAAGGAGCGCCGCGCCATCAGTTCGGCGCGCGGCAACTGGCCCAACGCCTGTAGCATTACCGCCAGGTCGTTCTCTATGGTCAGGCCGCTACAGTAGTCCGGGTGGGTGGACAGTAGCGCTTCAAATGCGTCGCGGGCGGCGCGGGCATCACCGGCAAACCAGTAGATCTGAGCGGCAAAGCTCAGCGTGGCAGGGCGAGCGGGCGCCAGACGTTGCATCTGCTCCAGCAAGGCCCTGGCAGCGGGAATGTCGGGTTCGCGCATGGCCAGTTCTATGAGTACCTCACAGGCGTGTACGCGGTCATCCACCCGTAGGCGAGGCAGTAGCGGGCGCAGCCGCTCGGCCGCACTGCGTGCTGCGTCAAGGTCGCCGGAGAACACTGCGTTATCCACCAGACCCGCCAGCGTTTGTCCTTCAATTTGGTCGCGCTGAGCAGGCTCGGCTACGGCCGATACCTGGGCTAGTACCTCCTGCAGGGCAGTGCGGCCACGTGCCAGGTCGGTCAGCAGTTCACACTCGGCCAGGCATAGGCGCGCTTGCAAGGCCTGGGTCGCGTCCAGGGATTCTTCTGCCACTTGGGTCCATAACGCGCGGGCCTCGTCAAAGCGTCCCCGCATCTTGAGTTGTACAGCGCCGCGCTGCATCCACGCCAGGGCTGTTTGCGGCTCTTGAGCCGCGCTCCAGTGGGCGGCAACGGCCAGTGGCTCGGCGTTACCTTCGGGCCGGCCGCCCAGCGCCAATGCGGCGCGGCGGTGCAAGGCCTGGCGGGCGGTGGCGCCCAGGCTCGCCTCTACAGCCTGGCGGACCAGGTCGTGGCGGCACTGGAGGCCGTCGAGCTCCTCGCGCAGCATTTCGGCCTTCAATGCAGTCTGCACTGCGTCCAGTAGAACGGTGTCAGGCCAAGCCGAAGCGCCGTCAGCCAGTTGGGCCAGCACGTTCAGCGGCAGGGGGCGCACGGCTACAGACGAGGCCTCGACGAGCGCACGTGCCGCAGCGGGGAGCGCGCGCAGACGGCGTTGGAGCATCTCGCGCACGCTTCGCGGTAGGCTCAGGGTTTGCGGATCGCCCGCTTCTACGGGTGCTTCTGGAAGCGCCAGCAGCAATTCATTCAGAACAAAGGGGTTGCCGGAGCAGGCTGCATGCAGGCGGTTCAGCTCGGTTTGACTCCAGAGCTGTTCTGGGCGGCGTTGGCGGCAGCAGTGGGCTACCGCGTCTATCCCCAAACCCTCCAATGGCAGTAATGTGAGGTGGCCGGTTTGTTCTAGCTGTTGCGCCCACAGGCGTTGTGCATCACTCAGCTCGTGGCCTCGCGCGGCGGCACGCCAGCGCAGCAGGCCACGGTGGGTGAGCAGGCTCAACAGCTCCAGCGTTGAGCTGTCGCACCACTGCAGGTCGTCAACCAAGAGCCAAGCGCCCATCGATTCGAAGACCCGCGCCAGTGCCTCCAGGAGGCGCGACTTGGCCGTCACCATGTCCAGTGGCGGTAGAGGATCGTTTGGTGCCAGGTCGGGTAGCAGGCGTGCAAGGTCCAGCCGGTACGCGCCCAGGCCGCTACCCCCGCGCTGCAAAGTGGCATGCAGGTGGTCCATCCGCGACAGCAGGTACTCCGCCACTGGTCGATACGGTATCTGTTGCAGCCCCTCTCGCCCCCTGAGCATGGGTGCCTGCGGCAACGTGGCTACCAGCAAGGAGCTCTTGCCCATGCCTGCCTCACCTACCAGTACGATGGCGCGCATAGCCGTTCGGCGCAGAGCTTGTAGCGCAGCGTGTCTGCCAAACAACGGTGTTGCGGACGTCGGTAGTTCGCCCTCTGCCTGCTCGGCCCCATCGTGTTCCGTTGTTTGAAGCTGGACCCTGTCTTGAAGTGTTGCAAACCAGGCAGACGCCTGCGCTCTACCGGCGTGGGTGTTGAGCGTGCGTTCGCAGGCCACGCGCCACCGCGACTGCAGCTGCGCACCCCATGCACGCGCCCAGTCCCCAAATCCGTCAAATCCCGCAACCTGAAAGCCTTCGAGCCAGCGTGCGGGTTGCAGGCGCACAAGCACAGCGCCATCGGCGCTTTCGACTGCACTGTTCAGAGCGTCGATGTCTATCGGCAACTGAAGGTACACGCGCGAGCGCTCACTCTGTAACGCGTCTCCCTGCGCAAAAGCGTCCAGAAGCTGGCGCACCCGGTGCAGGTTCACGCGAAGGTTGTGCCGCGCCTCGTCCCGCGGGCGCTGCGGCCAGAACACATCGGCCAGAGCGTCACGCTCCACCCATCTGCCCTGGCAGGCCAGGTAGATCAACAGGCAGGCCGGCAGGCTTGCAGGGATTCGGTGGTCGGGTCCGCCTTCCAGTCGCCATTTGGGTACGTCAAGTAGATACAGCATGGAGACACAGTTTGCCAGACGGAAGGCCGAGCTCCGTCAAGCCAGAGATGGTCAAGAGACGGTACAGAGACGGTGCATTTTTACTATCGACTCACGTTTGGATAGGGCGTGCAACCGGGGGGGAAGACAGGTGAATTTTTGTTGCAACCACATGCATCCAAACGCGAAGTGGTCTCGTTCTAAAGACAGGGCGCGATGGTGTGCCCCAACCCAGTTAGTCAATTATTGGAGGATCTTATGAAGACAAAGCAAGTATCTCTCGCCGTTGTCGCGCTAGTGGCGACTCTGGCATCCGGTGCGCACGCGCAACCCGTTGCACGCGATGGCCTGCTGGCCGACGCTGCCGGGCGCACGCTCTATACCTTTGACAAAGACTCCGCAGGCAAGAGCAATTGCAGTGGCGGATGTCTAGCCGCTTGGCCCGTGTTTGCGGCCAAAGCTGGAGCCAAGGCACAGGGTGACTTCGGACTGATTGACGCCGCGGGCGGCCAACAGCAATGGACCATCAAGGGCAAGCCTTTGTACTACTTTGCTGGCGACGCACAACCCGGCGAGCGCAATGGCGACGGCAGTGGTGGCACATGGCATGTGGTGCCTGCCGCGGCAAAGTATTAGTCAATCAAATTCTTGTCATCAAACCCATTTTCAAACCCAAAGGAATCCATCATGAAAAAATCTACCCTGATCCGCATCGCAGTTGCTGCGGGCGTCGCACTTTCTCTTTCCGTACCCGCATTGGCCGCTGAAGAAGACGGTGTGACCTGCGGGCCTGGTACGACTGCAGAGCAAAACGCGGACCACACCAACCTGAAGTGCTACAAGCCAAAGGAAGAAGTCCGCCTGTCCAACTGCTTAACCGTTGGCAACGGCATCAACGGTCTACAGCAGGTCGTTCGGCCTGGACCGGACATGTGCACCGATCCGACCAGCAGCGCCAACGCGGGGGCACCCAAGCCAGTCCTGTTGCCGGGTGATCCAACCACCGGATGGGTTCGTCGAGACACACCGGGTGGACGTGACGAGTTTGTTCAGACCATCAAAGATTACGATTTCCCTAACGGGGCGGCCTTCAACCCTGTTGACAATCCAGCCAAGGGCGTTTCCTGCCCCAGCAGCTACAGTGATGGTGGAAGCATGAACAACGGACGAGGAATCCGTTGTGAGAAGAGGCAGCGCGTTGCAGCGGACTGCGACACATTCTGGACTCTGCGGGTGGACGACAACGGCCGTAACCGCGACGCATGTATCGGTGTGAACGGAGTTGGCAAGACCAAGCCCAAGGGCATCACCAATGTGGAGTACCAGACTCAGTTGGGTCGCTGGAAAGAGGTTGTGCAAGACGGACGTGACGAATTCCGTCACTTCGGCTTCCCAACTAGCAGCCGTTAACTCGACAGCGCGCGCTGCAGGTCTCTGTTGAACAGGACCTGTCCGGGGCGATCCATGTGTTGTGGATCGCCAGTTTTATCAACGTCTTGCCTCTACCCATCATGACACCCACAAACCCTGGTCATTTGCCGTTTGGCTTTGCACACCTTCTTCCCGTTGCCCTTGCTGCTTTACTCTCTGGCTGTGCCACCCAAGGCGCACTGCAAGAAGTCCGCACCAACAGCAACCCGGCAGACCGCGCGCAAAAAAGCATCACCAACTTCACGCCCGCCCTGCGCTGCATGGACGACATGATGTTTGCCCGCGGCACGCGGGACGTTACGGTCATGATGGAAGAGTTTCGGGATGCAACGCAGCGCGTGCCGGTGTCTGCACGCGACATGATGACGTCTGCAATGTCTGACATGACCCGTCGCTCGCGGGGGGTGCGCTTGTCGGTTTTTGGCAGCGACCAGCAAAACCTGTCGCAACTGCTACAGCAGGCTCAAAAGACCAACGCGTTTGCGGTCATTCCGCAGTACAACATCCGCGGCACCATCAGCCAGTTTGACGATGCGGTAAGCAAAACAGGCGGCTCGGTCGGCATCAGCCTGGTGCAATCGCTGTTTGGCGTTCGTGCTGGGTTAGACACCAAGTTTTCCGTTCTGGGGCTGGATACCGCGGTAGTGGACACCAGCACCATGACCCTGATCCCTGGCGTGGCGTCCAAGAACACCACGGTGCTGGCCAGCCGCGACGCCAGCGCGGCCGACGGCCAGGCCAAGCTGGAAAACCCGGGCATAGGCCTGGTCTTTTCATTCAACACTGCACGGTCCGATGGCCCTGCCCAGGCAGCCCGCAACATGGTGGAACTGGCCAGCGTGGAGTTGGTTGGCAAGCTCATCCGCGCCCCCTACTGGCAATGCCTGGGGGTGCCAGACTCCGACAAAGAAATCCAGCGCGAAATGGACGACTGGTTCTTCAGCATGGACGAGACCGAGCGTGTGCAGTTACTGAAGGAGCGTATGCGCGAGAAGCGCTACTACGACGGCGCGATTGATGGCAACGCAGATGCTGCGTTTCTCTCGGCATTGCGCGCGTACCGCAAGGCAATGAAAGTTGCAGAGGCCGGGCCGGTAGACCTTGCATTTTTCAAGGCGTTCATCACGCAGCCCACGCCCCTGGGGCCACTAGCCAACACCGCTGCGCGGAAACTGGTCACTGTCCCCGGGCCCGGCGCGGATGCAGCACCCGAAGTAGCGTCTGCAACTCCAACCATAGCACCGCTGGCACTGAGTCAACAAGCGACGCGCATCAATGGGGTAAACGCACTCAACCTTTCAGTTCAGGTGCAGACACCGGGCTATCTGTATTGCTACACACAGGACCCGGTCACGCGACGCATTCAGCGGATATTCCCTAACCGTTTCCGCAGGGACCCTCGGGTAGAGCCCGGCGCGCCGTTGCTGTTACCCGGGCAGGGCAACTTTGTATTGAACCCAGCAGCGGAGTTTGCTTGCTTGCATGCCCCGCGCGAGATCTATGGCGAACTACCACCCCCATTGCGCTGGGGTGACTTTGAAGACATCAAGGCGTCCCGATTCGAAGAGATTCGCGACATGTTTTCTCAAGCATCCGGCTTTCCGGTGCAGCTGGTCGCAAAACCCGCTTTGGTGAAGAAATGAGTACAACAGACACGGTCGAGCAGTTGGTTGGGCGCATTGCGTTGCGCGATCACGCAGCCTTCAAGGTGTTGTTTGACCACGCGGCTGGCAGGCTTTTGGCCGTCGCTGCGCGCGTGTTGCAGGACCGCGCGCAAGCCGAAGATGTGGTGCAAGACGTGTTTGTGAAGCTGTGGAACCAGGCGGTGCAGCGCACCCCCACACAGCCGTGCTCATTGGCGTGGCTGTGCGTCGTGACCCGCAATATGGCGATCGACCATTTGCGCAAGAAGCGACCCGAGACACCATTGGAATGGGTGGATGCCAACGGTGACGAGCAGCAACATGATATGGCCGACGAGCAAAGTTCTCCCATGGAGAAGCTCGTGGCGCATGAGGACGGAGCGCGCCTGGGATCATGCCTTGCCCGTTTGGAGCCCGAGCCGCGCCAGGCCGTGCTGTTTGCGTTCTACGAAGGTTTGTCCCACATGGAGATTGCACAGCGCATGTGCAAACCCCTGGGCACTGTGAAGGCTTGGACGCGGCGCAGCCTGATGCGTCTGAAGGGATGCATGGAGGCCTGCGCATGAACTGGCACCAAAACCCCAGCGCAGTTGACCGGCTGGCCGCCGCCTACGTGTTGGGCACCTTGCAGGGTCGGGCCAAGCGGCGCTTTGAGACCATGCTGCCCCAAAAAATCTTGCTGCAGTTGTCGGTAGCCGAGTGGACCCAGCGGCTTTCCCCCTTGCTGACCAACTTGACGCCACTGGAGCCCAGCCGGGCACTCTGGCAAGCGGTTGCAAGGCACACAACGGTAAAAGAAGGTGTCAAGGTCGAACCGCTTTGGCGACGTTTCTTTTCCGGAATTCCTGCCAGTGCCTTGGCCATGGGAATACTGGTTGGGGTACTGACGCCCATGTTGTGGAATGGGCAGTTGACCGATGACTCTGGCGCGCAGCTGCCCGCCAGTTATGTGGGCGTGCTCGGCACTGCGGACGGCAAGCCTGGCTTGATTGTGTCCAGCCTGCGCCACGGCGCTTGGATTGATGTCAAGCAGATGCATCCGGTGGCTGTGCCGCAGGGAATGCAATTGCATTTGTGGCGTCTAGACGCCCAAGGAAAAGCTGTGGGGTTGGGGCCATTGCCATCTGGCAAATGGATCCGAATGCCTTTGCCTGAATCTGCCGAAAAGATATTCTTTCAGGCGGTAGAGCTGGCGGTTTCTGTTGAGCGCGTGGGTGAAACACCGCAAGCCCCATCGCAACCGTATGTGTACCGCGGCTTGTGCGGAAAACTCTGGAAGTAGGCCTGGTATTCCTCCGCTGTTGTGGCGTGGCGCCTCCCTATTTGCCGCACCCCACGCTAGCGCCCCGCTGCTTGCCATTCGCCATTGCTCGACAGCGGCATCAGGCCAGACGCCTTGCAGGTGTACATGGCCTGGTCGGCAACTTCCAGCACGTCGTGCAGGTTGTCGCCATCCCTGGGGTACCACGCGAAGCCTATGCTGACGCCAACTGCCACGGTTTGCCCAGACTCCAGCACCAGTTTCTGGGACACCACGTCCGTCAGCTTCTGGCCCAGGGCTTCCAGTTGCGCGCGGTCGGTGATGGATTCCACAATCAGGGCAAACTCATCTCCGCCCAGCCGCGCTACGGTGTCGGATTCGCGCACGATGGACACCAGGCGCTGCGCAACGGCGACCAGAACCTGGTCGCCCGCCGCGTGGCCGTAGGTGTCGTTGATGGCCTTGAATTTGTTCAGGTCCAGCATCAACACGGCAAACTTCTTGCGGCTGCGCCGGGCGTGGCGCATGGACACCTCAAAACGGTCCATCAGCAACAGCCGGTTGGCCAACCCGGTCAGAGGATCCAGAAACGCGCTCTTGCGCAGGGCGCGTTCGGCATCCTTCAGCTTGTGCAAGTATTTCTTAAGTCTGGCGTACTTTGCCAGGGCGCGCCGCAATCGCAGGTTCCAATACACAGCCAGCAGCGCGAACACACAAGACAGTGCCGCAAAGACATAGGGTGAGTAGAAGTGCTGCATGGTATGCAAGCATTCTGGGCGCTGCCTGTTGCGTTATCTCTAGCGCGAACACTCTTTTACAAAGCGTTGCGGCAAGCCTAGTGATAATCCGACCCCATGAATGGAATTGCAAAAGCGCATGGTTTCCAAAGGACATCTTGGTTCTTGAAGGTGCTACTCGGGTTGGGTGCGGTCATGCTGGTGGGGTGTGCAACACCAACCCTGCCAAGCCCCGTGCCGCCGCCTACCGGCCATGCGCACCCACCCCTTGCCAAAGCCCCACCGGCCCTGCCCCCTTTGCAGGAGCAAGCAATTGCGCCTATTGCCCACGACTCGAGCCCACTCATGGGAGATCAGTCGCAGGCGCAGCAGACGGCCAATGAGCCCTGGAAGCAACGGGGACTGGCGTCCTGGTACGGAAAGAAGTTCAACGGCCGGCGCACAGCCAGTGGCGAGCGTTTCAGCGCCGCAGGCTTTACCGCCGCGCACCGCACCCTGCCCATTCCCAGTTACGTGCGTGTGCGCAGGGTGGCCAGTGGGGACGAGGTCATTGTGCGTATCAATGACAGGGGGCCTTTTCATTCGGAGCGCGTGCTGGACCTAAGCTTTGCCGCGGCCAACAAACTCGGCATGGTGGCATTGGGCAGTGCCGAGGTTGAGATGGAATTGGTGACCGAAGAAGACGGGCGCTACTCAGGGAATAGCGCTACTCCTGGCATCGTGGGTAAATAGGCAGGGGGCGAAAGGTATCACTGAGTTTGATGAAATCTTTGCCCAGCTTGTCTAGCTCGCAATGCACCTTGGGTCGAAGCGCGTCTGAGGTCAGGTCTGCATCAGTTTAGGTTTGTAGGATGCCCGCCCGCGCAGGCACGCCAATGGTGCCACGATCACCCATGAAGGGTGGGCGTCGTACAAACCTCGGGGGAGGAAACCGCGGCGAGTGCCAACGTTGGCTGAGGCCGCTACAAGACTAT
>CAUPQG010000012.1:0-169760 GCA_963513355.1 uncultured Rhodoferax sp. | reverse complement strand
CTGGATATCAACCCATTCAGAACCAGTCACCCACAGTCGCTGCCGCGCAACGTGCGCACGGCGCGGCAGTAGCCTCTAGGCGTGCAACAGCTCGGCAGCTGGTGCCGGGTGGCCGAAGAAATAGCCCTGGAAGGCGTCACAGCCCAGCTCAGCCAGCATATTGCGCTGCTCGGCGGTCTCCACCCCTTCGGCGATCACGGTCAGCCCCATGCTGTGGCCCAGCGCCACGACTGACCGGGCCACGGTGGCATCACCGGGTTTGGTCAGCAGGTCCTGCACAAAAGATTTATCGATCTTGAGCTGGTCCAGTGGCAGGCGCTGCAGGTGCAACAGCGACGAATAGCCGGTGCCAAAGTCGTCCAGCGAAAAGCCCACGCCCAGCGCCTTGATGGCGTGCATCTTGGTACGGGTTTCCAGGCTGTCGTTCATCAGCATGCTTTCGGTCAGCTCCAGCTTCAGGCGCTGCGGGTTGGCTCCGGTCTTGTGCAGTGCGGTGGCGATCTGCGTGACAAAGCTCTCGTCGTCAAACTGGCTGCGGCCTACATTGATGGCCAGCGTCCAGTCTGCTGTAGCCTGCTGCTGGCCCCAAAGTACCAACTGGTTGCACGCGGTATCCAACACCCATTGCCCCAAGAGTTGGCCTACGCTGGTCTGCTCGGCCAGAGCGATGAACTGTGCCGGTGGCACCAAGCCGCGGGTGCTGTGGTTCCAGCGCAAGAGCGCTTCGGCACCAATGGGAATGCCATGCACATCGACCTGGAACTGGTAGAGCAACATGAATTCCTGGCGCGCCAGGCCCCGGCGCATGTCCTGCTCCA
This sequence comes from uncultured Rhodoferax sp., assembly GCA_963513355.1. GTDB lineage: Bacteria > Pseudomonadota > Gammaproteobacteria > Burkholderiales > Burkholderiaceae_C > Allorhodoferax. The sequence goes on along the minus strand of CAUPQG010000012.1, from coordinate 168,942 downwards.
GCAGCGCATGGGCGCTCACGGTGGCCTGCATGGCGGGGTCAAAAAAGCGGGCGGTGTTGCGGCCTGCAGCCTTGGCCTGGTACATGGCCACGTCGGCCTTCTTCAGCAGTTCGTCGGTGCTGTCCTGGTCGCCTTTGAAGATGACGATACCGATACTGGGTGTGCTCTCATGGTGGTGCCAGCGCAGGGTGTAGGGCTGGCCCAGTGCATACAGGATTTTGTTGGCCACCAATTCGGCATCGGCAGCACTTTCGGCGGCTGAGGGGCTCAGGCCCTCCAGCAGCACCACAAACTCGTCACCCCCCAAGCGTGCCACGGTATCGCCATCGCGCACACAGGTCTTCAGACGGGTGGCCACCTGTTTGAGCAGGGCGTCGCCCAGGTCATGGCCCAAGGTGTCGTTGAGCAGCTTGAAATGGTCCAGATCCAGAAACATCAGTGCGCCGCGCTGGCCGGAACGGTCCGACGTCTTGAGCGCCTGAGTCAGTCGGTCCAGCAGCAGGCGTCGGTTGGGCAACTGGGTGAGCGGGTCGTAAAAGGCCAGACGCTGGATTTCTTCTTCCTGCTGGCGGCGCTGGGTGATGTCGCGTATCACCCCCACAAACGTGGGTCGCCCCGGGCGGGCGATTTTGGAGACCGACAGGCTGATGGGGAAAATGCTGCCGTCCTTGCGCTTGCCCAGGATTTCCCGCGCCTGGCCCACCAGGTAGTTGGAGCCCGTGTGCTTGAAGAGTTGCATCTGCTGGTCGTGCTCGCCGCTGTAAGGCTCGGGAAGCAGCAGGGCTACGCTGTGGCCCACCAATTCGCCGGCGCTGTAGCCAAACAGTTTGATGGCCGCCTTGTTGACGGATTCGATCTGGCCGCGCTTGTTGATGGTAAGCACGCCGTCAAGCATATTGTCCAGAATGCTCAGCGTGTGCAGTGCCGCTTCCTGCAAGGACGCCTGGTCTGGATGGTGTGTGGGGTAGGCGCCAGTGTTGGCGCAATTGCAGGTTGTGTGCGCCAAAACACACCGGCCCTGTGCATCTCTAGAAAGGCAGAAGTTAGACAGGCCCTGCACCACCCTGTCGGGAAGATGCTTCTGCCCAGGCGGCAGGGCCGAATTCTTTTGCATGCAAATATCCCCCCACCGAATTGAGTAACGGAGACCATCGCGGATCAAACCACGATTTTGGGGATTTGTACAGTTGCGGGGAGTTTGCGCCGGTGCGGATTGCTTAGGTAAAAACTATTGCCCCACGTCCACAAACCGGGTCAGCGCCTGCAGAGCCGGGAAGTCTCCCGTGCCCTTGGTTTTCATGGCCTTGACCGATTCCATGACATGGCGGTTGCTCCAGATGGCGCCTTGCAGCCAGCCCATTTGCTTGAGCGAATCGTCCACCGAGTGGTCGCGTGCGTAGTGGATGGCCTGCTTGGTACCCCAGATGGCAACGGGTGGCTTGGAAGCGATCTCGGCCGCACATTGCAGCGCGGCGGCCAGCATGGCTTCTTCAGAATCAAAGACGGCGTTGACCAGGCCGTATTGCAACGCGCGGTCTGCGGCCAGGCGCCGGCCGGTGTAGGCCAGCTCTTTGACCACCGCCAGCGGGATCAGCTTGGGCAGGCGTTGCAGCGTGCCCACGTCGGCCACCATACCAATGTTGATTTCCTGGATGCAGAAGAAGGTTTGTGGTGTGGCATAGCGGATGCAGCAGGCGGTGACCATATCTACCGCGCCGCCAATGCAACCGCCCTGAATGGCTGTGATCACCGGTATGCGCAGTGTCTCCAGTTTGGTGAAGGTGGCCTGCATGTCGCCCAACATGTCAAAGATGGCGGCGCGGCCTTCAGGGCTTTTGTCGTCCATCTGGATGGCGCCGGCAAAGGTTTCCAACGCCATGCCGGCGCTGAAGTGTTTGCCAGTGCTGCTGATGACCAGGGCGCGTGCGCCGCCGTCGTGGTGCAGGTGGGTCAGCACTGCGTCCAGCTCGCGCCAGAAGGTGGGGTGCATGGTGTTCATCGCCTCGGGCTTGTTCAGCACCAGGTGGGCAACGTGGTTGCTGGTGGTCAGCGCAAAGCAGGTCAGGGGAGGGAGTGTGGAGGTGGTAGTCATGGGCAAACTGTAAAGCAGTTTTTTGCACGCAACTGTCGCCTGTTTTTCAGCTCAATCCGTCAGCGCTTGATCCAGTCGCAACGCAGCTTGTTGAGCGCGTGCGCCCGGGCGCGCCAGGCGACATACATGCTGGGCGCCAGCATACCCAGCAGACACAAGGGGCCTGCCCACCACGCATCCAGCGCGAAGGTCGGTAACCAGCCCACCCACCCCATCAACCAGCAGGTGATGACGGCGTCCCAAAGGTGGAACTCCATCGGGTGGTCTTGTGCGTGCTCAACATGCCATTTCCGAATGCGGTGAAGCTCGGAAAGAGGAACCGCCGGTGCAAGCCAGGTCAACATTGCAATCTCCCGCTGTGGAAATCTCAATGTAAGTTCGGCGTAAGCTTCTGTCAAGAATAAAGTGCCGAGCCTGGAGGAAATCGTTCACGCAGGTTGGCTGATCAAAACAGTTGGGTTGTCACTGCTTTAAAATTGATAGCATCTTCTTCATGTTTCACGAGGGCTGGAGGCGTATTTTCCTCAATTGCCTCTGCGCTGGGGCGTTTGTGCAGCGCCCCGACCCGCACGCCCAGCAGGCGCAGCCGCTTTTGCAGGGGTGCGCGCTTGAGGCATAGGCCGGCCACACGGCGTATTTCCTTGGCATCGGCAATGGGGTGCTCAATGGTGATGTCGCGCGTAACGGCGGTGAAGTCTTCAAACTTGATCTTTATGCCAATGGTCTTGCCCGCATAACCCTTGCGCTGCAGGTCACTGGCCAGTTGTTCACACAGGCGGGTAAAGATGCCGCCCAGTTCGGCCTTGTCGCGTACGGCGTGTAAATCGCGCTCGAAAGACGTCTCGCGGCTGATGCTGACGGGTTCGCTCTCCAGCACGATAGGTCGGTCGTCGATGCCGTGGGATGCGGCATGCATCCACGCACCCGTGCGTTGGCCAAAGGTGTCCATCAGCCATTGCAAATCCTTGGCAGCCAGTTGGCCAATGGTTTCAATGCCATGGCTCTTGAGCTTTTCATCGGCCTTGGGGCCAATGCCGTTGATTTTGCGGCAGGCCAGTGGCCAGATCAGCGTCTCCAGGTCGCTCTCGTAGACGATGGCAATACCTTTGGGCTTGTTGAACTCGCTGGCCATTTTGGCTAGCAGTTTGTTGGGCGCCACGCCGACCGAGCAGGTGAGGCCTGTGACCTCAAGAATGCTTTTCTGGATCAGGCGCGCCAGCACACGCCCGCCCTCGCGCTGGCCACCCGGTACGTCGGTGAAGTCGATATACACCTCGTCCACACCGCGGTCTTCCATCAGCGGTGCAATCTCGGTGATGACGGCCTTGAACTGGCGAGAGAACTTGCGGTACTCCTCAAAATCCACGGGCAGCAATATCGCTTGCGGGCACAGTTTGGCGGCCTTCATCAGGCCCATGGCCGAGCCTATACCGAACTTGCGGGCGGCGTAGGTGGCGGTAGTGATGACGCCGCGCCCGGTGTAGCTGTGCAGCCGGGCAAATGCATCCAGGGGTATGCGCCGGAGCGCTGCACGTTGGGCGGCTTCGTCCCAGGGCGGTTCCGGCTCAGAGGGGTCTGCGTTGGCGAGGTCTTGCGCACGCAAGATCTGGAGTGCATCCTGAATGGCCTGGCGCCCGGCCGCAATGACAACGGGCTGATCCTTCAGCTGGGGGTAGCGCAGCAATTCCACCGACGCGTAAAACGCGTCCATGTCCAGGTGGGCAATGCGCCGCACCGAATTCAACCATCCGAATTGATCTGGTTGATCAAGGCGCTCAGCACGTCGTCGGCCTGTTCGTTGTCGACCTGGCATGTGCCTGCCGCATTGTGGCCACCGCCACCGTACTGCAGCATCAGCTCGCCCACATTGGTCTTGCTGCCGCGGTCCAGGATGGACTTGCCGGTGGCAAACACGGTGTTCTGCTTTTGCACACCCCACATCACGTGGATGGAGATATTGCATTGCGGGTACAGCGCATAAATCATGAAGCGGTTGGCCGCGAAGATGGTCTCTTCATTGCGCAGGTCCAGCACCACCAGGTTTTTGTGCACGGTGGCGCAGCGTTCTATCTGCTCACGCGCGCGCGCCGCGTGGTCAAAGTACAGGTCCACGCGCTCCACCACGTCGGGTAGCTTCAGGATGTCTTCGATACCGTGGTTGCGGCAGTACTGGATCAGGTCCATCATCAGCTGGTAGTTGCTGACGCGGAATTCGCGAAAACGCCCCAGGCCGGTGCGCGAATCCATCAGGTAGTTCAGCAGTACCCAGTCGGTGGGTTCCAGAATTTCTTCGTGGCTGAACTGGGCCGAGTCGGCCTTGTCCACGGCCAGCATCATGTCTTCGCTGATATTGGGGAAGGTTTTGGCGCCACCGTAGTAGTCGTAGACCACGCGGGCCGCCGAGGGTGCATGGGCCGAGATGATGTGGTTGGGCCGCTCACCGGTGTTGCGAATGGTCTCGGACTCGTGGTGGTCAAAGGCCAGGTGGGCGGTAGCTACGTAGGGCAGGTTGGTTGTGATGTCGCGGCTGGTGATATCAATCTTGCCGTCCTGCATGTCTTTGGGGTGGACAAACTTGATGTCGTCAATCAGGTCCAGTTCATTGAGCAGTACCGCGCAGACGAGGCCGTCAAAGTCGCTGCGGGTTACCAGACGGAATTTGTTTGCGCTCATGGTAGGGTCCTTTGCTTGGCAGGTCAGATGAAGTAAAACAGTTCATCCTAACGCAAAAAGACCGTCTGGTTGCGGATTCCAGTGCGTTCCACTGGCGCTCGCGTTCACCCTGGGTAACTGCCCGGCAGCAGCATGCTTTTATCGACCTGCGCGATGCTGGATTTTCCGCACAGGGCCATGCTGATGTCCATTTCCTTGCGGATGATTTCCAGTGCCTTGGTAACACCGGCTTCGCCCATGGCGCCCAGGCCGTAGATGAAGGTGCGCCCGATATACACGCCTTTTGCGCCCAGGGCCAGAGCCTTCAGCACGTCCTGGCCGCTGCGAATGCCGCCGTCCATGTGCACCTCGATCTGGCTACCCACCGCGTCCACGATGGCCGGCAGGGCCTGGATGGATGACTCGGCACCGTCCAGCTGGCGGCCACCATGGTTAGAGACAATGATCGCGTCGGCACCGCTGGCCACGGCCAGCCTGGCGTCTTCCACGTCCTGTATGCCTTTGAGGATCAGCTTGCCGCCCCAGCGCTCCTTGATCCAGGCTACATCGGCCCAATTCAGCGTGGGGTCGAACTGTTTGGACGTCCATTCGGACAGCGAGCCCATATCGTCCACGCCGGTCACGTGGCCAATGATATTGCCGAAACCACGGCGCTTGGTGCCCAGCATGCCCATGGCCCACTGTGGCTTGGTCATGATGTTGGCAATGTTCCTTAGCGTGAGTTTGGGTGGTGCGGATAGGCCGTTTCGGATGTCCTTGTGGCGCTGGCCCAGGATCTGCAGATCCAATGTCAGCACCAGTGCCGAACACTTGGCAGCGCGGGCCCGATCGATCAGCCGTTCGATGAAGCTGCGGTCTCGTGTGACATACACCTGAAACCAAAACGGGTGGTTGCCCGTGCCAGCCGCTACGTCTTCAATCGAGCAAATGCTCATGGTAGACAGGGTGAACGGCACCCCAAACTTCTTGGCTGCGTTGGCCGCCTTGATTTCGCCATCGGCACATTGCATGCCGGTCAGGCCAACGGGCGCCAGCGCAACCGGCATGGCCACAGCCTGGCCGACCATGGTGCTGGTGGTGCTGCGGTTGTCCACATTGACGGCCACGCGCTGGCGGAACTTGATCTTCTGGAAGTCCGACTCGTTGGCGCGATAGGTGCCTTCGGTCCATGAGCCCGAGTCGGCGTAGTCGTAAAACATGCGGGGTACGCGCTTTTGCGCCAGCACGCGCAGGTCTTCGATGTTGGTGATGGGTGCGCTCATGGTCTTGTCTCCTGTTGTGGGGATGATGGTAGCGGCCTGCGCCAGCCCGCGGCGTGAAATCCGCCCCCCGCGGTTTGAAATTAATTAACAACATGGACTAGACTGCGCCGGGCTGGGTATTCCAGCCAAACCAATTCAGGGGAGCATGTGCATGGTCTTATGGGGTGCAATCTGGGGGGCTATCCTGGGCTCGTTTGTCGCCAGATACGACGATGGTCTTGGTCTCTTTGTGGGTACTCTATTGGGTGCGGTAGCTGGCGCAACGTTGCGCAAAGCCGTGCGTACGGCGGCTCGCCAGGCAGCGCTGGAAGTATTGGCCGAGCACCAGCCTACTGTCTTGGCACAGCGCACAGCGCCCACGGTGCCTGAGCCGATAGCAGCACCGGCGACGCAGGTCGGCGTTGCACCTGCTGCGCCGCCTGAGCCGGTATCCGAGACGGATTGGCGTGTGGACATGCCCATCCACGTGCCCAAGGACGCTTTTGCAGACGTGCCCAGCAGCGTGCCGTCTGACTTCCACGAGACCCGTTCTGGCACCCAGGCCGCCGACAAAGTGACCAAACAGCCAGAATTCCCGACCGTGCACTCCCCTGACGTGGTGAGCCGCGCCCTCGGTGCCGCACGCAACTGGCTGATGGGCGGCAACACGATTGTGCGCATGGGTGTGTTGGTGCTGTTTGTGGGTCTGGCGTTTTTGGCCAAATACGCAATGGACAACGCCATGCTGCCGCCCGAGCTGCGCTTGGCCGCGATTGGCGCCGCCGGCGTTGGTCTGTTTGTGGCGGGATGGAAGCTGCGTGTACGTCAGTCGGACCGCTTGGCCTATGCGCTCACCCTGCAAGGGGCCGGTGTGGGGGTGCTCTACCTGACGGTGTTTGCGGCCTTCAGGCTCTACCATTTTTTGCCAGCGGGTGCGGCGTTCGTGGTGTTGGCCCTGGTGTGCGCCTTCTCTACCGCCATTGCGCTGCTGCAAAACGCCATGCCCATGGCCTTCATCGGGTTCGCGGGTGCCTTTGCCGCGCCTATTTTGTTGTCCACCGGGCAGGGGGACCATGTGGGCTTGTTCAGCTACTACCTTTTGCTGGGCGTGGCCATAGCCGCTGTGGCCTGGATGAAGGCTTGGCGGGCGCTGAACCTGTTGGGATTTTTTGCTACCTTTGGGGTGGCTACTGTATGGGGCGTGTTGAAGTACCGGCCCGAACAGTTGGCCACGACCGAGCCTTTCCTGATCGCCTTCTTTGTGCTTTACCTGGCTGCCAGCCTGATGTATGCCACGCGCCATGGCTTGCAGCCCAAACAGGCCGTGGACGCCACGCTGATTTTTGGTCTGCCTCTGGTGGCGTTTGGCCTGCAGGCCGGGCTGGTGCGCAATATCGAGTACGCAACGGCCTTTTCTTCTCTGGCCTTGGGTGCCCTGTACCTTGGTCTGGGCTGGTGGGCGCTGAAGCGCAAGGATGGTGGTGTGGGTCAGTGGCTGGCCGAGTGTTTTGTGGCATTGGGCATGGGTTTTGTGACGCTGGCCGTGCCGCTGGCGCTGGACGCACGCTGGACCACTGCTGTGTGGGCGGCTGAGGGGGCAGCCGTGTATTGGATGGGCAAGCGGCAAGACCGCTGGCTGGCCCGCCTGGCCGGGCTGGTCTTGCAGGGGCTGGCCGCGCTGAGCTTTTTGCAGTCGTTTGACACGGTGCAAGTGTCCACCTGGCCCATTGCCAACCCGGCCTTCATTGGTGCGGTGTTGTTGGCCCTGTCGGCTCTGGCTATTGCGCATTGGACGCGCCCGCCAGACGCTGCGCCCGATGTGCCACCGGCCACACCGTTTGTAGCGCTGGAGCACGGTCTTTCACCCGTGCTCTTCTGGGTCGGATTTTTGTGGTGGCAGTTTGCGCTGGGCCATGAAATTGAGCGGGGCACGTTGAATGCCGATGGCCTGTGGACGACTGCGCTGGGCAGTTCATTGCAGTCCTATCTAGAGATGTTGGGCTGGTTGGGTAGTGCCTGGCTGGCGCACCGGTTTGCGCTGCCCAGCCGGCCCCGGCCGTGGACGATTGCCGCTACACCGGCCTGGTTTTCGCTACCCATCATGGTGGTGGTGGCCCTACACGGTGTGACGGGTCTGGGTCATGTGTTCCAGGCCTGGGGCTGGCTGGTGTGGCCGCTGGCGCTGGGCTTGCATTTTGCGACGCTGAAAAACCTGGACAGTACAGCGCCCAAGGGCTGGTGGTCGTGGGTGCACAGTGGGGGGGTGTGGCTCATGGTTTTGTTGGCTGGCAACCTCATCGTATGGGCTGTGCAGCAAGCGCAACTGCAGGGCACGGCCTGGGCCAGTGTGATTTTCCTGGTGGCCAGTGTGGTGGTACTGATGGCACTGGCGCAGCCTGCCTTGTATGCGCCGCAGGGTCGCCTGCGTTCGGTCTGGCCGCTGGACCGTTTTGACTATGCCTATCTGTGGCGCGCATCGGCTCCGCTGGCGGTGTTTGTGGCGCTGGGTGCGCTGCTGGTGGCCGTGGCTTCCGATGGCAATGCTCGACCTTTGCCCTATGTTCCATTGCTCAACCCTACCGACATCACCGTGGCGTTGGCCCTGGCTGGCTGTTCCCTGTGGCTGGTGCGCGTGCGCCAGGGTGGCATAGCCGGTGTGCCCCAGCACATCCACAGTGCCCGTTGGACATTGGTGCTGGCGGGTCTTGGCTTCGTGGCGCTCAACACGGTGTGGTTGCGTGTGGTGCACCACTGGACCGGTGTGCCGTGGGATGCGGCCCAGTTGTTTGCGTCCTTCCTGGTGCAGGCCGGTTACTCCATTCTGTGGACGCTCCTGGCCATGGCGCTGATGCTGGTGGCGCACCGCCGCCACGTTCGCCCTTTATGGAGCGGTGGTGCAGCGCTGCTGGGGCTGACGGTGGCCAAACTGTTTCTGGTGGATTTGTCCAACCGTGGCGGGTCCGAACGCATCGTTGCGTTCATTGCGGTGGGCGTGCTGATGTTGGTGGTGGGTTACTTTGCGCCCATTCCACCTGCAGCAATGCCAGCCTCTGAAGACAAGGAATCAACATGATCGGTAGTAGGTTATTGCGCAAACGCGCCTGGGCGTCGAAGGGCTGCGGCCTGCTGCTGGCAGCAGCAGGTGCCTTGCAGGTCCAGGCCGCGGATACTCCCCAGGCGACTGATTTCGCGTGGCGTGCCACGCTGAATGTGCCCCCTGGTGTCAGCTTGGCGCGGGTCGACGTTCCGGTGCAGGCATTGCTGGGCATGCGCAGCCCAGCGGCCCACGACGTGCGGGTTTTCAATGCGACAGGCGCAGTGGTGCCTTTCGCCTTGCTGGGGGGTGCAGACCTGAAGCGCACAGCACCGGTCGCACAAACCAATAGCTACAAGGCATACCCGCTGTTCAGCACCAGTGGTGACCGAAAACCTGCGCGGGGTGCCGTGTCGGTGCAGTTGGATACAACGGAGCAAACCAGTAACGCCACTACCAACGTCTGGGTGCGCTGGGACCGCTCCGATATGCGAACCAAAGCCGCAGATGCTGCAGCCTCCACCCAACCCCTTCAGGCCGCCCTGTTCGACCTGCGCGGCGAGAAACAAACCCTGGCTGCGCTGGAACTGGTGCTGGACATGCCACGCAACGCGCTGGTGCCTATCACGGTGGCGACGAGTACCGATCTGAAAGACTGGACTCCGGTGGCCACCAAGGGGCCACTGTTCCAGTTTGATGGAACGGATGCACCAGGCAACAACACGCTGGAGCTGCTTCAGCCGCTGGCGGTGCAGGGGCGTTACTTGCGCCTGTCCTGGCAGGGGCAGGTGGGGGTGGAGTTGCGGGCTTTGACGGGCACCGTAGCCGAGTCACAGACGGCCGCAGCGCCACTGCGTGCGGCCTTGCCCCCCGGCACAGCCGACGGAAGCAATGCACTGAACTGGACGCTGCCTTTTGCCACGCCCATTGCGGCGCTCCATCTTCAAGCCGTGCAGAACAACAGTTTGGTACCGGTTCGCATACTGGGGCGTAACGAGGCGGCACAACCCTGGCGCACGTTGGCGTCCAGTGTGGTCTACCGGCTGGACGGGGTGGGCCAGGGCAGCAGCAACCCGCCGGCCGCGTTGCATGGTACGTCACTGCACAGCCTGCGGGTGGAAGCCGGGAAGGGCATGGCTCTGCCTGAGGGGGGTATGCAGGCGACCGTGGAGTTTGCGCCGATGCAGGTGGCCTTCCTCACATCGGGCTTAGGGCCGTTTACGCTGGCCGTCGGTCGCGCACAAACGGCCATGGCGGCAGTGGATGCGTCGCTGTTGGGATCCGTCACACCCGCCAAACTGATCGAACTACCGCTGGCCACACTTTCAGATGTGGTGGTGCAAACGCCGCCCAACACTGGTCTGGACGGCGCCGCATCGCGTTGGTTGCCCGACGGTGTGTCGCTACGTAGCGTACTGCTGTGGCTGGTGTTGGGTGTGGGCGTAATGGCGCTGGGGGCTGTGGCTTATTCGCTGATGCGCCAGATGAGTGCCAAGGGCTGATACAACCCACTCAGGCTAGAAACAGTGCAGCCAGCGCCAGCACGGCGGGAACCGTTTGCACAAACAGGATGCGGATTTGCACGGTGGCCGCGCCCCAGACGCCGGCGACCGCCACACAGCCCAGGCCGTAGATGGTGAAAGCCCGTGCAGTGGCCGCATCAGGAAGCAACAAGCCTAGCGCCAGCGCCACCGCCAGGAAGCCGTTGTAGCAACCCTGGTTGGACATGGCGGGTTTCATGATGGCGGCTTGCTCACGGCTCAGACCAAAGACTTTGCGCCCGCGGGTGTCGAACAACACAGTCTCCAGCAAAAAAATGTATACATGGATCAACATGACGAGTCCGGTGAGAATTTGGGCGGCGAGCAGCATGGCGAATGGTCTTTCAGACAGGGTTAAAGGTGGTTCAAGAAACGGAAAGTCTGTAGAATACGTAATTACGTTATGTATTCTAGTCACTTATGCGACACATCAGCAATCCACAGTCCAATACCGCGCCGGTGCCAGTGGCAGACGGGCGAAAGACCAATGCGGCGTCCACCCAGGCAGCCTTGCGCAGGGCGGGTCGCAAACTGTTTGGCGAGCTTGGGTACGAGGCCACGTCGCTGGGCGCCATTTGTGCCGAAGCAGGGGTTACCACAGGTGCGCTGTACCACCATTTTGGGGATAAGAAGGGTCTGTTTGCCGCAGTGGCGGAAGAGTTGGACGAAAGCCTGGTCCAGTTGACGGCCGCCGCCCGCAATGCGGCGCTGCGTAGTGGTGCCGATGCCTGGCAGGCCTTCATGGCCGCGATTGATGCGTTTTTACAGGCGGGCCTCAGCCCGGAAGGCCGCCGCATTGGCCTGACCGATGCACCTGCAGTGCTCGGTGCACAGGGCTGGCTGGAGATTCGAGAACGCCATGGCTTGGGTGCGATGGTGCAAACGGTGCGTACCCTGCAGTCGCTGGGCTTGATGCCGGCGGGTGATGTCGTGCTGCGTGCACGGCTGGTACTGGGCTTGCTCTACGGAGCGGTTGAAGCACTCGCACACCAGCACGAAAATGCTGCGCAGCCGGCATTGACCGAAACACGGGCACTGGTGCAGGCCATGCTGAACGGCATGCGTAGCGAAAGTTAGGGCGTCAAACTCAGGCCACCAAACCCCATAGCAGGACCAGGGCCGTGCCCCACATCATCAACGCCACCAGTCCATCGAGTGCGCGCCAGATGGAGGGGTTCGCAAGTCGTTGGCCCAGCCAGAAAACTGCCAGTCCGAGTCCGCCAAACCAGATAGCCGATCCTGCCGCTGCACCCGCGCCAAATGCTGCATTGCCAGGCGTGCCCCATGCCAGTGACGCTGAGCCAATCAACACGGCGGTGTCCAGCCACGCATGGGGGTTGAGCCAGGCAAAAGCCAGAGCCGCCAAAGTGGCTTGCCGTCGGCTCAGGGGTTGGACGGACGCCGCAGTCGCGGAGGCTGAAGCCGCTGCGCCAGACCCTCCAGCAGGTTTACGGTACCTGGCAAAGGCTTGCCAGCCGTAAAACAGCAGAAACACTGCACCTCCGGCGATCAGCGCCGCTTTCAGTGTGGGCGACAAGCCCCCCAACTGCGCCACTCCAAACACCCCCAACGCAATCAGTACGATGTCAGACACGATGCACAGCACCACGGTGAGCAACACGTGCTGGCCTTGCAGCCCCATGCGGATGACGTGGGTGTTTTGTGCACCCAACGCCATGATCAGGGACAGGCATAGCGCCATGCCTGCGTTGAAGGCCGGTGCCATGGGTACAAGGTTGGAGAGGGTGGGCATGGGTTTGCGAAGGCTATGAAAGAAGAAAGACCTGACTGTGCCCGTTGAACTGCCATTTGAAAACTGTTTTAAATTAAACTGATATTGATTTAATTGAACTTAACCAATTGGAGTGTCCATGCTGGATGGCAAGCAACTGGAGGCGCTGGCGGCTGTGCTGGAACACGGCGGTTTTGGCCCGGCCGCCCAAGCATTGAACCTCACGCTGGCTGCTGTGTCGCTGCGCATCAAGAGCCTCGAAACTTCCTTGGGACAGCGCCTGCTGGTGCGGGGCAAAGTGGTGCGAGCCACGGCTGCCGGGCAGGCACTACTGGCCCATATCAAGCAGGTGCAGTTGATGGAGGCCGATCTGCTGTCGGATACGGCCACGCGACACGGTGCTACGGCGCAATGGCAGCGCCTCAGTGTCGCGGTCAATGCTGATTCCTTGTCGAGCTGGCTTCTGCCTGGTGTGGCCCCTGCGCTGGCGCGCCACCATTTGCTGCTGGATGTGGTGATTGACGACCAGGAGCACACACATGAGTCCCTGAAAAGCGGTGACGTGGTGGCGTGTGTCAGCACCCACCCCACACCCATGCGGGGTTGCGTGGCCGAGCCACTGGGTGTCATGCGTTACCGCTGCGTGGGCGCACCGGCGCTGGTACGCAAGTGCCAAACGCGGAGCGGTGCTGTATCACCCCACCGTTTGCTGGCCACACCAGCTGTGATCTTCAACCGCAAGGACGGACTACAGGATCTTTTCTTGAGCCAGCAGTTTGGTTTGCAATTGCCCCAGTACCCGCGCCACTTTGTACCGGCGGTCGATGCTTTTGAAAGTGCGTTGGTCAGTGGTCTGGGTTGGGGTATGGTGCATGAATTGCATCTGTTGGCGCGCAGTGGGCGCTTGCCCTTGGTGGAGGTGCTGCCTGGAAGCTCGGTGGATGTACCGCTGTACTGGCACCATTGGGCCCGTGAACCGCTTTCGGCACAGCGCCTGACCCAGGCGGTCAAACAGGCGGCCAAGGCACTTGGTACGCCGGCTTTCGCCAACGCTGAACAGCCCCGCTAGCCATTGAAAATCTCCACCCGGTTGCGCCCACCCCCCTTGGCCTGGTAGAGGGCCTTGTCGGCACGGCGCAGCACATCGTCAAAACTGCGATCGTGGGGAGCAATCTGCCCAATGCCGATAGACACGGTGAGGTGCAGCTGCCCGGGAAGCGATGTGTCGTTGAGTTGCAGCGGTTGAGCCTCCACTGCCGAACGCATGCGCTCGGCTGCAACCAGAGCTTCCTCTGCGGTGCCGGCCTCCAGCAGTGCTACAAACTCTTCCCCGCCTTGTCGGCCCACCATGTTGGGGCCGCGGCAGTTGTTTGCCAGCACTGACGCCACATGTTGCAGGGCAAGGTCGCCCACGTCGTGGCCAAAGCGATCGTTGACGGATTTGAAGTGGTCAATGTCCACCACAGCAGCTGCAAAGACCGTTCCAGCCCGTTGGGCAGCATTGAAGCGGGTGATTCCCGTGCTGCTGATTGTGCGGCGGTTGGGCAGGTTGGTCAGAAAGTCTATGGTGGCCGCCCGCTCCCACTCTGCGCGCAGGCGCTCCGAGCACAAGACCAAAAACGCGGTGGTGCCGATGACCGGCAGTACCGCAGCGATCAGTGGGGTCAGGGTGTTGAGCAGGCTGCCGGACTGCAAAATGGAGTCCACGCTTTGCATGTACAAGATAAAGTACACGCCACGCCCCACCATGAAGCCTGCGGTCAGCAACAATATGCCCGCCAAGGCGTATCGACTGACCTCGTGGTACGGGCTGCGGTTGCGGTACAGGCTATAGGCTGCGAAAACCAGGGTAGCGCCCCACACAACACTGGCGAGGATGACCCGTGCAGCAACGCTGGGAGACACTGCAGTAAACCAGACCATGCCCACCGCGGTCAGACCGGCGGGCGCAAACAGCCAAAGGGTCTCGGCGCAGCTGTCAAAGCGGCGCACTGCCCTCCAATACAGCAAAACTCCCAATGCCAACATGGTGTTGCCCAGAGGCAATACCAGCCAAGGTGGTGCAAGGTCCTGAATGGCGACAAGGATGGATCCCCCCGCGAACAGCAGGGTGCCGATACGCCAATCCTTGGCAGCGGGTTGCAGCGTTGGGGACAGGCCTCGGTGCAATATGCCCAACATGCCACCGTTGAGCAGCATCATGATGATGCAGATGATGAATACGGTGCGCGTTTCCATGAAATTCATTCTGCCAGACAAGCGGACCAAGCACGGCTCCAGGAGGCGGGGACCCTTGGGCAAATTACTTGTTCCCAGTTTGGGAAATGAATGCTAGGCTGTACCCTGCCAAGTTCTGCTTCTGGAGGTGCTCTGTGAAAAGTTTGCGCTCGTATCTTGTTTTGTCTCTGGCAATGGCCGCCTCGCTGTCGGTGTCGGCAGAGAACAAAACCCTGAAGATCGCCACCGGAGAACTGCCCCCATACATGACAGCGGGCCGCGCCGACCAGGGTATTTCGCTGAGCATCGTGCGCCGAGCCTTCGAGCTGGCAGGCTATCAGGTCGAGTTCACCTTTCTGCCGTGGTCACGCGCCCTCGCTGAAACCCGGTTGGGCAAGTGGGACGCGACCGCCGCATGGGGCAACAATCCCGAGCGCAACCCGCCCTTTTTTGTCAGTGATAACGTGGCCACCGAAAAATGGGTCTTTGTGTATCGCAATGCGGTGAAGTTCAGCTGGAACAACCTGGCCGATCTGAAGCCCTACCGGGTGGCCATGATCCAGGATTACACCTACACCCCCGAGATTTGGTCCATGGCCAATACCGGAAGCTTCAAAAGCGACAAGTTGCCCAATGAGGCTGCGGCGATACGGATGTTGCTGCTCGACCGTGTGGATGTGGCGCCCATGGAGCGCAATGTGGCCTGTGATGTGCTGCAGAAAAACTTTACCGACGCCGATGCGGCCAAACTCTCGGTAGACCCCAAGCAGATGATCGACACCTTCACGTCCCACGTGTTGCTGCCACGCTCGCTCAATGAGAGCGCCGCCCGCGCGGCTGATTTCAATGCCGGGCTGAAGAAACTCAAGGCCTCGCCCGAATACGCCAAGTTGCTTTCCCAGGTCAAATGCCCATCGGGCTGGAGCGGTGCAGCGGCTGCGAAATAGTCCCGCAACGGGTGCTCAGTCGCCTTCGACGTCCAGACTGTTGGGGGCAATGCGCGGCATGACCAGAATGAACCGTGTACCAGCGCCAAGCGTACTTTGCACCTGAACGGTTCCACCCAGCACGTCTTTCATCAGGTTGTAGACGATGTTGAGTCCCAGCCCGCTGCCGCCCTGGCCCAGCTTGGTGGTGAAAAACGGGTCAAAAATACGCCGCAGATTGGCTTCTGGCACCCCCACGCCATCGTCTGATACCACCAGCTCCACCCTGTCGTCTGAAAGCAGGCGTGCGCTGACGAGGATGATGCCTTGCTGCCCGTTGACATATCCGTGCAGCACCGCGTTGTTGATGAGGTTGGTCAGTATTTGCCCCAGCTGGCCCGGGTAACTGGTCATGGAGATTCCGGTAGGCACATCCACCTGAATTTGGTGCAGGCTGCGCTTGAACGAGGGGCTCAAAATGAGCAGGGTCTCGGCCACCATGGCGTCGAGCTGGAACGCGCGTCGCTGCGCGTGGGTGCGGTCTACGGCAACCTGTTTGAAGCTGCGTATCAGGTCCACTGCGACGTCCAGGTTGCGGGTGAGCAGTTCACTGGCATGCCGGGTGTTGTCTACAAACGAGGCCAAAGCCGATCGGGTAATGCCGGTGGTGCTGGCCTGGGCAAACTGCTTGCTGATGTCCTGCAGTGTGCTGGCCACCGTCACGCAGTTGCCTATGGGCGTATTGAGCTCGTGGGCCACACCGGCTACCAGCGCACCCAATGCGGCCAGGCGCTCCGAGCGCTGAATCTCGTCATGTGCGTTTTTGAGTGCGGCCATGGCGCTCACCAACTCCTGGTTGGCAGTGTTCAGCGAATGGGTGCGTTCGCTCACACGTTGCTCCAGAGTTGCGTTCAGGTCACGTACGTGTGAGATCTGCTCGTTCAGGTTCTCGCGCATGGTGTCCAACCCTTGGGCAAGCGTCCCCATTTCGTCATGGCGAAGCACCGCGACCGGTTGGGTCAGTTCGCCGCTAGCCAGGCGCTTGGCATCGCCGAGCAGCTGGCGCAGGGGCCGCATAAGCCGGTGCTCAAACAGCAAAAATATCACCCCAAAGGAAATGAGCACCTGCAAGCCCAGCGCGACGGCGGCGGTGACCAGTTTCCCCAAAAACTGCTGTTCGACATAGGTGGTTGTCATAACGATAGTGACCCGTCCGATGGTTGCACCATCGCGCAGTACGGGGCGCACTTCCTCGACCAGATCGCCACCAGCGGGGGCCTGCTTTTCCATCACAATAAACGGGCCCAGCGCAGCATCTTCAACCCGCACACGGATGACGTCGGGGTTGGACATGAGGGAATTGACAAAGGACTCTGCGGTGGGCAGGTCCACATGCCAGATGGGTGTGGACATGCTTTGCGCCAGCATGGTGCCGTATTGTTTGAGCAGGCTGGTAATACGTGCGTCGATCTCGCGCTGGTAGCTATCGAGTGCCAGCACCGGCCCGACCGCCAGCACCGGAAGAAAAATGCCCAGGGCCATGCCCAGAACGATCGCCGCTTTGAGCGACAGCGATCTCAGCCAGCGCATCATGCGGCTTGCCTTCTGGGTGTCACTCTGCGATGCATAGGGTCCTTCACAACAAAATGGGCACTCGGGCTTTCATTATCAGACACATGCCGTTGGGTTTTGCTTGCCAGTTTATTGGCCCTGATGGGTGCGTGGGGTGGTTTCCCTCCACCGCCAGCGCAAAAGCCACAGCGCCAGGGCCAGTTGCCCTGCAGCAATTGCCACTGCAGCCTTGCCATAGCCGAATAAAGGCAGGGCCAGGCCTGCCAGCGCCGTGCCACCCAGCGACTGCAACAGCCAGGGCAGTAGGGCGTACAACACCAGCATGAGCACCGCAAAGGCCCAGACGGGACGACGGGTGTTGGGCGAAAACGCCAGGAACAGAGCCAACACGCAATCGCGCCCCATCAGCAATAGAAATGTCATGGGTTGCAACAGTGCCGCACTGGACAGGGCCCATGGCTCTGCGGCCTGAGGGCTCAGCGACAGTGCGGTGGTCACGGCAAACGGCATGGCCAGCAGCAATGTGGTGGTCCAACGCGGCAGCTGCAGAACCAAGGCGTGCCATTGCGCATCGCCTGCCCGGTTGATTACCCGTTGCCACTGGGGCCGGGTTTGGGGCTCGGTCAGAAGGGCGAAGTAGGTCAGCACGGCACACACACTCAGCCCCACCACACCAACCACAGGCAGACGCTGCGCCCACGAGAATCCGCTGATGTAGGCGGTCGCCGCCAGCGCCATAGCGGGCCAACCCCAGGGCAATTGCCGCACGGCCAGCACCTCGGCCATGGACCGCCAGGCTCCCAGGAGCGCGCAGGCCGCGAAAAGTGCCAGTGACGCCAAAGCAAAGTCCAGCCGTTCAAATGTTTGCCCCCACCAGTCTATATTGGCACCCCGCAGCACACCCATCACCAGGCCACTGCCCCATAACAACACCAGCACCAAGGCCCACACGCCACCTCGGCGCGAAACCCTGCTGCCGGTCTTGAGCAGCTGCAGGTTGATGGCGATCAGCAGGGCCTGCAAAAACACACCGGCCAGTACGGCCATTACCGTTAGCTTGAGCACATAGGAAAGTGGCTCCAGCACCAGTGCACAGGGCAATGCCACCATCAAGCACAGGGCACCACCGTACCAGCCATAGGCACTTGCACCTGCCAGCTTGCCCCAGGTCATGGCCCACGGCTGCATGGCACTCATGCGTTGTTGGTCCCAGGTGCGGTCGGCGATCTCGTCCATCACACTGCTACCGGCTGCAAAGGTTCCCATTCCCAGCACCAAGACCGCAAACAGCAACATGGCAACGGCGGCCAGAGGCTCGGCAGGCGCCGATTTCATGCTGAGGTAAACGGCAAAAAAGATTGCCGCCAACAACAAGGGCAGCAGGGCCAGCCGCGTTACTGAAAACTGCAACCACAGTTGGCGGCGAAACTCGGGGTTCATGCTTTCATCCTTTGTGCAGGGGCGGTGGCACGCTCGGCGGCCAAAGACTTCAAATACGACTGCTGAAGGTTCTCGGTGATGCTGGCAATACTGACCAGGGCATGGCCCGCATCCACGCAGGCCCCCACCAGCCTGGCCTGTGCCGAGCGGTCGCCGCTGAACGTGATGTCCACTGCCGTGCCCTGAACACTCCGTAGGCCCACATGGGGCTGTGTTTGCAGCCACGGGGTTATGGCGTCGGCGGCACCTTCAAACTCCAACCGCAGCATGCGGTTTGTGATGCCGGGTGCAGAACTATTGTTTTCTGTGGCAAGTGCACGGTGCTCCAGCACCCGGCCCTGGTTGAGGGCCAGCATGTGGGTGGAGTATTCGTCCAGCTCAGCGAGGATGTGGCTGGACACCAGCAGACTCATGCCTTGCGCCTGTAGCGCCTTGAAAACACCCGCCAGCGCGCCGCGGGCTTCCGGGTCCAGGCCACTGGCAGGTTCGTCCAGCAGCAGGACCTTGGGGTTGTGGATGATGGCCTGGCCAATGGCCAGGCGCTGGCGCTGCCCGCGTGACAGTGCTTGGGCCAGATTGCCCAGCTTGTCCCCCAAACCCATGCGCTGGGCGGTGGCACGCACTGCGGCTGTCACTCCCGCGTTGGGCAGGCCTTGCGAGCGCGCCGCGTATTCCAGCCCTTGGGCCACCGTCAAATCGCCGTACAGGCCAAAGTTGTCCGACAGGTAACCCATCAGGCGATGGACTTCACGTGGCGACTCGTACACGTCCAGGCCCATGACCCGCACCGTGCCCGAGAGCGGCGTATCCAGAGCGGCTATACAGCGCAGCAGCGTGGTCTTGCCTGCGCCGTTGGGACCGACCAGTGCCGTAACACTACCGGGTGCAAGGGACAGGCTCACCCGGTCGAGTGCGCGAAAGCCGGGGTAGTCGAAGGTGAGGTCGTGGACCTCGATGATGGGGTGGCTCAAAATGGCTCCTGTTGTGCTGTGCGGGTGCCAGGCGGGTACCGCATGGTATCGCACGGGTTGTGCCGCTATTTTTCCCCAATTGGCTTTACTAAAATTGACCTCTAGCCCCGGTTAAACTTGGTAGTCATGCTATTGAAACAATAGCAATTGTTCTCCGATCAGATGATAGGCACCGATACCCGGCCTGCTGGGGTCCCATTACTTTCTGCAAGCTGCATGCACACCCTTGAACAACTGCGCAGTGGCGCGCTGACGGGCGCTCGTCGCCTGGACCTGTCCTGTGATCTGGAAACCGTACCGCCCGAAGTGTTTGACCTGGCGGATACGCTGGAGGTGCTCAATCTCTCCAACAACCGGCTCAGCACACTGCCGCACGATTTGCCGCGCCTGCACAAACTCAAGGTCATCTTCTGCTCCAACAACCCCTTCACCACGCTGCCCGAAGTGCTGGGCGAGTGTGTGGCGCTGGAGCAAGTGGGTTTCAAGGCTTGCCAAGTTAACCAGGTGCCGGGAACAGCCCTGCCGCCACTGCTGCGCTGGCTGACACTGACCGACAACGCCATCAGCCAATTGCCGTCGGAATTGGGTCAGCGGGCCAAGCTGCAAAAGCTGATGCTGGCCGGCAACCGGTTGCAGGACCTGCCGTCGGGTCTGGCGAACGCCAACAACCTGGAGCTGCTGCGCCTGTCCGCCAACCAGTTGGCGCACTTCCCGGGCTGGCTCACCGAGCTGCCACGCCTGTCATGGTTGGCATTGGCCGGCAACCCGCTGGGCTGGCATCGTCCGGAGCCTGCACCGCTGGGCCGCGTGCCGTGGTCGCAGCTGCGGGTCGATGGCATGCTGGGCGAGGGCGCCTCTGGCCATATCTACCGCGTGCACCAGGCGGGCAGTGCGCAGGGTTTGGCACTCAAGCTGTTCAAGGGCTTGGTGACCAGCGACGGCCTGCCGGAGCACGAGCTGGCGGCCTGCCTGGCTGCCGGTCAGCACCCCGCCATGTGTACCCCCAGTGCTGTGTTGACCGACCACCCACAGGGCACGCCCGGTCTGCTGCTGCCGTTGATCCCTCCGCACTTCGCCAATCTCGCTGGGCCACCCAGCCTGGACAGCTGCACGCGCGATGTGTATGCGGGCGCACTGCGCATCCCCGTACCCCAGCTGCTGCGCCTGGCCCGGGATATGGCCGCTGCCGTGGGGCATTTGCACCGGCGCGGCGTTTTGCATGGCGAC
Organism: uncultured Rhodoferax sp.; assembly: GCA_963513355.1. Taxonomy (GTDB): domain Bacteria; phylum Pseudomonadota; class Gammaproteobacteria; order Burkholderiales; family Burkholderiaceae_C; genus Allorhodoferax. The sequence continues at coordinate 148,276 of CAUPQG010000012.1, read as the reverse complement.
TTCTATGCCCACAACATCCTGTGGGATGCAGTCAGCGGCCAAGCCCTGCTGAGCGACTTTGGCGCGGGTACCCTGCTGCCGGTGGACCAGCCTGCGCTGAGTGGCGCGCTGCAGGCGCTGGAGGTGCGGGCGTTCGGATACCTGCTGGAGGAGCTAGTAGCCCATGCAGACCCAGATCCGGAACAAGCCAGCACGCTGGCCGCAGTCGACGCGTTGGGGCGGGCCTGCCTGCAAGACAGTGCGTTGGAGCGGCCGGTGATGGCAGAAGTCGCGGATGCATTGGTTGCCCTTTGAGCCATTCGGGACATTCACGGGTATGAGTGTGCTACTACTTTAATAGCATTTCTGTTATATTTCTCGGGGGCTAGGGGCTCTTTTTGCTTAAGAGACTTTGGGCATAATTGCATTTCGTCAACGTATGTTGACAAGTGAATGATCGTCAACTAATATTGACGAATGATCCATCCCCAGTCACTCCCGCCCGCTGCCGATCCTGAACAAGCCTTAGCTGCTGTCGTGGCTCTGCGCGCGATGGCGGACAAGCTGGAGCTGGCAACCGTACAAGCCGCGCTAGACCAGGGCTGGTCTTGGTCGCAGATCGCTGAGGCACTGGGTGTGTCCAAGCAGGCGGCCCACAAGCGACTGTCCGGTGCTCTCCCCAAACCATCACAACCATCGTCCTCTTAGGAGTCCCACTATGTTTGAAACCATCAAGCAGCGCTTTCGAGACATGAGCGCCATCAAAGCCCTGTGCATTGCGGCCGAGCGGCATGCCAATGCTGATGGGCAGAAAGAGCCTGGCGCAGAGCACTTTGTGCTGGCTGCCTTGGAGTCGCCAGATGGCACGGCTCGCAGGGCTTTTGAACACATTCAAGTTGATCCCAACGGATACCGTGCGGCTATTGCCCGGCAGCATGCGGATGCGCTGAAGGCTTTGGGGATTGATCTGCCGCCAGGCACCGTTGGCGCAGGCGCAGAGAATGTCTGCATCGCACCCGGTACAGGCCTCTACCAGGCGCAGGCCTCGGCGCAAACCATGATGCAGCAGCTGGCCAGCCAGCAGAAGGCAAACGCAGGAGCCCCTTTGCTGAGTGCGCATGTGCTGGTGGCCGTGGCCACTGCCCAGTATGGTGTTGCCGTGCGCGCGCTCAAAGCTATGGGGGTAGACCCAAATGCCTTGGCGGAAGCTGCAAGGGTAGAAATCAACGCGGCAACTGTTTACGACATATGACCCATCTCCCCACTTTCACCTTGGCGAACCCCGTAACCCACCGCGAGGCACTCCTGGGCCTCAATCTTGAATACATGGCCTGGGTGGCGGCCGGCATCGAGCAGACCTTTGGCCTGGCGTCCAAGGAATTGTTGGGCATGGAGCTGCCCGAATACGTGGCCAGCGCAATCGACAAGGTGTGCGGCGAGCCGCCGCCACGTGGCGCGTTTTACCTGGTCTATGTGGATGGCGCCTTGGCCGGCATGGGCGGCTTGCGACCCGTGGGTGGCGGGGCGTGCGAAGTCAAGCGCATCTATGTGCGACCCACCGCTCGCGGTAGGCGTCTGGGGCAGACCATCCTGAAGCGTTTGCTGGATGACGCGCAGGCATTTGGTTACCAGCGCGTCTGCCTGGATTCCGCCCCCTTTATGCAGTCGGCCCAAGCGATCTACGCAGCCCAGGGGTTTGAAGATTGCGACCCCTACCCCGGTGTGGAAGTACCCGCAGTGTTGCACGCAGGGTGGCGGTTCATGCACCGGGCAGTGACACTACCCGCACGTCAAACAAGCGCTTATCCGCGGAGCACTGCATGACCACACCAGCATCGAATCTTTCCGTTACAGAGATCAAAGCCTTTGTTCCTTCCAAAGACTTTGAACTGTCCAAGCGCTTCTACCAGCACATGGGTTTCACCATGGCATCCGAGGGCGGCGGGGTCGCGTATTTCCACTTGGATCGCACCAGTTTTCTGCTGCAGGATTTTTGTGCGCCAGGGCTAGCTGAGAACTTCATGATGCACATGCTGGTACACGATGTGGATGCCTGGTGGCGCAAACTCCAGGACAGTGGGCTGGTGGAAAAGTTCGGTGTAAAAATGACAGCGGTGGAACAACAACCCTGGCGAATGCGGGATTTTTGCCTTACTGACCCCTCGGGTGTTTTGTGGCGCATCGCCCAGAACACGGCGTGACTGGATCTTTCATACGGAAAAGCATGTTCAAAATCTACTGGACCGACAACAACAACCAGGTGCATGGTGAAGAGGCGTCAGAAATCGTGCAGGCCCTGCAGATCACCAAAGAAAAGCGTGACGCGGGTTACACCTTTGTGACGATGGCCAACGAAAACCCGCAGCATGTGGGCAAGCAGGGCGTGGACACGATAGTGGATGGCAAGACGCCGGACGGAGAAGACTACGACTGGTCCAAGGCCGGGCGCGCCGGCAAGCCGCGCAGGAACGACCGCATCATCACCAATAAAGACCATTGACCGGGCAAAGCACCGGTTCACTCCCCCACTCACCTATGAGCCACTACTTCGCAGATGTGCAGCTCCGGTCGTATGTTGGTGTAGTTCGGCACATCGGCAACCAGTTGTGCGCCGGTTTGGGCCAAAGCCGCTTGTGCGGCAGCCAGTGTTTCGAAATAGGCGTTTGAACTGGCAACTACTTGTCCCGCCTTGAGTGGCGCTCCAGACAAGGTCTTGTCGCTCTCCAGACGTTGCAAGCCGAGCGGCAACAGCAGTTCGCGTGTCAGGCGCATGTGCTCTTGCTGGTAGTAGCTGTGGTCGAATTTTGCGCCGTCGAACCAGCGGTAGTTGCCGATGATCTTGACCATGGTGAATCCTTTTTCATTGGATGGAGGATGCTGACCTTTTGGGCGTGCAGGTCAACCTGCGGCAGAGGTTAATGGTGACCAGTTGGTCCCACTAGCACGTCGGTGACAAAGGTTCGCCGCTGTAAGCTGGCGGCGAAGTAGCAGTGCGATACTTGATAGATGGACTCCAGCGCACCCCCAACACACCCCAGGCACCGCACCTACGAAGACATCCAAGCCTTGCTCACGGGCACCCTGTTTGTGGCATTGGGAATCAGCATGTTTGGTTACACCGGGTTGCTGACCGGGGGCACCGCAGGCGTGGCATTTTTGCTGCACTACGCGACGGGCTGGAACTTTGGTCTTCTGTTTTTTGCCGTGAATGTGCCGTTTTATGGCCTGGCGTGGAAGCGTATGGGCAAGGCCTTCACGGTCAAGACGTTTATAGCTGTGGGTCTGTTGGCGCTGCTGACTAACGTATTGCCCCAGCTTGTGCGCTTTGGCGCACTCAACCCTTTGTTCAGCGCAGTCATGGGCGGATTGCTGATGGGGGCTGGCATGTTGATACTGTTCCGACACCGGGCCAGCCTGGGCGGCTTCAATGTGCTGGTGTTGTACTTGCAGGAGCGTTTTGGCTGGCGCGCCGGGCGCATTCAAATGGCATTGGACTGCACGATTGTGTTGTGTTCGTTTGCGGTGGTGGACTGGCAACACACCGCCTTGTCAGTGTTGGGTGCCGTTGTGCTCAACCAGACGCTGGCCACCAACCACCGTGCGGGGCGCTACATGGGTTTGTAACGGCCCGGGTATCGGGGGAGCGTGTTATTCGCGCACCCGGCCACTGGCGTCGATGACACCAAGCTGGACCAGTTTGGAGGCCACACGGTCCTGCGCAAAGTGCACCCGAAAGTCGCCAATGTTGACGTCATTCAGCGCTTCTATGGCGTTCTTGAGTTTCATTCGGGTCGGGTCTTTGCCGACGTTGCGCAGGGCATATGTATACACGCGGGCGGCAAGGTAGCCTTCCAGCATGTAGACGTTGGGTTTGCCCAGCTTGGCCGCCGACAGGTCGGCAAGCATTTCCCGCACCACTGCAAATTTGCTGTTGTCGCTTTTGGGCACCACCCGTGCCACAACGACACCGGCACCCAGTGTGCCCAACTGGTCTGCCAGCAGGCTTTCACCGGTGTTGGAGAAACCATAAACCGGCCCACGGAACTGGCGGCTGCGCAATTCCTTGATCGCAGTGGCGGCGCCCTTGGGATCGCTGATCACCAAAACTGACTCGGGTTTGGTTTGCAGGGCCTTGTCGACATTCTCGATGGGAGTCTTGATCAGCAGATTGGCACCCAGACCGGTCATGGTGCGCTCTGCGGCCTCCAGTGCTGCCATCGATTCGCCATCGGCAGAGTGCAAGATGGCGAGCTTGCGCACACCCAGTGTCTCCGCGTGGCGTGTGATGGCAGCGGCCTCTTCCGAGTAGCCAGGGCGAATCGAATACACATTGGGGTATAGACTGCCGCGGAATTCATCCGCCGCTGCCATGGGCGCAAAATACATCACATCGCTGCCCTTGGTCACTGCGTAGGCAGCAGTCAGCTGTGGCGAGCCGTAGTAACCAAAGAGGCTGAATACACCCTGTGCCAGCAGCTTGCGCGTGTTGGCCACGGTATTGGCGGGCAGGCCCTCGTCGTCCAGCGTGACCAGTTCGATGTTGCGGCCGTTGATCCCGCCCGTGGCATTGACGCGGTCAAAGTACAGCTTGGCGCCCTGCGCAAAATACTGTCCCAACTGAGCGGAAGGCCCGGTCAGCGCAACCGATTGGCCCAGCACAATGCTGGTCTTGCTCACACCTTCCTGCGCATGGCCAGGCGCGGCCAAGCCGAGCATGGATGCAGCTGCCACCAGCAGGGTCTTCAGGTACTTGTTTAGTGTCAAGGTCTACCTCAGGCTTGATAGGTTTGCAGGCCCAACGCGCCTGTGAACTGCACTATAGACCCATGTCGCTGGCATGGCGGTTGGGGTTTTCACGCCCCGGTACTCCATGGGTTGCCGCACGCAGCTACAAAACGCAAGTCGGCAGAGGCAAACGCTTGCTCAAGACGTTGTATGCAATCGCGCGACGTGATGGGGTTTGTGTTCGATCCAATATAGTGGAACCTGCAGCCCGTGTGCTGCGTTCGGTGAGATGTTTAATGCGCGGAGCAACCAAGGCGAGTGGATTGAAAAGTGATCGTTAGTAAAGACTTAAACCCCGGAAGCTCCCGCACCCAGAAGCAGCGATATGCAAAGCCTATGCCTTGCCAGAATTTTGTGTGTGGAGCAAGCAAACGGGCGGAACTGCAGTCGCCTCATACACCGCTGTCTCTTTACGGAACATGGCGGTAGGCATGCTGGATCCGGCAAAGGACCGCTTTACCCTGGGTGAATGGACCGTCGACGCCGCCGGCAATCGCCTGCTCCGGGGAGACGAGTCCCGGCCGTTGCGACACAAGGCGATGGCGTTGCTGGTTTTACTGGCGCGCCATGGCGGTCAAACGGTCAGCCGCGACGAGATTGTCAATGCCGTCTGGGACGGCAATCAGTTCGTTGCACCCAAGGCCATCAACACCGCCATCTGGACCATACGCCAGGCGTTGGACGATGACCCCGAGGCACCGCGCTATGTGGAGACAGTCGCCAAAAAGGGGTATCGCTTGATCGCGCCGGTTGGTGCTTCTCCTGCCGCCGTGGCAGCGTTGCCGCCTGCTTCGGCGTTTCCGGCGAGCTTGCCTGTGGCCTTGTTGCTTGCAGCGTTGATGCTTGGCGGAATGGTTTGGTACTGGCTGCAGGGTACCCCACCTGAGCGGACACTGGCGCCACTGGCCAGTGCCAGACCTTTGACACAAGAACCGGGGATGGAATACATGGGGCAGCTTTCGCCCGATGGCAGCTTGGTGGCCTTTGCCTGGTGGCAAGGCAAGGGAGCCGGGCGCTTGTATCTGCGCACTGCAGCGGATTTGAACGCCGAGCCGCAGCCTATCAGCGCTGTTGGCGGTGATGTACAAGGCTTGGCCTGGGCGCCGGACGGGCAGTCCATTGCCTATGTGGCCTCGCGCGGCGCCGAGCAATGTTCGTTATGGATTTACAGCCTGAAGGATCGCAGCCAAAGGGAACTGGCGAACTGTTTGCCGCTGTTCACACCCACTGTGGATTGGTCACCTGATGGACGTTGGATCGCCTTTAGCGCCAGTGCCGAGGGCGTGGGAGGCCTGTTTTTGATCAACCCTAACGGCACAGGCTTGCGCCGCTTGAGCACCGCGCCTCCCGCTGCGATGGCCGATCACCAGCCGGCTTGGTCACCAGACGGACAGCGTCTGGCCTTTGCAAGGCAAGACCCTGCCGACGGCACGCGCGATCTGTACGAAATCTCGCTGGATGGCAAGCTCGAACGTCTGACGCATTTGAAGCTCTATGGCCTGCACGGCTTGAGCTATGTAGATTCAGGCCGAGATTTGATGTTTTCTACAACGCGGCAAGATGCCCGGGTGCTGTTGCGATGGGACCGTGCCAGCTCCAAAGCGGTGCCGGTGGGGCTCGACGGCAGCGCACCCAAACGCAACGCGGACGGCAGCATCGTCTATGCGTTGATGCGTGCCCACGTCAGTCTCGCTCGCCTGGCATGGGGCAATGGTTTTCCCGAGCGGCAGTTCAGCTCGGTGACCAATGACCGATCTCCTGATGTCAGCGGTCACGCTGCAGTGTTCGTCTCACAACGTTCGGGACAGTCAGAGTTATGGCAAATCGACTCCAAAGGAGCGTCTGCACGGCAGTTGACGCGGCTTGAGGGCGTGGTCGCGGCTCCAGCCTTTTCGCCCAATGGAGATCAAGTGGCCCTTTTGGGTAGCTGCGGCCCCGCAAAACGATTCGGCTTGTGTGTGACCGACCGGTCGAATACTGGCGCGCAATCGCTGTCGGCCGATGCCGCCAATTACGGCAGGCCCAGTTGGCATCCGGGAGCCAAAGAAATTTGGGTGGCAAGTGACCGGGGCGGAAGCTGGCAGCTATGGCGTTTTGCAGCCGATGGCAGCCGACCACCCACTGTCGAGCCCACAGAAGCGGCTCCCGGCCAGGTGATTCAGTGGGCGCAAGATGGCCAAACTTTCTTTTACCAGACTCGGCTCGGAGACAAATTGCGGCAACGCAGCATGGACGGCCGTGAACGGCAACTTGATCCCTTGCAGCCCGGTGAGACGTTGGTGCACTGGCGCTTGAGCCCGGAAGGCTTGGTGGTGCTTGCCCGCGGGAGCCACGAACGGTTTCGATTGATCAACCCGATCAGCGGCCAGCAAAAGGACCTGAGCGTTCACGCGTTGGGCACCTTTCCGGAGCTGGCCAGCTTCGCAATGGCCGCCGATGGCAGCGTGCTGGCGGAGATTTCCAACTCGGCGGTAGCTGATTTGATGCAAATCCGCTGATCCGCTGGCACTGCTAAGTGCTTGTCGGATAAGGAGAAATTTTTTTTGGATGGGATTTGGATCGCGTCAGAGGGGTGCCTGGCTTGTGGCCCGCGTTGCGCTTGGGCCTAATTGCTTGGCATCACTCTGGTGCGATTGTTTAGGAGTTTCCATGCAAAGAAGATTAGTGTTGGCCGGTGCGTTTCTGCAGTGTTTGTTGATGGGCTGTGGGGGCGGTGGCGGTGGTGCCGAGGCTGCAGCAACGGCCCAAACGCCGACACCGACACCCGCGCCGGTACCAACTCCGACGCCAGCCCCGAGCCTGCCAGCGGGCTGGACTCGCCTTGCCGACATGCCCGCGGGCGTGGCCAAATTTGGTGTTGCAACACTGGGCGGGAAGATTTATGTAGCGGGCGGATATGACACCCGACAGTCCTTATTGGTCTACGACATTGCCACCGACCGCTGGTCGTTCGGGCCGACCCTGCTGCGCGGAACTGACAATGTTGCGGCTGTGGCCGCAGGCGACAGGCTCTATGCCATCGGCGGTGAAGCCAGTACCGCTTTACAGGTTTTCGAGCCAGTCAGCGGTAAATGGAACGCGGGCCCAACCCTGCCGCGCGTTGGTTTTGCTTCCGCAGCGGCGGCCTTGGGCGGGCGCCTGCATCTGGTCGGCGGCTGGAACTACAGCAATACAGCCAGTGCCTCGTTGGCGAGTCACTCCGTGTTCGACCTTGCCTCCCAAAGCTGGAGTAGTGCCGCATCGCTTACCGTGGCCCGCAACGCAGCCGGTGCTGCAGCCATTGACGGGCGACTGTATGTGGTGGGCGGTCGGTCACCCGGCATACGGGCCAACGACCAGCAAAGCCTCGCTGGTATGGAGATCTACACCCCCGCAGCCGATCAATGGGTGGCCGCCGCGCCTATGCCTACTGCGCGTGGAAGTTTGGCTGTGGTGGCCCTGGCGGGGCAGTTGTATGCATTGGGGGGTGAATCGACACCGGGTAAGGTCAGTGATGCCGTTGAGCGCTACGACGCGATTGCCCAGACTTGGAGCATGTTGCCGGCTATGCCCTACCGTAGCCATGGTCTCGGTGCGGTTGTTGTTGGGGACGCCATCTATGTGATGGGCGGCTTCACGGGTGCGGCCGACGCCGTTGGCAGCGAATCAGTTGCGTTGTACCGGTACAAGCCATGAAGGTGCATGTGTATGCATGGTGTGCCTCCATGGGCTTGCTGGTGCTGACCGCATGTGGAGGCGGTCCACAGCCTGGTGATGCCGTGCCCGAGCCGAAGGCGCCACAGGTCCTTGCGCCAACGCAGGTCGTTCCCGCGACCGGCATCAGTGTGCTGATGATGGGAAACAGCCACACCAGGGGCAACCAACTTTCGAAGCAACTGGAAGACCTTTTACGCGCAGGGTTTCCTGACAAGTCGGTAGCGGTAGTGGTCGCACCAGGCTCGATGTTTCTTGACGAGCGGCTGGCTGACCGGCAAAGCATGGACTTGCTGCGCAGCCGCGAATGGACCGCGGTGGTGCTTCAGGCACAAAAATACAGTACCACCGGAATGTATTCTTACTCGACGACCGAAGCGCAAACGCTGGTGCGCGAGGCACGTGCAGTCAAAGCGTTACCAGTGCTGTTTCCGGAGTGGCCTCGCCGCGGTGAGCCTGAGACAGACACCATCTATGCACTGCACGTCTCGATAGCCCGCCAGCAACCGGCCTGTGTAGCGCCAGTAGGACAGGCCTGGGATTTGGCACAGGCCCGCATGCCGACGGTGAGCCTGCATGCCAGTGACGGAAATCACTCGAACGCGGCGGGCGCCTACCTCAGTGCCCTGATGTTATTTGCGACCATTGCCGGCAAGTCGCCCCTGGATTTGCCCCCACTGGCGAATGGTGTTGATGCCGCCATTCAAGAGAAGTTGCGCAGCGTGGCGGCAGATGCTGCACTGCTCGTTGCGCCGAGGTTGTACTGCCCGGCAGGCTAAGTGTTCGCGCACGGTGGCGGTGACCACCATTTGAACGAAATTCAATGAAGATAGATGGAGTGAGGATGATGAAACCAATCCATACAAAAGCTGTGCAACTGGCAATGACCTTGGTTTGCACTTCAGCCATGGCACAACACAAGTTACCCACAGAAGCTCAATGCCGGCAGATGGTGGCAAGCGCAATTCAGGACTTAAAGTCCACGAAGCTAGAAACCGAAAGAGACAAGAAGGACGCGAAGGCCCTCTTGGAGCGCATAGAAAATATTCTTAAGGACAATCGCTCCCGTGGGGCGAGTGAATGCGCAACCTGGGAGGCCATTGTGAATCTGGCAACGCGGCAATGAATCACTGGATCTACCTAGGCTGGATTCCCTCGAGTCGAGGGCCGTGGTCCAGTGTGAAATCAAGAACTGCTGGGGCTGGGTCCATAGGTCAAGGCTTCCAAGGTGGTCTTGATGCGGCGCGCGTGACGCTTAGGGGGCATTTGTGAGTCGACCCACAAGCATCTTGCGGACGCTGCTGGTCCTGTCGCTCATGATGGCGGTAAAAGTTTCCGCCGAGACGGTTGATGTCATGGTTCTTGGAACCTACCATTTCGCCAACCCTGGGCTTGATCTGCACAACGCGCATATGGACGATGTGCTCAGTACCCATCGGCAGCGCGAGGTTGCTGCTGTAGTGAATGGTTTGGCGGTCTTTCGGCCGACAGTCGTGGCCGTTGAGTCGGTGGGTGACGGTTCTTCCGACCGCGCCCATCCTAAATATGCAGACTACCTTGCTGGCATGGAGTTTCACAACCGAAACGAGATATATCAGATAGGGTTCAGGCTGGCGAGACAACTCCAACTCGACAAGGTCATTGGAATTGACGCGCCCGGAACATTCCCATTTGAACAATTGCTACAGTTTGCCGTTGAGAATGGCACCCTTACTGAATTGCAGCGATCAATCGATGAAGTCGGTTCGTGGACCAAGAAATTGGAAAGCCAGGCCAAGGTTTCTACTGTTGGGGCGTTACTGCGCCAGCTTAACGACCCGGAGCGTATTCGGGCTGAACATGCCTGGTATATGCAGAAGCTGGTTTATGGCGCAGGGGCCCGGCAACCTGGCGCGAATCTGGTCGGACAGTGGACCGTACGCAATCTATCGATCTGCGCGCGTTTAGTGCAATCCGTCAAGCCGGGTGATCGTGTTGTGGTGGTCTTTGGCAGTGGACACAGTTATTTGCTCCGGCAATGTGTGCTGGAAATGCCCGGTTGGCGCTTGGTCGAACCAGGGGAGTTTCTCGCGCCCTGATGCTGCCGCTTTGGTGTTGCCGACAACGATCGGTTGTAAGTTGGTTCTTTTTCACTTTTTACTCACTCGAGGAGTTTTTTCATGACTAACGCGCTCAATTGGTTCGAGATTCCGGTAACAAGCTTTGCCCGCGCACAGGCCTTTTATGAAATGGTTTTGCAAATCACTATCCCACCCATGGCCATGGGCCCGGTCACCATGGGTATGTTGTCGTCTGACCAGAATGCCGTTGGCGGCGCCATCGTGCACGGCGAGGGCGCGTTACCCGCGCAGACTGGTACGCTGGTTTACCTCAATGGTGGTGAAAATCTCGCACCCATGCTTGCGCGGGTAGAAGCCGCAGGGGGAACGGTAGTAGTGCCCAAGACCGAGATTGGCAACGGTTTTGGATTTTTTGCCCATTTCATCGATACGGAAGGCAACAAAGTCGGGCTGCACTCGATGCAGTAGTGCCTCACAGGATCAGCGCTTGCCCGCCACCCCGGCCCCGCGTACCTCCAGCCGCACCTCATCCAGCACCTGGCCCTTGGCATCCACGATCTGAACCACATGCCGCCCCGGCCAGGGTAGCCACTGGGCTGTTGCGCCCTTGGCAAATGGCTTGCCATCCATCAGCCAGCGCAAGTTGCTGCCCTGGGCTGCAAAGCTCACGCGCTGGTGCAGGGGCGGAATGTCGGGGTCCAGCGCAATCACGGTGCCGGTGGTCGGGGCGGTAATGCGGGCTACCTGCTTGTCAGAAGCGTTTGAGCCTTTTTGGCCCCTGGCCCCTGAATAATATGGCTTGTTAGCTACCGAATTCATAGCAAATGTGTTTTGCTGAGTGCCCTGCAAAAACCACTCGGTGCGTGCGGCCTCCAAGGGCGCTGCGCCACCCGCTGTATTGCTGGGCTCCGCAAACTGTACGGCGGCCTGCACCACACCCGCTGGTGCTTTGGGTGTGCGGCTGGGCAGTGTGGCGTGCAGATGTTGCATGACCGTTGCCCAGATGGGAGCCGCCCCAGTGGTGCCACTCACATCCCACATGGGCGCGCCGCTGGCGTTGCCCACCCATACGCCGACCGTATAGCGCTGCGAGTACCCCAACGCCCAGTTGTCGCGCATGTCTTTGCTGGTGCCAGTCTTGACCGCGCTCCAGAAGCGGGTGGCCAGCACGCTGTCCGTACCAAAGGTGCGGGCACGGGCATTGGTGTCGCTCAGGATGTCACCGACGATGAAGGCAGCGCGAGGGTCCAGTGCCGCGCGCCAGACCGCCTTGGTGTTGGGTACCAGCGTGGTGGGGCTGGTCCGCCCACCATTGGCCAGTGCGCGGTAGGCGTTGGTCAGGTTGAGTAGTGAGACCTCGGCACTGCCCAGTGCCAGGCTGTAGCCGAAATAGTCACCACTCTCCTTGAACGGTAGCCCTAGCTTCACCAGTTGTTTCTGAAAGGCATCGGGCGATAGCATGACCAGCGTGCGCACCGCCGGCACGTTGAGCGATGCGCCCAGAGCAGTGCGGGCCGTCACCCATCCCTTGAACTGGCGGTCGTAGTTCTGCGGGATGTAGAGCCCGCCGGATGTTTGTATCTGGGTACCCGAGTCCTCCAGCAGCGACGCAGCGGTTATGCGGCGCTCGGCAATCGCCTGGGCAAACAAGAACGGCTTGAGGGTAGAGCCTGGTTGGCGCAGTGCGGTAACGCCGTCCACCTCGGCCGCGTTGCTCAGTGCGCCAGACGAGCCCACCCAGGCCAGTACTTCCCCTGTTGCGTTGTCCAGCACCACCAGTGCGCCGTCTTCCACATGGCGGCCTGACAGCTCGCGCAGGTGTTGTTGCAGCGTTTGCACCGCAAATCGCTGCAAGGGAGCGCTGAGGCTGGTTTTGATGCGGCGCGACGGCAGGGTCTGTGCAGATGGTGCAGCGCGTTCCGATGTGAGCTGCCGTGCCACATGGGGTGCTACGCCTTCGCTGGCCGCATAGTCGCGACGCTGCAGCACGCCGGTGGTAAACAGATCCAGTGCGTCGCAGTCGGCCGCGCCGGTGCCGCGTGGTGTGCCAGCGGGCGCCAGGCTTTGCAACACAGCGCAAGCCCGCTGCACCACTTGGGTCACCTTGGCATTGGGTGCACGCACCAGTGCGGCGGCCACGGCGGCCTCGCGCGCATCCAGCCCGTGGGGGGCTTTGCCAAAGAGGGTCTGGCTCATGGCGTCTATGCCCACCAGCTCACCCCGGAAGGGCACCAGGTTCAGGTAGGCTTCCAGAATCTGGTCTTTGCGCCAGTTGCGCTCCAGCGTGGTGGCTGAAACTGTCTGGCCAATTTTTTGCGCCACGCTGCGCCCACCGGCGCCGCGCTTGAGATCCTCGTCCAGCAGGCCGGCCAGCTGCATGGTGATGGTGGATGCCCCCCGCGTCTTGTTGTTCCACAGGTTGGCCCAGGCGGCGCTGGTGGCGGCTTGCCAGTCCACGCCGCTGTGCTCGTAAAAGCGCTTGTCTTCCGACATCACCAGCGCCGTGCGCAGTGCAGGCGAAATGTCGGCCAGCGCCACCCATTGGCCGCGGCGCACGGTGGCATCGGTGCGCAGGCGGTGCAGCAACTCGCCATTGCGGTCCAACACCAAAGTGTCAGACGGTTTGTAGTCGGCTTTTACTTGATTAAATGTTGCTGTAGCCCCGGTGCATAGGCCGTGTATTGCTATCAAAGATATAGCGAAAATCAGCCGCAACCCAAGGGAGAAGTCAGTAGCGGAACAGCGGGGGGCGTGGAGCTTGGGCATGGTGTGGTGCCAGAGAATAGCCTGATTCTCCTGTCATCCCATGCAGCGACCATCGGCCGCACTGCCCGAATCCCCCGTACCGCCATCCATCCCACTGTTTGTGGCATTCGTCGCAAAAAAGGTGCAATTGCCCGGCCGTTGCGCTAAGGTCAGCAACTTTTGGCTACGGCCTACAATTTTGGGCTTGGCTGCAAATGGCCGCGCGCGTAGCCGCTAGCGACTGCACCACATCTACATACGATGGCTTTACGCAAAAGCCGCAGGAGGATCTAAACATGCAATACACAACACATTCCGCAGCCAGCGCAAAGCCCGCGCGGCGCAAGCTGATTTGGCTCGCTTTGACCGCGCTGGTGGCCGTGGGTGGCACAGCGGCTTTTTTGGTATCCAAAAATTCAGCTGCCCGGTCTGAAGATGCTGCCAAGAAAAATGCACCCCCTGTCACGCTGGAGTTCACCGCCAATGACATCGCGCGCCTGGCGCTGCAACCCCTGGTGCGTACCAGCAGCGTGTCGGGCACCTTGACGCCACTGACCCAGGCTGTGGTCAAGGCCACGGTGGCCGGAGAGGTGCGCAAGGTGTTGGTGCGTGAAGGCATGGCTGTGAAACAGGGTGATGTGCTGGCCGAGCTGGACGCTTTCGACCTGCGCACCCGCCTGGACGCGGCGCAGGCCGATCAGGCCGAGCGGCGCGCCCGGTTGGCGATTGCAGAGCGCAGCCGTGACACCAACCAGGCCCTGCTGAAGCAAAACTTCATTTCCCAAAGCGCATTTGACCAATCACTCAGCACCTACCAGGCCAGTGATGCGGCTGTGCGCTGGAGTGACGCGCAAGTGCAGCTGGCCAAAAAGGCTATCGACGATGCAGTGGTGCGTGCACCCATCAGTGGCACGGTGTCCAAGCGCATGGTCAATGGTGGCGAACGCGTGATGCCCGACGCACCTTTGGTGGCGATTGTGGACTTGTCGCGGCTGGAGCTGGAGGCTTCAGTGCCTGCCTCTGACATTGCCAGCATTGCGCTGGGCCAGGCCGTACGTTTTACGGTGGACGGATTTGGTGAACGCGTGTTTGACGGCAAAGTGGAGCGTATCAACCCCGTCGCAGAAGCGGGCTCGCGCGCCATCAAGCTGTTTGTGGCTGTGCCCAATACGGGCGGCTTGTTGAAAGGGGGCATGTTTGCCCAGGGGCGTATCACGCTGTCGCAGTCCAAGCCAGTGGCCGTAGTGCCTGCTACCGCTTTGTTTGAAGAGGCCGGCCAAAGTTATGTTTTTACGGTGGAGGATGGCAAGCTTGCCAAAAAAGCGGTTGGTCTGGGTGCGCGTGACGAGGTGAACGGCCTGGTGGAAGTGACCAGCGGCCTGGCGCAGGGCGCTGATGTGGTGCGTGTGCGCATGGGCAGCCTGAAGGTGGGCGCACCGGCCGTGGTGCGCAACAGCGCCGCGCCGGCTGCAGCACCTGCAAGCGCCGCCAAGCCCGCTTGAGAACAGGGAACACTGCTATATGTGGATTACCAAAACAAGTATCAACCAGCCCGTCTTCGCCACCATGGTCATGTTGGCCCTGATGGTGTTGGGCGTCATCTCCTACAGCCGGCTGGGAGTGGAGCAGATGCCCGACATCCAGGTGCCCGGCATCTGGATGCAGGTGCGTTACCCCGGTGCTTCGCCCGAGCAAGTCGAGGCTGACCTTGTCAAACCACTGGAAGAAGCGGTCAACACCGTCAACGGCGTGCGCAACATCTTCAGTAATTCGCTGGAAGGTCGTGCCGAGATATGGACCGAATTTGCGTTGTCCACCGACATGACCAAGGCTGTGCAGGACATGCGCGACAAGGTGGCGCAGATTCGCCCCGCATTCCCCCGTGATGCCAAAGACCCGCTGATCGTGCGCGGCCAGTTTGACAACGCCGAACCAACGGCCACCTTTGGCGTGATGTCCAACACCCGCAGCATGCGCGAGTTGTCCACCTTTGCAGACCAACAGATCGTCAAGCGCCTGCAGGGTGTTTCGGGTGTGGGCCAGGTGGCGATGGGCGGCGCTGTGCAGCGCCAGGTGTCCATCTCGCTCAAGCCCCAGCAGATGCAGGCCTACCAGATTGGTGTGGATGAAATTGTTGCCGCCATCCGCCAGATCAACCAGGACATGCCAGCCGGCTCACTGCGTGCCACCGAACAGGAGCAACTGGTGCGGGTGGAGGGCAAGCTCAAGAGCGTGGACGCCTTTCGCCACATCATTGTCGCGCGGCGCAATGGCACTGCAGTCACGCTGGAGCAGCTGGCCACCATCAAGGACGGCGAACGCGAGGCGCAATCCATTGGCCGCATCAATGGCCAGCCTGCGCTGACTCTGAGCGTGTTCAAGACCCAGGACGCTAATCTGGTGGTGGTGGGAGATGCCGTCGCCAAGGCGGTGGAGAACCTGCGCAAACAGCTGCCGCCCGACGTGGAGATACGCTCTATCTCTGAGAACGCAAGCTACGTCAAGAAGTCGCTGGACAGCGTCAAGCGCACGATTGTGGAAGGGGGCTTGCTGACCATTTTGATTGTGTTTTTGTTCCTGCACTCCTGGCGCAGCACGATCATTACCGGTATTACGCTGCCGATCTCGGTGGTGTCCACTTTTATTGCCATGTATGCCTTTGGCTTCACCATTAACTCGGTGACGTTGATGGCCCTGTCACTGTGTATCGGCTTGTTGATCGACGACGCGATTGTGGTGCGCGAGAACATCGTGCGCCACGTGGGCATGGGCAAGGACCACATCACCGCCGCGCGCGACGGCACACAAGAGATTGGGCTGGCCGTGCTGGCCACCACACTGGCCATCTGTGCGGTGTTCATTCCCGTGGCCTTCATGAGCGGCATCATCGGCAAGATCTTTTTCCAGTTCGGCATCACCGTTACGGTGGCGGTTCTGGTGTCGCTGTTTGTCAGCTTCACGCTGGACCCGATGCTGTCGTCGGTCTGGAAAGACCCGGTGGAATCGCGCTTTGGCTGGGCCCCATGGTTGGGCCGTTTGATGGAGCGTGTGGAGCACCGCGTCGATTGGCTGCACGCGGTCTATGGCCGTTTGCTGGAACGCACGCTGCAGCGCCGCAAGACCACGCTGGCGGTGGCCGCAGCCATCTTTGCGGGTAGCCTGGCCCTGGTGCCTTTGGTAGGCGGTGAATTCATGCCCAAGACCGATCAAGGCGTGTTTGCACTCAAGATCAAGACGCCAGTGGGCACCAGCCTGCTCTATACGGACAACAAGGTTCGCCAGGTTGAGCAGGCCATCAAGGAGTTCCCCGAGATCGACCTGGTCAGCACCACGGTGGGTAACAACAACCGCAACGAGGCCGAGTTGCTCATCAAGCTGGTGGACAAACGCACCACCACCCGGCGCAGCCAGAAAGAGGTGGAGAACGCCATACGCCAGCGGCTCAAGAGCATCCCCGGTATCGAGCCCTCTTTGGGGTTTGACAAGCCGATCTGGATCAACCTGATTGGCCCCGCCTCTGCAGATTTACCCCAATTGCTGGACGAGGTCATGGGCAAGATACGCGCGGTGCCAGGCGTGGTCGATCTGGAGCACAGTCTGCAGGCGGCAAACCCTGCAGTGGTCATCAAGGTCAACCAGGCCGCAGCCAGCGACCTGGGGTTGTCGCTGGAACGCGTGGGCAGCGCGCTGCGACCCTTTGTCAATGGCGACCAAGTGAGCAACTGGCTGGCACCCGATGGGCAGAACTACGAGGTGAATGTGCAGTTGCCCCAGTCGGGCCGGCAAAAGCTGTCGGACCTGGGCGACTTGTACATCTCCACGAACCGGGTCGATGCCAGCGGTACACCCATCATGGTGCCGCTACGCCAGGTGGTGGAGTTTGTGCCGTCCACCAGCCCACAGGTCATCAAACGCCAGAATCTGGAGCGCCGCGTGGGTATCTATGCCAATGTGGAAGGCCGCCCCACTGGGGATGCTGCCAAGGAGGTGAAGAAGGTGGTGCAGGCCATCAACCTGCCCCAAGGATACCGCTTTGACATCAAGGGTGAGGCCGAGCAGAACGACGAGGCAGGTGCCGCAGCCATGGTGGCCATGGTGCTGGCAGTGATCTTCATTTACTTCATCCTGGCATCGCAGTTCGCCAGCTTCTTGCAGCCCATT
The DNA here is from genome assembly GCA_963513355.1 of uncultured Rhodoferax sp. Classification (GTDB taxonomy): domain Bacteria; phylum Pseudomonadota; class Gammaproteobacteria; order Burkholderiales; family Burkholderiaceae_C; genus Allorhodoferax. The sequence goes on along the minus strand of CAUPQG010000012.1, from coordinate 130,853 downwards.
GCGATCATGGCCTCACTGCCGTTTACGTTGGTGGGCGTGATGGCGGCGCTGATACTGACCGGCTCCACGCTGAACCTCTTCTCCATCATCGGTTTCATCATGCTGATGGGCCTGGTAGTGAAGAACGCGATCCTGCTGGTGGACTTTGCCAACCAGTCGCAACGCGAGGGCCTGAGCCAGCATGACGCCGTGCTGCGCGCCGGCCAGGTGCGGCTGCGCCCCATCATCATGACAACCTTGGCCATGATTTTTGGCATGTTGCCCATGGCCATTGGCTTGGGGGAGGGCGGAGAGTCTCAGGCACCCATGGGGCGCGCTGTCATCGGCGGCCTGATCACCAGCACGCTGCTGACATTGGTCGTGGTGCCGGTGCTCTACACCTACCTGGACAACTTTCCGCGGTGGTGGAAGCGCCGGTTTGGTGCAGCACAGCCTGTTGCTGCAGCAGAGGCGTCTGTCACGTAGGCCTGCGCGGGATCGGGGCAATCATTTCCTGGAAATGCCCCAAGCTGTGACGGCCATTGAGAAGAGCGCCACCACGCCACCCCAGAACCAATAGGGCAGCCACAAGGCCTGCGCGATGACGCTGCTGTCCGACGGCAGGGTCACACCGTTGACAACTGCCTGCGCAGAGAAAAGATAGCCCAGGTGGTTGAACCACGACAGGCATAGCGTGGCTGCGATGAAGTGCAACAGAAAGGATGCAGCGGCGGGTGGCAGCAACCGCGCTGCAATCCCTAATGTGGCCGCCACGGAGATCAAAAACAGGACACCAAAGGCGTTGCGGGACCACAGCACCACTGTCGCCACAATCAAGCCCGCAAGACAGGCCAATATGGTGCGGGCATGGCGTGGATTGCGTGAAACCAGCAGCAGCCCAATGCCGGCAAACGTTGGCCCCGCCAAGCCACCAGCCGCTATCAGCGCTGTAGCCAGGCGCCCGGGATTGCCGCTCCACAGGGCCATGCCCGAACCATCGGCGTGAAGCACCAATTGGTCAAACTCCGAGCCGGTCAGCAGAGCAGTGATGCCGTGCCCCATCTCGTGCGCGTAGGTTGCCAGCAACGTTAAGGGGTAGAGCAACTGGCGGCCATAAGGCACCTGCCAAATCACAACAACGACGAGGGTGGACAGGATTAGCAGGCTACGGGATTGCATGGTGTCTTGGAAAGAACCGAATGGTATCCTTTTGTATGGAAAAACTTTCAACCACCGTTATGGGCTGTGCCCTTGGTTTGGCCCTTTTCTTGGGTGGCTGCTCAGCGCCGTCCACGCGCTCAGCGCCAGAGGTCAATTGGCTACAGCGCATGGATGCCGTGTTCCGCCAGGCCACCCCCGCGCTGCAGGTGCGTGTGCAAGCCGCTGCCAGCCCGGGCAAACCTGGCGAAGGGTGGAAGCTGCGGGTGTTCTCCAATACTGCCGGTTTTGTTTACCTGTTGCATCTGGACGGTGATGGCAAGGCCCTGCGCATGGTGTTCCCCAATGCAGTGGACGGTGCCAACTTCATGGGCGCCGGTTATCTGGACCTGCCACGCGGTACTTGGCGCTTGCCCAACCACGACCCCAATGCTACATCCCACTTAATGGCGATTGTTTCGCCCACCGAGTTGGACCTGCCCGCGCTGCAAGCCCAATTGGCCTATGGCCGGTTTGAGTTGATGGGTGCATTTGGCGCAACGATGGAAAGGCTGCGCATTGGAAAGCCCTGATGTCCCGCGCATGCTGGCAACGCTCAGGCGTCTGCCAGGCCGTTATCCCTTAGGAACTTTTGCAGTTCGTTGCTGTTTTCCAAGCCCAATTTCAGGTAAACGTTGGAACGGTGGTTTTCAATCGTGCGGTAGTTGATCGGCCGATTGGGGTCCCGCTCGGTCAGGACTTTTGCAATTTCCTTGGCGGTCTTTCCCCTTGCGTCGAGCAAGGCTGTGTCGGCTTCGCGTGGCGTCAGGGTATCCCACAGTTTGCGTGCATCACGCTGGTTGCGGCGCAAGATGCTCTCCGCCGTGGCGGTCTGCATGGCACGCTGAACTTGCTCCAGCAGTTCGGTTTCGTCACAGGGTTTGGGCAGCCAGCCAAATGCGCCGTCTTTGACCGCCTGCACAGCCTGTGGAATGGTCCCATGCCCGGACAGAAACAAGACCAGCAGTGGGCAACCCATGGAGCGCAGGGTATTGAACACTGCGATACCACCCATGCCAGGGTCCATCCGCAAATCCAAAATGACCACGCCCTCAGAAGCCGCGGAGATTGCGGTCAGGAACAGTTCGCCCGATTTGAAGGCGCGCACAGAGTAACCGCGCGCGATGAACTGGCTCCCCAGTCCCGTGCGAACTGCCTCGTCGTCGTCAACGATGAATAGATTCAGATGAACATTGTTCATGGTGCAATGGGTAAGTAAACGGTAAAGACGGAGCCGCCCTGGGGACTATTCTCAAACTCCAGGCGGCCGCCATGCCCCTCCAGTATCGTGCGGCAGATTTTCAGGCCAAGACCCAGACCATCGGGCTTTGTGGTGAAAAACGCTTGAAACAGTTGGCTGGCAATTTCCGGCGCAATGCCTGTGCCGTTATCGGCTACGCGGATCCAGGCCTGTGCTGCGTCGGCGCCTACATGAATGTCCACCACACGCTTGGCTACAGGTGTTGCCTGCATGGCCTGCAGACCATTGACCACCAAGTTCATGACGACTTGTTCCAGCATCACACGGTCAGCGTGCACATGGGGGATGTGATCGGCGTAGTGCACCAAAACGCGGGCTTTGCGTTGGCGCAGGTCAAAGCGCATGAGTGCCAGCACATTGGCAACGACCTCTTGCAGGTTGCAGGGCTGAAATCCAGGTGTTTGTTGTTTGGCGGCCAGCCGTATGCGATCAATGATGCTGCGTGCTCTGAGGGCTTGCGCCTTGATGGAGTCCAGACTTTCCACCAACTGCACAGCCTTGTTTTGCTCCGAGTAGACACGCGCCGCACTTGCAAAACTCGCCATGGCCATGAGCGGTTGGTTGATCTCGTGGGCCAGTGTGGAAGCCATTTCTCCCAGGCTGGCCAATCGTCCTGCGCGCTGCATTTGTTCAACATGCAGTCGCTGCTGCTCTTCGGCACGCTTCTGTGCAGTGATGTCCACTACCGAACTCATCCAGCCTTTATGGGTACCGGCAGCGTCAATCAGTGGAGTCGTGTAAATCATCGTGAACACATCGCGGCCGTCCCGGTGCCGAAAGCGCGACTCGTATCCGGTCAATCCGGCCCGCCCGCTCAGGTCGGCACGGTTGTCAGCCCAGTGTTTTTCTGTTTCATCGGGGTGCCAATAGGGGTAGGGCGGCAAGCGGCCCAGTAGCTCGTCCGCGCGGTAGCCGGTCATCTCGCACATGGCGGGGTTGACATAGATGACATGGCCGTCCAGGTCGCGAGCGCGCACGCCCACCAGCAGCGAGTCCTCCATGGCCTTGCGAAAGCTGACTTCCTCCTCCAGGTCCTTGGTGCGTTCGCGAACCCGTTGTTCCAGTTGTTCGCGGGCACTGCGCAGTTCCCGAAAGCGCTTTTCCCGTTGCCGCAAGTACATGGCACCAAACAGCACGAATCCGCTGGCCAGAACGGCCGAGGCAATAGCACTCCAGCGCTCCCGCTGCGTAGCGGCGAGGTCAGACAACTGGATCAGTGTCCAAGGCCATTCATCGAGCCGGGTATCCAGCGCCAGAAACTGACGTTCTTTGCCTTGTACCAGGGCCGACACCTTGTAGTGCCCCTCAGGCGTTTGGCGTGTTACCCGCCAGGGCAGGGATGAAAATTTTCTGCCTTTGCCGTACTGCTGCGATGTATCCAGCTGGCGCTGGGCATCGGCGTTCAGTGGCTCTATGGTGGTGTAGAGCCACTCAGGCTCCGAGCTCAAGAAAACAATTCCCCGGTCGTCCGCCAGTACAACCGGACTGCCCCGTTGACGCCATGCGTTTTGTACTGCCTCCAGGCGAACCGTCAAGACCATGACGCCGATGATGGTGTCCCCGTTCTGCACAGGTTGCGCAATATGCAGTCCTGCAATACCTGTGCGCGCATCGACTGCGTAGTTCAGGCCCAGCCTGCCCGCAAGGGCCTTTTTGAATTCCGGCCGGGCGGAATAGTTTTCTGGCTCTTGTCCGATGCGGGCCTGCCAATTGCTGGATGACACAACCTCGCCCTTCACGTCGAGTAGCACGAGCAGCTCAGTGCCCAGGCGACGGTTGACGTCCTGCAGGTAGGGATCGAACTTGTCCTGCATGTGCAGGTTTTGCGGGTCTGCCAGAAAGTCCCAGGCCAGTCTGTCGCGTGCCACCGCATACGGAAAATCCTGGTAGCGGGTAATGGCGCTGTCCAGCGCCGGCATGAGTACCTCCAGGTTGCGATGCATGCTGTCCACTTGGGCCGTGACAGCGCGCCGAAAAGCCCACTCCCCGTAAGCCGCCATCAACAACATCCAGACCACCAGCGGCAGCGCCCAGCGCGCCCAACGCCGCCACCCTTGAATCACTTCGCAGCCTCCACCTTCACCCGCGCATTGGGCGCTTCGCCAAACATCTCCGGCGCATACATGGCCTCCACGCGCGACGGTGGCAGCGAGAACTCGCCCACATTGTTCAGGCGTATGGTGTATTCCATCTTCACGACTCCCTTGGGCAAGAACTGGTAGTAGCTTCGGAAGGACTCAAAACTGCGCTCTTCAAATGCAAGCCAGCCATCGCCGTCTTTTTTCTCCCCTTGCGTCGCAATTTCGCTGTCGCGGCCCAGGCCGCTGCCCAGAATGGTCGCACCACCGGGCACGGGGTCGGTGATGACGGCCCAGGTCATATCGGCGCTGGCGTTTACCTCCAGCGTGATACGCAGCACATCACCCCGTGTATAGCTGCCCGCAGGCAAAGCTTTGTTGGCCTGCTCCATCGGTGTGATGGTTTTCTTGATCTGGTAGCCCGCATTGAAGGGCTCCTTGAGTTGTACCGCGGCTACCGACTGCAGTGTCAGCCAGGGCTTGCCGGGACCCTGGTGCGTCACGCTCAGGGTGTCCTTGGGCAGTGTCTTGCTCCAGGGCAGGAACATGCTGTTGTTGCGCAGGTTGCCGGGAGAAGCAGGCGCGCCAAACCAGGTTGTCTGGTGCGCTGCACCTGAGGCATCCGTTGTCTTGATGCGTTCCACTTTGCTCCACTCCACGCTGCCAGTGCCCGTGCTCATCGTGGCCTTGGTGGAACCCGCCACTGTGACAGCCTCAAACTTGGCGGAGAACTTCTCCAGTGCCAGTCCGCCCCACAGGTTGGCCGTGGTGGTGTGCCAGGCGCCGGCTTGCTGGCGACCGATAAAGCCGTTGGCCAGGCGACCCATGTCGTCTTTCCAGGCCGGGTCATCCATCACGCTGAGCATCAGGCGCGCGGTATTGACGTCGCCGTTTTGCATCAGCCACCACCAGTAGTCGTCTTTCTCGGTGCTGAAGATCATCTTGGTACCCTGGTAGCTGATGCGGCTGCGCAGGATCTGGTTGGCCTCTGCCATGCGTTTGTCGCGGTCGGGCACGTCCTGCACGCGTTTGAGGATATTGAGCCAGTCAATCACCGCATGGGTGGGCCATTGATTGGGCGCGATGGTGATGGAACCCACCATACGGCCCTGTGCCTTGCCGTAGCGCGACAGCGCTTCCAGTGCAGCCAACTTGCGGATGTCGAGGTCCTTGCGCGGGCTCCAGAAGTCGCGTTGGATGCGACCCTCCACAAACGCAATCAGACCACGCTCCATCGGGGCGCGTACGGTGTCGCTCAGCGCAAAGGCCGGGTTGATGCTCGCCGCTTCGTGGGTGGTGGCCAGGAGGTAGGCAGTCAGTGTGTCGCTGCCGCGGTTGCTATCACCATCGCGTGGTGGGAAGTAGTTGGCCAGGCCATCGCTATCCAGGTAGCTGGGGATTTGTGCGGCCACGGTTTCCCACAGCTTGCCGTCACGCAGGCCCACGCTCTTGCTGGTCTTTTGCTCCAGGCAGATGAAAGGGTAGCGGGCAAACCAGTCGCGTACGCCGGGCAGGCCTTCGGCCAGCTTGGGTTGCAGCGATAGTTTCAGGCCTCCGCGTCCGGGAATCGCATCGGCCGGCGCGTTTACATCGAGCGTGAATGGGCCATCCAGTTGCACCAGCGTGGCCTGTTGCACGGTCAACGGCACCGCGGGGATGATGCGTTGGCGCGCCTTCAGCGCGTCGCGTGCGCCGCTGAGGCTGTCCTTGGCTTCTATCTCCCACAGGATGGCCTCTGAGCGGATCTGCGCCAACTGTGCAGGGGCCGTCACCATCCACGCCAGTTCACGTGCATCACCGGCGGGAATGTCCACGGTTTGCGGCTTCAACTCCAGCAGCGTGGCGCGGGGTGTCACTTCTACCTTCATGGCCTGTTTGGTGGTATTGCGCAGGGTGATCTGGGCGCGGAACAGGTCATCCTCTCGCACCAGGGGTGGCAAGCCGCTGATGATCTGCAGGTCTTGTGTGGCACGGATGCTGGTGCTGCCGGTACCAAACAAACCGGTGGATGCGTCAGCCACCGCAACGATCTTGAACGTGGTCAGGGCGTCGTTGAGTGGCACGGTGACCACCGCTCTTCCATTGGCGTCCAGTTTTACGCTGGGGTTCCACAGCAGCAAGGTCTCCAGCAGCTCACGTGCACCGCTCTTGCCACCACCGCCACCGGCGGGCACCGCCTTGCGGCCATAGTGCCTGCGGCCAATGATCTCCATTTGCGCGGTAGACGTTTCCACACCCCAGGAGCGACGTGCCAGCATCGCGTCCAGCAAATTCCAGCTGGTGTTGGGCATCAGCTCCAGCAAGGCCTGGTCCACAGCGGCCAGGGCCACTTCGGCATTCGCTGCAGGCTGGCCGTTGGGTAGTTTGACCTGGATCGTGACCTTGGCCTGGCTGCGCACGGCGTAACTCTCCTTGTCGGCTTTGACACTCACGTCCAGTTGGTGGGCCTTGGTGTCTACCCGGATCTCCGCCACACCCAAACGGAAGGCGGGCTTGCTCAAGTCCACCAACGCGGTTGGGGCCACATACTCGCGGCCTTCGTACCAGAAGGATGTCCACCACTCGCGCGGAGCCTTGTAACCCCAGGTAAAGAACGAATACCACGGCACCTCGCGCAGGCGGCCGCGCAGGGCCAGCACACTCACATACACGTTGGGTCCCCAGCCGTCCTTGATCTTCAGACTGATGGTCGGGTCCTGGCCATTGAGTTGCACCACTTCGGTCTGCACAATGCCTTCGCGCTCCACGGCAACCAGTGCCGTTGCAAAGCGGAAGGGCATGCGCACCTGGAATTTGGCGGTTTCACCGGGTTGGTAGCTCTTCTTCTCGGGGAGCAGGTCGATGCGGTCGTGGTTTTCACCACCAAACCACAGCTCGCCCTGCTTGGTGACATAGACCGAGGATGCAGCCTGGATGCTGTTGCCCGCGTTGTCTTTGGCGGTAACAACCAGCTCTACCTCACCCGCTTCGTTGAGCGCGGTTTCACACAGCAGCAGGCCACGTGAATCGCTCTTGCCGGTGCAGACCGTGCCCAGTTCCTTGACACTGGTCTTGTTGTCATAGGTGTAGAAGCCGCCCACCATGCGCTTGCGTGTGGTGGTGACAATGCGGGCCGTGGCCTTGACCTCCATTGGCACATCGGCTTGTGGCTTGCCCGTCAAGTCCAAAGCCAGCGCCTGGAACTTGATGCGTTGGCTGCTCCCACCTGACAAACTGACCCAGCCCTCGGTTTTGATACCGGTTACTACGCCAGCGGGCCACAGGGTCTGTGTGCTGCGCAGCGTTTGCACCTCGCCGTTGGGGTCAGAGTAGGTGGCCTCCAGCAGCAGGTCCTGCGGTTGGCGGCTGGCAGGAATCTTGTCGACTGTCATTTTCCCGGCGCCATTCTTGTCCAGTGTCAACGGCAGCTTGTCGGCGATCACCCGGGCATCGGCTGAGGCGTCGGGTTCTTCTTCGCCCTCTGAGCGGTTGTCGCGTGTACCGCGCGGTGCCTGGAAATTGAATTCAGAGAAGTCCGCATAGTTCAGGTACTTGCCCCGCACCAGGGCAGACACCCGCACGGGCAGGTTGTTGGCGCCGCCCCCTGATACATAGTTGATCTGCACATCAACCGGAACGCCCTTGACATTGACCAAGGCTTTCTTTTCCGTGGGGGTGATACGACCTTCCAGCACGGGCAGGCGGAATTCTTCTACCCGGAACATGCCGGTAGAGAAGGACCGGCTGTCGCCGTTACTACCGCGCAGTTCAACCTGGTAGACGCCCAGCTTTGCGGCCGGGGGTATGGCGAATGTGCTCTCTGCGCTCTGACCGCCAGTCCCCGTCTTGCGCCACCCCAGTTCCTGGGTGTATTGCTGTCCGCTGCCAACGTGGGTGATGGCCAGGCTCTCGGGTTGAACGGTCGTCAAACCAAAGCCTTGGCTGGTTTCGGTGCGCAAAATGTGTTTCATGGAAACGGTTTCGCCTGCCCGAAAGAGTGTGCGATCGAAGATGGTGTGTGCACGCTCATCGGGCCGCACCTCGCGGCTGGTGGGCACATTGAAGCGCCAAGGCTCAATACCGCGATTCCAGTCGCTCCAGGTAAAGGCCATGTCTTCCACTGTGCCCTTGCCGTCGCCCGCAGGCTGCGGCGCGCGGGCGCTGACGAAGTAGGCGTGGGTGTAGCTGCCGTCACCACTGCAGTTGGGGGCCTGCGGCGAAATTCCAGTCAGGTTGGCAATGCCCTGTGCGTTGGTTTTGGCACTTCCCACTTCATTGCCCCGGCAGTCCGACACACGCACCTGGGCATTGGCTACCGGTGCACCCTTGTCCAGGGTCGTCACCCAAGCCAGGGCATTCTCGCGGCCCAGTTTGAAATGGACTGCCAGATTGGTCACCAAAGCCGAGGTGCGGACCACCATGGTGCGACCGCTTCCGTGGCGTTCATCGAGCAGCGAAGCACCGAGCTTTTGCGACGCGATTTCGACCACCTGGAAACCTGGGGGCAAGGGAATGCCTACTACTTCAAAAGGCCGGGGGTCATTGTTGGCCGGCTTGGGCAAGTCCAGCTTCTTGACTTGGGCTTGTCCGTTGAGCAGGGAGACCATGCGCGATTGGACTTCTGAGCGGTCATAGGTGTCCAGCGAGGGCGGGAGCGGCCCTTTGACGTCCTTGGCCGCCTGTCTGCGCGACACGGTGAAGTTGTCATAGCGCTGCACCTTTAAGAACCACTGGATGATGTCTGCATCCGTGCCCGGCGAAAGCGTGCTGACCTTGCCCTGTTCTACCTTGAGGCCCTGGGTTGCCAGTGTTGCCTCTACATTGCGCAGCGTCACCGGTAGCAGGGCCACCCCGTCCGGCTCGGCAAACCGTTCGACGATGCCAAAGGGTGCGGCCGCAAACTTGGCCAGCGGTGGCATGGCCGCGGTAGAGACCTTGAGCGGAAAGCTGTCTGCGTTGCGCAGCGCGCGGCCCGATGCGTCTTTGAAGCCCTTGGGCAACTCCAGTGTGAATGCTGTCTGTTCGGTGAACAGGCTGTCGAACACCACTGCGTTTTGCACGTGTTCATCATCTTCTGCGCCGGCCGCATTGGCGTCCGGTGTGGGTTTGTAGGTCTGTTTGTCGGACTTCAGGCGTATGGCATCGAGCAGCTTGGCCGGCACCGGTGCGTTGAAGCTCAGCCGCATCGGGCGAATGGGCAGGCAGGCGCTTTGGGCGTTTTCGCGTTCGCAGCTGAATGTGGCGGCAAACGGCTCACGTACCTGGAAGTTGAAGCGTTTTTCCACCGTGTTGGCCACACCCGAGGCACTGCTGCCACTGGGCGGAGTGCTGACGCCCTGTCCGAACACGATTTGTACCCGGGCTGACGGCGTGAGCGTGCGGTTGCAGGCCATGGTCACGATGCTCAGCGGATCTTTGGCGGCAGCGGCCTCCAGCCCTTGCGATTTCAATAACGCGGTGCGGTCTTTGCCGTCAATCAGGCGGATGGCGACGCGTTCACCCAGGCCCTCCACTGAACACCACACATTGGCTTGCAAGCTGGCCAACGTGGCCGGGCCATTGAGGCGCAGCGTGAAGAACTGTTCTTCGTCGATACGGCTGCCAGTGTAGGGCTGCGTGTTTTGCACAAAAGGGCCACCGGTGTTGAACTTGAAGCTGGTGTTGCCCGACAGCTCCGCACCCTTGGCAGACTTGAAACCGCTGCGAACCTGCAGGTTGCAGGTCACACCCGGCGGCAAATCGTTCTCAAACTCGAAGGCCCAGCTGCGGTCGGTAACCCAGCGCCCAGAGCCTTTGGTGACCTGGGCATCGCTGCAACTCATAGTCAATGGTGCTTCGGCCTTGGGGTCACCAAAATTGACCGCACTTTCATCAAACTTGGCCACCACCTGGCGCACCCGCGTAACCTCACCTTGAGGGGAAACGCTGACTATCTGAATGGCCTGTGCATGCAATGCTGCAGTTGCCAGCAGCGCTGCGCATGTCTTCTGGATGGTGTTGCCCATAATTTCTCCCCGTTCTGAATCGGCGAGATTAGCCGATTTACCAGACGCCGCGGAGGCAGGCGGCGTTCTACAAGTAGCGCGCCCTGATTTTGCGGTAGGTTCCATCCGCCACAATGGCCTTGAAGCCCTTGTCAAACAGCGGAACCAGGTCCGCCAGACCCTTGGCCTTGTTGAAGACCAGGTAGGTGGGAGTTACTTGAACCGAGGGTGCCAAGGCCACGATATCGGTATTGCCCAGCACTTCCAGCGTTTCAAGACCCACCTCGCGGTTGGACAGGATGGCCTGGATTCGATCCCGCGACAGCTTTTCAAAATTCTGCAGGTCTGTGTTGACTTCTTCGAGCCGGATGTTGCCTTGGTCAAGCATGGTTTGCATGACAGGCGGCATCTTGAAGCCACGCCGAATGCCCACGGTCTTGCCCTTGAGGTCTTCAAGGCCCCTGAAGTTTTCAAAGCTGCCGCGTCGGGCAAAGATACTTAACTCTGTCAATTTGACCGGCACCGTGGTGAATTCCATGTAGGCCTTGCGCTGGTCCGTCATGGTGTAGGCAAAAGCACACTCAACCTCGCTGGAAGCACCCAGAGAAATGTCGCGCTCCAGCCTGACCCAGGGCAGTATCTGAAAGTTGACTTTGATGCCCACCCTGCGACCCGCCTCAGCAATCGCGTCAACATCGATGCCACGGATATCGCTGCCTTCAAGTGTCACAAAGGGTGCAAACACATCGCTGTAACAGGTGATGGTTCTGGTTGCCGCCCAACTGGTGTTTGCAATCAGGCACAACACTGTGGCCACGGTACATATCAATCGGTTCTTGCGGTGTGCTGGCATGGAGGTATCGTAATTCAGGTCCAGCACAACCTATCGGTCCAGGCCGTACCGATCCCAAAGTTGCTTAAGCACACCCGCGGACTCCATCCTCTCAAAGAGTAAATCGAGTTCTTGCGGGCTGGGCTTGCTTCCCCGCTTCACTACTGCCGAGTGTGCGTAAGTTTGGTCGAATCGGTCGGATACCAGCAAGCGTGTTGCGGTTTGCGGATCCTTTATCAAATGACTTTTGAGATACGACTTGGTAATCACTGCCACGTCACCGCGCTGAGCCAACAGATTTCGCAGACTGACCGCATTGTCCGGGCTGAAGCTGATATTGAATCTCTGCGCCAGGCGCTCGGGGTCCGCATCAAAACCTGCGAACCCATAGTGGTACCCGCTGACGCCCAGAATGTGTTTGTCCTGCAGTGTCCTGAAATACTCCTGACCCCGTCCCGGCTGGTTGAGTGCCACATACACTTCGCCATCACCCTGCAGGAAGACCTTGCTGGCATGCACTTGACTGGTGTCCCAGCCCCATTTGATGTTCTCAAAAAGAACCATGCTGAAGGAGCCATTGGCCATGTCGCGGTACCGGCGTTTGGATGAGGTTTCAACCAACTGGAAGGTGTATTCCTTTTGAAAGGCATTCATGGCCTGCACGAGATCCGCTGTCAGGCCACCCGTTTGGTCAACAAATGGCAGAAACGGGTAAGCGCCTACCTGTACCTCCTGTGCGCAATGCGCGGGTACCGCTAAGGTACCCAGTAGAAGTACCACCGCCAGGGCATTGCGCACCCTGAAGCTGCATCTGATCGGACGGGGATTCAACGCACACCCTTTTCCACACCATACTTTTTGAAAATCCTGTCGTAAGTGCCATTGGCCTTGATGATCTCCAAACCTTTGTTGAACGCACCGATGATCTCCTGGGCTTTTGGGTTTTGCAGCCCAGCAGTCACATACAAGGGGTTGACCGACAGCGGCGTCTTGACGAATTCGATCTGGTCCAGCATGCGCGGGTCTTCTGCGCTGAGGGCGGCGCGTGCCACGATCTCATCCTCCAGCGTCAGGTCTATCCGGTTACGTAACAGCTTCTTGATGTTCGTCGTCAGGTCTTTGCCGTTTTCGCGTGTAAAGGCAGTTGACTGCATAAAGGCATCGCCGTAGCCATAGCCCAAAACTGTGCCGATGCGTTTGCCAGCCAGGCTTTCCAACGCATGGAACTCAAATGGATCACCCCTGCGTTTGATAAAGCGCACATTGCCAACCGCAAAAGGCGTGCTGAACAACAATACCTTTACCCGCGCGTCGGTGCGCCAGGTAAAGGGCACGATGTCGTAGGTGCCGTTTTTGACACCCGTTTCGGCCCGCGCCCAGGGAACGTAGTCCATCGTCACCTCATGTCCCTGCGTTTTGTAGGCGGCACGGATGATCTCCATGCCCAAGCCCCCATCCGGTATTTTGGGGTCACCATAAGGTGGATAGGGGTCGCCCGCGGCGGTGATGGTCATGGCCTGGCTTGCTGCGGCCATGAGTAGCAGGCATGCAGCAATCAGTCGCGGTGGCACTTTCATGTGGCTCTCCAACGTGTGGACAAACTCTCGCAGCATAGGATGGGCCTGTCAAGCGTCAAAATAATCCCATGCAAGCCTTCTACAGCGACCAGTTCGTATTGCCCCTGCCCGAGGGTCACCGTTTTCCCATGGCCAAGTACCGCATGCTGCGGGACCAACTGGCACTGCATTTGCCAGCCGTGGAGTGTCTGGAGGCGCCCCGCGCCACGGATGGCGAGCTGGCCTACGCCCACAGCCCCGACTATGTGGACGCCATCGCCCAAGGCACGGCCAGCCCTTCGGTGCTGCGCGAGATCGGTTTCCCGTGGAGTGAGGCCATGGCCGAACGGGCCCGTCGCTCGGTGGGCGCCACCGTAGCGGCTGCGCGTGTGGCGATGGTGCAGGGCGTGGCCGCCAATCTGGCCGGCGGTACCCACCACGCCTATGCCGACAAGGGCGGTGGTTTTTGCGTCTTCAACGACGTGGCGGTCGCCAGCCGCGTGGTGCAAGCGGAGTGGGGCAGGCACCAGCCAGGGGGCGCTGCGCCGCTGCGCGTTGCGGTGATTGACCTGGATGTGCACCAGGGCAATGGCACGGCACATATCTTTCGAGCCGACGACAGCGTGTTCACGCTTTCCCTGCACGGCGACAAGAACTTTCCGTTTCGCAAAGAGGCCAGTGATCTGGATGTACCACTGCCCGATGGCTGTGCCGACGCGGACTACCTGGCCCAGCTGGACAGTGCGTTGGCCGAACTGGATAGACGATTCAAGCCTGGACTGGTGATGTACCTGGCCGGCGCAGACCCTTTTGAAGGCGACCGCCTGGGCAGGCTCAAGCTGACCATGCAAGGCATGCAGGCGCGGGACCAGCGCGTGTTTGACTGGTGCGGTGCACGCAAGCTGCCGGTGGTGGTGTTGATGGCGGGTGGGTATGGTGTGCGCATTGAGGAGACCGTGGCGGTGCAGCTCAATACCTACCGGGTGGCACTGGCCTACTGGCAAGCGTTCCAACGGAGAGCACCATAAGGGAAAGTGCCTCTAGCCCCCGTCGTATATGTAGTTGGTGCTACAAAAACAGAAGTATTCGGCTGCTGTACGCTGTCAGCCGCCAACCCGCTCCTTGAACGTCATCTCCATAGTTTCCAGTTCAGGACCGCCAAAACGGCGTCGCACCTCCCGCTTCATTTTGATGGGGAAGCCCCAACTGGGCAGCATCCAGCGCGTCAACTTGACGTGGGTTCCCTCTTGTGAGAATTCATCCAGTTCTACGCGGTAGGCCTTGAAATGGCCTGCAGGAATGGACACTTCTTCCAGCGCCACTACTCGGGCTGTGCCATGCACCACCTGGGGGACTCCGGAAGCTTGGCCCGAAGCCGTGGTCTGGTTCAAACGGTAGTTCCAGCGTTTACCGACGATGTATTCACTTGCTGGCACTTCCAGGCGGGGCGGGTCCATCCGCGCAATGTGGCGGTTTCGAATGCCCGCACCTTCCCGTGTATAGAGGTCCTGGCCCTGGTTGACTTCGACCGTGTCTTCATTGACCTTGGTGACCTCCATTAATCCAAAGCGGTTGGTTTTGGTGAGCTCGTCCCGCACGGTGAAGTAGTGTTTGTCGCCCATGCGGAACCTGTCCCGTCCGGACACCTGGACCATGCCATCCTTGTCGGGTACATGGGTGATGCGCGCGTGTTCCAGTCGTTCCAGCGCGGCGCTGGCAAGTTCGCTGATACTGCCGCTCGGATAGCGCAGCAGGTAGCCATAAAAATCGTCTGGATTGCGGCTGTTGGCTATGCGGTCCCAGTCCGCCTTTTCGCGTTTAAAGGTCTCTTCTGCTGCCTGTTCCTTGGAAAGCCTGGCAGTGGCCTTGGCTTCTGTCACGGCGCGCTCGTATTCCTGTTGCCTTGCATTTCCCGCCTGGCGAAGCTGATCCAGGTCTTCTGCCTTGAGGGTGTGTTTGATGCCGTCGTTGAAGACGAAATCCTCCTCCAGGCTGGTGCTCTCCCACGGCACTTGTCGGCCTTTGCTGCTTTGGCGAACCTGCAGTCGAACGCGCTTGAATACGTCTTCGATTTTGGCGGCAGGGCGGGTCAGCTCCCGTAGCAGAAATCCGGTGTACAGGCCGTTGGAACCCACGGAGCCATCTTCCGCAACATTGCCCGGTGCTGTGGCGTAGGCCAGGAATGTGCCGGGTGGTGCATCCATCTGGGCGAGGCCTTTCGCGCCTGTCGTGGCAGTGAACGGGTTGTCCCGGCAGGCGTCCAGAATCACAATGTTCATGCGGCTTCCGGCGGTCTTGAAGGTCTGCAACACAACATCCAGGTCCACAGCCTGGTTCTGCACTTCCGATGCGTTGGACAGTGTGGCGTTCACCGGAACCATGTAGTTGCGCCAGTCCAGTTGCAAACCATGTCCTGCGTAATACAACACGCCAACACCGGACGTGGCACGCAGGCTGTCACCGAGGGACCGGATGGCGTCCAGCATCTGTGTGCGCGAACCATCGCGCAGTTGGATTACGGTGAAGCCCAGCCGCTTCAGCGCGGCGGCCATAGCGGTTGCATCGTTTGCCGGGTTGTCCAGCGAGGCAGACCCTGCGTAGGCGGAGTTGCCAATGACCAAGGCCACGCGAATGTCGAGCGGCGCTACCGCAGATGCAGAAAAACTGTACAACGCCGCAGCAGCAATGCCCATGCGCAAGCTGCGCACCAAGCGGCGGCGGGATAGGTAGTGCAGGGTAAAGGACCACATGGGAGCAAGTATGGTACGCCCTTTGCGGCTTACATCGTTACGGATTCACGTACCCTCCAGGACCGCCAACCCATAATGGTCAAGTTCGACCGGTTCCATCCAATGCCAAACGCGGATCAATGCGCGAGGGATCGGCGGTAATGGTGGGTTTGTTGGCCATTCCTGTTAAATTGTTAGTCATCCGCCTGGCCTACCGGCCTGAAAGCCCACATGAAACGTATCTCTGCATTTCTCAAGCTTTGTCGCCTGCCGGCTCTTTTGGGTGGTCTTTTGACCATGGCGGTTGCGGCGCAGGCACCGGTTGACCTGCGTATGGCGCTGGTCATTGGCAATGCAGAGTATCCCAGCAACCCCTTGGTCAATCCTGCAAATGACGCCAAGGCCATGGGTGCGTCGCTGCGTAGACTGGGGTTTTCGGTAGTCGAGCTTCGTGACGCGCAAAAACACCAGATGGTGGCTGCCATCGAAAAAATGCGGGAGGCGCTCAAAGGCAAGAACGGCATTGGCATGTTGTACTACGCCGGGCACGGTTTGCAACTGGACTGGCGCAACTATATGGTGCCCGTGGATTCCAAACCGACCCAGGCCTCTGAAGTGGTGGCGCAGTCGGTCGATGTGGGCTCCGTCATTGACGCCTTCAAGAGTGCGGGCAACCGCGTGAACATTGTGGTGCTGGACGCCTGCCGCGACAACCCGTTTGTGGGCGGAGTGGCCGCAAAGGGATTGGCACCCATGGATGCAACGTCTGGCACTTTTCTGGCTTATGCAACTGCGCCAGGCAATGTGGCCGAGGATGGTGATGCTGCAGGCGGCAATGGCCTCTACACGCGGTATCTGCTGCAGGAGCTAAGCAAGCCCGTGGCCCGCATCGAAGACGTTTTCAAGCGCGTGCGCCTCAACGTGCGCCAGCAAAGCCAAGGCCGCCAGATACCCTGGGAGAGCACCAGCCTGGAGGAAGACTTTTTCTTCAACGACGGCAGGGTTGTGCAGCCCGTAAAGCCGAGCGAGGCTGAACTTGTCTCAACATTTGCGGCTGAGAAGCTGGACTGGGCCAAGATCAGCGCCTCCAGAAATGCTGCCGACTTCTATGGCTTTCTGGACAAGTACCCGAACGGGTTTATGAGCGAGCAAGCGCAGTTCAAGCTGGACCAGGTGCAACGGTCGCTGTTGACGGCGGCAACCGACAAGAACGGTATCAAGCCCTTGCCAAGCGGGCAACGCAGGTTCCAAGTGGGTGATGAGTTCGTTTTTGAGTACACCAACGAATTTTCCAAGGAACGCCGCCGTCTGCCAGCCAGGGTCACCTATGCAGACGACGACCGGGTGGAAATGAATGGCGGCAGCGTGATCATGGATCAGATGGGTGGTGTACGGAAGAACCGCTTCGGTACCAAGGACCCTGTCGTGATGCTCGCTCCAGCGGACATTGCTTTGGGAAAATCCTGGCGCACCGCTTTCACCAATGTGCGGCCAGATGGTGTGAGTGAAGACACTTTTTTCGAGAGCAAGGTTGTTGCGCTGGAGGAAGTCGCTGCGCTGGGTCGTATGGTGAAGGCTTATAAGGTGCAGCGCAGGGGCCAGGCGCGCGCGTTGAATAGTTCAAGTACGCTGGAGGGGACCTACTGGGTAGACCCCAGTACGATGCGGGTTGTGCGTAACGACCTGCTGATCCGCTCGGGCAACCGGATTGTGGAGTACGACAGCACTGTACTCGTGGAAGCCAGAGCCGCAGCGCGATAGAAGGGTATCCGGTGAAATTGACGTATTGTTTCCGTCTGCTGGCCTGTGTTCTGGCCCAGGTTTTCCTTGTGGGTCCTGCATCTGCAACCGACGCCAGCACGGGCTTCGCGCAGGTATGGCGTATCAGCGGCGGAGTAACGGCCACTTCGGGTCAGCCTGCACAGGTCCGCGGACTCCGGTCGGGTGACACCGTCTTTGTGGGGGAACAGCTGCAAGCCGCCGCCAACGGTGAGGCAGTCTTGCGCATGAATGACGGTGGCTACCTGGCAGTGCGCCCGGGCGCCCAGTTTCGGGTAGACGACTTTGCTGCAGACAAGAGTTCCAATGACCGAATGACCGTTCGCCTGATGCAGGGTGGGTTGCGCTTCATCACCGGCTGGATTGCCAAGCTCAACCCTAGTGGTTACCGAGTGCGAACACCATCTGCCACCATTGGTGTGCGGGGAACAGACCACGAAGCTTATTTCTTGACTGACCCCATGGCGCAGGCCTGGTCGCAAAGGGCGGGCACCTATGACAAGGTGTCCGCCGGCCAGACTTACCTGGAAACGCCCGATGGCAGCGTGGATATCGCCCGTGGCCAGGTGGGCTTTGTGCGCGCGGTACCCGCAGCCAAAACACGCGCGCTCATCACCCTGCTGTTGCCCGTGGTGCTCGATAAAGTGCCGGAGTTTTTTGTGCCAGGGCAGTTTGACAACGAACTGGATCAGCTTTCACCGGCAATGACCAGCGAAGCTGTTTCTGTCGCCACAGCCACGGCGGTGGATGCCCAGCGCTCTGCAGGCGCAGGGGTGGCAACACCGGCACCAACCATGCCTGCCAATTTCCCAGACGGCCGCTGCAATGCGCAAGAGGTCGCCCAAATCTGGTTGGCCCAACTGGATGGCGCAATAGCCCGCAAGGATGCGTCTGGGGTGTTGGCATTGTTTGCCGCCGATGTGGAGATTCGCGCCGTGGTTGCGGACGGATCGGGTGGCACCCGCATAGTCAGTTTGGGGCGGGACGAATTTGCCTCGGGTGCCCTGGCTGCGTTGAAAAACCTGAGCGACTATAGCCAACGCCGCTTGTCGGTTGCTGGTGAGGCACAGGCTGCCAACGCCTGTGAAACGGTGATCGTTACATCCTTGGTCGTCGAGCAGGGCAAGCAGAATGGAAAGCCCTACCGTTTTGAAACGGTCGAGGAGTACCGCTTGGTACAAAACAAGGGCCAGTGGCTAGCCACCAAAGCTCTCACGCGTCAGCCCTGATGGGGAGCAGCTGCCCAGCTTGAAAGTAGGTCAGGGCATCAACTCGGCCACGCCATCCCATGCCTCAGGCGCCAGGCGGCCTTCGTAGCGGGCGATTACCTTGCCTTTGGCATCCACTAGCAGCGTGAGCGGAAGCTTGGTGGGTGGGGTTTGACCGTCTTCCAGGCGCAGGGAAATCAGGCTCTTTGGCGGCATCTGTGTTTTCCACTGTATGCGCTCGTAGGCCAGCCAATCCTCGGCTTTCTTGTCCACATTGACCGTGACCAGTGCAAAGGGCTTGTCGCGCCAGCCGTTGAGGTTGGTACGCAACTCCGGCAGGCTGTCGCGGCATACCGCGCAGCTTGTAGACCAGTAAAACACGATGGCCACTTTGCCGCGGATTCGGTCTGGGCTGTATTTCTCACCGTTGCTACCCGTGGCGCTCAGGCTCAGCGTGGCAGGCGCGGTTTGAGCAGGTGCCAGTGCAGGTGTGGCGAAAGCAAGGAAGGCGAGTAGGGTGGGAATGAGGGTGTTCATAGGTGTTGGTCGAGCAAGTGCCGCACTTATTACAGGGAAAATACCGCCATGGCCAAAAAAGATCATGTTTCTGAAACCCCCGCCACCCAAATGCTCAAGGCGCACAAGATTGCCTACACCGAGCACCCCTACGAATACCTGGAGCATGGCGGTGCCCAGCACAGTGCCCAGGTGCTGGGGTTCGACCCCTTTGCCGTTGTCAAAACCCTGGTCATGCAGGACCAGGACGCCAAGCCGCTACTGGTGCTGATGCATGGCAACCGCAAGGTGTCCACCAAAAACCTGGCCCGACAAATCGGAGCCAAATCGGTGGAGCCCTGTGCGCCGGAGGTGGCCAACCGCCACAGCGGCTACCTGGTAGGCGGCACATCCCCTTTTGGCACGCGCCGCGACATGCCGGTGTACATCGAGGAGAGCATCCTGGCCCTGCCCAAAATCCTGATCAACGGGGGCCGCAGGGGCTATCTGGTAGGGATTTCGCCTAGCGTTTGCGTGCAGTTGCTGGCGGCAAAGCAGGTACAGTGCGCACTGGCTGATTGATGTGACTTCAGGAGAACTGGTTTTGGATTCCCTTCGCGCTTTGTATCCCGTGCTTGCCGTTATTGCCGCCTATCTGGTGGGCTCTTTGTCTTTTGCCGTTATCGTGAGCCGCAGCATGGGCCTGAACGACCCACGCACCTATGGCAGCAAAAACCCTGGCGCCACCAATGTGCTGCGTTCCGGCTCCAAGGCTGCGGCCATCGTCACGCTGTTGTTGGATGCTTTTAAGGGCTGGTTGCCTGTGATGCTCGTCACTTGGTTTGGTGAACCCTATGGCCTGGGCGATGGAACAGCGGCCATGGTGGGCCTGGCCGCGTTTTTGGGCCATTTGTTCCCGGTGTTTTTCCGGTTTGTGGGTGGCAAGGGTGTAGCCACGGCATTGGGCGTGCTGCTGGCTACCAGCTGGATGCTGGGCCTGGCCACGGGTGTCACCTGGCTGATCATTGCTTATTTTTTCCGCTACTCGTCATTGGCTTCGCTGGTGGCGTCAGTGTTTGCACCGGTGTATTACGTGTTTGGTGGCGGTGTTGTCTGGCCCATGGACAAGAGCATTGTGCTGTCAACCATTGCCATGTCGGCTCTATTGATCTGGCGCCACGCTGAGAACATTTCGCGCCTGGTCAAAGGCACCGAATCCAAACTGGGCAGCAAGAAAAAGGCTTAGGCCTTCTGTGCCGCAAAAGCGCCCAAGCGCAGCATCTGGAAGTGATTGAGGCGTGCCCGCACGGCAGAGGCGGGTAGTGCCGATTTGATCTTGTAACCCTTGTCAGCGGTAAGGTGCAGCTGTGGGCTGGGGATCATTTCCCCAGCCGGGTTGGCTATAACGGCCACGTAGGGGTGGTTGTGCAGATTGCTGCGGCGCAGCACCACCGCGGTCTCGTTGTTCTCCATGCGCACATACGTGCCTGGCGGGCACAGGCCCACCGCGCGTACCAGTGCATGGCCGATTTCATCCGTTTTGGCCGAAGCATTGGCGATGACCGCCCGTGCAGATTCCGTTGCCGTGCGGCCTGCGCGTGACATACGCGGGCTGATCATGGCCGCATAGCGGTCCACCATCTTCAGAATGCGGGTCAGCCGTGTAACCGGCGGGGCCGTGTGCAGATCGGCCTTGTCGACAGATTCGTCGTGGTGGCCCGACACAATATCCAGCCAATTCGCATCGGTTACCCCCAAATTGCCCAGCATCAGCGCGCCCTTGACCGCATGCATGCGGATAGCGTCCTGCTGCTCAGGCGTGGGCTTCTCTACCTGGGTTGCCAGTGCGTCTTGCATGGCCGTCATGCCAATGTTCATGGTCAGCGCCGCATGCACCAGGCTGTCGCGCTCGCCTTTTGCAATACCGAGCTCAAGCGCAATCAGGTGGCTGAGCACGGCGCACACCAGGGAGTGGGAGGCGCTGTAGCCAACCGGTGAATTGCCGGCCAGCTGAAACAGCAGGTACAAGCCCACATCGGGGTCGCGCTGCAGCAGGCTCTGCATCCAGCGGTCGTATTGCAAAACCCGGTGGGCAAACTCTTGCGTGCTGGCGGGGCTGCCCAAAATGACACCGAGACCCGACTCCAGGTCTGACCACAGGGCCAATAAATCTTCGTATTCGTTTTCGCTCCGGATGCTCACTGCACGCAGCCTTAGTAGCGTCTTTCCAGCACCATCTGGTCGTTGGCACGGGTCATCTGAAAACGGGTCAGAAACGTATTGCCCAGCAGCACATAGGGCATGGAGCCTGCCGATACGGCAGCCTCTACTCCGTGCACCACCACATCACCCACCCGCACGGAGTTGAGCTTGATGACCCAGCCCTGAATGTAGCCATTGGCCGTGCTCATTTGTATGGGTTGCCCAGATTTGTATTCAATACCCAGGCGCTGGGCCTCGGCCACGCTCAGGGCCACGGAGGTTGCACCGGTGTCTACCACCATCTGGGTGGATTTGCCGTTGATCTGCCCCAGCGTAAAGAAGTGCCCCCCGCCACCTGCGGTCAGCACAATGCGGCTGCCACCGGGTGGTGCACTGCCAGCACTGCTGCCAACGCTGGCCGGTGCGTCGCCCACGCGCAGTGTGTGGCGCTTGCCTTCAATCTCGACCACCGCTTCATCACCCTGGGTGGACACAATTTTTACGCCCCTGAAGCTCTCGCCAGCGGCCACGGCCTTGGGCGGGCTGCCATCCACGATCACCAATGCCTTGCCGCCCAGCATGCCCGACAAGCCCACGGATTGGGCCCATGCGCTCTGGCCTACCCAGCAGGCCAGGGACAATGTGAGCAGGGCGGCAGGTTTCATCAATCGCGGAAGTTGTTGAAGCTCAGCGGCAGGTCGGCAATGTCTTTGCGGATCAGGGCCATGGCGGCCTGCAGGTCATCGCGCTTGGCGCCGGTCACGCGCACGGCGTCGCCCTGGATGGCAGCAGTGACCTTGATCTTGCTGTCCTTGATCAGGCGCTGGATCTTTTTGGACACCTCGGTCTCAATGCCGTTGCGCACCTTGATGACGACCTTGACCTTGTCGCCGCCCATTTTTTGCACATCGCCCTTGTCCAGAAAGCGCACATCCACTTCCTGCTTGGTGAGCTTGTTGCGCAGCACGTCTTCGATCTGGTCGAGCTGGAATTCAGCATCGCCGATCAGCGTGATTTCCTTGTCTTTGAGGCTGATGGCGGCCGATGTGCCCTTGAAGTCAAAGCGCGTAGTGATTTCCTTGGTGGTGTTGTCCACCCCGTTCTTGACTTTGGAGAGTTCTGCTTCGCAGACGGTATCAAAAGATGGCATGTTGTATGTTTCCCCGGATGCGACAATCCCATCATGTTAGTCGAGAAAAACGTCCCACTCCAGCCCTTTAACACCTTCCATATCGTGGCAAAGGCACTGGCTTTGGTGCGCATTACCAGCGAGGCCGATGTAAAGGCGGTTTTGGCTGACGCCGAGTGGACCAGCAGCCCCAAATTCGTGTTGGGTGGGGGCAGCAATATCGTCATTACGGGTGACGTAAAGCCTCTGGTGCTCAAGGTGGAGGTCAAAGGCATACGCCGGGTGGGTGAAACCGCCAAGGCCCATATTGTGGAAGCCGGTGGCGGCGAGGGTTGGCACGACTTTGTGGCCTGGACACTGGCCAACGGCTACCCTGGCCTGGAAAACATGGCCTTGATCCCCGGCACCGTGGGCGCTTCGCCCGTACAAAACGTCGGCGCGTATGGGGTGGAACTGCAAGACCGCTTTGACTCACTGGACGCCATGGACTTGCAGACCGGCCAGGTGTTCACGCTGAACGCCGCCCAATGCGCCTTTGGCTACCGCGACTCCGTCTTCAAGCACGGCGGCACCATCACCACCGGCGGGCAGCCCACGCAGGGCCTGAAAGACCGTGCCCTGATCCTGCGCGTGCGTTTTGCGCTGCCCAAAGTGTGGAAGCCGGTGCTGGGCTATGCCGACATTGAGAAAAAAATGGCCGAGCATGGCGTTACCGAGCCTACGGCGCAGCAGATTTTTGACTGGGTGTGTGCCATACGCCGCGCCAAGCTGCCCGACCCGGCCGTCATTGGCAATGCCGGCAGCTTCTTTAAAAACCCCCAGGTCTCACCCGAGCAATGCGCCGACATCATCGCCCGCGAGCCCCGCGTGGTGCACTACCACCTGGCTGATGGCTCCATCAAACTGGCGGCCGGCTGGCTGATTGATTCGTGCGGCTGGAAGGGCAAGACCGTAGGCCAAGCCGGCGTGTACGAAAAACAAGCCTTGGTGCTGGTGAACCGCGGTGCAGGCTCGGACGGCAATGGCGCCACCGGCGGCGAGGTGATGACCCTGGCCAAGGCCATTCAGACCAGCGTGTATGAGCGCTTTGGCATCCTGCTGGAGCCAGAGCCGGTGGTCGTTTAATCCACAGGCTTACAAGAGCTTCACGCTCCGCGTACAGTACCCCCCATGCAATCAATTCTTGTGTTGGGTGGGACTGGCTTTGTCGGTACCCAGGTTTGTCAACAACTGGTGCGCCAGGGCCTGAGTGTGACGCTGCCCACGCGGCGCGGCGGCAACGCGCGCCACCTGCAGCATCTGCCCGGCGTGACCGTGCTGGAGATGGACGTGCACGACGAAGCCGCTCTGGCCCGTGCCGCCGCTGGCCACGATGCCATGGTCAACCTGATCGCCATCCTGCACGGCAACGCCGCCGCTTTTGACAAGGCCCATGTGGTGCTGCCCCAAAAGCTGGCCCGGGTCTGCCAGGCACAGGCCATTGGCAAACTGGTGCATGTAAGCGCGCTCGGCGCAAACGACGCCCGGCCGGGCCAGGCCCCATCGGAATACCTGCGCAGCAAAGGCCGTGGAGAGGCCGTGTTGCACCGGGCCGCTGCAGAGTCAGCTGTGGAGTTGACCGTGCTGCGCCCCAGCGTGATCTTTGGCGCAAAAGACCAGTTTCTCAACCTCTTTGCCCGCCTGCAGGCCGTTTTCCCGGTCATGCCGTTGGCGGGCGCCCACGCGCGGTTTCAACCCGTGTGGGTGGACGATGTAGCCGCGGCCATTGTCTGCAGCCTGCAGCGCAGTGTGTTGCGCCAGGCATCGGGGGCAGCAGTGCGCATCGTAGAGGCCTGCGGCCCCGATGTGTACACCCTGAAAGAACTGGTGCAAATGGCGGGCCAGTTCAGCGGCGCCAACGGCGGGCGTGGCCGGCCGGTGATTGCCCTGCCCGATGCCTTGGGCCGCTTGCAAGCCCTGCTGATGGAGTTTGCCCCCGGCCCCACGCTGATGAGCCGCGATAACCTGGATTCGATGAAGGTAGACAACGTCGCCACCGGGCTGGTGCCGGGGCTGCAGGCGCTGGGCATCTCGCCCGCGCATTTGGAGCCGATTGCGCAGCAGTATTTGCGTCCGGCTTGAACGGGGCCAATTAGTCCCCGCGCTTGGGACTGTCCTGATGTTTCTTAGAGCACCTTGACCTTGCCCATCCACATGTCCTTGTACATGACCCAATCGCCCATAAAGCTGTACAGCGGGCGCTTAAAGGACGCTGGCTTGTTCTTCTCAAACCCAAAGTGCCCGATCCAGGCGCAGGCGTAACCGCAGAACAGGCCCAGCAGCAGGTACAACGGGTTGCCGGTGGCAACCATGAAGCCCACGCACACCAGGCCCAGGCTCGATCCCAAAAAGTGCAGGCGGCGGCAGGCCAGGTTGCTGTGCTCGCCCAGGTAGAAGGGGTAGAACTCGGCGAAGGTGGACATTTGTTGGATGTCTGCCTGTGGGGCGGCGGTCTGGGTGGTGTCCATGGCTGTCTCCTAGTTATGCCTGCATTTTGTGCTAACTATTCACGGAAAACCTTTGCCGACAGTGAGTTGCAGGAGGATTCAGTTATCTGGAATTTCCGGATAACTGCCGCTGACGGTAAGAGCTACGGCACCCAGCACTAGAGTCTGAACGGCAAAGTGCTCGAAGATTTGGGCATCGTCGCCGAGCTGATTAGGCAGAAGAAAAGCAGCAGTTACAGTTATACCGCGTGCGCTGCGCTGCTGGCTGATCGAAATGAATTGCAGAGTGACGTAACCAAGTCCAGTCGTATGCCCAAACTCAACTCAAAGCGCGCCTATTGGCCCCTCTCCGATAAAACCAACGTCATCACTTGACACAACATCATGGCAACTGGACTTTGGACCAAGGAGCAAATCAAACTGGCTTTCCACCTTTACTGCCAAATCCCGTATGGGCGCATTCATGGGAGAAACCCAGAAATCATGGCGCTAGCCACAGTCATTGGACGCACATCTGACGCAGTGGCAATGAAGATGCTCAACATTGCCAGTATTGACCCGGCAATTACAAGTACAGGACGCGCTGGGTTAGGAAATGCGTCAGCGCTGGACCGCTCCGTGTGGGAAGAGTTTCACTCAGATTGGGAGCGGTTAGCAGTGGAATGTCAGATGCTACGGCAGCGATTGGGTAGAGACGCAACGGAACGGGCGGAAATAGTCACGGAGAGTGACGAACTGTCGGTGGACGACTTTACTGGGGAGACACGGCAGGCTTTGACAACACAACGGATCAAGCAGCATTTCTTCCGTCGAGCCGGGCTCAGTAGTTACAGAGGACGCTGCTGTATGTCAGGTCTGACCGATTCACGTCTATTGATTGCCAGTCATATTGTTCCTTGGAGCAGCGACAAAGCCAACAGGCTGAACCCAAGCAATGGACTTTGCTTGTCAGCCCTTCATGATCGCGCTTTTGACAAGGGGCTGATTTGCCTCGCTGATGATTTCACGATCATCATTTCCGACGATCTGAAGCGATGCAGTGACACCTTCGTCAAAGAAGTGCTGCTGCCGCTAAATGGGATAAAGATTGAGTTGCCAGAACGATTTGCCCCACAACTTGAGTTTGTTGCGTGGCACCGCAAGTCGATATTCGTAGATAACCGGAAGTAGCAGCTATGCAATGGCAATTTCCGACAGATACTGTCTATCAAGTCATGACCGAGCAACCCGATACTTGTCATCGGTGCGGAGCAAGACTGGAACTACTTGAAATTACGAACATGGGCAATGAGCGCGTCTGGGTTTGCCGATGCCTGGAATGTCATCACATCATTCCAGTTGTTGAGGATGTCATGGACGATCTAGATAGCCAGGTCGCAGTTATGTAGCCAGCTAAAAGAAGCCCGCCAGGCTCTCACCTGGCGGGCTTTGTCTATGGGGTTTCAAGCAAGGCTTATTTACCCAACTTCAAGAAATCATCCCCCTTACCCAACTCCAGCATCCCAGCATTGGAATAGATGCCCAACTTGGCGCGGGTATCCGTAATGTCCAGGTTGCGCATAGTCAACTGCCCAATCCGATCCAGCGGCGAAAACGGCGCGTCTTCCACCTTCTCCATGCTCAAACGCTCAGGCGCATAGGTCAGGTTGGGCGATTCGGTGTTCAACAGCGAGTAGTCATTGCCCCTGCGCAGCTCCACCGTCACCGTGCCGGTGATGGCGCTGGCGATCCAGCGCTGTGCGGTTTCGCGCAGCATGATGGCCTGGCTGTCGAACCAGCGGCCCTGGTACAGCAGGCGGCCCAGCTTGCGGCCGTTGTCGCGGTATTGCTCGATGGTGTCTTCGTTGTGGATGCCGGTGACCAGGCGCTCGTAGGCGATGAACAGCAGGGCCAGGCCGGGGGCTTCGTAAATGCCGCGGCTCTTGGCTTCGATGATGCGGTTTTCGATCTGGTCGCTCATGCCCAGGCCGTGGCGGCCGCCGATTTCATTGGCCTTCAGGATCAGGCTGACCAGATCGGGGTAGTGGATGCCATTCAGCGCTACGGGTCGGCCTTCTTCAAAGGTGACGCTCACTTCTTCGGCCTTGACCACGCAGTCGTCTTTCCAGAACGGCACGCCCATGATGGGGTTCACGATCTTCATGCCGCTGTTCAAGAACTCCAGGTCCTTGGCTTCGTGCGTGGCGCCCAGCATGTTGCTGTCGGTGCTGTAGGCTTTTTCAGCGCTCATCTTGTAGCCAAAGCCGTTGGCGGTGATGAAGGCGCTCATCTCGGAGCGGCCGCCCAGTTCGTCGATGAAGGCCTGGTCCAGCCAGGGCTTGTAGATCTTCAGCGCGGGGTTGGTCAGCAGGCCGTAGCGGTAGAAGCGCTCGATGTCATTGCCCTTGAAGGTGCTGCCATCGCCCCAGATGTTGACGTCGTCCTGCTTCATGGCGCTGACCAGCATGGTGCCGGTCACGGCGCGGCCCAGCGGCGTGGTGTTGAAGTAGGTCTGGCCGGCGGTGGTGATGTGGAAGGCGCCGCTTTGCAGCGCGGCAATGCCTTCAGCAGCCAGCTGCGGGCGGCAGTCCACCAGGCGGGCCTTGATGGCGCCGTATTCCATGGCCTTCTTGGGGATCTCGTCGTAGTCGGCCTCGTCGGGCTGGCCCAGGTTGGCGGTGTAGGCGTAGGGCAGGGCGCCCTTTTGCTTCATCCACAACAGTGCGGCGCTGGTGTCCAGGCCGCCAGAGAATGCGATACCGACCTTTTGGCCGACGGGGATGTTTTGCAGGATGGTGTTTGACATATTTGGCCTCTAGCCCCCGCAAAATAAGCGTGAGCAGCTATTAAAAATGTAGCTAATGCGGGTTGGATTAACCGAAATGGCAGATGTAGTGGTATGCCTCAGTCACGCGGATGTCGAACTTGGCATTGCCCGGCACGCTGAATTGCTCGCCCGCGCTGCTCTTGACCCACGCATCGGTACCGGCCAGTTTGTATTCGCAGCTGCCGGCCACGCATTCCATGATCTCGGGCGCGCCGGTGTTGAAGGTCAATGTGGACGGCAGGATCACGCCGACCGACTTCTTGGTGCCGTCTGCAAAGGTGATGCCGTGGCTGACGCACTTGCCATCAAAGTACACATTGGCCTGGGTGGTGACGGTCACATTGGGGATCTGGGTGGTAGGCGTGGTCATGATCGTGGTGCTTGCTGCGGTCTGAGAGAAGTGGAGGTGGCGCACACATCACACAGGTGAATGCGCGCCAAGCGGGTCAGCCTGCGATTTTAGGCCATGGCCATATGGCGCCCAGCTTGGCCTGTTGCGGTTAGGCCGGTGTAGCCAGCTTCAGGCCCACCACGCCCGCCACGATAAGCGCCAGGCTGACAATGCGCCCCGCGTTGGCCGCGTCGCCCAGCAGCACCATGCCCAAGATGGCGGTGCCCACCGCGCCAATGCCCACCCACACCGCGTAGGCGGTGCCCACCGGCAGCGTCTTCATGGCAATGCCCAGCAGCACCACGCTGATCACCATGGCCAGCACGGTGCCGACGGATGGCCACAGGCGGGAAAAACCGTCGGTGTATTTCAGGCCAATGGCCCAGCCCACTTCAAACAGGCCGGCAACGACCAGAATGAGCCAGTTCATGGAAGCCTCGCGGCAAAGGCCTCGGGCTTGAAGCCCACGGTGACGGTGCCATCCGCCCACTCCACCACTGGGCGTTTGACCACACTGGGCGCAACCAGCACCACGGCGCGCGCGCTGGCGGCGTCCACCACCGATGCCTTGGTGGCATCGTCCAGCCCGCGCCACGCGGTGCCCTTGCGGTTGACCACCGTTTCCCAGCCCACAGTCTTGAGCCAGTTGTCGAGCTGGGCTCCAGGCACGCCCTGTTTTTTGAAATCGTGAAACGTGTAGTCCACGCCGTGGTCCGTCAGCCAGGTGCGGGCTTTTTTGACGGTGTCGCAATTGGGGATGCCGTAAAGGGTAATCATGGGGGCGATTTTGTCATAATTCCTTGAGGAAAAATGGCAGTGAGCCCCCGTAATCACTGCACCAGTAGCTATCAAATTTATAGTAAAGCAAGCCACATGACCGAACCCGCCCGCACCCTGTACCCGCCCCTAGAACCCTTCAAGACCGGCATGTTGGACACCGGCGAGGGCCACACGCTGTACTGGGAGTTGTGTGGCAACCCGAACGGCAAACCCGCGGTCTTTTTGCATGGCGGCCCCGGTTCGGGCTGCACCGCAGACCACCGCCGCCTGTTTGACCCGGAGCGCTACTGCGTGCTGCTGTTCGACCAGCGCGGCTGCGGCCGGTCCACACCGCATGCCAGCCTGGAGGCCAATACCACTTGGCACCTGGTGGCGGACATCGAGCGCCTGCGCACGTTGCTGAACGTGGACCGCTGGCTGGTGTTTGGCGGCTCCTGGGGCAGCACACTGGCGCTGGCCTATGCCCAAACACACCCCCAAGCCGTGTCCGCACTGGTGGTGCGCGGCATTTTTACGCTGCGCCAGGCCGAGCTGCATTGGTACTACCAGGAGGGCGCGTCCTGGCTGTTCCCCGACCTGTGGGAGGCTTTTTTGGCCCCTATTCCGGCGGAAGAGCAGGGCGACCTGATGACCGCGTACCACAAGCGCCTGGTGGGCACGGACCCCGTGGCCCAGCTGGCCGCCGCCAAAGCCTGGAGCCTGTGGGAAGGCAAGACCATACGCCTGCTGCCCGACGCCGCCAACGCCGCCAAACACGCGGCTGACCATTTCGCGCTGGCCTTTTCCCGCATCGAAAACCATTTCTTCGTACACAAAGGCTGGCTGGAAGAGGGCCAGCTGATCCGTAACGCCCACAAGCTGGCGGGCATCCCCGGCACCATCATCCAGGGCCGCTACGACGTGGCCACCCCCGCCAAAACCGCGTGGGACCTGCACAAAGCCTGGCCCGACGCGGAATTCCACCTGGTGGACGATGCCGGGCATGCGTTTAACGAGCCGGGCATCCTGGCCCAGCTGTTGGCGGCTACGGACCGGTTTGCGGGCTGAGTGGCCTTCTGCAGGCGCACCAGCGGCGGTGGAGGATCAGGCGGATCAGGCGGATCGGGCGTTTTGCGCAGGTGAAGGGGGAGCCCGAAGGGCGGAGGACACGGAGCAAAACGTCCGGTTCGCCTGATCCTGAGGCAATAGCAGCACCAGCGGCGAGTGAACCAAGGCTCAGCGACAATCGAAGCCGATATGGAAACTCCAACGACCCTAGAAGCCTGGCTAGCCCACTGCGAGCGCCTGCACCCCACCGCCATCGACATGGGCCTGGAGCGCGTGCGCACCGTCGCCCAGCGCATGAACATCCGCTTCGACTGCCCCGTCATCACCGTGGCCGGTACCAACGGCAAAGGCTCCACCTGCGACATGCTGGAGTGAATTTTGGGCCAGGCAGGCTACCGTACTGGTGTCTTCACATCCCCACACCTGGTCCACTTTGAAGAGCGCCTGCGCCTGCAGGGCCAGTCTGTGGATGCTGCAGATCTGGTAGCAGGCTTTGCAGCAGTGGAGGGGGCTAGAAGCCTAAATGGCGAAGTAGTGTCGCTGAGCTACTTCGAGTTCTCCATGCTCGCCATCTTTGAAGTGATGATGCGCAGCAACCTGGATGTCGTCATCCTGGAGGTCGGCCTGGGTGGCCGGCTGGATTCCACCAACATCATCGACGCCGATTGCGCCATCATTACCAGCATCGACCTGGACCACATGGAAATTTTGGGCCCGGACCGCGAAAGCATCGGTTTTCAGAAGGCCGGCATCATGCGCACAGGCCGTCCGGTCATCGTCAGCGACCCGGTGCCGCCGCAAAGCGTGCTGGACTATGGGCTGGAAATCGGTGCCGATCTGTGGCGCGTGGGGCAAGACTTCAATGTCTCGGGCGACAAACAGCAGTGGGGCTGGGCCGGGCGCGGTCGCCGCTACAGTGGGCTGGCCTACCC
Organism: uncultured Rhodoferax sp.; assembly: GCA_963513355.1. Lineage (GTDB taxonomy): Bacteria > Pseudomonadota > Gammaproteobacteria > Burkholderiales > Burkholderiaceae_C > Allorhodoferax. Next base: position 100,003 of record CAUPQG010000012.1, on the reverse strand, counting down.
GGCGCTGCGGGGTGCCAACCAGCTGGTCAACGCTGCGGGCGTGCTGGCCGCATTGACCGCGCTGCGCGAACGCCTGCCGGTTACTGCCCAGGCGGTGCGCAACGGCATGGCCTTTGTGGAGCTGCCGGGGCGTTTTCAGATCGTTCCCGGTCAGCCCACGCTGGTGCTGGACGTGGCGCACAACCCCCATTCGGTGGCGGCGCTTGCGGCCAATCTGGACGCCATGGGCTACTTTCCGACCACCCATGCCGTGTTTGGTGCCATGGCCGACAAAGACCTGGCCAGCATGTTCACCAAGCTGCTGCCCCTGCTGGACCGTTGGTATTTCACCGATTTGCCGCTGCCGCGCGCAGCCAAAGGCACCGACCTGATGGCGCAATGGCAGGGGTTAAACACCCGCAAGGACACCCAGGCCGCCGCCTTTGCCGACCCTATGCAGGCGCTGCAGGCTGCCATAGCAGCAGCAGACCCCGCTGATAGAATCGTCGTCTTTGGATCGTTCCACACCGTGGGCGGCGTGCTTGCAAACGGCGTGCCCCGGCTGCAGGCCAAACACCTGAATTCCTGAGAACACCCTCATCCATGGCATTTTTCAAATTTCGCAAAGGTGGTGGTGACGAGCATGCCACCCCCGCTCCCGCCACCGAAAGCGTAGAGGCCATGCGCACACGCGCCCGCCACCGGCTGATCGGTGCGTCTGTGCTGGTGCTGGTGGGCGTCATTGGTTTTCCGCTGCTGTTTGACAGCCAGCCCAGGCCCATCTCGGTCGATATCCCGATCGAAATCCCAGACAAAAACACCGTCAAGCCCTTGGGCACCGTGACCCAGGTCAAGCCTGCGACCGATGTTGTGGTCGAGTCCGACGCGGGCAAAGAGGTTGTGTCCAAACCGCCAGCGCCGGCACCGGCTGTAGCACCAGTGGCTGCTGCGTCGTCGCGCGCATCTACTGGCGCGGTTTCCGCCGTGGCGTCCGTGCCGGCCAAGCCGGTCGAGAAACCAGCTGAAAAGCCTGTGGCCAAGCCGGCAGAAAAACCGGCCGAAAAACCTGCAGAAAAACCACCCGTGCGGTCCGACGACGGTGCAAAGGCCCAGGCGCTGCTGGAAGGCCGCGATATCGCGCAGAAGCCTGCTGCCTCTGCCGCCGCCAGCGCTGCCATTTCTGGTCGTTTTATTGTTCAGGTTGGCGCTTTCTCGGATGCGGCCAAAGCGCAAGAGGCACGCGCCAAGTTGGAGAAATCGGGCATGAAGACCTACACGCAGGTTGTGAACCCCGCGGAAGGCAAACGCATCCGCGTGCGCGTGGGGCCGTTTGGATCCAAGGGTGACGCAGACAAAGTGGCTGAAAAGATTCGCAAGCTGGACCTTCCTGCGTCTGTGCTGGAGCTGTAAGGGCGCTCGCCTTGGCCGTCATGCCTGTGTTGGACTGGATTTTTCTGGCCGTGTTGGTGATCTCACTTGTGGTGGGTGCCTGGCGCGGCCTGGTGTATGAGCTGTTGTCGCTGACCAATTGGATCGTTGCCTTTGTGCTGGCCCAATGGCTAGCACCAGATGTGGCGCACCATTTGCCATTGGCCGGCGCCACCGAGGTTGTGCGGTATGCGGCCGGGTTTGTGCTGGTGTTTGTGGTGGCGCTGTTTGCCGGTGGGCTGGTCGCCTTTCTGGTGCGCAAGCTGGTGGCGGCCGTAGGCCTGCGCCCGGTGGACCGTGTGTTGGGCGCGGCTTTCGGCTTGGTGCGCGGCGTGGTCGTGCTGCTGGCCTTGGCGGTTGTGGCTGGCATGACGCCGCTGGTCAAGAGTTTGTGGTGGCAGGAATCCACCGGCGCCGGTATCACCGTGGTGGTCTTGAAAGGCCTCAAACCGGTGCTGCCTGAAGAGTTTGGAAAGTATTTACCTTAGAAATGAGAAACACACTATGTGCGGAATAGTTGGCGTCGTCAGTCATGCACCGGTCAATCAACTGATTTATGACGCATTGCTGCTCTTGCAGCACCGCGGTCAGGATGCTGCGGGCATCGTCACGCAGCAAGAGCGCAAGTTCTTCATGCACAAGGCCAAGGGCATGGTGCGTGATGTGTTTCGCACCCGCAACATGCGCTCGCTGCCCGGCAACTGCGGCCTGGGCCAGGTGCGTTACCCAACCGCGGGCAACGCTTACAGCGAAGAAGAGGCGCAGCCCTTCTACGTGAATGCACCGTTTGGCATCGTGCTGGTGCACAACGGCAACCTGACGAACGCGCACGCACTCAAAAGCGAGCTGTTCCTCACCGACCACCGCCACATCAATACCGAGAGTGACTCCGAAGTCTTGCTCAATGTGTTGGCGCACGAGATCGAAAAAACCACGCGCGGCCTGCCGCTGCAACCGCTGGATATCTTTGCCGCCGTGCGCAACGTGCACCGCCGGGTCAAGGGTTCTTATGCCGTGATTGCATTGATCGCCGGCCATGGCGTGCTGGCGTTCCGCGATCCGTTTGGCATTCGCCCCTTGTGCATTGGCAAGGGTCCGGATGGCACGGTGGTCGCCAGTGAGTCTGTGGTGCTGGAAGGTACGGGCTTCAAGTTCGAGCGCAATGTGGATCCAGGCGAAGCCGTATTCATCGCGCTGGACGGCTCGGTGCACGCACAGCAGTGTGCAGAAAACCCCAAGCTCAACCCCTGCATTTTTGAATTTGTGTATTTGGCCCGCCCCGATTCGGTGATGGACAACATCTCGGTTTACCAGGCGCGCCTGAATTTGGGCGAGTCGCTGGCCAAGCGTGTGATTTCCACCGTGCCGCCCAATGAGATTGATGTGGTTATCCCCATCCCCGAATCGAGCCGCCCCAGCGCAGCGCAACTGGCCCAACTCTTGGGTCTGCCGTACCGCGAAGGCTTTGTGAAAAACCGTTATGTGGGCCGCACCTTTATCATGCCGGGGCAATCGGTGCGCAAAAAATCGGTGCGCCAAAAGCTCAATGCGATAGCCAGCGAATTCAAGGGCCGCAATGTGCTGCTGGTGGACGACTCCATCGTGCGCGGCACCACGTCCAAAGAGATCGTGCAAATGGCGCGTGACGCCGGTGCGCGCAAGGTCTACCTGGCCAGCGCGGCGCCACCGGTGCGTTACCCCAACGTTTATGGCATTGACATGCCCACTAGCAGCGAGCTGGTCGCGCACAACCGCAGTGTGGAAGAGATTCGCCAGATCATTGGCTGCGACGCGCTGATTTACCAGGATGTGGATGGCATGAAGAAGGCCATCGGGTCACTCAACCCCAAAATTTCTGGTTTTGATGCCTCGTGTTTTGACGGTGTGTATGTCACGGGTGACATTACGTCTGCCGACATCAACCGCCTGAATGAAAACCGGGTGGGCGGGGAAGAGTCGCAAGAAGATACTTCCCGCCTGGCTTTGCCCAACCCTGCGGATTGAGGGTTCACCTGCGCCATGAGTTCCCAAAAACTACCTGAAGGCCTGCACCCGGATACATTGGCTATCCGTGCAGCGGCCGACCGCAGCCAGTACGGCGAAAATTCCGAGGCGCTGTACCTGACCAGCGGTTATGTGCAGCCCTCTGCCGAAGCTGCTGCGCGGCGTTTTGCCGGTGAAGAAGACGGCTTTACCTACGGGCGCTACGGCAATCCCACGGTGAGCAGTTTCGAGCAACGCCTGGCGAGCATGGAAGGCACCGAGGCAGCCATGTCTACCGCATCCGGCATGTCGGCCATCTTGATGATGTGCATGGGTTTGCTGCAGTCGGGTGACCATGTGGTGTGTTCGCAGTCCATGTTTGGCTCCACCATCAAGCTGATTGGTTCGGACCTGGCCAAGTTTGGTGTGCAGTCCAGTTTTGTGTCGCAGACCGATGTGGATGCCTGGCGCGCGGCCGTGCGGCCCAACACCAAACTGCTGTTTGCTGAGACGCCAACCAACCCGTTGACGGAGGTGTGTGACATTGCCGCTCTGGCGGACATTGCGCACAAGGCAGGTGCTTTGCTGGCGGTAGACAACTGCTTTGCCACGCCCGCACTGCAGCGGCCGGTGGAACTGGGTGCAGACATCATCATGCACTCTGGCACCAAGTTTCTGGATGGGCAGGGTCGCGTCATGGCAGGTGCCTTGTGCGCAAGCCAGCAATTGGTCACCGAGAAGTTTTTGCCCGTCCTCAAGAGTGGCGGCATGACACTGGCGCCGTTCAATGCATGGGTGGTTCTCAAGGGCTTGGAGACTTTGGGTATTCGTATGCGTGCCCAGTCAGCGCAGGCGCTGGCCCTGGCCCAGTGGTTGGAAGACCACCCCGCAGTGGACCGCGTTTTTTACCCCGGGCTGGCAAGCCATCCGCAGCATCGCCTGGCCATGGCCCAGCAGGCAGGGCTGGGTGGCGCGGTGCTGTCCTTCACGGTCAAGTCCGGCGATCCTGATGGGGCGCGCAAACGCGCATTCCATGTGCTGGACTCCATGCAAGTGTTATCGCTGGCCACCAACCTGGGCGACACCAAGACCATGTGTGCGCACCCGGCCAGCACCTCACACGGTCGTATGACCGAAGCCCAGCGACAAGCGGCCGGTATTGGCCAGGGTCTGGTCCGTGTGGCCGTGGGCCTGGAACATATTGAAGACATAAAGACCGACCTCGCGCGCGGTCTGGATACCCTGACATGACATCACGAAAAATCCGCACCCGCATCGCACCGTCCCCTACCGGTTTCCTGCACCTGGGAACTGCCCGCACTGCCTTGTATTCCTGGGCCTATGCCCGCCATTTTGGTGGCGAGTTTGTGCTGCGCATCGAAGACACCGATGTGGCCCGCTCTACGCAGGACTCGGTCGACCAAATTCTGGCGTCCATGCAGTGGCTGGGGCTTGACTACGACGAGGGCCCGATCTACCAGATGCAGCGGCTGAGTCGCTACAAGACTGTCATTGACCAGTTGATTGCCGAAGGCAAGGCCTATTACTGCTACAGCACACCCGAAGAACTCGATGCGGTGCGTGAGGCCAAGAAGGCCCGTGGTGAAAAAGCCCTGTACGACGGACGCTGGCGCCCCGCGCCGGGCAAGACCCTGCCACCCGTGCCCGAAGGTGTATTGCCGGTGGTGCGTTTCTGCAACCCGCCACAAGGCGATGTCACATGGGACGATCTGGTCAAAGGGCCGATCACCATCAGCAACCGTGAGATCGATGACCTGATCATCGCCCGCACCGATGGTGTGCCGACCTATAACTTTGCCGTGGTGGTCGATGACTGGGACATGGAAATCAGCCACGTGTTCCGTGGTGATGAACACATCAACAATACCCCGTGGCAGATCAATATCTTCAATGCACTGGGTGCGCCCTTGCCGCAGTTTGGCCATTGCCCAGTGATTCTGGGTGACGATGGACAGAAGTTGTCCAAACGCCGGGGTGCTGTCAGCGTAACTGCATATGAAGAGGGTGGTTACCTGCCGGAAGCCATGTTGAATTACCTGGCCCGTCTGGGCTGGAGCCATGGCGACGAAGAGTTGTTCAGCAGTGAGCAGTTGGTGGCTTGGTTTGACGGTACCCATCTGAACAAGAGCCCCGCGCAGTGGGACCCGGTCAAGCTGCTGTGGGTCAATGCGCAGTACATCAAGCAGGCGGACAACGCACGCCTGGCTGGTCTGGTTGCTACGCAATTGGCCAAACAAGGCATCACCTTGGATGCACCAACTGTTGAGAGCCATTTGCCGCAGGTGTGTGCCTTGCTCAAGGACCGTTGCGACACCACCATTGCTTTGGCGACTTGGGCTGCCAAGTTCTACAGCGATGTGACACCCGATGCAGCCGAGCTGGCACAACACGTGACCGATGCCGTCCGCCCCGCAATTGCCATGCTGGCGGAGAAGCTGGCCAGCGGTGCCTGGGACAAGGCTTCCATTGCGGCCGCCATCAAGGAAGTGTTGGCTGCCAACGGCTTGAAAATGCCGCAATTGGCCATGCCGGTGCGGGTGTTGGTCGTGGGCACGGCACAAACGCCATCGCTGGATTCGGTGCTGGAAATGTGTGGAAGAGAAAAAGTTATTGCCAGACTTGCCAGGGCCTGAAAAACTTGTATATAATTTGAGGCTCGGAAGTTGAGAATGCTTTAAAAAGCTTTCTCGGGTTACTGCAGAGAGATCAGGCAGTAATTTTAGGGTTTAGGGGGTATAGCTCAGCTGGGAGAGCGCTTGCATGGCATGCAAGAGGTCAGCGGTTCGATCCCGCTTACCTCCACCAAGATTTTCGAGAACGGATTAGTCCAAGGTTTTGACCCCATCGTCTAGAGGCCTAGGACATCACCCTTTCACGGTGAGTACCGGGGTTCGAATCCCCGTGGGGTCGCCAAGATTCATCGAAAGATGGTCGAAGCGCAAGTTGGTAACAGCCAGTCCGCAAGGGCAGGCGACTTGGCTCGAAAGAGCGAATGGTTACCGCTACCGGGAGCGGTAGTTCAGTTGGTTAGAATACCGGCCTGTCACGCCGGGGGTCGCGGGTTCGAGTCCCGTCCGCTCCGCCAAATTGGAAAGCCACCAGTCGAAAGATTGGTGGCTTTTTCTATTTCTGGGTCAATCCATCTTTGCAGTTAGGCGCCACAGCGATGTGACTTCTGCAGCGCGTGCGCGGTGCAGTGGGTCGGTGGCGTCGTGCGCTTTGGGGTGTACAGGTTTTGCATCGAGCCTTCCTGCAACCACCAAGCCTGCGTTTTCTATCGCCGCCAAAAACTCTGCGCGTGTGCGCAGCCCCAGATGCTCTGCCAGATCGGACATGATCAGCCAGCCTTCGCCAGCAGGAGTCAAGTGCGCGCGCAAGCCGTTCAAAAAACCCAGCAGCATGCGGCTGCCTTCGTCATACACGGCGTACTCAATCGGTGAGCCGGGGCGGGCTGGCAACCACGGTGGGTTGCATATGATCAATTGCGCTTGACCACTGGGGAAAAGGTTGGCTTGCAGCACTTGAACCTGTTGGCCGACTCCCAGGCGGGTCAGGTTGTCCTGGGCACAGGCCAGTGCCCGTGGGTCCTGGTCGGTAGCGATCACCCGATCAATGCCGCTACGGGCCATCACCGCCGCCAGAACGCCGCTGCCGGTGCCGATGTCGAAGGCGGTGTTGATCGTCGTTTTCGGAACGGCCCCTTCTCTAGCGTGCGCCTGCTTCAGTGCAGTTGCAACAAGATCCACGTATTCACCACGCACTGGAGAGAACACGGCATAGTGCGGATGGATACGGTTGTTGGGAGCCTCTCCCAGAGCGAGGATTTCCACCCCTTTCTTTCGCCATTCGTGTGCACTGATCAGGCCCAGCAGCCCGCGCAGCGACACCACCGAGATGCCGGCGGTGGTGCCAATGGGCCACAAGCTTTCCACAAAAGCCTGCCGCGCATCGGGTGCACGCCGCAGGGCAATGCTCAGGTCGGCCTGTACGGGTATCAGCAACATGCCCAACACCCGCCCCCGCTGGGCCTGGGCTTGGCGATGCAGGTTGAAAACACTCTCAACCGGTTTTGCCGTGATGGCTTTGGCAGCCATCGATGCTTTGGCAGTTTGCTTTCGCTGTGTGCGTTTGGCCGGTTGAACGACCCGGCGAACCAGGGCTTGCAACAATTGCCGGGCGTTCTGAAAGTCGCCCTGCCATAAAAGCGCGGTACCTTCGCAGGCCAGTCTGTAGGCTGCATCGGCGGTCATGGTGTCGTCGGCAATGACCACTTTTTTGGGGGCGGGCGAACCGCGTTCCGAACGCCATAGCGCGGAGCAGCGCGTTTCCCCGTTGGTCCAGAGTAAGGCCGTGGCAGGGTCGGCCGTGTTTTCGGAGCCAAAGATGTGAGGGATAGAAGTGGCGTGCATGGGGAATGAGGTTGGCGGTAGTAACAAGCCTTTTAACAGATGGGCAAACGGCACGTTTAAACTGGGGCGTAAACACTATCGCTATTGTTGTGCCCAAGCCTACCCTGCATTCCCATCAACCACTGGCCGAGCGTCTGCGACCCCAAAGTCTGGGACGAGTGATCGGACAGCAGCACCTGTTGGGCGAAGGCATGGCTTTGCGCCTGGCTTTTGAATCTGGCCAGCCGCACAGTTGCATCCTGTGGGGGCCACCCGGAGTGGGTAAGACCACCATCGCGCGTCTTATGGCCGACGCGTTTGATGCGCAGTTCATCAGCATCAGCGCGGTGCTGGGTGGTGTTAAAGACATCCGCGACGCGGTGGAGCAGGCACAGGTCGCATTGGGTCAGGGACGCAGGACCATTTTGTTTGTGGATGAAGTGCACCGATTCAACAAGAGTCAGCAGGATGCCTTCCTGTCACATGTGGAGAGCGGTCTGTTCACATTCATCGGGGCGACTACCGAGAACCCTTCGTTTGAAGTCAATTCGGCCTTGTTGTCCCGTGCCGCAGTTTATGTCTTGCAGCCGCTCACAGTCGATGATCTGAAGCAAATTGTTGCTGTAGCCCTCGAAAATGCTGAACTTCCTGCTATTGAAGATATAGCGGTTGATCGCCTCGTAGCGTATGCAGATGGAGATGCCCGGCGCTTGCTGAACACGTTGGAAACTCTGGCCGTAGCGGCGCAGCAGGAGCATGTGGACCGGGTCACCGATGTTTGGTTGCTCAAAGTGTTGGGCGAGCGCATGCGCCGCTATGACAAAGGCGGCGAGCAGTTCTATGACACGATCAGCGCCCTGCACAAGTCAGTACGGGGCTCTGATCCGGACGCTGCACTGTACTGGCTGGTGCGCATGCTCGATGGTGGTGCCGATCCGCGTTACATGGCGCGCCGCCTGATCCGCATGGCCAATGAAGATATCGGTCTGGCCGATCCCCGGGCTTTGCGCTTGGCTCTGGATGCCGCCGATGTCTACGAGCGTCTGGGTACGCCGGAGGGGGAGTTAGCCTTGGCCCAATGTGTGGTTTACCTCGCGGTGGCACCCAAGTCCAACTCCGTCTATAAGGCGTTCAATGAAGCCCGGGCCTTGGTCAAGAAGGAAGGATCCCGTCCGGTGCCTATGCACCTGCGCAATGCGCCTACCAAGCTCATGAAGCAGCTGGACTACGGCAAAGGTTATCGCTACGCACACGATGAGGAAGACGGTTTTGCGGCTGGAGAAACTTACTTCCCTGACGGTATGGCCGCACCCCATTTTTACCGTCCGGTTGAGAGGGGACTGGAGATCCGCATTGCTGAAAAACTGCGCCAGCTAAAGGCTCGCAATGCAAAGCATTCGTCCGAGTATTAGCTGGGCTTACGCATGGGTGTTTCCTCTGATGTACCGGGGTTGATAGGGGTAAACCCAAGGGTATATGGGCCCTATTGCCATGGACCCTTGGATACAATTCCTTCCACTCGCCTGTCGTACCATGAAAGGTGGCAGGCTTTTTGCTAATGGAGTGGTAGCGATCACTAGGTCGCGCACACCGTCAGTAAACAGCCGCTCGACAAATTGGTGACTTGCGCGCCAGCCAAAAAATCGGAGAACCCTTATGGATATTTTGTTGCAGCAGATCATCAACGGTCTGGTGTTGGGTAGCATGTATGCGCTCATTGCCCTGGGCTACACCATGGTGTACGGGATCATTAACCTGATCAATTTTGCCCACGGTGAGGTCATGATGGTGGGGGCGCTGACAAGCTGGTCCATCATTGGCATGATGCAGGATTCCATGCCTGGGACCCCGGGGTACATCATTCTCATCATTGCCCTGATTATTTCTTGTGTGGTGGCGGCGGTCCTCAATTTCACGATTGAAAAAGTAGCTTACCGCCCTCTGCGGAACAGCCCCAAACTGGCACCCATGTTGACTGCGATGGGGATGTCCATCCTGCTGCAAACACTGGCGATGATCATCTGGAAGCCAAACTTCAAGTCTTATCCCACACTGCTGTCCAACACCCCCATCCAAATTGGTGGTGCGGTCATCTCCCCCACGCAGGTCATGATTCTTGGCTTTACCGCCGTGTCGCTTGCGGTCCTGATGTGGCTGGTGAATTACACCAAGCTGGGTCGGGCCATGCGTGCCACGTCTGAGAACCCACGCGTTGCTGCGCTGATGGGGGTCAAGCCTGACATGGTGATCTCGGCGACTTTCATCATCGGTGCTGTGCTGGCGGCCATTGCCGGAGTCATGTACGCATCCAACTATGGCACGGCACAACATGCCATGGGCTTCTTGCCCGGACTGAAAGCCTTCACTGCTGCGGTGTTTGGCGGTATTGGCAACCTGGGCGGAGCGGTCGTCGGTGCCATCTTGCTGGGGCTGATCGAATCCATTGGAGCGGGCTACATCGGCGCTTTAACGGGTGGTGTTCTCGGTAGCCATTACTCCGACATATTTGCGTTCATCGTCCTGATCATCGTGTTGACCTTGCGGCCGTCCGGCTTGTTGGGTGAACGTGTGGCGGACCGGGCTTGAGGAGCACATTCACATGAAACAACAACAAAAAATTCTGGTATTTCTGGCAGCCGCAGTAGGTTTGCTGATCCTGCCGTTGCTGCTGCAAGGCTTTGGCAACGCGTGGGTGCGCATTGTCGACATGGCTCTGCTGTTTGTCTTGCTTTCCTTGGGCCTCAACATTGTGGTTGGTTATGCCGGATTGCTTGATCTGGGTTACGTCGCATTTTTTGCCATTGGTGCGTACACCTATGGCCTGATGGCATCTCCTCATTTGGCTGAGACCTTTCCGGCCTTCGCGGCGATGTTCCCGGATGGCGTGCATACGCCACTTTGGATTATTTTGCCCCTGGCTGCTGGTTTGGCGGGTTTCTTTGGTGTGCTTCTGGGGGCCCCAACGCTGCGCTTGCGGGGTGACTACCTCGCCATCGTGACGCTGGGTTTTGGTGAAATCATCCGTGTGTTCTTGAACAACCTGGACCACCCGGTCAACATCACCAACGGTCCGAAGGGAATTCTTGGGATCGACTCCCTGCATTTCTTTGGTATCGATCTGGGCAAGAAGCTCACGGTATTCGGTTTTGAAGTGGCTTCCGTTTCGCTTTACTACTACTTGTTCCTCGCTTTGGTGGTGGTTAGCGTTGTGATCTGTCACCGTCTGGAGTTGTCACGCGTTGGTCGTGCGTGGATGGCCATTCGTGAAGATGAAATCGCCGCCAAGGCCATGGGCATCAACACACGCAACCTGAAACTGCTGGCATTCGGCATGGGCGCCACTTTTGGTGGTGTTTCAGGTGCCATGTTTGCATCCTTTCAGGGCTTTATTTCGCCAGAATCATTCAGCCTGATGGAGTCTGTGATGATTGTTGCCATGGTGGTGTTGGGCGGCGTGGGGCATTTGCCTGGCGTCATTTTGGGCGCCGTGTTGTTGTCCGGCTTGCCCGAAGTACTGCGCTATGTCGCGGGTCCTTTGCAAGAAATGACCGGCGGGCGGTTGGATGCGTCCATACTGCGCCAGTTGTTGACGGCAGTGGCCATGATCGTGGTCATGCTTGCCCGGCCGCGCGGTCTGTGGCCGTCGCCCGAGCATGGTAAGTCCCTGCAGAACGTGAAGAGCTGAACGGAACACACAACATGACAGATACAGTACTCAACGTCTCCGGCGTTTCCAAGCGGTTTGGTGGTTTGCAGGCACTCAGCGATGTGGGCATCAAGATCGAACGTGGCCAGGTGTATGGATTGATCGGCCCCAATGGCGCTGGCAAGACGACTTTTTTCAATGTTTTGACCGGGCTCTACACACCGGACAGCGGCAGTTTTGAGCTGGCCGGCAAGACCTACCAACCTACTGCGGTGCATACCGTGGCAAAGGCCGGTATTGCACGAACGTTCCAGAACATTCGCTTGTTTGCCGAGATGACAGCCCTGGAGAATGTGATGGTCGGGCGCCACATCCGCACGCATTCAGGTTTGATGGGGGCAATCTTCCGCACTGCCGGATTCAAGGCCGAGGAAGCCGCGATTGCCAAGCGCTCCCAAGAGTTGCTGGACTACGTCGGAATCGGGAAGTTTGCCGACTACAAGGCTCGCACGCTCAGTTATGGTGACCAGCGTCGTTTGGAGATTGCGCGCGCGCTGGCGACCGATCCCCAATTGATTGCGCTGGACGAGCCGGCTGCCGGCATGAATGCCACTGAAAAGGTCATGCTGCGCGAATTGATTGACCGAATCCGCAATGACAACCGCACTATTTTGCTGATCGAGCACGATGTGAAACTGGTCATGGGCCTGTGCGATCGCGTGACGGTGCTGGATTACGGCAAGCAAATCGCCGAAGGTACACCGGCCGATGTGCAGAAAAACGAAAAAGTGATTGAAGCGTATCTGGGCACCAGCGGCCACTAGGCGGCTTCAGGAGAACAAGACAATGACAACAAAGACTTTGCTCAAAGTAACCGGCTTAAAGGTTTCCTACGGCGGCATTCAGGCGGTCAAGGGTGTGGATTTCGAAGTGCATGAAGGCGAACTGGTCTCGTTGATCGGCTCCAACGGTGCTGGCAAAACCACCACTATGAAGGCGATCACTGGAACACAACCCATCAACGCTGGCGATATTGAGTATCTCGGCAAGAGCATTCGTGGCCAGGGCCCCTGGGATCTGGTCAAGCAGGGTCTGGCCATGGTGCCAGAGGGTCGCGGCGTGTTTACCCGCATGACCATCATCGAAAACCTGCAGATGGGTGCCTACATTCGCAACGACAAAGATGGAATTGCGGCAGACATGGAAAAGATGTTCACCATCTTCCCGCGTTTGCGTGAGCGCAAAGACCAACTCGCCGGCACCATGTCCGGTGGCGAGCAGCAGATGCTGGCCATGGGCCGTGCGCTGATGAGCCGCCCCAAGGTCTTGTTGCTGGACGAGCCCTCCATGGGTCTGTCGCCCATCATGGTGGACAAAATTTTCGAGGTTGTTAAAGATGTGTACGCACAGGGTGTGACCGTTTTGCTGGTGGAGCAAAATGCCAGCCGAGCGCTGGGCATTGCCAACCGCGGGTACGTGATGGAATCCGGCATTGTGACCATGTCGGGCAACGCCGCCGATATGCTGACCGATCCTCGGGTGCGTGCTGCCTATCTTGGCGAGTGAGTCCGGATCGCTGATGCCAAGCGCCACCCTAACGGTGGCGCTTTTTTTATGCTTGGGCCTTATCGGCCTCGGAAGTAAACGAGTCCGCGAAAAACTCCTCAGGCGGTAGTTGGGCCAGAGCAGAAAAATCCCTGCGCGCTGATTCAATGACTATGGGGGCGCCGCAGGCATAGACCTGGTGGCCGCTGAGGTCGGGAAAATCTTCGATCACCGCGCGGTGTACAAAGCCCGTGCGACCAGACCACTGATCGTCAGCTGCGGCGTCCGAGACCACCGGGACGTAACGCAAGTGCGGCATGGTTGGCAATTGCGCCTTGATCCATTCCTCCATGTACAAGTCGGTAGGTCTGCGACCACCCCAGTACAGCGTCACGCTGCGTTCTGTTTCGATGTGCTGCATGTGTTCGATCAGCGCCTTGATCGGTGCGAATCCCGTGCCCGATGCAAGCAGGATGATGGGTTTTTCGGAGTCTTCGCGCAGGAAAAACGAGCCAAATGGTCCCTCAACGCGAAGGATCTCTTTCTCTTTCATCGTGCCAAATACGTGGTCGGTGAACTTGCCGCCGGGCATGTGACGGATGTGAAGCTCAAGACTAGGCCCCAGACTGGGTGCGTTTGCCATGGAGTAGCTCCGGCGAGCCCCATCCCGCAGGATGAACTCGACGTACTGACCGGCTCGGTATGCAAAGCTGTCGTTGGCTGGCATTTGCAATTGCAGAACCATGACATCGTCGGACTTCTTTGCCAACGAGATCACACGCGTTGGCATTTTTTTGATCGGCAGGGCGCCCAGTTCGGTCACCTGGCGTGACTCAAGCTCCAGATCCGATTGCGCTTGTGCACAGCAAGTCAGCACAAAGCCTGCTGCTTCTTCTTCCGCGCTCAAAGCCTTTGCTTGGTGGGCCCCATGCGTAACCGTGCCGGACAGAAGCTTGCACTTGCAGGAGCCACAGGCTCCATCCTTGCACCCGTAGGGTAGACCAATGCCCTGGCGGATGCCTGCAGCCAATACCGCTTCTCCCTTCGCCACATTGAAAGAGCGGCGACTGGGTTGCACCGACACGGAAAATTGTGTGGTGTCTGAACTGCTTGCTGTCATCTTGTAGGTATCCTAGGAACACTCAAATATTTATACGGATAAGCGATTTTGCCTTCAAACCAGACACCTCTAGGCGCCTTGCCTGCCCGATTTCGCCGCGAACGTGTGTTGATTGTCGGTTGTGGCGATGTGGGATTGCGTGTGGCCCAATGTCTGCGCGGCAGAGTGCGGCTACTGGCGCTGACCTCGCAGCCCGGTCGGGCCGCTGAGTTGCGGGCTTCGGGTATTACGCCTTTGCAAGGAAATCTGGATGTGCCCGATAGCCTGCGCCGGCTGGCCGGTCTGGCAACTAGATTGGTACACCTGGCTCCGCCACCGCAGGTTGCAAAGACCGACCCGCGCACGCAAGCACTGGTCCGTACCCTGCGTTTGCGCAGCCAGCCACGCAGCGCTGTCTACGGTTCCACGAGCGGTGTGTATGGCGATTGTGGGGGCGCGTGGGTGGCAGAAACCCGGCCACAATGTGCCGTAACTCCCAGAGCCGAGCGGCGCACCCATGCTGAGGCCCAACTTCGTTTTTGGGGTCTCGCAAGTTTTGTGCGAATGAGCATACTGCGTATCCCCGGAATCTATGCGCCTGACCGTGAGGGTGGAACCCCCCGTGCGCGTTTGCTGAGGGGCACGCCAGTGTTGCGCCCAATAGATGATGTCTACACTAATCACATCCATGCTGATGACCTGGCACGCGCCTGCTGTCTCGCGCTATGGCGAGGCGCGTCCCAGCGGATCTATAACGTCAACGACGACAGCGACATGTTGATGGGCGACTATTTTGACCTTGCTGCTGATTTGTACGGGCTGCCGCGTCCACCACGCATTGCGCGCGCTGAGGCCGCTGCAGTCTTGGCCCCGGCGCTTTTGAGCTTCATGAATGAATCGCGCCGCATGGTCAACTTCCGAATGAAACGCGAGTTGCGGTTAAGTCTGCGTTATCCCACGGTACATACCGGTCTGGTCTAGGGCCCGATGGAGGTCGCCGTATCGGTGTCGTCAGGATGTGTTTGGCGCAGGGCGTTGAAGGCATCCAGATTCGACAAAAGCAGGTCCACCAGCGCAGGCTCGAACTGACGTCCGCTACCTTCGCGGATGGCATTGGCTACCATTTCTGGCGACCAAGGTTCTTTGTAGCTGAGTTGGGAACCCAGGGAGTCAAATACATCGGCCAACGCGGTGATGCGCGCGGACACCGGTATGTCTGTTCCCGCCAGCCCATTGGGATAACCGGTACCGTCCCAACGTTCGTGGTGCGAGAGGGCGATTTCAGCCGCCATTTTCATGAGAGGCCGGTTGGACCGCTGCAGTATGTCCAACCCAAATTGCGCGTGTTGCTGCATGAGGACCCACTCATCCGCGTTCAGTTTGCCGGGTTTGTGCAGAATGGCGTCGGGTATGGCGACTTTGCCGATATCGTGCAACGGCGATGCGTTCTGAATCAGTGCAATTTGCGCTTCTGGCAATCCGTACATACGCGCCAGCATTTGGCAGGCCATGGCGACCCGTTTGACATGTGCGCCAGTCTTTTGGGTGCGCGCCTCCACCGCATCTGCCAGGGTAAAGACGAGTTCCTTTTGGGTTTCCCGCAGGTCGTCCTGCAGGTGAATGTTCTCAAAAGTAATGGCTACGCTCTGGGTGTAGATTTCAAGCAGCTGCCGGTCCAGTTTTCCCAATTCGATGGCGTGCTTCAGATACAAAAGGTTGCCGCCACCATTCTTTGCTGCTGAATACAACACATAGGCGTCGTCAAAGTGCTGTCCAGCTTTTTTCGCAAACACTTCGGCGAATCGTTGTGACACGATTTCCGGCAAGTTGTCACACGCGGCATCCGTGTTGTATTGAACAAAGTCACCAGTGGCCGCAATAGTTCTGGTCTCATGCTCCCCGCTTTCTGCGTTCGGCAAAATGATGCAGTAGAGAGCAGACTTGTCCAGATGCAGCAAGGAGGTGAGCTGGTCCAGCACTGCTGAAGCGAAGACCGTTAAGGATTCGGCAGTTTGCACCATGGCCGTTGCCTCCAGCACGCGGGCCAGTCCGTCGCGCTGGTATTCGATGACGCATAGGTCGCGGTAGGCTCTGAGCTTGCTGTACAGCAGGGTGCGCAACTTCTGAATCGTCAGGTCGGTCTTTTCCTTGTAGTCATCAATGTCGTATTCCCGAATCACCCGGTCTTCCGGCGCTTGACCGGGCTGCCCGGTGCGCATCACCAATCGTGTCCGGTGGTTCTCAAGCGTGTTGCGTACGTAATGAACCAGGTCCAGGCCTGCGTGATCCGTCTCCATGACGACGTCAACAATCGCCAATGCAATGTCGTCACGGGTGCTAAAGATTTCCCTGCCAGCCTGGGCAGAATGGGCGCTGAGCAATTCCAGTTCGCTGCCCTGAAACTCGAATCCCTTGAGCGCCAGACGGGTTACCGCATGCACTTCGGCATCATCATCAACCAACAGGATGCACCAGGGCTTTTTTGGAGCAGCCTTTGGGTTACCGGAGGGGGGGGACTCTTCTTCGGCAAAAATCAAATCCATGGGCTGGTCCTGCTGGTTTCAAAAAACGCAATGGGCTGCGAGAAGATTCTACGCAGATTGCATGTCACCGGGTACCTGCTTTATGCCAATCGTTGGGCGACAGTCCGGATAACGCCTGCCTGCCCTAGGTACGGTAGAAGCGCAACAGTGCTTTCCAGACCAGCCAACTTGTCATGAGCGTGATGGGGCTAGCCCACATCACGTCGCTGAGCCAATGTGCTCCATCGGCCATACGGGCAAATCCAATGCCCAAGCCGGCTATGAAACCTGCAGTTCCCCAAGCTTTGTAGCGTCTGCGATCGATCAGCATGAGGGAGGCGAAGAAGAAGCCGCAGGCTACATGACCGCTGACGAATGAGCAATTGTTGTCGCACTGGTCGGTCATGACTGCTGCACGGGTGAATTGCTGTGGGCCGCCAAATTCCTGTACCTGATAGGGACGTGCCCGTTGCCAGTTCTCCTTGAACCCGCTGTTCACGACCAGACCCGGACCCAATGCCCCGGCCAAAACAATAAATGCTAGCGGTGTTCGCCAATGCCGTCTGGTTGAACTGAAGGCTGCCCAAATCCAACCGCCCAGTGCCGCAAACACGATGACCCTAAACGCAGCGGGTACATAGAGGTTGATCAATTCCACCCACCACCAGCGAAAGACCTGGCTGTGCGCATCGGGACCGAGAAAAATGGCCGCAGCCCGCAGATCCAGGGCCGTCCAAATGGTGGGTACTAACGCCATGGCAATGCTACCGCCTACCATCCACCAAAAGAGCGGCGGAGTATGCTTGTTGGGTAGGGTTTGGGGTAAATCAGTTGGCATAGGGTTGTGCATTCGCTAGCAAGGGATGATTGTCGATGATTTGCCGGTGTACCCATGGCCTGTGCGGCTTAGTCATTTGGACTACAACCGCTTACAAAGGACGGATGCTTTTGAATGCGAAAATGCAGGGCAGGTAATATCTCGACTCCATTTGAACGGACCCTATCCCCCATGACCATTCTTGTGACCGGCGGCGCCGGATTTATTGGCTCCAACTATGTGTTGGACTGGCTGGCACAGTCGGATGAGACCGTTGTCAACCTTGACAAGCTCAGCTACGCTGGCAACCTGCAGAACCTTGCAAGCCTCAAGGACAACCCGCGCCACATTTTCGTCAAAGGGGATATTGGTGACGCCAGCCTGTTGCCCGCCTTGTTGGCCCAGTACCAGCCCCGTGCTGTGGTCAACTTTGCCGCCGAGTCCCATGTGGATCGATCCATCCATGGTCCGGGCGAATTTGTGCAAAACAACATCGTGGGGACTTTCCAGCTGCTGGAGTCGGTGCGCAGCTACTGGGGCGCGCTCGCTGCGCCAGCCAAGAGCGATTTCCGTTTCCTGCATGTGTCCACTGATGAGGTCTATGGTTCGCTGAACAAGGGTGACCCTGCCTTCACCGAAACGCATACCTATGAGCCCAATAGCCCCTACAGCGCCAGCAAGGCCGCCAGCGACCACCTCGTGCGCGCCTGGCATCACACCTATGGCCTGCCGGTGCTGACCACCAATTGTTCCAATAACTATGGTCCCTACCATTTCCCCGAAAAGTTGATCCCGCTGGTCATCGTCAACGCGCTGGCGGGCAAGACCCTGCCGGTGTATGGTGACGGCCAGCAGATCCGCGACTGGCTCTATGTCAAAGACCATTGCAGCGCCATCCGCCGTGTGTTGGAAGCCGGCAAGCCCGGTGAAACCTACAACGTGGGTGGATGGAACGAAAAGGCCAATCTGGACATCGTGCGCACCATTTGTGGCCTGCTTGACAACCTGAAGCCCCGTGCCGACGGCAAGCCCTACCAGGACCAGATCGCCTTTGTCACGGACCGTCCTGGCCATGACCGACGTTATGCCATTGATGCCCGAAAAATAGAACGCGAACTGGGCTGGAAACCGGCTGAATCTTTTGAGACGGGTATCGCCAAGACCGTGGCCTGGTATCTGTCCAACCAGGACTGGGTGGCCAATGTGCAGAGCGGGGGTTACCGCGACTGGGTGGAAACGCAATACGGCAAAGCCGCCACTGCAATATGAAAGTCCTTTTGTTAGGTACCGACGGCCAGGTGGGCTGGGAGCTGCAGCGCAGTCTGGCGCCACTGGGTGAACTGGTCGTCATGGGGCTGGACCGGGCCACCAATCCTGGTGGCCTCAGTGGCGATTTCACGCAGTTGGACGCGTTGGCAGAAACCGTACGAACTGTGCGCCCGGACGTCATCGTCAATGCTGCTGCCCACACGGCGGTAGACAAGGCTGAGAACGAACCCGATTTCGCCCGCCTGCTCAATGCGCAGGCTCCTGGCGTGCTGGCCGATGAGGCTCAAAAGCTGGGCGCATGGCTGATCCACTACAGCACCGACTACGTTTTCGATGGCAGTGGAGAGCAGCCTTGGAAAGAAGGCGATGCGACAGGCCCCTTGAGCGTGTATGGTCACACCAAGTTGGAAGGCGAACAGGCCGTGGCGCGCTGTCAGCGGCATCTGATTTTTCGCACCAGTTGGGTCTACGCGGCCCGTGGTGGCAACTTTGCCAAGACCATGTTGCGCCTGGCCAAGGAACGTGAGACCTTGCAAGTGATTGACGATCAGTTTGGGGCGCCAACCGGTGCTGACCTGATTGCCGACGTGACGGCGCACGCCATCCGCCAGGTAAAAGCAGGGGGGGGCGGTGGTGATGTGTCACTGGCTGGCATTTATCACCTGGTTGCAAGTGGCACTACCACCTGGCATGCATACGCAAAACATGTGGTAGCCCTCGCCGAATCTGCGCAGCCTGCTATAAAAATAGCAGCAAAGGAGATCAAGGCCGTTCCTACCTCGGCCTTCCCCACACCAGCCAAACGCCCCCACAATTCGCGGCTGGACACCACCAAGCTGCAAACTACCTTCGGCCTGCAATTGCCCCACTGGCAGGCAGGCGTTACCCGCATGTTGAATGAGATTGACTATGGCCGCAACCAATAACTCCCCCGCTTCCAACCGCAAGGGCATCATTCTGGCGGGTGGCTCTGGCACCCGCCTTCACCCGGCCACGCTGGCCATCAGCAAGCAATTGCTGCCGGTGTACGACAAGCCCATGATTTATTACCCGCTGAGCACACTGCTGCTGGCCGGTATACGCGACATCCTGATCATCAGCACCCCGCAGGACACACCACGTTTCACGCAGTTGCTGGGTGACGGCAGCCAGTGGGGTATCAACCTGCAGTATGCGGTGCAGCCAAGTCCTGACGGCCTGGCCCAGGCCTTCATCATTGGCGATAAGTTCATTGGCAACAACGACAGTGCCTTGGTACTGGGCGACAACATCTTCTACGGTCACGACCTGCAAATCCTGCTGCGCAATGCGCACCAGCAGGAGAGCGGTGCCACCGTGTTTGCCTACCATGTGCACGACCCCGAGCGCTACGGCGTGGTGGCTTTTGACGACAAGGGCAAGG
The DNA here is from genome assembly GCA_963513355.1 of uncultured Rhodoferax sp. Taxonomy (GTDB): domain Bacteria; phylum Pseudomonadota; class Gammaproteobacteria; order Burkholderiales; family Burkholderiaceae_C; genus Allorhodoferax. Next base: position 79,904 of record CAUPQG010000012.1, on the reverse strand, counting down.
CGCGCAGCATCGAAGAAAAACCCAAACAACCCCAAAGCAACTATGCAGTCACGGGCCTGTATTTCTATGACAAGCAGGTCGTAGACATTGCCAAGGCCGTCAAACCCAGCGCCCGTGGCGAGCTGGAAATTACCGCCGTCAACCAGGCCTACCTGGATCTGGGGCAGTTGAGTGTGCAGATCATGCAGCGCGGCTACGCGTGGCTGGATACCGGCACCCATGACAGCCTGCTGGAGGCGGGCCAGTTCATCGCCACGCTGGAGCGACGCCAGGGACTGAAGATTGCGTGCCTGGAAGAAATCTGCTGGCGCAACGGATTCATCAATAACGAACAACTGGCCAAACTCGCGCAGCCGCTGGCCAAGAACGGCTACGGCCAGTACCTGTTGGGCCTGTTGAAGGAAGGCATGCATCCATGAAAGTCACACGCACCGCAATCCCCGATGTGTGCTTGATCGAGCCGCGCGTGTTCGGTGATGCCAGGGGTTTTTTTTACGAGAGCTTTAACCAGCGTGCTTTTGCTGAGGCGACCGGAGTCACTACCGAGTTTGTGCAAGACAACCATTCCCGCTCTGCGCGCGGTGTGCTGCGTGGTCTGCACTACCAAATCCAGCAGGCCCAAGGCAAGCTGGTGCGCGTGGTGGCGGGCGAAGTCTATGACGTGGCGGTAGACATCCGCCGCTCATCGCCAACCTTTGGCAAATGGGTGGGCGCGCATTTGTCGGCTGACAACAAGGCTCAGTTCTGGGTGCCTGCGGGTTTTGCCCATGGTTTTGTCGTGCTGTCAGATACGGCAGAGTTTCTGTACAAGACTACCGACTACTATGCGCCGGAGCATGAACAGTGCATTGCCTGGAATGACCCGTTCCTCAACATCCAGTGGCCAGACCTAGGCGAATCGCCCAAGCTGTCTGCCAAGGACGCGGCTGGCAATCTGTGGGCTAACGCCAAGTTTTTTGATTGACGGAGCGTATCCATGGCATTCCCGCAATTGCGCTTGACACTGGGCATCCTGACGGTCACGGTATTGCTGGGTGCCTGTGCGGTGGCGCCATCAGGCAAGACCCCGGCTGCAGCGTCCCCATCGGTGGCTGCCCCATCGGCTTCGACGATACCTGCCCCACTGGCTTTGGCAGGCACGGAGTGGACAGCGTTCGCGATTGATGGCAAAGCCGAAGTGGTCAACCCCAAGCCCAAGCTGCGTTGGTTGGGTGCGGACAAGGTGGCCGGCACCGGAGGCTGCAATGGCTTTACAGGTGCCTCGGTAACGACCAGCCCGGGCAGTCTCGTTCTGGGCCCACTGGCGTCGACCGGTAGGGCCTGCCTGAGCATGCCAGGCTCTCAGGAAGACTTGTTCTTCAAGGCGCTTGAGTTGACCCGTAAGGCCAGGATTGAGCGCGACCAGCTTGTGTTGATGGACGAGTCAGGTAAACAGCTGGCGCGTTTGCTCAAGACTAACTGAGCCCGGTTCCACGCCTCAATGGGCGTTGGTGATGGTGGAGGGCCCCATGTCCTGGAATGGACCCAAGGGGTTGCTGTTGACCTCCACCTCATTGACCACAGGCTGGCCGCCCCAGCCACGGTAGACCACCACGTCGTTGACCAGCAAAATCAGCGCATTGAAGCGCCAACCTGTGGTCTCGGTTCGGCGTTTGAAATTCACAAAGTCTGCGAAGAAATTGCCGGTTCGCGCTTTGGTGATGCGTGCGACGTTGAGCTCCCAGCCCCTGCAGGCCGTGCGGGCATTGATGCAGGTCACGATGCCAGGGTCCAGATCGTCCTTGACCAGAACGCCGCCATTGAACACCCTGCGCACGATGTCGGCTTGGGTGAGGATGACCGTATTGGGTTGTTTGTCAGGGGTCAAACCGCGCTCGGTCAGTTCGGTCATGCCACTGCGCAATGGAACCAAAGCCTCGACCGCCTGGCGTGCAGCGTCAAAGCTCTGGAAAGTGGGCGATTCGGTGTGTGCGCTTGGGAGCAGCGAGGTGCAGCCAGTGGACAACAGAACATACGCCAAGACCAGCCTTGGGCCCAAAAATGGGGGAGGGTGGAAAACTGTGGCGAGGTTCACAGCTGTAGCTTAACAAAATACAGCGGCAGCTCGGAGGAAAACCCAACTGCTAAATGACCACAGCATGCATGCCATGGTGCCCGGGGCCGGAATCGAACCGGCACGCCTTGCGGCGGCGGATTTTGAGTCCGCTGCGTCTACCAATTCCACCACCCGGGCGACGCGAAATACCAAGACCCAAATTATGGCACATTTACGGGCATGGAATATCCAACTATTGAAGACGCGATCGGTAAAACCCCACTCGTTGCCCTGCAGCGTATTGGCGCAACCGACAACAGGGCCCGTAACACGGTGGTTTTGGGCAAGCTCGAGGGCAACAACCCAGCGGGTTCGGTCAAGGACAGGCCCGCCCTGTCCATGATCCAGCGTGCGCAGGAGCGTGGCGAGATCAAGCCGGGCGACACGCTGATCGAAGCTACTTCGGGCAACACTGGCATTGCGCTGGCCATGGCCGCGGCCATCAAGGGCTACCGCATGCTGCTGATCATGCCCGAGGATCTCTCCATCGAGCGTGTGCAGACCATGAAGGCTTTTGGTGCCGAGCTTATTCTCACGCCCAAGAGTGGTGGCATGGAGTACGCGCGGGATCTGGCCGAGCAGATGACGCGTGATGGCAAGGGCACTGTGCTGGACCAGTTTGCCAATGCGGACAACCCTCGCATCCACTACGAAACCACAGGTCCAGAGATATGGGAGCAGACCAAGGGGCGGATCACGCACTTTGTCAGCGCCATGGGAACCACCGGCACGATCACAGGTGTGTCGCGTTTCTTGAAAGAGAAGAATCCGGCCATTCGCATCGTGGGTGCCCAGCCGTCAGAAGGCTCTCGGATTCCTGGCATTCGCAAATGGCCGCAAGAGTATTTACCCAAGATTTATGACCCCGCGAATGTGGATGAGCTGGTGTACGTGAGCCAATCGGATGCCGAAGACATGTGCCGTCGGCTGGCACGCGAAGAGGGCATTTTTGCTGGCATTTCAGCCGCCGGTGCCTGCTGGGTGGCGCAAGAGATTGCCAGGCGTGAGCAAGATGCGACGGTTGTTTTCATCGTTTGCGACCGCGGTGACCGTTACCTGTCGACTGGAGTATTTCCTGCATGACGGCGCAGGCTTTCAAATACTGTCCCCAGTGCGCCACGGAGTTGGCATTCATTGCGAGGGCGGAAGATGGTGGCGACAAGACGCGGCTGCGTTGTCCAGCATGTGACTACACGCACTGGAACAATCCGGTGCCGGTGTTGGCTGCGGTCATTGAATACAACGGCCAAATCTTGCTGGCCCGCAATGCGGCTTGGCCGGGCAAGATGTATGCGCTGATCACCGGGTTTATGGAGGCGGGCGAGACACCCAAGGAGGGCATTGCCCGTGAGATTGCTGAAGAGACGAATCTGACGACCGATTCGTTGGACCTTATTGGCGTCTACGATTTTCAGCGCATGAATCAGATCATCATTGCCTACCATGCAGTGTGCCGTGGCGAGGTGCGCCTGTCGCCCGAGCTGGTGGACTACCGGTTGTATGCGCCACAGGATGTCAAGTGCTGGCCAGCCGGAACGGGCTATGCTCTGGCAGATTGGCTGACGGCACAAGGTCACACGCCAAGTTTTATTGAATTCCCCAAGCGAGACTGAACTACACCATGCAAGCCGATAAAGAAATCGATACCCGCGGCCTGAACTGTCCTCTGCCCATTTTGAAAGCCAAAAAGGCCTTGGCTGACATGTCCACGGGGCAGACATTGAAAGTGGTGTCCACCGACCAAGGGTCTATCCGCGACTTCCAGGCATTTGCCCGGCAGACGGGGAACGAGCTGGTAGGTCAGGAGACCATCAACAACGAGTTTGTGCACGTGTTGCGTCGGCGTTAATTTTTTGTGCACTTGCCCGCAGCAGAGCTGGGGTCAGCACCGCCGCTCGTGTCCCCCGCAGAGGGCGATGCCCTCTGCTCCTCCTTTACCTCGCTCTGGTGCTCACCCCAGCTCTGCTGCTCGGTGTTGCAGTAGTGGGGCGCCTTGCATCAGCCTAAGCGCGTCAGTTGCTCGCGCAGTTTGGCTAGCGTGTCTTCAAAGTCAGCTAGGCGCTTGCGCAACTCGGCTATCACTGCTGGTGGGGCCTTGGCTACAAAGGCTTCGTTGGACAACTTGGTATGCGCCTTGGTGATTTCGCCCTCAATGCGGGTTGCCTCCTTGCCTAGGCGCAGCTTCTCTGCAGCCTTGTCTACCTCCATGTACAGACAGATTCGGGCCTCGCCGACTACGGCCACGGGTGCTGCCTGGGCTGCGGCTTGCCATGCGGCCTCGTCGTCGAACAGACGCACTTCGTTGAGCTTGGCCAATGCTTGCAGCACGGGTGCCGAAGCCTTTAGAAAGGCCGCTTCGTCTGCACTTTGCGCCACGACAAACAGCGGCAGGCGGGTCGATGGAGACACATTCATCTCGCCGCGCAGATTGCGGCACGCATCCACCAACTGCTTGAGCTTGGCGACATGGGCAATTGCGACTTCATCGATGCGCTCGGGCTGGCTGATGGGGTAGGCGGCAATGGCGACTGACGGGCCTTCGCGGCCTGCAACTGGGGCAACTTTTTGCCACAGCTCTTCCGAGATGAAGGGTGTGATGGGGTGGATCAGGCGCAGCAGCACTTCCAGCGTGCGGATCAGCGTTCGGCGGGTGGCACGCTGCTGTGCCGGGGTGCCGGTCTGGATCTGCACCTTGGCGATTTCTAGGTACCAGTCGCAGAACTCGTTCCAGGCAAAGTCATAGATCGTGTTGGCGACGTTGTCCAGGCGGTAGTCGGCAAAGCCCTGGGCGACGTTGGCTTCGGCCTTTTGCAGCATGGAGACGATCCAGCGGTCTGCGGGGCTGAAGTCCAGGTAGCCGTGTGCTGCTCCGCCCACTGCGCACTCTTCTTTGGTGTGCTCTTTCAGGCCGCAGTCCTGGCCTTCACAGTTCATCAGCACAAAGCGGGTGGCGTTCCACAGCTTGTTGCAGAAGTTGCGGTAACCCTCGCAGCGTTTGCTGTCGAAGTTGATCGATCGTCCCAGAGACGCCAGCGCAGCAAACGTGAAGCGCAGTGCATCCGCGCCATAAGCGGGAATGCCTTCGGGGAATTCCTTTTCGGTGTTTTTGCGGACCTGGGGTGCGGTCTCGGGCTTGCGCAGGCCTTCGGAACGTTTGGCCAGCAGGGGGCCGAGTTCGATGCCGTCGATCAGGTCGACCGGGTCGAGTACATTGCCCTCGGACTTGCTCATCTTCTTGCCCTGGGCATCTTTGACCAGCCCGTGGATGTAGACGTGCTTGAACGGCACGCGTCCGGTGAAGTGGGTCGTCATCATGATCATGCGGGCGACCCAGAAGAAGATGATGTCGTAGCCTGTTACCAAGACGCTGGAGGGCAGGTACAGGTTGTAGTCATCGGTTGCAGATTCGCTTTGCTGTGGCCAGTTCATGGTGCTGAAGGGCACCAGCGCGGAGGAATACCAGGTGTCCAGCACGTCTTCGTCGCGGCGCAATTGCGGGCCTACCGCCAGCAAATTTTGTAGACGCGCGATATCGGATGTTTGGTTGAGGTTACGCGCGGAGAGAAGCTTGTTCTCTGTTTCGCGCATCCAGTTTTGCTTGGCTTCGGTTTCATCGCGCGCCACCCAAACGGTGCCTTCTTGGTCGTACCAGGCCGGAATCTGGTGACCCCACCACAGTTGGCGGCTGATACACCAGTCCTGGATGTTGTTCATCCACTGGTTGTAGGTGTTGATCCAGTTCTCGGGCACAAACTGCACCTGGCCGCTGTGCACCGCGTCGATGGCCTTTTGCGCGATGGATTTGCCGGTGGCGTCGCCAGCGCCCACTTTGTTCACCGCAACAAACCACTGGTCGGTCAGCATGGGCTCGACCACTTGTCCGGTACGGGCGCAGACGGGCACCATGTTCTTGTGTGGCACGGCCTTTTCGAGGAAGCCCTGTTCTTCGAGGTCTTTCAACACGGCCTTGCGGCAGTCGTAGCGGTCCAGGCCGCGGTAGGCTGCCGGACCGTTGTCGTTGATCTTGGCGTCCAGTGTGAAGATGGTGATCAGCGGCAGGCCGTGGCGCTGGGAGCAGGCGTAGTCGTTGAAATCGTGCGCGCCAGTGATCTTGACGCAGCCGCTGCCGAATGCCTTGTCGACAAAATCATCCGCAATGATGGGGATCTTGCGGTCGCACAGTGGCAAGTCAACCATCTTGCCGATCAGGTGTTGGTAGCGCTCGTCGTCGGGGTGCACGCACAATGCTCCGTCGGCCAGCATGGTCTCGGGGCGGGTCGTGGCAATGTGCATGCCCTTGAGTGGCGTGCCGTCAGCAGCGGTTTGTGGGCCATCGCTGAATGGGTATTCGATGTGCCACATGAAGCTGTTGCGCTCTTCGTTCTCCACCTCCAGGTCCGACACTGCACTTTGCAACACCGGGTCCCAGTTGACCAGTCGTTTGCCGCGGTAGATAAGGCCCTGTTCGTACAACTGCACAAAGGTCTCGGTCACGGTCTTGGACAGCTTGGGGTCCATCGTGAAGTATTCGCGGCTCCAGTCCACGGTGTCGCCCATGCGGCGCATCTGGTTGGTGATGGTGTTGCCCGATTTCTCTTTCCATTCCCACACCTTCTTAACGAAGGCTTCGCGGCCCAGGTCGTGGCGGCTGAGCTTCTGGTCCTGCAGCTGGCGTTCCACCACGATTTGTGTGGCGATGCCGGCATGGTCGGTGCCGGGCACCCAGACCGTGTTGGCACCCAGCATGCGGTGGTAGCGCGTCAGGCTGTCCATGATGGTCTGGTTGAACGCATGGCCCATGTGCAGCGTGCCGGTCACATTGGGAGGCGGCAACTGGATCGCAAAGGCGGGCTGGCCCTCTTTGGGGGCTTGGGTGCCGCGGTAGCCGGCCACGCCGTAACCACGCTTCTCCCACTCGGGTCCCCAATGGGCTTCCAGCGCTACGGGCTCGAAAGATTTGGATAGGGACTGCAGGCCGGGTTGTGCGATGGGTGTGGATGCGGTGTCGGTCATGGTGGGGTCATTTGGGTCAGAGCCCGCGATTTTACCGGGGACAGCCCAAGGTTCCGGGTGCTGACAGGTACGATGGCGCCCAATCCCAGCCCGCCAGGAACCGCCACTTGTAGCGCAGGAGGTATCCTTGGGGCTTGCGCAGCTGCACGCAGGGGGCGCCCACCGCGTCAACGTACTGGAACTTCTGCAACCCCGCTAGCTCTTACAGGCATGCTTTTTCAAGAGTTGTTTATGAAAAATTGGCCCCTAGCCCCCGTAAAGTCTCGGTATGTTGCTACTATTTTTGTAGCTATATCAATATCGATCAGTGGACTGTTGCCGCTGCAAGCTGCGGCGCAACCCGCAGCAGCACCCGCCTCCTCAGCCATTCCTGCGGGCACTGGCGCTGGTGTACATAGCCCCAACAGCCCTTTTGCGCCTTTGCAGGAGCGTGCCGACGTTTTGGCCTGGTCGGTGCTGACCGATGTCAAAACCCGTGTGGAAAAGAACCGCATGCTGCCGGTGTTCCCGGCTCCGGTGCTGGCGCTCAACCAGAAGAGTCAACGCATACAGGGCTTCATGATGCCGCTGGAGCCTGGCGAGAAGCAAAAGCACTTCTTGCTCAGCTCCGTGCCGCTGACCTGTTCCTTCTGCGTGCCGGGCGGGCCCGAGAGCATGGTCGAGGTGAAGACCAAGACACCGATCAAATACTCGCTGGAACCGGTGGTGGTGGAGGGGCAGTTTTCGGTGCTGAAGGATGACCCGTATGGGCTGTACTACCGCATCAATGACGCCACGGTAGTGAAGTAAGCCCGCTTCTACGGAGCGAGGCGTTCACGAACCCACTCGCCCTGTGCGGCAAGCGTGTAACGCAACCGGTCATGCAGCCGGCTTTTGCGCCCCTGCCAAAACTGCCAATTGTCCGGCTTGAGCCGGTAGCCGCCCCAGTGGGTTGGGCGTGGCGGTTGCAGCAAAAACTGCGCGGCGTATTTGGCCGCATTCGCCACCAGCACACCACGCCCCGAGATGACTTCGCTTTGCGGTGAGGCCCAGGCACCAATGCGCGAATCCAGCGGCCGGGTTTTGAAGTACGCATCGCTTTCTTCGGCGCTGACCTTTTCCACAATGCCTTCAATACGCACCACACGCTCCAGCTCCACCCAGTGGAACTGCAAGGCGGCAAACGGGTTGCCCGCCAGCTCCTGGCCCTTGCGGCTGTCGTAGTTGGTGAACCAGGTGATGCCTTGCGCGTCGTAGCCCTTGATGAGCACGATGCGGGTGGAAGGGCGCAGGTTGCTGGCCACCGTGGCCAGTGTCATGGCATTGGGTTCAGGCACTTCGGATGCAATGGCTTCCTTGAGCCATTGGTCGAATTGCTGCAGGGGGTCTGCGTGGGAGGCCGACTCATCGAGTTCGGCACGTTCGTAGCTTTTGCGAAGATCGGCAATAGAGGTCATGGGCGCAGTATAGAAGCGCCCCAGATTCACCTACTACGCCACAGCCATCATGCCGGCTTTGGGCGTGCCCAGGATCTTGTTATCTACGGCGGCACCAAACTGGATGTCGCCCATCAGCTGGCCACCTTCCTGGATCACCACCTTGCCGTAACGAATCTTGCCGGTCACACGCCCGGTGGCATAAATCACCAGCTTCTGGCGTACGGTCAGGTCGCCGTTGAACTCGCCGTGGATCTCGGCAAAGTCGATGTCGGCCGAGCCCTTGAAGGCTCCGATCTCGGTGATGTGCATGACACGCGAATCCATCGTCGCCTCCACCGTGCCTTCGACGACCAATGTGTCGCAGTCGGTGATCTCCACGCCTTTGAGTTTGATGTTGGGGCCCACGGTGAGTTTGCTACCGCCTTCCTTGGTAGGAGCGCCGGATACCGCAGTGGCTGCGGCAATAGGGGCGACGGCGGCGGGGGCTGCTACGGGGGTTGTCTGGGTGGCTGCACTGTTGCCGCTGGAGCCGGAAAGGCCGCCGGGGCGGTTGCTTGCAGTCGTGTTGTTGTTGGCCGGAGTCTCGGGGCGTTTACCAAAGAAAGGTGGTTGCATGGACATCAGGTTTCCTTCAAAAAATTGAAGAATTGATACTAGTCCTGATGATCAGTGAAAACCCTTGGTCAATTGAAACATCCCTGTTGTAGATGCCACCAAATGTTGCAGGTCAGGGCGGGCTCAGCGCGAATTGCGCGCCTACGTATCGCATCTTGTACCGCGCTGGTAACTTAAAGTTCACTAAATTCCTGTAACCAAGTTACCATTGGCAGAGTAATTCAGTTACAACATCGCATGCAAAAAACCACGCCCCTCCATTCTGTCGTACTCGCCGTAACCAACCGCATCCGCGCGCGCAGCGCCGCCTCCCGAAGTGCCTATTTGGCACAAGTAGAAGCAGCAAGCCTGCGAAAGCCCGGTGCCGAGCGCATGGGGTGCGCGAATGTAGCGCATGCCTTTGCGGCGATGCCCGATGGCGACAAGGCGCGTGTAACCGGCATCGACAAGTTTCGCGTGGTCGCTGAAAAAGGTCCCAACATCGGCATCATCACCGCCTACAACGACATGTTGTCGGCCCACGCGCCGCTGCAGCACTACCCCGACCTGATCAAGCTGGAGGCCCGCCGTCTGGGTGCCACGGCACAGGTGGCTGGTGGTGTACCCGCCATGTGTGATGGTGTAACCCAGGGTACAGCAGGCATGGAGCTGAGCCTGTTCAGCCGCGACACCATTGCCATGGCCACCGCCATTTCGCTGAGCCATGATGTGTACGAGGGCGCGCTCATGCTGGGCGTGTGCGACAAGATCGTGCCCGGCCTGCTGATTGGTGCGTTGCACTTTGGCCACTTGCCCACCGTGTTTGTACCCGCAGGCCCCATGACGTCGGGCCTGTCCAACAATGAGAAGGCCAAGGTGCGCGAGAAGGCGGCGCAGGGCCTGGTGGGGCGTACGGAGCTGCTGGAGGCCGAGTCTGCCGCATACCATGGCATGGGCACCTGCACCTTTTACGGCACGGCCAACAGCAACCAGATGCTGCTGGAAGCCATGGGCCTGCATGTGCCCGGCACCGCGTTTATCAACCCTGGCGCCGATGTGCGCAGCGAGTTAACCCGTGAAGCGGTACGCACTGTCTTGGGCAAGCAAACAGGGGGCGCTGCACCATCTGCCGATTGGAAGTGCCCGCCTATTGGCGTACAGGTGGATGAACGCTGTATCGTCAATGCGATGGTCGCCTTGCTGGCTACAGGGGGGTCTACCAACCACCTGATCCATTGGGTGGCGGTAGCACGTGCAGCGGGCCTCGTGATCGACTGGAACGACTTTTCGGATTTGTCAGATGTAGTGCCCTTGCTGACCCGCGTGTACCCCAACGGCAGCGCCGATGTAAACCAGTTCCAGGCCGCAGGTGGCCCGGGTTATGTCATCCGTGAGCTGCTGGATGCAGGCTTTTTGCATGCCGACGTGCTGACGGTGCGCTCGGGAGGTTTGCGCGAATTCACTGCCATTCCATCGGCCCGCGCCGACGGTGCGCTGCAATGGACAGATGCCGGTGCCAGCAAGGATGAGACGGTGGTTCGCCCGGCCAGCAACCCATTTAGCGCGAGCGGTGGCCTCAAGCTGCTGCTGGGCAATCTGGGGCGTAGCGTGATCAAGGTGTCAGCCGTGCCGCAAGATCGCCACATTGTCGAAGCACCCTGCAGGGTTTTTGACTCGCAAGAAGATTTGCACCAAGCCTTTCATGCCGACGAGCTTAACCAGGACCTCATTTGTGTGGTGCGTTGGCAAGGCCCGCAGGCCAATGGCATGCCCGAACTGCACAAGCTGACCCCCCCTCTGGCCGTGCTGCAGGGCAAGGGCTACAAGGTGGCCCTGGTGACCGATGGCCGCATGAGTGGTGCTTCGGGCAAGGTGCCTGCTGCCATCCATGTATCGCCTGAAGCGGCTGCAGGTGGGCCACTGGCCAAGGTGCGCGATGGTGATCGCATCCGGATGGATGCTACCGCTGGCACGCTAGAGGTGCTGGTCGATGCCGCTGAGTGGGATGCCCGCCCGGTAGCCACCATGCCGCAAGGCCTGCAGGCAGCCAACGGCCTGGGCATGGGGCGCGAACTGTTTGCCGGCATGCGCCGCAACGCACTGACGGCGGAAGAGGGCGCCTGCAGCTGGTTGTAAACCGGCAAGCGCCTTCTTTCTTTCATCGTACAAATATTCAGAAGAATCCATGCCATCTGCTCCATCCTTTACCGCTCTGCAAGTGATGCAGGACGCGCCTGTTATTCCCGTCATCGTGCTCAACGAAGTGGCCTATGCCGTACCGATGGCGCGCGCGCTGGTGGCCGGTGGCATCCGCATGCTGGAAGTCACGCTGCGCACCCCCCAGGCGCTGGCCTGTATTGAAGCCATTGCACGGGAAGTGCCCGAAGCGGTAGTGGGTGCTGGCACGGTGCGCTCCAAAGCCGATGCCCAGGCCGCAGCAAGCGCTGGTGCGCGTTTTGCGGTGAGCCCTGGCTACACCAGCGCAGTCGGGCAGGCATGTCGCGATGCAGGGCTGGCCCTGTTGCCTGGCGTGGCCACAGGTAGTGAAATCATGGTCGCGCAGGAAGACGGGTTTACCGAGCTCAAGTTTTTCCCCGCCATGCAGGCCGGCGGTCCGGCCATGCTCAAGGCCTGGAGCGGCCCCTTCTTTGACGTGAAGTTTTGCCCCACTGGCGGCGTTAGTTTGCAAAACGCACGCGAGTTCCTGGCGCTACCCAACGTGGTGTGTGTGGGCGGTTCGTGGCTGGTGCCGGCAGATGCCGTTGCCCAGGGCAACTGGGCAGCAGTGACGCAATTGGCCCGCGACACGCAGGCCCTGCGCACCTCGTAGTAGTTGACTGCTATATTATTTATAGCTGTTAAGTAATATCCTACGGGGGCTCAAGCCATCATTTGCTTGAAGACCCTGGGCGTTGGATGAGTTCTATCTTGTAGCCATCCGGGTCGGTGACAAACGCGATGATGGAGCTGCCGCCTTTGACCGGGCCCGCTTCGCGCGTCACATTGCCGCCCGCAGCCTTGATGGCTTCGCAGGCCGCATACACGTCGGGGACACCCAGCGCAATGTGGCCAAAGGCGCTACCCATGTCATAGGATTCCACGCCCCAGTTGTAGGTGAGTTCGATCTCCGCATGTTCGGGGTTGGTGCCGTAGCCCACGAAGGCCAGCGAGTATTTGTACTCGGGGTTCTCCGACGTGCGGTTGAGTTTCATGCCCAATATTTGGGTGTAGAAATTGATGGAGCGTTGCAGGTTGCCGACGCGCAGCATGGTGTGGAGGAGTTGCATGCCAGCGATTGTGCCCCAGCCATCCGCCCCGCGTGTTTCAAGGTGTTTTCAGTTCAAACACCAGGCAAGTGGTGGTGGCATGGGCATACAGCGTGCCGTCCGGCCCCTCGATCCGGGCTTCAGCAGTGGCCAACTGTCGGCCGCAATGGAGCACCTTGCCAATGGCGCGAACACGCGGTGTTTTTGCCGGGTTGATGGCCTTGACCAGGTTCACGCCCAGCTCAGCCGTGGTGTAGCCGCGGCCCACCGGCATCATGGTGTGGATGGCGCAGCCCAGCGCGGAGTCCAGCAGCGTTGCGTACCAGCCACCGTGGATGCCGCCCATGGGGTTGAGGTGTGTCGGACCAGGTGTGCCCTGAAACACGGCATGGCCTGACGCGACCTCCATGATGGTGAAGTCCAGTGTCTTGGCAATTGACGCGTAGGGGATATCGCCGCGCAGCATGGCCTCCATCATTTGCAGGCCGGTCAGGCCAGCCACCTGGTCTGGGCGCGCGACGCCGGGACCCGCTCCCGCGTTCATACGTTCCGCGATTTCTTTTTCTTCAGCCAGCCAGATTTCAATTTGGGAAATATTGCCCATCATCAGTTCCTTTAAAACAGTTGCATATGCAACAATTGTAGATACAATAATTGATATGAAAACCGATGTCAAGCCAGGAGCCGAAAACGTGGCGGCGGAAAAGCCGCAGGGTTGCACCAACCTGAAGCTGCGCCAGCTGATGCGCCGTGTGGCACAACACTACGACGCCCAGATGGGCAAGACCGGGCTCAAGGGCACGCAGTATTCGCTGCTGTCCTACGTGGTCAAGCTGGGGCCTATACGGGCAGTAGACCTGGCCGGAGCCATGCGGGTGACCACATCGACCCTGTCGCGCAATCTGCAGCCGCTGGTAGCCATGGGCCTGCTGGTGATATTGCCCGGCGCCGATGCGCGCAGCCGCCTCATTACCGCTACCGACGAGGGGCATAAAAAACGCACAGAGGCGCAACGCAAATGGCGTGTGGCGCAGGAGGGACTCAACGCAATTCTGGGGCCGCAGCGTGTGGTGGCGCTGCATGCGTTGATTGACGAATCCCTTGAACGCTTGTCCCCCCTCGCAGATGGAGACAGTGAGGATTGATACGAGACACGCTCGACCCGGTAGTAAGCTACCGACCCATGACCACATTTACCAAAACCGTTTTGTTTACAGACTCCGACGGGCGCGCCCGGTTTCGCGAGGAGGCCGTGCCACTGGACCAAGGTACGCCACAGTCCATGTTGTCTGAGGTATTTGCGTCCGGTGGCTACCAACTGCGCACCAGCCCGGTTGGTTTTCGCAGCCAGTTCCATTGCACCGGTGCGCCTCAATGGTGTTTCATCCTGGGCGGGCAGATGGAGATTGGCTTGCAGGGTGGTGTGTCACGTATCTTCAAGCCGGGGGAGCATTTCTATTCGGCGGATGTGCTGCCCGCGGGCGCCACGTTTGATCCGACAGTACATGGGCACTGGAGCCGCCAGGTTGGCGACCACCCACTGATCACTTTGTTTGTGCGGGGCTAACCTGCGGTCAGCCGCCTTGCATTTCGCCAGACATTAGCGTCACCACACCGGGCACACCCGCTGTGACATGGCGGACCAAGGCGTGCGCGATGTCGCTGGCCTTGATGGCCTTGTAGTTGGCGGGCAAAAAAGAGCTCAATCCACGCGCCAGCTTCAGGCCCAGGCCTTCGCCCATGCGACCGGCTTGGCCCAGGGCTGCACGGTCACCGTCAATGAGGGACGGGCGCGCAATGACCAAACTCTTGAAGCCCATGCGCGCCAATGACAGTTCCATCTCACCTTTGACACGGTTATAGAAAACACGGGAAGCCGTGTCGGCGCCCATGGCGCTGACTACTCCCAATTTTGTAGCGCCAGACCTTTTGGCGGCGAGGGCTACAGCCTCAACAGCTTTAAGGTCCAAGGCGCGGAAGGCTTCCTGGCTGCCGGCCACCTTGATGGTGGTACCCAGTGCGATGAAACACTCATCGACCTTGGGCAGGGCAGGCAGGGCTGCAAAGTCGACCACATGGGTGGTCAACTTGGCATGTTTGATCTCCAGAGGTCGGCGGCCCACACTGTGAACCGCCGTAACCGTTTTATCGGCTAAAAGGTCCGCGAGGATTTCCCGACCCACGAGGCCCGTTGCCCCCGCCACCAAAACCACCCGACCGTGATCCACCGCCATTGCCGCCTCCGTTGCGGTTTCCACCGCCATAACCGCCACCACCGCGGCGACCGCCGCGCTCAGCCATCATATCGACACTGGTGCGCATGGGGTCGGGCTGGCCACCGGCTGCCGTGCGGGGAGGGCGCTCGCCCATGCCGCTGCCAAATCCGCCTTCGTGGCTACGGGGTTGTGCATCACCCATGGGAGGGCGGCCTCGACCCTGACCACCACCGCCATGGCCTTGGGGACCACGTGCGCCTTGTGGGCGGGGCGCGTGTTCACCGCCACGGCCGCCGCCGCCCTGTCCACCACCGCCGCCACCGTTACCACGGGGGCCCTGTGCGGGGCGTCCACCGCCGCCGCCGTTGCCACGGCCACCGCCGCCATTGCCACCGCGGTCACCCTGGCTGGCCTTGCTCTCACGTACGCGCTGCAACATTTCAGTGCGTGCAGCCTTTGCTGCAGCCTGCATCACATCGCGGCTTGGCGGTTTGCCCGCGCCACCCCAGATGGTCTGGCGACCCATGGCGATGGGCTCACCCTTTTCGCCTGGCTCTGGGCCAAAGCCGTCGATGACTTGCACGGGAATGGTTTGCTTGGTGAAACGCTCGATGTCTTGCATGAAGCCTTCTTCGTCCAGGCAGACCAGATTGACGGCAGCACCGTCGTTGCCTGCACGCCCTGTGCGGCCGATACGGTGCACATAGTCTTCGCTGACGTTGGGAATCTCGTAGTTGACCACGTGTGGCAGGTCATCGATGTCAATGCCGCGTGCGGCAATGTCGGTGGCGACCAGTGCGCGCACATCGCCACTCTTGAAGCCAGCCAGCGCCTGGGTGCGGGCTGCCTGGCTCTTGTTGCCGTGCAGGGCCATGGCGGTAATGCCGTTCTTCTCCAGGAACTCGGCCACGTTGTTGGCGCCAAACTTGGTGCGGGTGAATACCAGCACCTGGCTCCACTTGTGTTCGTTGATGATGTGGGCCAGCAAGGCCTTTTTCTTGCCGCGGCCAACCGGGTGGATCACCTGGGTGATGCGCTGCACGGTGGTGTTGCGGGGAGTAACCTGCACGCTTTGTGGGTCCTTGAGCAGGCCGGCCGCCAGTTCGCGGATCTCGTCACTGAAGGTGGCCGAGAACAGCAGGCTCTGCTTTTCCTTGGGCACAGCGGCTAGCACCTTCTTGACGTCATGGATAAAGCCCATGTCCAGCATGCGGTCAGCTTCGTCCAGCACCAGCATCTGCACCTGGCCCAGGTCCAGCATGCCTTGCTGCATCAGGTCCAGCAGACGGCCGGGTGTTGCCACCAGGATGTCAACGCCTTTTTTGAGTTTGGAGATCTGGGGGTTCATGCCCACACCGCCAAAAATCACGGTGGAGCTGAGTTGCAGGTACTTGCCGTAAGTGCGGATGGACTCTTCGACCTGGGCAGCCAGTTCGCGGGTGGGGGTCAGTACCAGGGCGCGGATGCCGGTGCCGCCAAATTTGTTCTGGGCGCTGCGGCTCATGGTGAGGCGGTGCAGCAGGGGTAGGGTGAAAGCGGCAGTTTTGCCGGTGCCGGTCTGGGCTCCCCCCAGCAAGTCGCGTCCCTCCAGGATCAGGGGAATGGCTTGGGCCTGAATGGCAGTGGGCGTTTCGTAACCTTGCTCGCGCACGGCTTTAACGATGGCCGCAGCCAAGTTCAATTCTTCAAAGTTCATGAGTTGTGGCGCCCATCCAGGGCGCTTGGGATATCGGCCTGTTCTGGTACCTGGGCACCAGATCAGTCAAAGGCAGATAGATTCAAAGGCGGGACGTTGGATGCAAATCCTGTATCCCCAGCAATGTGCTGATGTTGTGGGCAACTGAAGCACCGCAACTGCCCGTATTGTCGCACGTTGGCCGCAATCACATCCAAAAACCTGCAACAAGGTGTTTCGGGGGTGTTAGTTAAGCGTGACAATGCCCCCTAAAAGGCTGGTCATTGCGCTTTGCAACTGGGAGAATCTGCACACAATGAAAAAGTTCTTGTTGCGAAGGCTGGGTGTTGCCCACGAACCCGGCAGTTTCAAGCCATCCCTGCAGGATTGCATCGAGGCCGTGTTGGAGCAAAGTGATACGCTGGTGGACGATGTGTTGTCCGGGCTAAAGGCATCCCTGACGCAAACCCGCAGCAAATCCGTACAAGCGGTTAATCCTTCGGCCAAACCGACGATTGAGCGGCTATGCGCCAATGCCGATGCCGTCAGAGCCACTTTTTCCGAGAAATTGCGAATCGCCTTGTATGGTGGCGACACACAGCGTTCCCAGGGGCAGCCCCTGCGGTTTGACGACTTCCAGTTCCTGGAGGAAGAGCAAATCGATGCCAACATTGAATTTGCACTCACCCAGCAAGAAATTTCGCTGGCTGTTGACGATGCGCTGCCAACCCTGAACGCACTGATGAGCAGCCTGTTGGGCTGGATGACGGTACAGCCCCATCTCAATCCGCTCAAGCCCGAGTCCTTTGTGTATGCCCTTCGGGAAACCTTGCAGGAGCATGTTCCCAGTGACGAGGCACGCACCAGCCTGATGACGCCGGCTGCCGGTATGCTGGGCATTGCCATGCGGCAGCTGTACAAGGAAGTGTCCGAATGGTTGCGCTCTCAGGGGGTAGAACCTGTTGGCCCGGTGCAGCACCAGGGTGCGGCCCATGGTTCGCAAAAAACGGGTGAAAGTTCGGTCACCCGGACCCTGCTAACACTGGACAAGCTGCGCAGGCTGTTGTCCGGCGAGTTGGACATGGGGCCATTGAACGGCAATATCAAAGACTTCACCCACACCGTACCGGCCTCATTTGTGGCACTGGAAGACATGAAGCTCATGGAGCCCATGATGAAGCGGCTGGCCGAGCGGGCCAGTCAGGCGGCTGCGGGCACGCCCAAGGCTTCTCCCAAAGACATGCTTGAAGACGAGCGATCGGAACCCAAGGACAAGTCCAAGCGTAAAAAGCTGGGCCGGGAATTGGGTGAGGAAGTGGTTCGCATGATGCTGGAGAACCTTTCGCAGGACCACCGCATGCTCGGTGGCGTACGCAAAAGCCTTAAGCTGATGGAGCCCGTGCTGATTACCTTGTCCCAGTCCGATGCACGTTTCTTTAGTGAACGCCAGCACCCGGCGCGCCAGTTTATGGACAAGATGACCAGCCGCAGTCTGGCCTTCACCTCCGAGGACCAGCCTGGCTATGCGCACTTCCAGAAGACGCTGGAAAAGTCGGTGAACATATTGGTCAACGGCCCTGGTGACGCGGCTACTTTCGCCCATGTTCTCAGAAAGCTCGAAGCCGTTTGGGCCAAAGAAGAGCAGGAGCAACGCCAGCGGGCCGAAGAGGCCGCGCGCGGCCTCTTGCATGCCGAGCAGCGCAACCTGCTGGCCCTGCGCCTGGCGGAAGACTTTGCCGAGCGACTCAAGAACAAGAAGGTGCCGGACATCGTGGCTGCTTTCCTGCGCGGACCCTGGGCGCAGGTCGTGGCCGAGTCGCAATTGAAATGTGCAGACGGCACGGCCGATACCGATGGTTATCTGGGGCTGGTCGACGACCTGATCTGGAGCGTGCAGCTCAAACTGGCCCGCCGCAACCGATCCCGATTGGTGGACATGGTCCCTGGCATGTTGGTCAAAATGCGCCAGGGCTTGGGGCTGATCTCTTACCCGGAAGAACGGATACCGGTCTTCTTTGATGAGCTGATCACATTCCATGAACAGGCCTTCGAAGGCGCGCGCCCAGCGGCCGCAGGGGAAACAACCGAGCGCGCTACCGCCGCCGATATTGCTACCGTGGACAGCGTGGGCTTGCCGGTGGAGGAGTTCTGGATGGCCGATAACGAGGCCAGTGACTCCGGCTTCCTGCAGGGTGGAGGCGAGCGCATACCGGAGGTCGAAGAGGACGAAGTCCCCGATCCGGCGGCCCAGATGGCCTGGAGTGCGCAAAACCTCATTACCGGTTCCTGGGTGGATCTGGCGCTGGGTGGTCAGTGGGTGCGTGCCCAGCTCACCTGGGCCAGCCCGCACAAGACCCTGTTCATGTTCATTTCCTCGGGCGGAATGGCGCATTCCATGTCCCGGCGCACCATGGACCGTTTGCGGGGGCTGGGCTTGATTCGGCTTGTATCCGATGGACGGGTTGTGGACCACGCTCTGGATGCGGTGGCGCAGGCCGCGCTGCGTAACGACGTGGAAAAAGCGGGCGGTACAGCGCAGTAAGCCGGAGGCTTGCGAGCCCATCCGGCCGCGCGAATTAAGACCTTGTTGGCAATGAGCGTGCGGCTCAGTCGATAATACGGCTTATTCCAGTGCTGAATCCGATTCGCAGCGGCACACGCATCGCAGCCCAATCGCTGCGCCAGCGTGCCAGAGCGGCAGTTTCACATCCAGTTTTTCTACATTTATTACCTGTAAACCCATGGCCCAATACGTTTTTTCCATGAACCGCGTCGGCAAGATCGTGCCGCCCAAGCGGCATATTCTGAAAGACATTTCCCTGTCCTTTTTCCCTGGCGCCAAGATTGGTGTGCTGGGTACCAACGGTTCCGGCAAGTCGACCCTGCTGAAGATCATGGCCGGTATTGACAAGGAGATTGAGGGTGAAGCCATCCCCATGGCGGGACTGAACATCGGTTACCTGCCCCAGGAACCCAAGCTGGACCCTAACCAGACCGTGCGTGAAAGCGTGGAAGCTGGCATGGGCAAGGTGTTCGCCGCCAAGGCGCGCCTGGAAGAGGTTTACACCGCTTACGGAGCAGAAGACGCCGATTTCGATGCGCTGGCCGCTGAGCAAGCCGAATTGGAAGCCATCATTGCCACCGCTGGTACGGATTCCGAACACCAGCTCGAAATCGCCGCCGACGCGCTGCGCCTGCCCCCGTGGGACGCCAATATCGGTGTGTTGTCTGGTGGTGAAAAGCGTCGTGTTGCGCTGTGCCGCTTGTTGCTGTCCAAGCCCGATATGTTGTTGCTCGATGAGCCAACCAACCACTTGGACGCTGAATCGGTGGATTGGCTCGAGCAGTTCCTGCAGCGTTACCCCGGTACCGTGGTGGCCATCACCCACGATCGTTACTTTTTGGACAACGCGGCCGAATGGATTCTGGAACTGGACCGCGGCTCCGGTATTCCGTACAAAGGCAACTACTCCGACTGGTTGACCCAAAAGGGCGCACGTCTGGAAGCTGAACAAAAGGGTGAAGAAGCTCGCGCCAAGGCCCTGAAGAAGGAGTTGGAATGGTCGCGTCAGAACCCCAAGGCACGCCAGGCCAAGAGCAAGGCCCGTCTGGCCCGCTTTGAGGAGCTGAGTGATTTTGAATACCAGAAGCGCAACGAGACCAACGAAATTTTCATTCCCGTGGCGGACCGCCTGGGCCATGAGGTGATTGAGTTTGTGGGCGTCACCAAGTCTTTCGGCGACCGTGTGCTGATCGACAACCTGAGCTTCAAGATCCCGGCTGGTGCCATCGTCGGCATCATCGGCCCCAACGGCGCCGGTAAATCGACGCTGTTCAAGCTGATCGCTGGCAAAGAGCAGCCGGATTCCGGCACCGTCAAGATCGGCCAGACCGTCAAGATGGCCTTTGTAGACCAGCACCGCGACGATTTGTCCAACGACAAGACAGTGTGGGAAGACGTGTCCGGCGGGCTCGACATTCTGAATGTCGGCAAGTTCCAGATGGCCAGCCGCGCATACTGTGGCCGCTTCAATTTCAATGGTGCAGACCAGCAGAAGAAAGTGGGCATGTTGTCCGGCGGTGAGCGTGGCCGATTGCACCTGGCCAAGACCCTGATCGCGGGTGGCAACGTCCTGATGCTGGACGAGCCGTCCAACGATTTGGATGTGGAAACCTTGCGCGCATTGGAAGATGCGTTGCTGGAATTTGCCGGCACCATGTTGGTTATCAGCCACGACCGTTGGTTCCTGGACCGTATCGCCACCCACATCCTGGCTGCAGAAGGCGATAGCCAGTGGACCTTCTTCGATGGCAACTACCAAGAGTACGAAGCCGACAAGAAGAAACGCCTGGGTGAAGAGGGCGCCAAGCCCAAGCGCATGCGTTACAAGGCCCTGAAGTAACACCGACAAACAGCGCATATGCCGACAGCTGCCTCCTCCGCCTCACCGCAATACCAGGCGCTGTACCGTGCGACGGTGCAAGAGGCCGCTGCCGGCGGGCACATGCTGATGGGCAAGCTGGTGGCAGCGGCCCGCCAGACCTTGCAGGCGCGTGAAGCGGCTTGCAGAGACTTGCGTGAGCGTGATGCGCTGGCCCAATCAGGCAAGCAGCTGCGGGCCTGGGAGGCCAAGCTGTGCGAGCGGTACCCGCACGCGCTGTTGGAAGCCTTTACCAAACCAGAAACCACACGCAAAGCCGGAAGTCCCTTGGCCATCACCGATGTGGGCTTTGACGAACTGGAGTTGATGGACGAAGTTCAGGTGTTGACCAGTGTCACCCTGGCCCGTACCCAGCAGGTTGCCATGCTGGCGGCAGAGGCCAGTCTGGCCGAACTGAACACACTGATCTGCAGCACATTGGGTCTGGGGGTCGTCAATGCAGACCGCAACCCTTTGCGGCCCCAGGTCTATATCAGTGCCCTCAAGGCTGTGGTGGAACAAACCGGTTTGCCACCTGCCATGCAGCTGGACTGGCTCAGTGCCATGAGCACAACCTTGGGCCAGGAGCTGCGTGCCATGTACACCCAGTTGTGTACATCATTGCAGAACCAGGGCGTTGTAGCCGCCGGTTACATGGTGGTTCAGACGGCAAGCGCCGCAGGAGCTGGTGGATACGGAGTAGGGCGCGGGGTCGCACAGGATGCCTATTTGGCGCCCAGCCTGCAAACACCCGCTGGTATGCCGGTGGCAGCGGGCCATGCGCCGCCGGTAGCGTCCGCGCCACCTGCAGCGCCCAAGGACGCAACTTTGCTGACGCTGGAGAAGTTGCGGCGTTTGTTGTCGGGCGAGCTGGAAGCGCCACAGGTGCCGTTGTCCCCCATGGAGCAGTTCGCCCAACGGTTTTCTCGCGAGTTTGAAAGTGACGTTGCCCTCAGCCCGGCACCTGCTTCCGACTTCGATGCCACGGTTCCTGCGGCGCTGGAGGCGCTTAAGGAAATGCAGCAGGTGGATGAGGTCGTGCAACGTCTGCAACAGCGCCGCGGTGCTGCCGCAGGCCCCGCACAGGCGGGCGACACGTCTGTGGAGGCGGTTCGTGCCCAGTTGCGCAGCCATTCGCGCAGTGTGGGGCAGTCCCTGAGCCTCGAGGTCATCACGCTGATGGTGGACAACATCGCGCGTGATGGTCGCTTGTTGGCTCCCGTTCAGCAGCTCATACGCAGGCTAGAGCCTCCGCTGCTGCGTTTGGCCTTGGTAGATCCCCGGTTGTTTACCAACAAGCAGCATCCAGCCCGTGTTCTGGTGCAGGAGCTTGCCGATTACAGCCAGGCTTTTGCTTCGCCCCAGGCGAAGGGCTTTGCTGAATTCGTATCCGGAGTTGAGCAAGCCTTTGCCATGCTCAACCAAGCTCCCATAGAAAGTGCCGAGCCTTTCGAGCAGGTTCTGTATGTATTGCGTGAGGAGTGGAACGAGGCCAAGCAGCGTAACGAACGTAGCCTCGACCAAGCCGTACAAGCCCTGCAAAACGCAGAGGAGCGCAACGTGCTGGCCGAGAAAATTGCCCAGGAAATTGCTGCACTTCGCGATGCGCAGCAGGTTCCACCGGTTGTGCTGGAATTTCTGTGCGGCCCTTGGGCCCAGGTGGTGGCACAGGCGCGGCTTGCCGGGCCCGCCACCGCCGGAAGTCCTGCAGAACGGTACCAATCTTTGGTATCGGCTTTGTTGTGGAGCACCCATCCGGACCTCGGCCGCAAGGACACCCCCAAACTCACCCGCCTGGTGCCTCCGTTGCTGGGCACCTTGCGCGAGGGACTGGACACGATTCATTACCCGTCCGTCAAGACCAGCGCTTTTTTTGAGGCCCTGATGGGGCTGCACCAGCGTGCCTTCCGTGCCGAGCCCAAGTCCGTGGCGCAGCCAGCCCCGGTGGCACCAGAAGCTGGCGCAGCGACTGCAGCGCGGATACAACTGGTGGATGACGGCAATCCCTGGGTTGCGCCTGAAGAGGCGCGCGCCTCGAATTTCATGGACCTGCCCGACGCTCACGCAGAAAGGCCGAGTTCCTCTGCCACGCCTGCTGCGGTGGCCACAACGCCAGACAAAGATGGCGCAGGCGCGGGCATGACCATTGGATGCTGGGTTGAGTTGCTGGTCAATGGGCAATGGGTACGAACCCAACTGACCTGGATCAGCTCTCATGCAAGCCTGTTTTTGTTCACCAGTGCGGTGGGCGAGGCGCAATCCATGACACGCCGTTCGCGCGACAAACTGGTGGCCGCAGGTCAGTTGCGGGTGATCTCTGGCACACAAGTGGTGGATGGTGCACTCAACGCTGTCGCGCAAATGGCAATGCGCAACAGCGTCAACTCCACGTTCTAGTCAATGGCTTAGAGGTGTTTTTAGCCTCTAGCCCCCGTAATTGCTTGCTAAGTAGCTATACTAAATATAGCAAATCCTAGGTGCGGTTTGATCAGAGCGGGTGCTCAGCGTAGAACTTTCCACCGTGGAACAGTAGCGGAGAGGCGCCTGAGCGGTGTGCACAGCGCTCCACTTCGCCGACAAAAATCACATGGTCGCCTTCTTCGTAGCGGCTGCGGTTAAAGCATTCAAAGGTTGCTGCAGCGCCTTGTAGCAAAGGAGCACCACCTGAGCCGAGCTCGAATTGCACACCTGCAAAACGGTCTTTGTCGCGGCTGGCAAACTGTTTGGCCAGGTCTTGCTGGTCTGCGCTGAGGATATTGATGGCGTAGTGCGAACCCGTGCTAAAAGCGGCCATGGAGCCAGCCGACCGGGCCAGGCTCCACAGTACCAAGGGTGGTGTCAACGACACCGAGTTGAACGAGTTGGCCGTCAGTCCAATGAAAGCGCCTTGCGCATTGCGGGCCGTTACGATGGTTACCCCGGTTGCGAACATTCCCAGGGCGTCACGGAATTCGAGCGAGGAGAAATTTGGGGGGAGGGCCGCTGGTGGGGAAACTGTCGGATGCATGGGGCCAATTTACCTGAAATTCATGACCTTAGGCCCGGCTAGGTCTAAGAAGCTGCGGTCCCCGCTGCATCCTACAATCTGCGCATGTGCTTCAGAATCCTGTGCCTCTTCTTGTTTGCTATCAATAGCGTAGCTTCTCACGCAATACCCATGCGGTCATGCAAGGACTATTCAGCAAAAATTCCGAATGTCAAACCGGCTCTTTGTGAAGCCGCACAATTGCAGGACAGCAAGGCGCGGTCCGTGCTGGGCCGCCCGATATGGAGCCGCGACATACCGGCCGAAGGGGTTCCATTGCGCGTATTGGTGCTGGGCGGGATACACGGCGATGAGATGTCGTCCAGCTCACTGGTCTTCCACTGGATTGCAATGGCGCAAACGCCACCGGCCGATACACCCGTGCCCATCTCCTGGCGTTTCATCCCAACGCTCAACCCGGATGGCATGTTCGCTAAGCCCGCGCGGCGCGTGAATGCCCGGGGTGTGGACCTGAACCGCAATTTCCCTACACCCAACTGGGCGCGGGACGCGCGCCACTACTGGGAGGAGCGCACCCGCCGTGACCCGCGCCGCTGGCCCGGCAATCATCCCCTGTCAGAGCCAGAGTCGCGCTTCTTGCTGGAGCAAATGGACAGCTTCAAGCCCAACTTGATTGTCAGTGTGCATGCACCCTACGGAGTGTTGGACTTTGACGGCCCCTCGGTGCCGCCCAGTCGCTTGGGGCGCCTCTACCTGGATCAGGTCGGCATCTTTCCCGGTTCCCTGGGCAACTACGGCGGCATTCACAAGGGGGTTCCGGTTGTTACCATCGAACTGCCCAGTGCCTCGCGCACACCGCAAGACCCCGAAATGCGGCAGATGTGGATGGACCTGCTGCGCTGGACGACCGAGCGCCTGGGCTCCACAGCGTCCTCCGGACCGTCGGCCTCCACTACTCCAGCGTCACCAGACCTACCCAAGCCTGATTGAGGGGGTTGTTCGGTCTTAGCTAACCGAGCGCACCGCAAATTTCGCTGGCATGCTGATGACCGTTTCAAACGGCCGATAGCCGTCGCTTGCGCCAGCCGACTGCGGATTCAGGAAACACAGTTCAATGGAGCCTTCCTCGCGTTCAACAAAGCTCTTGACCGCATCCATACCCACCCCACGGCCCGACACTTCGGTGACCTGCTCGGCAGTGGAAAAGCCTGGTGCAAAAATGAGTTGGGCAATTTCTTCTGGTGACAAGTTCTGATCTGCTGTGATCAGCTTCTTTTCAATCGCTTTTTTGCGAATGTAATCAACTGCCAGCCCGCGCCCATCATCACGGAGCTTGAGTTGCAACTTGCCCTCGGCCAGAGCCAATTCCAGTTGAATGCTTCCGGCCGCTGGCTTGCCCTTGGCGATACGCTCAGGCCCGGTCTCGATGCCGTGATCCATCGAGTTGCGGTACAGGTGCATAAAGACGTTCTTCAACAAATCAACGATCTGTGTACGCAGCACAATGTTGTGGTCGGCGATGCTGATGTGTGGGGGCTCTTTGGCCAATTCTTTGGCAAGCGATGGCAGCGACTCCACTATGCCCTCCAAGGCTTCGTGAACGCGTACGGTGCCCAGCATTTGCAACATGTTGTGCACACGCTGGTGTGCCGCGCGCATCGATGCCAGATCGGTCCCGCGTATTGAGTCGTCCATCACATCCAGTGCATCTTGAATGTCCTGCTTCTGCACCATCAGGTATTTCTCCACACCTGCACGACGCCCCGGACCCGTTCTGCCCAATTTGACTTTATTGATATGGGCGTATTCTTCGATTGCAGCCGATGCATTGGCTAGTTCGCTGAGTAGCTTTTCTTGGTCCCACACGGCATCCGGGTCTTTGCGCAGTTCGTCGTAAGTTTGCTCTGCCTCGTGCACCATGTTGGTCAGGTGCAGAAAACCGTAGGTGCGCGCATTGCCTTTGATGGTGTGCATGTTGCGGAACAATTCGGTGATTGCTTCCGGGTCCAGTCCGCCTTTGGGTTTTGCACCCACTGCGTCGATGATTTTCTTGTTTTCAGACAAGAATTCGACCGATCCCTCCACAAACCCAGAGAATTTTTCCTGGCTAATCGCCAAGATCTGGCCAATGATGTCGAGCTCGCGCTTTTGCTTGCCTGCTGCGGCTGCCAAGGCCTTGAGTTCGGTGACGTCGCGTACGCACAGCATCAGGCGTACAACGGTGCCCACATCGTCGGTGATGGGTGACCAACTCAGGTCGAGAATCTTCACCCGGCCGTCCGGCATCTTCTTTTCAACCTCGCTCACCAACAGATGCTCGTTGAACTGAAAATTCATGCTGTCTTCGCCGATACAGGCGCTCACAGCCGCTTCGACCTGGGACTGAATTTCTGCATTAAAGCTGCTATCCTCAAAGACCAGTTCAAGCAGGTCGCGGCCTGCAATGTCCTTGGTTTCCAAAATGGTTTCCAGATGCGCAGAAAACTCTGGGTGCACCTTGTTGCCTGCTACAACGGTCAAGATACCCTGCGGTATGTAGTGCATCATGGCCTGGATGTCGGCGGTCTTTTGCTTGAGTTGTTGCGAGCTTTCCTGGATCTTTCCGATCATGGCGTTAAAGGCCACAATAGACATCCCGATCTCATCCATACGCTCCACCGGAACGCGGCGGGAAAAGTCTTGGCTGGTGGCAATTTCGCTCATCATGACCTGCATTTGGGTGATGGGCTGAACCACACTATTGGTTATGCGCCAAGCAATGAAACCTCCCATGGCAAGTGCTACTGTTACCAATATCCCCAGTGTCACAAATACCGTGCGTTGCAAAGAGAGAACGTCATTGTTGGCCTCTTCATTGATCTTGCTCTGCAGGTCAATCAGCTCAGTCACCTTCGCCCGCAGAACGATCTCCGCAGGCCTGACCCGATTGTTCAGGGTGAGCACAGCAGCCACGTTGTCCGCGTCCATCGCCTGTTCCAACGACTCTGCCGTGGACGGCAACACTTTCTTTCCAGCAGCAGAGATGTCAGTCATCAGCGCGCGTTCTCTGTCGGTGGCGTTGTCTCCCACCAAGAGAGCGCCAAGCGACTCTTCGACTTTTAGGAACGACTTTTCAGCTTTTTTTGCTTCAGAAAATTCAATGTCCAGCTGCTTTCGATCCATGTCGGTGAACAGCGCTGCAGTTCGGGCTCGAATCGCCAAGTCGTTGATATTTCCCATCAAGTCATTGGCCAAAGAAGTTTTGACGTTGTTGACCTGAACAATGCGTTGCACCCGCTTGCCTTGCAGTTGCAGGGCATAGATGCTGGTAATTGCTACCGCAAGCAAAAGTATGAGGACGCTGGTGAAGCCCAGCGACAGCCTGCGTGCCAATGACATGGATTGAAAGTATGACTTGAACATATGTTTCCGAAGTCCTTCAGGTTTTTCCAACGCAAATGTGTAGGCTCTAAGCAAGCTTTGAGCCATTCGGCGAATCCATTATGAGCCGAATGTTCGCGCACCGGCGATCTGTTGTCCAGCCAAGTTGCCAAGGGGTTTCCCTGTAGCGTTGAAGCTACAGTCTCTTTACATTTTCCATATAGCGGCTGACAACTCGCGTAGCATAGGATTCAGGGTTTGTTGGGCAACTCTGGGTTGTCAGTAGGAGATCGTTACGGAGTGGCGAACAGTGACAGCCTATGCTAGTCTTGTCTGTACCAAGCGTTAATTGATTGAGGTGCCATGGGCAACACAACAGTATTTCTGCTAATTGCGGCTGTTGCAATCGCGTGTTTTTTGGGTTGGCAGGTGCTGATACTCAAACGCCGGCTTGCAACAATGGCCGACTCTCAAGAGGCGAGCGATGAGACGCAGCACTTGAAGGAGTTGCTAGAGGCGCAACAGCGAGAACACCAGGAGTTGCTCGATTCGTCCGAGCGCGAGCGTTCCGCGATGGAGGCGGAGATTGAACGATTGCGTCAGGATCTGCATCCAGAGGCATTGGAGCAACTTCAGAGAAGCCAGTATGCGGGAGCTTCCGCTCTGGACAACAGCAAGGCCTTGGCTGGCGAAATCGTGACGTTGCTCGACTTGGTAAAGACCTTCGAACGTTGGCATGCCGACATGAACGAATTGGTCGTTCACAACCGGGCTATGCATGAAAAGAACGACGAATTTGCGTCCATTGTGAAATACATGATCATTGTGACGCTCAACGCCTCGATTGAGGCGGCTAGGGCTGGCGCATCCGGGCGTGGTTTCGCTGTAGTGGCTGATGAAATGCGAAACCTGGCTGCTAGGGCAGAGAGTCTGTCTGAAGGTTATCGCAATAGCCTGCACCAGAATGATTTGATTACCACCACCACTTTTCAGGACTTGCAAGCTGGGGGGAAGATGATCATCAGTTCGCTGACGGGGCTTAACCTGATTAACAACAAGATCAAAGACGGGCTTGCGCCTTAGAGCGACCCCACATGATAAGCAATCGCGCACAGAATAGCTTTGACCAAATGGTCATGCTGGGCGTAAAGGCCAGCATGGGTGGATCATCGCCTGAAACGTGTGAAGTTGAGGTGGTCCCCAACCTCAAGCACATCAAGGAAACCAGTGTCGTCATGCTTACGGTGGCTTCGTTCGTGTTTCGCTTGTCGGTGATGATCTATTTTTCACCAGATGAGGCAACTCGAGGGTATTTTGCCGGGGTCAACAATGTTGACCCTGCCGAGATGAATGAGAATGCTTTTTTTGACGCCATTCGGGAGTGCGGCAACATATGCTGTGGCACGTTGAATCGTGAATTGGCAACCGTCTATCCCCATGTGGCCATGTCCACCCCCAACATCATCGAGCGCGACTGTGTAAACCACCTGGAGTCACTCAATGGTGGGCACCTTCAACATTTTCGCGCCACCATCAATGGCGACCGGCAGTTTTATGTCTCGCTATGCGTGCGTGACTATGGGGATATCGATTTTGACTGGGCAGTGGCCGAAGACGCTACGGCCGCCGGCGAGATGGAGTTTTTCTAGGCAAGGTTTGCATTTTCAAAAGGAAGCAAAATGACCGAACAGGCAAAGATTGTCAGCAAGGTGTTGGTCTTGGACAATGATGCAAGTTGTCTTGACCGTATCAAGGTTTTTTGCGATAGCAACAGTTTGGTCGGGCTTAAGGTTCTGCCCGACAACGTTATGGCTGTGCTCCGTTCCAACCTGGATTTGGGCGCCATCCTGCTATCCGAGTCCTATGCCATTAGTGCACAGGGCGGTATTGGGTTGGCCCGTAAGATTCACGCGGTCCGCCCTGAACTGCCCATTTTTCTGCGTCGCGAGGCTGTGGACGGCAATGATGATCTGGCCGAGCGTGATCGGCCGTTGTTCAGTGCCACCTACACCATTGACACGATCTCCAAGCTGCAATCCGTCATTGAGGAGTACATTTTCAGCCGCTCGTATCCGAACGCACTGGTCCGCGGCATTACTGAAATTGCAATTCCTGCACTTGAGAGCCAGTTCAAGTCCGTGAAAGTTGAAGTTGAAGCACCTTACCTGGTTCGGGACCGCCTGATTTTTGGCGAAATCTTTACATTGATCCCGTTAGAAAGCAGTTGGTGCCGTGGCTACATGATGCTGCAGACTGAGGAGGACGCTTTGACGCATATGGTTAAGGCCGGGCGTACTTTTCTCAATCCCCAGGATGCGTTTGATTTCCGACACCTCAATGGACTGCTCGGTGAGATTACCAATCTCATCTGGGGCGCCATTAAGAATCGCTATTTGTCGAATGTGCGTGAAGATACCTATCTGTCGCAAGTACCCATCATCATCAATAATCTGCACCGCTACATTTCGTTTGGTTCGGAGAACCCGCAACTTTGTTTTAAGTACACCATATCCGATGCGAATGATGCTTCGTTTCGACCATTGGTGATCCAACAAAAATTCGTCTTTAATTTGAGTTGGTCGCCAGAGGATTTCGCCGAGAATGTTGCATCGGTTGACGATTTCGTTTCTTCTGGTGAACTGGAATTTTTCTGAAACTTAAGAGGGCTTGTTATGGCACAAATTTTGGTAGTAGATGACTCAAGCACCGTCCGTAATGAAGTGGGCGATTTTCTGCAAAAGAACGGACTTACGGTGGCCCTTGCGGTGGATGGACGCGACGGTTTGGTCAAACTCAAGGCTGATCCTGGCATCAAGTTGATCGTATGTGATGTCAACATGCCTAATATGGACGGCCTGACGATGGCCGAAAAGGTGCGCAGTGAGCTCAACAACAATGCTGTCAGCATCGTTATGCTCACCACAGAGAATTCGCCCGTCATGAAAGAACGTGGCAAGGCTGCCGGCATCAAGGGCTGGATTGTGAAGCCGTTCAAGGGCGATGCGGTTTTGCCGTCGTTTAAGAAGCTGGTAGGTGTTTGACGGTCTCTGCTCTATTGGCTAAGACTTCAGCTGCAGTGACCTCCTGTTTTACCTGAGGGGTCATTGTGGCTGCTGGTTTAGCGAACGGGTATGGCGTACATGATGCCACCCTTGTTCCATAGATTGTTTAACCCCCTGGGCAATTGCAGTGCCGATTTGGATCCGACATTGCGCTCAAAAATCTCACCGTAGTTGCCGGTGGTTTTGATGGCACGAGCTAGCCATTCCTTGTCGAGTCCCAGCAGCTTACCCGTGTCTTCTGTGACGCCCAGCAAGCGACCCACGACAGGGTTTGGGTTGGTTTTCATGGTGTTCACGTTGGCCTGGGTTACGCCATACTCTTCCGCTTCGATCAGCCCGTAGATCACCCATTTGACAATGGCAAACCACTCATCGTCACCTCGGCGTACCAACGGACCCAAGGGCTCTTTGGAAATGATTTCTGACAGGATGACATGGTCAGCCGGATTCTTGGCTGATTTGTGCCGGACAGAGGTCAGACCTGATGTTTCACTGGTGTAAGCGATACAGCGGCCAGAGAAGTAGGCACCTTCCACAACTTCGAGTTTTTCGAAAACTACGGGCTTGATGTTTAGCCCATGGGTCTTGGAATAGTCCGTCAGATTTTTTTCGGAGGTGGTGCCCGATTGCACACACACGGACTGGTCCTTGAGCTGTTTGGGGGACTTGATCTTGCTCTTGACTGGCACCATGAAGCCCTGACCGTCATAGTAGGTTACCGCGGTCTGGCTCAGGCCAAGGGAGGCGTCGCGGGTTAGGGTGAAGGTCGTGTTGCGTGACAATACGTCGATCTCACCCGACTGTAGCGCCGTGAAGCGGGCTTGCGCAGGCAGCGGCACAAACTTGACCTTATCGCCATTTCCGAGGACGGCGGCTGCAATGGCTCGACAGATGTCGGCGTCCAGGCCGCTCCAGTTGCCGTTGGAGTCGGCAGCAGAAAAGCCTGTCAGGCCCGTATGAACGCCGCACACAACCTTGTCACGTGCCTTGATACCGTCCAGCGTCCTACCAGCTTGTGCGGGGGCAGACCAAGCAAGGCTCAGACATGCCACCAAGGTGGCAAAGATACTTACAGTGCATGGTTTCATCTTCCCGTACTCCAGAACAAAAATACAAAAGGCCTCAGCAGTTTACGCTGAGGCCTTTCGCTCGTACCGAAAAACCAGGTAACAGTAACTTTTGTAGCGCTCCACGCGCTGCTTTATCTGGTGCTCAAGAAGACCGATTGGATAACAAGCGTTGGTTGTTGCTGCTGGGCGGGATCGACTTTGCCTGGCTAGAGTAGCCCACTTCGTCCCGACTAAGTTTGAAGGTGCTCACAATGTGTGTGAGGTTAAGGGCCTGGTCTTTCAGGTTTTCGGACGCGGCGGCACTTTCCTCGACCATGGCCGCATTTTGCTGCAAGGTATCGTCAAGCTGTGTCACAGCGTGTGAGATGGAGCCGATTCGCCCACTCTGCTCGCCGGTAGCAACGGCAATCTCACCAACAATGGTGGACACTTCCTTTACCGACTGCACCATGTCCTGAATGATGCTGCCAGCCTGTGCGACCAGCGCTGTTCCTGCTTCCACTTGTTCAGTACTGTTACCGATCAGTGTCTTGATTTCCTTGGCCGATGCTGCGGCGCGGCCTGCCAGGCTTCGCACCTCGCCAGCCACAACGGCAAAACCACGCCCTTGTTCGCCGGCGCGGGCCGCTTCGACCGCCGCATTCAGCGCCAGGATATTGGTCTGAAATGCAATGCCGTCAATAACGCTGATGATGTCTGCAATCTTGCGCGAGCTGGCGCTGATGTCATCCATACGCTGAACGACTCTGCTCACTACTTCTCCACTGCGGGTTGCCGTGTCTGAAGCAGCTGCGGCGAGGCGATTGGCGTTGCGAGCCGACTCCGCGCTGTGCTCCACTGTTTCATTCAGATTTTCCAGATTGTTGGCCGCCGATTGCAGGCTGTGCGAGGCCACTTCGGTACGCTGACTAAGGTCCAGGGTAGCACTGGCAACTTCGGCGCTGGAGGACTCGATATTGTTCGCCGTCTGACTGATATTGCCAACCAGTTGCCGCAGTTTGTCTTGCATGGTGGCAATGGCTTCCAGAAGGCGTCCGGTTTCATCGTTGATGCGCACGTCAACGGCCGACGTCAGATCACCAGCCGCGATCCGTTCGGCGACGACCACAGCGCGGCCAATAGGGGCGGTGATGCTCACGGTAATGCGCCAAGCAATCAATGCACCCAATGCCAACGCGGCAATCACCAGTACAACACCCGTTGCCATGGCCTGCGATTGGGTCTTCTCAGCCAGCTGGGTTGCCTCTTGGCTGCGCGCGTATTGCAATTCAACCATTCCTGCGAGCTTCTTATTCCATGCGAGCTCGCCAGGGTTTGCGCGCACCATCACCGTCATATTGGCGGCGACCGGGTCTCCATCTAGCGCCTGGATCGCAGCTTGCTGGAGTTCAGGGCCGGTCTTTGTAGCGATGGCTTCGATTTCCTGCATCAGGGCCAGCTCTTCAGGGTTGGTGTCTCCTGACTGGACCAGTGCGGACAGTTCCTTTTGTTGCGCCGCATAGCGCTTGAGTGATTCGTTCAGCTGCTGGCTTTGCTCCTTCGAGCGAGCAGGGTCAACCGCATCCAGCATCACCACCGAGCGGCTTTGTATGCCCAACGCGTTAACACTGGCCAGCATGGCGTTGGCCAGCTTGGTCTTGCTGGCATTCACCCCGGTGATTTCCTGCATGCGCTTTTGCACTGCTTTGGCGGATATCTGGCCCACGGCCGCCACAGCAATCAGCAGGATCAATATTCCGCCAAACCCAAGCGTCAATCGTGTGGAAATGGATCGGTGGATGGCGCTGGGCATGGCAGTTGATCCTTCTTCAATAACGTGAGTTCAGTGCTGGAGAATCTTGCTCAGGAAGTCTTTTGTTCGGGGTTGGCGGTTCTCCGGGTGGTTGAAGAACTCATCCTTGGAGCAGTCTTCCAGGATCTTGCCGCCCACGTCAATGAAGATAACCCGGCTGGCCACTTTGCGGGCAAATCCCATCTCATGGGTCACCACCATCATGGTCATCCCTTCTTTGGCCAGTGTCACCATGACGTCCAGCACTTCACCAACCATTTCAGGGTCCAGCGCCGATGTGGGCTCGTCGAACAACATAACGATGGGGTCCATGGACAGGGCACGCGCAATCGCCACACGTTGCTGCTGACCACCCGAGAGTTGTCCGGGGAATTTGTCTTTGTGGGCAGTCAGGCCTACTCGGTCCAACATCTTCAGTCCGCGTACTTTGGCTTCGTCTGGAGAACGTCCCAGTACTTTGATTTGGGCGATGGTCAGATTCTCGGTAACGCTCAGGTGCGGAAACAGTTCAAAGTGCTGGAACACCATGCCAACCTTGCTCCGAAGTTGTGGCAGGTTGGTAGTTGGTGCCTGAAGCTCTGTGCCGTCAACAAAAATTTTGCCCTGCTGTACCGGCTCCAGGCCGTTGACAGTTTTGATGAGCGTGGATTTGCCAGAGCCCGAAGGCCCGCAAACCACTACCACGTCGCCTTTTGAAATGGTGACAGAGCAATTGTTCAAAACCTGAACCGGGCCATACCACTTGGAGACATTGTCAATCTTGATCATGTTTCAATACTTTTGAGAAGGTTAGCGGATGATGGCGATTTTGTTCTGCAGCCGCTTGACCAGCGCCGACAAACCAAAACACACCACAAAGTACAGAACGGCGGCCATGATGTAGGCCTCCTCAGGACGTCCATAAATCTTGCCTGCGGTCACGAATCCCTTGAGCAGGTCGTAGGCACCAATGGCATACACCAGCGATGTGTCCTGGAACAGGATGATGGTTTGCGTCAGCAAAACGGGCAACATGTTGCGAAAAGCCTGGGGCAGAACCACCAGACGCATGTTTTGCGAATAGGTCATACCCAGCGCTTGCCCTGCATGAACCTGGCCACGTGGAATGGACTGGATACCTGCTCGCATGATCTCGCTGAAGTAGGCGGCCTCAAACGCGATGAAGGTAATCGTCGCCGAGAGTTCTGCACCGACCGGGCGCCCCGTGATAAGCGGCACCAGCAGGAAGAACCACAAAATCACCATGACCAGTGGAACGCTGCGCATGCCATTGACATAGACGGTGGCAACCATCGCCATGGGCTTGTTACCGGAGAGGCGCATCAAGGCCAATATGGTGCCGAACAATATGCCACCCAAGGTGGCCACAATGGTCAGATTGACGCTGAACATGAAACCGCTCAGCACAAACTTGCTGATGATGTCCCAGTTTACGAAGGTAAGGTCGAGTCCGCCCATGTCAGTGCCCTCCGCCTGTGCCACCCGCGACTACATAGCCCGGGATCTGAACTCTCTTTTCGACAAAGGCCATGACACGGTTCACAGCAAATGCTGAGATGGCGTATAGCGCGGTGACGGCGATATAAATCTCGATACCCCGTGAGGTTTCTTCCTGGGCTTGCATGGCAAACATGGTCAGTTCGGCAATAGATACAGCAAAAGCCACTGATGAGTTCTTCAGCAGGTTCATGGACTCACTGGTCAGCGGCGGAAGGATGATGCGAAATGCCATGGGCAAAATCACATAGCGGTAGGTTTGCGAGGTCGTAAAACCCATGGCCATGCCGGCGTATCGCTGTCCTTTGGGCAAGGACTGGATGCCGGCACGCACCTGCTCGGCAATACGTGCCGAGGTAAAGAAACCCAGTGCAAACACCACCAGCACAAAGCTGGGAATGCCTTGCATGACCGGGAAAATCTTCGGCACCACAAAGTACCAAAGGAAAATTTGAACCAGAAGCGGTATGTTGCGAAACAACTCGACCCAGACGTTGGCGAAACGTACCAGCCAGGGGCTATTGGGCAATGTGCGCAGGGTGCCAATCAGTGCACCAACCACCATGGCGACGACCCAGGCGCTACCCGCAACCGACAGGGTCCAGCCCCAAGCGTCCATCATCCACTGCAGGTAGGTTCTCCCTCCACTGCCATCGTCATTGAGAAATACCTGCCAGTCCCACGCCATAAAAATTTCTCCAGATCAATTAAACCAGTGAAAGCAGGGCCCAAGCCCTGAATCATCTGAAAGTGTATGCCTTTGCAAGAAGCCCGCACCAGCAAATTACTGGTGCGGGCTACCGGAGGCGGCAAGCGCTTAATTACTTCTTGGCGTAGTCTTCCATAGGTTTGTCATTTGGTGTTGCCCAAGCTGCTTTCGTGCTGTCGCTGGCAGCATAGCCTACACGTGTGTTCTTGGGAGGGATAGGCTGCATGAACCACTTGTCCCACAATTTAGCGAGTTCGCCGGATTTTGCAAGTTTGTCGATGGTTTCGTCGCCCAGCTTCTTGAAGGCGGGATCATCCTTGCGGATCATGATCGCGATGGGCTCTACGCTCAGTACTTCGCCGACGATCTTGAAGTCCGCTGGATTCTTGGCAGTGGCGATGTTGCCAGCCAAGATGGCACCGTCCATCACAAAGGCATCAGCACGACCCGATTCAAGGATCAGGAAGCTGTCAGAGTGGTCCTTGCCAAAGACTTCCTTGAAGTCCACGCCGGTGGCGCGCTCATTTTTACGCAGGGTTTGCACCGATGTGGTGCCGGTGGTTGTAGCAACGCTCTTGCCATTGAGCTGGGCGATCGAGGTAATGCCGGAGTTGGCCTTGACCGCAATGCGAACTTCCTCAACGAAGGTGGTGTGCAAGAAAGCTACATCTTTCTGGCGTGTGGCGTTGTTGGTTGTGGAACCACACTCAATGTCCACGGTTCCGTTCTGCACCAGGGGAATACGGTTTTGCGAGGTAACGGGCTGGTACTTCACTTCCAGCTTTTTGCCGACCGCCTTTTCAACTTCAGCGATCACGCGGCTGCAAATTTCAACGTGAAAGCCTGTGTACTTGCCGTCACCCAATGTGTAGGACAGCGCGCCCGACGAATCACGCACACCCATGGTGATGGCGCCCGAGGCCTTGACCTTGGCCAGCGTGTCTACCGCTTGTGCGGAAGCAGCCAGGGGGAACAAGGATGCAGCAAGAGTCGCAGCAGCGATGGCAAACAGATGTTTCTTCATGTGTCGTTTCCTAATAGTCTTCGGTTGATGATGAATCCAGGTCAAATGTGCTGCACGCGTTCGACCCGCGGGGCAACACCGTGATGTTACGACTTTGTGCCCCGTCGAACACATGGGTTTACACGGGGACTTCATGCAAAGCTTGCATGGGCAAATACGGTGCATCAATCCCCACGCACCACGCCTTCGCGCCGTGGATCTGCTCCGCCAAACCATCCGCTACCACCGCCAGAAGCAGCATTGAGGTTGGCGCGACCAATGGCTTGCAGACCGCTGACCATGGCTTGTTCACGCACATCGTGGCCACGTTCTTTGAGTGCGTCCACAGTGGCTTTGGGAAATCGCTTTTCCTCCAGCAAGGTGGGGGCGCCCGCTGCACCAAAGTTGGGTAAGTTGATGGCTTGCTGGGCGTTCAATCCCCAGTTGAGCATGCCGTACACCGTTTTTGCGGTGAAGTGGATGATCAATGCACCACCCGGGCTGCCACCCGTGAGGACCACCTTGCCGTTGGACTTGTCAAACACGAGGGTCGGGCTCATGGAGCTGCGGGGCCGCTTTCCAGGCTGCACGCGGTTGGCGGTGGGCTTGCCCGTTGCATCGTTGGGGTTGTAGTTGAAATCGGTCAACTCGTTGTTCAGTAAAAATCCGCCGCCGGCGGTAGCGCTGCCGGGGTTGACCATTTGCCGTGAACCAAAAGCGGCTTCAATGGTGGTTGTCATCGACAAAGCATTGCCGTAGCCGTCGATGATGCTGATGTGGCTTGTGCCGTATTCGGGCTGATCTGCTGCATGTCCGAATGCGGTCTTCACGCCTGCAGGAGTGCCGGGCTTGGCATCACCTTTCATGCTGGTTCCAGCAATGCCTTGCGCGCGCCCTGCAAGATAAGCAGGTGCCAGCATGGCACCCCAATTGCCACCTAGCTTTCCGTCAGGAGCTGGCACGAAATCGGGATCGCCCAGATACAGGCCCCGGTCTGCAAAGGCCAGCCGTGAGGCTTCGGTGTAGAGGTGCAGCCATTCAGCGCCTGGCAAACCGTTTGCCTCCAGCGGGATGCTGCCAGCCCGGGTGTGCGCCAGAGTGCCCAAAATTTGCCCCACGGCAATCATGCCCGATGAGGGCGGTGGCATACCGCAGATTGCATAGTCTCTTCCGGTGCTGGCTTTGTAGTCCACGCAAATCGGGTCGCGTTTCTTTGCCGTGTATCCGGCCATATCGGCCATGGTCAGCTTGCCGGGATTGGAAGGGT
Source organism: uncultured Rhodoferax sp. (assembly GCA_963513355.1). GTDB lineage: Bacteria > Pseudomonadota > Gammaproteobacteria > Burkholderiales > Burkholderiaceae_C > Allorhodoferax. The sequence goes on along the minus strand of CAUPQG010000012.1, from coordinate 42,460 downwards.
GTTTTTGCACCTTGTCGACGATGGCTTGCGCTATGGCGCCCTCATGCAGTGCCTTGCTGCCCTCGGCGGCCAAACGCTTGAGCACATCTGCATAGGCCTGATTGCGCAGATTGAAGCCAACGTCGCGGGCCTCGCCATCGGGTTTGAAGAAATAGGCGTTGGCTACCGGGTCTTTCTTCAAATGGGGGTCTGTTTTGACCAGCGTATTCAAGCGCGGACTGACCTGGAAGCCACCCTCGGCCAGGGCAATGGCCGGCTCAAACAGTTTGGCCCACGGCAGCTTGCCGTGTTGTTTGTGCGCCAACTCCAGCATGCGCATAGCGCCGGGAACCCCTACGGAGCGTCCGCCGACCAGGCCGTCGTCAAAGGCCATGGGCTTGCCATCTTTCATGAACAGGTTTTCATCGGCAGATGCGGGCGCAGTTTCGCGACCATCAAAGGCCTCGGTTGTCCGGCCGTCGTGGTGCAGCAAAAACGCGCCACCCGCGATCCCACTGGACTGCGGTTCCACCAGGCCCAGCACCAGTTGCACCGCAATGGCTGCATCAACCGCGCTGCCACCGGCCTTGAGTACCTGGTAGCCAGCGTCAGTGGCCAGCGGGTTGGCTGCTGCCACGGCGAATTGGGCAGTGGCCCAGCCTGGTTTTTCGGTGATGCCCGATGCGCCTTCTGGTTGCACAAAGGGCTGATAACTAAAGTTGCTCGGCCCTGATGCACATGCGGCCAACAGAGTGGCTGCGGCGAGTGCGGATAGGTTGAAGCTGCGGCGGCGAAGTGTCATGGGTGTCTCCTGGCTTTGTTTATTCGTCTTGGGTTGGTATAGGGGCCAACACGGCTTGATATTACGACGGCTGTGCCGGATCGAACCAATGGGCTTGCATCCGGCTGGGGTCGCGCACGCGACTGGAATGGACCTTTCTTGGTGGCTACCCGGATGCGGCAGGGGCTTTCGGGCATTAGGCTTACCGTGAGTTTTCTACCAAGGAGTTTCGGTGCGCGCCCACTACACGTTCTGGCCCAAGCGGCTACCCCATTCCATCACCCCGCCGGCCACCTCTCTATGGGACAACCTGGAGACCAGCGCGCGCCGCTACCCCGACAAGGCCGCTCTGGTGTTCTTTGGTACCGTGTTGACCTATGTCGATTTGCTACAAAAAGCAGAGCGCCTCGCAAAGTGTTTGCGGGGGCTAGGGGTCGAAAAGGGTGACAGGGTTGTGTTGTGCATGCAAAACTGCCCGCAACTGGTCATTGCCCACTTTGCGATTCTGCGGGCCAACGCCGTGGTGGTGCCCGTCAACCCCATGAACCGCGCCGAAGAGCTCAAGCACTACATCACCGACCCCGATGCGCGTATTGCCATCACCACCGCAGACCTTGCGGCCGAGATGGCCCGCGCCAGTGATGCACTGGACGCCAAGGACCGCCTGCAGGTTCTGATCACCACGCAGTTTGCCGATGCCTTCGATTCTGACGTGGCGGGGGACGATGCCCCGCCCGCAACCTGGAGCCAGTGGCTGCTGGGCCGCCACCGCCCACCTGAGTTACAAGGGGGCCAAGTGTTGGACTGGAATCAAGCGCTGGAGGGCAGCGGCGAACTTCCGGCGCTCACGGTTGGCCCTGCAGACCTGGCCATATTGCCCTACACCAGCGGGACCACCGGTCTGCCCAAAGGCTGCATGCACCCGCACAGCAGCATCATGCACAACGCGGTGGCAAGCGGCATGTGGGGCAATGGTTCGGCTGAGAATGTGGTGCTGGTGGTGGTGCCCATGTTCCACATCACGGGCATGGTCAGCGTCATGCACACCAGCATCCGCGCCGGTGCCACCTTGGTGGTGATGCCGCGCTGGGACCGCGACCTGGCCGGGCGCCTGATCTCGCGCTGGAAGGTGACGCACTGGACCAATATCCCCACCATGGTGATCGACCTGCTGGCTAGCCCCCACTTTGCCAGCTATGACCTGTCCAGCCTGGTCTACATTGGCGGCGGCGGTGCGGCCATGCCCCAGGCGGTGGCCCAGCGTCTGCTGGAGCAGTTTGGCCTGCGCTACATCGAAGGGTATGGCCTGACCGAGACCGCCGCCCCCAGCCACAGCAACCCTCCAGACGCGCCCAAACAACAGTGCCTGGGCATTCCTTTCATGGGCACCGACGCGCGGGTGATAGACCCCGACACCCTGCAGGAAATGCCGGTGGGTGAGGCCGGTGAAATCATCATGCATGGCCCCGAGGTGTTCAACGGCTACTGGAAACGCCCGGACGCTACCGCGGCTGCCTTTATCGAGCTGGATGGCAAACGTTTCTTCCGTTCCGGCGACTTGGGCCGGGTGGATGAAGACGGTTACTTCTTCCTGACCGACAGGCTCAAACGCATGATCAATGCATCGGGTTTCAAGGTCTGGCCGGCCGAGGTGGAGGCGCTGATGTACCGCCACCCGGCCATCCAGGAGGCCTGTGTCATCTCCACCCCCGACAGCTACCGCGGCGAATCGGTCAAGGCTGTGGTGGTGCTACGCTCCACCCACAAAGATCTGGTGACCGAGCAGGGCATTGTGGACTGGTGCCGTGAGAACATGGCGGTCTACAAAGTGCCGCGCGTGGTGCAGTTTGTCGACGCACTGCCCAAAAGCGGAGCGGGCAAGGTCATGTGGCGCACCTTACAGGAAGCAGAGGGGACGTAGTTTTGGATGCATTGGATGATTCGCTGGGCAAGCCTTTAACTGGTTGGCGCCTGCGGCTTTACACCATTATTTTTGAGGCGGATACGCGGGCCGGGCGTTTGTTCGACCAATGGCTGATAGTCGTTATCCTGGCCAGTGTGGCGGTGGTGGTGCTTGACAGCGTGCAGACGGTGGGTGCGCGGTATGCCGCGGCGTTTGGCATTCTGGAGTGGGTGTTCACCGTTGCCTTCACGCTGGAGTATGTGGCGCGCCTGGTATGTGTGCGCCATCCCATGCGGTATGCCCTGAGCTTCTACGGCCTGATCGACCTGGCCGCCTTGTTGCCCACCTATATTGCGCTCTTGGTGCCGGAGGTGCATGCCCTGATCGACGTGCGGGTGCTGCGGCTGCTGCGCGTGTTCCGCGTCTTCAAACTCACCGCCTACATGGCAGAGTTTCAATCTTTGGGTGCCGCGCTGCGCGCCAGCCGCCGAAAGATTTTGGTGTTTCTGACGGCGGTGCTGATGATTGTGCTGGTCATGGGCACGCTGATGTATGTGGTGGAGGGGCCCGCCAATGGTTTTACCAACATCCCGACCTCGGTGTACTGGGCCATCACCACGATGACCACGGTCGGGTTTGGTGACATCACGCCCAAGACCGACCTGGGCCGCCTGATCGCGTCGGTGATGATGCTGTTGGGCTGGGGCACGTTGGCCGTGCCTACTGGCATCGTCACCGCTGAAATGACCGCACAGCGCCGAATGAGCCCGCCCACTACCCGCACCTGCCACGAATGCCTGACCGAAGGGCATTCGGCCGATGCCAACTATTGCCTGCACTGCGGCGCAAAATTGCCCGAGTACCAGCACGATGTCGTGCCGGCCCGACCACGTTCTTCTTCAGGAGATTCCCATGTTTGAAACCGCCATTGCCGGCAGCCTGCCCAAACCTTCATGGTTGTCCGAAACCGAAAAACTCTGGCCCCAGTGGAAGCTGGCTGGCCCCGAGCTGCAACAGGCCAAGGCAGATGCCACGCTGTTGTGGATCAAGGCTCAGGAAGATGCGGGCCTGGACATCGTGGGCGACGGTGAGCAAAGCCGCCAGCACTTTGTGCATGGTTTTCTGGAGCAGGTGGAGGGCATAGACTTTGAGAACAAAGTCACCATGGGCATACGCAACAACCGCTACGACGCCCAGGTGCCCCAGGTGATTGCCGAGCTGCGCCTCAAAGGCCGTGTGCACGCCTTCGAGGCCCAGCTGGCCCGCGCCCACACCAAGAAGAAGCTCAAGTTCACCTTGCCCGGCCCGCTGACCATTGTGGACACCGTGGCCGATCGCTTTTATGGTGACAAACGCAAGATGGCCTTCGCCTTTGCCGAGCTGCTGAACCAGGAAGCGCTGGCTCTGCAGGCCGACGGCGTGGACATCATCCAGTTCGACGAGCCGGCTTTTAATGTCTATATGAAGGACGCGGCCGAATGGGGCGTCAAAGCCTTGGAAATTGCCGCACGCGGCCTGACCTGTACAACAGCGGTGCACATCTGTTACGGCTACGGTATCAAGGCCAATAATGACTGGAAGGAAACCCTGGGCCAGGAATGGCGCCAATACGCCGACATTTTTCCGGCCCTGGCCGCCAGCAGTATTCAACAGGTGAGCCTGGAGTGTTACCACTCCCATGTGCCGCCAGACCTGATGGCGCTGCTGAAGGACAAGGACGTGATGGTCGGTGTGATTGACGTGGCCAGCGCCGAGATCGAAACACCCGAGCAGGTGGCCGACACCATTGGTGTGGCCTTGCAGCACCTGCCGCGCAACCGTATCTTCCCCTGCACCAACTGCGGTCTTGCGCCCATGAGCCGCGAGGTGGCGGTCAAGAAACTGGAAGCCCTGGCCCAAGGCGCGGCTCTGGCGCGCCAGCGCTATGGTCAGTCGGGAGCCGGTACTTGATGCCATCGGGTCAAGCACTGCCGCTGGGATCGGCCAAAGACCTGGGCTTTTGCCCGCAGCGCGTACGCCACCTGGTCGAGACACTGCAGGCCGAGGTGGCCAAGGCCCGCCTGCCCGGCGCGGTGGCCCTGATCGCCCGCCACGGCCAGGTGTTGTTGCACCAAAACGTGGGCCAGCAGGACCCGGCCCACGGCGTGCCGATGGAGCTGGACTCCATCTTCCGCATCTACTCCATGACGAAACCCATCGTGTCAGTGGCGGTGATGCAGTTGATGGAGCGCGGACAGTTGCTGTTGAGCGACCCGGTGGCCAAGTATTTGCCGGAGTTCGCCGACATACAGGTCAGCGCGCTGGTGGACGGCCAGACCGTGCAGCGGCGCCCCAAGACTGAGCCCACCGTGCAAGACCTGCTGCGCCACACGGCGGGGCTGACGTATGAGATCCTGGGCAGCGAGCCCATCCAGCGGCAATACGCCCAGGCCCGGCTGGCCTCGCGCACGCGCAGCAACCGTGAATTTTCCAAAGCATTGGCAGCACTGCCGCTGATGTTCGAGCCTGGCACGGTCTGGGAATACAGCCGCGCCACGGATCTGCTGGGTGCGCTGGTGGAAGTGGTCAGTGGCCAGACGCTGGGCACCTTCCTGCAAGACAACATTCTGGGCCCCCTGCGCATGGTGGACACCAGCTTTGTGGTGCCGCCCGATAAACACCACCGCATTGCCGAGCCCTTTGCAATTGATCCCGACGGCGGCATTGCCCCGCGCCTGATCGACCTGCGCAAGTCTGCTGCCATGGAGGCCGGTGGCGCTGGTTTGGCATCCACATCGGCCGACTACGCCCGCTTTTTGCAGTGCCTGCTCAGCGGCGGCGCGCTGGACGGCCAGCGCATTCTCAGCACCGCCACCGTGCGTTACATGACGGCCGATCACCTGGGTCAAATAGGCGTGCACCGCGCAGGCCGCTCCGGCGAACTGCTGCCGCCGGGTCACGGCTTCGGCCTGGGTTTTGCGGTACGGTTGGAGGAGGGGGTGGCAGCGCAGGCTGGCTCCAAGGGCCTGTACTTCTGGGGTGGCATTGCGGGTACCACGTTTTTTGTGGACCCGGCCAAAGACTTCTTCGCATTGATGATGCTGCAAGCGCCCAACCAGCGGGACTGTTACCGGCCGCTGTTCCGCAATTTGGTGTATGCGGCTCTGCTGGAGTGAGATTAAGAAAAATCGGCCTCTAGCCCCCGAAAAATATGGTTCTGGTGCTATCAAAAACGTAGTAATTTGAACGCATTGCACTCAGTCACTGCTCCACGCAGCGTGCCATGTGTGGCCAAAGCCGCTGTTCCATCTCCTTGCGAAACGCTCCGATGTGGCCAATGCGCAGGACCCCCACGCTGGCGGGGTCAATGACTTCCAGCGTGGAGGCAGCATGCGGTGTGGCAGCCAGTAGTTTGCGGGTGCAGTCCAGTGTCATGGCTTCGTCGTCGGCAAAGCTCAGTGCGTGGATGGGGTAACGTGCCGCCTGCAACACCCCCCGCAGCTTGTCGGGCTCGGCCCCCCACGCAAATTGGGGATGGCGGCACCAGCGGCTCCACTGCCGCATGACGCCGGCAGGAAGGTCACCGACCATACCCAGACGTTTGCCCGGAAAGTAGCCCCAAACAGGGGTGAGCAAGGGGCCAGCCAGATGCAGCATGAGGGGTGCCTTGTTGCGTGAGGGGGCTGCCCAGTCGCGCCAATAGCCTGCGCCTGCTGCTACCGACAAAAGCTTGTGGATGCGTGCCTGGGCCGCCGGAACGGTCATGGCGGGGTGGTGTGCTCCCAGGCTATGGCCTATGACGGTGGCTTGTTGTGCCCCTGTCACGGTGCAAAGGGTTTGCACAGCGGCTGCAAAGTCTTGTTGCGCCCAGGTCAGCATGTCGGCTTGCACGGATCGCAAACTTACGCCCGGTGGCTTTGATGCGCCGATGCCCCGCAGGTCAAAGGTCAGCACGGTGTGACCCCGCAGTGCCAGCCATTGGGCGAAGGCTTGGTAGAAGCGTTGGTTGATGCCCAGGCCGCCTGCAATCAGTATGGGTGCCCGATGCCCCTGAGGCCTGCCAAACAGGGTGCCCTTCAGGTGGTAACCGTCAGCGGTGGTGATGGGCAGGATTTGTGAATCAGTGGCTTGCACGTTCGTCCCCCCAAAAGCCCTCGGCCCGCAGCACGGCGCGGATGGCGGCGCGCTGGCTTTCGGGGGCCTGGTAGTCCGGGTGCGCGCGGAACACCGCAGCCGCATCGCCCACCCGCACCAGGGCGTCGAAGGCGCGTTCGGCCTGCTGCAGTTCGATGGGGTGGATGGCCATCAACGGCTTGGATGACAAGCGTGCAGTGGTGGCTTGGTGCGCCAGTGCTGGCAGCTGTTTGTGGCAGTGGCAGTCGGCATTCGAGCGCGCCAGTCCACAGGTGCTGGTCACAAAGTTTTCCATGCGTGCTCGGGTGCGAGCCAGCCGCTGCCGGTAGGCCGCTGGTGTTGTGTCCAGCACTTGTGCCGCGTCCGCAGACGACAGTCCGAAGACGGTGTCCAGCACGTAGACCAGGCGCTGCTCGCGGTCCAGGGACATCAGCATGTTTTGCGTACAGCCCAGGGCGACCTGGCGGGCTGCCAACTTGTCTTCGGGTGTCAGGGATTGCTCGCCGCTATGCTGTGCGGCCAGCGTTTCCCCAAACTCCAGCCCTTGCTGGAGCCGCTCCGCCATGGCGTCCAGCGAAACCTCGGGTGACTCACGGCTTTGCGTACTGGCGGTGAGCAGGTGGTTGCGAGCGATCTGGAACACCCAGGTGGTAAAGGCCGCATCGCCCCTGAAGCTGCCCAAATGGGTCACCACCTTGAGCAAGATTTCCTGGGTAGCGTCTGCTGCATCGTCGCGATGGCCCAGCATGCGCACCGCCAGATTGAAGACGCCGGGCTGTATGTCTAGCAGTACCTGGTCCAGTGCAGCGAGCTTGCCTTCGGTTGCGGCGCGCAGGGTCTCGGGGTTGGGGGGCGTGATTTTCATGGTGCAGCGGCGATCAGAGCGGGGCCCGTGGGATTGTTGCCGACATCCCGGGTGGGCAGCAAAATGGGCACATCGAGCCATTCGATGGTTGGGCTGTGGCCATAGGTGTCGCGCACCCGCTGTTGCCACGCTTCGGTAAACCAGGCCTTGGCGCTGGCGGCATCCTTCCAGATATACACACCGCCAAATTGGGAACTTGCACCGGCCTCCTGGTGGATGGTGAAGTGTTTGCGCAAGAGGCCAGGAATGCGTTGGTACTGGGGTACCGCTGCCTGAAAACCCGCCAGCAAGCGCTCACGGCCCAGGCCCGCAGGCACTGGGATGTCCACCAGGGTGGCCACCGCCGTGCTGTCGCTGCTGGCCGGCGTGCCACCGGGGCTGTTGTCAATGGAAACAGGCGCTTCCAGCATACGCACTGAAGCGTCGGCACCGCGCTCGGACTTCACTCGGGCGAACCAGGCCGGTGAAAACCAGGCCTGCGCGCTCGCAGCATCGCGCCAGAAATACACGCCGCCATAGTCACCGCTGCTTTGCTCAAAGGAAAAGGCTTTGAATGCCAGGCCGCTCAGATTGGCGTATTGGGGGATGGTGTCGCGCATCTTGCTGGTGACCACGGCACGCGGGGCGTACCAGGGTTTTGGCACGCGAACGATCATCACCACCGGGTTGCCAGTGGCCACCAGGGCTGGCACATTTCCCTGAATGGTTTGCGCGCCGGCAGCTGTGCTGGCAATGAAGGCCGCGCCAGCCAGCGATGCTGCGCTCAGGTTTGCGACGAAGGAAGATTTCATGACAGTCTCCAGAATGTAGGGAACCGGTGTGGTGCCCCTACTTCTTTAGACTGGAAATGCCCCGGCGCTGTGACACGATGGAGAAAAAGACCGTCCAGCCCCCGTCCAAAAAGCCTTTTTTGCTACCTATTCAGTAGCAACCTGCAACACCAGCTTGCCGAAATTCTCGCCATTGAACAGCTTGAGCAGGGTGTCGGGGAAGGTCTGCAGGCCGACGACCACATCTTCCTTGCTCTTCATCTTGCCGTCGCGGATGTAGCCGGCCATCTCGGCCACGGCCAGGTGGTAACGGTCGGCATAGTCGAACACCACAATGCCTTCCATGCGGGCGCGGTTCACCAGCAGGCTCAGGTAGTTCTTGGGGCCTTGCACGGCGGTGGTGTTGTTGTACTGGCTGATGGCGCCACAGATGATGATGCGTGCGCCGCGGGTGATCTTGGCCAGCACATCGTCCAGAATCTCACCGCCCACGTTGTCGAAATAAATGTCCACGCCCTTGGGGCAGTGTTCCTTCAGGCCCGCACGCACGCTGCCTGCGCCAGCCTTGTAGTCGATGCAGGCGTCAAAGCCCAGCTCTTTCACCACCCAGTCGCACTTGGCGGCACCGCCAGCAATGCCCACTACGCGGCAGCCTTTGAGCTTGGCGATCTGGCCCACGGTCTGGCCCACGGCACCGGCCGCGCCGGACACCACTACCGTTTCACCGGCTTTGGGCATGCCCACATCCATCAGGCCAAAGTAGCCTGTCATGCCGGGCATGCCCAGCACGTTGAGCCATTGGGTCAGTGTGCCGGCGCGCAGGTCGATCTTGACCAGGCCATTGCGCTTGATTTCGTCAGCCGCGATGGTGATGTACTCCTGCACGCCAAAACCCGCGCTGACAAAGTCGCCCACCGCAAACTTGTCGTTTTTGGAAGCGATGACCTTACCCACGCCACCGGCGCGCATGACCTCGCCAATGCCTACCGGTGGGATGTAGCTCTTGCCTTCGTTCATCCAGCCGCGCATGGCGGGGTCCAGCGACAAAGCCAGCGTCTTCAGGACAACCCCACCGTCTGCAGGCTCGGCAACAGCTTCTGTGGTTTGGCTCCAGTCGCTGGCTTTGGGCATGCCCACGGGGCGCGCGGCGAGGCGGATCTGGTGGTTGACGAGGTTGGCGAGTGACATGGTTGGATCTCCGCAAAAGGGTGCGATAACAGGGAGCGACCGGCAAGCGGGCCGCGCAGGAGGCGCATGGTAGCCCGGCTAGGCCGCCAAGCGCGTTGCCTAGGCGACAGGTCCCAGGCCTTCGCTTGCGCCACAGGGGCTGGATTGGGTCTATGCTTCGCCAAAAGGACGGTCCCATGGCAACAAGCAAATCTTCCCCCAAAAAATACGATGTGGTGCTGTACGGTGCCAGCGGTTTTGTCGGCCGCCAGACGGTGGACTACTTCGCGCACAGTGCAGACGTGCAGTCATCCGGCCTGACCTGGGCATTGGCTGGCCGGTCCCAAGACAAGCTGGAGGCAGTGCGCAAGGCCAGCGGAGCCCAAAAGGCTGGCATCGTGGTGGCCGAGGCACATGACGCGGCCGCCATGGACGCACTGGCACGCAATGCCAAAGTGGTGCTCAGTACTGCCGGTCCGTTCGCGCTGTATGGCAGCGAGCTGGTGGCCGCTTGCGTGCGCCACGGTACGCACTATGTGGACATCACCGGTGAGACGCCCTGGGTCAAAGGCCTGATCGACCAGCACCATGTGGCGGCCCAGCGCAAGGGTGCGCGCATCATCCCGTTTTGCGGCTTTGACTCCATTCCGTCGGACCTGAGTGCACACCTGGCCAACCAGGCGATGCAGCAGCGTTACGGCGAAGAGTGCGTGCAGACCAAGGTGGCCTTCAGCATACGCGGCGGTTTCAACGGTGGCACGCTGGCTTCGCTGTTCAATATGCTGGCGTCGGGCCAGTCGGACGCGATGGCTGACCTTTTCTTGTTGAACCCCAGCGGCACCCGTCCCCCCGCTGCCCCAGCCCATGCCGATCCAATAGGCCCGCGCCACGATGCCGACTTTGGCGCCTGGCTCGGCCCGTTCATGATGTCCACTATCAACACCCGGGTCGTGCGTCGCAGCGCGGCGCTGTTGGGGTATGCCCCGGGGTATGCCTACCAGGAGTATTTGCGCCTGGGCAAAGGCCCGGTTGCCGCACTGGCGGCCACCAGCCTGAGTATGGGCTCGTTCACTTCGCAAGCGGCGCTGCGCCTGGGCCCGATCCGCAAGCTGGCGCAGAAGTTCGCACCGCCACCCGGTGCCGGCCCGTCGGAGGCCAGCATGGACGGCGGGTCGTTTCGTGCCCTGTGGGTGGGCCACAGCGCCAGTGGCAAAACCGTGCGCGGCATGGTTGCCGACAAGGGCGACCCCGGCAACCGCGCCACGACCAAGATGCTGTGTGAATCGGCATTGGCGTTGGCGCTGCAACTCGACGCATTGCCGGGTGGTCCCCAACACGGCGGCGCGCTCACTCCCGCCAGTGGCCTGGGCGACGTGCTGGTGCAGCGCCTGTGTGCGGCTGGCATGACACTGCAGGTTGACCCGGCCACAACCTGACATTCTTTCAACCTACCAAGGACAGACCATGCCCAAGAAAAGTACTTCTACCTCTTCACGGCCGACTGCGTTGGTCACCGGTGCATCGTCCGGTATTGGCGAGGCACTGGCCGGCTGCTTTGCAGCTGCCAAACACGATGTCATCCTGGTGGCCCGCAGCGAGGGCAAGTTAAAGAGTCTGGCCGAGAAGCTGTCTGCCAAGCATGGTGTGGCCGTCAGCGTGCAGCCCGCCGATCTGTCCAAGCCCGGTGCGGCGGCCCAGTTGTTGGCCACGCTGTCACACAAACACGCCTCGGTGGATGTGCTGGTGAATTGCGCCGGTGTGCTGGAGCAGGGCGCCTTTACCGCGATAGACGCCGCTGCACACCAGGCCATCATTGACCTGAACATCTCAGGCCTGACCGCGATGCTGAGTGCTTTTGTGCCCGGCATGGTGGAGCGGGGCAGGGGGCGGGTGCTCAACGTGGCCTCGGTCGCGGCCTTCCAGCCCGTGCCCACGCTGGCCAGTTATGCGGCCAGCAAGGCCTATGTGCTCTCGCTGTCCGAATCCTTGTCCGAAGAGCTGCGGGATACCGGCGTGACCGTCACTGCGCTGTGCCCCGGCATCACGGCGACCAATATGCTCACGCAAGCGGCTGGGGCCAATGACAAGTTGGGCCAGTTGCCGGCATTTCTGATCGGTGACGTCCAGGAGGTGGCCGACCTGGCCTTTGCAGCAACCATGAACGGTGACGCGATTTGTGTACCAGGGGCCGTCAACCAGGTCGCCATGATTGCCTCGCGCGGCACACCCAAGTGGCTGGTGCGCCGCATTGGTGGGCTGATAGGGCGCAAGGCGCTGTAGAGCAGGGGGCTGCGCCCCGCGCAGCGGCGGACCGTGGGGGCTTTTTTGACTTGTTAAGCTACTGCTTATGACGACCAGTAGCTTTTCGCCACCTTGTGTGGCACCCGACGCCGTGATCCCGGCTCTGCGCCAGCAGGGCTATGCCGTATTGGATGCGCACAGCGTCGCTACGCTTGCCGGGCTCTCGCTGACCGACCTCAACGCCTTGGTGCCCAGCTGGGACGATTTGCCGCCCGACGAGTACCTGAAAGATGGGGGCCGCTACCGCCGACGCCGCCATGCCAGTTACCAGGTGCAGGGTGACACCGTGCAGGCCGTGCCGCACCGGGCGCACTGGCAGCCGCTGGATTACAACGCCCTGCACGGCGGCATGCAGCGCTGGTTTGAGCCGGTGGCAGCGGCTACGGCGGCCCATACGGCGTGGAACACTTTGTTACACACTTTGGCCACCCTTACTTCACAGCTCAGAGGTGCCCAAACCTGGTTTGTGGAGGCGCACCAGTTCCGTATCGACACCACCGATGGCATTGGCCGCCCTACACCCGAAGGTGCGCACCGCGACGGGGTGGATGTGGTCGCTGTTTTTCTGGTGGGGCGCCACGGCGTCAAGGGGGGCGAGACCCGTGTGTTTGAGGCCGATGGCCCCAATGGTCAGCGCTTTACGCTGTCCGAGCCCTGGTCCCTGCTGCTGCTGGATGATGCGCGTGTGATCCACGAATCCACACCCATTCAGCCGCTGGGCGCTGCCGGTCATCGCGATACCCTGGTGATCACCTTGCGCGCCCATGGATTCCAAGACGATAGGCCACCTAAAATTGGGGTAGAGCCGGACTAACCGGTCAAACGAGGAAACCTATGTCGTGTTCGCCCGCCGAGCTGAAGAAGAAGAGCGACGAATTTCTATCCAAATGGCAAGCCTGCAAGGACAACCCAGGCATTGACGGCTTTGTCGAGTTTGCTGTGGCCGTGTCCAGCTTCACCGAGTTTCTGGATGCCAAAGGCTTGCCGGGCTTGCACCAGACGGCGCGTGCGCTGGAGCAGCAGGTGCTCTCGCAGTTTGACCGCTGGAACAGCGATCCCCTGCCCGAAGCACCCTTGGGCGAACTTGACGGACAGATATCGGCATTCAGTGCGCGTATAGCCGCCTTTCTGCAGGACAAGGGTGATCACAACCCCGAGCGCCGTTTGCACCAGGAGAGTGAGGTTCCTACCGACCTGTTGCCGGTCAAGAAGATCTGGCTGGTCACGGCCGTACCGGACACCTGGAAAGAGGTGGTGACACAGGCCGGGTACTTCAACTTTCAGGTTGAAGTCTGTGGCCCGGTCTACGACCAGAAAACTGCCCAGGACCCTACCATTGTGCTGGTCGATGCCAATGGGCTGCAGCCCACTTCCTTCATCGTGCGGGTGCAGGCCTTGCGGGGCCGTTTTTCGGCCAGCAACATCATTGGCCTGAACCTGCCGTCCGACTTTGAGGGGCTCAAGCTGGCCCTGCGGGTGGGTTGCGATTTCTGCTTCCCGGTGGGCACGCCCCAGTCGGCGGTCATGGCACGCATTGTCAAGCTGTGCGGCAGCGAAGAAGAGCCCCCTTACCGCGTATTGGTGGTGGAAGACTCCAAAACCGCCAGCCTGCTGATTCAGCGCACCCTCAAAGAGTCGGGAGTGGAATCCCTGGCCATTTCCAAACCCCAGGAAGTATTGACGGCGCTGGCCAAGTTCCAGCCGGATCTGGTGCTGATGGACATGTACATGCCGGGTTGTACCGGTGTCGAGGTGACCCGTGTCATCCGCCAGCACGAAGAGTTTTTGTCCACCCCGGTGGTGTATTTGTCGGCCGACACCAGCATTGCCCTGCAGGTGGACGCACTGCGCCTGGGTGGTGACCACTTTTTGACCAAACCGTTTAACCCGGTGGTGTTGAATGCCGTGGTCAAGAGCAAGATCGACCGCTACCGCATCTTGCGCCGCTCCATGTACCTGGACAGCCTGACCGGCCTGCTCAATCACACCAGTTCCAAGCAGCGGGTGGATGCGGCCGTCAAGACCGCATTGGCCGATGGTTTGCCCCTGTGTGTGGCCATGCTGGACATCGACCACTTCAAGAAGGTCAACGACACCTACGGCCACCCCATGGGCGACCAGGTGATACGCAGTGTTGCCTGGCTGCTCAAGCAGCGCTTGCGCAAGACGGATTCAGTGGGCCGTTACGGTGGCGAAGAGTTTTTGGTGATACTGCCGCAGGCCGATGCAGAGCGGGCGAAACAGTTGCTCGAACGCATCCGGCTCGACTTTTCACGGTTTCTCCATCCCGTCAAAAACACCTCGTTCGCCTGCACGTTTTCCTGTGGCATTGCGCAGTTGACCCCTGGCACCAGTGGCCAAGCCTTGGTCAAGAAGGCTGACGAGGCCCTGTACAAGGCCAAGCATCAGGGCCGCAACCAAATCGTCCTTGGTTGAAGTGTGGCCCCCGGCGGGGGTTACAGTGCGTGGGTCACGAGTTTGAAGTCCGGGTCCTGTCCGTAGGTCTTGACGGTAAAGCCCAGGCCGCGCATCAGTTTGAGCATGGGCGGGTTGTTCGCCAAAACTAATCCGTTGATCTCGGATAACCCCTTTTCTCGGGCCACATCCATGATGCTGAGCATCAGGCGCGAACCCAGGCCCTTGCCGTTGAAGTCATCGGCGACCACCAGCGCGAACTCGCAGCTGGTCTGATCCGGGTTGGTGATGTAACGGGACACGCCCACGATGCGCTGTGTTTCGGTAAACGCCCCGTCTTCGCCGGGCGCGCGTTCTTTGGCGACTGCCACCAGCGCCATTTCCCGGTCATAGTCGATCAGCGTGAATCGGGCCAGCATCGTAGGCGGCAATTCGGTGATGGAGGATACGAAGCGGAAGTAGCGGCTTTCGGCTGACAAGTGCTGCATCAAGTCTTGCAGCATCTGCGCATCGTCGGGCCTTATGGGCCGGATCGCGTATTCACCACCACCCGTCATGGGCCAGACTTGCGCATAACGAGCAGGGTAGGGCAGGATGGCCAGGTGGTTGTAGTTGTTGGGGCCGCTGCTCGAAGCCTGCGCCGCGTGGTCGATGACGATGCGTGCATCCACGGCCACGGCTCCGTGCTCGTCCACAATGAAAGGGTTGATGTCCATCTCACGCAGCTGTGGCAACTCGCACACCATTTCGGACACGCGCAGCAAGACCTGCTCCAGAGCCTCCATGTTCACGGCACTGTTACCCCGCCAATCGCCCAAGGTCTCAGACACGCGGGACCGCTCAATCAAGCGGCGCGCCAGGAACTGGTTGAGCGGGGGCAGCTCGGTGGCGCGGTCGTTGATCAGTTCAATCATGGTGCCACCGCCGCCAAAGGCAATCACCGGGCCAAACGGATCATCCGTCACCATGCCCACATAAATCTCGCGCCCACGTTTGGCGCGGGCCATGTTCTGCACCGTCACGCCATTGATCCTGGCCTCGGGTTGCAAGCGCGCTACCGTTTGCACCATGTCGTTGTAGGCATCTCGCACACCCGTGGCATGGGTGATGTTGAGAACCACCCCTTGTACGTCCGACTTGTGGCTGATATCGGGCGAGTCGATTTTCAGCGCAACGGGAAAGCCCAATTGTGTGGCGATCATCATGGCTTCGGTCGCACTGCGCGCCAGCAGGGTGGTGGTCACCGGAATATGGAAGGCTGACAACAGTGTCTTGGATTCCATTTCGGTCAACACTTTGCGCCGCTCTGCCAATACGCTTTCAATGACCAGCCGCGCACCTTCAATGTCGGGCTTGAGCAGGGTCGATAGCGGCGGCGGTGTCTGCTGCAGCATCAGCTGGTTTTGGTAGAACGCGGCCAGGTTGCCAAAGGCACCCACACCCGCCTCGGGTGTGCGAAAACTCGGGATGGCTGCTGCCTTCAGAATGCTGCGCGCCGCGCCTACCGATGCATCGCCCATCCAGCAGGCCAGCAGGGGCTTGGCCATGTTCGTTTTGACATCTGCCAGAGCCGTGGCTACGCCAGCGGCTTCTGCGCCCACTTTGGGTGAGTAGATCGCCAAAACGCCGTCGATCTGGCGGTCTTTATCGGCGGCGGCTATCGCGGCCTTGAAGTGCTCGTGCCCCGCGTCTTCTGACAAATCGATCAGATCAGTGAGTGATGCCAAGGGTGGTACCAGGGGCTTGAGCGCCGTCGCCGATTCCGCAGAAAGCGTGCCCAACTGCAATTCAATTTCATTGACCCAGTCTGCTGCCAGGACGCCAGGCCCGCCGCCGTTGGTGACAATGGCCAGACGTTTGCCTACGGGTCGGTAGCGCGAGGCCAGGCACTTGGCTGCCGAGAATAGGGCTACAAACGAACGCACCCGCACCGCACCGGCGCGGCGCAGGGCGGCATCAAAAACATCGTCGCTGCCGACGATGGCGCCGCTATGGGTCTGGGCTGCCGCGTTGCCAGCGGGCTTGCGTCCTGCCTTGAGCACCACAACAGGCTTGGCATTGGCCGCTGACCGCAAGGCACTCATGAATCGGCGCGCACTGGAGATACCCTCCATGTAGACGACGATGCTGTGGGTGTTTGCGTCATTGGCCAAAAAGTCCAGCACCTCGGCCAGATCGACTGCGGTGTGTGGCCCCAGGGATACCACAGACGAAAACGCGACCCCGTTGATGCTGGCCCAGTCCAACATGGACGTGGTCAGCGCGCCGGACTGCGACACCAGGGCCAGCGTGCCAGTGGCGGCCAAGGGGCCAGTTGCGCTGGCGTTGAGTTGCAGGGAAGGGCGCTGCAAGCCCAGAGAATTGGGCCCCAGCAGATGCAAGCCTTCACGCTTGGCGATCTTTTTCCATTCATTGGCGAGGTCCGGCGCGGTGCCGTTGGAGACCACCAGCGCTGCCCGGCAGGCCATACGGCCTGCAATCTCCAGCGCAGACGCCACGTCGTTGGCTGGCAAGGCGATGATGGCCAGGTCGGCCCGTGCCTGTGCCAGATCGGCCAGGGTGCCACTGGTGCCGACGTCCACAAACTGCAGGGTGCCTGTGAAGCGCTGCGCCCGCAGCGCGTTGGTCAGCGCCACGGCCTGTGCCGTCTGGGAGTCGGGTGCATCCAGCCGCCCGGCAAAGACCACCACGGACTCAGGTGCAAACAGCGGGGTGAGGTAGTGTTTGTCCATAGGTGTTTAGTCAGCGCCGATCAGCACCTTGATGTGGGCTGCCACACTGCGGGCCAGCGGGTTGAGTGCGTAACCGCCCTCCAGGCAGGAAATGACGCGCCCTTTGCAATGGCGCCGGGCGACGGCCATGATTTGCTGGGTGACCCATTCGTAGTCGGACTCGACCAGTCCCAGGTTACCCATGTCGTCTTCGCGGTGGCCGTCGAAACCGGCGGATATATAGATCAGTTCGGGGGCAAACGCTTCCAGGGCCGGTATCCAGCGGTTGGTTACGGCCGCGCGAAAGGCGTCAGAGCCTGAACGCGATGGCAGGCCTACGTTCACCATATTGGGGCTGGTGGGGCTATCGCCGCAAAACGGATAGATGCCCGTCTCGAAGATTGAGCACATCAGCACCCGCTCATCGCCCTGGAGGATGTCCTCGCTGCCATTGCCATGGTGCACGTCAAAGTCGATCAGGGCCACGCGCTGCATGCCGTGTTCGGTCAAGGCATGACGGATGCCGACTGCAATATTGTTGAAGAAGCAAAAGCCCATGGCCGCTGACCGCTCGGCATGGTGGCCCGGAGGGCGCACGCAACAAAAGGCGCTGGGCGCCTCGCCCCGTACCACCAGGTCGGTTGCCTGCACCACGGCGCCTGCCGCGCGCAGGGCGGCCTTGACCGTGAAGGGATTCATCTCGGTATCGGGGTCGACCCGGTGGTAACCATCGGACGGAGAGGCGTCCATCAGCTCCGCCACGTAGCGCGAGGCATGTGCGTGTGCCAGTTGCTCGGTAGTGGCCAACGGCGCGTTGTAAGGGTGCATGTAGTCCAGCAGCCCCTTGGTCAACAGCATGTCGTTGATGGCACCCAGCCGCTCGGGGCACTCTGGGTGGTGGGGGCCCATCTCGTGGCGGGCACAGTCGGCGTGGGTGATATAGGCAGGTAACACGGGGGTCTCCATCACAAGCAGGTTGCAGTCTATGGCTTGGAGCTTTCGCCACCTTGACTTACAACAACAGATGCCAAAATGTGTGTGTAGCCCCCGTCAAATGGACACAATGCACTACAAAATGTATAGCATTGTGCCGCCGGTGGCGGTGCTACATGCGCTCAAAAATAGCGGCAATGCCCTGGCCACCGCCAATGCACATGGTCACCAGCGCGTAGCGTCCCTGGATGCGCTGCAGCTCGTAAATGGCTTTGACCGTGATCAGCGCGCCGGTGGCGCCGATGGGGTGGCCCAGCGAAATGCCGGAGCCATTGGGGTTGACCTTGGCCGGGTCCAGGCCCAGGTCGCGCGTCACGGCGCAGGCCTGGGCGGCAAAGGCCTCGTTGGCCTCAATCACGTCCAGGTCATTCACCGTCAGTCCAGCTTTCTTCAAGGCGAGCTGCGTGGCCGGTACCGGGCCAATGCCCATGTACTTAGGGTCCACACCGGCATGTGCATAAGCTACCAGGCGTGCCAGCGGCTTGGCACCACGGGCCTTGGCGGCACCGGCTTCCATCAGCACCACGGCGGCTGCGGCGTCGTTGATGCCGGAGGCATTGCCAGCCGTCACCGTGCCGTTTTCTTTCAGGAACGCGGGCTTGAGCTTGGCCATGTCGGCCATGGTGGCGTTGGGGCGGAAGTGTTCATCGGTTGCATAGGCCACATCGCCCTTCTTGCTTTTCAGCATGATCGGCATGATCTGGTCCTTGAAGTAGCCGGCCTCGGTGGCGCGCTGGGCGCGGTTGTGGCTCTCCACGGCAATGGCGTCCTGCTCTTCGCGGCTGATGCCCCACTTGGCGGCAATGTTCTCGGCCGTCACACCCATGTGAATGGTGTGGAAGGGGTCGTGCAAGGCACCAATCATCATGTCCACCATCTTGGTGTCACCCATGCGGGCACCCCAGCGCATGTTGAGTGACGCAAAAGGTGCGCGACTCATGTTTTCGGCGCCGCCGCCAATGGCGATGTCGGTGTCGCCCAGCAGGATGCTCTGGCTGGCGTTGACGATGGCCTGCAGGCCCGAGCCGCACAGGCGGTTCACGTTGTAGGCGGGCGTGCCTTCGCCACAGCCACCGTTGATGGCGGCCACGCGGCTCAGGTACATGTCCTTGGGTTCGGTGTTGACCACGTGGCCAAAAACCACATGGCCCACGTCCTTGCCGTCCACGTTGGCGCGGGCCAGGGATTCACGGACCACCTGGGCGCCGAGTTCGGTGGGGGCGATGTCCTTCAGACTACCGCCAAAGGTTCCAATGGCGGTGCGAACGGCGCTGACAACTACTACTTCACGGGTCATGGGGGGCTCCTGTTGGTGGATTGATGGGCGGACCGCCCAGCATGGCGGCCATCTTACAACCCGAAGGTGTCATGAATTATTCACACATTTGACACAAGACCTGTCTAGCCTCAGGGGGTAAACACCCGCCCATTCAGGAGTAGCCCGTGAGTTCCAGTGAAGACGAATTGATACGCCGCATCCAGAGCGACATGCTGGACAGCTACGACGAAGAGCTGGAGATGGAACTGGACGATGGTGCCCCCAGTGACCTGAGTGCCGACGCGCGCAAGGACCGTCGTACCTATTTCAAAGAGTTGTTTCGCATGCAGGGCGAGCTGGTCAAGTTGCAGGACTGGGTGGTCAAGACCGGCCACAAGGCGGTGGTGATTTTTGAGGGGCGTGACGCGGCTGGCAAGGGTGGTGCCATCAAACGCATCACCCAGCGCCTGAACCCCCGCGTGTGCCGCGTGGCGGCGCTGCCAGCGCCCAATGACCGCGAGCGCACGCAGTGGTACTTTCAACGGTATGTGAGCCACCTGCCGGCGGCGGGTGAAATCGTCCTGTTTGACCGCAGCTGGTACAACCGGGCGGGTGTGGAACGCGTCATGGGTTTTTGCAATGACGAGCAGTTGGAAGAGTTTTTTCGCACCGTGCCCGAGTTTGAGAAGATGCTGGTGCGCTCGGGGATTCAGGTCATCAAATACTGGTTTTCCATCTCCGACGAAGAGCAGCACAGCCGCTTCCTGGGCCGTATCCACGACCCGTTGAAACAGTGGAAACTGAGCCCCATGGACCTGGAAAGCCGCGCCCGCTGGGAAGACTACACCCGGGCCAAGGAGGTGATGCTGTCACGCACCCACATCCCGGAGGCTCCGTGGTGGGTGGTGCAGGCGGTGGACAAGAAAAAGGCCCGCTTGAACTGCATCCACCACCTGTTGCAACAGATGCCCTATGAAGAAATAGAACACCCGCCGGTGGTGTTGCCCCCGCGTGTGCGCCACGACGACTACGAGCGCCAGCCGGTGCCGCAGGAGATCCTGGTGCCGGAGATTTATTAGGGTGATTGCTGCGTTTTTGATAGCGGGTAGCGATTAATCCACGGGGGCTGCAGGCGTTTTTGGCTTATACCTGCTTAGCCGGGTAGTAGACCCAGGCCCAGACCTTGTGCGAGTGACGCGACGGCATCGGCGGCGAATTCTCTGCCTTGTATTCTGCGCAGCACGTCTGTGGGAGTCAGGCACAAGAACTCCTGCACCTCTCCATCCTGGTTGCGGGGTACCACGCTTGTTGCCAGGGTGAGGTTGAAAACCAGCAGCGTCTCGTCATGCCAACCTTCTGGTTCGGCGCGTGTGGTGCGCCGCGTACCGGCGTTGACCAAGGCACTGGCGTCCAGGTGTAGGCCTGCCTCTTCCTGCAATTCCCGCAGGGCGCAGTCCAACACCGTTTCGCCTGCAGGCAGGCCACCTGCGGTGATGTTGTCCAGTCGTCCGGGGTCGGTGGCCTTGTTGGCTGCGCGACGCCCGCACCATAACCGCCCATCCTCGTTGAACCCATTGATATGCACCGCGTGGCTCATCAGACCCAGGTGACGAAAACCCGACCGCTCTGCGGTCAAAAAGGCTTCTTGGTCCGGGAGGGGTAGGCTGCATTCGGTGTGCCAAAAAGCAAAGGACTCAGCACGCCAGCCAGGCAATTGGCCCAGTGTGCGTGCCTGCTCCAGCAGGGCTTGCACTGCAGCGCTGCGCCGGGCGCTGCTCCAGCCATCACTTTTCCAGAGAAGGTACTTGGTGTCCGTATTGTTGGTGTCCCAATGGCAATCGGCCAGCAGTTTCTGCATGCTGTGCGCTCGCGCTGGGGGCACCCACCCCAGGTGGTGTGTCGTGCTGCGCCAGGCAACCCAGCCCGGTGGCGGCAATTGGCTGCAAGGCCATTGCGCCAGGACCTGTTGGCCCGCCGGGCCGAGCTGTTCCAGAAATGCCTGCGCACCCGGTGTGAGGAGAGCGTCGTGTGTGTTTAAACGTGAGCACAGTAGTGGATACGAGCTTCTATGGTACGCATGGCTTCGTGCGCATCCACAACCCGAAGGCTTGCAGATGGGGTTTCACAAGGAGTTTTCTTGGTACTGCGGGTGCTAGGGTTCAGCCCCGCACATCTGCCACTGGATCGGCCCCAAAGTCTGGTCGCGCCAGGTAGGCCAGGACGCGGGCAGCCGCTTCCTTGGGAGTGGTCAGCTGGCCTTGTGCATGCATGCCGGCAAAGTTGCTGTGGTCGGGAAAGTGGGTGGGTTCCGCTTGGCGCAGTTGTACCTGCATATCGGTGTCTATGACGCCGGGGGCCAGCGAACACACCTTGGCACCCTGGGGTGACAAGGCTTCGTCTAGCGCCATGCACCGGGTGAAGTGGTCCATGCCTGCTTTGGCCGCGCAGTAGGCAGCCTGGGACGCCATGGCGCGACGCCCTAGGCCAGACGATATGTTGAGTATCTTGCGGGGGATGCCCCAGGCAGCGGTGGCTTGCAAGAAGGCTGCGCACAAAGCCATCGGCGCTTCCAAGCCCACGCGCAGTGCGTGGGCAAGATCACCGGCCTCAGCTTCGCGCAGGGGGACCAGGGCAGGGATGACTCCCGCGTTGTTGATGAGGGTGGCGCTGGCCCAGGTGTCTGCGTCGGAGGCACTGAGCCACTGGCGCAGGCGGTCGCTGGCGGCTTGGCTATCGCTCAAGTCTTGACTCCATTGCAAGACCTTTGCGCCATGCTGCTGTGCCCATGCCTCCAAACTGGGCTGGGTTTGGCGTGACAGGCACAACACGGTGTGGCCCGTGGCCAAGAGTTGTTGGGCCATGGCCAGGCCCATGCCGCGCGACGCACCGGTCAATACGACAAGATGTTGGGTCAATGGGTTCATAGATAGGTCCTGGGGTCCATTGGTAGCGTGTTAATGTGCCGCGCCTTCAACCAAAAAGCGCACCCGCCGCACGCCGTTCCACTCATCGGCATCCAGCCGAAAGGCGAGGGTGACCTTGGCTGGCAAAGGCTCGGTATGGCCAAACCAGATGCCGTCCACCGGTTGGCCCTGGTGCTTGAGCTTCAGGGCCAGGTGTTTTTCACCGACCAGGCGTTGCGAGACCACTTCCACTTCTTCACTGAAAGTGGGTGCGGCAAAGCCCTGGCCCCAGACTTCCTTGTGCAGGGTGTCGACCAGGTCAACGCGGCGGTATTCGGGTGCCAGTGGGCCATCAGTCTCCAGACGCCGGGTCAGCGTGGCGGCGTCCAGCCACTCTTGCGCGACTTCAATCAGCCCCTGCTCAAATGTGTCCAGGCCGTCTTCGTGGATGGTGCAGCCCGCCGCCATGGCGTGGCCGCCAAAACGCAGCAGCACGCCGGGGTGGCGCTTGGCAACCAGGTCCAGTGCGTCGCGCAGGTGAAAGCCGGGTATGGAGCGGCCGGAGCCTTTGAGTTCGTGTTCTTTGCCCGGTGCAGCGCTGGCGGCAAACACAAAGGCCGGGCGGTGTAGCTTGTCCTTGATGCGGCTGGCCACAATGCCGACCACACCTTCGTGGAAGTCGGGGTCAAACACACAGATGGCGGGCGGAGCCTCGTCACCTTCATCAAACAGCGACTCGGCAATCATCATGGCCTGCTCGCGCATATCGCCCTCAATGACGCGGCGCTCGCGGTTGATGCCGTCCAGGGTCTTGGCCAGTTCATCGGCGCGGGCCGGGTCGTCGGTCAGCAGGCATTCAATGCCCAGGGTCATGTCGCTCAGGCGGCCAGCGGCGTTGATGCGGGGGCCCAGGGCAAAGCCAAAGTCGAACGTGGTGGCAACCGGTGCGGAGCGGCCGGATGCTACAAAAAGGCTGGCTACACCGGCAGGCATGGCGAGGGCTCGAACCCGTTTTAGCCCTTGGGCCACCAGGCGGCGGTTGTTGGCGTCCAGTTTCACGACGTCGGCGACTGTGCCCAAGGCAACCAGGGGCAACAAGACGTCGAGCTTGGGTTGTGTCGCGGCGTCAAATACACCGCGCGTGCGCAGCTCGCTGCGCAGAGCCATCAGCACATAAAACATCACGCCCACACCGGCAATCGATTTGCTGGCAAAACTGCAGCCCGGTTGGTTAGGGTTGACGATGACGTCGGCTTGGGGCAGCTCGGCAGCCGGAAGGTGGTGATCAGTGACCAAGACCTGTAGCCCCAAGGCACGGGCATGCGCCACGCCGTCGATGCTGGCAATGCCGTTGTCCACGGTGATCAATACATCGGCACCGCTGTCTTTCACGCGCTGTGCGATGGGTGCGGTCAGGCCATAACCGTCGACGATACGGTCCGGCACGATGTAAGCCACATGTTGTGCGCCCAGCAGCTTGAGCCCGCGCATCGCAACGGCGCAGGCGGTAGCGCCATCACAGTCGTAGTCGGCCACGATGCACAGGCGTTTGTTGTGCGCTATGGCATCGGCCAACAGCGTGGCGGCCTCGGGCAGGCCCATCATGGAGGAGGGTGGCAGCAGCTTGGCCAAAGCGTCATCGAGCTCTTCGGTGCCCGTGACGCCACGCGCCGCATACAGGCGTGCCAGCAGCGGGTGAATGCCCGCTTGTTCCAGTGCCCACACGCTGCGCGGTGGGATGTCGCGGGGAATGATGTTCACAAGGTTTGCAACAGCTGCTGCGAAGACGTGGTGGAAAAACGTTGCTGGATGCGGCCCCACCAGGGCTTGTCCTGGGTTTCCAGTGTGACGGCGGTGCGCTCGCCGCACAGGGTCAGTTGTACGGTCTTGCCAGCCTTGACACTGCGCAACAGCTCAGCCAGACGGGTGTTGTCCAGCGCTTGCCATGCCTGCATCCAGGCCTGGGCGTCGTCCTGCAGTGCAGCCTTGCGCAGGCTGTCCAGGTGTTCCATGCGGGCGGGTGGTTTGGTGGGTGCAGGCCCCGGCGTGCCGGTGCCGCTGATCCAAAACGCGTTGATGGTGGCCAAGCCGCGTGCGGTGCGGCTGTCGTTCACTGCATGGGTGTAAAGCAACATCTGCATTTCGTTTTGCAGGCGGCGTAGGTGTTTGGCATGCTCTTGCTGCGGCATCCAGCCATCGATGGCGTTGCAGGCCACGCGCTCCAGGGACGCGGTGGGCAAGTCCTTGAAGACTTCGCCAAAGGCCAACCAGGTTCCATTGGTCAGCGGGTGCAGGGTGATTTTGTTGTCTTCTTCAAAATAGCGCTTCATGGCGCTGCGCAGCGTGTCGCACTCCTGCGTGCTGATATGCAGGTCCAACGGGTCCTCCATGCGCACCTGGTTGGATTGGGCCGTCAGGTGGCAGGGCGTGATCCAGGCCCAGCCGGCGTCGCCATGGATCTTGGTCAGGCCCAGGTGCTGGGCGTCGGTGGCGGCCCAGGGTATCAATCCATCCGCTCCCTGTAAGCCCAGGTTGTTGGCGCGTATGCGCTCGGCCAGCGGCGTCAGCGTGTCGGGCGAGCCCAGCATGGGAGGCGTCGGTGTCAGCTGGCCCAGCAGTTCATTCAGGTTCGGCAGACTCAGTTCTGCGATGGCGGCCTGGCAGTTGGGGCCCGTGGGGGCGGCGTGGGAAATAAACAGGTGCATGGCTAGATTGTCCCGCATGGATGCCACAATCCGGGAATGTTGAAATTTCCTTATGAGTTGATCATCGGTTGGCGCTACACACGGGCCGGGCGCAGCACCCGACGCAACGGGTTTATTTCGTTCATCTCGGGTGTGTCCATGCTCGGTATCGCTTTGGGTGTGGCGGCTCTTATTATCGTACTGAGTGTGATGAATGGCTTCCAAAAAGAGGTCCGTGATCGCATGTTAGGGGTAGTCTCCCATATTGAGGTGTATGCCCCCGGCGGCCAGGCGCTGCCCGACGTAGCACTGACGCTGAGCCAGGCCCGGGCCAACCCCGAGGTCATAGGTGCTGCACCTTTTATAGCAGCCCAGGCCCTGTTGGCGAGGGGTGAGGACATGAAAGGCGTGATGGTTCGGGGCATAGACCCGGCCCAGGAGCACCAGGTGACCGACGTGGCGGGGGGTACCCAGGCAGCGGTGCTGTCGCAGTTGCAACCCGGCGGTTTTGGAGTGGTGCTGGGGCTGGAGCTGGCGCGTTCCCTGGGCGTGCGAACTGGTGACAAGGTCACCTTGGTATCGCCCAGCGGCCAGGTCACACCCGCGGGAGTGGTGCCGCGCCTCAAACAAATGACGGTGGTTGGCACCTTTGATTCTGGTCACTTTGAATACGACTCCGCGTTGGCCATGGTGCATGTGGACGACGCAGCCAAGATTTTCCGGCTGGAAGGTCCATCCGGCGTGCGCCTGAAGCTACGCGACCTGCACGAAGCGCGCCGTGTGGCCGACGAACTGGCCCGCACCTTGACGGGTGATTTGGTCCTGCGCGACTGGACGCGCCAAAACCGCACCTGGTTTGCCGCCGTGCAGGTCGAAAAACGCATGATGTTCATCATCCTGACCCTGATCGTGGCCGTGGCCGCCTTCAACCTGGTCAGCACCCTGGTGATGACGGTGACTGA
The DNA here is from genome assembly GCA_963513355.1 of uncultured Rhodoferax sp. GTDB lineage: Bacteria > Pseudomonadota > Gammaproteobacteria > Burkholderiales > Burkholderiaceae_C > Allorhodoferax. The sequence goes on along the minus strand of CAUPQG010000012.1, from coordinate 16,655 downwards.
CAAACGCGCCGACATTGCCATCTTGCGCACCCTGGGCGCCAGCCCGAGCAGCATCATGGGCATCTTTGTGGTCCAGGGGGCCATGGTGGGCGTGATTGGCACCCTGGCCGGACTATTGTTGGGGCTGGGTGTGGCCTTCAATATTGATGTCATCGTGCCCGCCCTGGAGCGGCTTTTGGGGGCCACCTTTTTGCCCAAAGACATTTACTTGATCAGCCGAATGCCCAGCGAGCCGCAGCAGGCCGACATTTTGCCCATCGCCATCATCGCCCTGATCATGGCCTTTGTGGCCACCCTGTACCCCAGCTGGCGCGCCAGCCGCGTCAACCCCGCCGAGGCCCTGCGTTATGAGTGAGACTGTTGTTATTCCAGCAGCGATTGGTGCTGCCCACTACCGCATGGTCGCCGGTTTGAACCCGGGTGCTACCGTCCCCACTGCGCAGTTGGGCGAAGTGGTGCTGCGCGCCCAGGGCCTGACCAAGCGTTTCAGCGAAGGCCGGCTGGATGTGACTGTGTTGCATGGCGTGGACCTGCAGGTGCGTGCGGGCGAGACCTTGGCCATCGTGGGTGCGTCCGGATCCGGCAAGAGCACACTCCTGCACCTACTGGGCGGGCTGGACGCGCCTACCAGTGGTACCGTGCAACTGCATGGTCAAGACCTGGCCCGCCACAGCGCGGCAGAGCAGGGGCGTTTGCGCAACCAGCACCTGGGTTTTGTTTACCAGTTCCACCACCTGTTGCCCGAGTTCAGTGCCCTGGATAACGTGGCCATGCCCTTGACTATTCGGCGTATAGCCCCCGCAGAAGCTGCTGATGCAGCTATGAAAATGCTAGCGAGTGTGGGTCTGGAAAATCGTGTGCATCACCGCCCGGCCGAGCTGTCCGGCGGCGAACGCCAGCGTGTGGCCATTGCCCGCGCGCTGGTCACGCGGCCCGACTGTGTGCTGGCAGACGAGCCTACCGGCAACCTGGACCGCAGCACCGCCGATGGCGTGTTTGACCTGATGCTGGAGCTGGCCCGCGTGCATGGTACGGCCTTTGTGCTGGTTACACACGACGCCACGTTGGCTGCACGCTGTAGCCGGCAATTGACGTTGGTGTCGGGTCGCCTGGCCGTCGCAGAAGCCTGAGCGTCACTTCTCCTGGGGCACACCATGGCCTGGATAGACACCCACTGCCACCTGGACGCCCCCGAGTTCGACGCTGACCGTGCAACGGTGCGCGCGGCGGCCCAAGCCGCTGGCGTTGCGCATTGCGTGATACCTGCCGTGGAGCGCAGCAACTTCGACACCGTGCGGGCTTTGGCCCATGCCGGTGGCGACAGTTATTGCCTCGGCATCCACCCGCTGTATGTTGCACGCGCCTCGCCCGACGACCTGACGGCGCTGGAAACCCAGTTGCACACCCACCACACCGACCCGCGCCTGGTGGCGGTGGGGGAGATTGGTCTGGATTATTTTGTACCCGCGCTGACCCAAAGCCCACTGCGGGAACAGCAAGAGCAGATCTACCGCGCACAGCTCAAGCTGGCACGCCAGTTTGGGCTGCCCGTGGTCTTGCATGTGCGTCGATCGGCCGACCGCCTGCTCAAACACCTGCGCGAACTGTCCCAGAACGGCCCGGCATGGTCCGGCATCGCCCATGCATTTAACGGCAGCGAGACCCAGGCGCGGGAGTTCATCAAGCTGGGCTTCAAGCTGGGGTTTGGTGGTGCCGTCACTTTTGATCGGGCCCTGCAACTGCGCCACCTGGCCCAGACCCTGCCCTTGGAATCCATAGTCCTGGAGACCGATGCGCCCGACATTCAGCCCCATTGGCTCTACACCACCCAGCACGATCGCCAAAGCGGTGTGGCCCAGGGCCGCAATGCACCCGGCGAGTTGCCTCGCATAGCTGCCGTAGTGGCGCAGTTGCGCGGCATCTCCCTTGAAACCCTGGCGCAAGCCACCACCCAGAATGCCTGCAAGGCTTTGCCTAAGCTCCAGGCGCTGCTGCCTCTGATTTAATAGCCCCATGGCCCGAAAAGAAACCACCACGCTACCCGAAGTCAATTTCTCCGACGAAGGCCCCATACGCCACCTGCACCTGGACAGCATCTGGATTCAGGGCTCCATGCTGGTCGATGCACCCAATGTGTTGGTGCACGAATACATCCAGCGGATGATGGCCTGGCTGCTGTTTGTTGACCCCGCCAGTGTGCCCAAACGCCAGGCCCTGCAGCTCGGTCTGGGCGCTGGCTCGCTGACCAAGTTTTGCAACCGGGTGGTGCGCATGAAGACCACCGCCATCGAACTCAATCCGCAGGTGCTGGCCGCTTGCCGCGGCTGGTTCCACTTGCCACAAGACAACAACCGCCTGAAAGTGGTGTTGGCCGATGCCGAGCAGGAAATCAAACAGCCCCACTGGCAGGGTACGGTAGACGCCCTGCAAGTGGACCTGTACGACCAGGAGGCAGCTGGCCCGGTGCTGGACAGTGCCGAGTTTTATGCCGATTGCCGCAAGACGCTCACCGAAGATGGCTGCATGACCGTCAACCTGTTTGGCCGATCGTCGAGTTTCCAGCGCAGTGTGGACAACATGGCGGCCGCCTTTGGAAGCGATGCCCTGTGGGCCTTCAAGGCCACACGCGAGGGCAATACGGTGGTGCTGGCCCAGCGCACACCGGTGCGCCCCACCCGCGCCGTGTTGATGGAGCGGGCCGACACTATTCAGCGCCAATGGGGACTTCCGGCCGACAAATGGGTGCGCGTTTTTAAACCGGTGAAAGCATGAATACCAAAACACACTCACATGCCGCAGGCAAAAAAGACCATACCGGCCCGATAGATTGGCGCCGACTGGTGGAGTGGTTGCACGCCGATGGTGTGATCTCTGAAGAGCAGGCCAACAAAACCATTGCCCGTTGCGCCCAGGCCGAAAGCGCGCAGCACCCGCTGGTACGCCTGACTGCAGTATCCATGCGCCGCGCGGCGGACAACAAGCTTTTGGACATAGAGCTGCTCACCCAATGGCTGGCCGAACGTGTGGGCATGGAATACCTGCGTATCGATCCGCTCAAGGTGGACGTGAGCAAGGTGGCCGATGCCATGGGCTCAGTCTATGCCGAGCGCCACCGCATCCTTCCCGTGGTGGTCAACCCCCACGAGATCACGGTCGCCACGTCAGAGCCGTTTGTGGTGGACTGGGTGGCCGAAGTGGAGCGTCAGTCCCGCCGGGGTGTGCGCCGCGTGCTGGCCAGCCCACAAGAGATTCACCGCTACACGGCCGAGTTTTATGCCCTGGCCAAATCGGTCAAGGCCGCCAACAAGGCGGGTAACAACAATGGCGCTAGCTTTGAACAACTGGTGGAGCTGGGCAAGTCCAACAAGCAGCTCGACGCCAATGACCAGAGCGTGGTGCAGGTGGTGGACTGGTTGTGGCAATACGCGTTTGACCAGCGCGCCAGTGATATCCACCTGGAGCCCCGGCGCGAGCAGGGCGTGATCCGTTTCCGTATCGACGGCGTATTGCACCAGGTCTACCAAATGCCCATGGGCGTGCTCAATGCCATGACCGCCCGTATCAAGCTGCTGGGCCGTATGGACGTGATTGAAAAACGCCGTCCGCTGGACGGCCGTATCAAGACCCGCAATCCCAGTGGTGACGAGGTCGAAATGCGTATTTCAACCCTGCCCACCGCCTTTGGCGAGAAGATGGTGATGCGGATTTTTGACCCGGACAATACGGTTAAAGACCTGGAAGCCCTGGGCTTCTCCGCGCACGACGGCCCGCGTTGGGAGGGGCTGGTCAAGCGGCCCCACGGCATCATTCTGGTCACCGGCCCCACAGGTTCCGGCAAGACCACCACGCTGTATTCCACCCTCAAGCGCGTGGCGACCGAAGAGGTCAACGTCAGCACGGTCGAAGATCCGATTGAAATGATCGAGGCCGCCTTCAACCAGACCCAGGTGCAGCCGCAACTGGACTTTGGTTTTCCCCAAGGCCTGCGTGCCCTCATGCGCCAGGACCCGGACATCATCATGGTGGGCGAAATCCGCGATCTGGAAACGGCTGAAATGGCGGTGCAGGCGGCGCTCACCGGTCACCTGGTGTTCTCAACCCTGCACACGAATGACGCGCCATCGGCTATCACCCGGCTGATGGAGCTTGGTATTCCACAGTACCTGATCAACGCCACACTGTTGGGTGTGCTGGCCCAACGCCTGGTGCGCACCCTGTGCAAGAACTGCAAGGTGCGTGACGAAGACTCCGGGCGTGAGGCGCTTGCCGAGATGATCAAGCCCTGGAACATCAACGGTGGCTACAAACCCTACAAGCCAGTGGGTTGTGTGGACTGCCGCATGACCGGCTTTATGGGCCGCATGGGCCTGTATGAATTGCTGGTGGTGTCAGATGCATTCAAGGCCAAGGTCACCGCAGACCCCAGCATCGATATCCTGCGCAAGCAGGCCATCACCGATGGCATGCGCCCCTTGCGGCTGGCCGGCGCCTTGCGGGTGGCCGAGGGTCAGACCGTCATTGAAGAGGTGCTGATCTCCACGCCGCCCTTGTCCTGAAGCGGCGGTGTGCTTACTGGGCGGCCAACAGTTCTACGTTGAACACCAGGGCCGCGTTGGCGGGTATGACACCCCTGACGCCGGCACTGCCGTAAGCCATTGCACTGGGAATGATGAGTGTGCGGGTGCCGCCAACCTTCATGCCTGCCACACCCACATCCCAACCCTGTATGACCTGACCCGCGCCTAGCTTGAACGAGAAGGGCGTTTTGCCGACGGATGAGTCAAACTGCGCGCCGCGAAAGTTGGGGGCTGCTGCGTCATACAACCAGCCGGTGTAATGGACGGTCACGGTCATGCCCGCCACAGCGGTGGTGCTGACACCGACCACGGTATCGCTTACTTGCAGCGCGGTGGGGCCGGTTACAACGGGCGCCGGTGCGGGTGTGGTTGCGACCGAGTCGCTTCCACCACCGCAGCCACTGGTCAGAAGTCCAAGGGTCATAAAGCTCGCGAACAGGATGCGTTTCATATAGATGTGTTTCTGTTTGATTGAAAGTCGGGGCATTCTAGGGGTGCGAATGCCCATTTCAGCGGGCTGTGGGGCGGTTTTGCACCGATCTAGATCGAAATCTGCCGGTAGCCCCGGTGAAATATGCAACAACTGCTATAAGTTTGATAGTAGTCAACTCACCTCAAAGCCCACCAGCGGCGCTTTGTCGGCGTCGATCTTGCAGCCCAGCGACAGTTGGCCAAAGCCAACCAGAAAACACTCGGTGCGCCGCAGGGCCACGGCTTCGGCCTGGTTGCCAAAGTACACCCAGGTGCCAAAGCTGGAAACGTCACTCAAAACAATCTGCCCGCCGCGGCTGCGTATGCTGGCGTGCACCCGCGAGACACGCGGGTCAAGCACGGGTAGTGATGCATCGGTCGATCGGCCTATGGTGATTCCGGTTGTGGTCAGCTCAAAGACCTGGGTGCGTCCCTGCACCGTGAGGGCTAGGGTCTGGTGCGCCGTGGGCGTGTGCATGGACATGCCCATGGCTGTGGCGTCCACATCGTGGCCGCTTTGCCACTCCACCCGGTAAATATGGGATATCTGCGTTTTGCCGCGCAGGTGCATGGGACCCAGGCTGCGCAACAGGGGGCGCTGCGCAGCCAGCAACTCGTCCCACACGTGTTGGGTGGTCAGAATCTGGTCGGCTCCGGCCAGGTCTGCCAAACGGGATGCGCTGTTGACCGCGTCGCCAAAACAATCGCCGTCGATCTCCACCAGCTCACCGGACTCCACTCCCATCTGCATTTGTATGGGGGCCGTGCCTCCGACGGGTATGACGGGGTTGGTCTTGAAGCGCGACTGCAAGGTCACACAGGCGGTCACTGCGTTGCCCGCATCGGGAAAGACAGCAAAGACGCCATCGCCCAGCAGCTTGACCACGCGCCCCTGGTGTTGTTCAAACACTTTGCCCAGCAGACCGGTCAGACTGCTCATCAACACTGACGCGTTGGCATCGCCCATTTGCTCAAACAAGCCTGTGCTTCCAACGATATCGGCGAAGACAACGGTAGGCATCAAACGACTTTCGACAGGGGCATGTGGGTCATGGGGTGCCCTACAGGCGGGGTGTGAGGCATCCTATCCGATTTGAACGGATGGTGTCATCGTCTGTCTGCTAGCATGCCCTACTGGTCCGGTTTTACAAGGAAATCCCAGGTTTACGAACCCACTATGGCGGATATTGAAAAATTAGGCAGATACGACATCATCCGCGTGGTCGGCAAAGGTGCGATGGGCGTCGTCTACGAAGGGCGTGACCCTAACCTGGACCGCCAGGTGGCGATCAAGACCATACGGGTGCAAAGCCTGTCTGCGCAAGCAGCCTCCGAGTACGAAGGGCGTTTTCGCACCGAAGCCCGCTCAGCCGCGCGCCTGCACCACGCCAACATCGTCAGTGTGTTTGATTCGGGCCAGGACGGCGACATCGCCTATCTGGTCATGGAGTTCATTCAGGGCGAGGACCTGAAGCACCATCTGGAAAATGGCGCCCGCTTTTCCGTGCGCTCATCCATCGTCATGGTGCATGACTTGCTGATGGCGCTGGACCATGCGCACCGGCAAAACGTGGTGCACCGCGACGTCAAACCCGCCAATATGCTGATTGAGCAGACTGGCCGGGTCAAGTTGACAGACTTTGGGGTTGCCCGCATCCAGGAGCCCGATGAGACCAATCTGACCCAGGTGGGTGGCGCCGTCGGCACGCCCAAATACATGTCACCCGAGCAGGCCAAGGGTTTGCGCGGCGACTCCCGCTCGGACGTTTTTTCTGCCGGTGTGGTGCTCTATGAGTTGTTGACCGGTGTGTTGCCCTTTGATGGTGAGAACCAGTTTGTGGTGATCCACCAGATTGTGGGCCATACACCGGCAGCCCCCAGCACACTGAACCCGGATGTGCCCGTTGCCATGGATGAAGTCATGGCCCGTGCCATGGCCAAAAACCCGGACGAGCGGTACGCCACCGCCCGCGAGTTTGGCCTGGCCCTGCGTGCGGTGGCACAGCACCTGGGAACCAGTTCTGGTGACCAGAATGCCGATGTGGCCGCCGAGCTGGGGCATATCCGCGCCAACCGCCCGACGGTAGCCCCGCCTGCTGCATTGCGAGATGGCTCCAGTACCGGCATATTTGGCCCTGGCCCCGACGTATCTTTGGTCACCACTGTGAACCATGAGGAGGAGCTGGGTCTCTGGAAAAAGATCCAGAGCTCCACCGTTGCGCAAGATTTTCTGGACTACCTGGCGCGCTTTCCCTCAGGCATTTACGCCCGGCGCGCACAGCAGCGGCTGGACCTGCTGGCTTTGGACAACACCGCCAGCCGTGCCAAAACCGAACCGCAGTTCCGCCCCCCGGCGATGGCGCAAAACGATCTGGATTCGACCGTGGGATCGTTTGAGGCGACCCAACCCTCTGCAGGTGGGCCGCGCCCGCCCGAACCGGCCCCGGCAGTAGAGCAGCCTGCCTCCAAACGCAGCGCCACGTGGTTGGCGCTGACCGTTGCGGCTGCGTTGATTGTTTTGTTGGTCTTGATACTCGTGCTGCGGCCCCTGTTGCAGACCCAGGTGCCAACGCCGCCTCCAGCAGTACCCACCGAGACCATCATTGAGGAAAAGGCGTCGGACTCGGTTCCTGTTTCATCGCCTGCTGCCGTGCCAGCTGCCCCATTACCGGAACGCAGTGCGCCTTCCGCCGCGGTGGCCAATCCGTCTCCGACAGTCAAGCCCAAGACGACTGCGCCATCAACCAACGCTGCCCAGAAGCCGTTCGACTCGCCACCTGCACCACGCGAGAGTGATCCACACCTGGTGCCTGCACCAGCGGCCGCGCCACAAAACAGCGGTGCCGGACCATCGGCAGCGGGGCAGGTTTGTGCCGACCAAGTCTTCCTATTCCGTCTGGCCTGCATTGCCGAACAGTGCAGAACGGACCGCTTTCGCCGCACGGGCGAGTGCATTCGGTTCAGGGAAATGGAAAAGAGGCGAGAAGAGGGCGCTGCCATGCAGCAGCGCTGAGTAAGCCCCGCGCTTTGTGGCACACTGCCTTGATAAAAAAGTGCGCCATAGTCGTAGAAAACAGGAGAACACGGTAGTGAATATCAAAAGCCAAAAGGATTTCTTTTCGGGCCTCATGTTTATGGGGGTTGGCGTTGCCTTTGCATGGGGCGCAAGTGGCTACACGGTTGGTAACGCCGCAAAGATGGGCCCTGGCTACTTTCCGCTCGTGTTGGGGATTTTGCTGGCCTTCCTGGGCAGCATCATCACGTTTAAAGCGTTGGTGGTTGAAACCATGGACGGTGACAAGATCGGCAGCTTTGCCTGGAAGCCCTTGGTCTTCATCATTCTGGCAAACGTGGTGTTCGGTGTCATGTTGGGGGGGCTGCCCAAATTCGGTTTGCCGCCTTTGGGTTTGATAGCCGGCATCTATGCGCTAACCATCATTGCCTGCCTGGCCGGAGACGGATTCAAACTCAAAGAAGTGCTCGTGCTGGCCACCATCTTGGCTGTCTTTAGCTATCTGGCATTTATCAAGCTGCTGAACTTGCAGTTTCCTGTTTGGCCTGCCTTTATTGGCGCTTGATTGATTAGGACTTTCCCATGGACTTGTTCACTAACCTCGCGTTGGGTTTTAGCGTAGCCTTCACGCCGGTCAACCTGATGTATGCCTTTGCGGGCTGTTTTTTGGGAACGGTTATCGGTGTGTTGCCCGGCATTGGGCCACTGGCAACCATCGCCATGCTGTTGCCCGCAACTTATGCACTGCCACCGGTGTCTGCATTGATCATGTTGGCCGGTATTTATTACGGCGCGCAATATGGCGGCTCCACAACAGCCGTGTTGGTCAACCTGCCGGGAGAATCCTCTTCGGTAGTGACAACCATTGATGGCTACCAAATGGCCCGCAATGGCCGGGCTGGGCCCGCGTTGGCTGCGGCGGGGTTGGGTTCATTTTTTGCCGGCTGCGTGGGTACGCTAATCTTGGCAGCCTTTGCCGCGCCGCTGACCGAGCTGGCTTTTAAATTTGGCCCCGCAGAATACTTTTCACTGATGATCCTGGGCCTTATTGGGGCTGTGGTGTTGGCTGCTGGCTCCCTGATCAAGGCCATTGCCATGATTGTGCTGGGCCTGTTGCTGGGCATGGTGGGTACCGATGTGAACTCCGGTGTGCCACGGTTCAGCTTTGACCTGCCGGAACTGACAGACGGCATTGGCTTCATCGTGATTGCCATGGGTGTTTTTGGTTACGGCGAGATCATCAGCAACCTGGGCAAACACGCCAGCGAGCGCGAAGTGTTCACCGCCAATGTGACCGGCTTGTGGCCAACCAAAGAAGACTTCAAGAACATGGTGCCCGCGGTGTTGCGCGGCACGGCCCTGGGCTCGCTGCTGGGTATCTTGCCGGGTGGTGGTGCGGTCATGGCCGCGTTTGCAGCTTACACGCTGGAGAAGAAAACGGTGCTCAAACCAGGCGAAGTGCCTTTTGGCAAGGGCAACATCCGTGGTGTGGCAGCACCCGAGGCGGCCAACAATGCGGGCGCGCAGACTTCTTTCATACCCCTGCTGACATTGGGTATCCCGCCTAACGCCGTCATGGCCTTGATGGTGGGCGCCATGACCATTCACAACATACAGCCTGGCCCCCAAGTGATGACCGGCAACCCCGAACTGTTCTGGGGACTGATTGCGTCCATGTGGATCGGCAACCTGATGCTGATCATCCTGAACCTGCCGCTGATCGGCATCTGGATCAAGATGCTCAGCGTGCCCTACCGCTGGCTGTTTCCGTCCATTGTGTTGTTTTGCGCCATTGGGGTGTACTCCACCAATAACAATGTCTTTGACATCTGGATGGTGGCGCTGTTTGGTGTGATTGGTTACCTGTTTATCAAGCTGGGCACCGAGCCCGCGCCGCTGCTGTTGGGCTTTATTTTGGGTCCGATGATGGAGGAGTATCTGCGCCGTGCGCTGCTGCTGTCGCGCGGTGACTGGAGCGTGTTTGTGACGCGGCCCCTATCGGCCAGTTTGCTCGCTGCGTCGGTATTGTTGTTGATCATTGTGCTCTTGCCCTCGGTCAAGTCCAAACGGGAAGAGGCCTTTGTTGAAGAAGACTGACGGGTTGCCCCAGCACGCGCAGCGGGTCGCGCTGCACAATGAAATCCACGCCAGGCCGCCCGAGGCCATGGAAGTCCCGCTCAGCATTTCCCACGTGGTCATGGTGTGTGATGCTGCCCAGCGCGAGGCCAGTTGGGGCCACATGGCCGCGCTGGCCCGTGACCACCACCTGCCCGAGCCGGTAGCGGGCTCTACCCATGCCCGCATGGATATGGGCCCCTACCGTGTGCGCTGGGAACTGCACACTGAGTTTGTGACCTGGACCTTCATGCGCAAAACCCATGCCGCGCAGTTTGGTGAACGCGAGCCAGAGACCGCACTGAGTGCCGTGCCCCAGCGCTGGTTTGCCGCGTTGCCGGGCGAGTGTCTGGCCAGCTTGCACCTATGGGTCATGCCCAGCGCAGCGTTTGAATCGGGCTCGCCGGTTCAGCATGTGTTGTATGAGGACACCCTGGTGGCCTCTACCGTAGCCGACGGTTTTGCCGAGGTCTATACCGACTTTGCGGTGCATGCCGATGGCTTCTCGCGCATGGTGCTGCTGGCTGGTGCCATGGCACCGCGCCGCTTGGGCCGCCTGGTGCAATGCCTGCTGGAAATCGAGACCTACCGCATGGCCGCGCTCTTGGGCTTGCCCGCCGCGCGCGAGGCCTCCATGGTGCTGGCCTCTGCCGAGCGCGAGTTGGCCGAGCTGGCGCAGGCCATACGCTCGGCCACCCGCAATGACGAACCGTTGCTGCTGGACCGCCTGACCCGCTTGGCGGGCGAGGTGGAGAGCCAGCACGCCGCCACCCACTCGCGCTTCTCGGCCAGTGCCGCCTACTTTGAGCTGCTGGACAAGCGCATTGCCGACATTGCCGAATCGCGCCTGGCCGGCATGCAGACCATTGGCGAATTCATGGACCGTCGCCTGACCCCTGCGCGCAGCACCTGCGCCTGGTCGGCACGGCGGCAAGATGCGCTGTCGCAGCGTGTATCACGCATCAGCAACCTGCTGCGCACCCGGGTCGAGATCGAACAGCAGCAAAGCAGCCAGGCCCTGCTGGCCACCATGAACAGCCGCCAAGACATCCAGATCAAGCTGCAGGCCACGGTGGAAGGCCTGTCCGTGGCGGCGATCACCTACTACATCGTCGGCTTGGTGAGCTATCTGGCCAAGGGCGCCCAGCACTGGGGCTGGCCCTGGAGCCCTGAGCTGACGGCGGCCGGTGCCATACCCGCGGTGGCGGGCGGCGTCTGGTGGTCGCTGCGCCGCATGCACCAGCGCGTATTCAAAGCGCAATAGGTTTTGACAATACGAATCATTGGATCAATCAACCCACTAAATGGTCTAGACCGCCTAAGATTCGCCCTGTTCAGTTTGCGAACGTAACACCAAGAGGAATAAAACCATGTCTTTGATCAATACCCAAGTTTTGCCATTCAAGAACGAAGCCTTCCACAACGGCAAGTTCATCACGGTGACCAATGAGACCCTCAAGGGCAAGTGGAACGTGTTCATTTTCATGCCCGCAGCCTTCACCTTCAACTGCCCTACCGAAGTAGAAGACGCTGCTGAACACTATGCAGAATTCCAGAAGGCTGGTGCCGAGGTCTACATCGTGACTACCGACACACATTTCGCCCACAAGGTCTGGCACGAAACATCGCCAGCGGTTGGCAAGGCCAAGTTCCCCCTGATCGGCGACCCCACCCATGCGCTGACACGCGGATTTGACGTGCATATTGACGAAGAAGGCCTGGCACTGCGCGGCACTTTCATCATCGACCCCTCTGGCACCATCAAGACGCTGGAAATCCACTCCAACGAAATCGCCCGTGACGTCAAGGAAACCGTGCGTAAGTTGAAGGCCGCCCAGTACACCGCAGCCAACCCCGGCCAAGTGTGCCCTGCCAAGTGGAACGAAGGCTCCAAGACCATCACTCCGTCCCTGGATCTGGTCGGCAAGATCTAAAGAGATGACCCCCACGGTCGCTCACTGCGTGTAGCTTCCTGCCCCCCGAGGGGGCCGAGTTTCGCCTTGGGGCGGCCCGGCGGCGAAACAGGTTGCTACCCGTCACAGGCCGGACAGCGTCAAGGTGCGCAAGCGCCTTGCCGTCCGGCTTTGCTATTTGTGAAATATGGCTGTAGCCCCCGTGAAATATCACGGTTTAGCTATCAAGTTAGTAGTAATCAAGAAGGAAACCACCATGCTCGACCAAGAACTCAAGACACAGCTTGCCAGCTATCTGGAACGCGTGAAACTGCCGTTTGAGATGGTGGCATCGCTCGACGACAGCGAAACCGGCCGCGACATGCTGAGCCTCTTGCAGACCATACAAAGCCTGCGCAGTGACATGATCACCCTGCGTCTGGACGGTCAGGATGCCCGCAAGCCATCGTTCTCCGTACAACGCACCGGCAGCGCCACCAATTTGCGCTTTGCGGGTTTGCCCCTGGGTCACGAATTCACATCCCTGGTGTTGGCCCTGCTGTGGACCGGCGGCCATCCGCCCAAGGTGGAACAGAGCGTCATCGACCAGATTACGGCCCTGGACGGCGACTTCAACTTCGAGGTCTACATGAGCCTGACCTGCCACAACTGTCCGGACGTGGTGCAGGCCCTGAGCCTGATGGCCATTCTGAACCCCAAGGTCAAGACCACTGTGATTGAAGGCGGTGCCTTCCAAGATGAAGTGAAGGCCCGCGAAATCATGGCCGTGCCCATGGTCTTTTTGAACGGCCAGATGTTTGGCTCCGGCCGCATGATCCTGGAAGAAATTGTTGCCAAGCTCGACACCGGCGCCGCCGCGCGGGATGCTGAAAAGCTCTCCGCCAAGGCACCTTACGACGTGCTGATGGTCGGCGGTGGCCCCGCCGCAGCTGCAGCCGCCGTGTACGCCGCCCGCAAAGGCATTCGCACCGGCATTGTGGCCGAGCGCTTTGGCGGCCAGGTGAATGACACTCTGGCCATTGAGAACTACATCTCGGTGCTGGAGACCGATGGCCCTAAATTCGCAATGGGCCTGGAAGCCCATGCGCGTGCTTACGACGTGGACATCATGAACCTGCAGCGTGCCGACGTAATCGTGCCCGCAGCACAACCCGGCGGTCTGATCGAGATCAAGTTGGCCAATGGCGGATCGCTCAAGGCCAAAACCGTGGTGCTGTCCACCGGTGCGCGCTGGCGCAATGTCAACGTGCCCGGCGAGCAAGAGTACAAGAACAAAGGCGTGGCCTACTGCCCGCACTGCGATGGTCCGCTGTACAAGGGCAAGCGCACCGCGGTCATTGGCGGTGGCAACTCGGGTGTGGAAGCGGCCATTGATCTGGCTGGCATCGTGGCCCATGTCACGCTGGTGGAGTTTGCCGACCAGCTCAAGGCCGATGCGGTGCTGGTCAACAAGCTCAAGAGCCTGCCCAATGTCACCATCCACACCAACGCCCAGACCACCGAGATCACCGGGGCGGATGGCAAGGTCAATGGCTTGCGCTACAAGGACCGCGCCACCGGCGAAGAGCACCTGGTGGAGCTGGAAGGCGTGTTTGTGCAGATAGGCCTGGTGCCCAATACCGAGTGGCTCAAGGGCACGGTGGAGTTGAGCAAGTTTGGCGAGATTGTGGTGGACGCCAAAGCCCACACCAATCTGCCTGGCGTGTTTGCCGCAGGCGACTGCACCACCACGCCGTACAAGCAGATCGTCATTGCGGCAGGTGATGGTGCCAAAGCGGCGCTGAGCGCGTTTGACTACCTGATCCGCACACCGGCCGTCGCATAGACGCCATGAGCAAGGCGGTATCTGACCTCACCACGCTGTTGCGCTCCATGGAGCCGCAACTCCACACGGGTGTTTACGCCTACTGCGTTGCCCCGTTTGGTGCCGATCTGTCTGCCCTGGCGCCTGTGGCTATGGTTGTGGAGGCCGAAGGGCTCACCCTCATCCTGCCGGAGGCACAGGCTGTTCAGGCTGGATTTACCGTGTTGTTTCGTGCTGCGTGGATCACGCTGACGGTGCATTCTGATCTGCAGGCCGTTGGCCTGACGGCCGCCTTTGCAACCGCCTTGGGCCAAGCCGGCATCAGTTGCAATGTGGTTGCGGGGGCATACCACGACCACATCTTTGTGCCTGTGGAGCAGGCGCAGCCTGCTCTGGCTGCGCTGAAGGCCTTGCAGCAGGCTTCGTCACCTTGATGCCTGCCCGTATTTACCTGGCCCCCATGGAAGGGCTTCTTGACTTTGTGTTGCGCGACATCCTCACCCGCGTGGGTGGGGTGGACCACTGCGTGTCGGAATTCATTCGCGTTACCCACACGCTGTTGACCGAGCGCACGTTTCTGCGCGTGATGCCCGAGCTGGCCAATGGCGGGCGCACGCCATCGGGCGTGCCGGTGCGGGCGCAATTGCTGGGCTCTGACCCGGTGAGCATGGCCGAAAACGCGGCCTGTTTGGCAGAGTTTGGCCCGCATGGCATTGACCTGAACTTTGGCTGCCCGGCCAAGGTGGTCAACCGCCACGGCGGCGGTGCCATGCTGCTGCAATACCCCGAGCAACTGCACACCATCGTCAGCGCCGTGCGCCGCGCGGTGCCCGCACACATGCCGGTCACGGCCAAGATGCGCCTGGGTTTTAACGACGACACACGTGCCGTGGAATGTGCGCAGGCACTAGAGGCAGGCGGTGCCCAAGAGCTGGTTGTGCACGCCCGCACCAAAGCCGATGCCTATCGCCCACCCGCGTATTGGGAGCGTGTGAACGATATCCGCCTGGCGGTGAAGATACCGGTGGTCGCCAATGGCGAAATCTGGACCGTGGAAGACGCCCGCCGCTGCCGCCAGGCCTCGGGCTGCAACAGCATCATGCTGGGCCGTGGCATGGTGACCGACCCCGGGCTGGCGCGGGCCATACGCGGTGCAGATACCGGGCAGGGGGAGGGCGCTGCCGCCCCTCTGGTGCCGTGGACCGACATACTGCCGCTGATGGGTGCTTTCTGGCAGCTGGTGGTGGCCCGCCTGGAACGCCGCCAGCAGGCGGGGCGGCTCAAGCAATGGCTCAACTTCATGCGCCACCGTTATCCTGAGGCACAGCAGGCCTATGACGCCCTGCGCACCCTGCACGACCCGGAGCTGGTGACGCAGTGGCTTGTTCTACATGGGGCGCTGAATGCGGAAACGCTACAAAATAAGTAGCTGCATCGTCATATTCTGCGGGGGCTAGCGCTGGATTCTTCTTAAGCCTTTATCGTGCAAGTGCACTGAGTGCATCCAACGGGCTAGCCGTGCCGCCCGCTGCCACCTTGAGCACATGGGTGTAGATCATGGTGGTGGAAACATCAGAGTGGCCCAGCAACTCTTGCACCGTGCGGATGTCGGTGCCGGCTTGCAACAAGTGCGTGGCGAAGGAGTGGCGCAGGGTGTGGACGGACACGGGCTTATGGATGCCTGCCAAGGGCACGGCCTTTTTGAGAGCCCGCTGAACCCTGTCTTCGTACAAATGGTGGCGCCGTTCGACGCCGCTACGTGGGTCGATGGACAAGGTGGGCGAGGGGAAGAGCCAGAACCAACCCCACGTGTATCCGACCTTGGGGTACTTTTTCTCTAACGCGTGCGGAGTCTCAACTCCACCACGTTGCGCTTGACGATCCGCCTCCCACTGCGCGCGCGCCGTCAGCATTTGCGTGCGCAAGGCCGGTGCCAGCGAATGCGGCATCATTACGACACGATCTTTGCCGCCTTTGGCCTCGCGCACGATGATGACGTGGCGGTCAAAGTCCACGTCTTTGATGCGCAGTCGCATGCCCTCCATCAGCCGCATGCCCGTGCCGTACAGCAGGCGAGCCAACAAAGCGGTTTGACCATTCATGTGCGCGAGCAGACCTGCCACTTCATCCCTGGTCAACACGCTGGGAATGCGCCGCTTCTGGGTAGGCC
This sequence comes from uncultured Rhodoferax sp., assembly GCA_963513355.1. Taxonomy (GTDB): domain Bacteria; phylum Pseudomonadota; class Gammaproteobacteria; order Burkholderiales; family Burkholderiaceae_C; genus Allorhodoferax. The sequence continues at coordinate 592 of CAUPQG010000012.1, read as the reverse complement.
GGTTGATGTTCTCAAGCCAAGGCATTTGCACACACAGCACTTCGCGGTACAGAAACAGCACAGCACTGAGGGCCTGGTTGTGCGTGGAGGCAGACACCTTGCGCTCGGTGGCGAGCATGGTGAGAAAGGCTTCTACATCAGGCGCTCCCAGGTCGCGCGGATGCCGCATTTGACCATTGCGCGCCGACCAGCGAATGAAAAAACGCACCCAGTAGACGTAGAGCTGTTCGGTACTGAGGCTATAGTGCATGTACCGAATGCGCTCACGCAATTGATCCAGCACGCGGGTGGATTGCAGCGGAGGGTTGCCGGGTTTCATGGAATTTTTATAACTGGTGTTTTATCCAGTATATTCATCGAATCACAAGGCTGCAAGCCATTTTTGGGAGAATTTAATGTCCAACTTATGGAGCAGAGGCCAACTTATAGAGCAGGTTTTGCTCTGGACATTACGTTATGTTGCCATTGCTTAGGGCGACTCAATCGCTATGAAAACAGTAGCTGCTCACGCACATTCCACGAGGGCTAGCGGCACTTTTTGCTTAGAATTTTGCTCTCAGCGACGGTTGCAAGGCCCAGCGGGTCGGCGCTT
>CAUPQG010000011.1:0-180394 GCA_963513355.1 uncultured Rhodoferax sp. | reverse complement strand
GGCTGTGGCATCGGCCCACATCATTCCCGTGTTCCAGTTGCCTTTGCGCTCGTCGTTGTTGAGCAGGCTCACCGGGTGGCCACCCAGTGTGCTCGATGCGCTTGCTACGCCGCCCGCGCTGGACAAGGCCACGTTGAGCGGGATTATCGGCGCGGGAGTAATGGAATTCGAATATGCCGACCAACTGCTGGTGCCTACATTGGTGGTGGCGTTGACCCTGCAGGTATAGTTTACGCCATTGGTCAAGCCTGTCACTGCTATGGGTGAGCCACTGCCTGTGGCTGTGATGCCACCGCAGTTGGCGGTGTAGTTCACTAGCGAACCGCTGCCCAGTATTCCTGGTGTAAACCCCACTGTGGCCGAGCGATCTCCTGAAATTGCGGCTCCGATAGTCGGCGCTAATGGTGCGATTCCAGATGTAAAACTGTTGGATACCGACGACTCAGGACTCCACCCATTGGCATTTTGGGCCGCAACCGTGCAGTTATAGCTATTGCCATTGGTCAAACCGGTCACAACAATCGGTGAAGCTCCACCGCTGGCAGTAAATCCTCCGCTGCAAGTCACCCTGTAACCGACTATTGAAGATCCACCGTTATACGAAGGTGTGCTAAACGACACTGACACACTCGAGTTACCTGCTGTCGCGATTGCGGCGGACGGCGCGGTTGGAAGGTTACTTACGGTAGAAAAATTCCAAGTCGTAGTGTCTGTAATGCCAGAATAAATATTCGGAGTTGCGGCCCTATCCTGAAAGGCACCAGGATCAACTTGTACATAGTAGGCCGTATTAAAGGCAAGATCATTGACCGGATTAATAGTAACCTTAGTTGAGGACAGAGTAACCCTAGTCGTGTCACTGGCGGCAATAGTTTCGACTATGGAGTCATCAGACGACTTCCTGATAGTGATATTCTTGCCTGCGGCGGCCGTCACATTTTCGGTAAAGCGAATCTCCAAATTGCCAGTTGGACTTGCCGTGGCAGAGTTATCCGCTGGATATAGCGACGTCACAGTGGGTGACACTTGGTCACCAAAAACACTAAAGCGCCAGGTCGCCGAATCGTCAATTCCGACATAATCCACGTTATAAACGCTATCACGAAACGCTCCCGCGTCGATTTTCACATAATATCCCCCTGTCGGAAGTTTCGCGGAAGGGACGATCCAAACCGTGCCCCACGACGAAATCTGAACTCGCGCAGTATTAGTGACCGACATGGTCTCAAATATAGTATTGTCAGATCGATAAATAGTCGCACTTTTCCCAGGTACCGCAATCACGCTGTCATTGAAAAACAAACCCAGATTGACACTCTCTGAAACATTAGACGCGCCGTTTGGCGGTTGGAAACCATTGACAGTCGCGGGAACGGCCTTCGTCGCAAATGTCCAAGTCGAAGCATTGGTGATTCCAGCATAGAGATTGGGTATTGGCGCCTTATCCCGAAACGCGCCAGGGTCTATCTGAACGTAATAGTCCGTGGCAAAGTTCAAATCGTTAGCCGGATTGACGGTGACGAGAGTGGTCGGTGGTTGGCCTTTTGGAACGGAAATCGCAGATAGGCTTACTTTACCAATGTCAGTAGCCTCAATGGTTTCAACCACTGAATCATCGGACCACTTCTTTATGACAATATTCTTGCCCGCGACAGCAGTCACACCTTCGCTGAACACCATTGTCAGATCACTATTGGGAGCTGCAGGGCCCGCAGATCTTATGGGGCTGAGTGAAGTAACGGAGGGCGCTATAACATCGCCGATGATTGAAAAAGACCATGTATTTGAGTCAGCAATGCCACTGTAGCTCGATCCTGACGTATTCCCCAAAAAAGCACCAGCGTCGATTTTGACGTAATAACTTCCAGACGGCATATTTACCGATGGGTCAACGGTTACGGAAGTACCGGAAACCGCAACACGCCCTGAGTTGGTGACGCTGATCGTTTCAAAAATAGTATTGTCGGATCTGTATATTGAAATAGTTTTGCCTGCGACCGGGGTAACAGCTTCACTAAAAGTCAAACCAAGATTTGAACTATCTGGAACGTTGATCGAGCCGCTGGATGGGCTAACGTTGACGACAGAGGCCGCTGACGCCGTTGAGAAATTCCAGGTCGTGGAGTTGGCAATGCCAGTTGAAAAATTTGGAGTGGGCGATAGATCTTGAAACGCACCCGGATCCACCAGCACATAGTATGCTGTTCCTAGGATGAGGTCATTGGCTGGATTAATGGTGACGGTATAAATATTACCATTGGCCGTCAAACTTACTCTATTGACGTCATCCGCTGGGATTGTCTCGGTCACCGAGTTGTCAGACAATTTCTTGATGAGGATGTTCTTGCCCGTTACTGGCTTTACCGGTTTGTTAAAGACGATCGTTAAATTACTATTCGGCGCAACGCCGATAGCGTCGTCAGATGGGCTTATTGACGTTGCTGCTGGCGCATTAACGTCCGCAACTACTACGAAAGCCCAAGTGGTCGAACTTGCAATTCCTGCGTAGCTGACCCCAGATGTATTGCCAATGAGCGCTCCTGCATCAATCTTTATGTAATAGTTGCCCGCCGACATTCTCGTGGAGGGCTTGATCGTTACATTTGCACCCGATAGTTGAACCCGGGCTTGGTCGGTGACGGACATGGTCTCAAATAGAGTGTTGTCCGACCTATAAATAGAAATGTATTTACCCTGAACCGCGGTGACGTTTTCACTAAAAAACAAATTCAGATTTGAACTATCCGGAACATTGCTTGCATTGTTGGCAGGGGTCAGACTCACCACCGACGCGGGCGCGGCTGTGGCAAAGTTCCAGCCTGCAGCATTGGCAATACCAGCAAAAGCTTCCGCACCACTGTTCAAAAAGGCACTCGAATCAATCTGTACGTAATACCCAGTACTAAATGCAAAATCCGAACTAGGGTTAATGATGACTTTCGACGTCGTAGGCGCACTCTTGCTAGCCGAGATATTCGACACAGTTACCTTGCCAGGGTCATTGGCAGCAATTGCCTCAACGAGTGAGTTGTCTGACAACTTTCTAATGGAAATGTATTTCCCGGGGGTTGGCAATACTTTTTGATCAAAGTACACCGTAAGATCGTTGCTGGGGCGAACCGAGCTACCACCAACAGCTGGGATAGATTGACTGATAACCGGTGGCGTTGCATAGGCCCCCACCATCATCGTTGAACCAAAAACAACCGTAAGACACTGGGCTAACGTATTGCGGCGAAAGTGTTTGCTTGTCATTCTTCTATCTACTTATATATTGAACATTTGCCTGCCTCAGACCTCCCCGAGACATCAATGGCACATAGTCGTTCTGGTGTTATTTACCTTGAAGCACCTTTTCCCTAAGCGCCTCCCTACTCTCATGGGTTACATCTCTTCCCAACCATCGTCGCGACAACGTTGCCAATCGCTGATTGGCGCGGAAGTCCTCAATATGCATACCGTTTTCATACAAACCCAGATACCCCTCGCCCACCACATGCATATGGCGAGGGCGAAATCCTTCCTGTGTGAAGCCCAGTTGCAAAGTAAGCGATTGGGCCTCAGGGTTTCCCTCGTACACCACGGATGTGATCTTGTTGAGACGAGCCCAGTTAAAGGCAAAATCCATTACCAGCAAAGACGCCTCCAGCGCAAACCGCGCGTGGTGGTTTTGCTGATTGACGATTCCCAACAAGTACTCGGCGCGCCTGTTTTGGAGATCCAAGGCCGCCAGATTTGCTAGCCCAATGGGGTGTTCAATCCCATCGGCGTCTTTGATATGGATAACCCAATCTACCGACAGATTGCTCCAGGGAAGCGAACGCTCCGATTTACGCAGCGCCGCCGTGATCTTGGTCAAGGACTCGGCAGCGGGGATCATTCGATTGTACTGGGCCATAAAGGCCGAGTCGCGGAACGTTGCATGGAGAAAAGGCGCGTGACCTTCACTGTAGCGCCGCAAAACCACCCATCGGCCAACTAATGGCTCACTCCAGAAATTCGCGACCTGCTCAAGTTGAGCATGTGCCTGGTCGTAATCGGGACGGATTCTTAATGCATTTAAAAAGCTGGCTTGAGCCCCCTCATGTTGACCTTGCTCCTTGAGTACCACCCCAAAATTGAAATGCGCCTCAGCATAGTCAGGATTGAAGGACAGCGCCTTTCTGTAACAGAGGATAGCCTCGTCTGTGTCTCCACACGCCTTCAGCACATTGCCTAGGTTGTTGTGATGCAGGGCATTGCCAGGTTGAACAATGATAGCTTGGCGTAGTGCACGCACTGCCCCGCTGAAGTCACCCAGTTTGTACAGAGCGTTACCCAGCCCATTTAATGCAGGTGCAAAGTCTGCCTTGACTTGAATGACTTGGGCAAACAACGAGGCAGCTTGTTCGCTGTCGCCAGTGTCATGCAAAAAAAGCGCGTAGTTGCAACAAAAGTCGTAGCGTTCAGGGGCATTCTGCAAGGCCACCAAGAAATGCTTTCGTGCTTCGTTGAAACCACCTTCTCTCGCCAATAAAACGGCCAGCAAGTGGTGCGTTTCAGCATGGTTTGAAGAAGCAAGTGAGGCCCTTTCTAAAAGAAGACGGGCCTTTGAGTAGTCTCCACCCCGATAGGCTTCAATTGCAAGTGCAAACAACTCTGAATGCTCAGTCAACGCAAACCTCTAGGCACTTCTAGTTTCCTCAGTTCATACAAGTACAGTGCCTAGCGACAGCGAAGTGCTCTTCCGCTAACGTGCGCGGATGCTTGACAAACTTTAAAGCGGCTAACTGTAACATTTGCAAGGCGTTTCTTTTGTAATTTTCACCCCACTCCGTTCAGCAAATCCAAAAAAAAGGCCGGGCCTTCTTGCGAAAGCCCGGCCTTTGCAGTCCAGCCAATGCTTAGTGGAACTGCTCTTCTTCTGTAGAGCCAGTCAGTGCCTTGACGGAGGACGTACCGCCTTGGATCACGGTAGTCACGTCGTCAAAGTAACCCACACCGACTTCCTGCTGGTGCGAAACGAAGGTGTAACCCTTTTCGCGGGCAGCGAATTCGGGCTCCTGCACCATTTCGGTGTAGTGCTTCATGCCTTCGCCTTGGGCGTATGCGTGGGCAAACTGGAAGGTGTTGAACCAGTTGATGTGGATACCAGCCAAGGTGATGAACTGGTACTTGTAGCCCAGTGCGGATAGGTCTTCCTGGAAGGAAGCGATCTGCGAGTCGGACAAGTTTTTCTTCCAGTTGAAAGACGGCGAGCAGTTGTACGACAGCAGTTTGCCAGGGCAGGCAGCGTGCACAGCTTGTGCAAACTCGCGGGCAAAGCCAATGTCTGGCACACCGGTTTCGCACCACACCAAGTCGGCGTAAGGTGCGTAAGCCACGCCGCGGCTGATGGATTGCTCCAGGCCGTTCTTGACGCGGTAGAAGCCTTCTTGTGTACGCTCGCCGGTGATGAATGGCTTGTCGTTCTCGTCGTAGTCGCTGGTGATCAGGTTGGCTGCCTCTGCATCGGTGCGGGCCAAAATGATCGTGGACACACCCATGGTGTCTGCAGCAAAACGTGCGGAGATCAGCTTCTCGATCGCTTCACGGGTTGGCACCAACACCTTGCCGCCCATGTGGCCGCATTTCTTCACCGCAGCCAACTGGTCTTCAAAGTGCACGCCGGCAGCGCCGGAGGCAATCATGTTCTTCATCAACTCAAACGCGTTCAACACGCCACCGAAACCGGCTTCTGCGTCGGCCACGATAGGCAGGAAGAAGTCGATGAACTCCTTGGAACCTGGCTCGATGCCACGGCCCCACTGGATTTCGTCGGCACGCTTGAAGGTGTTGTTGATACGGCGCACCATGGTGGGCACCGAATCGTAGGCGTACAGCGACTGGTCGGGGTACATGGTCTCGGAGGTATTGCCGTCAGCGGCAACTTGCCAGCCCGACAGGTAGACGGCTTCCAGACCAGCTTTGGCCTGTTGCATAGCTTGACCGGCAGAGATCGCACCGAAGGCGTTGACGTAACCCTTCTTGGCACCACCGTTGACTTTTTCCCACAACTTCTCGGCACCGCGCTTGGCCAGCGTGTGCTCGATGTTCACGCTGCCGCGCAGACGAACGACGTCAGCGGCGGTATAGCCGCGCTTGACGCCCTTCCAGCGGGGGTTGGTGGCCCAGTCTTTTTCAAGGGCTGCGATTTGCTGTTCACGGGTCTGAGTAGTCATGGAATCACTCCGTCGTAGTTAAAGAATTTCGATGCCTGAAAGGCATGCAGTGCAGTTCAAGCTGAGGCTCATTGTAGTCTTATATAAGACATAAAACCATATCTTATGTCTTATAGATGACTAAAATATTTTCTATACAAATCAACAAGTTAGCGACGTCATTTCTCAATATGCAACGCATTAGCTGCCATGTGAAAATCAAAACGCCACTTCCTGCATCGATGCAGGAATCGGGCCAGGGTGGTGTTGCACCGATCCGAACCCATGGACACGATTTGTAGATGCTAACTGTGACAATCAGCCCACTGGTTCCCTGCCAACTGTTGGGATAATGCCCAATTTTTTAAATCTAAGGAGTGCGCCGTGCTGTTGACCCTGGTCATCGTCTACTTGCTGATCACCATCGCCGTAGGCCTCTACGCGGCCAAACGTGTCAAGAACACTGCGGACTTCGCGATAGCGGGGCGCAATCTGCCCCTCATCATGATCGTCACCACCACATTTGCGACCTGGTTTGGGTCGGAAACTGTGTTGGGCATACCTGCCAAGTTTGTCAACACTGGGCTCAATGGAGTTGTCGAAGATCCCTTTGGAGCCGGCACCTGCCTGATTCTGGTCGGCATTTTCTTCGCGGCCAAGCTCTACAAGATGAATCTGCTGACCATCAGCGACTACTACCGTGAGCGTTTTGGCCGCAAGGTAGAAGTTCTGTGCTCCCTGATCATCATGGTCAGTTACCTGGGATGGGTGTCTGCACAGGTGACGGCTCTGGGCCTGGTGTTCAATCTGCTGTCGGGCGGTGCCATCAGCATTCCCTTGGGCATGACTATTGGTGTGGTGTCCATCCTGGCGTACACACTGTTCGGTGGCATGTGGTCGGTAGCCGTGACCGATTTCATGCAGATGATTATTCTGGTGGGTGGCCTGGCAATCATTGCGGTCTTTGCAGGCAATATGGCCGGCGGCGCGGACAAGGTAGTGTCACTGGCCATGAGCAAAGACTTGTTCAAGTTCCTGCCAGAGCCCTCGTTTAAAGACATTGTTTTCTTCCTCGCCGCCGCCATGACCATGATGTTGGGCTCCATACCGCAGCAAGACGTCTTCCAGCGGGTGATGTCCGCCAACAGCACCAGCGCCGCGACCAAAGGGCCTGTCATCGGTGGCGTGTGTTACATCCTGTTTGCCTTTGTTCCCATGTTCCTGGTGACAAGCGCACTCATCATCATGCCGGAAAAGGCCGCGCTCCTGCTGCAGGAAGACCCGCAAAAGGTGTTGCCTGCACTGGTGATGGAAAAAATGCCGTTTGTGATGCAGGTGCTGTTTTTTGGTGCGCTGTTGTCCGCCATCAAGTCCACCGCTTCTGCAACCCTGTTGGCGCCAAGCGTTACGTTTGTAGAGAACATCTGGCGTCAGTTCATGCCCCGCATCAGTGACAAGCAAGAACTGCGCACCATGCGCATCACCGTGCTCATCTTCAGCGCTGCGGTGCTCATCTATGCCATCAACGCACAGGGCACACCCATTTACGAAATGGTTTCAGGTGCTTACCAAGTCACGCTGGTGGGGGCGTTCATACCGCTGGTGTTTGGCCTTTACTGGAAACGCGCAACAACCCAAGGCGCTCTGTTCTCCATCGTGTTGGGTTTGTTGACCTGGGTTCTGTTCCTGGTCACGCCCGCGGGTGGTGAATTCCCGGCGCAATTAGCGGGTGTTTTGGCGGCACTAGCAGGCATGTTGCTGGGGTCCCTGGGGCCACAGGCCATCAAGAACACACACGCAAGCCACCACAAGCTGGCAGGTCTGCAGGGGTGACCGCACCGGCACCAGCAGCGAACACTGCACCGAAGGGCTCGCCGACCAGCCGCTGGCTGGCCTACGGGAGCTTGGCCTTGAGCATGGCGCTGGTCGGCAGCTATGTCGCCTTGTCCAAGCCCCTGGTCGCCGCGCTGTCGGTGTTTCTGCTGGCTTGGCTGCGCTTTGGTATCGGGGCGGTGGCAATGGCAGGTTGGCTGAAGCGGGGCCCGCAAGAGGCTCCGATGACCCGCACAACGAAACAACTGCTGTTCCTCGAATCACTTGTCGGCAACTTCCTGTTCTCGATAGCCATGTTGTTTGGCATCAGCATGACCACAGCGGTTTCGGCTGGCGTCATCATGTCCACCATACCGGCGGTCGTCGCGCTGATGAGCTGGGCTTTCCTGAAGGAGCGCATCGGCCTGCGCGTGTGGGCAGCCATCGCTTGCGGCGTATTGGGCATCACTGTACTTGCGCTATCAAAAGGAGAGCTACCCAGCGAGCAATCCCGGGGGCTAGAGGGCGATTTAACCCAAAACATGCTATGGGGCAATATCTTGGTGTTTTTGGCCGTATTGTGTGAGGCGGCCTACGCCGTTATCGGAAAGAAGCTGACCGGCAGCGTGTCGCCCAAACGCATTGCGGCCCTGATCAACTTGTGGGGCCTGGCCCTGATGACGCCCATGGGCCTCTACGCCGCCTGGCATTTCGAGTTTTCCACGGTGGCGCCGTCGCTATGGTTGCTGCTGGTGTTCTATGCCATGGCCGCAAGCGTGTGGACCGTGTGGCTGTGGATGACGGGCCTGCAATCCGTGCCGGCCGCCCGCGCAGGCGTATTCACAGTGATGCTACCCATATCCGCCGCCCTGGTGGGTGTGTTTGTTCTGGGTGAAACGCTCAGCGGTATGCAGATGGTGGCCTTTGGTATTGCGCTGTTGGGTGTGGTGCTGGCCACCCTGCCATCAGGTCGAAGCGTTACACCAGCGCCTTAGCGGCCACCACGATGCCGTCTTCATCGGCGTAAAGCCAATCACCGGGGTGAACCCAGATACCTTGCACTTGCACAGCCACATCTGCCTGCCCCTGCTGCCGTTTCTCTGTAGGCATGGGCATGGCGGCCAATGCCCGTATGCCCACAGCCTGCGTGACAAGCTCTGCGGTATCACGCACACAACCATCGATCACCACGCCAGCCCAGCCATTGCGCGCCGCGGCTGCACCCAGGTTGCCGCCCAGTAGCGCCTTGCGCAAGGACCCTCCCCCGTCCACCACCAGAACCTTGGCAACACGCCCCTGCGGCGTATCCAGGTAGCCTGGTGAGTCGACGGCCGCCTTGACGAGGGTGTTGTCCTCGAAACACTTGACGGTGACCACCGGGCCCGCGAACTTTTGCACGGCACCGAAGTCCCGAAAAACCGGCGGCAAAACACGAAAATCACCAGTGACATCACCCTTGTGGGCATCACACAGATCACAGGTCGCAAACGCAATCGCCATAGCTCTTCACTCCTTTTTGCCAAATAGGCCCATTCTCCAATGGAAAAAACAACATTTCCCAATGAAAAAGTGATTTTTCCGCTGGATTAGGCGCTTTTTCTCCAGTAGCATCCGGGTACCAGCGACGAGGCAGCTTTTCACTGGTGATTAATCAACTTCAAGAAGGACAATCAATCATGGCAACTGCAAAGAAAGCTCCGGCAAAAAAAGCGGCACCTGCTAAGAAGGCAGCCGCTCCGGCAAAGAAGGCAGCTCCTGCTAAAAAAGCAGCCGCTCCCGCCAAGAAAGTAGCCGCCAAGGCCCCAGCCAAGAAGGCAGCTCCCGCCAAGAAAGCGGCTCCAGCCAAAAAGGCAGCCGCCAAGGCTCCAGCGAAAAAGCGCACCGTGAATGCTGCATTCATGAAAGCTTTGACACCTAGCGCCGCATTGGCTGCTATCGTGGGCGCGAACCCCCTGCCACGCACCGAAGTGGTGAGCAAGCTGTGGGCTTACATCAAGAAGAACAAGCTGCAAGACGCAGTCAACAAGCGCATGATCAATGCGGATGCCAAGCTGAAAGAAATCTTCGGCAAGATGCAAGTCTCGATGTTCGAGATGGCTGGCCTGATTGGCAAGCACCTCAAATAATTGGCAAGCACGCCAATCAACGAAAGGCCGGTTCAACCGGCCTTTTTTTCGTCTGAAGCATGGTCAGCACTACGGTTCAGCACTTCACACTTAGCGCGTAGGTAGGCCAAGGAGCACACTCCCGCAAGGTATGCACTTTTGCATATCTGGAATAGGAATTCATGCAATTGTGTAACAGGCAGGGTCTCTTCACAATTCAGCCTATACCAACGGAGAACCCATGCAACCTGCCCTCAATTTCCTCTCAGCCAGCAAACTTGCCGCAATGATTCGCGCGGGTGAAACCACTTCCCGCCAAACCGTTGAATCTTTTTTGGGACACATCAAGAAGCACAACGCCACTTTTAATGCCATCGTCACTCTGGACGAGGCGCGTGCCCTCGCATTGGCCGACCAGGCCGATCAAGCCATGCGAGAAGGCAAACCAAGCGGTCCGCTGCATGGAGTTCCCACCACCATCAAAGACACCTATCGCGTCAAGGGCTCGCGCACCACTGCGGGGTATCTGCCACTGAAGGATCACATCCCTGACAGCGATGCGGTGGCGGTCCAGCTCCTGAAAGAGGCCGGTGCGATCATCATCGGCAGGACCAATACGCCCACCCTGGCCATGGACATGCAAACGGACAACCCCATCTTCGGCAAGACCAACAATCCGTGGGACGTTCAGCGTACACCTGGTGGCTCCAGCGGCGGCTGCGCCACGGCGTTGGCAACCGGCATGACATCCCTTTCACTAGGCAGCGACCTGGCGGGCTCGATTCGTCTGCCCGCGAGCTTTTGCGGAGTCTATGGATTGAAGCCGACCCATGGCGTGGTGTCATTTGAAGGGCACGTGGTGCCCCTACCCGGGGAGACCAATGGCTATCGCACCCTGGCTGTTGCCGGGCCGTTGGCGCGTTCAATTGACGATCTGACGTTGGCGTTGGACGTGCTCACACAGCCAACATCCAGCGACAGAAACGTTGCGCCTCTGCTGCCTGGGATCGCTGAAAACGTTGACATCTCCAAACTCAAGATTGCCTGGACTGATAACTTTGGTGGCGTTCCAGTGAGCGCAGAGATCAAGGACAAGCTACAAGCCTATGTAAACAAATTGGCCCAGGCAGGTGCCACTGTCCACAAGATAGAACCGCAAGGCATCGACTACAACGAAATCTGGGAAACCTGGGGTAGTTTCGTGGGAGCACAAGGCAATTACGAGTTGTCGAATTTGAAGCGGTCCATTGGCCACCTGTTCTCGAAAAGCACCGTAAAAAGTATCCCGATGCAACGAAAAGTTGTGGGGCCAACTTCTGTGCAAAAACTGATGCAGGCGTTTGAGCTGCAAAGCCACTACATCACCAAGATGGACAACTTTCTCTCGGAATACGACGTGTGGCTGTGCCCCGTCAGCGCCACCACCGCATTCAAACACCATGCACACAGCAAGGTGTTTGGAGACTTCAAGATCTACAACACGCCGTTGCAAGTGGATGGCTCAGATATTCACTACTATGTCGCCACCCAGTCGTACACCACCGTGTTCTCCACCACCAACAGCCCCGTGGTCTCCATGCCCATTGGTTTGGGCACATCCGGCCTGCCGGTGAGTATCCAGGTCGCTGGCAAACGCTTCAGCGACCGCAGGTTGCTCCAGGTTGCCAAGGTACTGGACCGCTACTCCGAAAAATTCAAGTACCCACTTCAGTAGGCTCGCGGAGCCGCACCATCGCCGGTTCCAACGCGCCTGCCTCAATACTTGCGCTCAAACTTGGCTAACGCATCCTCCAACCGCCACTGCAACCTGGCCTTGGGACTTTGCTCCAGATACCTTTCGCAGCGCGCATTGGCATGGGTCACACCAGGCCGATTGCCCGCACAGTCAGCCACAGGCTGTCGGCGCTCCACATCTTTCCACAGCGCCCCACCCTCCACAAACGCATACTGCAAACTATTGCGTGCCATGGTCTTCAACTGCCGGTAGTTGATGTTCTGCTCCTGCACAGCCTTCACGTATTCGTGCGTCATCTCCGAGCGCGACACGCCCTCGTCATCGGTGGCCAAGGCTGTAGGCACGCCGTATTTCAGGTATGTAGCCAGCGGATGCTGAATGCCACTAACACCCAGGATGCCGGTGTTGCTGGTCAGGCAGATCTCCACCATGATCTTGTCGCGTGCCATGCGCTTGAGCAAACCCACGGCATCGTCTTCCTGCATGATGGCTACGCCGTGACCGATGCGTTTGGCATGACCTTGTTCGATGGATTGGCGAATGTGAAAACGCAGACCCTCAGGCGGCACCAAGCCGGGCGCCAGTTCGCCGGCGTGCAGCGTGACCCTGACCTTGGGGTAGACACTGTGCAGATAGTCCAGCAGGCGCATGTGCAGCGAGAAGTCGCGCATTGGCACCAATGCATCTTCGGGCATCACCAGGTTCAGACCCACCACTTGTGAGTCCGCGCGGCTGGCCAGCTCAAAGCCTGCCAGCATTTGCGCAAACACAATCTCCTTGGGCAGCCCGCGCAGCACCTGGTACAGGTAACGCATGCTCACCGCGCAGCCGGGCGCGGCCTGGGGTGTATCGCAGCGCAAGAGTTCGGCTTTGCGGGCGTTGGCTCGTTTCAGCTCTTCTACAGCGGCCGCGGCTGCGGCGGGCATGCCGCCTTCCAGCATGGCAGTGCGCATCAGGGCAAAGTCGTCATTCCAGCCCGACTTGGCGGCAACCTTGGACACTTCTGATCCGCCCGGTGTCAGCATCAGCTCCAGGTAACTGACATGCCCCCCGCTGGCGCGCATGGCCACCTCGGCCAGCATGTCGCCACTACGGTTGCGGTTGGCTGCGCCAAACTTTCCAAAGCTGTCAAAAAACTGGTCGTGGCCACTCAGGCCCGAGGTTTGTGCGTTGCGCATGGACCAGGCGTCAATCATTCGGCGGTACAGCACGCCGTCTACCTGCGCATCTTTTGCCGCAACCAAACCGGGCGTTGCATCACACGGCGGCTTCTGCAGTGCCATTGATTTGGTGTCCACACACAGGCCATCTTCGGCCGCCCATCCGATCATGGATTCGGCATAGATGGCGCCTGACAAATGGCTGTGCAGATCGCCGCCTTTAGGCATGTCTTTGAGGAAGGCCCACAGCTCGGGCGGCTTTGTTCGGACGGTTCGGAAGTGTGCTTCGGTGCGCTGCTGGGCACTGGCGCTCGACTTGGCGGCTTGGCCAAACGCGGGCGCTGTGATACTCGCAGCGAGTACCAGGCTCGTGCAGAGCGCCTTCAAGAGTGTGTTGGTGGTTTGGTGCATGGTGTTTGTGCACAGATCGTCTGTGTAGAAATGAGAAAAGCCCCAATGAAGGGGCTGATCATATTCGCGGTACGCGGGCTTACTTCTTCGGTGCTTCGCCGGTGGTTGGAGCCGGCTTCTTGCTGTTGAATCTCGCTGCAACCTCCGCTTGCTTGAGCTTGCGCTCAGCGTTGGTACGCTCAAGCTGTGCTTGGTTGGTCTTCTTCATGTTGGGATCTTTGCCGAATACGCCTGCCATAGTGTGGACTCCTTTGGTTCAGTCTAACTGAAAGTCCCTACGGTGCAGCCCATCTGCGACTTTTGCTGAAACACTATGTATTTAATAGCAACGAGACCATATTTCACGGGGGCTAGAGGCAAATTTTGCTTATAGCACCTTGACTCAGGTACTTCCCCGCACCAGCAACTCATAGCCCAGGTCTACACAGGGCGCAGCCACATCTTCGCCCCGCATCAGCGCCAACAACATGGTGGCCGCCGCAGTGCCAATCTCGGCACGTGGCGTGCGCACTGTGGTCAGCGGTGGCAGCATCTGGTCGCTGCCGGTCAAATCATTGAAGCCTGCAATGGCAACACGCTGCGGTACCGCAATACCCAGACGTAGCGCGGCCAGCAGTGCACCCTGTGCAAGGTCGTCGTTGCAGAAGAAGATCGCATCCACGGCGGGTTGCTGCCCCATGATCTGCTCGAACATGCGTGCGCCCAGCGAGATGGATGAGGGCGCGGGGTTGAGCCACTCCAGCGTTGTGTCATAGAGGCCTGCGCCATACAAGGCCTTACGCCAACCGTCCAGCCGTTGCAAGGTACGTGGGTCCAGCTGCGCGGCGGCAAAGGCAATGCGCTTGTGGCCGCTGCCTAGTAGGTGGCGGGTAAGCTCCTCACCCGCATCCATCTGCGAAAAACCCACGCAGTAAACGCCTGCGGTTCCCGAGGCCTCCATCACATGCACGCAGGGCACTCCGGCCTGGTCAATCAGGGTGCGGGTCGCATCATTGCGCTCCAGCCCGGTCACGATCAGGCCTGCTGGGCGATGCAACAACTGCTCACGCAAAAGTGTTTCTTCTTCGGCCGGGTCGTAGTGGGTTACACCAATCAGCGTCTGGTAGCCACCCTGGCGCAGCGTGCGTTGTATGCCCTCCAGCAGATCCACAAACAGCGCATTGGACAACATGGGTATCAGCACCGCCACATGCGAGCCCACGCCAGACGCTAGCGCGCGCGCCGCCGGGTTGGGCATGTAGCCCAGCTTGGCCACCGCGGCCTGCACGCGCGCTACCAGCTCGGGGTCTACCGCGCGTTCACCGCGGAGTGCCCGCGATACGGTGATGGGGCTCACCCCTGCTGCATGGGCAACATCTGCCAGCGTAATGCGACCTGTGGCGCGGGAACGGACGGTAGTAGGTTTCATGGTCCTAGGGTAAGTACTCATTGGGCATTTCACATAATCACATAGGATAGCGCTATCCAAAGTAATGTGCAGACGGACAATCCCTAAGACGCGAGATTTAGTTCTTGCAGAGTGGATGTTTCAAACTGCCCTTTGCTTTTTTATCAATCCGCATGGATAGCGCTATCCTTAAGTCAAGAAGTAGCATGCTTTCAGTTGTGATCATGGGTGTGGCCGGTTGCGGCAAATCCAGCTTGGGTGATGCGGTATCGCGCGCCATGGGTTGGCCCCTGGTGGAAGGTGACGACCACCACAGCGCCGCCAATCGCGACAAGATGGCCCGCGGTGTGCCGCTAACCGATGCGGACCGAGACGGCTGGCTAACCACGCTGTGTGACCAGTTGCGCAGCCACCCCCACGGCGTGGTGCTGACCTGCTCTTCCCTGAAAAAGGCCTACCGTGACCGGCTGCGTGGCGCAGCTCCCGGCTTGCGCTTTGTATTCATGCACATCCAACGCGAACAGGCTTTGCAACGCGTGGCGGCGCGGGGCGATGCGCACTTCTTTTCCACCACTCTGGTAGACAACCAGTTCACGACGCTGGAAGATCCAACCGGTGAGCCCGGTGTATTAAAGGTGGATGCAATGGCGCCCTTAGCTCACCAGCAAGCCGAAGTCAGCCACTGGCTTCACCATTCAAAGGATGCGGTATGAGCCATCACCAAAACCCATCGCATGGGTCCACCAGCCGCTTCCAGCGCATCACCAACACATTGATGGCCACCTGCCTGGCCGTGATGGCCGTCTCCGTCTTTGTCAACGTGGTGCTGCGCTACGGCTTTGGCAGCGGCGTGGCGGCCAGCGAAGAACTATCGCGCCTGTTATTCGTTTGGATGGTGTTCATCGGTGCCACAGCAGCCTATCCAGCGGGTGAACACATGGCGTTTACCAGTCTGGTTGGCATGCTCAAAAACAAGCCACTGCCCATGCGGCTGATGACGGCGCTCATACGCCTGGCCGTCATTCTGGGCTGTTCGCTGGTGGGATGGGGCGCCTGGCAACAGGTGGTGGTGGGTCTGGACAGCAAGTCCGTGGTGCTGGGCTACCCCACTGCCCTGCTCCCTTTGCCTGCGCTGCTCTGCACCGCCTCTATCGCCGTCATGGCCCTGGTCGAACTGATGCAACAAAAACCGCTGGACCTGGGTCACGGCGCAGAAGTTGAATAAGCATGAGCAACGAAGGTCTCGCATTTATCGTCTTCTCAGCAGGCATGTTGCTGCTGATGGGCATTGGCATGAACATGGCCCTGGCATTGGTGCTCACCGGTGCGGGTATGGCTTGGGTGCTGGGTTTTTGGGACACCCAACTGCTGGCACAAAACCTGGTGGCGGGGGTCGACAGCTTTCCGCTGCTGGCCGTGCCTTTTTTCATCCTGGCCGGCGAGCTGATGAACAGTGGCGGCATCAGCCGGCGCATCATCGACATGGCGCAGGCCTGGGTGGGGCATATCCGTGGCGGACTGGGCTATGTGGCCATTGGCGCTGCAGTGCTGATGGCAAGCATGAGCGGCTCGGCATTGGCAGACACTGCCGCTTTGGCAACCATTCTGATGCCCATGATGCGCACACAGGGCTACCCTATGCACACTTCGGCCGGATTGATTGCATCGGGCGGCATCATCGCGCCCATCATTCCGCCCAGCATGCCGTTTGTGATCTATGGCGTAACGACCAACACCTCCATCTCCGCGCTGTTCATCTCGGGCATCGTGCCCGGTTTGATCATGGGCGTGGGCCTGATCGTGGCGTGGCGCTGGGTGCTGAGGGATATGGACCTGCCGCAAGGCACACCGTTGCCGATGAAAGAGCGCCTGCGCGCCACACTCAAGGCGTTCTGGGCCATGCTGATGCCCATCATCATCATTGGCGGCATGAAGACCGGTGTCTTTACCCCTACCGAGGCGGCCGTGGTCGCAGCGTTTTACGCCCTGGTCGTGGCGCTCTTCATCCACCGTGAGATGAAAGTGGTTGAGGTGCATCGTGTGCTGGTGCGCGCCGCCAAGACAACGGCCATCGTCATGTTCCTATGTGCCGGCGCGCAGGTAGCCAGCTACATGATCACGCTGGCCGATCTGCCCGCTACCCTGACCGGCTGGCTGGGGCCACTGGTTGAAAGCCCACGCCTGCTGATGCTTGTGATGATGCTGGTGCTGATCGTCATTGGCACGGCGCTGGACCTCACCCCCACCATTCTCATCTTCGCCCCCGTCATGCTGCCCATTGCCGTCAAGGCTGGCATCGATCCGGTGTACTTTGGCCTGATGTTCGTGCTCAACGGCGCCATCGGGTTGATCACGCCGCCAGTTGGCACCGTGCTCAATGTCGTTGCGGGTGTGGGCAAACTGTCTTTGCACCAGGTCATCAAGGGCGTGAACCCCTTCTTGCTGACCTACACCGTGATCCTGTTTCTCTTTGTACTGTTCCCACAAATCGTGACCGCGCCGGTGGCGTGGATGCGCTAGATCCCTCAATAAAGACCTTTCAACCCAGGAGACTCCCATGACCTTTAGATTTCGCCGCACGCTGATTGCTGCCACCACCGTTGCCCTGCTGGGCGCATCCTTCGCGTCATTCGCACAGGAGATCAAACCACGCCTCATCCGCTTCGGCTACGGCCTCAACGAACAAAGCAACCAGGGCCGTGCTGCCAAGGTGTTTGCCGACGCGGTGGACAAGGCTTCGGGCGGCAAGATGAAGGTGCGTGCCATTGGCGCTGCAGCGCTTGGCCCCGACAACCAAATGCAACAGGCCCTGATTGGTGGCGCGCAGGAAATGATGGTAGGTTCCACCGCCACGCTGGTCGGCATCACCAAGGAAATGGCGTTGTGGGACACACCCTTCCTGTTCAACAACACCAAGGAAGCCGACACATTGCTGGACGGCCCCATTGGCGACAAGATCCGCAACAAGCTGCAAGAAAAAGGCCTGGTCGGCCTGGTGTATTGGGAAAACGGTTTCCGCAACCTGACCAACAGCAAACGCGCCATCACCAAGATGGAAGACCTCGATGGCGTCAAGCTGCGTGTGATGCAGAACAACGTGTTCCTGACCAGCTTCCAGACCCTGGGCGCCAACGCCGTGCCCATGGCCTTCTCCGAACTGTTCAGCGCGCTGGAAACCAAGACGGTTGATGGTCAAGAGAACCCGTTCAACACCATCCTGTCCAGCAAGTTCTACGAAGTGCAGAAGTACATGACGGTGACCAACCACGTCTACAGCCCATGGATCGTGACAGTCAGCAAGAAGTGGTGGGACCAGTTGTCCAAGGACGAACAGAAGGTGCTGATGGATGCCGCCAAGGCGAGCCGCGACTTTGAACGCAAGGACACGCGCGAAGAAGCTGCCCGGGCCGTGGGCGACCTCAAGGCCAAGGGCATGCAGGTGAATGAGCTCTCCCCTGCCGAATCCGCCCGTATGCGTGACAAGCTGACCAAGGTGTATGCGCTGATTGGCGCCGACATTGGCATGGACCTGTGGAATGAAACGCAGGCCGAGCTGGCCAAGATACGGGCCAAGAAGTAGGTCACAAGATTTATCGGAGACGGTGTGGTGCTTTATGCACCACACAAAAGCGAGTCTTCCCGTTTGCGTTGCTTTGCAATGGGTTTGTCCACCGCAAAATTGCGTGTTTCAGCGAGTTTTGGGTTCTAGTTGATAGACAAAAGCCCTCAACTACCGTCAAAATCAATGCGACTATTGTTAGGCATTATTTAACGGGCGTACATTGCAACTGTCCTACACACCTGCCGCACTACCGCAAGACGAAGATTGGCGGCTTCAGTCCTTGCGTGATTTGAATTTGTTGGACACCGCACCCGAGGCGGAATTTGATGCCTTGGTCAAAGTGGCCTCCCTGGTGTGTGGGGTGCCAATTTCCCTTATCAGCCTGGTGGACGCTGATCGGCAATGGTTCAAAGCCGATGTGGGATTGGGTGCGGTTCAAACACCCAGAGATGTCGCCTTCTGTGCGCACGCCATACTAGATGACCAGATTTTTGAAGTCGAAGATGCCCTGCTGGACGAGCGCTTTGCCGGAAGCCCGTTGGTGCAGGGTGCACCCGACATCCGGTTCTACGCGGGTGCCCCCATCAGACTGGCAAATGGCGCAAGAGTCGGCACGCTATGCGTCATAGACCGCGAGCCCAAAAAACTCACGGCAATGCAGCGGGAAATATTGCAAAACCTAGGCATAGCGGCTTCGCAAGCCTTGGAAGCCCGCAGGGTTCTGGGCACGGAGCGAAATCAGGCTGTACTCGCAGCGCACGATGAAGCGGTTGAGAAGGCCAGGGTTACCCAATTGAAATTGGAATCGGCCCTGCAACAGGCGAACGCACTCATTTCTACCGTTGACATCCACGCCATCGTTTCCGAGGTTGATCGAAACGGCGTCATCACCAACTGCAACGATTCATTTGAGCGGATCAGCGGCTACACGCGCGATGAGCTGATTGGACAAAACCACCGCATTGTGAGTTCGGGTCACCATCCGCAAAGTTTCTGGGCAGAGATGTGGGACACCATCTCCAGTGGAACACCTTGGCGTGGTCAGATTTGCAACAGGTCCAAGAGCGGCCAGGTGTATTGGGTGGACTCGATGATCGCGCCATTTATAGGGGACGACGGGTTTGTTGAGAAATATGTATCTATCCGGACCGACATTACGGAGCGGGTGATGGCCCAGCGCAAGCTGGATGAAATGTCTTTGCGTATGAACCTTGCCATTGAAGGCGGCAACGACGGTTTGTGGGACTGGCCCGATGTGCGACAGGAGGCGCAGTGGTGGTCGCCCAGCTATTACGCGATCTTGGGTTACAGCGATTCCGAGCTTCCGCCTTCACGCAACAGTTATCTTTCTATCGTTCACCCGGATTATGTAGAAATCAGTCGCAAGGCCAACCGGGAGGCCATTGCCAGTAAGCGCCTGATGGATATGGAAGTGCAACTCAAAACCAAAGACCGCGGGTATCGCTGGTTCAGAGTACGCGCAAAAGCAGGATTGGATGCGCAAGGCGTTGCAATCCGCATGGCCGGCTCTACACAAGATGTCCATGAGCGCAAAATGGCCGAGGCAGCACTGGTCGGCAACAAGATGCTGCTGGACGAGTCCCAGGCCATCGCCAAGGTCGGTGGATGGGAGTTGAATCTCCGCACAGGCGTCCTGTTCTGGACTGACGAGACCTACCGAATACACGAGACTTCACCCGATAAATTCAACCCCACCGTGGACGCAGGGGTTGGTTACTTTTTGCCTGAATCCAAACGGATCATTTCCGAGGCCTTGGAAGCGGCAATTACGCGTGGCGAAGCCTACGATCTCGAACTCGAGACCTACACCACGCAAGGCCGGCTGATTGACGTGCGCACGACTTGCACGGTCGCCATGGAAGACGGAAAAGCCGTCAAGCTGACGGGGATTTTTCAGGACATTACGGAACGCAAGCGGATTGAGCGTGAATTGCAGACCGCGAAAAGCCGTATTGAAATGGCCACCCAATCCGCAGGCATTGGTATTTGGGTGTTTGATGTGGTCCACAACACCTTGCAGTGGGACGATCGGATGTATGCCCTGTATGGGCTTACCAGGAACTCCCCTCTGGAGCCCTACGCCATCTGGGCCGATAGCGTTCACCCGGACGATCGGGCTGCTTCTGAGAAATCCCTGCAAGACGCGCTGGATGGAAAGCGCGAGTTCGACACTGAATTTCGCATCGTATGGGCTGACCAATCGACGCACTTCATTCGCGGCACTGCTCGCGTAGAGCGCGATAGAGAGGGACAGCCCCTGCGGATGGTGGGTGTGAACTTCGACATCACCAATCAGAAGGAGCAATCCAGCGCCTTGCGTGCAGCTAAAGACTTAGCCGAAGAACTGGCCAAGTCAAAAGGTCAGTTCTTGGCCAACATGAGCCACGAGATTCGTACACCCATGAATGCCATCTTGGGGTTGTTGGATCTTTTGCAAAACACCGAGCTGACCGATCGCCAGCGCGACTACGCCAGCAAAACTGAGGGGGCTGCCCGTTCCTTGCTGGGCTTGCTCAATGACATATTGGATTTCTCCAAGGTCGAAGCGGGCAAGATGACGATGGAGAGCGAGCCGTTCCGTATCGACAAGCTCCTTCGTAACCTCTCAACCATCCTGTCGGCCAACGTGGGCTCTAAAGACATTGAGGTGCTGTTTGACATTGATGACACTTTGCCCGCCGTAGTCCGTGGTGATGCCATGCGCTTGCAACAGGTGCTGATCAATTTGGGCGGAAATGCCGTCAAATTCACATCGCAGGGGCAAGTCGTCCTTGCAATGAAAAAACTTTCCCAGCAAGAGAATTCAGTCACCATTCAATTCGCTGTGCAGGACACAGGGATAGGAATTGCGCCTGAACATCAGGCCCACATTTTCAGCGGCTTTTCGCAGGCAGAAGGCTCCACCACACGCAAGTTTGGCGGAACCGGTCTGGGGTTGGCCATCAGCAAGCGATTTGTGCAGCTCATGGATGGTGACATAGAAATCACCAGCGCTCCGGGAGTGGGCAGCACGTTTGCCTTTTCACTCGAACTGCCGACGGTGGGGGTTGTTCCTGAGGCTCTCGCTGAACCGGATCGACCGTTGATTGCGCCGCAACGTGTCTTGGTGGTGGATGACAACCCGATTGCTGGCGAGTTGACCTTGCGCATGGTCCGTTCCTGGGGGGGGTCCGCTGACCTTGCCAAGTCCGGCAAGCAGGCGATTGAAATGATTGCCACCCAAGCAAGGACTTCAGACGGTGCCTTTCCCTATCCAGTGATTTACATGGACTGGAAGATGCCCGACATGGACGGCTGGGAAGCAACCCGCCGAATACGCGAGTGGGCGCAACTGGCCAATGTGTCGCAGCCTCTGGTCGTGATGATCACCGCCCACGGTAGAGAAACCTTGGCACTGCGTACTGAAGCTGAGCAGGACATGATCAATGGTTTTCTGGTGAAACCGGTCACCGCGTCGATGTTGTACGACGCCCTGATGGATGCCAGTTCAGGCAATACCTCCATACGAAAAATTGCCAAAGGACGCAGCAACGCCAGGCAGCTGATCGGTATGCGCATTCTTGTGGTGGAAGACAACCTCATCAACCAGCAAGTAGCCGACGAGTTACTGACTGCGCAAGGTGCAATCGTTTCCTTGGCTGCCAACGGTCAGTTGGGCGTTGACGCCGTTGCAGCTGCTGCCCCACAGTTTGACGTCGTATTGATGGATGTACAGATGCCGGTCCTCGACGGCTACGGCGCGACCCGCGTCATCCGCAACGACCTGGGACTCAACGACCTGCCGATCATTGCAATGACCGCCAATGCCATGGCCAGTGACCGTGACGCCTGCCTAGCTGCTGGCATGAATGATCACATCGGCAAGCCTTTTGACATGGCTAAGCTCGTGTCACTATTGATTCGCATGACAGGTCTTCAGCCACCAGCTGCCGCTTCAGATGATCCAGCGGCTGCGCCAACGGGAGACTTGACCGCCACCGAGATTGAAGGCCTGGAACTTCAAGCCGCATTGAACCGAATGTCGGGCATGCAGTCTCTGTATGTGCGCACCGCACGCGATTTTGTCAGGATCATGGACACGGTCATACCTGAGCTTCAGCAGTACCTTGCATCCGGAGACAAACAAAAAGCCATCATGTGCTTGCATACCCTGAAGGGAAATGCGGGCACGCTGGGTGCCACCGCACTGTCCGCAATGGCTGCCAAGCTCGAAAAACTATGCGCAACCGATGCGGGACTACAGAATTGTGCGGAGGAACTGGAGCGGTTTGAAGTATTGGTTCGTTCCACCCAAAATTCCTTGAATGCGGCTATTGCTGCAATGGATTCACCGCCCGCGACTGGCAAACCAAGAGCAGAAAAGGCTACGAACCAACCGCTTAGCCAAGCAGCGATCAGTGCTTTGCGGCGGATTGCGGAGTTGGCCAATGCGTCTGATATGGAAGCATTGCAAGAGTTTGCCCAGGCACGAGAACTGTTGGCCGAACTACCAGTGGAGTCTATGGACGCATTGGATTTGTCGTTACAGGAACTTGACCTCGAGCAGGCCGGAATTCTGTGTGATGCGTTACTGTCGGGATTAAAACTGTAAAAGTCTTCTAGCGAACCCAATGGGGGAAATAGCCCAGCGCATCTTGCACGGCTGCGTCATGCGCGGGCACCACCACCATGTCGGGGTACTGGTGGGCGACATCGCGCACCTGCTCCACACTACGCAGGGTCTGGTCGCGGTCACCGTCCACAACCACACTGGCCGCCCAGAACTTGGGCGCACCTGCTTGCATCGCACCCGTCTTCCAGGCGACGTCGCCAATGAAGAAGTAGCACTTGCCACTGTCCACCGTCACAAACATTCCAATGGACCCTTTGGTATGGCCGGGCATGGCCACCAGCACCACGCTGCCGTCATTGAACAAATCGAGGCTCTGCGTGTAGCCCTTGTAAGCAATAGGCTGCAACACCAGAGGCGACCAGCGGGTACCAGGAACCGCCACCTGCGATGGCCAAGCCGTACCGGCACCCGGTGCAGCGTGGTTGATGGCGTGCATCTCGTCCTCAGCCGCAAATATCTGTGCCTCCGGAAAATCCGGCACGCCACTGGCATGGTCCCAATGGCCGTGGCTGATGATGACCCGCTGGATAGGTGCAAAACCGGCGTCATCCAGCTGCTTGCGTACTGGCAATACGGGTTTGTCAAACTTGAAGAATGGACGCGCCCACAGCGGCATGTCTTGCGCGTACTGGGCTTCGATGTTGGCACCCAGGCCGGTGTCAAACAACAGATAGTCGTTCTTGTGCTTGATCAGAAAGGCCGAGAAGTTGGTATCAATTTTCTTGGACACGCTCCCCTCGGGCAGCAGCAGGCGCTCGGCAACCGACACCTTGCTGGTCTTGATGATGGAGAACCCGACTTGTGGGGCTGCTGAAGTGACAATGGCCGGTGCTTGCGCCTGTGCTGCGCCGCACAGAAAGGCCGCGGCGAGTGTGAGAGCCTGAAGGGCTGAAAGGTATTTCATGGTTTGCAAAAGCGTGTAAGTGAATGAAAGCCAGGGAACTCTAAAGCTTGGTCTATGCTCCAAGGTCAAGCACTTTTTTGCACGCGCGCCAAAACCACACCATGAACATCAGCCAACTCGCCAAAACCATAGGCGTATCAACGGATACCGTGCGCTACTACGAAAAGCAGGGCCTGCTGCAGACACCTACCCGCCAGGACAACGGCTACCGCAGCTACACAGCCACCCATCTGGAGACCCTGAAGTTTGTGCGTGGTGCCCAATCGCTGGGGTTTTCGCTGGCCGAGATCCGCGAAATATTGCCGCAGTTTGCCAGTGGTCAGTTTGGGCGCATTGACATTGAACAACAACTACAAACCAAGATGGCCCAAATTGACGCCCACATCCAACAACTGCAGACACTCAAGAAAGAACTCCAGGCAACATTTGCATCCCTGACCTGCGCGACCGACCGGCCAGTGCCCACGGCGCAAAGCATTGCTGTCGACACGGGTAGTGGCGCTGGTAAGGCCCGTGCGCGCAAATCCTTCGCAAAAACGGCCAAACATGGCTGAACCGGCAAACAGCCTGGCCACGCTGATGGCCGCCCCGCCACGCCGCGTACCCGTCACCACCAGCCTGCTCGGATTGAATGTGGGCGTTTTCCTGCTGATGCTGCTGGCGGGTGCTGGTTTTTGGCACACCCCCAACGGCGTGCAACTGACTTGGGGCGCCAACTTTGGCCCCGCCACACAAGATGGCCAGTGGTGGCGCCTGTTCACCGCGCTGTTCATTCACTTTGGTGTGGTCCATCTGGCGCTCAATATGTGGGCCCTGTGGGATGTTGGCCGACTGGTAGAACAACTGTACGGACGCTGGCGATTTGCCGGGCTGTATGTGGTGAGCGGCCTGCTGGGCAACCTGGTATCCCTGGTGCTGCATGGCAACCAGGCCGTATCCGGTGGGGCTTCGGGTGCCATCTTCAGCCTCTACGGAGCCCTGCTGGTGTTTTTGTGGCGTGAGCGACGCAATTTTGAGCGCAGCGAATTTCGCTGGCTGTTCGGTGGTGCGGCACTGTTCTCCTCGTTAATGCTGGGCATTGGTTTTTTCGTAGAGGGCATAGACAACGCAGCACATGGAGGTGGTTTGTTGGCGGGGGCACTATTGGGCCTGGTGCTGGCGCGTCCCTGGGGCCCACAGGGCCTCACACCCTCGCGATACCTCGCCTGGGGCACCGCTGCACTGCTGGTGGCGGTTACAGCCGTGCTGGTGTGGCGCCTGCCCGAGCCCACCTACCGCTTTAGCGAAGAACAAAAGGCGCGCGAAGCCATCCAGCAGTTTCTAGGTGAAGACCAACGTGCCAGCCGGCGCTGGGGCAGCCTGCTGGCCAACAGCGCACGCAACGGGCTTACTTTTGATGAACTGGCTGGCCAGATCGACACCGATGTGGCCGCTGTGTACGAACGCAGTTTTGAACAACTGGAGGCCGCCCAACCCGGAGGCGCAGCGCCATCGGCCCCCAAACTGGAGGAGTTGCAGCACTACGCCAATGAACGCGCCGAAGCCGCACGTGAACTGTCGCAAGGCCTTCGCGAGCAAGACCGGGAACAGATTCAACGCGCGCTGGACCACGCCCGCAAGGCTGCAGCCAAGCCCGCTCCCTAGCCGCGCTAATGTGCGCGGACGCACCGACGCAACCGCACCGCACGGCTAGCCTCGTGGCTTCATCCATTGCAGAGGGGCAGCATGATCAGCCTTGCAGACGCAATACCCAGCGAAACCGCTACAAACTGGCAACCCCTCATTCACCGCATAGGGAAGTGTTACTGCGGCTACCCGGTTTTTTTTCGCAACTATCTGTGCCTGCACTGCGGCCGGGCGCTGGGCTACGAGCCTGATCAGGCATCGATTCTGTCGCTGGAGCCCGCAGAGTCCGAAGGCTATTGGCTGGTAGCCGGCTCACCGGCCGATGGCACGCCATACCGGCGCTGCGCCAACTTTGACCAGGCACCCCAGTGCAACTGGCTTGTAGCGCCTGACCCAATCCATGACGGCAACCAGGTAGAAGGCGACCGCGCGCAACAGACGCTGTGCCGGTGCTGCCGCCTCAACCGCATGGTGCCCGACCCGGGCAATGGCCAAAACGCCGTGCTGTGGCAGAAGGTAGAGCTTGCCAAGCGAAGACTGGTCTCATCGTTGATCGCCCTGGGTTTGCCAGTGGCCTCGCGCATTGCCGAAGATCCGCAACACGGCCTGGCCTTTGATCTGCTGGCCGATGTGGAGCCCACACCCGTGAGCAATGGGCACCAGCAGGGCATCATCACCCTCAATATCAACGAAGCCGACGACGCCGCGCGCGAGGCCATACGCTCCGCATTGCATGAGCCCTACCGAACCCTGCTGGGTCATGTACGGCATGAGTCAGGACACTATTACTGGAGCCGTTTGCTGGAAGGCAGCCAATGGCATGAACCCTTTCGTGCTCTGTTTGGCGACGAACGGCAAGACTACGACGCCGCCTTGCAACAGCACTAAACCCATGGGCCCGTTCCTGATTGGGCAGACCATTGCGTCAGCGCCTACGCCAGCGCCCACCCCTGGGAAGACTGGGCCGAGACCTGGGCGCACTACCTGCACATGGTGGATACCCTGGACACGGCCATAGGCTCAGGCATGAACAGCGTCCATATGGACCTCATGCAGGATCCGTTTGACCAGGATGTGCTCTACCGGCTGGACGAAGACAAAGAATCGGTAGACCATACCTTCCTGGCCTTCTTCAACGCCTGGGCCGGGCTAACCAGTGTGCTTAACGAGTTCTCACTGGGCATGGGGCTTCCAGACTTTTATCCCTTTGTTCTGAGCAAACAGGCCATCACGAAACTGCACTTTGTGCACCGGTTTATGCAGTTCGCTACGACTGCGTGGCGGACACTGAATCATCCGAACCGAGGGCAAGCACCTCGTCCAGGGTTTCCATGAACTGGGCTATCCGAATGGGCTTGGTGAGGTAGCGGAAGAAGCCCGCGGCCAGGCCCTTGGCAATGTCGCTGGGCATGGCATTGGCGCTGATGGCAATGACCGGGATGTGCGCGGTCACAGGGTCGGCTGCCAAGATGGCCAGTGCGTGGATGCCGCTCATGCCGGGCAGGTTGATGTCCATCAAGATGACATCTGGTCGAACCGCGCGGGCGATCTCTATACCGCTGGGACCGTTCCTGGCTGACAGCAAGCGCATGTCGATACGCCGCTTGATCAGCGCCTCGACCAGCATCATATTGGCCGGGTTGTCTTCAACATACAGTACGGTGTAGACCTGTGGACCGGCGACCACATGCAACGGTGCAAGAACCGGGGGCTCTTCACCCTTGGTGACTGGCGGCTCGCTTGCCAGTTCCAGCTCTATCCAGAAAGAACTGCCTTGGCCGACCACGCTTTCTACGCCAATGGTGCCGCCCATCAGTTCGGTCAGGCGTTTGCACACCACCAGACCAATGCCTGTACCCTCCTCGGCGGTTGCCTCCTGGCCCAGCCGGTTGAAGGGTTGGAACAACTGCGCAATCTTCTCCGGGCTCAGGCCTTCGCCGGTGTCGGCCACGCCAATGCGCAAGCGCCCAGGCGTGTTGGTGCCCAGCGACACCATGACCGTGCCACCCGAGCGGTTGTACTTGATCGCGTTGGACAAGAGGTTGATCAACACCTGCTTGACCCGCGTGCGGTCTGCCTTGACGCAATAGCGCACCTCAAACGCCGGAAAACACACACTGATTGCGCGCCGTTTGGCCTGGGATTCGACCATGTATTCGCATTCGGCCATGACGTCGGCCAGCGAGATCGGCTCGGGCATCAGCATCAGCTTGCCGGACTCGATCAGGGCCAAGTCCAGAACCTCGTTGATCAGCTCCAGCAGGTACCAGCCCGCTTGCAGGATTTGGCCGGTGCTGCGTCTCTGCAAAGGCGTTGGTGCCGGGTCACCCGACTCAATGAGCTGGGCAAAACCCAAAATAGCATTGAGCGGCGTACGCAATTCGTGGCTCATGCTGGACAAGAAGTCTGACTTGGCCTGGTTGGCCTTCTCTGCCACCGACTTGGCCTTGGCCAGCTCGATGTTGTTCGCCTGCAGTGCCTGGTCCAACAGCTTGCGTTCCGTCACATCACGCGCTGCGGCAAACACGCCTTGCAACTTGCGATCGCGGTCGTAAAAGGTTGTGGCGTTGTATGACACCACGGTCTCCTTGCCATCCCGGGCCCGCGCAGTCAGCTCGTAATTGGTGACCTTATTCTCTTTCAGCACCCGTTTGATGCCGGCTTCGGCCCGCAGGGGATCGGTGAAAAAGCTCTTGAAAGGCGCGCCAATCAGTTCGTCCCGCGTGCAGCCAGTCAAGGCTTCCATCTGCTTGTTCACGTCCGAGATCACGCCCGAGGGGTCGGTGGTCATGAGCGCGTCAATTTGGGATTCGATCAGCGAGCGGTTGTAGAACTGCTGGTCGCGCAAGCGCTGGTCCAGCTTCTTGCGTTCATCTTCCACCTGCTGTCGTGCGGTGTTGTCGGTGCCGATCAGCAGGTAACCAATGATGGTGTTTTGCGCGTCGCGCAGTGCCGTGACAGACACCACGGCTGGCAGGCGGCTGCCGTCTTTGCGGATGTAGGTGAGCTCATAGATGTCTTCAATACCACGTGAAGCCTTGAACACAAGGGCGTCGAAGCCCGGCGCAATGGTGGTATCCAGCTCCAGGCTCAGTGAACGGGCGCGTTCAATCACTTCGTGCGGGTCCGAGATATCGGCCGGTGTGATCTTGTCCACCACATCCACAGCGGTGTAGCCCAGCATGCGCTCTGCCCCCACATTCAAAATCTGGATCACGCCTTTGGCGTCGGTGGCAATGGACGAGAAATTGGCGCTGTTGAAAATCGCGTTCTGCAAGGCGCCCGTCTTGAGCAAGGCCTCTTCTGCCAGTTTGCGCGCTGTGATGTCGGTGCGTACCGAGATGTATCGCTCCGTAAGCCCATCCTCGCCCACGAAGGGCGCGATGATGCTGTCTACCCAGTACAGCGAACCCTCCTTGTTGCGGTTGCATATCTCGCCGCGCCAGAGCTGGCCAGTGGAAATGCTGCTCCACATCTCGGTCCAGAACGCATGGGTCTGCACTCCAGAATTGACAATGCGGTGGGTCTGGCCCACCAACTCCTTGTGGCTGTAGCCAGATATCTTGCAGAAGCCCTCGTTGGCATCAATGATGCGGCCCTCCCGGTCGGTGACCGAGACAATGGATTGCAAATGCAGTGTACGCACCAAAGAGTAGCTCTGGTGCAGTGCATCCTCCACCTGCTTGCGTGCCGTGTTGTCGGTGCCGATCAGCAGGTAGCCAATGATGTCGTTTTGCGCGTCCCGCAGGGCGGTGACGGATACCACGGCGGGGAAGCGGCTACCGTCTTTGCGGACATAGGTCAGCTCGCAAATGTCTTCAATGCCGCGCGCGGCCTTGAACACCAGGGCCTCAAAACCGGGGGCAATGGTTTCACCCAGCTCCACACTCAGGGTCAGAGCCCGTTCAATCACTTCCTGCGGGTCGGAAATGTCAGCCGGCGTGATTTTGTTCACCACATCGGCTGCGGCGTAACCCAGCATGCGCTCGGCCCCGACGTTAAAAAGCTGGATCACACCCTCGGCGTCGGTGGCGATACACGAGAAATTGGCGCTGTTAAAGATAGCGCTCTGCAGCGCCCCTGTTTTGAGCAACAACGCTCGTTGCTGGGCTTCGGATGCTCCGTCTGGGCTGCCTACAACGTATAGCTGTGGCTGGGTGTGCTCTGTGTCAAACATGTTTTTTTTCCAACGGTCAAGATAGTGCACAACTACCTGAAGATGAAAATGACCTCAGAGAACCTGCATCAATCAGCTGAAGCGTTTAGCACGAATGCAGGGCGGTGCACAAGGGCCGAGCGTACTTAAGGACAGGTTTTTGCTGTGTGCGGTGGCGCACATAGGCCCAATATGGGCTGAAATGAGCCGGTCAGTGCACAACAACAGGGCTCAGACCTTGGTTTGAATCAGATCCCACAGGTTGCCATAAAGGTCCTGGAACACCGCCACGGTGCCATAGGGCTCTTCCTGGGGCTCACGCACAAAAACCACACCCCGGGCCTGGTAGGTATTGAAGTCACGCCAGAAGTCATCGGTGTACAAGAACAGAAACACCCGACCGCCGGTCTGGTTGCCGACCCGAGACAACTGCTCGTCGCCCGCCGCGCGTGCCAGCAAAAGGCGCACACCACCATCACCCGGTGGCGCAACCACCACCCAGCGCTTGTTTTGCGCGGGCATGGTGGTGTCTTCCACCAGCGTGAATCCCAGCTGGTGGACGTAGAAGTGGATGGCCTCGTCGTAGTCGCGCACGACGAGGGCGATTTGGCCTATGGACTGCTGCATGCAGAAGTTCTTGTAATGCTATACAAATAATAGCGAAAATATCATATTTCACGGGGGCTATAGGCCATTTTCGCCAAAACCACTCCGTGATCACCGCTTCAACGCAGCCTGGGTGATGCCGGTTAGCGACACCCGGGTGCTGATCAGCTCGGGCTCCAGCATCACCTCAATCAGGGTGCCCTCGGGCCGCGCCAGGGCCGCCAGAAACTCAGCCTCGAAGTCGGCCGTGCGCTGGATGCGCACACCGGCATAACCGTAGGCGCGGGCCAGCGCTGCAAAGTCAGGGTTGTGCAGCGAGGTGCCAGCACCGGACACATGCTGCGGGTACTCGCGCTCCTGGTGCATACGGATGGTGCCGTACATGCCGTTGTTCAAGAGCAGGATGATGGTCTTGGCGCCATGTTGCACGGCGGTAGCCAATTCCTGGCCGTTCATCAAAAAGTCGCCGTCACCCGCAATGGTGAACACCACCCTGCCCTGCCCGGCCTCCGTTGGGCTGGCCTTGCTGGTGATGGCTGCTGCAATACCCGCCGGCACGCCATAACCCATCGCGCCATTGGTGGGTGCCAATTGGGTCTTGAAACCCTTGGCCAGGCCGCTGTAGCGGTAGAAGCGGTGTAGCCAGCTGGCAAAGTTGCCAGCTCCGTTGGTCAGCACGGCATCGCCGGGCAAATGCCTTTGCACGGTTGCAATGACGCTGTGCATGTCCACCAGGCCCCGCTCGGTATCCGCTGGCAAGTCTTTGATGGGGCTGGCCTGCAGGTTGGCCACGTAGTCGGCGTTGCAGGCCTGCGCCCAGGCTTCCCAGACCACATCTTTGGGGGCTGCCAGCACCTCCAGCGAGCGGGCTGCGGCGCGCATGCTGGCGTGGATGGCCAGGTCTGCCTGGTAGACGCGGTTCAGCTCTTCCGCGCTGGAGTGGATGTGCACCAGGGTCTGCTTGCTGCACGGTGCCTGCAAGAGCGTGTAGCCACCGGTGGTCATCTCGCCCAGCCGCGGGCCAATGGCAATCACCAAGTCGCTCTCGCCAATGCGTTTGGCAAGCAGCGGATTGATGCCAATGCCCACGTCACCGGCGTACAGCGGGTGGTGGTTATCAAACGTGTCCTGGAAACGAAAGGCATTGCCCACTGGCAGGCGCCAGGCCTCGGCAAAGCGCTGCAAGGCCTGGGCGGACTGGGGCGTCCAGCCGCTGCCACCGGCAATGACGAACGGGCGCTGGGCCTTCATCAGCATCTCGCGCAGCGTACGCAAGGCGCCGGGATCGCTCCAGGCGTCAGACGGCTCAACGCGGGCCAAAGGTGCAGGCAGCGCGCCAGTGTGCGGGTTCAATTTGACGGCCTGCGTTAGCATGTCCTCCGGCAGCACCAGCACGACGGGGCCGGGGCGGCCGTTCATGGCCGTGGCAAAGGCGCGGGCAATGTATTCGGGGATGCGGGCCGCATCGTCGATGCGCTCCACGCGCTTGGCCATGCCCAAGGCACTGGGGCCAAACATGACGCGGTAGTCCATCTCCTGGAAGGCTTCGCGGTCGCGCTGGTCACTGGCTACATCGCCAATCAGCAGCACCATGGGCGTGGAGTCCTGGAAGGCCGTGTGTACGCCAATGCAGGCATTGGTGGCGCCCGGGCCACGCGTTACAAAACACACACCGGGGCGGCCGGTCAGCTTGCCATGCGCTTCGGCCATAAAAGCGGCGCCGCCTTCCTGCCGGTTCACGACAAACTGGATGTGTTCGCGGTACATATGAAAGCCATCCAGCACAGCCAGATAACTTTCGCCGGGTACTCCAAAGGCGTGGGTAACGCCTTGTTCAATCAAACATTGCACCAGCAGGTGGCCGGCAATGTGGGGAGCAGGTGTAGTGGGGGTAGGTGTTGAATGCATGGGCGATATTGTCCACGCACGCGGGCCACTTTTGCCCCCACTTTTCTCGGGGTTTACACCTTGGTAGCAGCCGCTGCAGCACGTGCGCGGTGGTAGCTTCCGGTGCCACGGTGGGGCACCACATCGGTGGGCAATACATCGCCCGGTTCGTAGGTCGGGCCACTGTCCAGCCGGGCATAGTAAGGCGCAAACTCAGTGTTGGCCAATGCCAGCAGGTCTTGCAGGTCATTCAAGACAAAATAACTTTCCTGGAAATCGTCGATGCGGTAGTTGGTGCGCATCACCCGTTCCAGATCGAACCCGATGCGGTTGGGCGAATCGCTCTGAACCGAAAATGTGCTCTCAGAGAAAGACGATGCAATGCCAGCGCCGTAAATGCGCAGCCCTTCCTTTTGCTGCACCAAACCGAACTCCACCGTATACCAGTACACACGGGCCAGTTCTTTGAGCTTGCCAAGGCTTTGAGCGCGCAGACCACCCTTGCCATAGGCCTGGATGAAATCTGCCATCACCGGATGCATGAGCATGGGCACATGGCCAAACACGTCGTGAAAAACGTCGGGCTCTTCCAGGTAGTCCAGCTCGTGCGCGCCACGGATGAAGTTACCCGCAGGGAAGCGGCGATTGGCAAGGTGTTCAAAGAACACGTCATCCGGCACCAGGCCTGCCACGGCCACCACTTGCCAGCCGGTCGTGCGCATCAGTGTTTCGGACAGCCTTTCGAAATTGGGAATCTCGTCGGCGGACATGGGCAGGTTCTTCATGCCCTGCACAAAGTCATCGCAGGCCAAGCCTGGCAACAGCTTGGTCTGGCGCTCGTACAGCGTCTTCCACACGGCGTGTTGCTCAGCGGTGTAGCTGTCCCAGCCCTGGTCTATCGTCCAGTCGGCGCGTTGTGGCGCGGCCGCCGGACCAGCGGCCAGCCCGTGTTTGACCTTGACGGGTGTTGCTTGCATGTCAACCCTCCTGCTTGTAAAGCGAAAACGCCATGTCACACATGCGCGCCATGGCAATGTCGTTGCTGCTGAGGCCCTGCACGTCGTGTGTGGTCCAGGTGATCAGCACCTTGTTGTAGACATTGCTCCACTCAGGGTGGTGGTTGTGCTTTTCGGCCGCAATCGCAATCTGGGTCATAAAGGCAAAGGCCTGCATGAAATCAGCCAACACAAATTCACGCGTGATGGCGCCCACCCCGGCGTCAAAAACCCATAGCGGCAAAGCCTGCAGTTGTTGTGCGGCTTCTTGCGCATCCAGTTTTTGCAATGCCATGGTCAGTCCGCCGTGATGACGCCGCGGCGCAACTGGTCACGCTCCAGCGACTCAAACAGAGCCTTGAAGTTGCCCTCGCCAAATCCATCGTCGCCCTTGCGCTGGATGAACTCAAAGAAGACAGGGCCCAAAAGCGTCTGTGAAAAGATCTGCAGCAGCAGACGGCGGTCACCCTCTTTGCTGACGCCGTCCAGCAGGATGCCGCGGCTTTGCAGCGCATCCACGTTTTCACCATGGTTGGGCAGACGGCCCTCCAGCATTTCGTAGTAGGTGGCGGGTGGCGCTGTCATCAACGGCACACCAGCGGCCTTCAGGCTGTCCAACGTGGCGATGAGGTTGTCGCTGAGCAAAGCAATGTGCTGAATGCCCTCGCCGTTGAACTGCATCAAGTACTCTTCGATTTGCCCGGACTTGCCCGAGGCTTCTTCGTTCAGCGGGATGCGGATCATGCCGTCGGGCGCGGTCATGGCACGGGATGTCAGGCCGGTGTACTCGCCCTTGATGTCGAAGTAGCGGATCTCGCGGAAATTGAAAATCTTTTCGTAGAAGCCGCCCCAATACGCCATGCGGCCACGGTACACATTGTGGGTCAGGTGGTCGATGATTTTGAGACCATGGCCAAACGGGTGGCGATCGACACCGGGCAAAAATTCAAAGTCGATGTCGTAGATGGACTTGCCGTCTTCAAAACGGTCGATTAGATACAGCGGAGCCCCGCCAATGCCCTTGATGGCGGGCAGACGCAGCTCCATGGGGCCGGGCTGGATGTCGATGGGCTGTGCACCCAGCTCCAATGCGCGGGCATAGGCCTTGTGCGAATCGCGCACCCGAAACGCCATGCTGCAGGCGCAAGGACCATGCTCGGCCGCGAAGTAGGCTGCGTGGCTCTTGGGCTCGCGGTTGATGATGAAGTTGATGTCGCCCTGGCGGTAGAGATCCACATCTTTGGAACGGTGGCGGGCCACATGTTTGAAACCCATTTGTTCAAAAATGGGCTCTATCAGGCCCGCAGTGGGGGATGCAAACTCGACAAACTCAAACCCCATGAGTCCCATCGGGTTCTCAAACAAATCGGCCATTGTGCTGCTCCTCTTTTTCGTGAAATGAATGGCTAGATTGTGGACAAAAGCGCACGCACGGTGTGAGCAATTTGAGCCATCGAACACCAAAGATATGCATAATTCATGCATGAATCAAGAGAAAATTGACGATTTGCTGCTCGACAGGTTCGATATCAGCTTGCTGGCCGCATTGCAAAAGGATGCCCACGCCACCAACCAGCAGGTTGGCGAGCAGATCCATTTGTCGGCCTCCCAGGTCAGCCGGCGGATCCAGCGGCTGGAGGGCATGGGCATCGTGCGCCGCTATGTCGCGCTGCTGGACCCTGCAGCCATCGGGTTAGGCGTGCGGGCCATCAGCTACGTGACGCTGAGCCGCCACGGAGGTGATGAAGGCTTGGCATTTGAGCGCGAGATCAAGGCCATACCCGAGGTGCTGGAGTGTTATGCAGTAGCCGGTGAATCGGATTACATCCTTCAGATCGTCGCCGCGGATCTGGGCGTCTTGTCGGAATCCGTGCTGCGTGTGCTGACGCGCATCAAGGGCGTGGCCAACATCCGGTCCAACATCGTGCTGAACTGCATCAAGTCCAGCACCGAACTGCCTCTGGGTCATATTGGCAAGGTGGATGCCGCTGGCCGCAAGGTTCGGATTGCGGGGTAACAGCTCTATGTCTTCCACCCCAACAGATATCGGCAAGTACCAGATCGAGCGCGAACTCGGGCGTGGCGCCAGCGGTGTAGTCTATCTGGGCCGCGACACATTCCGCGACAACTGGGTGGCTATCAAGCAAGTACACCCCCACCTGTTGCTGGACCCTGCGCAAGCAACCAAGTACCGCCGCCTGTTGCACAACGAAGCAGTGCTGATTGGACAGATCCACCACCCGCATATCGTGTCGCTGATTGACGTGGACGAGCGCGCCAACCCGCCGTATCTGGTGCTGGAGTATGTGCAGGGGCATTCACTGGAGGAACACACCCAGCCCAATACCTTATTGCCGGTACCCGAGGTACTGGATATCGCGTTCAAGTGCTGCAATGCACTGGAGTACGCCCATGCACATGGGCTGGTGCACCGCGATATCAAACCGGCGAACATTCTGCTGCGCAACGATGGCGACGTAAAACTGACTGACTTTGGTGCGGCCCTGTCACACAACAGTGATGTAACCCAGGTAGCGGGGCTGATGGGCTCGCCTGCCTATATGTCACCCGAGCAGATTCGCGAGGAGCCACTCACCGCCCAATCCGACATGTTCTCTTTGGGGGTGGTTCTTTATGAACTGCTCACAGGGCAAAAACCCTTTCAGGGTGATACCGACTACGCCACCATTTACAAGATTGGCGCTGAGGAGCCCGCCTCCATCCGCGTGTTGCGCCCGGACCTGCCCAAGGCGCTGAGTGACCTGGTGCGCACGGCCATCGCCAAACGACCCGAGAACCGGTTTGCCACATGGGGCGAGTTTGCAAATGCGCTCTTTGGTGCCAACAACAGCATGGTCAAGCTGACCAGCCAGTTGACCGAGTTGGAACAGTTCCAGAAATTGCGCAAGCTGGCCTTCTTCCGCAGTTTCAGCGATGTTGCCATTTGGGAGACTTTGCGCCTGGGCCGCATTCGCTCCCATGAGCGCGGATCCGTGCTGATGAAAGAAGACGCCGTTGGCCGATCTTTCTACCTGTTGCTGGAAGGCACGGTCAAAGTCACCAAAAAAGACCTGGCCCTGACCCGCTTGAAGGCGGGTGTGAGCATTGGCGAAATGGCCTACCTGCAGCCCGGTGAGAATGTGCGGTCTGCCACCGTTACGGCAGAGACCGACATTTCCGTGCTCAAACTCAAGAGCATCTCCGTCAAGCAGGCCTCGGTGGAACTGCAGTCCTGTTTTGACAAGGCATTCATCAAGATGCTGGTAGCGCGGCTGATTGCAGCCAATCAACAGTTGTCTGAATGGGATTTGTGACTACTTGGCCGTAGTGCACCAGTCCTGCCGCGTCACATAGGCCATCAAATACTCCGAGAACCGCTGCGCTGCGGGTGACAAGGGCCTGTCCCTGCGGGTAAAGACCAAAAACTTGCGCCGTACCATGGGGGCCAAAGGGCGGCTTTGCAACTGGTGCAGGCGTATCAGGCTACTCGCATAAGGCAGGCAGGTTGTTACGCCCAGGCCGGCGCTGACCATGGCAAAGGCCGTAGTCATGAAACCGACCTCATTGGCCGGATTGAGCGCCTCGTCATGCAGGGATTCGTGCAAGTCGGCCCGCAACCGGTGCGTGAATTCACCCTTGAGTGCAATCACCGGGTAGCGCAGAGCATCGTCCCAGGTCACCCGTTTCTTCTTGTTCAGGGGGTGGTCGGATCGGAACACCACCACAAAGGGTATCTCGAACAGTGTCTGGGCTTCGATATCAGCAGACGGCTCGCGCTCAGGCCCCACGCCAAAATCCACCTCGCCACTGTGCACCTTGGGCAGCACATGCTCCACCATGCAGTCCGACAGGCGGATCTCAATGTCGGGGTACTGCTGCCGAAAGCCGGCTATCACCTCCGGTAACACGGAAGCCGACATCAGCTGCGGTGCCGCCACGCGCACCAGCCCGCGTTTGAGCGCTTTGAGGTCGGTGATGGTATCGAGCGCACCGTCCAGATCCTGCAGCAGGCGCGCCACCAGCGGGTAAAACTCGCGACCCGCCTCCGACAGGCTCACCTTGCGTGTGCTGCGATTGACCAGTTGCACGCCCAGGGTCTGCTCCACCTCCTTGATCAGGCCGCTGAGGGCAGACTGGGTCACATGCAGACTGGTGGCTGCATCGGTAAAACTGCCAGAGTCGGCCAAAGCAACAAAGGCCCGTAACTGGCGCAGCGTGATATTCATAAGTTATTTGTATAAATTCATCATAAAAATCTGTTTGAATGATAGATCAATCTCCCCTCTAATAGCGGCCATCGACCCGTTTAACGCTCCGGAGAAACACCATGCTCATCAAAAAGATCCACCATGTGGCCTACCGCTGCATCAACGCCAAGCAAACCGTGGAGTGGTACACCAAACACTTGGACATGGGTTTTGTGCTGGCCATTGCCGAAGACGAAGTACCGTCCACCAAGGCGCCAGACCCCTATATGCACATCTTCCTGGATGCGGGCCAAGGCAATGTGCTGGCCTTTTTTGAGCTGCCCAACAGCCCCCCCATGGACCGTGACCACAACACCCCGTCATGGACACAGCACCTGGCATTCGAAGTCGGCACGCTCGACGAACTGATTGCCACCAAAGCCAAGCTGGAAGCTGCGGGCATTGAAGTCATTGGAGTGACCGACCACGCCATCTTCAAGTCCATCTATTTCTTCGACCCCAATGGCCACCGCCTGGAGCTGGCGGTCAACGTTGCGACGCCTGCGATGAATAAAGCGCTGGACGATGTGAAATGGGACATGCTCAACGAATGGGACCGCACCAAGAAGGCTCCCAAGCATGCCGCGTGGATGCACAACGGCAAAGGCATTCCAGGCCAATGACCATGACAACCACCAACGAAACCCACAACCCCGAACTGCGCAGCTGGGTCGCTTCTGCCAACGCCGAGGGCACCGACTTTCCGATCCAGAACCTGCCCTTTGGCGTGTTCCGCCGCTATGGCAGCGCGGAATCCTTTCGCGTAGGTGTGGCCATTGGCGACCAGATCCTGGACCTGACCGCCGCACAGGCCAAGAGTGTGTTCACGGGTGATGCCGACATCGCCGCGCAAGCCTGCTGCGCAACCACGCTGAATGCCTTCATGGCTCTGGGCTCCCCGGCATGGTCGGCACTGCGCCTGGCGCTGTCACGTGCGCTGCGCGAAGGTTATGCACTGCAGTCTGCTCTGAGTACCTGCCTGATCGATCAGGCCGACGCTGAATTTGCCGTGCCAGCGCAAATTGGCGACTACACCGACTTCTACACCTCGGTCCACCACGCCACCAACATCGGCAAACTGCTGCGCCCGGACAACCCGCTCTTGCCCAATTACAAGTGGATTCCGATTGGCTACCACGGTCGCTCCTCCAGCATCGGTATCTCCGGCCAAGCAGTGCGCCGCCCGGTCAGCCAGGTCATGCGCCCCGGCGCAACCGAGCCTGTGCTGGCAGCCAGCGCACGCATGGACTACGAATTGGAAATGGGCATCTTCATCGGCCCCGGCAACGCACTGGGCGAACCCGTGTCGATGGCCGAGGCCGAACAACACGTGTTTGGTATGTGCCTGTTCAACGATTGGTCGGCCCGCGATGTGCAGGGTTGGGAATACCAGCCGCTGGGCCCCTTCCTGTCCAAGAACTTTGCCAGCACTGTCTCGCCGTGGATCGTGACCATGGAGGCGCTTGCGCCTTACCGCCAGGCCTGGACCCGTGCAGAAGGCGACCCGCAACCCCTGCCCTACCTGGACTCGCCTGAGCTGCGCCAAAAGGGCGCAGTCGGCATTGCACTGGATGTTTACATCCAGACCGCCGCCATGCGCGAATATGGTTTGGCCGAGCATCGGCTCTCCACCAGCAATTTCCGCGACGCCTATTGGTCTGTCTCGCAAATGGTGGCCCACCACACCGTGAATGGCTGCAACCTGCAGCCTGGCGATCTGCTGGGCAGCGGCACACAATCCGGCCCGGGCTTGGATGAGGCGGGCTCCATGATGGAACTCTCCAAAGGTGGCAAAGAGCCCATCACGCTGCCCAATGGCGAAAAGCGCACGTTTCTGGAAGACGGCGACACCATCATCTTGCGCGGTGTGTGCCAAGCAACCGGCGCAGCACGCATCGGGTTTGGCGAAGTGCGTGGCACGCTGCTGCCCGCCCGTGCATTCTCTTGACAGGCGCACTCCATGCTACAGCTCTACAGCTACTTCCGCAGCTCGGCCTCGTACCGTGTGCGCATTGCACTCAACCTGAAGGGCTTGCCCTATGAATACGTTGCAGTCCACCTGCTCAAAGACGGAGGACAGCAACACACGGCAGACTACCAGCGCATCAATCCGGCGGAACTGGTGCCCGCACTGGTGGACGACGGTCACGCCATAGGCCAGTCCCTGGCCATCATGGAGTACCTGGACGAAACCCGCCCTGAACTCCCCGCGCTGCTACCCCGCGACGCTCTGGGCCGGGCACGCGTGCGTGGGTTGGCGCAAAGCATTGCCTGCGAGATACATCC
The DNA here is from genome assembly GCA_963513355.1 of uncultured Rhodoferax sp. Taxonomy (GTDB): domain Bacteria; phylum Pseudomonadota; class Gammaproteobacteria; order Burkholderiales; family Burkholderiaceae_C; genus Allorhodoferax. Next base: position 140,703 of record CAUPQG010000011.1, on the reverse strand, counting down.
GCTGAACAACCTGCGCGTGCTGCAATACCTGGAAAACGACCTGAATCTGGACGAAGCCGCCAAGGCCACCTGGTACCGCCACTGGATCACCTTGGGCTTTACCGCTTTGGAAACCATGCTGGCCAACAACCCGCACACCGGCACCTTCTGCCACGGCGACACGCCTGGGCTGGCCGACTGCTGCCTGATCCCTCAACTGGCCAATGCGCGGCGCTTTGATACTCCGCTGGAAGCGTTCCCGACCATCCTGCGCATCGAACGTGCCTGCCTGGCACTGGATGCGTTTGCCAAGGCATCGCCGCAGGTACAGCCAGACGCGGTGTAGCAGCCGTCAGAAATTCGTGATGGCTTTGGACGGCGCGACCCAGCCTGGCGCCCCCACCTTCATCAACTTTTCAAAGGTTTTGTCCTTTTTCATGGCATCCAAGGCACCGCCCCAAGTTGCAACAACTTCGGCGGGCGTGTCCTTGGAAAACGCCAGCCAAGTCTGCACCGTACTGAAGACCAGACCCTCGCGCACATTCTCACGCGGTACGCCCGCGCCGGCCAGTATTCCTTCGATGCTGGCACTGGATGCGGCAAAGGCATCGATCCGGTTGGCCATCAGCTTCTTTGCGTTGGCGCTCGCATCGTTCGTTCTATCCAGGTTGGTGAATCCTGCTGCGATGAGCATTTGATCCCTGGCGTCGCTACGGTATACGCCAATTGACTTTAGCTTTTTGGCATCTTCCAGACTACTCAATGCCACCGACGCTTCAGCCCTGACATACAGGGCAAAGGACGTTTCAGACAGCGGACCAACCCACTGGAACTGGGCATTGCGATCCGCCGTGCGCGCCGTCAGAAACAACATGGTATTGGGAGAGCGTTCCAACTCACGGTACCCGCGTGCCCAAGGCACTTCCTGAATGGGATCGGTATTTTTAATACGGCGCTGAATCTCACGCACCACTTCTACAACCCGCCCACCCAGCTCACCATTGGGCAGCCTCATTTGATTGGGTGGTGCTATTTCGGTGTAGATGTTGAGAGACTGGGCGTGACCCTGCATCGCGATACCCAGAAACAGGAAAAACACCGTTGCCCTCAGCACCCAAACAAGTCGCAAATGGCGCATATCAGATCTCCTTATTTTTGGTACACCGTTTCACGTTACAAAGCACCACGGCACCCTTAGCGCAGTGGATCATGCGCTTCCTCGAAGGTTACGGCAACCATTCACTCAAATCATTGCCACCAGCTTCCTGATGCGGTGTAACGCGATTCTCGCCAGCGCAGCAAAATGTGCGGTTGGATGTGATCCAATTACCAACAATGAATACCGCAATCCAACCCACTACGCCTGACCTGGCGTGGACCGCTACGCACGGCAACCAGCACCATGATTGATGTAGTCGTACTGTTTTTCTTGTTTGGCCTGGCAGCTGGGCTGGTTCGTTCGGAGCTCAAACTCCCAACCGCCCTATACGACTCCCTGTCGGTTCTGCTGTTGTTGACCATTGGACTCAAGGGCGGCGAAGGTCTTGCGCAGCAGGCGCTGGGCCCACTGTTGCCACAGCTCGGCACTGTGGTTGTGCTGGGAGTGGTTCAAACCCTCATAGCCTTTGCCATATTGCGCTCCCTGGGTGGTCTGGGTCAGGCAGACGCAGCGTCCACGGCGGCCCACTATGGTTCGGTGAGCGTGGCAACCTTCGCGGTGGGTGTCAACTGGCTGCTGACCCGCAATATTTCGTTTGAGCCACAAATGGCGATTTTTCTTACCGTCATGGAAGTGCCCGCGATCATGGTGGGTATCGTGCTGGCCCGCGGCCTGGGTAAACAGACCGATTGGCGCGGTTTGGCGCACGAGACATTTCTAGGCAAAGGGGTCACCCTGTTGCTGGGCGGCATGGCCATTGGTTGGGCCGCAGGCCCTGAGGGGCTAGCACCGATCAAGGGGCTGTTTTATGACCTTTTCAAGGGTGCCTTGGCGCTGTTCCTCATGGAAATGGGTCTCATCGTCAGCCGCCAAATCGGAGAGTTGCGCCAGCGCGGTGTATTCATGGTCGCATTTGGCTTGTTGATGCCGTTGTTGTCGGCGCTCATGGGGTTGGGATGCGGCTGGCTCTTGGAGCTATCGCTTGGCGGTATGACCTTGCTGGCCACTTTGGCAGCGAGCGCCTCTTACATTGCGGTACCCGCAGCCATGCGCCTGGCTATCCCTGAAGCCAATCCAACCCTGTCCCTGGCCGCGGTGCTGGGTGTGACATTTCCTTTCAACATCCTGGCAGGGATCCCGCTATACCACTGGCTGGCCCAGCAAATTGCCGGAGCGACTTCATGAAACTGCAGACTGAAAAACGAACCGTACTCACCGTGATCACGGAGGCGGCGATCGAGAATGTTCTGCTGCGCGATCTGAAACGCTTGGGCGTAAGCGGATACACCGTTCTGGATGCCCGCGGACAAGGTCGCCGGGGCGTACGCGACGCCGCATGGGGCGAAGCAGCGAACATCCGCATCGAAGTCATATGCACCCGTGCCTTGGCGGAAACCGTGATGCAGGACTTGTTGACACGCTACTACGACAACTACGCAATGGTCGCGCACCTTCACGACGTGGACATTGTCCGCCCGGACAAGTTTTAATCAACTACCCAACGTTATCGCCGCTGCCAGCACCACCCCACGTGGTGCCACATAGTCTGCGACCACCCAAGCCCGGCTGATGTGATGGGACGCCTCCTGCAACACATCCAGCACCAGGGTGATGGATGTCTTGTCCAGGGCTGCAAAGGGCTCGTCCAGTAGCGTCACAGCTGCCCCACTGGCAAACGCGGCTGCAAGGAAAACCTTGCGTTTGGTCCCAGTCGACAGCATGTAGATCGACTTGGGCAGATGGGGTGCGAGCGCAAAGGCTTGTGTCAACTCTGCCAGCAGCGCGCTGTCCCATGCGGGGGACTGCCTGCGCACACCCTCCCAATACGCCTGGGGTGTCAGTGCATCAAAGGCATCGGTCCGCGGGTCTACCCAGAACACCTGGGTGCGGTAGGCCTGGGGACTATCGGCCAGCGCGATGCCGTTGACCTGCAAAGTGCCGCTTTGCGCGATCAGCTCACCCGCCAACAGGCGCAGCAAGGTCGTTTTGCCGGTGCTCTCATCGCCACCCACCCAGGTCATCCCGGGGGGTAAATCCAGCGAGAAGTCTTGAAACAGCGCGGCCTGCTTGGCTAACCCAAAGCAGAGCCGGTCGGCCTGAAGTACGACGGATGGCTGGTTGCCCATACCCGGAGCCGCGCTACTTTGTGGGAATCAAGCCTCGGGCTTTGCGGGCGGCGTCACGGTGGCGCGCGCCAGCATGCGGCCCACTGCACGGGGGTCCATGCCGTACATGTCGGCAAAGACTTCCAGTGATTTGCCGCTGGCCTTGAAAGCCTGCAACAGCGCCTCGGTCTTGGCAGCGCGGGCCTCGGCTTCCACCATGGCCTCTTCCAGCACCGCATTCGCCGCGTCGTCACGGCTGCGCACGCGTTCTGCATAGTCGCTCGGTGCCAGGTTCGATGCTTCCCAGGCCACCACAATGCGCTGGACCAACTTGGGGCGCAGATCTTCTTTGCTGCGGGTCTGGCGGCGGCGGAACACTTCCAGCAGCGCGTGGTGCACATGCTCGGGCGCCATGGCTTCCACGGGCTTGCCATTCAGGTCGTGGCGCTCCTCACCCGACGCAACAGCGGTCAGGTAACGGGTGGAGCGGGTGTGCAGGGATAGCGCCGCCTTCAGGCTGTCTCGCTCAAAGGCATCGGGGTGGGCGTCCAGCAGGTCCTGGAAGATGCCACGCTTGAGCGGCAAAAACACCGCGCCAAAGAGCTTGGGATACAGCGCCGCCATTTTCTCCAGCACCGGCATGGCGTCGGTCCTGGGCGCGCGGTCTCGCTTGGTAGGAGCAGCGCTACTGCCGGTGACCGAAACAGTCGAATCAATGATTTCAGCTGCGCCCATTGGGGCAGTGTCTGGGAGAGAGATGTCTGTCATGGGGTACGTCAAAAAATATGGAAAAACTATAAACATCCGGGTGTCATCGGGCCCGGCACTTCACTTCCTACACAGCATGCATGACGCTTCGCTTCAGCTTTGACCCCACCCGTTCAATCCGTCGCCAGCTACTATTGTCATTCATCGTTATCCAGCGCCGCTCCTCACTGCGGTAGAACCAGTCCTTGTCCTGCTGAAAGTACGCCTGAAAGTTTGAACTCTCCCAAATATTCAGAATTTCGTTGCCATGCGCGCGAATCTCGCTGAAGTCAGTCGTAGCTTTTTGTCCCATCTCGCTGTAGAGGCGATGAAGCTCTAGCAATAGGGTGTTCACCTTGGGCGGCAACGCAGCCGCGTTCAAACCGATCTTGCATGCCTCCGCCAGAAGGATTGGGTAACTGTGCGACGGATACTTTGAATTCAGTGTGGCAGCAATTTCATGGGCTTTCTTTTCGTCGCTAATGTGGTGTGCGAGGAGTTCACGGCATAGCATGATGGATAGCGACTCCGCTCTATCAACAGCACCAATTACCAGTGGATGCACATATCCAAACAGACTCTTGTAGGGATTCTCAACCGCATCACCTTGCTCTGAGCGCCACAAGCGGATGACGCGATTGAGCTCATCCAGACTCACACTGACACGATCATTGTCTCGGTCTACTGGAGACAATGCGTGGTTTAACGAAGTGTCCACTGCCGTCAAGTAAGCCGTTGGTCCCATGAGCACCTGATCGGCGCCCAGAGTAATCATGGTTGCAGCCGAGGCGCATTCCAGTGGAACCAGTGCAATCAGCCGCTTGCAATGCTGTCGCAACAGGCTAACCAGCCGCAACGAAACCTGACCACTTCCACCGTCGGACTTGATGAACAGGTAGATAGTCTCATGATGACCTAGCCGCTCCAGCACTTCATACAGTGCGACGACATCGTTCGAGCAAACTGAGCCGCGTGGATTGTTCCAGTAGGTAATCAACGGCCCGCCCAACAAATCCGCCACGGACTGGATTACAGCCTGCGTCTTGGCGAATAGTACCGGTGGTTGCTTGACTTTTGGAGGGGGATTTGGCGCTGCTGTTTCACTCATCCGCGCAAGTGTAACGAAGGCAAGTGCCTTACTTCTTCAACGATGGATTGGCTACTTGGCAGTCCGTAGCCCCACACCCAGGGCCGCGCCCACACTCAGCAGCAGCACCAGCGCGGCTCCCAGCAGGGTTGCGCCATACCAGCCGCGGTCCATAAACACGCCAAAAACAACGGGCGAAATGGCGAACCCCGCGTCCAGGCCGGAATACACCAGTCCATAGACCCGGCCCGTAGCGCCCTTGGGCGTGGCTTTTTTGATCATCATGTCACGCGAGGGCCCTCCAATGCCCACTGCAAAACCGGTGATAGCCAGCACCACCATGGTGGCTGTGGCACCCAGCCAGCCGGTTCCGCAGATCGCCAGCAGCACGGCACCAGCCGCCATGGCCCAGGCCACCACGCGGTCGCTGTTGGCTGTCCGCGCCGCAATAAACCCGCCGATGAACATGCCCAATGCACCACACAGCATGTAGGCGGTCAACGTGTAAGTGGCGGACTCAAAGCTGATACCGTGCATGGCCTTGAGAATGGAAACCGAAAAGCTCTGCACCACGGCCAGCGTCATCGTGGACAGCAAAAAGAAGCCAAAACACCACCACACCACGGGCAACTTCATGAATGCCATGTCGTGCTCGGCAGCACCTTTGGCTATCGCCTGAGGATCGCGTTTGGCCACCTGGGTGCTGAGCTGATCGCGCTGCACCACCATCAGGGCAAGAACCAACCCGTACATCAGCGCGGCAGCCACATAGGCATTGCGCCAACCCAAGGTGGCTCCCAGCCCGGCAAAAAACACCGGCGCCGCAGCCCAACCCAGGTTGCCGGTGAGGCCATGGGCGCTGAATGCATAGCCCAGCCGTGGTGCTGAGACCCGCTGGTTGAGGATGGTGAAGTCCACCGGGTGGAAGGTGGCGTTGCCCAGGCCCGCCAGCGCAGCCACCAGCACCAGTCCGGCATAACCGGTGACCATGGATGCAGCCACGCAGGCCGCCATGAAGATGCCCAGCGCCACAAACAAGAGCGGTCGGGCCCCCATGCGGTCCACCACAAAGCCCGCACAGGCCTGGCCCACACCAGAGACTACGAAAAACACCGTCATCAACAAGCCCAGCTGCGAGTAGCTCAGGCCAAACTCCTGCATGAACACCGGAAACAACAGCGGCAGCAGCAAATGCCCAAAGTGGGAACTGGCATGGGCCAGGCCCACCAGGCCAATCACGGTGGCGTCCTGCTGCAGTGGCACGGACGGGTTGGATTCGGGGAATGTCGTGGCGTTGGAAGAGGTCATGGCGCAATGGTAGGGTGCAGTGCCAAATGCATGAATACGACAATAAGACAATATTCATCGAATTTCCGCCAAACGCACGCTGCACCATGCCCGCCCCAAAACCCCGCAACACGCTAACCACCGTGGCTTTCGACGACTCTGCGAGCCGGGCACCGTCACCCCAACGGCCGGTGCGCAGCCGCTCCCGTCCGCTGGCCATGGACGCCCACATCAAGCCCCACCACCACGCCTGGTCGCAGTTCACCTACTGCGCCAGCGGCCTGATGCAGGTCACGGTTAGGCAGGGCGGCGTGCAAACCACTTACATCGTGCCGCCCACGCGTGCGGTGTGGATCCCGCCCCTGGTCCAACACCGCGTGATCGTGCTGGAAGACGCCGAATTGCGCACAGTAGACCTGGACCCTTCGGTCACGCCGCCGGGCTGGAACGAATGCCGCGTGCTGATGGTCAGCAAGTTGCTACGGGAACTGGTGCATGCACTGGAAGACTCGGTGCCAGGCAAGCGCGATGACGCCATCATGGCCCTTGCCGTGGACGAGATGGCAAACGCCACCACCCAGGCACTGGGTGTGCCCATGCCGCATGCCGAACACGGCGACAAGCGCCTGCGCGCCTTGTGTGAAGCCGTGCTGCGCGACCCGGCCGAGCGATCTCAGCTGCGTGACTGGGTGGCCGATGTTGGCGCCAGCGAGCGCACCATTGCGCGCCTGTTCCGCGACGAGTTGGGAACCAACTTCCAGCAATGGCGCCAGCAGGCCATCTTGGCCCATGCCCTGCCCTTGTTGGCGCGCGGCATGGCCATCAGCCAGGTGGCCGCCGCCAGCGGTTATGCCAGTGACAGCGCGTTCAGTGCCATGTTCAAACAGGCCATGGGCAAGGCGCCCAGCCACTTTCAGAGCAAACCACTATCAAAACAATAGCTAATTGTGTATATTCGACGGGGGCTATAGGCCATTTTTTCATATAGGCGTCTGTCCAACAGGAGCCGGGCCAGGTAACTAAGGGCCGGTTCAATGCCTCCATATGGGTATGCACCGCAGAACCACACTAACCGCCCTGGCCGCACTCGCCCACTTTCCAGGAGCTCTCATGACTTCCACCGTAGACGCCGCCACCCTCCCTTTGCTGCAAGCGCTCAAACCCTCGCCCCGCATGCCCACGCTCTTCGTCGGCCATGGCAGCCCCATGAACGCCATCGAAGACAACGCGTGGCGCCGCAGCTGGCAGGCGATCGGCCAGGAACTGCTGGCCCGCGAAGCGGCGCCCCAGCTCATCTTGTGCATATCAGCCCACTGGCTGACCCGCGGTGGCTGGCAGATCACCGGCATGGCCAAGCCCAAAACCATCCACGACTTCGGTGGTTTTCCGCAAGCCCTGTTTGACCAACAGTACCCCGCACCCGGCGCGCCCGCAGTGGCCAGCACGCTGGCCAGAGACCTGAAGTCGCCCACCGATGGGCGCCAACTGGGTGTGGATGCTGACGTGTGGGGCCTGGACCACGGCACCTGGTCCATCCTCAAACCCATGTTCCCCAAGGCAGACATTCCGGTGCTGCAGCTGAGCATGGACTACAGCCGTCCGCCAGCCGAGCACTATGCACTAGGCCAGCAACTGCACGCACTGCGCGACCGCGGTGTGCTGATTGTGGGCAGCGGAAACATCGTGCACAACCTGCGCGCCATGCGCCCCGGCACGGGACCGAACGACGCCTATGAGTGGGCGGCAGAGTTTGACACCCTGGTCCACGAACAAATCAAGACCGGCCACCTGGACACCCTAAAAAACTTCCAGGCCCTGGGCGCTGTGGCCCAACAGGCGCACCCTACCTATGAACATTACTTGCCATTGCTCTACGCAGCCGGTGCCGCCCGCAGCGGCGATGCGCCACGCTTTTTCAATGCGGGTTACCAAGGCGCTGCGATATCCATGCAATCGGTTGTCTGGGGATAGCTGCTGCACGTAAGCACATGCGAGCCAAAGTATCCATCACATTCAGGAACGGCAATCGGGCGAAGAGTGTCAGTCCACGCCGCACAGGAGCACCCCACAGGCGAACGCGTCGCGGTTCTCCTACGCAGTGGGGCGCAGCCACACTGTTCGTATTGCCCGCGTTTCTTGTGTTGTATCTGACGGTCAGCCTGTTATGGAAACCGCCCCTATGGATCGCCGGGGTCTATGCTGCAGCCAGTGTCATCACCTTCGTGGCTTACGCATTGGACAAGTCTGCCGCGCGTAACGGAAACCGGCGCACCCCAGAGAGCACCCTGCACGGGCTAGCGATTGCGTGCGGATGGCCCGGCGCGCTGCTGGCGCAACAGCTTTTGCGGCACAAATCCGCGAAAGCAGAGTTTCGCGCCACCTTTTGGATCACGGCAATCCTGAACGTCGCTGGCTTTCTGTGGGTCTGTTCACCCGCAGGTCGCGCTGCCCTGAAGCTGTAAATAAGCCAACCAGGATTTGCTACCAAATCCATAGCTGGCTGCGCATATTTCACGGGGGCTAGCGGCCAAAATGACCACTAGCCCCTCCGTATCAGGCCTCAGGAAAAGCTGAACTGCCCCGGCGCCTGGATGGTATCCACGCCGACGTTGATCGTGTCCTTGGGCGCAAACTTGCCTTCCAGCAGCAGTTTGGACAGCGGGTTCTCAATCCGCTGCTGGATGGCCCGCTTCAGGGGGCGCGCACCAAACACCGGATCAAAACCCACCTTGGCCAGTTCGGCCACTGCCGCGTCAGACACCACCAACCCCAAGTCCATCTTGGCCAGGCGGGACATCAGCACCTGCAACTGGATCTTGGCGATGTTGGCAATATGGCTGGCGTCCAGCGAATGGAAGACAACCGTCTCGTCAATGCGGTTCAGGAATTCAGGGCGGAAATGGTTCTTCAGCTCACCGGTCACCGCATCTTTCACATCGTCGTAATCCTGCCCCACCATGGACTGGATCATCTGCGAGCCAATATTGCTGGTCATCACAATGATGGTGTTCTTGAAGTCCACCGTGCGGCCCTGGCCATCGGTCAGGCGACCATCGTCCAGCACCTGCAGCAACACGTTGAACACGTCGGGGTGGGCTTTTTCCACCTCATCCAGCAACAGCACGGCATAAGGTTTGCGGCGTACCGCTTCGGTCAGGTAGCCGCCCTCCTCGTAACCCACGTAGCCGGGAGGCGCGCCGATCAGGCGGGCCACAGAGTGCTTCTCCATGAACTCGCTCATGTCCACGCGAACCAGATGCTCCTCAGAGTCAAACATGAACCCTGCCAGGGCCTTGCACAGCTCGGTCTTGCCCACGCCGGTGGGCCCCAGGAACAGGAAGGAGCCGGTGGGGCGGTTCGGGTCGGAGAGGCCCGAGCGTGAACGCCGAATGGCATTGGCCACTGCAGAGATGGCTTCGTCTTGCCCGACCACACGCTCGTGCAGCTTGGTCTCCATCTGCAACAGCTTGTCACGCTCGCCCTGCAGCATTTTGGCAACCGGAATGCCGGTGGCGCGGCTGACCACTTCGGCAATCTCGTCCGAGCCCACCATGGTGCGCAACAGTTGTGCGCGGCCACCGTCCTTGGCGTTCTTGGCCTTGCCGGCCTCTTGGGCTTGTGCGTCCTTCAGGCGTCTTTCCAGCTCGGGCAGCTTGCCGTACTGCAGCTCGCCGGCCTTGTTGAAGTCGCCCTTGTCGGTCAGCTCCTTGATTTGCAGGCGGACTTTCTCCACCTCTTGCATGATGGTTTTGGAACCTTGGGCCTGGGCCTTTTCGGCTTTCCACAGCTCATCCAGGTCGGCGATTTCTTTCTGCAACGCGGTGATCTCTTCGTTGATCAGCTCCAGGCGTTTTTGCGAGGCTTCGTCTTTCTCGCGCTTTACGGCTTCGCGCTCGATCTGCAACTGGATCAGGCGGCGGTCTTTCTTGTCCATGACCTCGGGCTTGGAGTCCAGCTCAATCTTGATCTTGCTGGCCGCCTCGTCGATCAGGTCAATGGCCTTGTCCGGCAAAAAGCGGTCGGTGATGTAGCGGTGGCTCAACTCGGCCGCCGCCACGATGGCCGGGTCGGTGATCTGCACGCCGTGGTGCACCTCATAGCGCTCTTTGAGGCCACGCAGGATGGCAATGGTTGCCTCGACGGTGGGCTCGCCCACCAGAATCTTCTGGAAGCGGCGCTCCAGTGCGGCGTCTTTCTCGATGTATTTGCGGTACTCGTCCAGCGTTGTGGCACCCACGCAGTGCAGCTCGCCACGGGCCAGCGCGGGCTTGAGCATGTTGCCTGCGTCCATCGCGCCTTCGGCCTTGCCTGCGCCCACCATGGTGTGCAGCTCATCGATGAACACAATGGTCTGGCCTTCGTCCTTGGCCAGGTCTTTGAGCACGTTCTTCAGGCGCTCTTCAAACTCACCGCGGAACTTGGCACCGGCCAAGAGCGCCGCCATGTCCAGGCTCAGCACACGCTTGCCCTTCAACGAGTCGGGCACTTCACCGGCAACGATGCGTTGCGCCAAGCCTTCGACGATGGCGGTTTTACCCACGCCTGGTTCACCGATGAGCACCGGGTTGTTCTTGGTACGGCGTTGCAGCACCTGGATGGCGCGGCGAATTTCGTCATCACGACCAATCACCGGGTCCAGTTTGCCCATGCGCGCACGCTCGGTCAGGTCAATGCAGTATTTCTTGAGGGACTCGCGCTGGTCTTCCGCATCGGCGTTGTCTACCGCCTGGCCGCCACGCACGGCGTTGACTGCGGACTCCAGGCTCTTGCGGGTCATGCCGTTGGCGCGGGCAATGTTGCCAATCTCGGCCTTGCTGTCGGCCAGCGCGAGCAAAAACAACTCACCAGCAACGAACTGGTCACCACGCTTGATGGATTCCTTCTCGGCCGCTTGCAGAAGCACACCCATGTCGCGGTCCACCGTCACCTGCTCCTGGCCCTGCACCTGGGGCTGCTTCTTCATGTAGGCTTCAGCCGCCGTCAGCAACTGCGGCACATTGACACCCGCACGCTGCAGCAAGGCCTTGGGGCCGTCGTCCTGGCGCAGCATGGCAACCAGCAAGTGTGCAGGGGTGATGTAAGCGTGGTCATTGGCCAAGGCGAGTGTTTGTGCCTCGCCCAAGGCTTCCTGAAATTTGGTCGTCAGTTTGTCCATTCGCATATAAATCCTCCGGTTAGCCATGAACTTGGGCTTGCCCCGCTTATTTCAAGGGCAAACCGGCGGCGTTAACTTGACTAGAATCAAACTATGGACATTCGCCAGATATCGGTCCGCTACAGACAAGACCACGATCGCATTCTGGTCGACATCAACACGGGCGCGGGCAGTGAGGTTCAGGTGTGGCTAACGCGGCGCATGAGCCTGCGGCTGTGGCCTTTGCTGAACCGGGTGGTCATCGACCATTTTGCGATTCCCCAAGACGCCAAAACTGACGGTTTTGTGGATCTGGCGGCTATGGACCTGCAAACCAAAACCCTGCTGGCCGACTTCAAGCGAGAAGAGGCCATGCAGGGCGCCGACTTCAGCACACCGTATCAAACAGGTGTGACCCAGCGCCCGCTGGGACTGCAGCCACTGCTGGTCACCGAAGTCAGTCTGACGCCCTTTGGCAACGGAAAGATGCAACTGCACTTCAAGGAAGAACTGGAAGATCCTGCTTCCAAGCGCGGGTTCCAGATGGACCTTTCCTCGGATCTGGTGTTTGCTGTGATCAAACTGCTGGGCCATGCGCTGGAGCAGTCGCATTGGGGCATAGCCCCAGACATGGTTCAGCACACTGCGCTAGAGGAAGATGAAGCGGCAGAAGAGATTGACCTCAGCCCGGACGCGACACGGCCCACGTATCTGAATTAGGCCGCAGCAGCGGCACTCGCTTCAGGCGTTTTTAGCCTGAATACCCCAGCGTGCCAGCGCTTCATCGTCACTGACCCTTGCATCGACCCACTGGGCGCCCAGAGCGGTCTGCTCCTTTTTCCAAAACGGAGCCTGGGTCTTCAAGTAGTCCATCAAAAACTCGCAGGCCTGGAAGCTCTGGCCCCGGTGGGCAGAGGTGACCGCTACCAGCACAATCTGATCGGTGGGTTGCAGCAGGCCAATACGGTGGATCACACGGGCGCCAAAGATGTCGAAGCGGCGGTGCGCTTCGTCGATCATGTTTTCGATCGCCTTTTCAGTCATGCCGGGGTAGTGCTCCAGTTCCATGGCCGTCACAGAACCCGCTTCAACGGCGTCAGCCTTGTTGCGGTCTCTGACGGTGCCGACAAAGGTACACACGGCACCGACCCGCGCATCATCCGCACGTAGCGTATGCACAACCTGGCCCAGATCAAAGTCTTCAGTTTGTATGGAAACGCGTGGGGCTTGGCTGCTGCTGTTCATGGCTGAATTGTGGCACTTGTGCGCTGCTACACTGCAGCCATGCCCGCAACCCACATCTGCAACCACACCATGGCCCCGACACGCCAGGTGACCTGCAGCGTGGCGTGCGCCAGCAAAGCCAAAAAACCCAAGCTCATCTGACCGGAGCTTTGTGGTTCCGTTCTCAGATGAGCGACGGAACCACCAAAACACACCCCCCGCTTTTTTTGGTTTTCGCGCGCATCCGACGGCGGTTTGCCCCTCGGTCTTTTTCAACAAGGAAAAATGCATGCCTAGCTCTCGCGACTTCTCCGGCCTCTGGATCCCGCTGATCACCCCCTTTGCGGGCGGCTTGGTCGACCACCCTGCACTCGCCGGTCTGGTCAAACACTATGCAGCTGCCGGGGTACAGGGTTTTGTTGCCTGTGGCTCCACCGGCGAAGCGGCCGCTCTGGACAAAACGGAGCAATTGGCCGTGTTGGACACCGTATTGGCAGCCGCTGGCCACCTGCCGGTGGTGATGGGCCTGTCGGGCTACCACCTGGGACAGACGGTCGCCTGGGTCCAGGAATTGGCGCTGCGCCCCATTGCCGGCTTGCTGGTGCCTGCGCCCCACTACATACGTCCGGCGCAGGCCGGACTGGTGCAGTGGTTCACGGCACTGGCCGAGGCGTCCGACAAGCCCCTGATCGTCTACGACATTCCGTACCGCACCGGCGCCACCATCACGCTGGAAACATTGTTGGTGCTGGCGGCCCACCCCAACATCGAGGCGATCAAGGACTGCGGTGGTGATGCGACCAAGACGCAGGCGCTGATTACCGACGGACGCCTGCAGGTGCTGGCCGGTGAAGACGCGCAGGTTTTCAGCACGCTGGCCTTGGGTGGAGCTGGCTCGATCACGGCCAGCGCCCACCTGTGCACGCAGCAGTTTGTCGAAGTGATGCGCTGCCTGCGACAGGGTGATCTGCCACGGGCGCGCACCCTGTGGCAGCCGCTGGTGCCCATGGTGCATGCGGCATTTGCGGAGCCCAATCCGGCCGTCATCAAGGGCGTTCTGGCCCACGGGGGCCAGATACAGGACGGGCTGCGCCTGCCAATGATGGCTGCCAGTCAGGGCGCGACTGAGCGCCTGCTGGCGGCAATGGATCGTGTGGGCCTGACCTAACCGCCCGTAACAGGCGGGAAGAACGCCACTTCGGCGCCCTCCACCAGGGGCGCCGTCTCCTCTGCCAGGGTCTGGTTGATGGCTACACGCACAGCCATGCCCCGGGCAAGCGATGCTGCGTAAACGCCGCCACGGGCGATCAGCTCATCGCGCAAGCCGGCAACATCGCGCGCCGCAGTGTCCAGCGTCTCGGCGCCGGTGCCCAGGGCTTCACGGATGGAGGCAAAGTATTTCAAGTTGATCTTCATGCCAGCAACTCCGCAAAAGAAATGAACTGAACCGTGTCGCCCGGCGCGATGGTTGTGCCAGGTGGGTTGTTCACCAGACCATCACCCCACACGGCTGATGTGAGCACACCTGAGCTTTGGTTGGTGAACAGGTCCAGGCCACCATCGGCATTGCGCCGCACACGCAGGAACTCTCTGCGTTTATCGGCCTTGGTCCAGGTGAAATCTGCACGGGCAGCTACAGTTTTCATAGCAACATCCGGCATGCCCTGCAATTGCAACAAAAAGGGCCGCACCAGCACCAGAAAAGTCACGTAGCTGGAAACCGGATTGCCTGGCAGGCCCAAAAAGTGGGCCTCACCAATCCGGCCATATGCGAAAGGCTTGCCGGGCTTGATGGCGATTTGCCACAGGTCCAGCGTGCCCAAGGCCTGCACGGCGGGCTTGATGTGGTCTTCCTCACCCACCGACACACCGCCGCTGGTCAGGATCACATCATGCGACTGGGCCGCCTCACGCAGGGCCTGCACGGTGGCTTCGCGCTGGTCGGGGACGATGCCCATGTCGGTGACGATGCACCCCATGCGGCGCAGCAATGCGGCCAGAAAGAAGCGATTGGAGTTATAGATGGCGCCCGGAGCCATGTCTTGCGGCGCCACAGTGCCAGGCATGACCAGCTCATCACCGGTAGAGAACAGCGCCACACGCGGGCGGCGCGCAACGGCCAGCGTGGCCATGCCAATGCTGGCGGCCAGACCCAGCTCTGCCGGCCCTAGGCGCTGACCACGGGCCAGCACCCGGTCGCCCCGGGCCACATCTTCCCCGGCGCGGCGGATGTTTTGGCCCAAGCTTGGCAGTGTGTTGACCTGAATGGCGGGCGCATCCGAGGCATCGCCTTCGGTGGGCGACAAGACCGTGCAATCTTCCTGCATGACCACAGCGTCCGCGCCGGGTGGCACGGGCGCACCGGTAAAGATGCGGGCCACGGTACCCGCCTGGAGCGGCTGGCCGGCAGAGCCGGCTGCAATACGTTGCGATACGGGCAGCGCAGTTGGACCCGGCTGCACCACATCACCACAACGCAGTGCATAACCATCCATGGCGCTGTTGTCTTGTGGCGGCACATGCAGCTGCGACACCACGTCTTGGGCCAACACCCGGACATCGGCATCGCCTACTGGCACCTGCTCCACGGGCAAGACCTGGCTTGCGAAGGACAACAGCCGGTCCAAGGCATCATCCAGGGCCAACAACGGCGCTCGGGGTACGGCACTCATGCACACATCCTCACTTAACTGCTACACAATTGATAGCTACCCAGGCAGCATTTACCGGGGCCATATGCCCATTTCGCTTCAGGCGGCCTGACATTCCCGTGCAATCAGCGTTTGAATGGCACCCACGTCTGCGTCCATTACCAGCACACGTTTGGGCAAGTCTTCGATACCGTCGAACTTGGCCGGCCGCTCGGGCGCACGGCCCAGCGCTTCGACAATGGTCTCGGCAAACTTGATCGGCAACGCGGTTTCCAGCACCAGCATGGGAACGCCCGCTGTACGGTGCTCATGCGCCACCTTCAGGCCGTCGGCGGTGTGCGTGTCGATAACCAGCGCATGCTGGTTCCAGGTGGCGCGTATGGTGTCCACACGGTTGGCATGGGTGCTCTTGCCGCTGACAAAGCCGTATCGACTTGCTGCCTCTGCAAAGGCGGGGTCGGCGCTCAGGTCAAACTGGCCGGTCTTGGACAGGCCTTCGCCAAACAGCGCCTTCACGCGCGCGCCGTCGCGACCCAGCAGGTCGAACACAAAACGCTCAAAGTTGGACGCCTTGGAAATATCCATCGATGGGCTGGACGTCTCGTGGGTGTCTGCACTACCCCGCACGCGGTAGACGCCGGTGCGGAAAAACTCGTCCAGCACATCGTTTTCGTTGGTGGCCACCACCAGCTTGTCAATCGGCAGGCCCATCATGCGGGCCACGTGGCCAGCGCAGACATTGCCAAAGTTGCCCGATGGGACCGTGAAGCTGACCTTCTGAATCACCTCTTTGCGCGGTGCCAGCGAATCGCGCGGGCCTGGGGGTTTGGGCAAGGATTCTTCGGTAGCCTGCAAATAACCCGCAAAGTAATACACCACCTGGGCCAGCAAACGCGCCCAATTGATGGAGTTGACGGTACCGATGCGGTACTTGCGCTTGAAGTCCAGGTCGTTGGACACGGCCTTGACCATGTCCTGGCAATCATCAAACACACCCTTGACTGCGATGTTGTAGATGTTGGCGTCCATCAGGCTGAACATCTGCGCCTGCTGGAAAGCGCTCATACGGCCGTGCGGACTGGTCATGAAGACGCGCACGCCCTTCTTGCCGCGCATTGCGTATTCGGCCGCGCTGCCGGTGTCGCCACTGGTGGCGCCCAAAATGTTCAGCTCTTCGCCACGGCGGCCCAGTTCGTATTCGAACAGGTTGCCCAGCAACTGCATGGCCATGTCCTTGAAGGCCAGCGTGGGGCCGTTGGACAAGGCCTCCAGGTACAAGCCGGGCTCGCCGGATTTGGCACTCGGCGCGTCCAGCGTCTTCAGAGGCACAATTTGCGGCGTGCCAAACACCTCTTCGGTGTAGGTCTTCTTGCAGATCGCCTTCAAGTCATCGGCGGGAATGTCATCAATGAACAGCGACAGAATTTCAAACGCCAAGTCGGCATAACCACCAGGTGCGCCCTGGCGGAAGGTGCGGCGCAGGCGCTGCAGGGCTGTTGCGTTGATCTGCGGATAAGACTCCGGCAAGTACAAGCCACCGTCGGGCGCCAGGCCCTCCAGCAGAATCTCACAGAAGCGCTTGCGATCGGGATGGCCGCGGGTGGACAGGTACAACATCAGGCCAACTCCTCCTTGCGGATGCGCACGATGGGCGCCAGCACAGTTGCCAGGCCCTGCATCTGCGCAATGGCGGCATTCATGTTGGCTTCCACACAATCGTGGGTCAGGATGATCAGGTCGGTCTGGGGTACCGATGCCGTAGTACCCTCGCCGCCTACTTCATCGGCTTCGCGCTGCAACACGGCGTCAATGTTGATATTGGCCCCTGCCAGAATGCCCGTCACTTTGGCCAGCACACCGGCCTGATCGGCCACGCGCAGGCGCAGGTAATAGCTGGTCACCACATCACCCATGGGCAGCACCGGCGCATCACTCATGGATCCGGGTTGGAAGGCCAGGTGCGGCACGCGCTGCGCTGCGTCGGCAGTGTGCAGACGCGTCACGTCCACCAGGTCGGCAATCACCGCACTGGCGGTGGGCTCAGAGCCTGCGCCCTTGCCGTAGTACAGCGTGTTGCCAACGGCGTCGCCATTGACAACCACGGCATTCATCGCGCCTTCCACATTGGCGATCAGGCGTTTGCTGGGGATCAGGCTGGGGTGCACGCGCAGCTCCACACCCTTGGCGGTGCGCTTGGTGATACCCAGGAGCTTGATGCGATAACCCAACTGCTCGGCGTATTTGATGTCGGCGGCGCCCAGCTTGGTAATGCCTTCTACGTACGCCTTGTCAAACTGCACCGGAATACCAAAGGCAATCGCCGACATCAGCGTGACCTTGTGCGCGGCGTCCACGCCTTCGATGTCGAAGGTGGGGTCTGCCTCGGCATAACCCAGGCGCTGCGCTTCCTTCAACACGACGGAGAAATCCAGGCCCTTGTCGCGCATCTCGGACAGGATGAAATTGGTCGTGCCATTGATGATGCCGGCAATCCACTGGATGCGGTTGGCGGTCAGGCCTTCGCGCAGCGCCTTGATGATGGGGATGCCACCGGCCACAGCGGCTTCAAACGCCACCATGACACCCTTGGCAGACGCCGCCGCAAAAATCTCGGTTCCGTGCACGGCCAGCAAGGCCTTGTTGGCGGTCACTACGTGTTTGCCAGCGGCGATAGCTTCCAGCACCAGCTGCTTGGCAATACCGTAGCCGCCAATCAGTTCAATGACGATGTCGATCTCGGGATTTGCGATGACAGCGCGTGCATCGTTAACCACTTTCACATCGGGGCCGACGATTTCGGTTGCACGGGCCACGTCCAGATCGGCCACCATGGTGATGGCAATGCCACGGCCGGCGCGGCGCTGGATTTCTTCCTGGTTGCGCTTGAGCACATTGAATGTGCCCGCGCCAACAACGCCAATGCCCAGCAGGCCAACTTGAATCGGTTTCATAAATTCTCTAAGAGTAAAAAGGAGCGGTAGCCCCCGTAAATCATGCGCGGGCCGCTACCAACTTGATAGCAGGCGATTGACCCTGTGTTTGCGCAGCTTGCGTGCCGTGGCTCTTGCGATAGCCTTCCAGGAACTTGGCGATGCGGTTGATGGCCTCGCGCAAATCATCTTCGTGTGGCAGGAAAACGATGCGGAAATGATCCGGTTGCTGCCAGTTGAAGCCTGTTCCCTGAACCAGCATGACACGGGTCTCGCGCAGCAACTCCAGGAAGAATTGCCGGTCGTCCGCGATGGGGTACACCGCCGGGTCCAGCTTGGGAAACATGTACAACGCGGCCTGGGGCTTGACGCAGCTCACACCGGGAATGGCGGTAATCAGCTCATAGGCCAGGTCGCGCTGGCGGCGCAGGCGCCCGCCTTCACACACCAGATCGTTGATGCTCTGGTAGCCGCCCAGGGCGGTCTGAATCGCCCACTGGCCGGGCACGTTAGAGCACAGCTTCATGTTCGAGAGCATGTTCAAGCCCTCGATGTAGTCGGTGGCACTGCGCTTGTCGCCTGAGACCACCATCCAGCCTGCGCGGTAACCGCAGGAGCGGTAGCTCTTGGAGAGCGAATTGAAGGTCAAGGTGAGGACGTCGGACGATAGCGACGCCAACGCCGTGTGCTTGACGCCGTCATACAACACCTTGTCGTACACCTCATCCGCCAGGATCACCAAGCCGTGTTCGCGGGCGATCTCGACAATGCTGTTGAGCAGTGCATCGGAATACAGTACGCCCGTGGGATTGTTGGGGTTAATGACCACAATGCCCTTAGTCCTGGGCGTGATCTTGGCGCGGATGTCGTCAAGGTTGGGCATCCATCCATTGGCTTCGTCACACAGGTAATGCACCGGTGTGCCGCCCGACAGGCTGGTGGCCGCAGTCCACAAAGGGTAATCGGGCATGGGCAACAGCAGCTCATCGCCGTTGTCCAAGAGCGCGTTGGTGGCCATGGTGATCAGCTCGCTGGCACCATTGCCGAGGTAGATGTCGTCCAGCGTAACGCCGGCAATGCCCTGCTTCTGGGTTTCGTGCATCACCGCCTTGCGCGCGGCAAAGATGCCCTTGCTGTCTGAGTAACCCGCCGAGTTGGGCAGGTTGCGAATCATGTCTTGCTGGATTTCTTCAGGGGCATCAAAGCCAAAAACGGCGAGGTTGCCGAGGTTGAGCTTGATGATCTTCTGGCCTTCGTCCTCCATCTGACGGGCCGCATCCATGATGGGTCCGCGGATGTCGTAGAGCACATTGGCCAGCTTGGCCGATTTTTGAATGGTACGCAAAAGTCCCTCCAGAAGTCGTGATCACAGGGCGAAACCTATAATTTGACCACACTTCCGCACGAAATTAGTGCGGTGCAGCATTCAAATTCACCCAGGTACCCCTATGAAATTCCTCCCAGACCCCACGGAATCGTCGTCGGTGACGGCTTACGGGCCAGGCTGGGTCACCGTCAACGGGGAGAAATACACATCCAGCGTCGTGGTCAGCACCCTGGCCGCACCGTATTTGTGGGAAGGCGCCCAGTTCGACGCCTTGCAGGAAAGCCATTTCGAGCGCCTGGCCCAGATGGATGCCGAACTGGTGATCTTTGGCAGCGGCGAGCGCATCCGCTTCCCCAAACCTGCGCTGCTGCAAGCCCTGTACGCCAAACGCATCGGCGTAGAGACCATGGACACCCAGGCAGCGTGTCGCACCTATAACTTTTTGGCCGGAGAAGGCCGTAAGGTGGTAGCAGCCCTTTTGTTGTAAGCAGGTTTACCCTGAGGGCCTATGGGGTGCTTTTCAGAGTAAAATCATGGGTTGCAGTCGAGGGAAAACAAACGCTGTCACGTTTGAGCCCTCTACTTTGACTGACACATACAGCACGCGAGACTAAAAGTACCATATGGCGATCGTTGTCAACAAGCCCCTACCTGAATTTGAAGCCAACGCAACCGGCGGCGTCAAGGTTAGTAATACTAGCCACGTCGGAAAAACCATGGTGTTGTATTTCTACCCGAAAGACAACACACCGGGTTGCACCACCGAAGCCATGCAGTTTCGTGACAAATACAAAGATTTCGTAAAAGCCGGCGCCGCCGTGTTTGGTGTGTCCCGCGACAACATGAAGTCGCATGACGAATTCAAGACCAAGCTGGAACTCCCCTTTGAGCTGATCGCTGATACCGAAGAAAAAATGTGTCACATGTTTGGCGTGGTCAAGAACAAGATCATGTACGGCAAAAAGGTCAAAGGTATCGAGCGCAGCACCTTCCTGATCGGTGCGGATGGCTTGCTGAAAGAAGAGTGGCGAGGCCTGAAGGTTCCTGGTCATGTGGATGACGTGCTCAAAGCAGTTAAAGCGCTGAAGAAGACAGCCTAAGCCGTTTCGTGGTTTTTGGCACACGCCGGTCTGGTGGTGTCATCTGGGTCATGCATAATGATTCCATGCCGTTGATTACCGCAAACGCGCCACAAGAAAAAGCCGCCTTGGCTCAGGGCGGCTTTTTTGCTTTTGCGAATCCATTTGTTCGTCTTTCCTCACCCATGAGCCCCATACTCCATGCCACTGCCTCCCGCACCCACCAAACCCGCTGACCGTCTCCCACCCAAGGCTTTCACTGCGTCGGCCCGCAGTGCTACCCGACCCGCCCCCAAAACGGAAAGTCTCGATGCTGCAAAGACGCCCAATCAACGGGCTTCGGCAGAAAAAGTCGCAGCCGTCAAGGAGGCCCCAAAGCGCGCAACGGCTGCTTTGCTGGAAAAAACCGGACGTGAGCCGCTGCCCGTGGTGCCGGTCGCCGCCCCGGTCATGATCCAGGTGGAGACACGCCCCAGTACCGCACGCTCGCGCAAACCCGTGCGCACAGGCCCGACCAAACTGTTTGTGCTGGACACCAACGTCTTGCTGCACGACCCCATGTCATTGTTCCGCTTTGAGGAACACGACATCTATCTGCCAATGATCGTTCTGGAAGAGCTGGACGGCCACAAGAAAGGCATGACCGAGGTCGCCCGCAATGCCCGCCAGACCAGCCGTACGCTGGACGCACTGGCAGGCACGCCCGGAGCCGACATAACAGCTGGCTTCCAGTTGTCTAGCACCGGCAATCGGGACGCCCGGGGCAAATTGCTGTTCCAGACCCAGCCACTCAATTACACACTGCCCACCAGCCTGCCCCAGGGCAAAGCCGATAACCAGATCCTGGGCGTGGTGGAAGCCCTGCGCCAGCATTACGCACCACGCGAGGTAGTGTTGGTTTCCAAGGACATCAATATGCGGGTGAAGGCCCGTGCATTGGGCCTGGCAACCGACGACTACCAGAACGACAAGACGCTGGAAGACGGTGATCTGCTGTACTCTGGTGCTACCGCACTGCCCTCTGACTTCTGGGCCACACACGGCCAGGCAGTGGAAAGCTGGCAACAAGGCCAACACACCTTTTACAAGATAGACGGGCCGGTGGTACCCAGTTTGTTGATCAACCAATTTGTGTACTTTGAGTCGCCCGGCGAGCCAAGCCTCTATGCCCGCGTGACTGAAATCCGCGGAACCACGGCAGTCATCAAGACCCTGCGGGACTTCACCCATCTCAAGAACGCGGTTTGGGGTGTTACCACCCGCAACCGTGAGCAGAACTTCGCGATGAACTTGCTGATGGATCCTGAAGTCGACTTCGTGACGCTAACCGGAACGGCGGGTACCGGCAAGACACTGATGGCGCTCGCTGCCGGCCTGACCCAGGTTTTGGACGACCGCCGTTACACCGAAATCATTGTCACCCGCGCCACCGTCAGCGTGGGAGAAGACATTGGTTTCCTGCCAGGCACCGAAGAGGAAAAGATGGGTCCGTGGATGGGCGCATTGGACGACAACCTGGAAGTGCTGGGTAAAACCGACACCAGTGCCGGCGAATGGGGCCGTGCCGCAACCAATGAGCTGATCCGAAGCCGCATCAAGATCAAGAGCATGAACTTCATGCGCGGTCGCACATTCATGAACAAGTACGTCATCATCGACGAAGCGCAAAACCTGACGCCCAAGCAGATGAAGACATTGATCACCCGCGCAGGCCCTGGTACCAAGATTATTTGTATGGGCAATCTGGCGCAGATCGATACGCCGTACCTGACCGAGGGTTCGTCCGGACTCACCTTTGCCGTGGACAAGTTCAAGGGCTGGCCCCATGGCGGACACATTACGCTGGCGCGTGGAGAGCGTTCACGCCTGGCGGACTTTGCCAGTGAAGTACTATAGTTTTAGTAGCATTTGAACTAGCATTAACGGGGGCTGGAGGCCATTTTGGCTTCTAGCCCCTTTTTCTTAATAGTCCCCGCCGCCGCCAGACGCCAGATTCTCGAACTTGGTGAACTGGCGCATGAAGGCCAGCTTGACAGTGCCAGTGGGGCCATTACGCTGCTTGGCGATGATGACTTCGGCCACGCCCGGCTCCTTGCACTGGTCCTTGGTGTAGTACTCGTCGCGGTAGATGAACATGATGATGTCGGCATCCTGCTCGATAGCGCCAGACTCGCGCAGGTCACTCATCATGGGGCGTTTGTCAGGCCGCTGCTCTACGCTTCGGTTGAGCTGAGACAACGCAATGACCGGGCACTTGAGTTCACGCGCCAGCATCTTCAGGCCCCGCGAGATTTCGCCCAGTTCCGTAGCCCGGTTATCCCCGCCATCACTGCTGCTACCGCTCATCAGCTGCAAGTAGTCCACCACGATCAGGCCCAACTGTCCGTATTGGCGCGACAGGCGACGCGCATTGGCACGCACCTCGCTGGAGTTCAGGCCCGGGCTTTCATCAATGTGCAGCGAAATGGTGCGCAGTTTTTCGATGGCTTCCGAAAGGCGCGGCCATTCGTCATCGGTGAGCTTGCCGGTTCGCAAATGCCCTTGGTCAATGCGACCGATGGAACCGACGATACGCACCGCCAATTGGGCGGCACCCATTTCCATGGAAAACACGGCAACTGGCAGGCCTTCATTCAAGGCCACGTTTTCCGCAATATTGATGGCCAGCGCCGTCTTGCCCATGGAGGGGCGGGCTGCTAGCACGATCAAGTCACCGGCCTGCAGGCCCGCGGTTTGGCGGTCCAGGTCATAAAACCCGGTGCGCACACCCGTGACGTCATTCGGGTTGTCAGCCATCTCCTGCACGCGGTCCAGCAGTTGCACCACCAGCGACTCCATGGCCTGGAAACCCTGCTTGTTGCGCTTACCCTGTTCGCCAATCTTGAAGATCTTCTGCTCGGACTCGTCCACAATTTCCGAAACGGGCCGGCCCTTAGGGTTGAACGCGTTCGTGGCAATCTCGTCACTGGCAGTAACCAGTTTGCGCAGGATCGAGCGGTCACGCACGATCTCGGCATAACGGCGGATATTGCTGGCACTGGGAACATACTGCGCCAAGGAGTTCAGATAGGCCAGGCCGCCGATTTCTTCCGCCCTGCCCTGGCTTTGCATGTGTTCAAACACGGTAATCACATCGGCCGGCTTGCTGGCGTTGACCAGGGTGCCAATGGCCGCATAGATCAGGCGGTGCTCATAGCGGTAAAAGTCGTTATCCATCAGGATGTCGCCCACCCGGTCCCAGGCGGCGTTGTCCAGCAGCAGACCACCCAACACACTGGACTCACCCTCAATGGAGTGCGGCGGCACCCGCAGTTGCGCAATTTGGCGGTCTTGACTGTGTTCGTCTACAGGAGAAAGGACGGTGGACATTGGTATTCCTTGAAGCCTTTGATGCTAATCGCTAGGCTGTGTGGCAGCAATGGCAATGGCTGGGCACAAGCTGTGGAAAAGTGGTGTACAGCGCGGGATAAGTACTGCGACAAAAAGCAAAAGCCGCCAAGGCGAACCTTTGCGGCTTTTGTTTAACTGTGCCAACCCAAGAGGGTTGGCTGTTAATGGACTTAGGCTGTTTCGCCGTACACAGAAACCGTGATCTCAACCACCACGTCAGTGTGCAGAGCAACTGCAACTGTGCTCTCGCTCACGAGCTTGATAGGACCGTTAGGCATACGGATTTGCGACTTAGCAACCTTGTAGCCATTCTTGACCAGCTCTTCAGCGATGTCAGAATTGGTCACAGAGCCAAACAAACGGCCATCCACACCAGCTTTTTGTGTCAGCTTGATGGTTGTGCCACCCAGCTTTTCACCCAGAGCCTGGCACTCGGCCAGCTTGGCAGCTGCAGCTTTTTCCAGCTCAGCGCGCTTGGCTTCAAAAGCAGCCTTGGCGGCTTCGGTTGCGCGGCGTGCGCGGCCCGAAGGGATCAAAAAGTTACGTGCGTAACCGTCTTTAACCTTGACGATATCGCCCAGGTTGCCCAAATTCACGACCTTGTCGAGCAGAATGATTTGCATGTTCGTACTCCTTAGATCTTGTGCTGGTCGCTGTAAGGCAGCATCGCCAGGAAGCGAGCGCGCTTGATAGCGGTGTTGAGCTGGCGCTGGAAAATCGCGCGGGTGCCGGTCAGGCGTGCGGGAATGATCTTGCCGTTTTCGGCGATGAAATCACGCAGGGTGTCGATGTCTTTGTAGTCGATCTCTTCGACGCCGGTCACTGTGAAGCGGCAGAAACGCTTGCGCTTGAACAGCAGGTTTTGTGCGGGACGCTTGGGGCGCTTGTCTTTACTGAATTTTTTGAACGTGGCCATGTGGGCCTCCTAAAAAACTAATCTTGCGAAAATTCTTGAATATGCAAAACGATGCTTTTACCGTGACGGGTATTGCCCAGAAAACCACTGAACCTCCAGACACTGCCTAGGGGTTGTTTGACCAACCGCTCTGCCAATGCGCCGAAAGCCACTGCTTTCACTGCCACCTTAATCTGCCTGGGTCGCCCGGCTTCCTGTGTTTCAGACTCGTGCTCGAGTTTGAGGTTCAGGGCGGGTATTCCAGCGGGTGTGTAACGCATGGCATCAAGCTCAGCGATACAGGCACTCAGGATCAGGGAATTGGCAGGCACTCTCCGTCAGTAAAAAGAGCCGTTAGGCGTTGTATTCAGCCTGTTGTGTCTTGCGTGTCTCTTCGCGCTCGACGGTCTTCATCATGGACGAAGGACCTGTCTCAGCCTTTTTCTTCAACACGGTCAGGTGGCGAAGAACAGCGTCGTTGAACTTGAACGCGTGTTCCAGTTCGGACATCACAGCCTGATCTGCTTCGATGTTGACACACAGGTAATGGGCTTTTGCAAGCTTGTTGATCATGTAGACCAACTGGCGACGACCCCAGTCTTCCACGCGGTGGATCTTGCCGCCGCCGGCAGTGATCATACCCTTGTAGCGCTCCAGCATGGCTGGAACTTGTTCGCTCTGATCCGGATGGATCATGAGGATGATTTCGTAGTGACGCATTGATACTCCTTTTGGATTTCCCCCACTCAAGATTCGGGGGTTAAGAAAAGCTGCCCTCAGCGTCTAATTGAGGTACAGCAAGGCGAAGCCAAAGATTATAGCCCGGAATGGCGTCACTGCGCCAGTGGATCTGGCGTACCAGCGCCTGAAGGGGTAACCCAGCTCACGAAAACCGTGGTCGCCAGGCCGGCGGCAACACCAAAAACTCCCGCCGAGACAGGCTGAATGCCCCACCACAAGCCATCGCCAGCCAGACCCAGCATGGAACGCACGACGGGCAAATTGACAACCATGTAGTACAGCGTGAGGCCCAACCCGGTCAACATGCCCGCTACAGCGCCCGCATGCGTCGTACCCTTCCAGAAGATACCCAAAACCATGGCAGGAACAAAAGCCGCGCCAGCCAGCGAGAAAGATGCGGACACCAGATAAAGAATACCTGCCGGGCGCTGAGCAGCCACGTAAGAGGCAACCAGCGCCACCACCAGCAGCGCAAATTTGGACCACATAACCCTGCGCATCGCCTGTGCCTTGTTTGCGTCACCGTCAAAGTAGACATCGTGCGCCATGGCATTGCCAATGGTCAACAGCAGCCCGTCCGCCGTACTCAGTGCGGCTGCGAGACCTCCCGCCGCAACCAGAACAGAAACAACATAGGGCAGCCCCCCGATTTCCGGGGTTGCCAACATGATGAGATCTGCACCCATCTTCAGCTCCGCAAACTGCAGTATGTGATCACCATTGACATCCGAGACGCTCAACAGGCTGGGGTCGCGAGCCCACTGTGCCACCCACGCGGGAAGGCTGTCATGGGGAAGCCCCACAAGATGCGCCATGACCTCATACTTCACCAAAACCGCCAGTGCCGGTGCCGACAGGTACAGCAAGGCTATGAACACCAACGACCACGCTACCGAGCTACGCGCCTCTGCCACGGTTGGCGTGGTGTAGTAGCGGGTCAACAAATGGGGCAAGCCCGCCGTGCCCACCATCAGGCAAAACATCAGGGCCAGAAAATTCAGCCGCGACGTCTCGAACGCCTGCACCTGCTCCGGCGTTCCGTCTGGGTCACCTGCAAACGGTGTTGTATGCGGCGGCATGCCGCCCAAGGGTTTGGCCCGTGCCCAGTTATCGGCAGCGGCACGCGTCCAGATCTCGCGTGCAGACGCAGCGTCTTTGGGAAGGGCGGCCAGTTCACGGCGAAGGCCAATCGCGCGCGCATCATCGGATTTCTTGTCGCCCAGGCTTCGCAACTCTTGCCGGAGCCGCATGCGCTCTTCCAGCAATGCGCCATCCACATCCAGTAACTTGGCCTCGTAGGCGCGTGCCCGGCTTGCATACTCCTCGATCACTTGCCGCTCTGACGGGGAATCCATCAACTGCTGTTCGATGGCAGCAATTTTTTGCAGCTGCTGTCCGTACACCAGGGGCGCCAGCGGATTGTCCAGTTGCTTGTATGCCAGCCAGGAGACGGGAATCAAAAAGGCCAGAATAATCACAACGTATTGGGTAACCTGCGTCCAGGTGACGGCCCGCATTCCACCCAGAAATGAACAGACCAACACCCCACCCAGGCCGAGCAAAATACCAATCTCAAAGTGCACGCCTGTCAGCCGTGAGGTAATGAGGCCCACCCCATAGATCTGCGCCACTACATAGGTGAATGAGCACAAAACGGCGGCAAGTGCCGCGATCATACGGGGCCAGCGCCCACCGTACCGCAGCGCAAAATAGTCGGGCACGGTATAGAGGCGCAAACGCCGCAAATAGGGGGCTACAAACAGAGCAACCAGGCAGAACCCGCCGGTCCACCCCAACACATAGGCCAAGCCGCCCGACTGCCCACCGCTGCCTGAGAAGCCTTGCAAATAAAGTCCGCCCGCCAAACTGATAAAGGAGGCCGCGCTCATCCAGTCTGCGGCCGTGGCCATGCCGTTGTAAACCGCAGGAACCCTTCTGCCCGCAACGTAATACTCGGATGCATCGGCAGTGCGACCGTAGACACCAATCACGGCATAAAGCACCAGCGTCGCCGAGAGAAAGATACCGGCAACCCAGACCTTCGAGAGACCGGCCCGTTCTGCAACAGCCAGTGCCAGCAAAAAGAGCAGCAAGCTGACCACATACAGCGCGAACCGCTTGTGCAATGACCGCTTGTATTGCGCATACGCCAGCGCATCAAATCCCGCCTCAGCGCCCTCTTTGCGATTGGTCACCCATGCATAGACGACCACAATGGCGATAAAGACCAGCACCGAACCTTGGGCTGCGAACCAAAAACCAATCGGCCAGCTGGAAACCACCCACTGCAGATCGTGGGCGAAAAAGACGACGCCGAAAGACGCCAGGAACCACAGCGCCAGCAGACCTGCATGCAGGGCCCACTGGCGTGCGGTTCTTGGTACCGTCATTGCGCGGCGAGTTTTTGCCAGGTAGAGATGACGGAGTCCGGGTTCAGCGAGATGGACGAGATGCCCTCCGCCACCAGCCATTGGGCAAAGTCAGGGTGGTCACTGGGTCCCTGGCCGCAGATACCGATGTATTTGCCCTGCTTCTTGCAGGCAGCAATGGCCAGGCTGATGAGCGCCTTGACAGCGGGGTCACGCTCATCAAAGTCGGCCGCCAGCAACTCCAGACCAGAGTCACGGTCCAGTCCCAAGGTCAATTGGGTCAGGTCGTTGGAGCCAATGGAGAAGCCG
The DNA here is from genome assembly GCA_963513355.1 of uncultured Rhodoferax sp. Taxonomy (GTDB): domain Bacteria; phylum Pseudomonadota; class Gammaproteobacteria; order Burkholderiales; family Burkholderiaceae_C; genus Allorhodoferax. The sequence goes on along the minus strand of CAUPQG010000011.1, from coordinate 112,290 downwards.
TCGAAGTACTCCAGGAACTGCTCCGCCAAGATGGCATTGCTGGGAATCTCGCACATCATGATGAGCTTGAGACCATTGTCCCCACGGCGCAGGCCGTGGCGTGCCAGCAGCTCAGTGACTTTCTTGGCCTGACCCAAGGTGCGCACAAAGGGCACCATGACCTGCACATTGTTCAACCCCATGTCGTTGCGCACGCGCTTCAAGGCTTCGCACTCCATCGCAAAGGCCTCACCAAACTCAACGCTCACATAACGCGCAGCGCCACGGAAGCCGAGCATCGGGTTTTCTTCTTCCGGCTCGTAACGGCTGCCGCCAATGAGTTTGCGGTATTCATTGCTCTTGAAGTCCGACAGGCGCACGATGACCGGCTTGGGCCAAAAGGCGGCGGCAATGGTAGCCACACCTTCGGCAACACGGTCCACGTAAAAAGCGCGGGGGGATGCATGGCCACGGGCCACCGACTCCACAGCCTTCTTCAAGTCTGCATCCACATTGGGATAGTCGAGGATGGCTTTGGGGTGCACACCAATGTTGTTGTTGATGATGAACTCCAGCCGCGCTAGGCCCACGCCTTCGTTCGGCAACTGGCAGAAGTCAAAGGCCAACTGTGGGTTGCCCACATTCATCATGATCTTGACCGGGCTCTCGGGCATGGCACCGCGCACCACTTCGGTCACTTCGGTTTCCAGCAAACCGTCGTAAATGAACCCGGTATCACCCTGGGCGCAGCTCACAGTGACCAGCATGCCGTCCTTCAGCGCCTCGGTAGCATGGCCACACCCAACCACCGCCGGAATGCCCAGTTCGCGGGCAATGATGGCCGCGTGGCAGGTACGACCGCCGCGGTTGGTCACAATGGCCGAGGCGCGCTTCATGACCGGCTCCCAATTAGGGTCGGTCATGTCGGTCACCAGAATGTCGCCGGCCTGCACAGTGTCCATCTCGCTGATGTTGTGCACGATACGCACCGGGCCAGTGCCGATTTTTTGCCCAATGGCGCGACCCTCCACCAACACCGTGCCCGAGCCCTTGAGCTTGTAGCGGTACTCGGCCTGGTTGCCGGCCTGGCTCTTGACTGTTTCGGGCCTGGCTTGCAGGATGTACAGCTGGCCGTCGATGCCGTCTTTGCCCCATTCAATGTCCATGGGGCGACCGTAGTGCTCTTCGATCACCAGCGCATAACGGGCCAATTGCTCTACATCGGCGTCAGTCAGCGAGTAGCGGTTGCGCAGCTCGGTGGGCACGTCGGTGGTTTTGACCAGCTTGCCGCTCTTGGCCTTTTCTTCGGCACTCGTGAATTGCATCTGCAGCAGCTTGGAGCCCAGGTTGCGGCGGATGATGGCGCGGTTACCGGCCTTGAGCATGGGCTTGTGCACATAAAACTCGTCCGGGTTGACAGCGCCCTGCACCACCGTTTCGCCCAGTCCATAGCTGGACGTGATGAAGACCACCTGGTCAAAGCCGGACTCGGTGTCGATTGTGAACATCACACCCGCAGCGCCCAGGTCAGAGCGCACCATGCGCTGGATGCCCGCACTCAGTGCCACCACATCGTGGGCAAAACCCTTGTGCACGCGGTAGCTGATGGCGCGGTCGTTGTACAGCGAGGCAAACACTTCGCGGATCTTGTGCAGGATGTCATCGATACCGTGCACATTCAGGAAGGTCTCCTGTTGGCCGGCAAAGGAGGCATCGGGCAGGTCTTCTGCCGTGGCGGAAGAGCGCACCGCAAAAGTTGCGTCCGCATTGCCCGCGCTCAGGGTGGCAAAGGATTCGCGAATGCCTTTTTCCAGCTCGGGCGGGAAAGGCTGGGCTTCAACCAGCCCGCGGATTTCGGCACCCACCACGGCCAGTGCGCGCACGTCTTCGACGTCCAGTGCCTTGAGCTTGGCGCTGATTTTTTCGGTCAAACCGTCAAACTTGAGGAATTCGCGGAAGGCATGTGCCGTGGTGGCAAAGCCGGTGGGTACTTTGACGCCGGTGGGTAGGTTGGAGATCATTTCCCCCAAACTGGCGTTTTTGCCGCCGACCGACTCGACGTCGGTCATGCGCAGATGCTCGAAGGGGACGACCAGATCGGTCGGGTTGAACAGGGTTGACATAACAGTAGCTCCGGAAGTTAAAAACCGTTTCGCTGCCACCTGCACCGGCACACGCCGCGCCCAGTCAGCAGCGATCACTCCACGTCAGTCCACTGTTGTTGCTTTTGGGGACACCCGGGAATGAGAAAATGCATCAATTGCGACCATTGTAGAGGCCGCACACCCTGGGTGCCTTGGCCAATATGAGCCTGGCGCTTGCAAATCACTGACGACAACCCGCGAGCCCTTACCATGACCCACCGCAGCGTTTTCTTCGTATCCGACGGCACTGGCATCACCGCCGAGACCTTTGGCAACGCCATATTGGCCCAGTTTGAAGCCAAGGCGCGCCACGTGCGCCTGCCTTTTGTAGACACGGTGGACAAGGCCCACCAAGCCGTGCGGCAGATCAACAATGCGGCCGTGGTAGACGGAAACCGCCCCATTGTCTTCACCACGCTGGTCAATATGGAGGTGCTCAAGGTCATCCAGGACGGCTGCCAGGGCATGTTGCTGGACATGTTTGGCATGTTTGTGCACCCGCTGGAGCAGGAACTACGGCTCAAATCCAACCACCGTATTGGCCGCTTCAGCGACGCCAGCAAGAGCAAGGAATACCAAAACCGCATCGAAGCCATCAACTTCTCATTGGCCCATGACGACGGGCAAATGAACCGCGACCTGGAGCAATCCGACGTGATTCTGGTGGGCGTGAGCCGAAGCGGCAAGACGCCCACATCGCTCTACCTGGCCATGCAATATGGGCTCAAGGCGTCCAACTACCCACTGATTCCTGAAGATTTTGAGCGCCGCCAGATCCCGCCCGCCCTGGTGCCCCACAAGGCCAAGATCTTTGGCCTGACCATTCAGCCCGAGCGGCTGAGCGAGATACGCAATGAGCGCCGACCCAACTCCAAATACGCGTCGCTGGAGAACTGCCGCATGGAAATCAACGAGGCCGAAACCATGATGCGCCGCGCCGGCATACGCTGGTTGTCCACCACCACCAAATCCATCGAAGAAATTGCCACTACCATCCTGCAGGAAATCCACCCAGGGCGGCTGGTATATTGAATCCATCGAACCCATACACAGGAGAATCCCATGAAAGGTGACGCACAAGTCATTCAACACCTGCAGGCACAGCTCAAAAACGAGTTGACCGCCATCAACCAGTATTTTTTGCACTACCGCATGCTCAAACACTGGGGCTTCGAAAAGCTGGCCAAGAAGGAATACGAGGAATCCATTGGCGAAATGAAACACGCGGACCAACTGATGGACCGCATTTTTATGCTGGACGGTCTGCCCAATTTGCAGGACTTGTCCAAACTACTGGTGGGTGAAGATGTACCAGAGATTCTGGCCTGCGACCTGCAAAGTGAACAAGGTGCCCAAGCCACCATCAAAGCCGGTATCGCCCACTGCGAATCCGTGCGCGACTATGGCTCGCGGGACCTGCTCCAGTGCATTCTGGAAGACACCGAAGAACACATTGATTTTCTAGAGACCCAGATCGACCTGATTGCCAAGCTGGGCCTGCAGAACTACCTGCAAAGCCAGGTAGGCGAGTCCAGCTGAGCCTCACGGCTCAACGCAGCAACCGGGTGCATGCGGTGGCATTGGGCCACGACATCACGCGCGCACTGCTCACACTTGCCGCACTGGGTAGCGACGCCCAATTCAAACTGGATGTCGTCGAAACCCATACCCGCCCGCACGTGGCGATGGATTTCCCGGTCTGAAACACGCTTGCAAACACACACAATCATGGCACTGCGCCTTTGGGCGGTTGGTGGTGAAAAGCCTATTTTAAATGCGAATTCTTCGCATTCGCAATAGCGAGTGTGTAAATCCCTTCGAGAAAGCTGCCCTTACCTTGGGTGCGGTTTCTGGTGGTTCCTTAGACTACTATCGAATTCATAGCAATAGATTCAATGTCGACGGGGGCTAGCGCCACTTTTGGCCTAGACCTCGGCGCTTAAGTGGCAATTGAGGCCAGCACCCATGCAGTTTCATGGGTGCTTTCGGTGTCGAGATGCGCCAGCCGATTGATGCCTTCGATCGCGTTGAAAAGCGAAAAACTAGGCGGCGCCTGTCATTTGTAACAGACAGACTGAAGAAACTGGTGATGCGTTATTGCAAGACCGCAATTGGCCCTCAGGCGACTGCCGGTTTGCCGGGCTACCCCAGCGCAAGCTCCATGACGACCTCATCCTCATCCATCTCGCCAGTGGGCCTGAAGCCCAGCGAAAGATAAAGCTGTTCGGGTCCGCCCTCGTCCGGGATGTACGATATCGCGAGTTTGTCAAACAGCCCCTTACTCCGAACGTGCTCGATCACCAAGAGCATCGCGGCGCGACCTACACCCTTGCGATGGTGCTTGGTGTCCACCATGAAGCGCCAGACGCCCACTTGCGGACTTGCTGGGATTGGCTTGCGTAGAGATTCGTCTTCGAGCATGACGAAGCCTACAGGCTCGTCTCCGAGATAGATTGCCCTGTACCAGGCCTCTGGCGTAAACAGCGCTTGGGCCAACGACACGGCGTTCGACGCCACGAACCGATTCTGGTACTCCGTCACGGCGAGCTTGGTCACGGCACGCACGGTGTCAGCGGTGATTTCTCGGAGTGAAACTTGGTCTGCAATGCTTCCCATGGGCGGCCTAACAAATGTGTAAATGGGTATGTCCTTGAGAACTATAGCCCACTGCCCCACGCCTTCGAATGACAGCTCCCGCTGCGTCCTTGAATCTTGAGCTCGCCGCGCGAAAGACTCCAACCCGACCGACCATGACGCTCGCTCGGCACCCAATTGCGATTTAGCAATCGGATTTCGCATCCCCAAAGCAGTATCCAGCCAATGACTATATATGGCTCACAGCAGAAGAAACTGAACCCTGTACCCGCAATGTTGCCAACACAGTCGTTCACTTCAACAGATCTAGCCAAAGAGCCCCTGCCACACCGGCGCGAAAAGCTGCCGCAGGGCCAGCAACAGCGCCAAGATCAGTGCGGCGAATGCGACCAACAGGCCCCACTGTTGCCAGCGTCGCGGGGTGCGAACCGGTGTCGGCCGCAGGCGATCCTCGATGTAACCCTTCAGCAATGCCGCGTTGCGCAGATTGGCCTTGAAGCCGATGTCGAACACATCTCCCAGGACCGGTACCACGCCTACCAGGGCCTCTAACCCGACATTGCGCAGCATTTTGAACAACACGCGCTTGGATACGCCCAGACGTATCGCCTCCACAACGACGTAGAGCGAGAGTGCAAACCCCAGCAGGTCGCCTATGCCCGGCAGCAGGCCGATGATTGGGTCTAGGCCAAAACGAATCCGGGTTCCCGGCACCCGGAAGCGCGCATCCATGAGCGTCGCGTAGCGGTTCAACCGCACCAGCGCGGCTTGGTGTCTCTTTACTTCGTCCGACATAGGGTCCTTGTATCTGGCTGTGTTTAGTGAATGAGATTGTGCACAGTACAGATCAACGGCAATTTGCTACTATTTTTATAGTGACATAAATAGCATTTTCGGGGGCTAGAGCCCCATTTCATTCAAACCGATGGCCGCTACCGCGGTCCCCTGCTCCGTTATCTGCTCCAGCCCCCGCACCAGAGACGAGGTGCTGGGGTTCTCCACAAACACGCAGCGTTTGCCGGTGCGTTTGCAGAAATCCTTCACCTTCCAATAGGCGTTGTGGCTGATGCAGCCGGTCTGGCAGATCACCAGGTCTGCTGCGGCCAGGCTGGCGTCCAGCACGCTCTGGTTGTCTTCCAGCCCGCCGTCGTGGTGGGCAAACCGGCCCCCTACACGCTCGATCAGGTTGCGGTAGTTGGCAACGTTGCCCGTGCGCCCGCCCACACACAGCACGGTTTTTTGCTTCAGGTAGAGCGTCACAGGTGACACACGGGGTGCGCTGCGTTGTAGGGCTGCCTCCTGGGTGGTCTGCGGTGGCTCCGTATGCAAGGCGTCCAGCGCCTTAGCGGCCGTGGCCAGTTTGTGGCGCAAGGCTGCATTCTGCGCTTCCAGCTCGGCCATGCGTGCCGTCGTCTGGTCCAGCTTCTTTTGCAGACGTGCGCTGGCATCCAGTTGGGGGTTGGATGCCTTGAGCGTAGCCAGATCTTCGGTCAGAAAGGCGATGCGGCTTTCCATGCTGATGTTGACGGCTTGCACGCGCATGTGCTGTGCCGCCAAGCGCGCGATTTCGGCCGATTTCTCGGCCAGTAGGCGGGTGCTGCGCTCCTGCGCACGCGCCAGCTCGCGGGTCAACACCGCGTTTTCATCCAGCACGGCGCTGAAACGTGCGACATCCAACCGCGCATGTGCGCCGGCTTGGTGTTGCAGCATGTGCATGTCGCGGCACAACACCTCTTGCATGACAGCGTCGCAGCGCGGGTGCACCAGTGCGGCCCAGAAGGCCCCCGCCACATCACCCCTGCGAATGGCCTGGCTCCACAGGTCTGCCACGTCGCGCACGGTTTTGGCTGCCTTGAAATGCCGCACGTCTTGCGCATAGCGCCGTTCGAGCTCCTCCTGCAGCGCTTCGGACAGGCGGTTACGGTTGCGGCACTCCGCCACCGCCCCTACGTGGATTTCATAGTCATCGGCAAGGGTTTTTCCACCAAGCGACTTGTTTACGATACGGCGTAGCGTGTCCAACGGGATGCAAACGCCCACCACAGGGCAGTGGCAGTCGTGGGTCAGCTCCCACAAGCGGCGCCTGCGCGACCCAGTGGAGGGCACGGGCTCTTCAAGCGCCATCTGCCGCTGTTCGGTTGCTACCAAGACCGGCAGTTTTGCATCGTGGTCACACATGGCACGTTCTTCTGGTTGTGTTGGGGGCTTCATGTTGCTGTTGCATGCGTCACTCCTTGGTGTTAGGTCTGGAGGTTTGGTTTGCAGTGGGCGGCGTTGTAAACGCCAGGCAGGGGTCGGGGCGCGGGTGGACGGCGACGGTGTGGGTTACGTCATAAGCTGCGGTGCTGTCAGCCGCACCTTGCTCTACGAAACCATGCACCTGAAAACGAATCGGGGTAGTTGTCAGCACCAGCCAGCGCGGCACACCCAGGTCTTTGCGCACATGGCCGTTGCCCGCCAGCAGCACGGCACCGGTTTGGGCGTTGTCCTGCAGCATCTTGGCCATCCAGACATCGCGCGCGACCTGTGCACGCACCATGCCCTGCGCCAAGCCCTCGGGGAGCTTGCCGCAGTGACCAATCTCTATCGCGCGCCGCTGGCCCTCGAACAGATCAACCGGCAGTGGTGCATCCAGCCTAAACGCCGCCACCGTGTCGGCACCCAGAACGGCGAAGCCCTGCTGCATCACCATCGCCGCCTCGGACCGTGACACATTGCCGGCCAGCAACGGTAGCTTGTGGCGCAAAGCCAGCGCAATGACCGGTTCGTAAAGAGGCCATTCCCAGCGTTTGCCACCTGCCGCCTGGATGACACATTGCGCGTCTGCACAGCTGGCCTGAGCCTGGGTCAGCGCGGCCTGGTTCTCGCGGTCAAACTGCTCCATCACGATGGCGGGCCGCCAGCCGACCAAGATACGTTCTTGCAAGTCTGCAAGCCGCCGCTGGTGCCCCAATGGGTTGTCATGCACCTCACCCAGCAACAGGATGTTTGCCGATGGCACATTGGGCGGCACCGCGCAACCGGACAGTGCAGCGGCAAACAGCAGCGCAGGCCAAACGGCACAGCGCGCCATGGCCGCCGCAGCGTTTTGAAGGATTTTCAGTTCAGCCATGTATCGGTCACTTTTCAGCCGTTCAAGGTAAATCGGATAGGGAACTCGACCCAGCTGGCCAGCTTTTGCTCCCCTTTTTTGGCGGGCACAAAACGCCATTGCCGCACGGCACGCAACGCCGCATCGTCCAGCAAGCGATAGCCGCTACCCTTGGCGAGTTTGATTTCACCGGGGTGGCCTTCACTATCTACCCACACCCTTAACCAGACGACACCGCCGACGCCTTGTTCGCGCAGCAACAAGGGGTAGTCGGGCTGGGGGTTGTAGGCGTAGTCAGGTTTAGCGGCCTGTAAGGGCTGTGCTTCTGACTTGGCTTCTTCTGACCGGGCGATGGCGGGCGCGGAGAGTCTGTTATCTAGCCTGTCCTGCAAAAGGGCGACGGCCACGCCCGCGCTGGTCGGGGCATCACGCGGGACGTGTGGCTGTGACTCCTTCTCCGAAGACGCTTGTTGTGTCTGTGGCGCGTCGGCCGGCCTGTGGTGGGCAAAGGTGGTAGGAGTGGGTCTAAGCGGGGGGGCAGGCACCGACGCTTGGACGGACTGCACGGGTGATGTCTGTGCCGCCACGAAGAAAACGGCTACGGGCTGATAATCGTTCGGCGCTGCCAGTCTGTGGCCCGTGTTTGAGCGCGTGTGGTCGTACTGTGCAAACCCAAGCAACATCACGGCATGCAGCGCTGCCACCAGCACCACCGCCGCGCGCGTGGTGCGTGTGCCCAAGAGTGACGACGGCAGCGTCATGCCGCGGATGCTTCCGGTTGCGCCGCCCGTCGGGCCAGCCTGCGCGTGGGTGTGATGACCAGATCGCCCTGCACATTGGTCATGCAGGTCAGCGCAATGCCGTACAGCCCCTCCAGCGCCGGAACGGCCGCAGTGGTGCAAGCCACATCCCCTACCAGCTTACCGTCTGCCACGAGCCACAGTCGGTCGAAACCGAGCATGGCATGGTTGATGTCGTGCAGAATGGCGACAACGGCGTGGCCGCGTTCTGCCGCATAGGCATCCAGGCTGTCCAGCAGGTCAAATTGCAGGCCGGGGTCCAGCGCAGACAAGGGCTCGTCCACCAGCACCAGGCCATCATTTACTTCCCACAGTTGGGCAAAGACGCGGGCCATTTGCACTCGGGCACGTTCACCGCCGGACAGTGTGTCAAAACGCCGGCCCAGCAAGTGGGTGGCGTGCGCAAGGCTTGCGGCCTGTTTCACAATCGAGTTCAACTGGGGGTCGTGGTCGCGTGCCACACGACCCAGGCCAATAACCAGATCCACTGGCAGACCAAAGGCCACCTCACTGGATTGGGGCAGTACGACCCTGTGGTGTGCCCTGTCCTGCAGACTCCAGCTGGCCAAGGAGCGCCCCAAGAACTGCACCTGCCCACTGGTGGTGGCGCGCTCCCCGGACATTAGGCTCAGCAAGGTGGATTTGCCGGCACCACTGGGTCCCAAAATGGCAATACGGTCACCTGCGCGCACGCTGGCGCTGAATGGCCCGGAGCGGTGCGCGCCCAGCGTGGTGGCCGCGGCGTCCAGCAGCAGCAATACGGTGGATGGTTTGGTTTTCATCAGCATGGCATTCACCCCACCTCACCCTATGCGGCCGCGCGCATTGCGCAACAGCAGCAGAAAAAATGGGCTGCCCAACAGGGCGGTAAAAACACCCACCGGGATTTCGGCCGGAATAGCCACCGTGCGGGCCAGCGTATCTGCCATCAGCAACAACAAACCGCCCACCAGCATGGACAAGGGCACTACCTGCCGCTGGTCGGAACCCACCCAGGTTCGGACCAGATGCGGGGCGATCAAGCCGATGAAGCCAATCATGCCGCACCAAGCCGCCGCAAACCCGGCCAGCAGTGCCACCAGCACAATGACATTGCGGCGCAAATGCCGCACGTCTACACCCACATGCGCGGCAGCCGACTCACCCAGGGCCAGCGCATTCATGGCACGCACCAATTGGCGCACGCGCCAGCCTGCCACACCCAGCAGAGCGGTCAACACTACCACCAACGCCCAATTGGCGCCAGCCAAGGAGCCCAGCGTCCAGAACGACAGGTTGCGCAACTGCTCGTCGTTGGCCAAGTAGGTGCACAGGCCAATGACCGCGGCCGCCATGGCGTTCAACGCGACGCCGGTCAACAACAGTCCCGCAATGGAGCCTGGCGTAATCCAGCGGGCCACTGCAACCAGAGCAAAACAGACACCCAACGCCCCGCCAAAGGCGGCAGCCGGCAGCAACCACATGCGCCAGGCCAGGGGAATGGGCCAGTTGAAACCGGCAAACACAACAATGGTCAGTGCCACCGCACACGCAGCCCCGGCGCTGACGCCCAACAGACCAGGGTCAGCCAGGGGGTTGCGGAACAGGCCTTGCGTCAGCGCGCCAGCCATGCCCAAGCTGGCACCGATCAGCACCGCGAACAGCGCCCGTGGCAGGCGGATGTTCCACAGCACGTAACTACCCGCCGACGTGGTCGGCTGGTCAACCAAACCCAGCAGCGCCATCCAGTCGTTAGCCCGCACAGGCACAGCACCCCACTGCACCGCAACGGCAATACTGGCCAGCACGGCCGCCAGGAGCAAGGCCGCAGGGCGGGCCTTGTCCGGTTGTAAAAAAGGGCGCAAATGCAGAGGCAAGGCGTTCATGAACGCATAACCTTTGCAATTGCCGTATCCAAAACGGATACCGCCGCGGGTAAACGCGGCCCAAAGCCCAGAAGAAACATGGCTTCCAGCGCGATGACGCGCCGGTTGCGGCCCGCAGGGCTTTGTGCTAAACCCGGCAGGCGCAGAACGCCATCAACACCACCAGCAGCCTTCAGACCCTGGTCGGTCAGCAAAATTACATCCGGCTGGGCCGCAATGGCAGCCTCTGGCGTCAGCGGCTTGTAGCCCGAGAAGCCGGTAATGGCATTGGTGGCGCCCGCATACTCCAGCATGGCATGCGCACTGGTCGTCAACCCCGACACCATGACCTGGCTGGGTGCATGGGCCAGCACGAACAGCACCCGCACTGGCTTTGTCGCTGCGCGCTGGGCAATGGCCGTGCGCGATTGCTCCCAATCCCTTTGCAGCGCCTGTTGCATGGCGGTGGCTTGTGCCACCCGGCCAGTCAACTCCCCCACGCGTTTGATACGCTCCAGCAGGCCTTCAAAGTGGTGCTTGGCGGCCAGAACCGCCACCGGCACACCGGCAGATGTCAATTGCCGCAACACGGCAGATGGGCCTGCATCTTCGGTCACGATCAACTGGGTAGGCGCCAGCGCCAGCACTCCTTCGGCCGACAACGCACGGGCGTAGCCCACGCTGGGCAACTTCTGAGCCTGGACCGGGAACAAAGAAGTGGTGTCCACCCCCACCAGCTCGGCATCGGCCTGCAAGGTATACACAATTTCTGTCAGCGCACCCCCCACGCTAACAATGCGCCGCGCCGTTGCGGGTGCAGCAGCCCGCGCGGGCGCAACACCGGCCAGCGCCAGGCTGGATGCCAAGGCACCCAGTTGCAGCAGTGCCGCGCGGCGCGACGCATCCCGACTGCCCACTAGGCGGCGCATGGCTGCACTTCCTGCTGGATGTTGTCGATCAAGGCGCGCCACTCGCACAGCTCGGGCTTGCCCGGCTTGCGCTCGCCAAAGAACATCGCAATGGTTTCACCCTGTGCGTCAAACAGTTCGAGCGACGTGACTAGGCCATCCACCGTGGGCTTTTTGACCACCCAGGCGCTGGCGATATGGTCTTCGCGCAGGTGCAGGTTAAAACCGGGGTCCAGCACATTGACCCACGGTCCCATGACCACGATCTTTTTGACCGGCCCCGAGTGGATCTGGATCATGCCGGGGTTGCCCACAAAGACCATGATGGCCACGCCCTCGGACGCTGCTGCCTGCAGCAGGCTTTGGCAGTCGTCCACCTCCACCTGCTGCACATACTTGGGCTCAGCCAATCGCATAGCCTGGGTGCGTGACACGGAGAATTTTTTCAGCAGGCCGAAGAATTCATGGGTATCTCGCAAAGAATCCCAAGCCTGGCGAAAGCCTGCCACGTCCACATCGGAATCGGCACGCTCCAACGTTTTGGACTCTGCAGCTTGTACCGCGATGCCTGTCGACTGGTCCTCGGCTGAGAAACGCACCACCAAGCCGACATAGGCACCCACATCGCTTTGTGGTTTCAAAAATATCTTGTGGATGGCAACGCCTGCCACGTCAAAAAATTGCAGGCTGCGCTGTACACCGTGCTCGGTCTGTTCAGACACTGCAAAGCCATGCGCCCAATGGGTGTAGAAGACGCGCAGGTCGATTTCACCGCCCAACACCAGACCCATAGCTCCGTGGTGGCTAGCCTTGCGGTAGACACCCACTTTTTCATGCACACACGACGCATTGCGCGTCAACGCCATCACCTCGCCGAGTGGCTCCAGCGATTCGATGATGGCCGACCACTCTGGTCGCAGACGGGTGGCCTGCAAGGTGGCTTGGTGCTCGCCGTCCACCAGGCCAACGTGCGCAGCGATCAGCTCGCCCTCGGATATCTTGAGTGTCGCGGCAATGTAGCGGTGGCGCGCCTTGCTGTCGCGGCGTTGTGTGGCAAAGCTATCTCGAATGGTCTGGTACATGGGTTTTCCTCTGCGATTCAGTTGTTGATGTAGCGAAGCGAGCCAAACAGCCCTTGTGTTTCATCGTTTGGACCGGCAGCAAAGTACAAGGCATTGGCGTCTCCCAGACTGGCACCATTGCCAAACTGCAGCCCCCATAGCCCGGGTATCGCAATGGGTTTCTTGGTGGTATCGGCCAACCAATCGACAAAACGACCGGAGTCCACGTCGTAGGCGGCTATACGCCCGCTGCCACCGAAGTTCCCCACCAGCAGCGTGTTGGACAGTGCACCGAAATCCGGTGGAGCAATTGCCAGGCCCCAGGGTGCGTTCAGTCGGCGGTCGTCAAAGGTCTTGAGTCGCGTACCGTCGAGGCTAAACATCAATACCTTGCCGCGGTCAGGGGTTGCGCCTTCTTGCTGTGCGTCCACCGCATCTTCCTCAGCCGCGAGAAACTGGCTGGGTCGGTCTGGATCGGCTTGAGACTTTGCATAGGCGACCAAAACCCTTGCAACGCCGTCCACCATCAACACCTGCACGTTGAATGGCACATAGTCGCCAGGCCGTGCTACACCGTTGACACCGGTGGCAAAAGGGTTGACGAACCCTTGCAACGGGACTTCCTGCCATTGGTCGTTGTATTGGCGCAAACGCGGATTGGCACCGAAATCTGCCACCCACAAGGTTGACCAGTTATCGGGACGGATAGCCATCCCAAAAAAAGCCGCTTGGTTGGCGCTATCGTCAATCATCGCTACGGCTGGGCCGTCGACCCGAACCGGGGTGGATAGGCTAGCGGGATTGCGCTCGGTCCAGCCGGAAATGACGCCTGAATCAGTGGCAAACAGAAAGCGCGCGGAACCACTCAGCAGCACGGTTTTACCATCCACTTGTGCAGGCTGATCGGTTACCCAGAATTTTTTGCTATCCAAGGCCGCGCCATTAAAAACCGTACCCGTCGAAAAACCGCCTTCCGCGACGCCCGGAACTTCTACCAACTTCAATCCGTCCTGTTGCAAAGGCCTCAAAGCAGGCTCGGACGAAGCACTGACATCACCCAAGAACTGGTAGGAATACTTACCCGCCGTCACCCAAAAATGCCCCCCTGCACCCGCTGGACGGATGGCGATACCCCAGGCGTTGACGAAAGCCTCAGGCATCAATACGCCGCCGAAAGCCGGCTTGAAGGTGGAGGCACTGGCAGTATCGGAAACCAGATTGTTCAGTCGGTATTGGTTTGCCGCGCTGTCCCGCGTGCCACCACCGCAGCCTACAACCATGGCGGCCGGCAACACACCCAACGTCTGGTGGAAACTTCTTCTGTTCATAACAGTCGGCCTCATTAAAAGTCGTAGCGAACGGATGCTTGCAGGTTGCGCCCTGGTGCGGTGTACGCATCCTTGATGGTGCTGTTGTCGGCCAGGCCGCTGGCATCCGACCAGCGCCAGTATTTGGCGTCCAGTGCGTTGTTGATGTTGGCGGTAAGCGTCAGGTTGCGCACGGGTTTCCAATGCACACCCAGGTCCAGAACCGTGGAGGCCGGTGGAGCAAAGGGCTTTACGGCAGGCGCTGCAATGCGGCTGGCTTCTTTGCCTTCGCTGTAAGAAATATGGGCTTTGGCACCCCACTGGCCTCCGTCATAACGCACACCCAGCACCGCCTTCAGCGGCTGAATGGTGTCCAGCGTTGTGCTGATGCCCTTGACCTCGCTCTCGCCCTTGGAGAAGGCCACACCTGCGTTGGAGGTCCACCGGGTACCCAACTGCCATTCGGCGCGCGCTTCCAGCCCTTGTATGCGGGCATTGGCCAGGTTGACGTACTGGAAAACTGTGGGGTTGCCCGGCGTGCCAGCACCGGCCACGGCCTGTTGGCTGATGAAGTCTTGGTAGCGGTTGTCAAACGCTGCCACCGAGTAGCGCAGGCCACCCGCCTTACCCCTAAAGCCTATTTCAAGGCTATCTGCCTGCTCGGCCTTCAAATTCGCATTGCCTATGCTCGTATAACCCGATGCCAGGTTGACAAACCCGTTGTTGACCTGATCCGGCGTGGGTGCGCGAAAGCCTTTTGCGATCTGACCATAGGGCGCAAAGGTCGGCGCCAGTTGCCAAACTGCACCCAGGCGCGGTGTGGCCGCTTGACCAGTCAGCGTCGCCACCATACCGGCGGTATAGCCCGCGGAAGATGGCGACAACTCGTAGCGGTCAAAACGCAAACTGGGGACGACACTCAGCGAACCGCTTTCAATCTCGCTTTGCACAAAAGCTCCACCTAGGGTGTAGCTGGTATCGGGGAAAGGCTTGGTCGGAAACACTTCGCCAAAGGGTGCCACCGTGCCGTCGCGCACGCCGTTCACATCTGCGCGGCTCCAGTCCAGACCGTAGCTGAGCTTTCGATTGATGCCACCCGTGAGGCTGGTTTGCAACAGCACAGACATTCCAACCACCTTTGTGGTGTAGCTGTTGTCGCGGGTGCGGTCTACTGCCGCGTTGCGGTCCTCCTGAGAAAACTGCTTGACCTTGGCATCCTGCCAGTACACACGGGTTTCTGCCTGCTGCACCCAGATCGCATTTAGGTCGTTGAAGCGGTGTTCCAGCGACATACGGTCGCGGTCTACGTTGTCACGGGTGTCAAGGTCTACCGCGCTGGTACTGACCAGTGGTGGCACGGCGCGCGCGGTGTACACCTCCGTGTTCTGTTTGCGCCTTTGGCTCTCCCAGCTCAGGCCGAGTTGCTGCGTGGGGTCCACCGAGAAAATAGCCTTGGCCAACACATAGCGGTTGTCATAGTCCAGCGGGTTGGGTGTGGTGCGGTTAGCATTTAACGCTTCGTTGTCACCTTTGTTGGCCACTTCATGGCCCTGGCGAAAACTGCCCAACAACATCCCCTGCCAGCCACCACTGGCACCCGAGACACCGAGCGTGTTTACCAGGGAACGATCAACGCCTGCATAACTGCTGCGCACAAATCCACCGACCGCCTCACCCGGCTTGCGTAGGTCGGACGGGTCCAGCGTGCGAAAACTCACCGCACCCGCCAGACCGTCGCTACCAAACTGGGTGGATGCAGGGCCACGCAAAACCTCCACCGTTTTGATGCCATCCACATCCAGAAAGTCGCCACGACCGGTGGCAAAGGCACCAAAGGAGAAGCTATTGGGGACTCGAACACCGTCCACCATCATCAGCACCTGATTGCCCTGCAGGCCGCGAATATTAATGCCCTCATTGCCAGCGCGCCCGGTTGCTCCACCGGCGGCGGAGAAACGGGTGGGGGCAGCGCGCACCGTCACATCGAGCTCGTTGCGGAATACATCCTTGATATCGCGCGCGCCGTCTTGTTCAATCTTCGCCGCGGGGGTAACGGTTACGGTATTCGGAACCTTGTCCACCCGCCGCTCCGAGCGGGTGGAGCTGACCGTGATTTCGCCCAGAAGGGCGGCATCGGTGTTGTTAGCGGGTGTGGTCTGGGCCACTGCCAATGCTGGGGCAAGTCCCCATGCCAAACCTAAAGCCATTGCGATTTGCGTCTTGCGCAGCATAGTGAGTCCTAAAAATGATGTCTTTTAGGCACTGGCTGGCAAAGGCTGGCTGGTGCAGTTTCGTTGGTTGTACAGGTGTTGACCGCTCCTACTTCGTCAAGATCAACTTCCCCAAAGCAGTCAAGCGCAGCCGGTAGATCGCACCGTGGTGTTCAATTTCGACCTCATTTGCGCCTGAAAAGAGCGACTTGCTGGACACCCGCGCCGGGGATGCATCAAGAGCGCCACTGCCAACATCCGGCTGGCGATCCTCTGCCAGAGGCGGTGCTTTGCGACGGTCGATCGCGTTGTAGTTGGAATTCATGGATCCAATTGTAAATGCGAATGGTTCGTATTTAAAGATTCAAATGCATAATTGCAAATAATTTTTATTAGATGGTGCTCCATGCCCCCCTTAGTCATAGACCTGCCCTTGTCCAAAGAAGATTTGGACCGCCTGACACCGGCCCAGTGGCAAGCCGTCATCAGCGCAGACCCTTGTGACGCAGCGCAATGGATGACCCACAGCGCTGCATTGGGCAACGCCAATGCACAAACGGTATTGGGCCAGTGGCTGCTGGACGGCCATGGCCAGGAGCGCGAACCGCAGCTTGCCTTTGCCTGGTTCTTGAAAGCAGCGGTCCAGGGTCAGCCTATGGGCATGAACATGGCCGGGCGGTGTTTCGAAAATGGCTGGGGCACCGAAATTGACAACTTTGTGGCCGCCAATTGGTACCGGCAGGCCGCCCACAAAGGGCTGGACGCTGGTATGTACAACTATGCCAATGTGCTTGCGGCCGGCAAAGGTGTTGCGCAAAACCATGCCCACGCGCTGGAGTGGTACCGCAGAGCGGCCGATCTGAACCACGCCAAGTCCATGACCAAGATAGGCCGCTATTACGAAGACGGCCTGGTTGTGGAGCGCGACCTGGATGCTGCCTTCTTCGCCTATGGCGAAGGCGCGCACGGTGGCGACTTTCGCGGCCAGTTCAACTATGCAGGCATGCTGGCCGCGCGTGGGCAGATGGAGGAAGCCCTGCAATGGCTGCGCAAAGTGCCGCTTACCGCCACACCCGGATACCGCATGCGTGCAGGGAACGAACTGCTGCAATCGCCTCACCCGACGTTTCGGGCCATTGGTCAACAAATGTTGGACAGCCTGGCCCCCGCCTCAGTGCCCTGAAAAATATTTCAATCGTTATCGTCAATGATAACGATTCGCATTTAGAATGCTGGTAGACCATTTAAAGCCAGCCACACCGCTTGGGAGCACCCAGTTGCGGATTTAGCCAGCCAACAACTCTGACCTGAATCGCAACATGACCCAACGCAAAGCATTAAAGCCAAAACGACCTCTAGCCCCCGTCCAAACAACACAAGACGCTACAAACTTAGTAGCAAGTGCTTTGAACGCCAAACACCTGCCCCTGGGCGCTTTGCTGTTGATGGGTTCACTCGGCGCCATAGCCCAGACCAGCACCCCCGCCCCTACCGAAGCCAAGACGCTCAAACTCGTAGTGATCAAGGAAACCGCTGTCGCCCCAGAAGGCAAAGACGGCGTGCGCGCAACCACAACCGGCATTGGCAAGGGCAACCAGGCCCTGCGGGATATCCCCCAATCGGTGACCGTAGTGACCGAAAAGCTGGTCGACGACCGCAATCTGGACACCCTCAAAGATGTGCTGCACAACACCGCAGGCGTGACCTTTCTGGCAGCAGAAGGTGGTGAAGAAGACATCCGCCTGCGCGGCTTCTCGCTGGCGACCAGTGGCGACATCTTTGTGGATGGCATGCGCGACCCAGCTTTTTATGACCGCGACACCTTCAACAACGACCGCATTGAGTTGCTGCGCGGCTCGGCGTCCATGCTGTTTGGCCGTGGCTCTACCGGCGGTGCTGTCAACCAGGTGTCCAAGGCGCCCCGCGCCATCAGCGAGAACGAAGTAACCACCACGGTGGGAAGCTTCAACTACGCACGCATCACCGGCGACTTCAATGTACAGACCGGCGAAGACGCGGCCCTGCGCATCAACGCAATGGCTACCAAGGCCGACAACAACGGTGCAGGCAGCAGTATCAACAAAAAAGGCCTGGCGGCTGCCTACCGCTTTGGCATCGGCACGGCGGATGAATTCTCGGTGGGCCTGTACACCCTGGAGAACAACAATGGCATGAACTACGGCTTGCCTTGGATCAAGCCATCGGCCAGCGCACCCGTGTCAGCCACCACCGTCAATGACAAGCTAGCCCCCAGTGCCTACTTTGGCATGGCCAGCGACTACAACAACGGTACCGCCAAATACATCACCGCCAGCCACCTGCACCGTTTTGACAGCAACACCGAGCTCAAGACCGTGATCCGCAAGGGTGCCTACACGCGCGACCAGCGCGCCGGCACCGTGCGCCACTGCCTGCGCAGCACGAACGCAACTACCGGCGTGGTCACCAACCCCGAGTGCCCCACCGTTGCAGTAGCCCTGGACACCTTTGGTCCCAACACCATCCTGACCCGTGGCAACAACGTGAAGATTCAGAACCTGGACTCGCTGTACGGTCAAAGCGACTTCAGCTACAAGACGACCGCGTGGGGCTTCAAACACGAGATCCTGGCCGGCATAGACTTAGCTCGTGAAACCAAGGACGTGTTTTCCGCCTTGGCTTTCCCCAAGCCCAAGACCACAGCAGGTCGTCCGTTTGATGGCGCATCGCTCAACGAGTCGGCCCGCCCGGTGTTTCGCGCCAGCGCCTTCGAAGCGCAAAACATCGGCGTCTACGCCCAGGACATGGTCCAGGTGGCACCCGCATGGAAAGTGCTCGCCGGCCTGCGTTATGACAGCATGCGTGGCAACTTTGACACGCTCAACGCCGCAGGTGTCGTTACGGCCAAGTACGCCCAAACCATTGGTGACTGGAGCGAACGCGTGGGAGTGCTGTACCAACCCAATCCGCTGCACTCGTACCACATGTCATGGGGTACGTCGTTCAACACGTCGGCCGACACCTATTCCTACAGCGCGCTGAGCGCCAACACGGCGCCCGAACAAAGCCGCAACTTCGAGATCGGCGCCAAGCTGGACACGGCAGACAAACGCTTCACCACCCGCCTGGCGGTCTTCCAGTCCACCAAGTTCAACGAACGCAACACCGACCCCGATTCGGCCGCCACCGCCTTCCTGCTGTCTGGCAAACGCCACGCCAGCGGGCTGGAGATCGACCTAACTGGTTACCTGACGCCCCAGTGGGAAGTATTTGGCTCTTATATGTGGATGCCCGATGCCGTGATTGACATCGCATCGCCCACCGCGGGCGCGGGCGACCGTGCCGGCGAGCGCCCTGCTCTGACGCCAATCCACAGCGGCACGGTGTG
Organism: uncultured Rhodoferax sp.; assembly: GCA_963513355.1. Classification (GTDB taxonomy): domain Bacteria; phylum Pseudomonadota; class Gammaproteobacteria; order Burkholderiales; family Burkholderiaceae_C; genus Allorhodoferax. The sequence goes on along the minus strand of CAUPQG010000011.1, from coordinate 92,984 downwards.
GACCACTTACCAGATCAATGGCCAATGGCGCGTGGGTGCGGGCATCAATTTCCGCGGCGAACAGTCTGCCAACCGCAACCCCGGCTGGATGGCACCGGCCTACACCACGGTGGACTTGATGACCGAATACACCTTCAATGAAAAAGTGTCGCTCAAGGGGAACGTGAGCAACCTCAACAACGTGGTGTATGCCGACTCCTTGTACTCGGGCCACTACATCCCCGGCTCGGGCCGCAATGCCCAGTTGACCCTCAACCTGAAGTTCTAGACCCTGGCCCCCGCCGACTGATTCACACCATGCTGCTCCATCTACCCAACATACTGACGCCTGAAGAGGTGCAACACGCACAGACACTGCTGGCCAGTGCGCCCTGGGGAGATGGGCGCAAAGGTGCGGGTGAGTTAGCACGCCAGGTCAAGAACAATGAACAACTGGACCACGACTGCGATGCCGCGCGCGCCATCCGCACCATGGTGTTGGCTGCGCTGGATCGCAGCCCGCTGTTCTTCTCGGCGGCATTGCCTAAACGGGTGTTCCCGCCGCGCCTGAACCGTTATGGCGGCAACAGCAATTACTACGGCAACCATATCGACGGTGCCGTGCGCTACATTCCCGAGACCGGCCAGCGGGTGCGCACCGATGTTTCATGCACCCTGTTTCTGTCCGACCCGGATAGCTACGACGGTGGTGAACTGTGCATCGCCGACACCTATGGTGAGCAGTCGGTCAAGTTGCCTGCAGGGCACATCGTGCTGTACCCGGGTACTAGCCTGCACCAGGTCAAACCTGTCACCCGCGGCTACCGCCTGGCCTGCTTCTTCTGGATGGAGAGCATGGTGCGCAGTGACGAACAGCGCCGCCTGCTCTATGAGCTGGACATGAACCTGCTGGCCCTGCGCCAGCGCCATGGCGATTCTGCCGAAACCACGGCACTGACCGGGGTGTACCACAACCTGCTGCGCATGTGGGCCGATACCTGAAGACCAACAAGATGAGCCGAAATTTACGCATCGTTATGACCGTTCTGCTGCTGCACGTGGGTGTGCTGGGGGCATTGCAGGCCGGGCTGCTGCGCCGTGTGGTCGAGGTCATCGTGCCGGCCCAGGTGCTGGTGGAGGTGTACAGCCCCCAGGAGGACAAGCCCGCGCCCCGGCCCCCCGCACCCAAACCCGTCAAGACCCAACTGACACCGGTTGCGCCGCCCACACCCTTGGCGGTGAATACGCCTGCGCCGCAGCCATCAGAGATCACATTGGCTCCGGTGGCACCCTCGCCACTTGTCACCAGCGGTGAAAAGGCGCTGAGCAACACCTCCGCAACCGCCACCACAGCAGCGCCGCCCGCACCACCCAAGGTGGAGCTGCCGTCCAGCGATGCCGATTACCTGAACAACCCCAAACCGCCCTACCCGCCTTTGAGCAAACGCATGGGTGAGCAAGGCAAGGTTGTCATCCGCACGCTGATTGGCACGGACGGCACGGCATTGGAGGCCAGCATCTTCAAATCCAGCGGATTTGACCGCTTGGACCAGGCTGCGCTGGTCACCGCCCGCAAATGGCGCTACCTGCCTGGCAAACGTGCCGGAGTAGCCGAAGCGATGTGGTTCAACGTGCCTTTTACTTTTGTTTTGGAGTAACCAACCACCTTTGGTTGGCCCCGCAATTTTCTATCTAGTGGAGTTTTTATGGATTCGCAACTCGGATTAATCGCCGTCTGGGCCCAAGGGGACTGGATCATCAAGTCAGTGGCCGTGCTGCTGCTGGGTATGTCCTTTGCATCGTGGGTGGTCATCCTGATCAAAGCGCTGGACATCTTCAAATACAAGTCTTTGGCCAGGCGCACCGAAAACTTCTGGCATAGCGCCGACTTTGCCAACGGCGTGGCCGAACTGGGCCCACAAGACGGCAATCCCTTTGTGCAGCTGGCCCAAGCCGGGCGCGAAGCCACGGCCCACCATCGCAACACCCAGACCCAGTTGCACGACACGCTGGACGTCAGCGACTGGATCAGCCGCACCCTGCGCAACTCCATCGATGACAGCACGGCACGGTTCCAGAGTGGCTTGGCGGTGTTGGCATCCGTGGGCTCCACTGCCCCCTTTGTCGGCCTGTTTGGCACGGTCTGGGGCATTTACCACGCGCTGGTGGGCATTGGTTCATCGGGCCAGGCCACCATCGACAAGGTCGCAGGCCCTATCGGCGAGGCGCTGATCATGACCGCACTGGGCTTGGCCGTGGCCATCCCCGCGGTGCTGGGCTACAACGCCTTGGTGCGCGGCAACAAGTCCATTCTGACCAAGCTCAACCGCTTTGCGCACGACCTGCATGCCTACTTTGTGACCGGCGCACGTGTCGGCAACAACCCCGCCGACGGCAAGATCATTGCCATGAAGAAAGCCTGAGGAAACCAGTTATGGCATTCGGAATGCAAGAAGCCACGAGCGACGACGACACCGAGGTCATGAACGAGATCAACATGACGCCGCTGGTCGACGTGATGCTGGTGCTGCTCATCATCTTCATCATCACCGTGCCGGTGATGAAACACGCCATTAGTGTGGAGCTGCCGCAGGCCAGCAGCGAGCGGCAGAACCTCAAGCCAGAGACCATCCAGCTCAGCGTGGATGCACAAGGCGCGTATTTCTTGAACCAGAACGCGGTAACGGAAGCAGACCTGGTCAGCCAGCTACAGGCCGAGGCCGCCAAGCAGCCCCAGCCGGAACTGCACATCCACGGAGACAAGGCCGTGCGCTACGAGTTTGTGGCCCAGGCCATGGCCACAGCCAAGCAGGCTGGACTACACAAGATCGGTTTCATCACCGAGCCCAGGCACTGAATATTGCCCCCACGCTCCACCGCTACGCGGGTCGCTGCCCCCCCGAGGGGGCCAATTTTTCTTGGGGCGGCCCGGCGAAAAATTGCCGCCCCTAGGCTTGTTTTTTACAAGCCCAGCGCTGCGATACCGGCCTTGGCGATCTGTGCGTCTTCGCTGGATTTGACGCCACTGACACCCACGGCGCCAAGGCACTGGCCGTCTTTGACGATCGGCACGCCGCCTTCGAGCATGGCGTTCAGGTCCGGTGCGCTCAGGAATGACACACGGCCACCGTTGATCATGTCTTCATAAATCTTGGTCTCGCGTCGACCCACGGCGGCTGTACGGGCTTTGCCGGGTGCAATGTGGGACGAGATGGGCGCGGCTCCGTCCAGGCGCTGGAACCACAACAGGTGACCACCATCGTCCACAATCGCGATGCTGACGGCCCAGTTGTTCTTCAGGGCCTCGGCTTCGGCCGCTGCGGCTATGGCTTTGACATCAGCGAAATCTAGTACAGGTTTGGTTTTCATGGCGGCGGTCTTGGTAAAGGGTCAAAAAGGGGTTAAGCATAACGCCCTACTCGGCGGGGCTGCGGCTGCCGATTCGCACAACATCCTTGCACGCCAAAAGGTCAATGCAACGGCATAAATGGTGTAGGTGCATTGAAAATCTCTAGAATGCGCGCACCTGCACACAGCAGACACTGAAGGAGTTTGAACCATGACAGACCACATCACTACTTTGAATCCGGGCCAGGGTTATGCCATCCCGGACGCGCAACAACGCAACAAGGTGCTGCGCAACACCTACTGGCTGCTGAGCCTCTCCATGGTGCCGACCGTTCTGGGCGCCTGGATCGGGGTGGCAACGGGCGTGGGTGCGGCCATGGCGGCAATGTCTCCATGGATTGGACTCATCGTCTTTATGGGCGGGGCTTTCGGCTTCATGTTCGCCATCGAGAAGTTTAAGGATTCCGCTGCCGGCGTTCCGATTCTGTTGGCGTTTACCTTCTTCATGGGACTCATGCTGTCCCGTTTGGTGGGCAACATTCTGGGCCTGAACAACGGCGCCAGCTTGATCATGACGGCGTTTGCTGGCACGGGCGGCATATTCATGGGCATGGCGGCTTTGTCTTCCGTTATCAAGCGGGATCTGTCCTCGATGGGCAAATTCTTGTTCATCGGCATGATCATGGCGCTCGTGGCGGCAGTGGCCAATATCTTCTTTCAAAGCCCAGCTTTGATGATTGCCTTGTCTGTGATCGTCATCGGAATATCGTCTGCCTTCATTCTGTATGACCTCAAGCGCGTGAAAGACGGCGAGGAAACCAATTACATCTCCGCCACTTTGGGCGTGTACTTGAGCCTGTACAACATCTTCGCCAATCTGCTCGCGCTGTTGGGCATCTTTGGCGGAGAGCGCGATTAAGCTTGTCCAGCGCGCGTGTCGACGCGCGTCAGTAACCCCCAAAAAAAGGCCCTTTTCGGGCCTTTTCTTCGTTCAAACCAAGCGATGATTCATGCCACGGGCTTTTGTGCCGATAAGAGACTAGAACAACACCCCTACCCATGACTGCTGCACGCCTGTTTCTTTTGTCCATTGTCTTGATGCTGTCAGGTTGCGACAAGGTGGAAGCCCTGTTGGCCGACCCAAAGGTCGCCCAACGCATCGCCGACTCCAAAGCCATTGGCAGTGCCTGCCGCTACGGCATGCGCAGCATTGAGGACTGCTACGCCAAGAACGAAAAAGCGTCCAAAGCCGCCATCTTTGAAGGCTGGAAGGAGATGGACCAGTACATGCGTGACAACAAGATCGATGGCGTCCCGTACAAGGACGAGAAAGCGCCACAGCCTGTTGAAGAAGTCATCGACGAAAAAGCCAGTGACACCGCGTCCGCCAAGGACAAACCCAAGCCAAAGGCCAAGCCACCGGCCTGAGCCCGCGAGCTGCAGGGCTCAGATCAGTCAGGCAATGAGGTCAAACACCGCAATACTCTCCACGTGGGCCGTGTGGGGGAACATATTGACCACCCCGGCGGATGAGCACTGGTAGCCACCTTCCTGCACCAGCACACCCGCATCCCGCGCCAGCGTGGCCGGGTTGCAACTCACGTACACGATACGCTTGGGCGGCGTCCAGGCCCGCTCGGCCTCAGTGGCAACACCGTCATGCACCCGCTGGCGCACACCCGCCAAGGCCTGCACCAGTGCAAAGGCGCCTTCGCGTGGAGGGTCCACCAACCACTTGTCGGCGGCGCCATCTCCCACCAGCACTTCCGGCGTCATTTCAAACAGGTTGCGCGCTACAAACTTCGTAGCAGCCAAAGTCCGTTTCTCGGGGGCTGAAGCCTGATTGAGCTTAAGGTTCTCCCGCGAACGAGCAACCAGCGTCTCAGCACCTTCCACCCCCAGCACCTCGCGGGCCTGGGTGGCCAGCGGCAGCGTGAAATTGCCCAGGCCGCAGAACCAGTCAATCACCCGCTCCTGCTTGTTCACGGCCAGCAGGCCCAGCGCACGTGTCACCAGCACCCGGTTGATGTGGGGGTTGACCTGGGTGAAGTCGATCGGCCTGAACGGCATGGTGATGCCGAAGTCTGGCAAGGAATAGGCCAGTTGCGCGGTCTCATGGCCGGGCGCCTCGTCCATGCGGTGCACGGTGTCCAGGCCCTTAGGCTGCAGCCACCATTGCACGCCCGGATGGGCAGCCGCAAACTGGCGCAGTCGCTCCAGATCGGCCTCACTCAAGGGGGTCATATGGCGCAGCACCAGGGCGGTCACGTCGCCGCTGCCACCATCCATGTCTCCAACGGCCAACTCGATCTGTGGGAGGGTATCTGCCGCGTCCATGCTGCCGACCAGTGCACGCAGCGGCATCAACATGGCGCTGACATGGGGTGCCAGCACCCTGCACTCTTTCATGTCGGCCACATAACGGCTCTTGCGCTCATGAAAGCCCACCAGCACCGTACCCTTTTTGCGCACGTTTTTGACCGAGAGCCGGGCGCGGTAACGGTAGCCCCAGGCCGGGCCTTCAATCGCGCGCAGAATGTTGTCGGGTTTGACCTTGCTGATGTGCCACAGGTTGTCCTCCAGCACCCGCTGCTTCACGGCTACCTGGGCTCCCACATGCAAGTGCTGCATCTTGCAGCCGCCGCAGGCGCCTTCATGCAGGCCAAAGTGCGGGCATTCGGGGCGCACGCGCTGGGACGATTCCACGTGGATCTCGGTCAGCGTGCCTTTTTCAAAACTGTTCTTGCTGCGGTGGATATTGGCACTGACGGTCTCAAATGGCAGCGCGCCGTCAATAAACACGACCTTTCCATCAGGTTTGTGGGCAACGCCCTGGGCTTCCAGGTCCAGGGCTTTTACTCTAAGCCAGCCCTCGGGCAGCGGTTTTTCGGTCGCTTGTTCGGAATTTGTTGTGTTCTCAGTCATGCCTGAATTGTCTCAGGTCACGACCCCAATTCTTTTGGGCGTGGCTTCAGTGCGATTCGGCGCGGGGGTCAAACGCATCCTGCAGGCCATCACCCAGGAAATTCACGGCAATAACGGTGATAAAGATCAGAAAGCCGGGATAAAACGCCAGCTCTGGCGCACGCGAGATCAATTCCTGCGCGTTGTTCAGCATATTGCCCCAGCTTGGCGTAGGCGGCTGGATGCCCAGGCCCAGAAAGCTCAGCGTACTTTCCAGCAGAATGATCTGGCCCACGGCCAGACTCAGCGCCACGATGATGGGTGAGGTGGTATTAGGCAGGATATGCACGCTGAGAATATGGCGGGCGCTGGCACCCTGGGTGCGGGCCGCCAAAACAAACTCGCGTGTCATCAGGCTCAAAGTAGAAGCCCGCACCAGGCGCGCCACGGTTGTCCACTCCACCAGCGCGATGATGAACACAATACGGTAGAAATTGGCCGCACTGGAGCGGACAAACTCTTCCGAGAAACCCAGCTTTTGCAAATCGATGGCCGCGAAAACAATCAGCAAGGGCAGGATGGGCAGTGAGATCACGCCGTCGGTGATGCGCATGAGCACCGACTCGGTGCGACCACGGTAGTACCCGGCGATCAGGCCTATCACGGTACCCACCATGGCGGCGCTGATGGCACCCAGCAGGCCCACCAGCAGCGAAATGCGGCCGCCGTACATCAAGCGCGCCATCACGTCTCGACCGGCTTCGTCGGTACCCAGGATGTGTTGTGCCGAGGGTGGCGCGAAGCGGTTCAACAAATTGGTGTCATTGACGTTCACACCCATCAACCGCTCATACAGCGGCGCACCGGCGGCAAACAGGGCCAAAAGGATCAGCACCAAGCCGCCCATCATGGCGGCACGGTTTCGGGACAAACGCCGCCAGCGCAATTGCCAAACGGATTGGGGTTTGTCGGCGATGGTGTTGGCGGCGGCCACTGGCAGTGGCAAAGTAGCTTGTTCGGTCATGACAGCGAGATCCTTGGGTCCAGCCAGGCGTAGGCGATATCGGCCACCAGGTTGGACACCAGAGTGGCGGTTGTAGCAAAAAGCAAGCCCATCAAAGCAAGATTGAAGTCATTGCCCATGACGGCATCAAAAATCAGTTTGCCCATGCCGCGTTGGGCGAACATGGTTTCGGTAATCAACGCACCGCCCAACAGCGCACCAAAACTCAAGGCCAGCACCGTGACAACCGGAATCAGGGCGTTGCGCAGCGCGTGTTTGAACACCACCCGCACCTTGCCCGCTCCTTTGGCACGCGCCGTACGGATGTAGTCCATGCGCAGTACTTCCACCATGGAGGCACGGGTGAAACGCGTGAAGCGACCGACAAAGGCTGCGGTGAGCGTAAGCACCGGTAGAACATAGTATTTGGCGCTGTCGCCCAAGCTACCATCCCCTCCAATCGTGAACATTCCGCTGGCCGGTAGCCAACCCAGGCGCACCGCAAACAGATAGATCAGCATCAGCGCCAGAAAAAACACGGGCACCGAAATACCGGCAAAGGCCAGAAGGTTGATCAAACGATCCAGCACCGAACCCTTGGTCAGTGCAGCGATGACACCCAGTGTCAGCGCAAGCACGGAGAAGACCAGGAAGGACAGGCCCACCAGCTTGCCTGTTTGCACCAGTGCCGGTACCAGCACCACCAGCACCGGTTGGGAATAGGTCCGCGAATAGCCAAAATCCAGTACCAGCGCCGCCTGCAGCCAGTTCCAGTAACGGGTGAGCAGTGGCTGGTCCAGCCCATACTGGGCACGCAGGCGGGCAACATCCTGCGCGGTATAGCCGGGGTTGGAATTGACCATGATGTCAATCGGGTCACCGGGCATCAGGCCTATGAGCCCATAAATGACGAAGGACATCACCAGAAGCACGATAGCGCTCTGCAAAAGTCTGGAGGTTATGAAACGCAACATCTTGATCAGTCTTTGAAGTGGCAGGCCGCCAGTTGCTGCAAACGACCCGACGCTGGCATGAGCACGGGTGCTTCGACCTTGCAGATGGCCTGCGCCTTGGGACACCGCGGGTGAAAGGCACAGCCCGATGGCGGCTTGAGGGGGCTGGGCAGGTCTCCCTGTATGGTGCGACCCCGCGCACGCCGCCCTTGGCCAATACGGGGAATGGCGTCCAGTAGCGCCTTGGTGTACGGATGGCTGGGCGAAGCGAACAGTTCAGCACGTGGCGCCACTTCGACCAGTCGGCCCAGGTACATCACTGCAACACGGTCAGCCAGGTGGTGCACTGCGGACAAATCGTGGCTAATGAACAGATAGCTCAGGTGCCGCTGCTCGCGCAGTTCGCTCATCAGGTTCAGAATCTGGCTCTGGATGGACACATCCAGCGCTGACAGTGGCTCGTCGGCCACGATCAATTCCGGCTCGGGGCCCAGCGCACGGGCGATGGCAATGCGCTGGCGCTGCCCACCCGAGAACTGATGGGGATAGCGATTTAGCGCATCCACCGGGAGACCCACTTGCGCAATCAGCGCCCGTGCGCGATCCGCACGTTCAGAGCGGTTGCCAATGCCGTGAATCAGGAGCGGCTCGGTGATGACATCGGACACCGGCAAGCGCGGGTTCAGCGACTCGTATGGGTCCTGAAAAATCATCTGGATCGCGCGGCGCGTCTTTTGCTGCTGCGCCGTAGGCATGGTGGTCAGGTCTTCGCCCTTAAAGCGAATGGAGCCATGGGTGGCGGCATACAGGCCTACCAGCGCGCGGCCCAGTGTCGTCTTGCCACAGCCGCTTTCACCGACAAGAGCCAGTGTCTCGCCGGGATTGATAGAAAAGCTGACATCGGATACTGCCTGCAATACCGGGGATGGACCACGCTGCAGCCAGCTGGTGCGCGCCATGGGAAAGTGCACGGCCAGTTGGTCGACGTGCAGCAAAGGTGCGGTGGAAGTGGAACTCATGCGTCGGCCCTGAAACAAGCTACATCGTGGCCCGGTGCCACACTAACCAGGGGCGGAACCTGCTCCCGGCATTGCGCAACTACCCGGGTACAGCGGTCAGCAAACCGGCAACCAGGGGATGCCACGGCCAGATTGGGCATACCGCCGGGGATGACTGGCAGGCGCGGCTGGCGGTTGTGCAAATTGGGCAGTGTCTGGATCAGCCCTACCGAATAAGGATGGCGAGGTTGGTCAAACAGGCGCGCAGCTGGCGCGCGCTCCACGATGCGCCCGGCATACATGACGATGATGTCGTCTGCCAACTCGGACACCACACCCAGGTTGTGGCTGATGAACTGGATGGCCATGCCAATGCGGTCCTGGAGCTCCAGCATCAGTTCCAGAATCTGGGCCTGAATGGTCACGTCTAACGCCGTTGTAGGTTCGTCAGCAATCAACAGGCTAGGCCGGCAGGCCAGCGCCATCGCAATCATGGCGCGCTGGCGCATGCCACCAGACAACTGGTGCGGGTAAGCATCGGCGCGCGTACGCGCTGACGGAATGCCTACTTCATCGAGCATTTCTACCGCCCGCTCAGCGGCGGCACGTTTGTCCAGACCTTGGTGTAACAGCAAGGTCTCACCGATTTGCTCTCCAATGCGGATCACAGGGTTCAAGGCTGTCATGGGCTCCTGGAAGATCATGGCAATCTTGTTGCCGCGTACGGCACGCCATTGCGCTTCGGTCTGACCAAACAGCTCCTGCTGAGAAAAATGCGCTTGCCCCGTCACCGTGGCGGTGTACGGCAATAGGCCCATTAGCGCCAGCGCGGTGGTCGATTTTCCGCAACCGCTCTCCCCCACCAAGCCCAGTGTCTTGCCGGGAGCGATGGTGTAGGAGATGTCGTCTACAGCACGCAGGACGCCCTTGTCGGTCTTGAAACCAATGGATAGATGGTCCACGCGCAGTAGGGGTGCCACTGCTGCCGCGGCGGGAGCGCTTGGCGCTTCTGGGGTGGTTGTTTCGTTCATCTCAATCATTTCAACGCGCGCCCCACTCTTCCACGGCATAGGAGCCCGCGGGCAATTTGCCGGGCCGTATGACACCCGTCAACCACTTGGGTACCACGTAGACATCTGTGCGGAAGTACAGGGGCAGTATCGGAAGTTCTTCGGTATAGATTTTCTGCATGTTGGCCCAAATCGGCTTTCGTTTTACGGGATCGAGTTCACCCTGCAGCTCATCCACCAGCTTGTCCATGCCGGGATGGCTGAAGTGCGCATAGTTTTGACCGGCATAGTTATTGGCTGCCGTCGGTATGCCCGCGGTCGTCAAAGTCGCAGTAGGCAAAGACTCGGGTGTCGAACTAAACGCCAACTGCGCCATGCCAGTGAACTGGTGCTTCTTCATGGTTTCACCAAAAAAGGTGCGGGCCGGCACGTTCTTGATGACCACTTCCACACCGACCTGCTTCCATTGGTTTTGCAGGACCTGCTGAATGAGTTCGCGCAATTTGTTGCCAGCGGTAGTCATGTATTCCAAGGACAGCCGTTGACCCTGTGCATTCACGCGAACGCCGCCCGGGCCTGGCTTGAAACCGGCCTGATCCAACAAGCTCTTGGCGCGGTTTCGGTCAAACGGATACTTGGTAACGTCGGCATCAAAACCCAGCTCCAGTGGATTGACCCAGCTGTGGGCAACTGGAAACTTGCCGTCCACCAATTGCTTAACCAAGTTTTCGCGGTCGGTTGCCAACAGGAGCGCATGGCGAACATGCTTGTCCTTCAACACCGGATTGGCATGGTTAAGGACGATGTACTCATACAGCAGGCCCGGCGGAAACGCAAAGTCAAACTTCTGCTGCATCGCAGGCTCTTTGGACATTGCCAGTCCCTGGTCGATGGACAGCCCCAGCACGCCGGCGATGAAATCCAGATCGCCAGAACGCAGATTCGCCTCCAGCGTAGCGGTGTTTTCAATCGCCTTGAGCGTAATGCGTTTGAAGTGAGGCTTGGGACCCCACCAATGCGGGTTGGGCTCAAACACCAGGAAGGCACCGGACTGAATCTGCGCCAGTCTGTAGGGGCCGTTCCAGAGCCCGGGTGTGGTTGGTGTGCGGTTATACAGCGTGTTCTTGTTGTAGTCTGCCAGGCTTGGCAGCGCTTTGACGATCGGCCCTTCCAAATGCTCGGGCACCAGCGCCAAGTCGAGCAGGTTGGCAAAGTCGTAACCCACCTTGTTGAGATGCAACACAAAGTTCTTTGCGTCCACCACCTCAACCCGGCTGATGCGCTCAAACAAGTTGCGCCCGATCAGGCCGCTATCGGCCTTGACACCGACCGACCAGCTGAACAATACGTCTTTGGAGGTGATGGGTACACCGTCGCCCCACTTGGCCTGGGGGTGCAAGGTAAATTTAACGGCCATGCCCTTTTTGCCACCCGCCAGATCAACCAGCTTGACGCGACCGTTGGCCTGCGTGGGTAGCTCCGTGCAGATAAAGCACTGCATCTTCATGTCGTCGTTGTAGGCCGCTATCGGGCGGTAGCCAAAGCGCAGGCCGTAGACCTTTGCCACCGTGGGCTCGATGCCCGGGTGCAGACTGGGGGGGTATTGGGACATACCAATGACCAGCGTGTCCTTGACAGTCTGAGCCGCCACACTGGGGGCTGCAGACAGGCATAGCAACGCACACGCCCCCGCACCGAGCAGGGCACTCGAAATCTTCAACATGAAAAGTGACTACCGCAGCAATGTGCGCCGACTAGCGGACGCCCCAGGCTTCCTGGCCGTAATAGTTGGAAGGCAATTGACCCGGCTTCAACAGTCCGGTCAACCACTTGGGCACCACATAGACGTCTGTGCGGAAATACAGCGGAAGCACGGGCACTTCATCGGTGTAGATTTTCTGCATCTCGAACCACAGGGGCTTGCGTTTGGCGGGGTCCAGCTCGCGCTCAACTTCTTCGATCAATTTGTCCATGCCTGGGTGACTGAATTGCGGGTAATTGGCACCAGCATAGTTATTGGCAGCAGTGGGTATGGCCGATGTTGCCAAGGTTTGGGTTGGTGGTGCCTCAGGGAGGCTGGACCACGCCAGTTGCGCTAACGCGGTGAACTGCTGTTTCTTCAGCGTTTCCCCGAAGAAAGTGCGGGCGGGCACGTTCTTGATCACAACCTCTACGCCAATTTGCTTCCACTGGTTCTGCAGCACTTGCTGCACCAGTTCACGCATCTTGTTACCCGCCGTGGTCATGTACTCCATGGACAGGCGCTGACCCGCAGCGTTGACACGTATGCCATCACCCGCAGGCTTGAAGCCTGCTTGGTCGAGCAAGGCCTTGGCGCGCGTCGGATCAAAAGGGTATTTGGTGGCATTGGGGTCAAAGCCAGGCTCCAACGGGTTGACCCAGCTGTGCGCAACAGGGAACTTGCCATCGACCAGTTGCTTGACCAAGGTCTCGCGATCGATGCCCAACAGCAAAGCTTGGCGCACGCGTTTGTCGGCCAGCCCAGGGTGGTTGCGGTTCAGGTCAATATGCTCGTACACGAGGCCCAGCGGAAACTCGAAGTCGTATCTCTGTTGCAGCGCGGGCTCTTTAGACATGGCCAAGCCCTGGTCCATCGACAAGCCCAGCACGCCCGAGATGTAGTCCAGATCACCCGAACGCAGATTGGCTTCCAGCGTTGCGGTGTTCTCGATGGTCTTGATCGTGATGCGTTTGAAATGCGGCTTTTGTCCCCACCAGTGCGGGTTGGGTTCAAACACTACAAACGCACCAGACTGCACTTGCGCCATCTTGTAAGGACCATTCCAAAGGCCTGCAGTGATGGGATTGCGGTTGTACAGGGTGTTCTTGTTGTAGTCAGCGGGTGTGGCCAGTGCCTTGACGACAGGCTCTTCCAAGTGGGCAGGTATGAGTGCAAAGTCGTTCAAGTCGGCAAAGTCGTATTCCGCCTTGTTCATGTGCAGCACAAAGTTCTTGGCGTCCACGGTCTCTACTTTGGTGACGCGCTGAAACACGTCGGGCCGCGCAAAGCCGCTTTCTGGCTTGACACCGACAGACCAGCTAAACGCTACGTCCTTACTGGTGATGGGTGTTCCATCCGCCCACTTCGCTTGGGGATGCAAGGTGAACCGGACGGTCATGCCTTTCTTGCCACCACCCAAATCAACGGTTTTGGCGCGGCCATTGGCGATCGTGGGCACTTCGGTGCACAAGAAACACTCCATCTTGCGGTTGTCGTTGTAGGTCGCAATGGGGCGATAGCCAAAACGAATGGCATAGGTTTTTGCCACTGTGGGCTCAATGCCGGGGTGCAGACTGGGGGGGTACTGCGACATGCCGATGGTCAGCGTGTCTTTGACGCCCTGTGCCAAAGCGGGCACTGTGGTTAGCAACGGCAGAAGTGTGGCCGCAGCAAGAAGTGTTTGGTTAACAACAGATTTCATCAATCGCTTCCCTGGGTGTACAGAAGTGGCAGTAAATGGGGACCCAGATCATGGGTCCGCGCGCAGTGTGGCACAGCTCGCAAAAATCATGCCCATCGTTAACCCTAAGCTGGAAAGCCCTGCTCCAATTCGTCGATCAAACGCCCAACATAGGCGACTGCATCGTGTATAGGCTGGGGCGACGACATGTCTATACCAGCGGACTGCAACAACTCCAGCGGCCGGCGCGTGCCGCCCGCCTGCAAGACTTGCAGCCAACGCTGAACGGCAGGCCGTCCTTCGTCCCGAATCAGACTTGCCATGGCAGTAGATGCCACCAAGCCTACCGAGTAGGTATAAGGGTAGAGCCCCATGTAGTAGTGGGGTTGGCGCATCCAGGTCATACGTGCGCCGTCATCGATCTGCACCGTATCACCCCAAAACGCCGCCAGAATGTCGCCCTTGCACTGGTTGAGCACCGCCGCTGTGACAGACTTCCCCGCCTGGGCCATGGCATACACGCGGCGCTGCAACTCCGCTTCCAGCAAGTGGGTCACAAAGTTGTGGTGGTAGGTGCCCAGCACCTGCATGATGACCGAGCGGCGCATGCGGGCATCCTGGCTCTGGCCCAGGATGTGCTGGGCCAGCAGCATCTCGTTCATGATGGACGGAGCCTCAATAAACGGCATGGCCGGCCGCGTGTTGGAAAACCGCTGGTGCTGCATGGCCAGGCCAAAGTGTCCACCGTGCCCCAACTCATGGGCCAAGGTGAACACATTGCGCATGGTGTTGGACCAGGTGATCAGGATGTAGGGATGGACGCCATAGGGCGAAGCACAAAAGGCACCCGAAGACTTGCCGATGTTGTCAGCACGGTCCACCCAACGCTCGGTCATTGCCTTGCGCGCAAAATCACAATACTGAGGCCCCATGACGGCCAGTGCATCGAGTACCAGGGTGCATGCCTCGTCATACGGCATGTGGGGGTTGAAGGCCGGATCTAGCGGCGCCTTGATGTCACAGTAGAGCAACTTGTCCAAACCGAGTACACGGCGGCGCAACCGTGCATAGCGCTGCATGTGCGGGGCCAACTCGGCCTGGATGATGTCTAGAATGTTGCTGTAGACCGCGTGCGGAATCTTGTGGGATTGCAGCAAAAACTCTTCGGTGCTGCGGTAGTTGCGCAGCCGTGACAACACCACGTTTTTGTTGGTCTCGGTGGCAAAAGTGGCCGCATAGGTGTGGTTGTAGGCTTTCAGACCCGCGCTGAACGAGGCCCAGGCACCGCGTCGAACACTGGTGTCACTATGCCCTTCGTAATTCGACTCAAACAGGTTGACGGAGTTGGGATGCACCGTACCGCCGTCATCGGTAAACGGTGCGAACTGCATGTCATTTGCCTTGGAGCGCCCATAAACCATGTAGGGTGCCGCCAGTGACTCACCCAATGAGGCCAGCACACGTTCGGCATCAGGGCTCAGGCGGTGGGGTCGCAGTTCCAACAGGTCCTGCAAATACACGCGATGCTCCCCCAGACCGGGCTCAGCTGCCATGTATTGCTCCAGCAGCCCCGCGGGCAGCTGCAGAATCTCTGAATCCACAAAAGCGATACTGGCATGCAACTGCGCACCCAAAGTGGCCACGCGCGCCATACAGGCCTGGTGCTGTGGGTCAGTGCCATCTTGTGCGTTGCGCAAATGGGCGTAAGTCCCAACACGCATGAATCGCTGTTGCAAGGCCTCAACACAATCCAGACACTGCAGCAATGTTTGCGCGTTGTCGCCCAATTTCCCCTGGTAGGGTTCGACAAGTGCCCGTGCTGCATCGACCGCCAAGAATTCCGCCTCCCAATGGGCTTGTGAGGAGAACAAATCGTCCAGGTTCCAGGTCATTTCCACGGGAACTTCGGCCCGGGCGAGTCGGTTTTGCATAGTTGGTTTCACATTAACGATTGCCGCGTGATGCCACGGCGGTTCAGGTAGCGTTTGAGTTTGGCCAGGGCTTCGTTTTGCACCTGGCGCACCCGCTCGCGGGTCAGGCCCAGTCGGATACTGATCACATCCAACGTCTCGGGCTCCTGGTCATGCAGGCCAAAGCGACCTTCCAGCACCGCGCGCTCACGGTCGCTGAGCGTGCCAATCCACTCTTCCAGCAACAGGTCGACCTCATGGGCCAGCGTCACGTCTTCGGGGGCCAGGGTCAGCTCGTCGATCAGGCCATCACCCAGGGTCATGTCATCGCCGTTACGGTCCAGCGTTGCATCCAACGAACGCGGCGCTTCCCCCATAGACAAAAGGTCGGCAACATGGTGAGGGTCCTGCCCCAGAAGGGCCGCTATGTCTTCGACCCGGATGCCTTCGGGCCTTTTGGCCACTAACTCGGAGTCGTTTTCCAGCAACCGGCGGGCCCGCAATACATGTTGAAGCTCACGCACCACGTTGACAGGCAGGCGCACCGCGCGGCCCTGGTACATCAGCGCGCGGTCCACCGACTGGCGAATCCACCACGTTGCATACGTCGAAAAGCGGAACCCCCGCTCGGGCTCAAATTTGTCGATGGCATGCATCAGACCGAGGTTGCCCTCTTCCACCAGATCTGCCATGGGCACACCACGGCCCATATAACCCTTGGCAATGCTGACTACCAGGCGCAGATTGTGTTCAATCATGCTCTGGCGGGCTGCAAAGTCACCGGCACGGGCTCGGTTAGCAGCCTCAAATTCTTCCTGGGGGGTAAACAACTCGGTGCGGCGAACGCCGCGAAGGTACAACGAGAGCGCATCACCCGACTCGTCGGACGCTACCTCTGCTGCATTGCCACCATCCGCCAGCAGCTCCAGCGGCTCCGTTGCTATTGAATTAATAGCTAAAGAGTCAATATCTTCGGGGGCTGAAAGGCCATTTTGAGCTAAGAGACTCCCCGGAAGCCCCGGCTCTACCGGGCTGCTGTCAAAACCCTTTTTCCGGGGTTTTTTCATGGTGAATGTTGAGACTTAACGCGCCGGCAGGTATTTGGCGGGATCCACCGGCTTACCCTGGCGGCGTACTTCGAAGTGCAATTTGACGCGGTCCGCATCACTATTGCCCATCTCAGCAATTTTTTGCCCTTTTTTGACCGACTGGTCTTCCTTGACGAGCAAGGTTTGGTTGTGTGCGTAGGCGGTCAGATAGGTGTTGTTGTGCTTGAGGATGATCAAGTTTCCGTAACCACGCAAACCCGCACCGGCATACACCACCTTGCCGTCAGACGCCGCTACAACCGAATCACCCGCCGCGCCACCAATATCCAAGCCTTTGTTTTTGGCTTCATCGAAGCCGGCCAAAACCGGTCCGCTGCTCGGCCAGATCCAACCCAGGTCTTCCTCGGTACTGGCAGTTGCGGTGCTTCCCGTCGCCGCAGCAACAGGCGCAGAAGTCGTCGTTGCGCCAGCAGTGGTGCCTGACGCAGGAGCCGACGCAGGTTTGGCGGCTGCACCAGGGGCAATAGCGGTGGCAGTAGCGGCACTGGTGGCAACTGGCTTGGCAACCGCAACACCGCTATCGTTTGAAGCCGCGACTGGTGCAACAGGCGTACCTGCGACAGGAGGCGTTACACGCAAAACCTGGCCCACTTCGATCCGATTGGGGTTTTCCAGGTTATTCCAACGTGCAATGTCCTTATGGCTTTGCCCGGCTTCCAAGCCGATGCCAATCAAAGTGTCCTTGGGTTTGACGGTGTAGTAACCCGCCTTGCCAGCATTCTCAAAGCCCGGAGGCTGTTTGACCGGAGCTGGCGGTGGCGTGATCTCGACCTTGCTGGGAACCGATGCACGGTCTTCAACCGGAGCATGGTTAAGCGGCTTGGAGCCGCAGGCGGACAGCACCATCAACGCCGCAACAACGGCCAAATAACCAACGGAACGCGAGAAACCAAACATAGACACTTCCTTCAGGCAACGCCCGATTTTAGGGGGACAAAATGCACGGCTTCCAAAATGGTCTGCCGTACACCTTGTGCCGTCTTGTCCAAAACCAGCAACGCCTGTGAACTGCCATTTGAGCCCGGGGCCCCTGCGGTGACAACCGGAGCTACCAATCGCCCCCCCACGGCCAGTTGATCCACCCAAGCCTGGGGCACAGCCTCTCCTCCCGCCGCAGCAATGATGGCTGCATAGGGTGCGCCTTTGGCATACCCCACCATGCCATCACCAAATAGCAAATGCAAATTGGCCAAGCGCATAGGACGCAGGTTACTGCGCGCGCGGTCGTGAAGGCCCCGCAGTCGCTCGATGCTGTAAACCTCGGTAGCGAGGCAACTCAACACGGCTGCCTGGTAACCACAGCCCGTACCAATCTCGAGTACACGGCCCAACTTGCCCTCGTGGCCATTGCGCAGCAGCTCCAGCATGCGTGACACGACACCAGGCTTTGAAATGGTCTGACCCAGCCCAATCGGCAAGCTGGTGTCTTCATAGGCCTGGTTGATCAGGGCGCTATCAACAAAGCGGTGGCGCTCGATGGTACCCATGGCAGCCAACACATGGGTATCGGTGATTCCGCCGGCCGCCAGTTTCTGCACCATGCGGGTGCGCACAGCACTGGATTCCATGCCGTGCCCTTGCGGCGCTGCGGGTTTGTTTGCAGCAATGGTCCGCGTGACCATGGATGCTGGCACTGATGGCGGTGCAGTTTGTGGCGCAATCACTGCGGGTGCTTGGGGAACACCGTGGGCATTGGGCCTGTTTTTAGCCAGCGTGGTGTCCAGACGGGCCGGGAACGAGGGGCGTTGCTTCATGGCGCAGCGTGGGGCGTTGGGCCCGACAGGCGCGAGGCAGTTTGCGCCCAGTAGCGCAGACTGTCGTGGTCGGTCAGATCAACCTTTAACGGAGTAATGGACATATGGCCCTGAGCCGTCGCGTGGAAGTCCGTTCCATCGGCATCGTCCTTGACCGGGCCGGCCGCTCCAATCCAGTACATGGTTTCGCCGCGCGGACTCTTTTGTTGTATTACCTTCTCCGCCGCATGGCGTTTGCCCAGTCGGCACAGCTTGGTATTGCCGATTTGCTCATAGGGCAGATTCGGAATATTGACGTTCAACAGAAAGGGCGTGTGGGAGATAAGTTGCTGCTGGACCATGGACTGCACCAGTTCACGCACCTTGCGTGTCGCGCTGTCCAGGTGATGCCAGTCTTTTTCTACCTGCGAGAAGGCGATAGCCGGGATACCAAACAAAAATCCTTCCATTGCAGCACCCACCGTGCCCGAATAAATGGTGTCATCCCCCATGTTCGCGCCGTTGTTGATGCCTGAGACTACAAGATCGGGTCGGTAATCGAGTAAGCCCGTCAGTGCAATGTGCACACAGTCCGCCGGCGTGCCATTGACATAGCGAAACCCGTTGCTGGCCTTGTGTACATAGAGGGGCGAATGCAGGGTCAAGGCATTGGATTTGGCACTGTTGTTCTGCTCGGGCGCAATCACCTCCACCTCAGCCACATCTTTTAAGGCCTCATAAAGCGCCATCAAGCCAGGGGCCAGGTATCCATCGTCGTTGGAAATCAGAATTTTCATAGAACTCGGGGGGTTGATGGGCCATTGTAGGGGGCGGATACCCCACGATGTGCCTACGCGGTCGGGTCACACCAGCGACATTTTCCAGCATGGCGTGGGCCTATGATCCAGCCACTATTTTTTGGAGATTCCCATGCACGCCTGGCTTTGCGAAAACCCCACCGGTATCGACGCCCTGAACTGGAAAGAGCTGCCCACGCCACAGCCCAAAGCGGGCGAGGTGCTGCTGGAGATCAAGGCCGCCAGCCTGAATTTTCCCGACATTCTGATCGTGCAAAACAAATACCAGATGAAGCCTGCCCTGCCCTTTGTGCCGGGCTCGGAATACGCTGGCGTTATCCAGGCTGTGGGCGAAGGCGTCACGCACCTGAAGGTAGGCCAAGCGGTGGCCTGTCTCAGTGGTACCGGTGGCTTTGGCACGCACACCATCGCTCCCGCAGCGCTGTGTATGCCGCTACCGCCCGGTTTTCCTATGGTGGATGCCGCTGCCTTCATCATGATTTACGCCACGTCTTACCACGCACTGGTAGACCGCGCGCAACTGAAAGCTGGAGAAACCGTGCTGGTACTGGGCGCTGCCGGAGGTGTAGGCACCTCCGCCATTCAGATCGCCAAAACCATGGGTGCCAAGGTGATTGCTGCTGCGTCCACAGACGACAAGTGCGAACTGTGCAAAAAAATCGGCGCTGATGCCACGATCAACTACACCACGGAGAACCTGCGCGACGCGTTGAAAGCACTGACCGATGGAAAAGGTCCGGACGTCATTTACGACCCGGTGGGCGGCGACTTTGCCGAGCCTGCCTTCCGCTCCATCGCCTGGCGCGGTCGTTACCTCGTCGTTGGCTTTGCGTCCGGCCCCATTCCTGCACTGCCGTTCAACCTGGCTCTTCTCAAAGGTGCCAGCATTGTGGGTGTGTTTTGGGGTGACTTTGCGAAGAAAGAGCCAAAAGCCAACGCCGCGATGATGGGCGAACTGGCCCAGTGGTACGGGCAGGGCAAGATCAAGCCAGTGATCGACCGCACCATGCCCATGGCAGAACTCAAAGCCGCTTATGCCCACATGGGTTCGCGAGGCGTGATGGGCAAACTGGTGATGGTGAACTAAGGTCTAAAGTGGACCTGGCCCCGGCGAAATGGTCTTTCTATGCTATCTTTAGTATAGCAAATCGCGTTGACTAAAGCGCCGTTGAGAGCGCCATGAAAAAAGCCTTTGATGCTTACGCACCAAAGGCTTTTTCTATGTCATATGGTCGGTGTGAAAGGATTCGAACCTTCGACCCCTTGCACCCCATGCAAGTGCGCTACCAGGCTGCGCCACACACCGATCTAGCCTTAAATTATAACCCGGCTAGAGGGCACTCTTGGCTTCAAGCGATCAGCAACTCACGAATTTCGAACAATTCTCGCCTGACCTGCAGCAGATGGGCCGCACTCTCTTCCATAAACTCGGACGGCTGGCTGTCTTCAAAGTCGTCCATGTCCGCGTCGTCCACTTCCAAAACCTCAACGCCTTCGAGCATGACTTCGCCATTGCGCTTCTTGTCACGCTCACTTTGCAGGATTTCCTGCATTTTGTTGCGCGCACCACTGATCGTGAAACCCTGGTCGTATAACAAATCTCGGATCCGGCGGATCATCAGAACCTCGTGGTGCTGGTAATAGCGCCGATTGCCACGGCGCTTCATAGGCCGTAGCTGCGTGAACTCTTGCTCCCAATACCGTAGCACATGCGGTTTTACGCCGCACAAATCCCCCACCTCACCGATGGTGAAATAACGCTTGGCTGGAATGGGAGGGAGAGTTTTCTCCATTGAAATCAATGCTGTACGAGGGAAAGCGTAGAGGTTACTCTAAGTTTTGCCTCAGCGCAAAGACTGATTACAGTGTCGCCGTACAAACTGTTACGTTTGTGTCAAAAAAGTTGAGCTTGGTCAGGAGACTTCCTGAATCTGCTCTTTCAGCTTGTGGCTCGCATGAAAAGTCACAACCCGGCGTGCCCGGATAGGAATGGCCTCGCCAGTACGCGGATTGCGCCCTGGACGGGGCGCCTTGGTACGAATTTGAAAATTCCCGAAGCCCGAAATCTTGACGTCGGTACCATCCACCAGGCTCGCAGCGATCAGATCGAAAAAGGCATCGATCATGTCCTTGGACTCGCGCTTGTTCAATCCAATTTGCTCAAACAGCAAGTCGGCCAGTTGGGCTTTGGTCAAGGCCGGGGTTTCCAGGCTTTCAACAGAAAATTCCATGGCGCCGCTATCCTTTTCTTGTAACACAATGCCCCCCGTCAGATGCGCTGGCGAGCGCCCAAGGAAACCGTCAACTGGTCGACGATGGCTTTGACCGCCGACTCAATCTGCTCTTCAGAGAGTGTGTTCTCGTCGCTATTGAGCGTCAGGCGCACGGCCAAGCTGCGGTCCGTCGCGCCATCCGCTGCGGGAGCCGCGTCTTTGGCGATCTTGGGGCGGTACACATCAAACAATTGCGCATCGCGCAAGAGACCGGCTGTTGGCGCAGCCCAGATGGCAGCCATGAGGGCTGCGTATGTCACGTCGTCAGCGACCACAACCGCAATGTCACGCTGCACTGGTTGCAATTTGGCGACGGGCTTGAACTCGGCAACGCGACGTTGCAACACGGCGTCCAGATCCAGTTCAAACAGCACGGGTGCCTGAGTCAACTCAAACTGTTGGCGCCACTGAGGATGCAGTTCGCCGACAAAACCGATGGACTTGCCATGGAGCAATACCTCGGCACAACGACCCGGGTGCATGGCGGGATGGTTTCCAGGAACAAATTGAGCGTGCAAGGGAGCCAAAAGGGCTTCCACATCGCCTTTGACGTCAAAAAAGTCCACACCCTGCTCTTTACGGCCCCACTGCAGTGCATCAGCTCCACCACTGGCCAGACCCGCCACACGCATGGGCTGGTCAAAACCTTCCACTGTGGCGTCGGTGTTTTTGACCGACGCATCACGCAGGAACACGCGTCCCAGCTCAAACACACGCACACGTGGCTGCTTGCGCGCCTGGTTGAACTTGAGTACTTGCAACAATGAACCCAGCAAGGTGGAGCGCATGACGCTCATCTGGCTCGCTATGGGGTTGAGCAACTTGATGGGATTGGGGTTGCCGGCCAGACCATGCTCCCAGCTTTCTTCAACAAAGCTGAAGTTGATGGTTTCCTGGTAGCCCAAAGCGGCGAGCGAGCGCCGCACGGCAAACGGGCCACGTTCGGCTTCGGTGCGAATCTTCGCAGTGATGGGAGCCAGTGGTGGCATGTGCGGCAGATTGTCGTAACCCACCATGCGCGCGATTTCTTCGATCAGGTCTTCTTCGATCTGCAAATCGAACCGGTACGACGGTGGCACCAAGGTCAGCACGCCCTCGGTTTGCGTGACGGTTAGACCCAAGCGCTCAAGCGCGTCCACACATTGTCCCTGTGTCAAAGGCATGCCAATCACTTTGCTGGCACGTGCCACGCGCACACTGACCGGTGCGGGCACCGGCATGCGGGGCTGGTGGTCGTCTACCGGACCGCAACTGGTGTTGGATGTGCCGCAGATGTCGATGATGAGCTGGCTCAGCCGTTCGATGTGCTCGACCGTCAGCTGCGGGTCCACACCTCGCTCGAAACGGTGACCCGCATCGGTGGAGAAATTGAAGCGGCGCGAGCGTCCGGCAATGGATTTTGGCCACCAGAACGCAGCTTCCACGTAGACGTGTTGGGTGTCATCGGTCACCGAGGTGGCGTCGCCACCCATGATGCCGGCCAGGGATTCGACCTGCACGTCGTCGGCAATGACACCGACTTTTTCGTCGACCGTGACGGTGTTGCCATTGAGCAGCTTGAGCTGTTCGCCGGGTTTGCCCCAACGTACATCCAGGCCGCCATGGATTTTTTCGAGATCGAAAATGTGCGACGGGCGGCCCAGTTCGAACATCACATAGTTGGAGATGTCCACCAAGGCCGTCACGCTGCGCTGGCCACAACGGGCCAGGCGGTCCACCATCCACTGCGGCGTCTTGGCCTTTGTGTTGACGTTGCGGATCACACGACCGGAGAATCGGCCGCACAGGTCCGCAGCGCTGACCTTGACAGCAACTTTGTCTTGGTTGCCAACGGCAACCCCTGGGAATTTTGGAGAAACCAGTGGCGTTCCCGTCAGCGCCGACACTTCTCGGGCCACGCCGTAGACGCTCAGGCAATGTGCCAGGTTGGGTGTGAGCTTGAGTGTGAACAGCGTGTCATCCAGGTTCAGGTGTTCGCGGATGTTCTGGCCCAAGGGTGCGTCGGAGGCCAGTTCGAGCAGGCCACCATGATCGTCGGCGATTTGCAGTTCCTTGGCAGAACACAACATACCTTGGCTTTCGACGCCCCGCAGTTTGCCAACTTTGATGAGGAAGGGTTTACCGTCTTCCCCCGGAGGCAACTCTGCGCCAACCAGCGCACAAGGAATACGGATGCCGACGCGGGCATTGGGCGCGCCGCACACAATATCCAACAACTCAGGCTGGCCCACGTCGACCTTGCACACGCGCAGGCGGTCGGCATTGGGGTGTTGTACGGCTTCTTTGATCTCTCCCACCACAATTTTGGTAAACGGCGGCGCAACGGGTTTGAGGTCTTCGACCTCTAGGCCGGCCATGGTCAGCGTGTCCGCCAACTGCTGCGTGGAAATGGGTGGGTTGCAGAACGTGCGCAACCAGGATTCGGAGAATTGCATGGTACTTAATCGGTTCGGGACAGGGCGTGCAGATCTAGGCCGCTTTTACTGAAACTGCGACAGGAAACGAACATCGCCGTCGAAGAACAGTCGCAAGTCGTTGACGCCGTAGCGCAGCATGGTCAGGCGGTCCGGGCCCATGCCAAAGGCGAAGCCAATGTATTTTTCGGGGTCCAGGCCCATGTTGCGCACCACATTGGGGTGCACTTGGCCAGAACCCGCCACTTCCAGCCAGCGACCCGCCAAGGGTCCAGTCTGGAACTGGATGTCGATTTCGGCACTGGGCTCGGTGAAGGGGAAAAAGCTGGGGCGGAACCGCAGCACCAGGTCATCCGACTCAAAAAAGGTCCGACAGAAATCGGTGAAGACAAACTTCAGGTCCTTGAAGCTGACGTTTTCACCCACCCACAGGCCTTCGCATTGGTGAAACATGGGTGAATGGGTGGCATCACTGTCCACACGGTAGGTGCGGCCTGGCGCGATTACGCGGATCTCGGGCATATCACCGGAAAACAAGCCATCGGTACTGGCACCCGCAGCGGCACGGTGCTTTTTGACATGCTGCACCGCATAACGAATCTGCATGGGGCTGGTGTGGGTGCGCAGCAAGTTGGGGGCCGTCTCTGAGCCACCTTCCACATAGAAAGTATCGTGCATGGACCGCGCAGGGTGGTCTTCGGGCGTGTTGAGTGCCGTGAAGTTGAACCAGTCGGATTCGATCTCTGGGCCTTGCGCCACATCAAAGCCCATGGAGCCAAAAATCGCCTCAATGCGCTCCAGCGTCAACGAAACTGGGTGCAAACCGCCCTGCCCGCGCTGGCGGCCCGGCAGGCTCACATCCAACGCTTCTGCACGCAATTGTGCTTGCAATTCGGCATCTGCCAAAGCCTGACGACGGTTGGTCAATGCGGTCTCAATGGCCTGTTTGGCAACGTTGATGGCTGCACCGCGAGACTTTTTCTCTTCCACGCTCAGGGCGGCCATGCCTTTCATCAACTCGGTGATGCGGCCGGACTTGCCCAGGAACAGCGCCTTGGCGTTCTCCAGATCAGCAGGCGTGACAGCCTGCACAAACGCTGCTTGGGCAGACTCGACGATGGCATTCAGATCGTTCATATATTCTTGGGATCAATGAAAAAGGGCTAGTGCTTTTTCAAGCTCTAGCCCTTGTTCTATTTGCTCTGATAGCTACCGAAATGATAGCATCACAGGGCGAAAATCAAGCAGCCAGCTTGGCCTTGACTTGCTCCACGATACCGGCAAAAGCCGCCATGTCGTGAATAGCAATATCAGACAGAACCTTACGGTCGATCTCGATATTGGCTTTCTTCAGACCGTTGGCGAATTGGCTGTATGTCATACCGCACTGACGTGCAGCAGCATTGATACGGGCAATCCACAACTGACGGAAGACACGTTTCTTGGTACGACGGTCACGGTAGGCATATTGCCCAGCCTTCATTACCGCTTCTTTGGCGACGCGGAAGACATTACCGCGGCGACCGCGAAAACCTTTTGCAAGGGCCAGAACTTTTTTGTGGCGGGCGCGAGCCGTTACACCACGTTTGACGCGAGGCATGTGATTACTCCTTGTTCGTCGTTAATTAAATACCACGGCCTGGGAGCATCTGTGCCATATGACCCATATTGGTCGGATGGACAGTTACTGCACCGCGCAGATGGCGTTTATTTTTGGTGGTCTTCTTGGTCAAGATGTGACGTTTGAAGGCTTGGCCGCGCTTGACGGTTCCACCTGGACGGACGCGGAAGCGTTTCTTCGCCGCGCTCTTGGTCTTCATTTTGGGCATATAAATGCTCCTTCTTGCTTGTGCTCGTGAGGCGTCTGGAAACTACTTCCAGCCTTGTTGGCCCCGAGCCACTTTTTAAGTGGCGCCTTTTAAGGCACTCCACTGGTGTGGCGAGTCTTGCAACCCACCACTTTATGGTGGCACCTTGCGGAACTCCACCAACTCAGAGGGCTTTCGCCCTCCAATTCCTTTACGAAGCCGCAGCTGGCGCTGCCGCTTCAGTTGCAGCCTTCCCGGAAGTTGGCTTTTTCTTGCCTGGGGCGATCATCATGATCATCTGACGCCCTTCCAGCTTGGGGAACTGCTCCACCACTATCAGATCCGCCAAATCTGCACGAATACGATTCAACAGCGCCATACCAATTTCCTGGTGGGTGATTTCTCGACCCCGAAAACGCAAAGTGATCTTGCACTTGTCGCCATCAGCCAGGAAGCGCTTGATATTGCGCATCTTGATGTTGTAGTCGCCGTCATCGGTACCGGGGCGGAATTTGATTTCCTTGATTTCGATAACCGTCTGTTTAGCCTTGGCTTCCGCAGCCTTCTTTTGTTCCTGGTACTTGAACTTGCCGTAATCCATCAGACGACAGACCGGCGGGTTCGCCGTGGCAGCAATTTCAACCAGATCAACATCCAGCTCACCCGCCATACGCAGGGCTTCCATCAGGCTGACCACACCCAGTGGCTCATTCTCAGGACCAGAGAGGCGAACCTCTGGGGCCATGATTTCTCGGTTCAGGCGGTGTTTGCGTTCTTCACGCTGACGACGGTCACGAAATTCAGTAGCGATGGCTCAATCCTTCACAATATCTTTGCTACCAAAACAGTAGCTACAGCCGCACAGCCCACGCGGACAAACCAACTCATTAAGCCGACTTGTTGGCAATATCACCCAGGATTTTTTGCACGAAGGCATCTAGGGGCATTGCACCGAGGTCTTGACCACCCCGGGCGCGCACTGCAACAGCACCTGCTGCCATTTCTTTGTCGCCAATAACGACCAGATACGGCAGCTTCTGCATCGAATGCTCGCGTATTTTATACGTAATCTTCTCGTTGCGCAGGTCTAAATTCACCCTAAGCCCTTGATTTTGCAGCGTTTTAGCCACGGAGCGTGCGTATTCGGCTTGCGCGTCGGTGATATTGAGCACCGCCACCTGCACCGGCGCCAGCCAAGCCGGCAAGGCACCGGCGCTGCCTTCAATCAGGATGCCGATGAAGCGCTCCAGGCTGCCAACAATGGCGCGGTGCAGCATGATGGGACGGTGGCGAGCCCCGTCTTCACCCACAAATTCTGCGTCCAGGCGCTCAGGCATGTTGGGGTCAATCTGGATGGTGCCGCACTGCCAGGGGCGACCCAAGGCGTCTTTCAGCGTGTATTCGATCTTGGGGCCGTAGAAGGCGCCCTCGCCCGGCAGATACTCAAACTCACACCCTGACGCGCGCAGGCCTTCGGCCAAGGCTGCCTCGGCGCGGTCCCAGCTTTCCTCAGTACCAATGCGTTGGGCCGGGCGGGTTGCAATTTTGTAGATGATGTTGTGGAAGCCAAAGTCCGCATACACCTTTTGCAGCAGCACGGTGAAGGCCTTCACCTCGCCCTGGATCTGGTCTTCGGTACAGAAAATGTGGCCGTCATCCTGCGTAAAGGCACGCACACGCATGATGCCGTGCAGACCACCCGAGGGCTCATTGCGATGGCAGGCTCCGAATTCGCCAAAGCGCAGCGGCAGGTCGCGGTAGCTCTTGACGCCGTGTTTGTAGATCAGGATGTGGCCGGGGCAGTTCATCGGCTTCAGGGCATAGTCGCGCTTTTCAGATTCGGTGACGAACATGTTCTCGCGGTACTTGTCCCAGTGGCCGGTCTTCTCCCACAGCCCCTGGTCCAGGATCTGCGGACCCTTGACTTCCTGGTAGCCATTGTCCTGGTAGACCTTGCGCATGTATTGCTCCACGCCCTGCCACAGCGTCCAGCCCTTGGGGTGCCAGAACACGGTGCCAGGGGAATGCTCGTCAATGTGAAACAGGTCCAACTCGCGCCCCAGCTTGCGGTGGTCTCGCTTTTCGGCCTCTTCCAGCATGGTCAGATGCTGTTGCAGCTCGTCTTTAGTCGCCCAGGCGGTGCCATAGATACGCTGCAGCATCTCGTTCTTGTGGTCGCCACGCCAATAGGCACCAGCAACCTTCATCAACTTGAAATGCTTGAGCTTGCCAGTGCTGGGCACGTGGGGGCCACGGCACAGGTCTTCAAACTTGCCTTCGCGGTACAGGGACACGTCTTGGTCCGCCGGGATGCTTTCAATAATCTCGGCCTTGTAGTGCTCGCCCAGACTCTTGAAATAAGCCACCGCCTCGTTGCGCGGCAGTACGCGACGTGTGACGGGTTCGTCCAGCGCAGCCAGCGCCGTCATCTTCTTCTCGATGGCGGCCAGGTCTTCTGGGGTAAAGGGGCGCTTGTAGGAGAAGTCATAAAAGAAACCATGCTCAATCACAGGGCCGATGGTGACCTGCGCCTCGGGGAACAACTCCTTCACCGCATACGCCAACAAGTGGGCCGTAGAGTGGCGAATGACTTCCAGGCCATCTGCGTCTTTGCCAGTAATGATGGACAGGGCGCTATTGGCAGTCATCTGGAAGCTGGTGTCCACCACCTTACCGTCTACCTTGCCTGCCAACGCAGCTTTGGCCAAGCCTGCGCCAATGGAGGCAGCAACTTCGGCCACAGTAACCGGGCCGGGAAATTCACGTTGGGAACCGTCGGGAAGCGTAATTTGAATCATGGTGGAAACCTAAAGAGAGTCAGTCAGAAAAGCAAAAAGCGCGGAATGGTCCGCGCTTTACTATGAATTTGGTAGCTGGCTGCGCACAAGGCGCGCGGACTACGGCCTTATTCGCTTAAAGAAGTCGCCGGTGTAGTTCGCGGTGTCATAACCAGATTGCCTTTCTCGCTCTTATACAAAGTTGATGCACGGATTTTAACCTCAGTCTGCGTGACACCTACTGCCCCGCCGCAATGAACGCCATGCGCTGCTCTCCCCGCGCTGGTTTTATCGCATTTGTATTTGAGACCAAAAGAGACTATTGTGCGGATATGGCATCCGTTTCATCCATCTCTTTGTCCGGCATGAATGCAGCGCAGACGCGCCTAGATTCTGCTGCCCACAATGTTGCCAACACTGAGACAACTCCGTTTCGAAGGCAAGAAGTCATTCAGACAGAACAAAAGCAAGGGGGCGTTTCCACCGCCCTGAGCAAATCCAGTACGGAAGGTCCGGCGTTGGAAACCGATATGGTCGCGCAGCTGCAAGCCAAGAATGCCTTCCTGATGAACCTGCAAGTATTCAAAACCAGCAATCAGATGGCCGGGGCGTTGTTGGACCAAAAGGCTTGATGTTCCAAGCCCATAAAAAATCCCCCAGCCGTTGAGGGCTGGGGGATAAAGCGAGGTCAGACGAATAACCTCGCCAGGAGACGACCCTCAGTCGCAATCTTGTCTAGCAACTTTGATGCCAATCCTGTCTACGTAGACAAGAATTGCCCCAATCGCAGGTCTGCACACAGGGGAGATGGTGGCCACCCTTCTGTGAGCAACTATATAACTGGGTAAAATTGGAGACGAACTTTTTTTGGAGCCACTTTCATGCCAGTCAGCGCACCACAAGCCATGATCGCCGCAACGTGCCGCCTCTGAGGTGAAAGACCACTACACAACCCTGGGGCTCAACAGTTCAGCCAGTCTGGCCGATATCAAGAAGGCCTTCCGACAGCAAGCCTCCCTGCACCACCCGGATCGCAATGACGATCCTGGAGCACCAGCGCGTTTTCGTGCTGTTCAAGAGGCCTACGACGTACTGTCCGACGACAGTAAACGCCAGGCCTACGACGACAACCGGCGCCGCAACCTGCTGGACAGCCCGATCGACACCGCACGCGAAATTTGGCAGAACTATTTCAACCGACTCAACCTAGACCAACACTGAATGAACATTTCCCCCTACTTTCGCAATCTGCGCTCGGCCTACTCTGCGGAGCTGGACGACCTGACATTTGATTCAGAGGGCGTCCACATTCTGGACAAGCGCCTGAAGCAGCGGCGCAAGGAAATGGAATTCCTGGTCCACATGATGGAGATCAGCCCCGAGATGGTGGCCGTGGTCTTCCACAAAGGTTTTCGCTTCACTTCTTTGGCGGCCATGGATGATCTGCTGAGCCGTGACGCCGATGCACTACCCGAGTGGGACAGCCTGGCCCACGCGATTCACTTGGCGCCTTGGACCCAGGAAATTGTTAACGTATTGCAAAAACAGCCCATAGGTGAATGGTTCATGACCGTTGCCGCCGCGCTGGAATACATGCACAGCAAACCCGAGTTCCCACAGTCTTCCGACTCGGACGACGAAGACGACAACGAGGAAAACGAAGATGGCGATCACGGCGTCGAAGACGCCGACGAGGCAGAAGCCCGCGCACGCGAAGAAGCCGGTGCCGACTGGATGGTCGAACAAGGTTTTGACCGTAAGGAGTGATGGCATGAACAGCAACCTCGCCCTGATTGCCAAAACACAAAGCCTGATCGCCGCTGGCGACATCGTGGGTGCAGAGTCCGCCCTGGTCGAGCTGGCCGATGCCGAAGGGGATGGCGCCTTACTGGTGGTGCTGGAACAGTTGCCCGCCAAAGACATACTGGCAGTGATCCGCGAGTACGACAACTCCAAAGAGTCTGTCATCAACCTGCTGGTCACACCCGAGATGTTTGCCCGGGCCGTGGTGATCGAGAAGCAGTACAAAGACCTGACCCGCACCCACTTGCGCGGCATGGTCAACTCCGTCATCTTCCGCGAAGATGCCGACCCGGTTGCATTTCTGATTGCGATTGGTGATCTGGAAGGCGGCAGTGAAGCGCTGGCTGACTACTTCTCCGAAAAATGGAGCCGTATCGAAGCCTTCGCACGCACCGGCACCTTTGACACCGTGGAAGACGATGGCGAAATGCTGTCCGAGACCGCCCTGCTCTCCCTGGCCTATGCACCTCCCAAGATAGAACTGGACGAGGTCACGGACCAGGATTGGATGCAACTGGCCTGGCTCTTGCGCCACGAATGCCCGGACCTCTTTACCGAAACCGTGCTGGTGCTGCGCGCCAAAGCCCGCGCCCATGACCTGGGTCTGGACGGCGATGACGAATTGGAAGAGGAAGTCGAAGAAGACGATGGCAAGGTCGAAACCGGTGATACCGACCGTGGCAAGGCCACGCCTGCGGCCCGCGAAGACGACGAGGAATCCGCGATCTGATGCAGCAATCCGTATCGCTGTTTGACGCGCGCCCGTTTTTCGAAAAAGCGCTGGCCTATGGTGTGCAACACGGCATCATCGACCGGGCCAAGATCGAGGCTATTTGCCAGGATGCACCCAAGGGCATGGTGCAGATTGCACGCTACTTTGGTACCGAATTCTTGCGGCCCGAGTTGGAAAAAGCCAAGGACCGCATAGTCAACCTGGTAAGCCTGTACCTGGAACACAGCAGTGGTGGCGACCTGCGCCGGGCCGCAGAGTCCTTGCGCGACAACTCCTTTTTGTCCCGCTCCAAAGGCGGTTCGGACATGCTAAAGGCACTGATTGCCATGCCACAAAACAGCCACTTCGGAATGAACGAAGGCACGGGCTTTACTGACGACCACATCCCGCTGCTGGCCAAATGGTCACTGCGCACCTTGCCCGAATACCAGGCCGAATTGGCCCTGCGCCAACAAGCCACGCTGCTGGTCGATGCCGCCACCTGGATGGCCGAGACCCTGGGCCTGAATGCCGAAGAACTGGAAGAAGCGGGCAAAGACGCTGAAGCCGTCATCCGCACGGCTCTGTTGGCACGTTTGGCGCGCCGCACGGAAATGCCCGACTGGGTGGCTTTTGAAAAGCTGATCCTCGCTTTGCGCAAGAAATACCCGGCCGCCGACAACACGCCTGCGATCACCCTACCCAAAGACCTGCCGGCCCGCTTCCTACCCGTGGTGGAGCGTGTACAGCAGTCCGTGCTGGCAGATTGGCCCAAAATACTGGATGCCAAGCAAACTGCACGCAAGCTGTTTGACCAGACCCCTGCATTCATGGGACGCTACTTCTGGCTGGAAGACGCTGTCAGTGAGGTCGACCACTTTGACCGCAGCGCTTCGGCCGCGTGGAACAAAGCCACTGGTGGGCACAGCGACGACGGCTCCTTGTTGACCCTGTTTCTCTGCGTTGCAGCGGGCAGCCCACCGAAGACGGTATTGACTGAAAAATCAGCAGCCACCCTGGTGCGCAAAATCCGCAAGTCCGGACTCAAACCCGACCTTGCCAGCCAGTACATCGCCGACCATGCGCCACAACACTACCAAAGCGACTACACCCAACTGTGGGAAGCCTTTGTCGAAGACGCCGAATCCACATTGGTCAGCGACCGCGACTACGCCCTCAACGATGCCCTGTCGCTGCTACGGCGTGAATGCAATATCGCCCCCTAGACCCACCTGTTCCGTAAACGCACCGAGTAGAAGAAACTTTCTATGCACTTGAATCGCCTATTGCTCACCCTCGTCGCATGCTCCACGCTACTGCTAGGCGCTTGCTCGCAAAAAGACTCATCCACCGCCCCCACCCAACCCACCAAACAAGAAGTTTCCGTAGACGCCGTGGCGGCACAGGCCAAAGGCTTTACGGCGGGTGCATTTATGAGCGCCCAGACGGTCTATGTGTTTTTTGACCCGCAATGCCCCCATTGCGGTCACCTGTGGCAAGCCTCCGTCCCCCTGCACAAAAAGATCAAATTTGTATGGGTACCAGTAGCCTGGATCAATGCATCCAGCCTGCCGCAGGGTGCAGCCTTGCTGACAGCCGCCAACCCACTGGAGCTGATGACCGAGCATGAGGCATCTTTGCTGTCTGGCAAGGGCGGCATCTCAGCGCCCGCCAGCATCACGCCAGACATAGAAAAGTCCATTAAGGCCAATACAGCGCTGCTCAACAGCTTTGGGGCCGAGTCGGTACCCTTTGTAGTAGCCAAGAATGCGCGCACGGGGCAAACAGTGAGCCGCAATGGCGCCCTGTCCACCGCAGCCTTGGCAGAGTTTGTTGGAGTGGACGCAGCCCCTTGAGGCCCGACTACTGCGGGGCCAAAGCCTTTTCTACCGCCAACACCAGGGTGCTGCTCTGGGGCTCCACATTGCTGGCGTAATGGGCCAGCACCTTGCCATTGCGGTCAATCAGGTATTTGTTGAAGTTCCATTTGGGCTCGGCCTGGGTTGCCTTGGCCAGCTCCATATACAGCGCATTCTTCTTCGGCCCCTTTACCTCGGTTTTAGCGAACATGGGGAACTTGACGCCATAGGTGTTGAAGCAGAAGTCGGCTATTTCCTTGGCTGATCCAGGCTCCTGTTCGCCAAATTGGTTGGATGGAAAACCCAGCACGACCAAGCCCCTGCCTTGGTACTTGGCGTACAAGGCTTCCAACCCTTCGTATTGCTTGGTAAAGCCGCAAAAACTGGCGGTGTTCACGACCAGAACCACCTTGCCCGCGTACTGACAGAGGTCCTGCGGCGCGTCATCCTGCAGGCGCGGAAACTGGTGCTTCAGGATGGTTGGACAGGTTGCAGCGGATGCGGAAGCCGCTGCCAGAGCAGGTTTCTGCGCCATAGCACCCGCCACAGGAAACAAAGCCAAAACCGCAATCTGCAGGCCATGGCGAAAAGCGTTGGGAATGTTCATCAGTTCATTATGGATGACCACTAAAAAGTAGTTTTACTAACTCCGCCAATTGCTTAGGAAGTTGATATTTGCTAGTTTTCCCTGATAAGCGTTTCCACTAGGTTTAAAAACAAGTAATAAAACTACACTTCGCCAGCCTCTTCAACCTGGAATGGAGTAGACATGAGAACTGGTATCCGATCGCCCCTCGCGAAAGCGCTATTGACGGGCTGTGCCCTGTTGGCCAGCGCCTTGACCGCAACCACCCCGGCCTATGCCCTGAACCCCAGCGACACCTCAGTGCAGATGTTTCGCTGGAAATGGAATGACATCGCCAAGGAATGCACCAACTGGCTAGGGCCTCAGGGCTACGGAGCCGTGCAAATATCCCCACCCCACGCAGCTGCCAGCCTGGGCTTCTGGTACGACATCTACCAGCCTGTTAACTACACCGACCTTAAAAGCGCCATGGGCACCGAGGCCGAGCTGCAAACCATGGTCAACACCTGCCACGCCGCCGGTGTGCGCGTGTATGCCGACGTGGTCGTCAACCACCTGGCAGCAGGCGCCGGTACGGCCACCAACGGCCAAACATGGAACTCCACCACGCTGAACTACCCCTTCTTTAGCGCCAATGATTTCCACGCCAACTGCCCCATACAGGATGCAGACTACGGCAATCCCGGCAACCAGAGCAGCGTGCGCAACTGCCGCCTGGTCGGCCTGCCCGATCTGTCCACCGAGTCGCCCTATGTACGCACCCAGATCAAGAACTACCTGAACAAGCTGATAAACATGGGCTTTGACGGCTTCCGTTTTGATGCCTCCAAACACATGCAACCGGCTGACGTGCAGGCCGTGGTCAGCGGCGTGGCACAGACCACGTTGGCTGGCGAACCGGTCTGGGCTACGCACGAAATCATCCCGGACGGCAATGTGAACCGCGCCGACTACTTCACCAGTGGCACGGTCAACGAATTCAAGTTCACCTACGCCATGCGCGAGACCTTCCGCGGCACCAATGGCAACCAGCTCTCGCAGATCCGCACCTACATGGGTACGCCGGGCAACTGGGGCGGCACCTGGGGATTTGTGGATAGCGCCAAGGCCACGGTCTTCGTCAACAACTGGGACACCGAACGCAGCGGCGATTCGCTGATGGCCAGCAACTACACCGGCCTGGGCAACGACACCCAGGGCTCCAAACGCTACGACCTGGCCAACATCTTCATGCTGGCCTGGCCCTACGGACACGCGCAATTGCACTCCGGTTTTCGCTTCACCAACAAGGACCAGACCAGCCCCAGCGCCAGCCCGTTTGACGCCAACGGCAACCCGCTGATCAACGTGAACTGGGACTTCATCCACCGCTGGAGCAACATCTCCAATATGGTCAAGTTCCGCTCCACCACTTCGGGCCAGGACGTCAACAACTTCACCAGCGGCACGACCAACCAGATCGCCTTTGGCCGTGGCAACAAAGGCTTTGTGGCTATCAACAACGAGTTCTCCGCCTGGAACACCACGCTGCAAACGCAGATGCCCGCCGGCAGCTACTGCAATGTGATCGACGGCCAGCGCAATGCGGCACAAACCGCCTGCACCGGCAGCACCGTGGTGGTCAGCGCCACAGGTCAGATCAGCATCAACTTGCCTGCCAATGGTGGCAGCGCTGTGCCAGCCGTGGCAATCCATGTGAACCAGAAGCTCACCACCGACACCACCCCTCCCAGCGTGCCCACGGGCTTGAGCAAAAGCAATGTGACATCCAGCGCAGCAACCATCAGCTGGAACGCATCGACCGACAACGTGGGCGTGTCCACCTACCGCCTGCTGCGCAATGGCGCCCAGGTCACCACCTCGGTTTCCACCAGCGCCACCAACACCGGCCTGTCGCCCGCCACCACCTACAGCTACACCGTGCAGGCGCTGGATGCGGCGGGAAACGTATCGGCGGCCAGTAGCCCACTGTCTGTCACTACGTTGGCTGGGCCGGTCGGCTGCCAGGTGAAGTTCACTATCTCCAACGCCAACACCACGATGGGGCAAAACCTGTATGTAGTGGGCAACCAGACTGCCATTGGCAACTGGACCCCCGCTGCGGGCTTTGCCTTGGCCATACAAGGCAGCGGTGCCAATGTGCCGTGGACCGGTACTGTCACCTTGCCCGCCAGCACCACGGTTCAATACAAGTACGTAAAGTGGAATGGCAGCACGGCGGTATGGGAGAGTAACCAGACGACTGCATCGGGGAATCGGGAGGTGACTACACCGGCCAGTTGCGCCAGCCCCGTGGCACGGAATGACGGTAGCTTTAAGTTCTAAGCGCTAGCCACTTAAAGGCCAGAGCCATTCCAATCGAGGGTTTCTGGCCGCTGCAAATGCAAAAGAACTGTAGTAAGGTTGCTGGGGTATGCACGCAATCGGCATTCTCAAAACAGCAAAATGCTTGGCCTGAAACTTTTCCGACTGGCGGTCGCCCTCGTCTTGTCTTTGGCAGCAACCGCGCACGCGGGCGCGGGCGCCGCCAATCCCATGGTCTACACCTATCCGCCACCTGAAAGCGGCGAAGACCAACGGTTTGTCTATTACTGGAACGTGCTCAAGTCTGCACTGGATGTGACGGTGCCCAAATGGGGACCCTATGTGTTGGCCCCCAGTGACGTGGTCATGAATGCGGACCGCTCACAGGTGCTGCTGGTCGATTCCAAGACCATCACACTTTTGGTACGCACCACAAGCATCGAACGGGAGTCATTGATGCGCCCGGTGCTCGTTCCGCTGGACAAGGGATTGACAGGCTACCGTTTGTTTTTGATACAGAAACCCACGCAATCCCAGCTGCAGCGTGTGCGTTCGCTCAATGACTTGAAGGCTTTCAGCATTGGACAGGGCCACACTTGGGTGGATACGCAGATCCTGCGCCATTCAGGTTTGACGGTGGAGGCTGGAGCCAGCTATGGGTCTCTTTTCAAGATGCTGCAAGGCCAGCGCTTCGACCTGTTTTCGCGCGGCGTCAACGAGATCTCGAATGAGCTGCGGGCGGGCATGGCGAGCAACCCGGACCTTGCCATAGAAAAAAATCTGATGTTGTATTACCCGCTTCCACGCTACTTCTTCTTTGCACGAAGCGCAGAAGGGGAACAATTGGCCTTGCGAACAGAAGAAGGGTTGCGAATGCTTATGGCAAATGGCCAGTTTGATCGCCTATACAAGGTCTACAAACGTCAAGTCTTGGCCGACCTCAAACTGGAAGGCCGACGCGTCTTCAGAATACCCAACCCGACCCTGCCACCCTCCACTCCGCTGGGACGCGCCGACTACTGGGACACGCTTGCAGAAGAGCTGAGGGTTAAGGCCCCGCGCTAAACCATGTTTACCCCACCCAGCGCCGTGCGTTGTGCCACAACTGCATCCACGGGCTATGCGCGCTGCGGTCGCCATCGGTCCAGCTCATCTGCACGTTGCGGAACACACGCTCGGGGTGCGGCATCCAGGCGGTGAAGCGGCCGTCTGCCGTGGTCACACCCGTCAGGCCGCCAGGGCTGCCATTGGGGTTGAACGGATAGGCCTCGGTTGCCACGCCGTGGTTGTCGGTGTAGCGCATGGCGGCCACGGCCTTGGCGGCGTTGCCACGGTACTTGAAGTTGGCATATCCCTCGCCGTGGGCCACGGCCACTGGCAGGCGGCTGCCGGCCATGCCGGACAGGAAGATGGACGGGGATTCCAGAATCTCCACCATGGAGAGGCGCGCCTCGAAGCGCTCGCTCTGGTTGGTGGTGAAGCGGGGCCAGTCCTGCGCGCCGGGGATGATGTCGGCCAGTTCGGCAAACATCTGGCAACCGTTGCACACGCCCAGGCCGAAGGTGTCCGTGCGGCCAAAGAAGGCCCTGAACTGGTCGGCCAACGCGGGGTTGAAGGTGATGGACCGGGCCCAGCCAATACCAGCGCCCAGCGTGTCGCCGTAGCTGAAGCCGCCGCAGGCCACGACGCCCTTGAAGTCCGCCAACTTAGCGCGGCCCGTTTGCAGATCGGTCATGTGCACGTCAAAGGCTTCAAAACCGGCCTCGGTAAAGGCGTAGGCCATTTCCACGTGGGAGTTGACGCCCTGCTCACGCAGTACGGCTACCTTGGGACGGGTCTTCAAAATGGCTGGCGCTACATTTGTCGTAGCACTATTGTCAGATTGCACGGGGGCTACAGCCTGATTTGGCATATAGACATGCAGACCGGGGTCTCCCAATGCACCTGCTGCGCTGTGCTCGGCATCGGCGCAGGCGGGGTTATCGCGCTGCTGGCAGATCTTCCAGCTCACCGCGTCCCAGACCTGGTGCAGGTCGGCCAGCGGGGCCTTGAAGATGGCCTTGGCATCGCGCCAGATTTGCAACTCGTTCTTACCAGCGTCGATGTCAGATGACGCAGGACGGGTCTTGCCGATGAAGTGGCTAAAGGCAGACAGGCCGTGCTCGCGCAAGGTTGCCATCACCTCGCTGCGCTCGGAGGTACGCACTTGCAGCACCACACCAAGCTCTTCGCTAAACAAGGCTTTGAGCGTCAGCTCTTCGCGGCGGGCACCCACCTGGCCCGCCCAGTTTTTGCTGTCGCCCACGTCCATGCGGCTGTCAGAGATGCCGTCGCCTTCCGTCACCAGCATGTCCACGTTGAGCGATACACCCACGCGGCCGGCAAAGGCCATCTCGGCCACGGTGGCCAGCAGGCCGCCGTCGCTGCGGTCGTGGTAGGCCAAAACCTTACCTTGCGCACGCAAAGCGTTCACGGCATGCACCAAATTGACGAGGTCCTTGGCGTCGTCCAAATCAGGCACGGCGTCGCCCACCTGGTTCAGCGTCTGGGCCAGGATGCTGGTGGCCATGCGGTTCTTGCCGTGGCCCAGATCAACAAGCACCAAAGTGGTGTCTTCGGATGCATTCAATTGGGGCGTGAGCGAGCCACGCACATCGGCCAGTGTGGCGAAGGCGCTGACGATCAGGGACACGGGGGACGTGACCTTTTTGTCCGTGTTCTCATCTTTCCACTGCGTGCGCATGGACAACGAGTCTTTGCCCACGGGGATGGACACGCCCAGCGCCGGGCACAGTTCCAGGCCCACGGCCTTGACGGTGGCGTACAGCGCAGCGTCTTCACCGGGCTCGCCGCAAGCGGCCATCCAGTTGGCCGATAACTTGACGCGGGGCAGCTCAATCGGTGCGGCCAGCAGGTTGGTAATTGCCTCTGCCACGGCCATACGGCCCGACGCAGGTGCATCCAGCGCAGCCAAGGGGGTGCGTTCGCCCATGGACATGGCTTCACCGGCAAAACCCTTGAAGTCCGCCAGCGTGACGGCGCAATCGGCCACCGGCACTTGCCAGGGGCCAACCATCTGGTCGCGGTGGGTCAGGCCACCGACGGTGCGGTCGCCAATGGTGACGAGGAAGCGTTTGGAGGCGACGGTGGGGTGGGCCAGCACATCGATGACGGCCTTTTGCACATCCACGCCGGTCAGGTCCAGCGGTTTGAAGGTACGGGCAACCGTCTTCACATCGCGGTGCATCTTGGGCGGCTTGCCCAGCAGCACATTCATAGGCATGTCGACGGGAGATTCCGCGCCTTCATCCACCAGCTTCAGCTGGCGCTCTTCAGTGGCCACTCCAATCACCGCAAACGGGCAACGCTCGCGCTCGCAAATGGCGGTGAACAGCTCCAGCGATTCGGGTGCAATCGCCATCACATACCGTTCCTGGCTCTCGTTGCACCAGATTTCCTTGGGCGCCATGCCGGATTCTTCGAGCTGGACGGCACGCAGATCGAAACGGGCGCCGCGGCCAGCGTCGTTGGTCAACTCAGGGAAGGCGTTGGACAAACCACCGGCACCCACGTCGTGGATGGCCAGGATGGGGTTGCCGGGTTGATTGGCACCTCCCTGCCCTAGCATCCAGCACTGGTTGATGACTTCTTGCGCCCGGCGTTCGATTTCGGGGTTGCCGCGCTGCACCGAATCAAAGTCCAGCTCGGCCGCGTTCGCACCCGTGGCCATGGAGCTGGCCGCACTGCCGCCCATGCCGATGCGCATTCCGGGGCCGCCCAGCTGGATCAGCAGGCTGCCGGCAGGGAATTCGATCTTGTGGGTTTGGGTGGAATCGATGACGCCCAGACCACCGGCAATCATGATGGGCTTGTGGTACCCGCGCTGCACGGTGTCCACGTTGCTGGCCACGCTTTGCTCGTATTCGCGGAAGTAGCCCAACAGGTTGGGTCGGCCAAACTCGTTGTTGAAGGCCGCGCCACCCAAGGGGCCCTCGACCATGATTTGCAGCGGGCTGGCAATGTGCTCGGGCTTGCCAAAATCACCACCCCAGAGTTTGGACACAGTGAAACCGGTCAAGCCCGCCTTGGGCTTGGAGCCCCTTCCCGTCGCCCCTTCATCCCGTATTTCGCCGCCCGCGCCGGTAGATGCGCCTGGGAATGGGGAGATGGCCGTGGGGTGGTTGTGGGTCTCCACCTTCATCAGGATGTGGTTGGTCTCGCTACTCTTTTCATAGCTAGCAAGTCTTATTCCACCGGGGCTAGCGGCTGATTTGGCTACAAACCTTTCCACCAAGACACCTTCCATGACCGACGCATTGTCCGAATACGCCACCAGCATGTGCTGCGGGTGGGTCTGGTGGGTGTGGCGGATCATGCCGAACATGCTCTTGTCTTGCGGCACGCCATCAATCGTGAACTGGGCGTTGAAGATCTTGTGGCGGCAGTGTTCGCTGTTGGCCTGGGCAAACATCATCAACTCCACATCGGTGGGGTTGCGACCCAGTGTGGTGAAGGCGTTGACCAGGTAATCGATCTCGTCGGCGGCCAGGGCCAGGCCGAACTGGGTGTTGGCCTTGACCAAGGCATCCTTGCCGCCGCCCAACACATCCACATGGTCCATCGGCGCCGCCTGCAAGGCGCTAAACAGTCCCAGAGCCTGGGCGCGCTCCAGCATAGCGCTTTCGGTCATGCGGTCGTGCAAGATGGCTGCAACCTGTTGCAGCTGCTCGGGCGCCAGTGCAGTCTTGCTCAGCAAGCCGTTCTTCAAGGTCAGGCGATATTCCACCAGGCGCTCGATGCGTTTGACGCCCAAGCCGCAGTTGTGCGCAATGTCCGTGGCCTTGGACGCCCAGGGCGACACGGTGCCCAGGCGGGGCGACACCACAATCAAAGGGCCATCGGTGGGGCCGGTGTAGGGGTCGCCATAAGTCAGCAGGGCTGCCAGCTTTTCGCTCAGCGCGGCGTCGGGGGCTGCATCACTGGCCACCAGGTGCACAAAACGCGCCGAAATGCCGGAAATTTTCTCGTGGATACCCTGCAATGTGGGCAGGAGTTGTTGGATACGGAAGCTGCTCAGGGCGTTACTGCCCTCGAATTGGGTGATGTGCAGAGTCACTGGGGCGGCCTGTTAGGTGGGCTGGAGGGTTGAAAATTCAACTCATCCCTGTGCGCTGAATGGGCACAGGGTTAAGCCCGCTGATTTTACCCGCCCCGCAGCACCGTACTTATGGCTATACCAATTGATTAGCGGAACCAATTGCAGGGCATAGAATCCCACCACGATGCTCAGGTTACGGATTTTGTTCGCTTGGCTCCTGATGGCTGCAGTCCCTATGCAGGGATTTGCTGCGGCTTCCATGCTTTTTTGCGGTATGGGGATGCAACATGTGGATGCCTCGGCGTCCGCCACAGCGGCTACGGACACACCCCATGACCATACGGCCATGCACGGCCATAGCGCGGATGTTGTGCATGACGCATCGCCAGACGCCGACCACACCTGCAGTATCTGCGCAGCATGCTGCAACGGCGTAGCCCTGGTGGGGCTAAACCACATGGCGACCGTACCGCCCGCACCACAGGTGCAATTGGCAGAGCCCTCTGTGCTGATCCACACACGGGCCACTCCCGTCCCCGACAAGCCGCCTCGCGTATAAGCCCATCCCGGCCCGCCGTTTTGCAAGAACTGCGGGCAGCGGATGCTTTGGTACGTCTGCCATGGGCCCCATTCAGGCCCCGTGGCGTCCATCCTGTTTACCGTGCGAGGACTTCATGCTCCCAATATCTCCAGCCCCCTGGGCATTCGCAGTGTGTGCGTTGCTGGCGCTGCCAGCGACCGCCCAACACCATCATCATCAGCACCACCACAAACCGCCAGCGGCCGCAGCGACGCCGGCTCCACTGCCCTACACGTCTGCGCTACAGGGCTACCAGCCCTTCGCCGACGAAAAAGTAAGGTCCTGGAAAGAGAGCAATGACACCGTCGGAAAAATCGGCGGTTGGCGCGCTTATGCCAAGGAGGCGGCTGAACCAGAGGCCAAGAGCAGCCCAACGCAAGCGGAATCTCCCTCAGCAAGCGCCAAAACACCCAAAGCCCCCGCCGATCCCCACGCAGGCCACGGCAAACAATAAGGCTACCGTTATGACCCAAGCTTTTCGACTTTTGGCCGTCAGCGCCGCAGCGCTACTACTCACCGGTTGCGCCTCGGTGAACTTTGACCAGGCCCTGGACGACACCCGCAAGGCAACCCAGACTTTTGTACCCAACACCCTGGAGCTGCGCCAAACCAGCGCGCAACACCAGGCTGCTGCGCAGCGCAGCGCCCAACTGCTGGACAAGCCCCTGAGCATGGCCGACGCGGTGGAGCTGGCCTTGGCCAATAGTCCGGACGTACAAGCCCTGCTGGCCCAAAGCTGGGCCGATATGGCCAGCATCAACCAGGCGGGGCGCATTGCCAACCCGGTTCTCAGCTTCGAGCGCAACCAGTCGCTGGACGAGGTGGAACTGGGGCGGCTGCTGTCCTTTGGCTTGCTGGACCTTTTGACCTTGCCCCAGCGCCAGAACGTGGCCCGCAACCAGACAGCGCAAGCCAACATCCAGCGCAGTGCCAACGTGGTCGACAAGGTGGCACAGGTGCGCCAGGCGTGGGTGCGTGCCGTAGCTGCCGAGCAGACCGCGCAGTATGCCGAGCAGGTGAACACCGCCGCCAAGGCCAGTGCCGAGCTGGCAAAACGCATGCTGCAGACGGGCAACTTCAACAAGTTGCAACGCGCCCGCCAGCACGCCGTGTATGCGGATGCCGTGACCCAATTGGCGCTGGCCCGTCATGGCGCCACTGCCGCGCGGGAAGAGCTGGTGCGCCAACTGGGTCTGGACGCGAAGCAGACCGCGCTTTTGAAACTGCCCGAGCGCCTGCCCGACCTGCCCGAGCAGGCCCGCACCGCCACCGAACTGAGTGCCACGGCCATGCAGCAACGTCTGGACGTACAACAAGCACGCTTGCAGCTCGATGGCGCTGGCAAGGCCCAGGGCCTGAACCTGCTCAACTCCCTGGCCGATGTGGAAGTGGGTATTCGCCGGGACACCGTCACCGACACCCACAGCGGGCAAACGTCGGACCGCAAGGGATATGAGGTGGCCATTCGCCTGCCACTGTTTGACTGGGGGAGCGCGCAGCGCGATGCGATGAACGCACAAACCCTGGCAGCGGCCAACCATTACGAGGGGGTGCTGCGCGCAGCCGCCCCCCAACTGCGCGAGGCCTACTCAGCCTACCGCACCAGCTACGACCTGGCCCGGCACTACCGCGACGAGATCGTGCCGCTGCGCAAGACCATGGCCGATGAAAACGTGTTGCGATACAACGCGATGTTGATCGGCGTATTCGAACTCTTGGCCGACACACGGGACAACATCACCAGCGTGATGGGCGCCATCCAGGCGCAGCAACAGTTCTGGCTGGCCGATGCCGGCCTGTCTGCCGCTTTGCTGGGCAAACCGCTTACCAGCGGTGTGCCAACACTGGCCCGCAGTGGCTCTGGCAGCACCGCCGCAGCCGGTGGCCACTGAGCAGCTCAACACTCAAAACCAGAAAACGAATCAACATGAACAACAGACGCAATTTCTTGAGTGGCGCCGGTGCCATCACCGGCGCGGTGCTGGCCGCTTCGGTCAGCAAGGTGGCCATGGCCGCACTGCCAGAGCCCGTGCTGCAAAACAAACCCGACACCATGCCACCGCTGGTCCCATCCACGGGTCGCCCCTACAACCCGGTAGTCACGCTCAATGGCTGGACCCTACCCTGGCGCATGAACCAGGGGGTCAAGGAGTTCCACCTGGTGGCCGAGCCCGTGGTGCGCGAAATGGCGCCCGGCTTCAAGGCCCACCTGTGGGGCTATAACGGCCAGTCACCCGGCCCAACGATCGAGGTGGTTGAAGGCGACCGCGTGCGCATCTTCGTAACCAACAAGCTGCCCGAACACACCAGCGTGCACTGGCACGGCCAGCGCCTACCCAATGGCATGGACGGCGTCAGCGGCCTGACGCAAAAGGCCATTCAGCCCGGCAAGACCTTCGTGTACGAGTTTGTGGCGCGGCGGCCCGGCACCTTCATGTACCACCCCCATGCGGACGAAATGACCCAAATGGCCATGGGCATGATGGGTTTTTGGATCACCCACCCCAAGGGCAAAAACCCGCTGATCGATGAAGTAGACCGGGACTTTGTTTTCCTGCTCAACGCCTACGACATAGACCCTGGCGCCTACACCCCTAAAACCATGACCATGCTGGACTT
This sequence comes from uncultured Rhodoferax sp., assembly GCA_963513355.1. Taxonomy (GTDB): domain Bacteria; phylum Pseudomonadota; class Gammaproteobacteria; order Burkholderiales; family Burkholderiaceae_C; genus Allorhodoferax. The sequence goes on along the minus strand of CAUPQG010000011.1, from coordinate 48,964 downwards.
CAACATCTGGAGCTGGAACAGCCGCGTTTTCCCCGGCATAGACCCGCTGGTCGTCCGCAAAAACGACAAGGTGCGCATCCGCATGGGTAACCTGACCATGACCAACCACCCCATCCACTTACACGGCCACGAGTTTCTGGTGACGGGTACGGACGGCGGCCCTACACCCAAATCCACGCGCTGGTATGAGGTCACCACCGATGTGGCGGTGGGCCAGATGCGCCAGGTGGAGTTTTTGGCCGATGAGGAAGGCGACTGGGCCTTCCACTGCCACAAGAGTCACCACACCATGAATGCCATGGGCCACGACGTACCCAACCTGATTGGGGTGGACCACCGCAAAGTGGTGCGCGACATCACCAACGTCATCCCCGACTACATGGTCATGGGTGAACGCGGCATGGCCGACATGGCGGAGATGGACATGCCCATTCCCGACAACACCGCCAAGATGATGACCGGCGAAGGCCCGTTTGGCTCGGTGGAAATGGGCGGCATGTTCTCGGTGCTGAAAGTGCGCAAGAACCAGAAGGCTGGTGACTACAAGGACCCCGGTTGGTACAAGCACCCTGCGGGCGAAGTCGCCTATGAATGGACAGGCGCCCTGCCCAACCCCGCGCGTTTTGCCGCCGAAGGCGGGCAGACTATGAAGGCACAAAACATGCCGGCCAAGGAAATTGAAGTGCAGGTCCGCAAGCCCGTGATGGGCCACAAGGGTGGCAAGGGTGGCATGGACCACAGCCAACACTAATCAGTCAAACCACACCGGGAATACTATGCAAACCAAAAGGAAACAAGCATGAAAAGGCTTACAACTCTCCTCTTCGCGGCATTCATCGCCAGCACCGGCACCTTTGCGTTCGCGCATGGTGACGAAGCGCACAACAAAAAAACCGGCACGGTCAAGAAAGAGCAAATGGAATGGGGCATCGCCGGTGATGCCAAGGCCGTCAGCCGCACCATCACCATCGGCATGGGTGACAACATGCGTTTTTCGCCAAACAAGATCGACATCAAGCAGGGCGAGACCATCAAATTCGTCATCAAAAATAGCGGCAAGATGATGCATGAACTGGTGATCGGAACCAAGAAAGACCTGGACGAACATGCCGCGCTGATGGTCAAGTTTCCAGGCATGGAGCATGACGAGCCCTACATGGCACATGTTGCCCCGGGCAAGACAGGACAAATCATCTGGACCTTCAACAAACCCGGAAACTTTAACTTTGCTTGTCTGATCGCCGGCCACTACCAGGCTGGCATGGTTGGCAAGATCACGGTCACGGCACGTTGAGAATGATCATCATGCAAAGACGTTTTCTTCTTATGACCCTGAGCGGATTCGCCGCAGCTGCGCTGGCGCCTTTGGTGATTGCACGAGCAAACCCGCAGGTCGAAGTCTGGAAAGACCCGAACTGTGGCTGCTGTAAAGACTGGATAGACCACCTAAAAGCCAACGGCTTTCAGGTCAAGGTTCATGACAGAGGAAACGCGCAGGCCAGAAAGCGGCTCGGCATACCGGAGCAGCTTGGCTCCTGCCATACGGCAGCTGTCAGCGGCTACGCCATTGAGGGGCATGTGCCAGCCACGGACATCCATCGTCTGCTCACGGAAAAACCCAAAGCTTTGGGGCTGGCGGTGCCGGGAATGCCAGTCGGTTCTCCGGGGATGGACGCGCCGATTTACCGTGGGCGCAAAGACCCTTACGACGTGCTGCTGGTTCTGAAGGACGGTGGCACGCGTGTTTACCAGTCCTATCCGTCCAAAGCCTCCGCAACGTCCGCCAACTCTTGAAAGAAAAACATCATGAAACAACTACACACTGCGCTATTTCTGTCCGCCCTGCTGGCAGGCTCTGCCTACGCCAGCTCAAATGCTGGCTTACCGGCGGTTATGGACAACTCCAAAAAAGATACTGCCGTAGCAGCCCCCACTGAAATGGCAGATGGTGAAATCCGAAAAGTTGATGCGGACAACAAGAAAATCACCATCAGGCACGGCGAGATCAAAAACCTTGACATGCCGCCCATGACCATGGTTTTCCAGGTGAAGGACGATACCCTGCTGGGCAAGGCCAAGACTGGGGACAAGGTGCGTTTCTCGGCGGAGAAATTGGGAGGTTCTTTTGTGGTGACCGATATCCAACCGGCAAAGTAGCCTTCCATCTTCCAAGCCAAAACCCCGGAGATTGACATGCATGCAATGAAAAGAACGATCAACACCATTTGCACAGCGATGCTGGCCATGGCCTGTGCCGCCCATGCGGCAGAGCCCACGGGCGTGGAAGCTGCAACCAAGGTCGTGGCGCAGTTTCACGAAGCACTGGCGACCGGCAATGCCGAAGGCGCTACTGCTTTGCTATCCGCCACTGCGCTGATCTACGAATCGGGCCATGCCGAAACCCGTGCGGAATACCTCGCCCACCATCTTGCCGCCGACATCGCATTTGCCAAGGGTACGAAGCGCACTGTGAAAGAAACCCAACACCAGTGCAATGAGTCAATTTGCGTACTCATGCAATCGAGCCAAACTACCGGCACAATCAAAGAAAAAAATATTCGCTACGCGGGCCAGGAGACGACGGTCTTGCGGCGAGAGGGTGACACATGGAAGATTCAGCATGTGCACTGGTCGTCTCGCAAATTGTGAGAAAAGCAGGGAGTCCTATTTGAAGGTACTGGTCGTCGAAGATGAAGCCGAGATTCGCAATAACCTGTGTGCGTTGTTGCGAATGCAGGGCTACGATGTGCTGGATGCCGCCAACGGAAAACTGGGGCTGAGCCAAGCGCAGTTGCACTTGCCGGATTTGATATTGTCCGACGTGATGATGCCCGAGCTTGACGGCTATGGCATGCTCGAACAGCTGCGCAAGGACGCCACCACCGCCTCCATACCACTCATTTTTTTGACGGCCCGCATCGACCGCTCGGATATGCGCCGCGGTATGACATTGGGCGCTGATGACTATCTGGGAAAACCCTTTTCCCTGCAGGAATTGAATGACGCGATAGCTGCGACCTTCAAGCGCCACAGCTCCTACGAAAACAAGGCTTTGAGGCAGACCATTTCGGCGCTGGAGGATGTTGGACGTATCGCGCAGCATGACCTCAAAACCCCCTTGGGCAGCCTGGCCGCAGCCCCCGGTTTGTTGCGCGCCGGACGCACCATGAGTGCGCAGGAGGAAGCCGTCCTCAGCATGATGGAACTGGCCGCCAACCGTGCAATGCGCCTGGTCAATCTGTCGCTGGATATCTTTCAGATCGAGGCGGGCAACTACGTCTTCAGGCCCAGCGTAGTCGATCTGTTCGCAATCACTCAGGCAGTGGCTACGGACCTGGGCGCACAGGCCAGCTCCAAACAGGTGCAGATCAGAATAAACGCACCGCCGCAGCCTGCCTACGTAAAGGCCGAGGACGCTTTGTGCTATTCCATCGTCGCAAATTTGACGAAGAATGCCATCGAGGCTGCTCCCGAAGGGTCCGAAGTCACCATTGATTTTGAAGCCGGCCCCTGCTGCCGGTTGCATATCCACAATCTGGGAGCCGTGCCAGAGGCTATTCGTGACAGGTTCTTTGCAAAATACACAAGCGCCGGCAAAACAGGGGGAACGGGGCTTGGCACCTACTCTTCCCATCTTTTGGCGCAAGCCCAGGGCGGCGATCTGCGCATGCAAACCTCGGAAACCCAGGGAACCCGGCTCACGCTGGAATTGCAGTGCACGGACGCAACCGAATCGAGTCACCAGGCACCCGCCCAGGAATCGCCGCCTGTTCCTGCGGGCTTGCAAGTGCTGCTGGTTGACGACGATGAATTCAATTTGATGGTGCTATCCAATCTCTTTTCACAGCCCGGTCTACATATCACCACCGCGATCAATGGCAGAGTGGCAATAGAGGCAGTGATGCAACACAGCCCAGACCTTATCGTCATGGACTTGGAAATGCCGGTGATGAACGGAACCGCCGCCATGCAAGAAATCCGCCGGCTCCAAGCCGCATTGGGCCGCAAGCCCAGCACCATCGTGGCCTATTCCGGCAATGGCGACCCAGCCAGCCAGGCCGCCCAAATCGCCCAGGGGTTCGATAGTTGCCTGGATAAGCCGATCAAGCGCGAGCAAGTGCAGGCGCTGCTGGGCCGCTGGTAAAGGTTTGATTAGGCGAAACTTCGACCGACCAACTTGCGTAGCTCGCTGTACCACAGCACACCACTGGCCATGGCAGCACACAGCAGCCATTGTTCCAACGTCAGCGGCACGGTGCCAAAGGCCAGGTTCAGAAAGCCTATATTCACCACCGCGACCTGCAACAGCAGGGACAACAGCAGCGCCCCCAGCAGCCAAGGGTTGCTGAAGAAGTGGGCAAACGCGCTCACCGTCTCGGAACGGGCGTTGAACGCGTTGAACAGGTGGGCCAACACCAGCACAGTAAAGCCTGCCGTGCGGGCCGTGGCCAGGTCATGTGAACCCTCTATCAATCCGCCGGGCAACAACATGTCCATGGTGAGCAGAGTCACCAGCGCCACCACCACACCAATCTGGAAGACACCAGACCACATGCGCCCGTCAATCAGCCGCTCATTCAAGGGGCGTGGCTTGCGGGCCATCACGTCGTCCGTGGGTGGGTCTACGCCCATGGCCAGGGCGGGCCAGGAGTCGGTGATCAGGTTGATCCAAAGAATTTGTGTGGCCAGCAGGGGCAACACCACTACACCGCCCATACTGGCGTCTTCGTTCAGCCCAATCACGCCGGCCAGCACCACGCCAAGGAACACCGTCAGCACCTCCCCCGTGTTGGAGGACAGCAAGTAACGCAGGAACTTGCGGATGTTGTCTAGAATGCCACGCCCCTCGCGCACGGCCTGGACGATGGTGGCAAAGTTGTCGTCTGCAAGGATCATCTTGGCCGCTTCCTTGGTCACTTCGGTACCGGTCACCCCCATGGCAATGCCAATGTCGGCTGATTTCAGCGCGGGAGCATCGTTGACGCCGTCACCTGTCATGGCGACGATATTGCCGTCCGCCTGCAGTGCATCCACAATGCGCAGCTTGTGCGCCGGCATCACGCGGGCGTAGACCGAGGTTTGGTGCACCGCCGCGCGAAAATCTGCGTCGCTCAAATCGTCCAGTTGCTTGCCACTCAATGCCGTTGCTCCGGCCGGCACAATGCCCAGATCAGTAGCAATACGCACCGCCGTCTGGGGGTGGTCGCCCGTGATCATGATGACGCGTATCCCGGCGCGGTGCGCCTCTTCTATGGCCACGGCCACCTCGGCACGCGGTGGGTCAATGATGCCCACCGTGCCAACAAAAATGAGATCCCGCTCCAGCCCATCCGTATGCTGTGCGTCCTCACCCGGCCCCAACGGGCGGTAGGCCACTGCCAGCGTGCGCAGCGCCGCATCAGACAGTTGCCCCACCTCGGCCAGAATGCGCGCACGGTGCGCTGCGTCCAGATCCGGTGTTTCCATACCGACCCGCACCCGGTTGCAGCAACCCAGCAAGACATCGGGCGCGCCCTTGGCGATCAGCACCGTCTCGTTGCCGTGTTCGTGGTCTTGCGCCAGCACCGACATCATCTTGCGCTCGGACGTGAACGGGATTTCTGCCACCCGGGAGAAGCGCTGCTCGCGCCGCTGCGTCAAACCCAGCTTGTGCTCGGCCACCAGAAACGCGGCCTCGGTGGGGTCGCCATGGATCTCCCAGGCCTCACCCTCCCCTTGGCGCAGTTCGGAGTTGCCGGCCAGACTACCGCCGCTGAGCAGCACCAGTTGTTCGGCGTGCAGCGCGCCCGTTGCGGCAATGGGCACGCCCGCCTGTTCCACCTGGCCGACTGGCTCGTAGCCCACCCCGGTCACCTCGGTGCTACCGGATGCCGTCATCAGCCGCACGATGGTCATCTCGGCACGGGTCAGGGTGCCGGTTTTGTCGGATGCAATCACCGTGGCAGAGCCCAGTGTCTCTACCGACGAGAGTTTTTTGACAATGGCGTTGTGTTGGGCCATGCGTTGCACGCCCAGCGCCAGCACCACGGTCATGACCGCAGGTAAGCCTTCGGGCACTGCCGCCACGGCCAGCGACACACCCAGCAACAGCACGCGCATTACATCGGCTGCATTTCGGATATCAGAGATCACCAGGATGGTGCCCACCACCACAGCGGTGATGAACACCACCGCCAGGCCCAGCATACGCCCCAGGTGGCCCACCTCCTGCTCCAGCGGAGTGGGCTCTTCCACAGTGGCCTGCAGCATGCGGGCGATGGCACCCATCTCGGTCGCCATGGCCGTGGCGGTTACCACGGCACGGGCTGTTCCCCGCGCAACACTGGTGCCCTTGAACACCATGTTGATTCTGTCGGCCAGCGGCGCAGCCTGCTGCAGCGTAGCCGCGTCCTTGGTGACTGCGGCGCTTTCACCGGTCAACGAAGCTTCTTGTACCTGCAGCGCAGCGGCATCTACCAGTCGTGCATCGGCCCCTACGGCATCACCCTCCGCCAGCACAAGCACATCGCCGCGCACCAGTTGGTCACTGGGCACCCGCCGCACCTGGCCATCACGCAGTACGGCCGAAGTTACCGCCGTCATGCGCGCCAGCGCAGCCACGGCGTTTTGCGCCCGCGCCTCCTGCACAAAGCCCAAAATGCCGTTGAGCACCACGATCAACGCAATCACACTGGCATCAACCGGCCAGCCGTGCCGGCCTTCCACCACCCAGGCCGCCAGCGCCACGGCAATGGCGGCCAGCAGCAGGTAAATGAGCGGATCCTGAAAGTGCGACAAAACCCGACGCCACACCGGCACTGGAGGTGCGTCCAGCAGTTCGTTAGGGCCGTCTTGTGCGAGGCGCTGGGCAGCTTCCTGTGCCGTCAACCCGCGCTGCAAGTCTGCACCGAGGGCCTTGCAAAGGGTATCTGGGTCTTGCAGGGACACATCCAAAGGCTTGCCCATGGCGGGCAGTGCTGCGTAGGGCTTATCCACGGCGAGTTTTGAATGGGGTCATGGTGCCTGATTGTGCACAGTGCCTCGACTAAACAGGGTGCGCCAGCGCCCAAAGTAGAACTCTGCAGTTTGGAAACTGCTCTACCCCCGCTCAGTACTGCTATCGTTACGGCCTTTGCCCCCAAATGGGGGTTTCATTTTGTTCAGAGGAGTGCGTGCGCAATGGCTATGGATGTAGTGGACTATGAGATCTTTGGTTCCGAGATGCAATATGTCGAGGTGGAGCTGGATCCCGGCGAGGCCGCTATTGGCGAAGCCGGTGTGATGATGTACATGCAAGAAGGCATCACCATGGACACCATCTTTGGGGATGGCTCGCAACAAGGCGGGTTCTTTGGCAAGCTGATGGGCGCTGGCAAACGCCTGCTCACCGGCGAAGGTCTGTTCACCACCGTGTTCCAGAACAGCGGCGCGGGCAAACAGCGCGTGGCGTTTGCTGCGCCCTACCCCGGCAAGATCGTGCCCATGGACCTGAGCAAACTGGGCGGCACCATCATCTGCCAGAAAGACTCCTTCTTGTGCGCGGCAAAGGGCGTGGCGCTGGGCATTGCCTTCCAGAAGAAGCTGGGCGTGGGCCTGTTTGGTGGCGAAGGTTTCATCATGCAAAAGCTCGATGGCGATGGCATGGCCTTTGTGCACGCGGGTGGCACGCTGATGGAGCGCACGTTGGCCCCTGGCGAGACCCTGCGGGTGGACACCGGCTGTGTGGTGGCCTTTCAGCCCACCGTAGACTTTGACATCCAGTTTGTGGGCAAGATCAAATCGGCCCTCTTTGGTGGTGAAGGCCTGTTCTTTGCCACGCTGCGTGGCCCCGGCAAGGTTTGGTTGCAAAGCCTGCCACTGTCGCGCCTGGCCAACCGCATCATCCTGTCGGCACCCGCCGCAGGGGGCCGCTCTGCAGACCAGGGCTCCCTATTGGGTGCTGGTGTGCTGGGCGGTCTCATTGGCGGCGGCAAAGACGACTGAGCGCCCCACCACCGTGGACCAACTCCCCCACAACATCTTTGGTGGCCGGTTGTATGCACCCGGCCTGGACGGCGTGGGCGTACCCGCCACGGGCCAATGGCGCAAAGGGCGGCTGGTGGTGTGGGTACCAGACGGTGGCGCAGACCACGCATGGCAATCGCCCGAGCACCCCACCCTCAGCGCAGGCGGTTTTAACGGCGCACAGCTTAGTGTGGCGTGGCCTGCGGATGGGGGCCAGGTGCAATTTTTTGTGGACACCGGTTCCGCGCACACGGTGTTTGCCCAAGGGCTGCCTGCAAGTCTGTCCCAACCCCACGGCGCAGCCCAACGCTCCGCACGCGGGGTCGAGAGGCGCTTCAAGCTCTGGTGGGCTGCATTGGCCACTGTGGCTTTGCTACCGGTATTGGCGCTGACCCTGCTGGTGCTGCGCGGGGGCGATGTGGTGGATTGGGCCGTGCAGCAAATCCCCCATGCCCAAGAAGCCAAGCTGGGCGATCTGGTGCTGGCACAAACCCGCGCGCAAATGCGTGTGATCGACAGCGGCCCCGCGGTGGACGCGGTCAAACACATAGGCGAACGCCTCACCCCCGGCACCCTGCACCGTTACCGCTGGTTGGTGGTGGACAAAAACGAGATGAACGCCTTTGCCGCGCCCGGAGGTGTGGTGGTGGTCTACAGCGGCCTGCTCAAGGGCACCGACTCTCCTGAACAAGCTGCTGGGGTTATCGCCCACGAAGTGGCCCACGCCGAGCTGCGCCACGGCCTGCAAGGCATGGTCAAAAGCTTGGGCCTGCAGGCCGCCGCAGCCGTGCTGCTGGGCGACTGGAGCGGTGCCTTGCTCAGCGAAATCACGACCAGCCTGCTCGAAATGAAGTTCTCGCGCGAGGCCGAAACCCAGGCTGATGCCGAAGGCCTGCGCCGCCTGGTAGCGGCCAAGATCAACCCAGAAGGCATGGCCCGCTTTATGCACAAACTGGCCACGCAAAGCCAGGGCGGCACGCCACCCGCACTGCTGTCCACCCACCCCGCGTCACAAGACCGGGCTGACCAGCTGCGCGCATTGGCAGCACAACACCGCGGCCCCTGGGAGCCGCTGGCGCTGGACTGGGGCATGGTGAAGGCAAGCTTGCCCTGACTCGTGCCTAGCGTCCCTGGGCCTCAGTGCTCGTTCTGCGGAAGACCGTCCGCCAACGTGTAGTAATCGCCTTTCTCTGCCACATAGATATGGCGCTCCAGGTTCAGACCCGTTTCACCTTCAATCGCGCCAAGTGCGACCGAGGTCCAGTCACGAAAGATGGGTTCCCAAAACAAGGTGGACCCGCACTCGGAACAAAAGCCGCGCTTGACCTTCTCTGAGGACTGGTACCAGGCCAGCGTCTCGGAGGCGAGAAATTGAATTGAGGATTTCTTTACATTCGCTGATGCAAGGAAGTGCCCCGTTTGCTTGCGACACTGGACGCAGTGACAGGCGGTTGGTTCGGCAGGCTTCTCGTTCAAAACGAAGCGCACGTTGCCACAGAGACAAGAGGCTTTGAGCATGATGGTACTTTCCTGAGAGTGGATCAGGGGAGCCAGCGTTGAAGGCTACCAGCACGCAGCAATTTTAGAGAGCTGGCCGCAGGTGAACTGGGTCACGACCACCCCATCCATAGCAAAGTGGATAACCCTTTTCATCAATATCGATGTAGGCGTAGGCATAGTCATCTTCTCCCTCCCTCTTCGGGATACTCCAAAAATGAGCACGACCCTGATCATCGGTTTGAATCCCAAGATACGTCAAATCCGCAGCCTTCAAGCCATCATCGGCTCCAACTTCTCCAAACTCCCTACGCAGATATCGGGGAAGTTCACGCTCGGCTTCTTCGGACAACCCTGTCTTCCCAAACCACGGCGCCACTTCGACGAGATTCTTGTCGGCCTCCCACCTTTGGTGCACCTCAGCGGAAGCTACTCCATATGCCGCCTTCCAGAATCGGACCAGGCGCCAGGTGGCGTATGCAATAAGCAAGGCAATAGTAGCTAGTACGTAACCCATTTCTGCGCTCTAACGTGATGCAGCCGAGTCGGATACGCCCGGACCCGATCGGAAACCCAGTTCTCCGAAGTACTTGGGAGTCCGGTTACCTCCAGGACATAGCATGCAGGTGCCGTTTGCACATCCAGTTGAGAACTGCCTCATGAAACCTACTCCCCCAAAGCCGCGCTCCACGTGTTTGCTTGTCCAGGTGCGCAATGTCGTTCGTGGAAAGCACTATAGCGCAGGCACTAAAGCTTCAGTTGTTGGTAGCCGGCAGGTGGCGAGTCCACTAACGCTATTGCCATAACCAGGCTGCACGGCCGAGCATTGTTTTACAACATCCGCCTGACGGATCGCGTCAATGATGGCTTCGACCACTACTTCGGGCACAAGCTCTGGCAGGCGGTGGTTAGCCTTCAAACGGTGCACGACTGAATCCGGGTATAGGTGATCCAAGTGACGCTCAGCGTCATCAGGATTCATCGCCCAGACACCAAAGTCTTCTGCATAGACAACACCCTTGAGCAAACCCTTGATGATGCCCTCGGGCTTTGTCGCTGCTGGGTCCGTATCTGCAACCAGCCGAATCAGCGGTTTGCGGAAGTTGCCTGGCCGAGATAACAGAGATTGCCCCATTGCATAGGCGTTATGGATCTCGCGGCGCGCATAGTCGGGTGCAAAAACCCAAAGTCCCAACCTTGTGTACCAGGGGAAGTCCGAGCTGGATTTCAGTGCCCCTAGTGGCAGGGCATCCACCAACACCATGCCACTGACCTGTTCGGGATAGAGCATTGCAAACAATTGCGCATACTGCCCACCCATCGAGTGCCCGACCACGATGTAGGGTGGGCGCAGGCCCTGCCGGCGCGCAAGTTCTTCTAACTGGCGCGTGGCATAGGCTGCGTCTTGCGGCTGCCGGGGCAGTTCGCTGCGACCAACACCCGGGCGGTTGTACAGCAGGATGTTGACCTCACCCGACAGCTGCTCCGCCACCTTTTGCCAAGTTTCAAGCGATAGCATCAGACCATTCTCAAAAATCACGGTGGCGCGTGGTCGCTCAGCGCGACGAATCCAAAACTCCAATCCATACCCACCGATTCGATCCAAGTCAGTACGCAGTGCGCTGGCTTGGGCGACCGGGCCGAAATCGCTCTGTGCTTGAGCCGGTTGCTCCTGCCCCATTGTTGGCAAAGCGGCAAAGATGTACAGCACGAGTAGCAAGGCGCGGCACACAGCAAATGGCCTTTGCACAATCATGAGTACAAGCATGGGTTGCTTAACCATTCGGGTTGCAGGACAAATAGTGCTGGTTCATGTCTGACTCGGTGCCTTGCCCCACACCATCTGCTGCCGCCGAGCCCGCTTGCGCTTGTGCGCCCCCCAGGCCACATGGCCGAGCCAGTACAACAGCAGTCCCAGAATCAGCAGCGCGGGTACACCCAGCAAGCCGGACTTTTGCACCGCTTTAGGAAACACCTGTGGCTGGCCCAAAAAGAGTGCGTTGGCGGCGATGAATAAGGCCACGGTCATGCGCCAAAGGTGTCGGGCCAAGCGTGCGGCGCCGGTGACGCCACGGTTCAAAATCAGTCGCAAATCACCCACTGCCGCCAGGCTGCCGATGATGATGAACATGACAAACGCAGCGCCCGGCTGACCGTCCAGCATGCCACGTGGGTTTTGCGAGGCCAACCCAAAGAAGTAGACACCAGCGCCGGTGACACTCAGCGAGGTCACCAGCAGGCCGTAGTCGAAAGCCCCGATCTGGCCAGGCTTGCGCTTAACTGCCGTCCAGGAACTGAGCACCAGATAAAAGGTCAACACACCGGCCACTACCGAAGCCCGCTCCGGCGTGGGCAGAAATGGCGCCACTGCTGCGCCTATGGCAGACATGATCAACATCGAGACCACAAAGATCTTGCCCGCCAGACGGTGCAGGTCCGAGCCCTTGCGGAACACAAAGGCAGCTGCTCCCGACAAGAGGCCAACACCACCAGCCCCAATATGCAGATACAAAATCGTGGCAGCGGCAGCATGCCCCAGTGCTGAGCTCTCGGGGTTGATGTGCAAAACGGCCATTCAAATAGCTCCTAGATAGTGTGTAGATAGTTTTTGCAGCTGCGGCTACTTGGGCTGTCGCTCGAAGAAGGCCCAGATCATGGCCGCCCCGTCCGGCTCCATAGGTGATGGCCCCAACAGCCGTGGGCGGCGGGTATAGGGCTGCGGCAATCCGTGTCCACCGCCGTGAATGGTCACCAACTCGACCTCGGTCTTGGCGCCGCTGCCGTTGTTGCCTGGGCTCCAGCGGTTCTGCTCTACGCGCACACCCTCGGCGACGGTTTTTTCACGGGTCTGGGGTGCACCAGTCAGGAGAGCCCAATCCGCAAAATACTGCGCGGATGCACGTGAGGAAATGATGGGGCCGCCCTTGTAGAACAGCCCCAGAAGATTGATTTCCCCACCGGCATAGGGCACCAGCGGGTCCTCGGTTCCGTTCATGATCATTACCGAGGTGGCCTGGGCTGCCGGTTTGCATTGGAAGTTCTGCGGCGCGGGAACATTGGCGACCACGGCGGCTACCGCCCGGTAGCGGCTGGGCTGCTCCAGGGCCAGGCGCATTGCCATGGACCCGCCGTTGGAAACTCCGGTTGCGAACACACGCGCCGGGTCGAGATTGAGCTCGCCAACCAACTTGTCGACCATGTCTGCGAGAAAGGCTACATCGTCGGCATTGACGCCGGCCAACGCTTTGTCTCCTATCCGGCTGCAGTCGTTCCAGTCGGAGGCATAGGACTTGGGATAGACGACCGCGAATCCATGCTGATCGGCCAGGCGCTCGAAGGCATAGCCTGTGCCCGTCCGAATACCCTGCGGGCCTTCGCCCGAACCGTGCATCACCACAACCAGGGGCGCGCCCTGGGGTATGCCCTTGGGCACATAGGTGCGGTAACTGCGCATCAGCCCTCCGACTTCGAATGAGCCTTTGCTGTGCGCGCCGGAGAGCTGCGCACTTTGAGGATCAGGCGTGTAAACGTAGTAACCCAGCAGGACCACAAGCACGCCCAACAGGCACAGCAGGGCCACCAGGCCCAGCTTCAGGAAACGCATCACTCTTTTCATTGCAGCACCAACAGTCGTGTAAGAAGGCGTACTGTGCCAGCAAGCTTGGGCTTGGAACAAGCCACACCAGATCGGTCACGCGGCTACCAGGACGAGAGACGACCGGGAGCGATGAGTGACGTTGGCACGCGTCCAAGCGTGCGCGGCGTCATTCGTACCGCCGGATCGTGCCTTGAAACCCGGGTGGCGTGGGTCGTCGCAAGGCCTGTTGGGGTGACCAAAGGCTTCAACACAATCGCCCTGACCTATCCACAAGTGAGCCGCACAGAGGCTCATTTATGGCCCTCAACCGCAATCCATTCTGAGAACCCCAACATGAAAGTTCAACACCTGCCAATAAGCGGCACCCGCGCCATGATCAAAGCGGTTGCCACCCTCACACTACTGGGCGCGCTTGGCACGGCCCAAGCAGCAATCTTCAAAGATCCTCAGTTGGAAGCACTACAAGACACCGGCAAATATGCTGAGCTGGAGCAGCTGGCCCAGGCCCGCTTGAAAAGCAACGGGGCTGATGCAGAGGCCAGTGCAGCATTGTCCTTGGCGCTGACTTTTGTCGACACCAGCGATGCAAAACGGCTCGAGGCCGGTGCGAATCAGGCCAAGCTGTGCACAGAGCAACACCCGAATGTGGCTGTCTGCCAGCTAGCGGCTGCGCAAAACCTCAGCATGCAGATGCTCAATATGGGAATGGCCAAAGCCATGCGCAGCGTGGGCACCTTGAAGGATACCTGGCTCCGCACGCTGGAACTGGAGCCGACCAGCTTCACCGCCCGAGTGCAGTTGGCCAAGCTCTATGTGACGGTGCCCGGCATGATGGGCGGCAGCATCTCCAAGGCCAAGGAGCTGGAGGCGGCAGTGCGTACAAGCCAGCCTGAGACCGCACGCGTCATTCGCGTACACATCGCGGGCGAAGCCAAGAAGTGGGACGAGATGGAGGCCGAGTTGCTGGCGCTCAAACCGGGCAAAGATGGCGCCATGCTCGCGGAAGTGCGCGAGGCCACCATGCAGCTCGCCCTCGTATTCTTTAAGGACGCGAAGGATCTGGCGAAGGCCAAGAGTCTGTATGAGACTCTGCAACGTGATCAACCCAACCGGGCAGCAGGCTTCTACGGCGCGGCTCGCGTCCAAGCCGCCCTGGGCCAGCCCGATGAAGCCATACGCCTGTTTGAGCGCGCCAGGACGCTTGCCGGTGCCGACGACTACCCCATCGACCATCGGCTGGGTGACACCCTCCTGGCAAAGGGCGACAAGGCGCAGGCCAAGGCAGTCTACGAGCGCTTCATAACCAACAAGCGCTCAAGGCCAGCCAATGTCGAAGAAGTGCGCAAGAGCTTGGCCAAACTGGGTTAATTGAGAATCCCTATGGCCCACCGAGACATTACCTTGTGGCGCCTTAATCTGTTGCGCGCCTTTTATCTGCTGATCACGGTGGGGGTGGCAAGCAGCTGGCTGTTGGTTATCGCCTACCCACTTTGGCAAGCCGGGCCGATCACGCCGGGCGTGGAAGGGTCGTTGTACGCTTGCTTGGCAGGAGTTTGCTGACACTGCTAGTGCTGAACGACGATACCCTGCCGCTCAATTTCAACCCCTGAACCCGAGTATCCTGCCATGATGTCATCAATTCCTGTTCTCGAAGCCAATCCTGAGGCGCCGACCTTTCAGTGGGGGGCGTTGTTTGGCTGGCGCCGCGTGCTCACCGTTACGATCATTTGCGCGCTCTTCGTACTCCTATTCAGTTTTGGCTGGCGGCCGGAGATGTGGCGTTTGTTCGCCCGCGTTTATGGCGTCGGCTTTGCGTTGTTTCTGGTGTTTGGACTGTTGGAGCAATGGCCACGTCGCCTGCCCAGCTGGCTGGCGCGTTGGGCCTTGCAAGTGGTGGGAGTGGGGGTGACGGTGCCGATTGCTATGTTCATCGCTTCTCTCTTGAGCACAAATGCGGGCGCACCGATGTTTTGGACCGAACCCAAACGCCTCGAAAGCTTCATGGTGTTCACTTTCCTGGGCATGTTGGTGGCACCATGGACAGCGCTGGCGGCCCTGCTGCGCCAACGTGAGGCCAAGGTGGAAAAGCAAGCGATCGACTTTGAACTGGAGCGCAGCGAGATGGCCCGCCAGGCGCTCGACGCCCGCATGCGCCTGCTCACCGCGCAGGCTCAGCCACACTTCCTCTTCAACACCCTGGCCAATGTGCAGGCCCTGGTAGAGGCCGGTTCCCCCCGCGCGCCGCAACTGCTGCAAAGCCTGACGGACTATTTGCGCGCCGCGGTGCCGCGCCTGGATGGCTCGGCCAACACGCTGGGCCAAGAGCTGGAATTGGTGCGCGCCTATCTGGAGCTCATGCAAATGCGCATGCCAGATCGCCTTACTTTCGATTTGCAGATTGGCACTGGCGTCCACCTGTTGCACTGCCCGCCGATGACGCTGCTGACCCTGGTAGAAAATGCCGTGCAGCACGGCATTGATCCCAGCGAAGAAGGAGGTCATATAACCGTTCGCGCCGATTTGCTGCAAGACGGACGCTGCCGCTTGAGCGTCGCTGACACCGGTGTAGGCTTGCAAGCCACCGGCCGCGGCCTGGGCACCGGCCTGGCGGCGCTGCGCGAACGTCTGCATTGGGCCTATGGCGGCAGCGCAACGCTGGACTTGAGCGAGGTGGAGCCGCATGGTGTGCAAGTCATCATTGAATTTAGGATAGAGCCGAAATGACCCTACCCCCCCCCATCACCGCGCTGATTGCCGACGACGAGCCGCTGCTGCGCGAGATCCTGGAAGCACGCCTGGCCGCCGCGTGGCCAGAGTTAAAAATCGTCGCCCAGGCGCGTAATGGACGGCAGGCGGTTGAGCTGTTCGAGCAACACCTGCCGACCTTTTGCTTTCTGGACGTACACATGCCGGGCTTAAGCGGCATCGAGGTGGCGCGGCAAATCGGCAAGCGCTCGCACCTGGTGTTCGTCACGGCCTATGACCAGTACGCTCTGGACGCGTTCGAGCATGGCGTGCTGGACTATCTGGTCAAGCCAGTAACCGCGGCGCGTCTGGCCGAGACTGTGGCGCGCCTGCAGGCGCGCTTACAAACCGCCCAACCCGCCGTGCACACAGACGCCCTGTTGGTGCAACTGGCAGAGCGGCTCAAGATCGGCCAACCGGAGACTATGCGCTGGGTGCGCGCCACGGTGGGAGGTTCCCTGCGCATGATCCCGGTTGACGACATCGACTACCTGAAAAGCGACACCAAGTACACGCTGGTCGCTTACCGCGATGAAGGCCATTCGGCCGAAGCGCTGATACGCATGCCGCTCAAGGATCTAATCGAACAGCTGGACCCGCAGCACTTTGCCCAGGTGCATCGCTCAGTCGTTGTCAACCTGCGTTCGATACGTGGCGTCAAGCGCGGCGAGAACGAAACCGCCGACATCGAGCTCAAGGGCCGTAGCGAGCGCCTGCCGGTCAGCCGCAGTTACTTGCAGCTCTTCAAAGAGATGTAGGACGGGGCGTGCATCCTGGCTCAGCGTGCAGCTTTCTGCGAGCCTAGCGTTGGATTCTCAACGCCGAGTGACGCACTTATCCAGTCATCCACTACCCGCTCCAACACGGTCAGTGGTAGTGCACCCTGGTCAAGGACAGCGTTGTGAAACTTGCGCAAATCAAACTTGCTGCCCAGGGCTGCCTTGGCCTTCTCACGCAACTCGTCAAACTTGAGCTTCCCCACCATATAGGCCAAGGCCTGGCCGGGCCATGAGGTGTAGCGGTCCACCTCGCTGGCCACGAAAGGCCGGTTCACGCCGGTGCGTTCGGTCATGAAGGCAATCGATTTCTCACGATCCCACCCCTGTGCATGAATGCCGGTATCCACCACTAGCCGGGCTGCGCGAAACGCCTGCCATTGCAAATGGCCGAACAGGCTTTCGGCATCAGAGAACAGCCCTATGTCTCTGGCCAGCGTTTCGGCGTACAACGCCCATCCTTCCACATAGGCGGTGTATCCACCATGGCGGCGGAACTGGGGCAAACTGGTTAGCTCCACTGCCCTACCCACCTGGAGGTGGTGCCCCGGAACTGCTTCGTGTGCCACCAAGGTTGCCATGCCCCAGGTCGGACGGGTCTTGTAGGCCAGCGCGTTGGCAAAAAAGGTGCCCCCTCGGCTCCCGTCTTGGGGCGGGCCACTGTAGTACTCTGCTTGATTGGCGCCCTTGAAGTCAGGCATGGCTTCCACACCGTAGGGTGCTCGCGGCAATTGGGCGAAAAGACGCGGCATTTCGCCATCAAGGCGTTTGGCAATGTCGCGGTAGCCGGACATCAGTTCGGCGGGGCTTTTGGCGAAAAACCGAGGCGCGGTATTCATCCACTGTGCAAACGCTCGGAAGTCGCCGCGCAATCCCGGCGCGAATTGGTGCTTGCGACTGATTTTGCGCATCACCACTTCCATCTCTGCGCGAATACTCGCCAGCTCGCGCAGGCCTATGGAATGGAGCTGTTCGGCGGTCAGCGCAGTCGTGGTTGATTGCATGGCCATCTGGTCATACACCGCGCGACCATTGGGGTAATGAACAAGAGCACCATTCGCAGGCGCTTTGGGGAGGTATTCCTTGGCAACAAAGTCGCGCAAGCGTTGGAGGGTCGGGTTTACCAGCTTATCGACCGCTTCGCGGGCAGATGCCTGCAAAGCGCTGCGGTCGGCGGCGGGGAGAGTCGGCAGTGGCTTGGCAAAGGGTGCGTAGAAAGGACTGATACGAGCACCCAATTGGTCGTCCAGCTGCGCGATCACCCGTTGCAACACCGGCTTTGCCGAAACCCAGCCCTGTGAGATGCCCGTGCGCATGGAGTCAATGTCCTGCTCAACCCGCAGGGGAAATGCGCGCAACCGAGCAATGATGTTCTCCCCCTGGGAACGGGTGACCAAAGGCATGCGTTCCAGCAAGTCCGCCACATCGGAGTGCACACCACTCAAGGCAGTGAGCGTCAGCGTGCGCCACCCAAGAAACGGTTGTAGTCGCAACTGGTCACGTTGCTGTTCGATGAAGAGATCCAAAGACACCCGGTCTGTGGCATTGAGGGCATCGCGGGGTATGGCCTGTGCTTCGTCAACACGTTGGCGCGCTATGCCAAAACGCCGATCTTGTGCAGTCAGACTGGCGTCCTCCAGGCGGTCGTCAAACCTGTGGTCACCTACCCACGTGGCCCAGCTGGGATACTCACGCATATTCTCGTCCCACACCCGGTCGAGCATTGCATGCAGAGTTCGTGCGGCAGGAGATTGCTCGGGCTTGCTCGTATCGGCAAGGGCGCTCCAAGGCGCCGCCAGAAATAGCGGAAAACCTGCCACAAGTTGGCGTCGACGGAATGCAAAACGGTTGGCAAGGGTAGGATGTTCCATAGTCGCGAGATTGCAGCGGGTGCGATCCGGGTGAATAAAGGTGCTGAGTATGTCACCGCAAATAGGCAAGCAGCCCATACGAGCGATCATTTCAATCACATGCGCCGGCAGCGTTGCCGCAGTTCAAACAGTGCGCGCTCGCCTTTGATCGGTGCTTTTCGCAAAGCACATCGGTTGCACTATCGGGCGTTTGTGCGACGGCGCCTTATACCGACCCGCAGCCGCCAGATGAACCTGACCAGAACATAGCCGACTGCTGCGCCGCCGGTAGCAAACAGGCCCATGCCAAGCACCGTGGGCCATCCGTAGGCGGCGAGCCAGTCGAGCACGCCGCTACCTTGCGGTGTCGGTATCGTCGAGGGCGCCCCCAAAAGCACACTACCCAGCTGGTAAGCGAGCCAAAGCCAGAAGCCGATGGTAAGGGGATTGGTAATTGCGGTCACCAATGCTGCAACAGGAATGTTGGCCCGCCACCAGATGCAGTGCACGGTTGACGCCAATACCTGCCCAAACGGGATAACGAAGGCCCAAAACATGCCGACCGCAACCCCACGCGCAACTGCCTCATGCTGCAAACGCCAGAGCTTGGGGTCCAGCACGTGGGTAGCTACCGGCTTAAGCCAGGGGTGGGCCGACAAAACCTCACGGGTGGGCAGGCTGTTGCGTAACCTGTCGATCCAGTGGATCGGTTCTTTGGGGGTTGCCTTGGCAGAACCGGCTTGATGGTGATGGTGGTGTTTGTGACGGTGCATGGACATACCGCAGAAAACTTAGCTGACGAGGCGCACGGCAACCACTGCAAACCAACCCAGCGCAAAGTTAACGACCATGAGACGATGCACTTGTGTGCTTGCTGCGGCAACCCCGGCCCATTCATCCCGCGCCAGCGCACTTTTGAACTTGCGATAGCCGGCAAAGAAAATGTGGCCAAAGATAAGCATCATGGCAAGACCGGCTACCAGCATCAGGTTCCACCCCAAAGGCACGCTGCCTGCACCAGTGGCCGCCTTGATGGAACGGAATGTCGTGGTGTAAAGGTTTGTACCTGTGGTGAATAGCACCACAATGGCGCCCAACACCACCGGAAAGAAACGCCCCCAAACCATCGCCATCAGCCGGGCTCGGGGTTGGGGCTCCATTTGCGCCATGACGGCTGGCCGCAGCGCTACCAGCATAAAGGTCATGCCGCCAAGCCAGACGATGCCTGCGATCAGGTGAAGAAGTTTGACAATTTCGTACATAAGCGACGGATTGTCCAAGGATTGACACCATGTGTACCGGCCCAGGACACCAAAGCCCACCCGGCGCGGAAGGATATCCATTCCTTGGCCCTTAACCCGCAGGAGAAACGACAGTTTTGTGTGTCGCTCTGCCGTTGGCGGCAAAGCCAATAACTCCTGAATTAACAGCAAACTATGCTTATTTAACGGGGGCTAAAGGCTCATTTTGCTTCAAGCCAGCTGGAGCAGCTCCAGCGGCATCAGCATCACCGGGCTGGTGGGGTTGTTGTTTCCAGTGACGAACTGAGCCACTGCGCTGCAATGGCTGTGGGCGCGCTACTAGGCGTGCAGGCAAACAAAAGATTAATCCAAATGTCACGAAATTGACTTCTTCAAACACGAGGATTGAGTTCCTATTGGTAGTTACCCTAGCATCACCTCCCGGCAATTCTTGGTGGGGAAGCTCTTCTCCGAAGTACCGCACATGAACATCCGGCAACGCCTCATTCTCTTAATTGCATTGACCTTTGCCGCCTTGGGCTCTATTGGGGCGTTTGCGGTTTTTCAATCCAAGGACAGCACGATCGAAGTACGGTCCGTTACCGAAGGGGTCGTGCCAAGCGCCCTTGCCTCGGTTGAACTGATGAGCCAGCTCAAAGACGTACAGATTGCTACGTTGGCCATGGTCTCCGCCAAAGAGCAATCGGAGGTCATGCAAACCCTGGAGGCCTTGGCCGGAAAGAAAAGAGACCTCGACAAGGCACTGCAAACGCAACTGGCACAGGCGGACAGTACTGCGCAGAAGGGACTGATCGCGCAGGCACAAGAAAGCCTCGTCAATTACTTCACGGCGATCGATGACACCGCCAAATTCAAGCTGGCTGGCCAGCAAGAAATGGCTGAAGTGAATATGGCTGCGACCGTTGACCAGTTCTTGCGAGAACAAATCTCCATCATTGAGACCGTTCAAATCGAGAAGCGGCGCAGCAAGGATGAGGCCATTGCGGCGGTCAACCGTAACATGGCCAACACGTCGACCACACTGACGCTCATCACTACGCTGGCCATTTTGGCGCTCACAGGTGTAGGCGTGTTTCTGTACCGCCAGATCACCATTCCCCTGCAGGACATGCAGGAAAAGATGACCGAAATCGCCACCAGTCAGGACTTCACGCACCGGGTACCGGTGACGCGGAACGATGAAATCGGTCGATCAGTCACGGCCTTTAACGCGATGATCGAAAAGATTCAGGAAAGCTCTGAACTGGTCAAGCAAAAGTCGGCGGACATCCACGCCATGATGCACAACATCCCTCAGGGAATACTTACGATACTGCCGGGCAATGTGGTGCACCCCGAGTACTCCTCATTTCTGGAAAGCATTCTGGACACCAAAAATATTGCTGGGCGCCAGCTGATGGATTTGGTCTTTGCGGACACGGAGTGTGGAGCAGACATCCTTTCGCAAATAGAGACTGCAGTCACCGCGTGCATCGGCGAGGACAGCATGAACTTGGAGTTCAACTCGCACTTGCTGGTTCAGGAAATTGTGAAGACTCTCCCGGATGGACGCACCAAAGTTTTGGATCTGAACTGGTCCCCCATTTGCGACGACAACGACACCATCGTTCGCCTGATGCTATGTATATGGGATGTGACGGACTTGCGTCAACTGGAGGCACAGGCAGCCGGTCAGAAGCGCGAAATGGCCATCATCGGTGAGATTCTGGCCATAAACCAGGAAAAGTTCCATTCCTTTGTGGAAAGTGCGAACCAATTCCTTCATGACAACACCGCGTTGCTGGACACTGTCGGCGAAACCGCCACGGCAGCAAACCACAGCGAAGCCATTGCCTTGTTGTTCCGCAATATGCACACGATCAAAGGCAATGCGCGCACCTATGGCCTGCTGCACTTGACCAACCTGGTCCATGAAGCAGAAGAAACCTACGACGCCATGCGCAAAGACGTTAACGCAGTCTGGGACATTGCGCGCATGCGGGATCAACTCGACCGGGTTGCGACTGTACTGCAGGAATATGTGCAGGTGAACGACGTCAAGCTGGGGCGCAAAGGACCCGGTCGTCGCGGTGGTGTAGAACGCTTCTTGATGGTTGAAAAGACCTTCGTTGAAACTGCTTTGGGCCGCCTAGACACCCTAGACCGTACCGATGCGCATGCCATGGCTGGCGCGTTGGATCGGCTGCGCCACGAGTTGCACCTGCTTGGCACGGAGTCCATTGAGAATGCACTGTCGGGAGTGATTGATTCGTTGCCTTCATTGGCCCAAGAGCTCGGCAAAGAACCGCCCAGGGTCGTCATTGATTCCAATGGCATTGTTGTGCGCAAGCAGATTGTTGACCTGCTGAAAAATGTGGGTATGCATCTCTACCGCAATGCGTTGGACCATGGCCTGGAATCTGCGCAAGACCGTGTGGCAGCAGGCAAAGCAGCTCAGGGTTGCATACGACTCAGCCTAGGCCTCGATTCAGACGGCTTCACTTTGCGTTTGTCAGACGATGGCCGGGGCATGGCGGTGGATGTGATCCGCAAAAAGGCACTGGCCAGCGGATTGATCGATGCAGATGCGGCACTGACAGCGCAGCAGATCGCCCAACTCATTTTTCAGCCAGGGTTCTCCACCGCACAGGCGGTTACCGAGGTTTCTGGTCGCGGAGTTGGTATGGACGCCGTTAAAGGCTTCATCCAAAGTGAAGGCGGCACCATTGCGCTGCACTTCACGGATGACCAGGCGCAGAACGCATACCGTTCCTTTGAAACCGTGATCACACTTCCAGCGAAGTGTGCCGAGCGGGTAATTGCCTGACAGGCGTACGATGATCCGTTCTCGATTTCTGTTCGTCTGAGATTTCCCAACCCACACCGGAGAAAACCCATGAAGAAAAACCTTCAGAATATGGAAAGACTTTGCGAAATGATGCAGGCCAGGTTCGGAGAAAACGACGATCTGGTCCTGCAGTTCAGGCGAGAACTCGAGATCCTGAGAGAGAAAAAGCAGAAGAGCGAAAATTTTGGTCGGCGCAGTGTTGACAAGGCAAACGCCGTTCACGCCCCAAACTAATGCGCCAGGGCGCGGCATCCGTCGCATGACGGCCTGTCAACTTGTCCCCCAGAAATTTCACTCAAGTGCGTTGGCGAAGCCCCGTGCGCGGCGGGCTCTAACACCCAAAAAAGAAGCAGCCTTTCACGCAGTGACACTGCGGAAAAGCCTGCACCATCGCGCCTGCAATGAACACATAATTTGTAACGGCGCGCCAGCAGGCTGCAGCGGAGCCTTGTCTGCCAAACTTTCCCACGCCCCAACCTTCGGAGAATCCAGCCCATGCCCAACACCCGCAACAACAATGCCGTCCGCCTGGAGTTCACGCCTGGCTCCCTGGTTCATACCAACCTCTCGGGTGCGGCGTTCACTGGTGACTGGCTGTGGGTAGCGGGCGACGAGGCCTGCGGCATCGACCGCCTGCGCCGCCTCGACCCCGTGGGCTCCGAGACACTGCGCTTTGGTGAGGCGCGTGACTTCCCCCTGGACGATCTGTTGGACTTGCCCGGTGAGGCCGAAGAAGAAGCGGATCTGGAAGGCATGGCCGTGGCTGAAGGCTTTTTGTGGGTGGTGGGCTCACATGGCCTCAAGCGCAAAAACGCAAAGCCCGAACGGGACAACGCAGAAAACGCCAAGCGGCTAGCCAAGACCGCTCTGGACGGCAACCGCCGCCTGCTGGCCTGTATCCCCATCGAAACGGATACCAAAGGTGAGCCGCTCCTAGTGCGCAAAGCCCAAGACGGCCGCAAGGCCATGCGCCTCAAGGGTGATGCCCAAACCAATTTACTCACCCGCGCGCTGGCCGACGACCCGCACTTTGGGCCCTACATGGCAATCCCTGGCAAAGACAACGGTTTTGACATCGAAGGCCTGGCCATGGACGGATCGAGGCTTCTACTGGGCTTGCGTGGCCCGGTGCTGCGCGGCTGGTCGGCCTTGCTGGAGATTGCGGTTGAAGCCCATGGTGGCCAATTACGACTGGTGCGGCTGGACGACAGCGGCGTGCTGATCCGCAAACACTTTTTGCAGCTCGATGGATTGGGCGTGCGCGACCTTCACTTTTCGGGTGACGACCTCTACATTCTGGCGGGCCCAACCATGGTGCTCAACGGCGAGATTCGCGTCTTCAAGTGGTCTGACGCGCGCACTTTGTTGGCAGCCAACCGCGAACCGGTGCGTTTTGAGTCTGCGCTCACCGAGTCGGTCGCACTACCCCATGGCCGTGGCACCAACCGGGCCGAGGCTTTGTGCGATCTGCCACCAGCGCTATCGGGCGGCAAACCGAGTTGGCTTGTCTTGTACGACGCACCCGGAGCTGATCGCAAGGACGGCGAGCACACGGTTTTTGGTGACCTGTTGCGCCACGATTGACTCCTTTATGGCAGAGCGCCCCGAGATAGACCCTGCGTCACCGCTGCAGTTTGTCATCAACTCGGGCGCGGGTGCCAGTGACATGGCCACCAAGCGCGAGGCAATTGAAGCCACGCTGCGCAGCGGCGAACGGCGTGGTGACTTGCTGTTTTGCCGCCCGGCCAATTTGCCCCGTGTGGCGCAAGAGGCTGCTGCCCGGGCCCGCGTCACCCGAACGGCGGTGGTGGCCGTGGGTGGCGACGGCACCTTGAATACCGTGGCCCAAGCCGCCCACCGTGAGGGTTGCGCTATGGGCGTCGTGCCGCAAGGCACCTTTAACTACTTCGCCCGCACGCATGGCATACCTGCTGATCCGGCTGAGGCTACGCGCCTGCTGCTGCATGCGGTGCCAACCCCAGTGCAGGTGGCGGCATTGAACGATCACCTTTTTCTGGTTAATGCGAGCGTGGGGCTATACCCCGATTTACTGGAAGACCGCGAGGCCTACAAGGCACGTTTTGGCCGCAGCCGGTGGGTGGCGCTGTGGGCGGCCAGCGCCACGCTGCTGCGCGCGCAACGGCGCTTGCGCCTGCATATCGAACAAGGCGCATCCGTGCGCGATGTGCGAACCTTGACACTGTTTGTAGGCAACAACCGGCTGCAGCTTGAGCAGCTGGGTGTGCAACCGCTGCTGTGCCCGGACAGCAGCCCGACCGGAGCCCACATCACCGCCGTGATGCTGCGCCCGATCGGTACGCTGTCCATGCTCAGGCTGATGCTGCATGGCGCGATGGGCACACTCGGCGAAGCGCAGAGTGTGGAGCATTTCGATTTCGACCACATGGTGGTCAAGCCCACACTCACGCCCGGCCGCCGCGGCGTGAAGGTGGCATTTGACGGCGAGGTCACGCGGCTGCGCGCGCCGCTTGACTTTCGGGTGCTCGCTACTCCCTTGTATTTGATGAAGCCCCTCAACCCCGACAACCCAGATGAGGCACCGGGATGAGCGTGCTTCTGCAGATCTCCGATACCCACTTCGGCACGGAGCAGCCTTTGGTGGCGGAGGCGCTGGTGGCGCTGGCAAGGCAACAGCGGCCCGATTTGCTGGTGCTTTCAGGCGACATCACCCAGCGTGCGCGACCTGCACAGTTCAAGGCAGCCCGCGCCTTTATGGACCGTTTGGATGCGCCCATGCTGGCGGTGCCCGGTAACCACGACATTCCCTTGTTCGATCTTTGGGCGCGCCTGCGCCGCCCCTATGCGGCCCATGTTGCCGCCTTCGGCGCTGATCTTGAACCCATGCACGTGTCGCCCGATCTGATGGTGGTAGGCGTCAACACCACCCGGCCCTGGCGGCACAAGCATGGCGAAGTGTCGCCGCAGCAGATCGAGCGCGTGGCTCGGCTACTTGAAGATGCAACTGTCGGGCAGCTGCGCGTGGTAGTGGTGCACCAGCCCATCGCCGTTGCACGCCCCCAAGATGCGCCCAACCTCTTGCGTGGCCACGCTGCAGCGCTGCAGCGCTGGGCCGCCGCTGGAGCAGACATTGTGATGGGTGGACACATCCATCTGCCCTACGTAATGGAGTTGCCAGACTTGGCGCGGCCCCTCTGGGTGGTGCAGGCGGGTACCGCAGTCTCTTCGCGCGTGCGCCGGGGCGAGCCGAACTCGGTCAACCTTTTGCGCTGGGGTGCCGCTTCAGACACGGGTTGTTGTCATGTCGAGCAATGGAACTTTTCGGAGGCAAGGCAAGCCTTCATCCGGGGCAAGGTCACTGCAATCAGGTCTCTGCAGTTGCCATAGGGTGGATAATTGTTCGTAAATTACGAAATAAAAATCAATTTATCTCTGATTTTTGCGAAACTAAAACCGGGTGATCATCCGGCCACTTTTAACGACGATGCAATCTTCTATGGATAACTTAATACTCCTCCCCGCGATCATGACAGCCACCATGGTGATCGTGACCGTCCAAGCTTGGCTTAACGGTACCGAGAAGCGCGATGTCGCGTTTCTTGGCACGGTCGGCGGACTGTGCGGACTGGGTACCGCTGTCGCAGTCATCGTTTAAGGTTTGGTCATGGACACACTCATCCCCTTTTTATCCACTGACTTTTTGGGCACACCCGCTTGGGTCTGGCTGACTTTTGTCGGCGTTGTCGTGGCGCTACTGGCCTTCGACCTTGGCGTACTGCACAAAGAGGACAAAGAAATCGGCGTGCAAGAAAGCCTGCTGCTATCTGCCGGCTACATCAGCGCCGCAATGCTTTTCGGAGCCTGGATTTGGTGGTACTTGGGCGCACAAAGCGGCATGGACTACTACACCGGCTTCTTGATCGAGAAGTCGCTGTCCATGGACAACGTCTTCGTGATTGCGTTGATCTTTAGCTTCTTCGCGATCCCGAGGCAGTACCAGCACCGTGTGCTGTTCTGGGGCATTCTGGGCGTGATCGTCTTGCGCGCCATCATGATCGGTCTGGGTGCCACGCTGGTCAGCGAGTTCAGTTGGGTCCTCTACCTGTTCGGTGCCTTCCTGGTCTTCACTGGCCTCAAGATGTGGTGGCTGGCCGATCACGTGCCCGACATCGCCAATAACCCGCTGCTAAAGTTCCTTAAACGGCACATGCGGGTGACGGATGGTCTGCGGGGCAACGCCTTCTGGGTAAGTGAGCCCGATCCTGCCACTGGCAAAGTAGTGCGCTTTGCCACGCCGCTGTTTCTTGCACTGGTGCTGGTGGAGTTCGTCGACCTGGTGTTTGCGGTGGATTCAGTGCCCGCCATCTTCGCTATCACCACAGACCCGTTTATCGTCTACACGAGCAACATCTTCGCCATTCTTGGCTTACGGGCGCTGTACTTTGCCCTGGCCGCCATGATCCATCGCTTTAAGTACCTGAAGTACGCGCTGGCACTGGTGCTGATCTTCATCGGCAGCAAGATTTTCCTGGTCGGCATCATCGGCAAGATTCCGGCGGTCATCTCCTTGAGCGTGACGTTTGGCTTGATTGCAGGTGGCGTGCTGGTGTCACTGTGGAAGACGCGCGGAGAACCTCCAGTCTCCATTGGGTCCAAGTGATGGCGTCTATCGATAGGCCTGAAGGTTAGCTGTGGACTTCAACTTTCTTTGGCTTGCCAGTGCCGCACTCATCGTGACCGGGCTGGCTGGCACCGTGTTGCCTTTGTTACCAGGCACTCTGCTGGTTTGGGGCGGCATTCTCCTCGGAGCATGGATCGATGCCTAAACGCGTGTGAGCGTTGGAACGGTGGTACTCATTTCCGTTGTTGCAGCGCTTGCATGGGCACTCGATTTTGTGGCGGGTTTACTGGGTGCCACGCGCGTAGGCGCAAGCAAGCTGGCGCTGGTCGGGGCGGCTTTGGGCACTGTGGTGGGGATCTTTATGGGACTGGTCGGAGTGCTGTTCATGCCGCTTGTGGGCGCAGCCATCGGCGAATACTGGTCTCAAAGAAACCAACAGCGTGCAGCTAAGGTTGCTTTTGCGACATGGCTGGGCCTGATGGTCGGCATGGTGGCAAAGGTCGTTCTGTCGTTTGTGATGGTTGGAATCTTTCTGGTTGCTCTCTGGATTTAGTTCAGAGCGGTCTTGCTGCCTATCGTCCAAGTTTCGTTGAAGTGAAAGATCGAGAATCTCCATGTTGCCCCAACCCGCGCCCAAGCATCCCCACCCCACTGCGCAACCGTCAGCGTGCTTGAAAACCAAGCGCAGGTCCCAGATGGACCGAATTGTGTCGGTTCACTTGGCTTCCTTCGGGAACACGGTGGGTGAAACCGTGGGACAGGGGCCTCGCCAGCAGCTCGTCTGGCTGGGTTTGCTGGCTATGCCGCTGCTATTTCCCATTGCGCTGCCCGGCATGGCTTCTGCAGTCGGAACTTTGTGCCTTTTGGTGGCTCTGGGGCTATGTAGGGGGAGATCAGTCCAGCTACCAACTTGGCTAGCCAAACGGACGCTAAGTCTGCGGGCCAAAGCCATGTTGGCCCGCATGATCCATCGAGTGCTTGCCATCTTTACGCGAATGGGGCGGCCGCGCATGCTGCCATTGAGCAGCAAACCGGCACGTGGGCTCAACGGGATCATGTTGGGAGTTGCTGGTCTGGCCATGGTGGTTCCTGTCCCAGTCATTACTTTTGACAACGTGTTACCCGCATTGGCGATCACGCTGATTTCGTGGGGCTTGCGCCTGCGTGATGGCCGAATGATTCTTGCGGGCTACGGAGTCACCGCTGCGGCAGTGGTCTCAGTGATGCTGTTCTGGTGGGGTGGCGCCTTAGCGGCCACCAGCTTGATTGGCTGGGCCTCGCGCTGAATAGAGGCCTTCAGGGCAGACGACCCATGGCAATAGCCCTGGCCAGTTTCACCAGTGTTCCCCCGTCATCCGCTCGGCAAAGGATATACCCATGGCTGACAGAACGAACGTGAAGTGGATCACTGCCACAATGGTGGCGATCTAAACGTTGTCCAACGTCAGCTCGCCATTCAAGTACGTCTTGAGGGCGTGAACGCCTGAGATGGAAATGATCGCAAATGCAAGCTTTAGCTTGAGGCCACGCTGCATCCCTGCAACGCTGGGCCGCCGCTGGAGCAGACATTGTGATGGGTGGACACATCCATCTGCCCTATGTCATGGCATTGCCAAACTTGGCGCGGCCCCTATGGGTGGTGCAGGCGGGTACCGCAGTCTCTTCGCGCGGGCGCCGGGGCGTGCCGAACTCGGTCAACCTGCTGCGCTGGGGGACCGCTTCAGACGCAGGCTGTTGCCTTGTCGAGCAATGGGACTTCGCAGCGAACATAGGCACCTTTGTGATCACCGCTGTCAACGAGATCCGGCCCACAAGAGTATGAAGCGACAGCCGCTGTAGCGTTCATTGTCCGGACCTCATTGCGGGAAAACCGAAGTCTATTGCAGGTCGAAGCTGGTTTTTCCGCACTTGGAATAGATCAACAATCGCACCTGCTAATTTTTGCCAAAGGGAAATCCATCATGTTCTACGTACTCAGCTGGTTTGTTGTGTTCAGCCTTTTGGCCCTTTGGTCGCTGGTTGCCTGGGGGTTTCACGCAATAGCAACATGGCTGGTCTCGAATGCCGGTGCCCTAAAGAGTGATTCGAGCGAAATAATGTCCCTGCGCGTGCCTGAATGGCTCGCACCATGGGTGCCACCAGAACTCACGTCCGCGCTGCCCGCGATGGTGTCGGCCGTTACCCCCGCCATTGATGCCTTGCTCGGATTTGCACCCGCTATGGCGGGTGCCCTGACGGTGGCAGTCTGGGTCATCTGGGCTATTGGCAGCATGCTCCTCATCGTCCTGGGCTTCGTGCTCAGCGGACTGGTGGCATTGCTGCGCCGGCGCCGGTCAGCACGTTCAGACCCGTCTGCGGCTTACTCCTGATTTGATAGCGGCATGCTCATATTTCACGAGGCTTCTCACGGGAAAGGATGAACCCCGTTAGCCACCGGCAGGCCAGTCTTGTGAGGTCAGCTTGTTGCTTTAACGCCATGCTGTTGGCGCGATGGCTTGGTTTGGGGACCCATTTCACAACACAATGGTTGCATGAACACCATTGAGAACTACTACGAGCAGCTGGCAGAAACCTACGACGAAGAGCGGTTCGGAAGCTCGTATGGCCGGTATGTTGACCAGATGGAGCGGGCGGTTTTGAACGACTGGCTGGCGCAGGTTTCGCCTGCCGATGTGGTCGATCTGGGTTGCGGCACCGGGCGTTTGCTTGAATTTGCCATGACAGGGGTCGATGCGTCCGCAGCCATGTTGAAAGTGGCAGGCAGAAAACACCCTGACAGGCAGCTGATTCAAGCGGCACTGCCTTCACTTGAGCCATTGGCTAACCAGTCTTTTCAAGCAGCCATTTGCTTTCATGTGTTTATGCATCTCCAGCCGGAGGTTATAGAGCAATCACTGTCTGACCTGGCCCGCATCATCAGGCCGGGTGGCATGCTGATTATTGATCTTCCCTCTCAACATCGCAGAAATCTGAATCGAAGACCACCCAGCGCAACAGGCTGGCATGGCAACACGGCTGCGACACTGGCTGATGTGGAACGTTGGGCGGGCTCGCAGTGGCGTGTGGTCCAGTGGCGCGGCATCTTGTTTTTCCCCATTCACCGACTGCCTGACTTTGCGAGACCCTGGTTCAAGCGGCTCGATGGATGGATAGGGTGCAGCCCGATACGTCGATATGCTTCTTACCACCTCTACCAACTGGAGCGCCGCGCATGAGCGGGCTGCGTGCCACGGTCAGGCGCCTGCTCCCCCTGCCTGTGCGTCAGTCGCTCATGCATGCAGGGCGGCGCCTTGCCGATGCAAAGAATGGTCTGGATTTTTGCGACGGGCGGGCTACCGCTGCTGACCTAACAGCCTTCGCTTTGCACACAGAAATTGTCCAGCCAGTCCAGCCTAGTGCGCTGTTTGAAAACAAGCTCATGAACTTGAACGTGGGTGCCCGGCGCGTGAATCTTGCGCTGCTTGAGCCCGGCCAGACATGGTCGTTCTGGCGCTATATCAGGCAGCCAGTGGAGAGCAACGGTTTCGTTGTCGGGCGCAATCTGGTCAACGGGCAATTGACACGCCAGGTCGGCGGCGGTTTGTGCCAGCTATCCAGCCTGATCTACCACCTCGGTCTCACTGCCGGGCTTGAAGTAAATGAACGGCATGCACACAGCATAGATATCTATCAGGAGCATGAACGCTTCACCCCATTGGGAGCAGATGCGACGGTGGTGTGGGGCTACAAGGATCTGCGGCTGAACAACCCGCATGCGGCCCCGTTAGTGCTGGAGTGTTTCGTGCGTGACCAAACGCTTGTAGGGCGCATCTATACACGCGAAAAACTCGAGCCACTCCACCTTGAGTTTGTACGTGAACCGCAGCCCGATCAATGCGTTCTGGTTCACACGCTGGTCAACGGACAGCCCCACACCCAGACCCGTTACACGCAAAAACAGGGCTTGGGTCTGCAGCCTGCGGGCTCCTGAGGTTTGCGTGCTATCTGCGCAGGCCGCCTTGTCCGAATCCAAAGCACCGGAGCTGTGAGCCTGCGGGTCGCCCGAAAACTCCTAAATTGATAGCAGCATACGCATATTTTTCGGGGGCTATAGGCCGGTTTTGCCTCACTCCATCTGAAACAGCTCCTTCGGCATCTGCATCACTGCGCTGGTGGGAGCCAGCGCCGCGCTGAAGTGGCTGTCCACACGGGGCAGCGGGCGCGCAAAGCAGAACTCTGCCGTCTGGATCTTGTCGGTGTAGAAATCAATCGATTCCTTGCCCTTGCCACTGGCCAATTGTCCCGCAGCCTTGGACGACTGCACTGCCCAGAAGTAGACCATCATCACAAAGCAAGATGGTGCCGCTGAAGTCGCGCGCACATTTGCCCTTGGTGTTGAGCAGCACTTTGCGGCTCAGCAGGTCCAGCGCCTGGATGCCGGTGGTGCCTTCGTACAGCGTGGAGATGAGGATGTGGGCATAGAAGCCCAGCTCGTCGTCATGCTTCTTGTACTTGGCCTACAAACCTACTTGCACGGTGGTGAACATCGTGGCTAGCAGCTAATCTGCACAACTAAAATCCCACAAACACCAGGCGGGCACCGCTCCCACAACGCGCTGTGAGTTTTCCTTGACACCACCCACAAGTTTCCCTCCGTGCTCCGGCAGATTGTGGTGCGTCGGTGCGCTTGAACGGTAATGGCGCAATCCACGAGAATAGCCCGTCCATGAAAGATGAGTGGAGTTCCAGTTGAAAAAAAGATCTGACATGCACCGGTATTCAAAGCTCGTCCATTGGATGGCAGCGCTTTCGCTCGGCACCGCGACCATGATGGCAGTGCAAAACGCACCTGCACAAGAATCTGCAAATGCTGCTGCCAGCGAGACTCAGGGCGACTTGGTGCTGTTCCCTGGCGGCTTCAGCGCGTTGGTATCAGTCGACAGCCGGGATCCAGCTGCAGGCCAGCCGGGCAGCAAGGCCGGTTGGCACATTCCTGGCAACGGCTACCGTGCAGGCACTGGTTGGTGGGCATTGGTGTGCTTTTCGGACAATTCTCCGGGTGACGACCACAGCGGGTGCCGGATCTACGACACCAGCCTGTCGGTGGCCCGGGCCAAGCATGGTGTCTACGACTCCGAGCCCGTCAACAGCCAACTGCTGCATTGGTCCCCTTTGCCATTCGACTTGGACAAGGTGGAGAAAGATGGCGAAAAACGTCCCAAGCTCATCGCCGTTTTCAAACCCCTGCGCAGCCTGGCTAAACTCAAACTCGCCGCCGGTCCAGTCACCAGCTATGTGCACCAGGGCATGAGCGCCTACCCAACGACCCAGCGCCCCGGCACCCTGGAAGTGCGCTTGGCCTTGGGTAATGGGCAGTTTGCAGATATTGTGCCGCGCGTGCAGCTCACGCCAGCAAAGGACGGCAATAGAAACGCGCCTGCCAGCGCCGACATCGCCACGTTTGAGCTGCGCATCGGGCGCACGCGCCAGCAATTGCCGGGCTTCAGTTTCAGCGAAATTTCGGGTACGGGTTCGCTGCGCCCCCAGGGCTATCTGCTGTGGGCGGGCGACCTGGATGGCGACGGCAAGCCAGACCTGATACTGAGCCACAGTGACTACTCAAGCGATGTCTCAGTCTATTTGTCATCACTGGCCAAGCCAGGTGAACTCGTTGGCTTGGCTGGCCGCTTTCAGTACTCGGACCCCAGTTCGGCCGGTTGCTAGAACATGAAACTGCCACGCGCCCTTGACCTCGTCGTTATCGCGGTCGTACTGTCATGCGGATACCTTTTTTATCTGGAAAACGCTCCCGTCAAGGCCAGTGAACCCGTCGGCACCGATGTGCTCATGAGCAAGCTTCCTGGCAATTTGGTGTCAGACCCGGCCGAATCCGAAGCATCCGCTGGTGCCGACGTGCTGCTCGGTCGGCTGCCCGCAGCCCAAGGCTGGCGCACCTTCGCAAAGCCATTGGCATTGGAGAACGGCGCGATGATGCTCTTTCAGCGTGACGGCAACCGCGCGCTGGTTTGGCATATCGACTGGAAGGCGAACACGGTCCGTTCTTTTACGCTACCCGAACTCGATCTCGGTACAGACAACCCAGCCCGCTATACCGCGCTGGCCAGCCAGCATGGTGTGTGGCTGCTGGGGCCAACCTCGGTGCTAATCAAGCCCGACGGTCAACGTCTGAGCCTGAAGACCGGATTCAACGAGCCGGTAGCGGTCGTTCTCAACGACCAATCCGTGCTGGCGCTGGGGCACTCTGCATCGGGCTCGCAAGGGCGTGCCTTGTATGGTACCGGGCAAGGAGCCCCCTTTCACATGCAGCAATTGCGTCTGGATGCGAACGCCAAACAGCTTTCCATGGTGGATCGTGGTGTGCTGTCTTTCGATGGCAGGCCCAATCAGACCGGGCAGACCAATCAAGTGCCACGCTATGGCCATACTGCCGTCAAGCTGCAGGATGGGCGCGTATTGCTGCTCGGCGGTGATGTGACCCCAACACTTGCCAGCCTGATCGAGCCGAACAATGCAGTCGACACCTGGGTGGCAAAACCAGTCGCACCCATGCCGCATGAACGCGTGAATGGCGCGGCGCTCGTATTGCCCGATGGTCGTGTGCTAGTAACCGGCGCGCGGTCCTTGGGCTGCTACGGCGAGTCTGCCAAAGTGCGCAGTGTGGATGTCTACGAGCCGCAAACCAACCGCTGGGCCAGTCTGCCCGGTTTGCCCTTTGTTCCCTGCGCGGACGCGTATGGCGCCGATGCGCCATCCACCGCCCTGACACCCAATGGCACGATTGTCGTGGCAGGTTACCTGGAGCCGCAGGTGATGGTATTGCCGCGCAACGCCAAATCACCCACCGGCTATGCTGCCAGCTGGCAGGTTGCCGGACTTATGCCACTGCGCCGCATCAGCGGAAAGGTACAAGCACTCTCGGACCAAGACGTGGTGGCCGCAGGTGGCGTCGACAACCAGGATGGATTTGGCGGCTGCTGCTTTGCCACGTCAGGATTTGACCGTATCAACATCATGCCAGGCGACGCCAGGCAGTCCATTGCCTTTAGCCTGTTGGGCACAGCTGCGGCCAAGCGCGGCAAGTGGCTATTTGCCGGCGGTGGCCGCCGTTTTGGATTCACCAGTACAGGGCAAATGCGCTACAGCGCCCTCGCGGAATTGACGGACCTGACCACTGGCGCCGTCAAACAGTTACCCAACATACCCTTTGCCAGCGGGGCCGCACAGGCCTTCTGGCTGGACGATGCGCGCATCCTGTTCAAGGGTATCAAGGAGTCAAATGACCGGGGCTTTGAAATGAGTGGAAACCTCTCCAGTTACATTCCGCCCAGCAGCTCCGCCATGGCGATCTACAACGTTGTGGACGAGCGCTGGAGTGAGCCCATTGCGTTGCCTGAACTGGAGTTTGCGCAATTGGTCCAGGCCGAGGGCAATGTGGCCCTGCTGCTCACCGCAGAGCAGCGCTTGCTCAGGCTGGACCTTGACACGCGAAAGCTGCAAATGGTTTCGCAATTGCAGCGTGGCCGGCAAGGTGGTCTTGCGCGTCTGCTGGCTGATGGGATGCTGGTGTCAGCGGGTGGCGAGGTGCAGAGTGAGACCGTATCTGCACTGGACCCGGATTGCCGACCAACAGCTGGCCAGGAATGCCCGGAGCGGTATGTCGGCACTGGCCCCTATGCACGAGTTGCGATTGTCGAAAGACTGGCTTTGACCGGAGGCAAGGCATCGGCTGCGCCCACATTGAGCGCGACAGGCCCTGCCAACGAAATATCAACCGTCATTACCGCGCAAGGGCGTGTCATCGTGCTGTCACAGGACCCGCAAACGCAACAGATCTCCATTGCCCGCAGCGATGCAGACGGCTCGGCCTGGGACAGCATGGCGCTGCCCAGTCTAGCCAAGACCAGTGAGAGCCCCTGTGGCCGCTGCGCATTGGCAGTGGCGGCCGATCCGCGCGATGCCACAAAAGAGCTGATCTTTTTCCGCCAGGGTGCGATCGACGCAGACTACGTCGACGACGGGATCAAGAAGCAAACTTTGGAGGTGTGGTTGTGGAGCGAACCCGATCAGGCTTGGATTCATGTGTTCAGCAGCAAAGGATTGGCAGCCCGCGCAAGCCCACAAGCGCTGGACGCGCCCCTGTCGCCCCGACCGGGCAAGCGCATGATGAGCATCGGTTGGCATCTGTCGCAACCCATACTGTGGATTGACCCATAGCGATCAACACTGCGCCCACAGTCATCACGGTGGGCGCGGGCAATGCCATGGGTGAAGATGCACACTCCAGATTCTTGCAACCCTCCTGGCGGACAAAGGGCTTGGGCGTGTGGTGATCGCCCTGGCCGTCGAAACGGCCCTTGCTGGCGAGTTCATTTGTGCAGTTCTCCGCTGCCAGAAGCTTACCCATTCAATCCTGAATTGATAGCTGTATGCGCATATTCCGCGGGGGCTGGAGGCCAAATCCTCCTAGCAGCCCTCAGCCTCACGCCATCTGAAACAACTCCTGCGGCATCTGCATCACTGCGCTGGTGGGCGCCAGCGCCGCGCTGTAGTGGCTGTCCGCACGGGGCAGCAGGCGCGCAAAGTAGAACTCTGCGGTCTGGATCTTGGCGGTGTAGAAGTCGTTGGACTCCTTGCCCTTGCCGCTGGCCAGCAACTCAGCCGCTTTGGATGCCTGCAGCGCCCAGAAGTAGGCCATCATTACAAAGCCGGAGTACATCAGATAGTCCACGCTGGATGAACCAACCTGCTCGCGGTCCTTGGAGGCACGCAGCATGATGAGTGTGGTCAGCACATTCCACTGGGCCGTGCGGCGCGCCAGGGTGCGCATCATCTGACCCATGGGCGTGCGTTGCAGCGTGTAGGGCTTGACCATGCGTAAGATGGTGGCGCTGAAGTCGCGCACACATTTGCCCTTGGTATTGAGCAGCACTTTGCGGCCCAGCAGGTCCAACGCCTGAATGCCGGTGGTGCCTTCGTACAGCGTGGAGATGCGGGCATCGCGCGCGATCTGCTCCATGCCGTGTTCGCCGATGTAGCCGTGGCCGCCAAACACCTGGATGCCCAGGTTGGCCGCTTCAAGACCCATCTCGGTCAAGAAGCCCTTGAGGATGGGGGTGTAGAAACCCAGTTCATCGTCGTACTTTTTGTACGCAGCCTGGTCGCCTTCCGTCACGGCGTTGAACATCTTGTCGGCGATTTTGGACGCGCCGTAGACCATGGCGCGGCCACCTTCGGCAATGGCCTTTTGGGTCAGCAGCATGCGGCGCACATCGGGGTGCCAGATCAATGCATCTGCAACTTGCTCAGGCTCTTTCTTGCCCGACAGGGCCCGCATGGAGCGGCGCTCTTGGGCATAGGGCAAAGCGCCCTGGAACGACAGCTCGGCATGGGCCACGCCCTGAATGGCTGTGCCGATGCGGGCCGTGTTCATGAAGGTGAACATGGCCTCCAACCCCCGGTTGGGTTCGCCGATCAGTGTGCCGATGGCACCGTCAAAGTTCAGCACGGCCGTCGCATTGGCGGCGATGCCCATCTTGTGCTCCAGCGAGCCGGTGTTCACGCCATTGCGATCACCCACAGTGCCGTCAGCGGCCACCGCAAACTTGGGCACCACAAACAGTGAAATGCCACGTGTTCCTTCGGGTGCGCCAGGCAGGCGGGCCAACACGATGTGGACGATGTTTTCCGCCAGGTCGTGGTCGCCAGACGAGATGAAGATCTTGGTGCCGGTCAGTGCATAAGTGCCGTCAGCTTGTGGTTCTGCACGGGTCTTGACCTGGGCCAGGTCGGTGCCGCATTGGGGTTCGGTCAGGCACATGGTGCCGGTCCACTCACCTGCCACCAGGCGCGGCAGGTAAACGGTCTTGATGGCGTCGGTGCCGTATTGCAGCAGCGTGTTGATGCAGCCGATGCTCAGGCCGGGGTACATGTTGAACGACCAGTTGGCCGCACCCATCATTTCCGACTTCATCAGGTTCAGCGACATGGGCAGGCCCTGGCCACCGTATTCCACGGGAAAGGACAGACCTTGCCAGCCACCCGCGATGAATTGGGCATAGGCTTCCTTGAAGCCCTTGGGCGTGGTAACCACGCCATCGTTCAGGTGGCAACCTTCCTTGTCGCCGGATGCATTCAGCGGGGCCAACACTTCTTCACACAGCGTGGCCGCGCCTTCCAGAATGGCGTCAACCATCTCGGGCGTTGCGTCCGCGCCGTTGGACAACGTGCCGTAGTGCTGCGGGTAGTCCAGCACTTCGTTGATCAAGAAGCGCATATCGCGCAGGGGGGCTTTGTATTGCAGCATGGCGATTACCTTTCGATGATGGCAACGACGCCCTGGCCACCTGCAGCGCAGATGGAGATCAAACCGCGGCCGGAGCCTTTTTGCGCCAGCATCTTGGCCAGCGTGGCCACAATGCGGCCACCCGTTGCGGCAAAGGGGTGACCGGCTGCCAGCGAGCTGCCGTTGACGTTGAGCTTCTTCATGTCGATCTTGCCCAGCGGCTTGTCCAGACCCAACTGGTTCTTGCAGAAGACCTTGTCTTGCCAGGCATTTAGCGTGCACAGCACCTGGGCGGCAAAGGCTTCGTGGATTTCGTAGTAGTCAAAGTCTTGCAACGTGAGGCCAGCGCGCGCCAGCATGCGCGGCACGGCATAGGCCGGGGCCATCAGCAGGCCTTCCTTCTTGTCGAAGAAGTCCACAGCCGCCACTTCGCTGAAGGTGATGTAGGCCTGCACCGGCAGGTTGCGCGCAGCGGCCCACTCCTCACTGGCCAGCAGCACGGCGGACGCGCCATCGGTCAAAGGGGTGGAGTTGCCAGCGGTCAAGGTGCCCTGGCCGGGCGCGACCTTCTTGTCGAACACAGGCTTGAGCGAACGCAGCTTTTCAATCGTCAGATCAGCACGCAGGTTGTTGTCCTTGGTGACGCCCTTGAATGGGGTCATCAGGTCGGTGAAGAAACCTTGTTCGTAGGCCTTGGCCAAGTTCTGGTGGCTCTTCAAGGCCAGTTCATCCTGGGCTTCGCGGGGCACAGCCCATTCGCGGGCCATGATTTCGGCATGTTCGCCCATGGAAAAACCGGTGCGGGGCTCGCCGTTGCGGGGCAAGGCGGGCTTGAGCAGCATGGAGGGGCGCACACGCGCGGCAATGGCCAGGCGCTGTGCGCCGGTCTTGGCGCGGGACAGGTCCAGCAGAATCTTGCGCAGCTTTTCGTTCAAGGCAATAGGCGCATCCGAGGTGGTATCCACTCCACCGGCAATACCGCTGTCGATATGGCCCAGCGCAATCTTGTTGGCTACCAACATGGCGGCTTCCAGACCGGTGCCGCAGGCTTGCTGAATATCAAAGGCCGGAGTCTCACGCGCCAGCGTGGTGGACAGCACGGACTCGCGCACCAGGTTGAAGTCCCGCGAATGTTTCATCACCGCACCGGCGACCACATCGCCCAGACGCTCGCCGTGCAGGTTGAAACGGTCCACTAGGCCTTGCAGGGTGGCGGTCAGCATCTCTTGGTTGGAGGCTTGGGAGTAAACGGTGTTGGAGCGGGCAAAAGGAATGCGGTTACCGCCCAGAATGGCGACGCGGCGAATGGAAGGAGTTGTCATGGTGTTGTTGTTCCGTATCGGTAGAAAAACAGAAAGAGAGATTTGCTACGTTTTTAGTAGCTGAGTTGTCCGCGCAGATGGGGGCGCATGCCCTTCTTGTCACGCACTTCAAATTGCGCGCCATGGTCGGAACGCTCCGTCCACAGTGCAGCGCGACCGGGCAGCAGCAAGGGGGTCTTGAACTCCACCGTGGCAGTCGCCTGCTCCAGCGGGTCGGCGGGCAGCAGATACGACAGGGCCCGCGCCTTGGTCCACATTCCGTGGGCAATGGCCCGCTTGAAGCCAAACAGCTTGGCCGTGATGGCCGTCAGGTGGATGGGGTTGCGGTCACCCGACACAGCACCATAGCTACGGCCGATATCGGCTGGTGCCGTAAATTCCGTCTGGCAAGACAGCGCCGTGTCCAGCGCCAGCTGGCTGGTGAACGGCTGGCCCGATGTTTCCTTGACACCCACTCGCAGCAGGCTTTGGGTGGCGCTCCACACCAGCTCACCATCGCGCAGGATGCGCAGGTCCAGCGTGAAGCCCTGCCCTTTTTCGTGGGTGAAGAGTTCGCCCGTGCCCATCTCCACCCGCACCGTGTCACCGGCGCGCAGTTGTTTGCGCTGCGCAATGCTATTGGCCAGATGCACGGTGCCCATGGCTGGCCACGGGCATTCGGGCGAGCACATATAAGCGGTCACCAGCGGGAACGTCAGCATTTGCGGGTAAATCAGCGGCACGCCTTGCGACGGGCTGAAGCCACACAACGCGGCGTAACGCGCAATGTGTTGCGCATCCAGCGTGACACTGGGAATGGCCAGCTCGACCTTGGGCAAAGTCTTGACCAGGCCGGGGCGTTTGCCACCCGTGCCCAGCGCACGGAAAAAAGTGGCTGCCAAGCTGGGAGAGCCCGTGATTTCTTGGGTCGTTGTGGTCATGGCGTTAGGCACCAATCAGGCTTTGGCCGCAAACGCGGACCACATTGCCGGTCAAACCGCCGGAGGCGGGTGAGGCAAACCAGGCAATGGCCTCGGCCACGTCGACCGGCTGACCGCCCTGCCCCATGGAATTCATGCGGCGGCCGGCTTCGCGGATGGCAAAGGGCACGGCGGCGGTCATCTGGGTTTCGATAAAACCGGGGGCAACCGCGTTGATGGTGATGCCCTTCTCTGCCAAAACCGGGGCCATGCTATGCACCATGCCAATGACACCAGCTTTGGACAATGCGTAGTTGGTCTGACCCAGGTTGCCAGCAATCCCGGAGATGGACGACACACACACAATGCGCGCGCCTGCCTTCAAGGCACCTGCCCCAACCAGCGCCTCATTGATTCGCTCCTGGGTGGACAGGTTGACGTTGACAACGGCCTGCCACAGGTGGTCCTTCATGTTGGCAATGGTCTTGTCGCGGGTGATGCCGGCGTTGTGCACGACAACGTCCCAGCCGCCGTCGGCCAGGGCCGCATCCACCAACGCTTGGGGTGCTTCGGCAGAGCCAATGTCCAGAGCCAAGGCCTTGGCACCCAGTCGCTTGGCAACCGCATCCAAACCCTCTTGGGCCTGGGGTACATCCAGACAAATGACTTGTGCGCCGTCGCGGGCCATGACTTCGGCAATCGATTCACCGATGCCGCGGGATGCACCGGTCACCAGAATCTTTTTGCCAGCCAGTGGCTGGCTCCAGTCAATGGCTTCACCGGAAGCGGCGCTGGGTACGGTGAGTCGCACCACTTGCGCCGACACATAGGCGGAGCGTGGCGACAGCAAAAAGCGCAATGTGTTTTCCAACTGGTCTTCTGCACCTTCGGCCACATAGACCAGTTGCACGGCGATGGCACGCTTGAGTTCCTTGGCCAGCGAGCGGGTCAAACCTTCCAGCGCGCGCTGGATCGTGGCTTGGCGGGGTGTCGCACAGGCCTCGGGCGGGCGACCCAACACGACCACTCGGCCGCAGGGCAAAACGGAACGGGCCGCATCGTGGAAGAAGTTGTAGATCGCTTCGGATTCCGAGCTATCCGTGAGGCCCGTGGCGTCAAACACCAGGGCCTTGACCTTTTCACCCGGCTGGTCCGCGACACCCCAGCGGCCGGTCATCATGCCAGCTTCGTTGGCAAGGCCCATCCATTGGGGCAGGCTCTTGTGTGCAACAGTTTGCGCGCCCATGTCCTTGAAGGCCGATACCAAGGCGTTCAGCAGTTGGGGATTGGCGCCACCACCCAGCAAGACACCACCCTTGATGACAGGCTGGCCGGGCTGGAAACGCTCCAAAGGCAGAGGTTGTGGCAGGCCCAGCATTGCCGCAATGCGTGAGCCAAGGGTTGAGTTGGCAAAGCCAAGATACGAATCGTTC
Organism: uncultured Rhodoferax sp.; assembly: GCA_963513355.1. Classification (GTDB taxonomy): domain Bacteria; phylum Pseudomonadota; class Gammaproteobacteria; order Burkholderiales; family Burkholderiaceae_C; genus Allorhodoferax. The sequence continues at coordinate 7,890 of CAUPQG010000011.1, read as the reverse complement.
ATACGAGGGAAGCTCCTTTGGGGCGCGATGGTACCGACCAATTGGTCATTTAACGTAGAGCGTTTCGCCTAACCGCATGTTGCAGTGCACCAAAGCAACCTATCAAACGGTCGCACGCTTGGGTGGCAGGGTGTAGGTCATGATGCGCTTCATCACCGTCCAATACTGCTTGGCCAGGCTGCCCGTGTTGTAGAAAAGGCCGTATTTGCGGCACAGCGCCTGGATCTGCGGCGCCACCTCGGGGTAACGGTGGGCGGGCATGTCAGGGAACAGATGGTGCTCGATCTGGTGGCTCAGGTGGCCGCTCATGACGTGAAAGAGCCTGCCACCCGTGAGGTTGCTGGAGCCGGAAAGTTGGCGGATGTACCAGTCACCCTTGGTCTCATTGCGCGTATCATCTTCGCGGTAGATCGCCACGCCTTCGGTGAAATGGCCGCAAAAAATGATCAGGTAGGTCCACAGGTTGCGGATCAAATTGGCGCAGAAGTTACCCGCCAGCACGCGCGGTGCGCTCCACAGCGCAAGAAGCGGGAACAGCAGGTAGTCCTTGAACCAGACCTTGCCCACCTTGGTCAGGAACCTGTCTAGGCGCGCCTTGAATTCCGCCTTGGGCATGGCACCATGCTTGTAGCGGCCAATCTCCAGGTCGTGTGAACCCACGCCATATTGAAACCCCATGGCCAGCATCAGGTTCGCCAGGGGCTGAAACCAGTGGCGCGGCTTCCACTTCTGCTCATCCGTCATACGCAACAGCGAATAGCCCAGGTCCCGGTCCTTGCCCAGGATGTTGGTGTAGGTGTGGTGGGTCACGTTGTGCGAATGGCGCCATTGCTCCCCATCACAGGCAATGTCCCATTCAAAGGTTTGCGAGTTCAGCGACGGGTCACCCGTCCAGTCGTATTGGCCGTGCATCACGTTGTGGCCAATTTCCATGTTGTCCAGGATCTTGGCATTGGCCAGAGCCAGCACACCGGCCACCCAACTCAGTGGTCCCACGCCAAAGTGCAGCAGCGCGCGGCCACCGATTTCGCTGGCGCGGCTGATGCGGATCATGTTGCGGATGTGGTCCACATCGGCCTGGCCCAGGTTGTTCGTCACGCTGTCACGAATCGTATTGACCTCGCGCTCGAACTCGGCGACCTGCTCGCGGCTCAGGGTGGTGGGTTTTGCAAAGCTCATGGTGTGCTCCAAAAAAAAGAGTGTTGAGTGGTTAGACGGCTTGACGGCGTGCGCTCAGAGCGCCAACGCCACATCGGAGCGTGCGGTGGAGATGCACAGGCGTATCAGCTCGTTCGGCGCGGACGAGACTTCACCAGTCTGCAGGTTCTCCACCGTGCCGCTGGTCTTGACGCACTGGCAGGAGCGGCAGATGCCGATGCGGCATCCATGTTTGGGGGTTAGACCGGCACGTTCGGCCTGCACCAATAGAGGATCCGTCCCATGGGTGGTGAAGGTGGCGCCACTCTTGACGAATGACACCGCTACCGGTTTGCCCGGCGCTGTGCTGGGCAGGACTGGCGCGCCGACAAAACGTTCGCTAAACAGTTCTGATTCAAAACCCTGCTCAACCCAATACGCGCTCATGGCATCCATGAAGCCCGCGGGGCCACACATCCAGGTGCTGCGCGCCCCCAGATCGGGCACTTGCGCCGCGAGCACTTGTGGCGAGAAAAAACCTGCCTGGGTGTCATGGTGCACCACCAATCGCAGGCCCGAGAAGTCAGCAGCCAAAGCGTACAGTTGCTGGGCGAAGATCAGATCATCCGGTGCGCGGCACACATGTAGAAACACCAGATCGCCCTGGTACTGGCGGGCTTTCAGATCACGCAGCATGGACATCACCGGCGTGATGCCGCTGCCGGCGCTGAGCAACAACATCTTGGTGGGCAAGACATTCGGCAAGACGAACTCACCCAGGGCTTGGCTGATGGTCAACACATCCCCCACCTTGACCGCCGCGTGCAAATGCCCGGACACAAGACCAGGCTCTTGCCGCTTGACGGTAAAGGCGATGCGGCGCCACCCCGGCCGAGACGACAGGCTATAGGCCCGCTCCACCCGGCGGCCATTGATCTCCAACTGCACGCGCACAAACTGCCCGGCCTGCGCTCCCGCCCACAGCGCATTGGGCTGCAGTACAAAGGTTTTGGTGGTTGGTGTTTCATCCACGATACGCACCACCCGGGCCCGCACATTGGTGAGCGACAGCAATGGGTGGATGGAGGTCAACGCTTCCTCCACCGCACTGAGGCGAACAATGGACTCCACCCATGGGTGGCGCAAGGCCTGGACCAGTGGCGCGTTGACGGCCAGAGCGAGTCGTCGCAGGGTGGCTGGGGCTTGGGATGAGGGCGCGATGACGGTCTGCATGGTGGCTCCTGGTTGGGATGCTTTTATTGTGTACATTTGTACACCAACAGTCAATCAAACCAAACCGCATTAGTGAGCAAAGCCAATTTATTCCGCAAATACAGCTCTGTGTTTTATAAATCAACAAAACCAATAGAATACAAACGTACACAAACATATCACCATGACCAAGCCCACCAGCACAGCAGACCCCAAGGACAAGCTCACCCGTACCGAGCGCAAGGACCTGACCCGCAACAGCCTGTTGCAGGCGGCTCTGGCGCTGATGGGTGAAGGCCGCAGCTTTACCAGTCTGGGCATCCGCGAGATCGCCCGCGAGGCCGGCATGGTGCCCAACGCCTTCTACCGGCACTTTCGCAATACCGATGAACTCGGCTTGGAATTGGTGGAAGAAATGGGCATAACACTGCGCCGCCTGTTGCGCGAGGCGCGCCAGACCGATGCAACCAATGCGGACATCGTGCGCCGCTCGGTGCAGGTCTATCGCCACTACGTGGTGGACAACCGCCTGCTCTTCCTCTTCGTGTCCAGCGAGCGCTCAGGCGGCAGCCGTATCCTGCGCATGGCCATTCGCAACGAAGTGACCCACTTCACCAATGAAATGGCGCAAGACTTTCGCCGCCTGGGTGCCTACAAAGACCTGTCCACCGCCAGCCTGCAAATGGTGTGTGGCCTGATCGTCACCACCATGTTGGCAGCAGCGCCCGAGATACTGGACCTGCCGCCCGACCAGCCCATGCTGGAGGCAGAAATGGCGGAGAACTTTGTCAAGCAGTTGCAAGTGGTGTTGTTGGGCGCTTCCCTGTGGCGGGAGAACGCACGAGCGGCGGCTCTGGGATAATTGCGCCATGACCATTACCTACAAAGACGCCCAAGGCATCGCAGGCATGCGAGTTGCGGGCCGCCTCGCCTCTGAAGTGCTGGATTACCTGACGCCTTTTGTCAAACCCGGCGTCACCACCAACGCGCTGGACAAACTAGCCCACGACTACATCACCCAGGTGCAAGGCGCCATTCCGGCACCGCTGAACTACCGAGGCGGCGGCGATATTCCCTACCCCAAGTCCATCTGCACCTCGGTCAACCACCAGGTCTGCCACGGCATCCCCAATGACAAGGCGCTCAAAAAGGGCGATGTCGTCAATATCGATGTCACCGTCATCAAGGACGGCTGGCACGGAGACACCAGCCGCATGTTCATGGTGGGTGAGGTGTCCATTGCCGCCAAGCGGCTGGCCAACATTACCTACGAAGCCATGTGGAAAGGCATCATGCTGGTCAAACCGGGCATCCACCTGGGTGATATTGGCTATGCAATTCAGAAGTTTGCGGAAGGCCATGGTTTTTCCGTGGTGCGCGAGTTTTGCGGCCACGGCATTGGTCAGGTATTCCACGAAGAGCCCCAGGTCTTGCACTACGGCCGCCCGGGCACACTGGACAAGCTGGTCGAGGGCATGACCTTCACCATCGAGCCCATGATCAACGCCGGAAAGAAAGAGATCAAGGACGGTCCCGAGAAAGACGGTTGGACCATCGTCACCAAAGACCACTCGCTGTCCGCCCAATGGGAGCACACCGTGCTGGTAACCCCCACAGGTTATGAAGTCATGACCTTATCTGCCGGCTCGCCGCCCATACCGGCCTTTGTGCCTGCACAAACCGTGGCAGCCTGAAGCCCGTTGCACATCGACGGCACGGCTCCCCCAATGGCTGATCTGCAGGCTATCCGCAACACCTACCGCGCCGACAAAGGCCTCTTGTTGCAAAACCTGGGGCAAGGTGATGCCACAGGGCGCGACGTTCGCAAGGCGTTGAACCGATTGGCGCACCTCGCCGATGGCGTACTCAAACAGCTTTGGGAGCATGCCGGCCTGCAACACCCATTCGCTCTTTTGGCCGTTGGTGGCTTTGGCCGTGGCGAGTTATTCCCGCACTCCGACGTCGATGTGCTGGTATTACTACCGGACGGGTTCGATCCACACTATGACACCGCGCTCAAGGCCCGTATCGAGGCCTTTATCGGCAGCTGCTGGGACGTGGGGCTGGAAATCGGCTCCAGCGTGCGCACCCTGGGCGACTGCCTGGCCGAGGCGGCCAAAGACGTCACCATCCAGACAGCGCTGCTGGAGCACCGGCTGATCACCGGCAACACCGAACTGGTGCAGCAGTTCCAGACAGCGTTTTTCAAGGCCATGGACCCCCGGGCCTTCTTTGTCGCCAAGACACTGGAACTGCGCCAGCGCCACACCAAGTTCGAAAATACGCCCTACTCACTGGAGCCCAACTGCAAGGAATCCCCTGGCGGCTTACGCGATCTGCAGGTCATTTTGTGGGTGGCCAAGGCCGCAGGCTTTGGCGACAACTGGCATGCACTGGCCGACCGTGGCCTGGCCACGCCTTTTGAAGTGCGCCAGATCCAGCGCAATGAATCACTGTTGATGCGGGTGCGCGCGCGCCTGCACCTGATTGCCAACCGGCGTGAAGACCGCCTCATCTTTGACATGCAAAACGCGGTCGCCGAGTCCTTTGGGTATGTGACCTCCACGCCCCCTTCTGCGAAGGGCGTGGTACGCGCCAGCGAACAGCTGATGAAGCGCTACTACTGGGCAGCCAAGGCCGTGGCACAGCTCAACCAGATCTTGCTGCTCAATATTGAGGAGCGCTTGAATCCATCGACCCACGCCCCGCGCCGCATCAACGATCGATTCAACGACAAAGCGGGCATGGTCGACGTCGCCAGCGATGATCTCTACCAGCGCGAACCCCACGCCATTCTGGAGACCTTTCTGGTCTACCAGACCACGGTCGGTGTCAAGGGTTTGTCGGCCCGCACACTGCGCGCCCTGTACAACGCCCGTAGCCTGATGGATGCACGCTTTCGCAGCGACCCGGTGAACCGCCAGACTTTCCGCCAGATTTTGATGGAGCCCCAGGGCACCACCCATGCCATGCGGCTGATGAACCAGACTTCGGTGCTGGGGCGCTACCTGTGGGTGTTCCGGCGCATCGTGGGGCAAATGCAGCACGACCTGTTCCATGTGTACACGGTGGATCAGCACATTCTGATGGTGCTGCGCAATATGCGCCGCTTCTTCATTGCCGAGCACTCCCACGAATACCCGTTCTGCTCGCAATTGGCGGCAGGCTGGGACAAGCCCTGGTTGTTATCCATCGCGGCCATCTTCCATGACATCGCCAAGGGCCGAGGCGGTGACCACTCTGACCTGGGTGGCAGCGAGGTACGGCGCTTCTGCAAACAGCACGGATTCCCGGCTGAAGATGCGAAACTGATCGAATTTGTGGTGCGTGAACACCTGACCATGAGCCGCATCGCCCAGAAAGCCGATTTGAGCGACCCCCAGGTGATTGCAGATTTCGCCAGACGGGTAGGCAACGAGCGCAAGTTAACCGCGCTCTACCTGCTGACCGTCGCCGACATCCGGGGCACTTCGCCCAAGGTGTGGAACGCCTGGAAGGGCAAGCTGCTGGAAGACCTGTACCGCTATACCAGCCGGGCGCTGGGTGGCCATGCGCCCGACCCGGATGCCGAGGTAGAGGCCCGCAAGCGCGAGGCCCTGGTCATCGTCAACATGCACTCCCTGCCCTTCGAGGCGCACAAGCCGCTATGGGACACGCTGGATGTAGGCTACTTCATGCGCCATGATGCGGCCGACATTGCCTGGCACACGCGCCACCTGTCTCGCCTGGTGGGCTCCAACCAAGCGGTGGTGCGGGCACGCCGCTCACCCGCGGGCGAAGGCCTGCAGGTGATGGTCTACACGCCAGACCAGAGTGATCTGTTTGCCCGCATTTGCGGCTACTTTGAGCAACGCGGATTCAGCATTCTGGATGCGCGCGTGCACACGGCCAAGAATGGATACGCGCTGGACACGTTCCAGCTGGTCACATCAGCCGCTCCCGAGGAGTACCGCGAAATCACCAGCATGATCGAGAACGGCCTGACCAAGGTCATCACCGATGCGGGCCCCTTGCCCAAGCCCAGCCGTGGCCGGGTGTCGCGCCGGGTCAAGAGCTTCCCGATTGCTCCCCGCGTAACGCTGACACCGGACGAAAAAGGGCAGCGCTGGCTGCTCAATGTATCGGCCAGCGACCGCGTGGGCCTGCTCTACAGCCTGGCCCTGGTGCTGGCGCGCCACCAGGTCAACGTGCAACTGGCCAAGATTGCAACCCTGGGTGAGCGGGTGGAAGATACCTTCTTGATCGATGGCCCCGAGCTGCAACACAACAAGAAGCAGATCGAGATCGAGACGGAACTACTGGAAGCCCTGGCGGCTCAGTGATTTTGCTACCATAACTATAGCAATACAGGTATATTTCTCGGGGGCCAGGGGCCTATTTGACCAACAAGCCCCTAGATTCTGGAGAAGACTTGCGCTTCTTCAAACAGCGGCTTCAGGTCGCCCAACCGCTCGATAACCTGCTCCAGCGTACCACCCAGGCGCTTGGCCACCACCGGCGGAAAGACCTCTACCAATTGGTTGCCCGCAAAGCCGAATTTGAGGTGCTTGCTGATCTGGTTGGCACCAAAAACGCTGGCAATCATGTCGGAGTCGGCCAACTCCGGGCCGTACTGGTGGCGAATGGTCTCCACCAGCTTGGGTGCAAAGCGCCACTTCTCAACCAGCATGGCTCCCACCACGGCGTGGTCAACCTCCATGATTTCGCGCAAGGCCAGGTGCAACGATGTGCCCTGCTGCTGGCTCATATCCAGCGCCATACGAAATTCCTTGGGCATGAACTGGGCCAACACCACCTTGCCAAAGTCGTGCAACAGGCCAGCAATAAAACAGTCCATGGGATCGGCATCGTCCAGCTTCATCGCCAACTGCTTGGCAATGGCCGCTGTTGCCAGCGAGTGCAGAAGGTACTGCTGGCCGTCAAAACCCGCGTCGTTGGTCTTGGGCAGCATGCCGATGGCTGCAATGCTAAGGGCCAGGTTCTTGATAGTGTTGAACCCCAGAAAAACCACCGAGTGCCCCACCGAGGTTATCTGTTTGGGCAGGCTGTAGTAGGGTGAGTTAACCACTTTCAAGACTTTGACAGTAAGCACAGGGTCTTTGTCGATGACCTCGACCAAGTCCTTCGGGGTACTGTTGACGTCACGCGTTAGCTCCAGCACCCGCTGCACGCTCTTGGGAAAGGCGGGCATGCCGTCCACTGCAGCGGCGAGCTTTTTGGCAAGTTCTGGGCTCATAGGTGTCAACTCAGTTCGGGGAACAGAACTTCAGTGTAGCCAAATTGGCTGAAATCGCGAACCCGCATTGGGTACAGCTTGCCCCAGAGGTGATCACACTCGTGCTGCACCACACGGGCATGAAAGCCGTCCACCGTGCGGTCGATGGGGTCGCCATACTGGTCAAAACCGGTGTAACGGATACGCGACCAGCGTGGCACCAGACCGCGCAGGCCGGGCACTGACAGGCAGCCCTCCCAGTCGTCTTCTTCCGGTGCAGGGCCCGTTGCGCTTCCGTCGGCCGACAGGGGCGTGATGATGGGATT